>NZ_CP016464.1:2550000-3750000 GCF_001713455.1 Bosea sp. RAC05
CGCGAGACCCGGTTGATCCCCTGCACATCGGTGACGGCATGCATCATGGTGATGTCGGCGGCGCCGACATAAGCCGCGACATCGCCCGACGCCATGGTCGAGATCATCAGCTTCGGCAGCCCGATCGGCAGGGCCTGCATGGCGGGCGTCACCATGGCGGTCGCCCCCGAGCCGCCGGCCGAGATCACGCCGAGAACGCCCTGCTGGCGCGGGAGCCAGGCCTTGAACGCCTCCGTCATCGCCGCCACGGCCGCGCCGCGGTCACCCGACGCGATGCCGGCCGAGCCGCGCGGATGGGCGAGCGCGATCTCCTGCGGGCTGACGTCGCCGCCGGCACTGCGGCCCGAGGTCGAGATATCGACGAGCCGTGCCCGTACCCCGTCCGCCTGGACGAGATCGCGGATGAAGCGCAGTTCCTCGCCCTTGGTGTCGAGCGTGCCGACGACGACGACATGCGGCTCGCCGCTGCCCGAGGGCGCATGGCGCCGGCCGTCCGCGACCCGGGTGCCGTCGCGCGTCGCCAGCGTCGGGCGCGAGATCGTCCGTGCCTGCGCCTCGATCCGCGCCGCCGGGACGGGCTGCGACCAGCGCGTCGGGATCACCGGATTGGCGTTGTAGACCCGCATCGGGCCGCTCGGCGGGGCAGGGGCGCGGGCCGCCCCGCTCTCGGACGACTCCGCTGTGTCGGGCGCGCTGTCGGTTTCGTCGTGGCTGTGCCGGCCGACGCCGAGCAGGCGCTGCTGCAGGTCGCGATCGCCGGCCAGAGTCGCGGAGGCGATGATGCGGTTGATCCGGCCATTGACCATGATGGCGACCGGGTCCGACATCTCGGTGGCGACGCCGATGTTCTGCTCGATGACGAGGATCGCGACGTCGCCCTGCTCGGCGAGGCGCACCAGCATCTCCTCGACATGGGCGACGATGACGGGCGCGAGCCCTTCCGTCGGCTCGTCCATGATCAGCAGGCGGGGATTCATCAGCAGGGCGCGGCTGATCGCCAGCATCTGCTGCTCGCCGCCCGAGAGCTGGGCGCCGCCATTGTTGCGGCGCTCCGCCAGCCGCGGGAAGGCCTCGTAGATCCGCTCCGGCGTCCAGGCCCCGCGCTTGGAGCGCTGCATCAGCCGCAGATGCTCGTCGACCGTGAGCGAGCGCCAGAGCCGGCGCCCCTGCGGCACATAGCCGATGCCGAGCCGCGCGATCTCGGCCGGGCTGCGCCCCGCGATCTCCTCGCCGAAGAAGCGGATCGAGCCCGAGCTGACCGGCACCAGCCCCATGATCGCCTTGCACATGGTCGTCTTGCCCATGCCGTTGCGGCCGACCACCGAGAGCACGCCGCTCTGGAGCGTGAGGTCGACGCCCTGAAGCGCATGGGAGCGCCCATAGAAGACGTTGAGGCCGGCGATCTGCAGGATCGGCACGCCGACGCCGGGCGGGGCCTTGAGGCGCTCAGCCATGCCCGCCTCCGCCGTGACCGCCGCCGAGATAGAGTTCCTGGACTTCCGGGTCGCTCTCGATCTCCTGCGGCGCGCCTTCCTTGAAGATGCGGCCGTTGTGCATCATCGTCACGCTCTCGACGACGCGCAGCGCCACGTCCATGTCGTGCTCGATGATGATGTAGCCGATGTGGCTCGGCAGCGAGGTCAGGATGTGGACGAGGTCGCGCCGCTCGGTCGGCGACAGCCCCGCCGCCGGCTCGTCGAACAGGATGAAGCGCGGCGCGCCCGACAAGGCGAGCGCGATCTCGAGCTGGCGCTGCTGGCCATAGGCGAGCTCGCCGACCAGCCTGTCCTTGACGGCCGAGAGATGCACCGCCTCGACCAGCGTCTCGGCTGCATGGACCAGCGCGTCGTCCCGGCGCGGGCGCAGCAGCGAGAACCGGTTCCGCGAGACGCCCCGGCAGGCGAGATAGACGTTGTCGAGCACCGAAAGCCCGGTGAACAGCGACGAGATCTGGTAGGTCCGGCGCAGGCCCCGCCTGATCCGCTCCTGCGGCGGAAAGGCGGTGACGTCCTCGCCGAAGAAGCGGATCACGCCCGAACTCGGCGCGAAATCGCCGGTGACGCAGTTGAACAGCGTCGTCTTTCCCGCCCCGTTCGAGCCCAGCACGGCGCGCCGCTCGCCGGGCTTCACCGAGAGCGTGATGTCGGTCAGCGCCGCCAGCGCGCCAAATAGCCGCGAGACCCCGCGCAGTTCGAGCGCATTGGCGGAGCCCGCCGCCGTCAGCCGCTCGCGGGAGACGACCGCGCTCATGGCGCGCCTCCGCCGGATCCCATCTGGCTGTCGCGGGCGTCGCGGCCACGGCGATAGCGCTCGCGCAGCCGCTGGAAGATGCCGATCAGCCCGTCGGGCGAGAACAGCACGATCACGAGGAAGCCGAGCCCGATCAGCAGCTGGTAGCGCCGCCCGTCGAGGCCGACACCCTCGAGCACGTCGAGCGCGAAGGTGCGCAGCAGCACATAGACGAGCGCGCCGATGAAGGGGCCGATCGGGCGGCTCAGGCCGCCGACCACCGCGATGATCAGCATGTCGACGACGGGCCCGACGCCGGCCGTGCCGGGCGAGATCTGGCGCTGGTACCAGACCAGCAGCACCCCGGCGCAAGCCGCGATCAGCGAGGCGAAGGTATAGGCGGCGATGCGGTGTGCGACGACGTCGAAGCCGAGCGCCGCCATGCGGCGGGGGTTGTCGCGCGTGCCCTGCAAGGCGAGCCCGAAGGGCGCCCGCGAGACATAGATCACCACGCCATAGGCCAGCGCCGCACAGGCCAGCGTCAGGTAGTAGAAGGGCAGGCTCTGGCCCCAGTCGATGCCGAGGAAGACCGGCGGCAGGATGCCGTTGAAGCCACTGAAGCCGTTGAAGATCGTGTAGTTCTGCAGCGTCAGGTAATAGAAGGCCGAGGCGATCGCGAGCGTGATCATGATCGTGTAGATGCCCTCGGTGCGCACCGAGAGCGCCCCGCTCAGCGTGCCGAACAGCGTCGCGACCAGGATCGCGACCGGCACCGCCGTCCACCACGGCCAGTTCAGGCTGATCTGGGTGATGGCGCTGCCGCCGAGGATCGCCACGAGATAGCCGGCAAAGCCCGCCACCGTCATCTGGATCAGGCTGACGATGCCGCCATAGCCGGCCAGGAACATCAGGCTGAGCGCAACCATGCCCAGGATCATCGCATAGGCGATGATCTGGACGAGCCAGAACGGGCTGGCGATGGCGGGCATGGCGAGCAACAGGGCGGCCACGATCCAGAAGGCGGTGCCCCGCCGGGCAACCCAGTCCCCGAAGCCCTCCTGGGGACGGGCGCGCTGCTCCAGATCGAGGTCGGCGATGGCCATCGTCAGCGCCTCGCCGCCAGGCCTTCGGGCCTGATCGCCAGCACCGCGACCATGATCAGGAAGGTCAGCATCACCGCATAGGTCGGCATGTAGACCGAGCCGAACTGCTCGGCGAGGCCGACGATCAGCGCCCCTACCGCCGCGCCCGGGATCGAGCCCATGCCGCCGACGATGACGACGACGAGCGAGGACAGCAGGATGCGCGTATCCTCGCCCGGCTGCAGCGACTGGAAGGTGCCGCCGACGACGCCGGCGAGGCCCGCGAGCCCGGCCCCGAAAGCGAAGACCATGACGAAGACGAGCTGCACGCGCACGCCGGTCGCCGACAGCATGTCGCGATCGTCCACCCCGGCGCGCACGAGCATGCCGACCCGCGTGCGGTTGAGCGCCAGCCACATCAGCACGCCGACGACGATCGCCCCGATCAGGATGGCGATGCGCACCAGCGGGTAGGTCATCATCACCGCCTCGCCATTGCTGCGCAGCGCGACCGCCAAGGGCAGCGTCACCGGCCCCGAGAGCCAGTCCGGCGCCGTGACCTGGAAGGTGTCGCCGCCATAGCTCCACAACAGCAGGTCGGCGAAGATGATCGAGAGCCCGATGGTGACGAGCGTCTGGCGGAGGTCCTGGCCCTCCATCCAGCGAAAGAGCAGCACCTGCATGAGGATGCCAGCCAGCGCCACGACGAGGAAGGCGACCAGCAGCGCCATCAGCCAGGAGCCGGTCCATTCGCCGACGCTGTAGCCGACATAGCCGCCGAACAGATACAGCGAGCCGTGCGCGAGGTTGACGTTGCGCATCAGCCCGAAGATCAGCGTGAACCCGCTGGCGACCAGGAAATACAGCGCCCCCAGCGTGATGCCGTTGAACAGCGCGCTCAGGAAGACGCGCTTGCGCCCGAACATCGCCTCCATCCCCGGCGTCCAGATCGAAAAGACGAGCCAGGCCAGGACGGCGAGCGCCAGCAGGATGATCAGCGACCAGATCGGGCGGCGGGCGACGAAGTCAGACATGGCAGGCCCGCAGCGATGGGCCGGACAGGAGCGGCGGCTGGCCGACACGGCGCAGGACCCGGCGATAATCGCGCGGCGCCATGCCCATATGGGCGGTGAAGAAGCGGGTGAAGACGCTCTGGCAGGAGAAGCCGAGCGTCTGGCTGATCTGCGTCACCGGATCGCCCGAGAGCACGAGGCGATCGAGCGCGGCGTCGAGCCGGACGGTGTTGGCGAAGACGGTCGGGGTGACGCCGACCTGCTCGCGGAAGAGCTTGAAGAAATGCGCCCGCGACAGCCCGGCCTCCCGGGCGACACGGGCGAGCGCGCCCTCATGGGCGGGATGGGCCTCGATCAGGCGCTGCGCCCGTGCCACCCGCCGATCGAGCACGCTTTCCGGCGCGACATGCAGCAGGGCGGAGGCGAGGTCCTGGCCGATCGGCTCGCTCGAGGCCTGGGCCAGGGCCATCAGCACGGGCGCCAAATTGAGGTCGCGATGCGCCGACAGCAGCATTTCGACCGCCTCGTCACGCCAGGAGGCGAGTTCGCGGGTGATCACCAGCTCGGACGCCGGGAAGGCCAGCGCACCGGGCGGCGTCATGGTCTGGGCCGCGAGCCATTCGGGCTTGAGATAGACGACGAGGAAGAGGCCGAGCGCGCCCGCCCGTTCCGGCTGGAAGTTGTGCGGCTCCCACGGGTTGATCGCCACCCCCATGAAGGGGTCGACCAGCGTGGCGCGGCCATTCACGGTCACGATCCCGCGCGACCCTTCGAGGAAGAAGATCAGATGGGCCTCGCGGTGGGCGTGCAGCACCAGCGGGCGGTCGAGATCGTAGATCGCGACGCGGCCGAAGGGGCCGTGGCAGACCGCAACTGCGCGACTCATGATGCCTCGCGAAAGTAGGTCCGACGCAGGAAGCTGGGCCTCGTCAGGCAAGCCACCGGCTTGGCACCGCGAGATCCGCTCGCAGGCGCCGGGAGTCGGGACGTGACGGAAGCGGAGGGGGCACGCAGGGCGCGCGTCCCCTCCATCGGGCGCTCGTGCGCCCTATTTCTTGCATTCCGGATTGGTCCGGGACGGCAGGCCGATCGCCTTGAACGCCTCCAGCGGGAGGCCCAGCGTCTGCGTCACGTCCGGCACGGCGCGCACGAACTTGTTGGTCAGATCGCCATTGGGCAGCTCAGCGACCTCGGTGATGAAGGTCGTGGCGATCGCCTGCCGGTTGTCGTCGAGCCGGATCTTGCCGTTGGGCGCATTCAATTCGACCTTGGCGAGTTCGGCGCGCAGCTTGGCCCCGCCATCCGAGAGGTCGCCCTTGACCTTGTCCATCGCGATCGAGAGCGCCATCACGGCGTTGTAGTAGTTGGTCGCGAAGAGCGAGGGGCTGGCGAAGCGCTTGTCGGCCGGGAAGGCGTCCTGATAGGTCTTCACCCAGGTCTTCCAGCGCGGATCGTCCCAGGCGTCCGCGACGCCGCCCGACGAGGGCGTGCCGACGAGCAGGCGCTTGGCGGCGCCCTTCGACGACAGCACGGTCTGGTCGACCATGATCGAGCCGCCGATGAACTTCGCCTTGCCGCCGGTCTGGCTGTACTGGTTCAGGAAGTTGACCGCGTCGCCGCCGCCGAGACCGAGAAAGACGGCATCGACATTGTCGGGGATGTTGGCGATCACCGAACCGAAGTCCTTGGTGCCGAGCGGAACCCACTGGCGCTGGACGATCTCGCCGCCTGCGCGGCAATAGCCGATCGCGAAGCCGAAGACCTGCGTGTAGGGGAAGGAGTAGTCCTCGGCGATCACCGAGATCTTCTTGTAGCCCTTGTCCTTCAGCACGTATTCGCCGAGACCGGCCATCCACATCGCGCCGTCGCTGTTGAAGCGGAAGAAGTTCGGCGAGGGATTGACGAAGGTCGTCTCGAGCGCGCCCGACGAGCCGTTGACCATGACGAGGTTCGGCACCGTCTTGCTGTAGTCGCGCATGGCGATGCCTTCGGAGCCGGAGAGCGGCCCGATGATCAGCTGCACCTTGTCCTGCTCGACCAGCTTGCGGGCCGCGCGCAGCGCGGAATCCGGGCTGGCGTCGGTGGCCGTGATGATGAACTCGAATTCGCGCCCGGCCATCTTGTTGCCGAGTTCCTTGGCCGCGATCTGGACGCCGCGGACGCCGTCTTCACCGCCGGACGTCAGAGGGCCCGACAGCGTCGCCATCACACCGATCTTGAGTTTTTCCTGGGCATGCGCGGCCGGTGCAGCCGCGACGAAACAGGCCGCGATGGCGGCCGCAAGCGTCTTGCGCATCGTAGTCCTCCCTGCGTGCTGGCCGCGCCGAAGGTTCTGACGGCGAAGCCGGTGGCGGCTTTTGGAACCGCTCTGAGGACACGGTAACATAGCGCCTGACGCTGCCAAGACCGCGGATATTGCGCTGGGTCTGCTTTTTGGGCGGCCGTCGAAACGGGATGCGCGCGGCTTGGAACGCATCCCGACCTGACCTGGCGGCGGCCCCGCGCCGCCGCTGTCGGCCGCCGCGGGAACCGTTCTGGCGGCGGGCGTGGTGTCGCGCGACCGTCAGCGCCCCTCGGACGAGCCGGAGGAGGCCGCGCGCGCCGCCGCGAGGGTTTCGAGCGTCGCCAGGATGGTTGCGAGATCCTCGACGTCGCCATATTTCGCGTCGATGTCGAACAAAGCGGCGTCATGGGGGCCGGGATGGCGGTCCCCGACGCATTCGCGCGCGACGATCGGGCGGAAGCCGTATTGCAGCGCGTCGACCGCGGTGGCCCGCACGCAGCCGGAGGTCGAGCATCCCACGAGGATGACCGTGTCGATGCCCTGCGCCGTCAGCGTCGGCGCCAGCGCCGTGCCGAAGAAGCTGCTCGGATAGGCCTTCTCGAAGACGATCTCGTCGGAAAGCGGGGCGACCGCGGGGTCGAACTCCGCCAGCGGCTCGCCGCGCACCATGGCGCGCAGCGCCGGCACCTTCTGCACGAAGAGCCCGCCGTCGCGCCCGGAGGGATGGTAGATGGGCCGCGTGTGCAGGACCGGCACGCCGAGCCTGCGCGCCTGGGCGAAGAGGGCCCGCGTCTGCGCCACCGCCCCGACCACGCCCTCGGCATAGAAGGGCGCGCCGGGCGTCGTGTAGGAGCGCACGAAGTCGATCGCGATCACGGCCGGGTGCCGGCCGAAGCCGAGCCGGTTGTTGAAGACGCCGCGGTAGTTCTCCGCCGCACTCTCCCGAGGCGAGACCCCTGAGGGCGCGAAGGCCTGCGGGCCATAGGCCGGCTCGTCCTGCTTGCGCTCCACCGAAGCGCGCAGGGGCAGGGTCGAGGGCTGGCGCTGCGCCAGGGCGAGCCAGCGGTCGAGATGCTCGGGCGCGAGCCTGTCGAAGCCGCGGCTGGCGGCGAGTGCCGCGATGCTCTCGCGCGTCCAGGTCATCGTGCCGTCTCCGTCATCGCGCGCTGCGCCCGCCAGGGCGTGCGGTCCTCGTAAGCCGCGGCGAGCGCGAGGATATCGCTCTCGCTATGGCGGCGGCCGACGATCTGCCAGCACAGCGGCAACCCGGCCGGCGTGAAGCCGATGCACTGCATCAGGGCGGGATGGTCGGAGAGGTTGAACGGCGTCAGCAGCGTCTGCGTGGTGAAATCCGTCATTTCCGGCTCGACGCCGAGCCGCGGCGCGACATGCAGCGGGCCATAGGTGACGAGCGCGTCGTAGCGCTGGATCAGCGCATCGATCTGCGCCGCGATCTGGCCGCGCCGCCTCTGGGCGGCGATGTAGTCGACGGCCGAGGCCAGCGACCCCGCCATCAGCTTGTCGCGCAGCGCGAAGCCGAGCTCGCCCGGTCGCTCGCGCAGCTCCTTCTCGTGGATCGCCGCCGATTCCGGCGGGCCGATCAGCCGGGTCACGGCGTAGCAATCCGCCGCGCTGACGGGCAGGGCGACGGTCTCGAGGATCGCGCCCTCGGCCTCCAGCAGGGCGACCGCGTCGGCGAAGGCGGCGGCCAGCGGTGAGTCCGGCGGGGGCATCCCGGGGCCGGGATCGGACACGACCGCGATCCGCAGTCCGGCGAGGCCCGGGCGGCCCGGCACCGTCGGGCCCTTGCCGGTGAGTTCGCCAAAGATCAGCGCCGCATCGCGCGCGGTCCAGGCGAAGATCCCCGGTTTGTCCAGCGTGTAGCAATTGGGCAGGATGCCCGAGCGGTCGAGCACGTCGGAGGTGGCGATCAGGCCGAGCGTGCCCGTCGCGGCCGCCGGCAGGCGCACCGAGCCGGTGGTGTCGGAGCCGAGCGCAAACAGCGTGGTCCCCGCCGCGACGCTCGTACCGGCACCGGTGCTGGAGCCGCCGGCGAAGCGTTCCGTGTCCCAGGGATTGCGGGCGGTCGGGAAGGGCAGGTCGAAATACTCGCCGCCATTGCCGGTGCCGAACTCCCAGGTGTTGAGCTTGCCGAGCAGGATCGCGCCGGCCGCGCGCAGCCTGGCGACGAGCGCCGCATCCTGCGTCGGCACATGGTCGAGCCTGACGCGGGAGCCCGCGGTCGCGGGCAGCCCGGCGGCGTCGTAATTGTCCTTCACCGCATAGGGGATGCCGTGCAGCGGCCCGCGCCGCCGGCCGGCTCGGATCTCCGCTTCCGCCTCGCGGGCAGCGGCGCGAGCCTGCTCGGCCGCGACATGAATGAAGCTGTGGATTGCCCCGTCCACTGCTGCGATGCGCGCGAGGCAGGCCTCGACGAGATCGACCGGTGAGAGCGTGCCGGCGGCGATGCGCTCCGACGCCTCGCAGACGCTCAACTGCCAGAGCGGGCGATCGATGACCACGCCGTCAGACATCGTTGCGCGCCAGATGGGCGAGCACGGCATCGAGCGGCTCGACATCGCCGAACTTCGCGTCGATGTCGAACAGATTCCAGGCGACGGCGCCGGCGATCCGGTCGCCCACCGCCTCGCGCACCACGATCGGGCGGAAGCCCTCGGCGATCGCGTCCTCGGTCGAGTGCCGGACGCAGGCCGAGGCCGTGACGCCGGTCAGGATCACCGTGTCGACGCCCATGCCCTTGAGCAGGCTCGACAGGTTGGTGCCGTGGAAGGCGCTCGCCCGCTTCTTCAGGATGACGAACTCGCCCTCGCGCGGGGCGAGTTCGGCGTCGATCTCCGCCTCCCAGCTGCCGGTCTTCATCGCCTCGATCGGCACCTTGCGCGACCACAGCCCCATGTCACTGTGCGGGCCGGCGGTCACGTCATAGGCCGTGGTGGTGAAGATGATCGGCAGGCCTTTGGCGCGGCAGGCGTCGAGCAGCGCCCGGTTGGCGGGAATGACGCTGTCCATGCCGCCGCAGGTGAAGGGGCTGCCCGGCCGCGTCCAGCCATTGGCCATGTCGATGACGACGAGTGCCGGCGCCTGGCCCCAGCCGACGCGGCGCTCGAAGCCGCGCTGCGCATAGAAGGCGGAATTCTCCGCGAAGATCGATCGCAGGCTCTGGTCCAGCACGTCGCTCATGGCGGCTTTCCTCTCGCGGTCGGGGGGCTCAGGCTTCGGGGCGGTATTGCGGCGTTTCGAGATCGATCACCGGCGCCAGGACCTCGCCCATCGCGAGCAGCCGCGCATCGTCGAAGCGCGGCGCCACGATCTGCACGCCGACGGGCAGGCCGATCGGCCCGGTCGTGCAGGGAATGCCGAGGCAGGGGACGTGCAGCAGCGTCCACATCGCGTTGAAGACATGGTCGCCGGTGTTGTAGCTGCCCTCGGGCGCCTCGCCGGGCGCGGCCGGGGTCAGCACCACGTCGAAATCAGCATAGAGCGCTTCAAAAGCGCGCCGGCATTCCGCAGCGAGGTCATAGGCGGCGATCAGCTGGGCCGGCGTGATGCCGAGCTTGTTCTCGGCGCGGTCGCGAAAATCCTGGTGCAGCCGGTCGCCGAATTCGAGCGCCGCATCGAGGAAGGAGGCGCGGCCCTCGCCCATCATGATCGTGTGCTGGGCGTCGAATAGGCCGCCGAACGGCTCGGGCAGCGTCAGTTCGGTCACCGTCACCCCGGCCTGCCGGAGCCGGTCGCAGGCGAGGTCGAACGCCTTTTCGCCCGCGGGCTCGATCTTGCCCCAATAGGGCGTGCGGCAGGCCGCCACCTTGAGTGTGGTGAGGTCGGGCGTCGTGAGTGCACCGACATCATGCAGGCGGAAGGCGGAGGCGACGAGCGAGAGATCCGCGACGCTGCGGCCATACCAGCCGATCGTGTCGAGCATGTTGGAATACTGCTTGGCGCCCTCGCGGCTGACCGAGCCCCAGGTCGGTTTCAGCCCGTAGATGCCGTTGAAGGAGGCGGGGCGGATATGCGAGCCGCCGGTCTGGGTGCCGAAGGCGAGCGGCACCTGCCGGTCGCCGACCGCCGCGCCCGAGCCGGAGGAGGAGCCGCCGGGCGTATGGGCGAGGTTCTTCGGGTTGCGCGTCGCCGCCCGCCGGCCGCCGGCCGCGAACTCCACCGTGTCGGTCTTGCCGAGGATGACCGCACCGGAGAGCCGCGCCACGCCGACGCAGGCTGCGTCCCGTGACGGCCTGTGGCCCTGGAACACCGGCGAGTTGTAGGTCGTCGGCATGTCGGCGGTGTCGATCATGTCCTTCACGCCGAAGGGGAGCCCGTGCAGCGGGCCCTTGACCGGATGCTTGTCGACCTCGCGGGCGGCCGCGATCGCCTTGGCCTTGTCGAGATGGAGCCAGGCCTTGACCTGCGGGTCGCGGGCCTCGATCCGGGCGATGCAGGAGCGGATCAGGGTCTCGCTGGTCAGCTTGCCGTCGCGGATCTGCGCGGCGGCCTCGGCTGCGGTCAGAAAACAGGGTTCCATGGGCTCGGGCTTTCTCAGGCGGCGGAGAGGAGGCGGGTGCGCTCTTCGGCACCCGTGTCGATGACGGATTGGAGCGCCTGCGCGATCCCGAGCAGCCGCGCATCGGACAGGCGCGGGCCGACGAGCTGGACGCCGACCGGCAGGCCGAGCCCGCCCAGGATGGCGGGGATGGCGACGCAGGGCGTGTGCAGCAGCGTCCAGAGGCCGTTGAAGATCCAGTTGCCGACGTTCTGGAGGCCCTTCGGCGCCTCGCCGGTCGAGGCCGGCGCCAGCACGGCGTCATAGCCCGCGGCGATGGCGTCGAACTCTTTGCGGCAGATGTCGGACAGATCGAACGCCTCGACGAGCCGTTTCGGCGTTACACCGCGCCCGTTCTCGACCGTCAGCCGCAATTCCGGATGGAGCTTGTCGCCATGGCGCAGATATTCGTCATGCAGCGCGACGCGCCCCTCGCCATACATGATCATCGTATGGGCCTCGGCGAGATCGCCGAAATGGGCGGGGAGGACGATCTCCTCCACGACCGCGCCGGCCTTGCGCAGCCGCTCGACCGCCGCGGCCATCGCTTGTTTCGCGCCGTCCTCGGCCTGGGCCCAGAACGGGGTCTCGCAAGAGCCGATGCGCAGGCCCTTCACGTCGGGAACGGCGATGGCCCCGGTTCCCTCGAGCCTGAATGCCTGCGCGGCCAGGACCAGATCCTCGACGCTGCGGCCATACCAGCCGACCGTGTCGAGAATGGCCGAGATCATGTGCACCCCCTCGCGGCTGACGGTGCCCCAACTGGGTTTCAGCGCGTAGATGCCGTTGAAGGAGGCCGGCCGGATATGCGAGCCGGCGGTCTGGGTGCCGAAGGCGAAGGGCACCTGAAAATCCCCGACCGCCGCGCCCGAGCCCGAGGAGGAGCCGCCCGGCGTATGGGCCGCGTTGTAGGGGTTGGTGCTGGCGGCGCGGCGCGAATTGAAGGCGAACTCGACCGTGTCGGTCTTGCCGAGGATGACCGCGCCCGCCTGGCGCACGATCCCGACGCAGGCCGCGTCGCGCGTCGGGCGGTGGCCCTGCCACGCCGGCGAATTATAGGTCGTCGGCAGGTCCGCCGTGTCCATGATGTCCTTCACGCCGAAGGGCAGGCCGTGCAGCGGCCCCATGGACGGGCGCTTGTCGATCTCGCGCGCCTGGGCGATGGCGTGGGCGCGATCGACATGGAGCCAGGCCTTGACCACCGGGTCGCGCGCCTCGATCCGCTCGAGGCAGGAGCGGATCAGCGCCTCGCTGGTGAGCCGGCCCGTCTTGATCGCCTCGGCGGCCTGGGCCGCCGTCAGGAAGCAGGGTTCGGTTCCCGTCACGGTGCGGCCCGCCGCGGCGTCACGGTGAAGAGATGGGCGGGTTCGTCCTCCTCGGAGGGCATGCGTCGGACGCCGAGCCCGGCTTCGCGCACGGTCTTCGCCAGCTCGGCGAGCCGCGCGAACTGGGCTTCTGGCAAGCCGTTGAGCCCATGCCGCTCGGCATAGAGCCTGATCTCGTCGAGGCTGGTGGTCTGGATGTCGGACATCGTCGTTCCTCGATGGGTCAGAGCGCGGGGCGGCGCGCGCGCCAGGGCGTCGCGGATTCATAGGCCTGGGCGACCTGCAGCACGGTCGCCTCGTCGAAGAAGCGGCCGACGATCTGGGCGTTGAGCGGCACGCCGCCGGCATCGTAGCCGGTGCAGAGCGACAGCGCCGGGTGGCCGGTGACGTTGAACACCGAGGTCGCGGTGTCGGTGGTGAAGGGGGTGATCGTCTCCGGCTCGTCGAAGCGCGGCGCGACATGGAAGGCGCCCGCGATCAAAAGCGCGTCGCAGGAGGCCATCAGCGCATCAGTCGCCGCCGTCAGCGTGCGCCGCAGCCGCGTCGCGGCGAGATAGTCCGCGGCGCGGACGGTGAAGCCCGCCATCATCTTCTCGCGCAGGGCCTGGCCCATCAGCGCGCTGCGCTCGAGGAAGTCCTTCTCGTGGATCGAGTATGACTCCGCCCAGTTGATGACCTTGGTCACGCTGCGGTACTCGGCCAGCGGCGCCGGCAGCCGGACCTCGCGGATGATCGCGCCCTGCGCCTCCAGCAGTGCGGCCGCCTCGTCCATCGCCTGCGCATTGGCGGCGTCGAGCGCCTCGCCACCCGGTCCGAGATCGCGGACATAGCCGATGACCAGCCCCTTCACGCCGGCATGCAGCGCCTTGCGGTAGTCGGGGACGGGCATGTCGGCGCTGGAGGGGTCCTCCGCGTCGTACCCCGCGATCGCCTGCATCACGATGGCGTTGTCCTCGATCGTCCAGGTCAGCGGGCCGGTATGGTCGAGCGTCCAGCAATTGGGCAGGCAATGCGCCCGGCTGACCCGGCCGAAGGTCGCCTTGAGGCCCTGCAGCCCGCAGGCGGCGGCCGGCAGGCGGATCGAGCCGCCGGTGTCGGATCCGAGCGAGAACATCGCCAGCCCCGCTGGAACCGAGGCTCCCGCGCCGGTCGAGGAACCGCCGGTAAAGCGTTCCAGATCCCAGGGATTGCGTGCCACCGGGAAGGGCAGGTCGTGATAGACCCCGCCATTGCCGGTGCCGTATTCCCAGGTGTTGAGCTTGCCGAGCAGGATCGCGCCGGCCGCCTCCAGCCGGGCCACCGCCGTCGACGTCGTCGTCGAGACATGGTCCAGCATCAGCCGCGAGCCGCCGGTCGTCGGCAGGCCGGCGACGTAGTAATTGTCCTTCACCGCGAAGGGGATGCCATGCAGCGCACCCTTCCAGCGCCCGGCCGCGATCTCGGCCTCGGCGATGCGGGCGGCGGCGAGTGCGCGCTCGGCCGTCACGGTGATGTAGCAATGCAGGGTCGCGTCGAGCGCGGCGATGCGGGCGAGGAAGGCCTCGACCAGCGTCACCGGCGAAAGCTGCCCGCTGCCGATCAGGCGCGAGGCCTCGGTGACGGTGAGATAGTGCAGCGGGGTGCTGTCGGTCGCGAAGCTGGCGGCGGGGCTCGGCTTGTTCATGGCGGCACCTCTCATTCGGCCGGGACGCGCCTTGCGTCCTCGGCCGGCATTGCGGGAAAGACACCGGCCGCCCGCAGCAGCCGGAAGACGTGAGGCGAGGACAGGATCACCAGGAAGATCCGGACGAGGTGGAAGGCGACGATGATCGGCACATCGAGGTGCAGGACCTTGGCGGTGATGCACATCTCGGTGACGCCGCCGGGCGAAGTCGCCAGGATCATGTTGGCCGGCGAGATTCCGGTGAGATGCGCCACCAGCAGGCCGACGCTGGCGCAACCGGCCATCAGCACCGCGAGATTGAGCAGGGCAGCGGGGATGAAGCGGCGCATGCTGGCGAGCAGCGCGCGCTGGAACTGCGAGCCGATCTGCGCTCCGACCAGCACCTGCCCCGCGGCCGAGAGCCAGGGCGGGATCGAGGACAGGTTTGCCTCGAACAGGCCCAGCAGGCAGCCCACCGCCATCGGCCCGAGCAGCCAGGCGTTGCGGAAGCGCAAAGCCGCCAGCAGCGCCGAGAAGCCGAGCGAGAAGGCCAGCGTCGCCAGCAGGCCGGGGGCGGAGGCCGGCAGTACGCCATGGACATTGGTGCTGCTGCCGCCGGCGCCCAGCAGCGTCAGCGCGCTCGGGATCACGATGGTCACGCTGACGACGCGCAGCAGCTGCGTCACCGCGATCGGCAGTGGTTGCCCGCCGAAACGCTCGCCGATCAGGCTCATCTCGGCGACCCCACCGGGCACGCTGCAGAAGAAGGCGGTGGCGTGGTCGATGCGCGCCGTGCGGGCGAGCAGGAAGGAGGCTGCCGCACCGACGACCAGCGTGATCGCGCTGGCGGCGATGATCACCGGCAGGTGCGACAGCACCATGCCTGCCGCCTCCGGCGTGAAATAGAGACCGAGCGCCGTGCCCAGCACCAGCATGCCGGCGATGCGACCGACCGGCGTGCCCGCGACCGGCAGGCCGCAGAAGGTCGCCAGCCCGCTGAACACGATCGGCCCGATCATCCAGGGCAGGGGCGTCCCGAGCGCATTGAAGACGGCGCCGCCGAGGGCACCGATCGCGAGGCCGAGCGCGATGCGCCCGAGATGGCCGGGTGAGATCATCGTCGCGCCGCTCAGCTCGCCTTCAGGAGGGGGGCCTGCAGCAGCGGCGCCTGGGCGAAGCCCGGGCCGGGGCCGTATTGCAGGCAGCGCGCCCTCTGGCCGCCCTCGAGCGCGATCAGCTCAGGCTGGAGGGAAAGGCAGGGCTCGCGGGCGGCCGAGCAGCGCGGCGCGAAGGGGCAGCCGGCGGGAAGATCGGTGAGATCGGGCGGCGAGCCGGGGATCGGGTCGAGCGTCGCGCCGCGCATGTCGGCATGGATCGTCGAGTTCATCAGCCCCTGGGTGTAGGGGTGGCGCGGCGCATCCATCACCTGCTCGACCGAGCCGGTCTCGACGAATTGGCCGGCATACATCACGGCAATCTTGTCGGCGACTTCGCAGGCGACGCCGAGGTCGTGGGTGACGAAGATCGTCGCCATGCCGAGCTCGCGCTGGAGTTCGCGCAGCAGCAGCAGGATCTGGATCTGCACGGTGGCGTCGAGCGCCGTCGTCGGCTCGTCGGCGAGCAGGAGCTTGGGCTTGCAGGCGAGCGCGAGCGCGATCATGCCGCGCTGGCGCAAGCCGCCCGACAATTCGTGCGGATAGGCGGCGAGCCGGCGCTTCGCCGAGGGCACCTGGACGAGTTCGAGCAGTTCCAGTGCCCGAGCGTTGGCGGACCGGAACGAAATGCCCTCGTGATAGACCAGCGTTTCGGCGATCTGTTCGCCGATGGTGAAGACCGGGTCGAGCGCCGTCATAGGCTCCTGGAAGATCATCGAGATCAGGCCGCCGCGGATCCGGCGAAGCTGATTCTCGCCGAGCGCGAGCACGTCCGTGCCGTCGACGGTGATGCGCCCGCCGATCCGGGCCGTCGGCGGAAACAGCCGCATCAGCGCCCGCAGCGTGACGCTCTTGCCCGAGCCGGATTCACCGAGCACGCACATCGACGAGCCGCGATCGAGCGTGAAGGAGACGCCGTTGACGACGGCGATGTCGAGATCGCGTCCGGTGAACCGGACGGTGAGATCTTCGACCTCGACCAGAGGGGTACGGGTGGGGACCGCAGTCGGCGCGGCCGTGGCAAGGGGGGAGGTTGGGGTCAATGCACCGCTCCCTCGCTTGGCGCCGCGCTATGGCCGGAGCCCGGGCGGTGCGCGTGACAGGCGACCGGATGCGTCTCGCCGCCCTTGAGGCTGCCCAGAAGCGGTACCGTCTCCGAACAGACCGGCTCGGCGATCGGGCAGCGGGTCCGGAAGCGGCAGCCGCTGGGCGGGTTGATCGGGTTGGGCGGGTCGCCCGACAAGGGCGGCTTGCTCATCCGCCGGCGCGGATCCATCGACGGGCGCGAGGAGAGCAGGGCGCGGGTGTAGGGATGTTTGGGCGCGCGATAGATCTCGTCGACCGGGCCGACCTCGACCGCCTTGCCGAGATACATCACCAGCACGCGGTCGCTCATGTACTGGATCACGTTGAGGTCGTGCGAGATGAAGATGTAGGTCAGCTCGAGATTGCGCTTCAGCTCCTGCAACAGGTTGAGCACCTGCGCCTCGACCGACTTGTCGAGCGCCGAGACGGCCTCGTCGAGGATCAGCAGCCGCGGCCCCATGGTCAGCGCGCGGGCGATGTTGACGCGCTGCCGCTGGCCGCCGGAGAGCTCGTGCGGATAGCGCTGGGCGAACATGTCCGGCGTCAGCCCGACCATGCGCAGCATGCTGGCGGCGCGGGTCTTGGCGTCCTTGACCGCGGTGCCCTGCGCGATCAGGCCGAAGGCGATCGAATCCTCGATCGTCATGCGCGGGTTCAGCGACGAATAGGAGTCCTGGAAAACCATCTGCATCTGCCGGCGCAGGTCGCGCACCGAGAGTCCGCGCAGCGCCCCGACCGCCTCGCCGTCGAAGATGATCTCGCCGGCATCGGGCACCATCAGATGCATCAGCAGCCGCGCCGTCGTCGACTTGCCGCAGCCGGACTCGCCGACGATGCCGAGCGTCTCGCCCTTGTCGACGACGAGATCGACGCCGTCGACCGCCTGCACCCAGGCCTGGGCCCGGCCGAGCAGCCCGCCGCGGATGGGAAAGTGCTTCTTCAGCCCCTCGACGATGAGGAGCGGCTGGGCGGGCCCGCCGCGGTCGCGCGGGTCCGGATCGCTGGGAACCGCGGTCATGGCGGCCCCACGCGGGGAGGTGGGAACGGCGCTCATCGCGGGGACCTCACTGCTTGACGTCCATGGCGCTGCGCAGGCCATCGCTCATCAGGTTGAAACACATCGAGGTGATGAAGATCATCGCGCCGGGGATGATCGCGTTGAGCGGAGCGACGTAGATCGCCTGGCGCAGCGTGTTCAGCATCAGCCCCCATTCCGGCTCGGGCGGCGTGATGCCGAGGCCGAGGAAGGACAGCCCCGAGGCGAGCACGATCGAGACGCTGATCAGGCTGGAGGCGTAGCTCAGGATCGGCCCGGTGACGTTGGGCACGACATGGGCGGTGACGATGCGCCAGTTCGCGGCGCCGGTCGCGCGCGCGGCCTCGACGAAGTCCTGAGCCCGCATCTGCGTTGCGACACTTTCGGCGACGCGGGCGATGGGCGGGATGAAGACCAGCGTCAGCGACAGGATCGTGTTGCCGATGCCCGCGCCCAGCACGCCGGAGATCGCGACCGCCAGCAGCACGGACGGGAAGGCGTAGAAGACATCGATCACCCGCATGATCAGCATGTTGACGGCGCCGCCGACATAGCCGGCGATCACCCCCAGCGCCCCGCCGATCAGCGTCGCCAGCAGGACGGGCGTGAAGCCGGTGAAGAGCGAGAGCCGGCCGCCATAGATCAGCCGCGAGAGCAGGTCGCGCCCGAGCTCGTCGGTGCCGAGCCAGTGGCGCGCATCGCCGGGCGCGATCAGCCGCCGCGCCATGCTGGTGCGGTAGGGGTCGTGCGGGGCGATCAGCGGCGCGAAGATCGCCGCCAGGATGATCAGCATCAGCACGCCAAAGCAGATCATCGTGAAGCGGTCCTGCAGCAGGCGGCGCAGCACGTTGCGCCAGAAACTGCGGGTGGCCGGGCGCTTGCCCTTGAGCGGGGCGGTGCCGGCGACGGCGATGGCGGGCTGCGACATGGCTTGTCCCCTCAGGCGCGCTTGATGCGCGGGTCGACCGCGGTCTGCAGGATGTCGACGAGCAGGTTGATCAGGACGAAGAACATCGCCAGCACGAGGATCGTGCCCTGCAGCATCGGCAGGTCGCGGGTGAAGATGGCGTTGTTCAGGAGGAAGCCGGTGCCCGGCCAGGAGAACACCGTCTCGACCAGGATGGAGCCGCCGAGCAGCTGCGCGAGCTGCAGCCCCATCACCGCCAGCACGGCCGGCAGCGCGTTCTTGACGACATGGACGAAGACGCGCCGCCCGGGCAGGCCCTTGGCGTAGAGCGTCTGCATGTAGTCCTGCTTGCGCACCTCGGCGACGGTGCCGCGCACCGAGCGGGCGATGATGCCGGCGGGAATGACCGAGAGCGTCAGGGCAGGCAGGATCAGGTATTGCAGGCTGTCCCAGCCGAAGCCGAAGGAGCCCGACCCGCCTTCGCCCATGCCGGTGGCGGGCAGCAGGTTGAGGTTGACCGCGAAGACCACGATCAGGACCATGCCGAGCCAGTAATGCGGGATCGACACGCCGGTGATCGAGACGGCGGTGACGGCGCGGTCGGTCGGCGTGCCCGCGACATAGCCGGAGACGACTCCGAAGGCGCAGCCGAGCAGGAAGCCGAAGGTCACCGCCGCGGCCGCCAGCGTCAGCGTGTTGGCGATCGCCGGCAGCACCTCGGAGAGCACCGGCCGCCGCGTCATGATCGAGGTGCCGAAATCCCCGGTCACGACATGGCCGAGCCATTTCAGATACTGCACCGGCAGCGGCCGGTCGAAGCCATAGGCGGTGCGGATCTGCGCGATCATCTCCGGCGAGGCGCCTTCCGGGATGATCGCGCTCAGCGGGTCGCCCGGCGCCAGATGGATCAGCGCGAAGCACACCAGCGAGACGCCGATCGCGATCGGGACCGTGTAGAGAATGCGCCGCAGCACATAGATGAACATCGCCGAACTCCTCTGGACCTGTGGGGCGGCGGCAGCCGGGCCGCCGCACGGGGTCGGCTATTCGACGGTGACGGGCGTCAGGTCCTGGAACCAGCTCTGGGCCTGGACGAAGCCCTTGACGTTGGGCCGCAGCGCGCGCGGGTTGAGGTCGTGCACCGCCCAGATCCACATGTGGTCGGCGAGGATGACCTCGTGCAGCTCGGCCAGGAGCTTGTCCTGCTCCTTGGTGTCGAAGGTCTCCTTGGCCTTGCGGGCGAGGATGTCGGCCTTCTCGTTCTTGTAGCCGCCCCAGTTGAAGCCGAAGGGCACCGGCATGAAGGACGCGGCCGTGCCGATCAGCCCGATATCCGGATCCCAATAGGCGAAGGAGTTGTTGACGCCGTGCCGGCCCTTGTTCTCGGGCGCGAAGGCTCCGAGACGGCGGCGCGTCCGCAGCGCCTCCCAGTCGAGCACCTCGAACTCCATGTCGATGCCGACATCTCTGAAGTTCTCCTTGATGAACTCGTTCATTGGCAGCGGCTGCATCTGGCCGGAGCCCGAGGGCGAGATGATCACCTTGACCTTGACCGGCTTGTCGGGCCCGTAGCCGGCTTCCTTCAGCAGCTTCTTCGCGGCTTCGGGGTCGTAGCGCAGCGGCTCGGCCGGCTTGCCGTACCAGGGGTGACCCGGGTCGATATGGCCCTTGGCGGCGATCGCCATGCCGCCGAGCAGCTTGACCAGCCCGTCCCGGTCGATCGCGAGATTGGCCGCCTTGCGGACGCGGATGTCCTTGAACGGCGAATCCTCGAGATGGGAGAGCTGGTAGGGCCAGTTGTGCGGATAGACATTGGTGATGATCTGCATCTTCTGCTGGCGCAGCCGCGGGATCACGTCGGGCGGCGGCGCCTCGACGAAATCGACCTGGCCCGAGAGCAGCGCCGCCGAGCGCGTGTTGGCGTCGGGCATCGGCAGCAGGATCAGCCGCTCCGACTTGGGAATGCGGGCCTTGTCCCAATGGTTGGTGTTGCGCACCAGTTCGGCCCGCTCGCGCGGCTTGAACGACTCGATCATCCAGGGGCCGGTGCCCGAGGGCTTCTCGGCGAACTTGCCCCAGTCCTTGCCGACCTCCTCCCAGCGCGCCGGGCTCGACATGAAGAGATTGGCGAGCGCATAGGGCAGGACCGCGTCGACCGTCTTGGTGGTGATCTCGACGGTGTAGGTGTCGATCTTGCGCCAGCTCGCCAGCGTGCCGGACCAGAGCGAGCCCTGCGCGGCCTGGGCGGGATCGAACTCCGGCGTGTCCTTGCGCAGCAGCTTGTTGAAGTTGAACACCACGGCATCGGCCGTGAACTCCGAGCCGTCGTGGAATTTGGCGCCCTGGCGCAGCTTGAAGGTCCAGACCTTCTTGTCCGCCTCGCCGACGCTCCAGCTCTCCGCCAGCGCCGGGATGATGACCGGCGGCTTGTCGGAGCGCGACAGATCCCAGCGCGTCAGCCCGTCATAGGCGGTGATGCCCATGAAGCGGATGCCCTCGCCGCCCTGGCTGGGCTGACCGGTGGTGAGGGGGATGTCGGCGGCGGTCATCGCGACACGCAGCGTGCCCGGCTTGCCCTGCGCCCAGACCGACGGGGACACGCCGGTCATCAGGACGAGGCAGGAGGCGGCGAGAACCGATCGCGCCAGCGTGCGGCGCTTGAGGGAGATCATGGCGGGATCCTTCCGAAAGACTGGGGAGGGGCGCTTGCCGCGCGCCAAAAGGGGGAAGGCCTCTGCGCTTACTCGACCGAGACCGGCGTCAGGTCCTGGAACCAGCTCTGGGCCTGGACGAAGCCCTTGACGTTGGGCCGCATGGCGCGCGGGTTGAGGTCGTGGACGACCCAGATCCACATCGCCTCGTCGACGAGGCGGGTGTGCAGCTCGCCGAGGATCTTGTTCTGCTCGGCCGCGTCGAAGGTCGCCTTGGCCTTGAGCGCCAGTTCGTCGGCCTTGGCGTCCTTGTAGTCGCCCCAGTTGAACCCGACGGGGACGCGGGCGAAGGAACCGGCCGCCGCGATCAGGCCGATATCGGGGTCCCAATAGGCCCAGGAGTTGTTGATGCCGTGCCGGCCCTTGTTCTCGGGGGCGTCGGCGCCGAGGCGGCGGCGGGTGCGCAGCGCCTCCCAGTCCATCACCTCGAACTCCATGTCGATGCCGACATCCTTGAAGTTCTCCTTGATGAACTCGTTCATCGGGAGCGGCTGCATCTGCCCCGAGCCCGAAGGCGAGATGATCATCTTGACCTTGACGGGCTTGTCGGGGCCGTAGCCGGCCTCCTTCAGCAGCGCCTTGGCCTGAGCGGGGTCGTATCTGATCTGGAAGTTCGGCTTGCCGAACCAGGGGTGCTTGTCGTCCACCATGCCCTTGGCCGGCACGGCCAGCCCGCCCAGCATCTTGACGATGCCCTCGCGGTCGATCGCGAGATTGGCCGCCTTGCGGATGCGGATGTCCTTGAACGGCGAGTCGTCCAGGAAGGAGAGCTGGTAGGGCCAGATGTGGGGATACAGATTGGTGACGATCTGCATCTTCTGCTGCTTGAGCCGCGACACCGAGTCCGGCGGCGGCGCCTCGATCCAGTCGACCTGGCCCGAGAGCAGGGCGGCAACGCGGGTGTTGGCATCGGGCATCGGCAGCAGGATCAGCCGCGCCGACTTGGTGATGCGGGTCTTGTCCCAGTGGTCGGCATAGCGGACGAGCTCGGCGCGCTCGCGCGGCTTGAAGGATTCCAGCATCCAGGGGCCGGTCCCCGACGGCTTCTCGGCGAATTTGCTCCAGTCCTTGCCGAGCTCCTCCCAGCGCTTGGGGCTGGACATGAACAGGCTGGCGAGATTGTAGGGCAGGACGGCGTCGACCCGCTTGGTGGTGATCTCGACCGTCCAGTCGTCGATCTTCCGCCAGCTCGCGATCGGGGCGAAATAGGAGGCAGCCTGGTTCGCCTGGCTCTGGTCGAACTGCGGCGACTCCTTGTTCATCAGCTTGTCGAAGTTCCACACCACCGCGTCGGCGTTGAACTCCGAGCCGTCATGGAACTTGACGCCCTTGCGCAGGGTGAAGGTCCAGATCTTCTGATCGGCCGGGTTGACCACCCAGCTCTCCGCGAGGCCGGGAACGATCTGCGCGGCCTTGTCGGATTTGGAGAGGTCCCAGCGCGTCAGCCCGTCATAGAGCGTGATGCCCATGAAGCGGATGCCTTCGCCGCCCTGGCTCGGCTGGCCGGTGGTCAGGGGAATGTCGCCGGCGGTCATCGCGACACGCAGCACCCCCGGCCTGCTTTGCGCGCGGGCGGGTTCGGGCAGGGCGGTCAGCAGGCCGAGTGCCGCCAGCGAGGCCGCCGACGAGAGCCGCAGGAACGAACGTCTGGTCATGAACGAAACCCTTCCCGTGTTCGGTCAGTGCATCCTCGGTGTTCGCTCCCGGTGACCGGCGGCCTTGATGGCCGCTCTCGCTGGTGTCGCGCGATCGCTGCGTGGATCACGCGCCGTCGGACGGCATGAATTTCCGCGGGTCGAAGACATGGGCGGGCTCGTCGGCCCGGTCGCGGCCACGACGCAGCCGCATCAGCATCGGCTCGACATTGCCGTAGGCGACCACCAGCTCCTCGAAGAGGTCGGGCGGCAGCTCAAGCCCGGCCTGGCGCGCCATCACCGCGATGTCGTCGCGGCTGGCGGGGGCGGGCGGCACGGTCTTGGTCGCGGTCATGGGGCTCTCCCGTCAGGCGAGGTCGGGTGTGGCGAGATGCCAGTCGGTGGCGCGCTGATAGGCGTCGCCGGCGCGCAGCACCGTCGCCTCGTCGAAGGGGCGCCCGCCGAACTGGAGCGACAGCGGCAACCCGCCGGCCGAGAAACCGCAGGGCACGTTCAGCGCGGGCATTCCGGTGAGACTGAACGGCATCGTGACGAGCTGGCGCTTCTTGAAGAAGTCGACGCCCTCGGGATCGGCGGGGTCGGCCGGAGCGAGCCAGCCGGCGGTGACGAAGAGGTCGAAGCGGCCGAAATGCGCCATCATCCGGCTGGCGAGTTCGGCCCGCCAGCGCATCGCCTGGACATAGTCCTCGGCCCGCACCAGCCCGCCGGCCATGACGCGGCTGCGCAGCAGCTTGCCGAAATCCTGCGGCCGCGTGCGCATGTCCTTCTCGTGGACGCTGAACAGCTCAGCGATCGAGATCGTGGTCTTCGCGTCGACATAGTCGCGCAGCGGATCGAGCGTGACCGGCTCGACGATCGCCCCGAGGTCGCGCAGCACCGCCACCGCCGCATCCACGGCGGCGACGACCTCATCGGTCGCGTCCGCCTCGTACCAGTGCCGCACGAGCCCGATCCGCAGGCCCTTGATCGAGCCGGTCAGCGCGGCGAGATAGTCCGGCACCGGTTCGTCGATCGAACCCGGGTCGCGCGGGTCGTAGCCGGCGCAGGCCCCGAGCATGATCGCGCAGTCCTCGGCCGTGCGGGTCATCGGCCCGCAATGGTCGAGCGAATAGGTGTTGGGGTGGACGCCGCGCCGGCTGATGCGGCCATAGGTCGGCTTCAGCCCGGTGATGCCGCACATCGCGGCGGGCCAGCGCACCGAGCCGCCGGTGTCGGTGCCGATCGCGGCCGGAACGAAACGGGCGCCGACGGCCGCCCCCGAGCCGGACGAGGAGCCGCCCGGGAGGTAGTCGCGGTTCCACGGATTGCGCGCCGGCGGCCAGGGCAGGTCCCAGGACGGGCCGCCGATGGCGAACTCGAAGGTCGCGGTCTTGCCGATCAGGATGCCGCCCGCCGCCTCGAGCTTGCTGGCGACGGTCGCGCTCTCAGTCGGGAAGCGATCGACGAAGATTCTCGAATGCGAGGAGGACAGGACGCCGGCGGTGTCGACATTGTCCTTCAGCGCGAAGGGAATGCCGTGGAACGGTCCGCGATCGATCCCCTCCGCCAGTTCCCGCGCCGCGGTCTTCGCCTGCGCCAGCGCCGTCTCGGCGCAGACCGTGATGAAGCTGTTGAGACGCCCGTCATAGCGGGCGATCCGGTCGAGGCAGGTCTGGGTCAGCACGACGGGGGAGAGGTCGCCGGAGCGCATCATCCGTCCCAGTTCGAGAACGCTGAGATCCACCAGATCCGTGGTCGCGACCGGCTCAGCTTCGATGACGGACATGCGCTTCTCCTTCGATCTGCCGGTATTGCATGCAATGTAGGCGTCGATCGGGAGGCCGGTTCGCCCCCGTTGCCTGTCTCTCAGCAAGCCACATGCCAACCGATCCAGCGGTCTGTGGGCCCGATGCTGGATCTGGATTTCGCCTCGGAGGATCCGGATAAGAATCTGTATTTATTCGATTTAATCCTTGTATATCTCGTTCGCGGAGCCTGTGGCTCCGGTCCCGGCGCGGTTTCGATCGCATGGGCGGCCGACAAATCCCGGTTGACGCGACACTGTGCTCAATCCAGAGCCAGCGAAGCGATCCGCAGATGGGCAGGGCTTGGTGAGCGGCGCCGAATATCGTAACAAGATAAACATCTTAGAGGATGACTTCTTCGTTTTCGATTTTTGCATAAATTGTGTACAAAGAGCAGCGATCCGGAGTTGGCCTGGTTTGGTAGGCCCGAATTGCACAAGACGGAGGGCAGAGGGCGAGATGGTCACACGAGCGGAATCGGTCACCCGGCGCCTGCGCGAGGCGGTTCTCGGTGGCGCCTATATGCCGGGCGGGCGGCTGAACGAGATGGCGCTGGCGGAGGCCATGCAGGTGTCGCGCACGCCGGTGCGGGCGGCGCTGGGCGCGCTCTTCGCCGAGGGTCTGCTCGATTACGAGCCCAATTGCGGCTATGTCGTCCGCCGCCTCTCGCTCGACGAGGCCGTCCACATCTACACGGTCCGGGCGACGCTCGAGGGGCTGGCCGCACGTCTGGCGGCCGAGATCGGGCTGGCCGATGCCGCGCGCCAGCGCTTTCGCGAGACGCTCGACGAAATGGAGCGGCTGGTCGCCGGCGACAGCTGGGGCGATGCCGAGCAGCAGCGTTGGGGCGACCTCAACATCGCCTTCCACGGCCAGATCATCGCAGCCTCCGGCAATGGCTACCTCGCCAATTCGATTCAGCGGACGCGCACCCTGCCGCTGCTGACCGAATCCGGCGTCCGGACCTTCCTCGCCGAACGCGCCGTG
Organism: Bosea sp. RAC05; assembly: GCF_001713455.1. Taxonomy (NCBI): domain Bacteria; kingdom Pseudomonadati; phylum Pseudomonadota; class Alphaproteobacteria; order Hyphomicrobiales; family Alloboseaceae; genus Allobosea; species Allobosea sp. RAC05. The sequence continues at coordinate 2,575,454 of NZ_CP016464.1, forward strand.
GTCTGGTGGGATCGCGCGGCCTATCGCCGCTCGCAGGACGATCACCTCGACCTGGGCGAGGCCATCCTGGCCCGGCAGGGCGGGCGAGCCGAGGCGGTGATGCGCGAGCATGTCGAACGCGCCGGCCGGCTGATCGGGCGCAAGCTCGCCAACCGCTCCGAGGCGGCGCTCGCGCTGTCATGAGCCTTGCAGGAGAGCCTTGTCTGGGCAGGGCGTCCTCGCATGAACGGTCAGATCGATCCCGCCATCCTGGGCATCGGCCGCGTGGTTGCCTCGGCCGGATGCATGCCATAGCTAGGATGAACTGCATGCAATCGAGCGCTCGGCCGCGGGGCCAGGCGCCGGTTTGGACCTGATCCAGCGCGAGGTCACGATGGCGACGACGGCTTCCCTGCTCCTGCGCGATGTCCGCCCCTATGCCGGGGCGGCGACCGACATCCTGATCGAGAACGGCCGCATCGCCCGGATCGCGACCGGGATCGAGGCGCCCGGCGTCCCGGTGGAGGAGGGACGCGGCGAGATCGTCGTGCCCGGCCTCGTCGAGGCGCACACCCATCTCGACAAGAACCTGCTCGGCCTGCCCTGGTATGTGAACCAGGTCGGCCCGAACCTGCTCGACAAGATCGACAACGAGCGGATGAACAAGAAGCGGCTCGACATCGAGCCCGCCCGGCAGTCGGCCCGACAGGCGGTGCGGGCCTCGGTCTGCGGCGCGACCCAGATCCGCAGCCATGTCGACGTCGATACCGAGCATGGGTTGTGGGGCATCGAGGGCGTGATGGCGACCCGCGATGCCTGGCGCGACATCGTCGACATCGAGCTGGTCGCCTTTCCGCAATCGGGCCTGCTGCGCCGCCCGGGCACGCTCGAGATCATGGACGCGGCCATGAAGGCCGGCTGCGAGGTCGTCGGCGGGCTCGATCCCTGCGGCATCGACCGCGACCCCAAGGGCCATCTCGACGCGATCTTCGGGCTCTGCCAGCGCTATGGGAAGCCGCTCGACATCCACCTGCACGAGCCCGGGGAAATGGGCGCGTTTTCGCTCGACCTGATCATCGAGCGGACGCGGGTGCTGGGCATGCAGGGCAAGGTCGCGATCAGCCACGCCTTCTGCCTGGGCACGCCGGATCCGGCGCTTGTGGATCCCCTCATCGAGGCGATCGCCGAACTCGATATCGCCATCGTCACCACGGCACCGGCGAGCCGCCCGGTTCCCGCCGTCAAGCGCATGCTCGCCGCCGGCATCCGCATCGCCGCCGGCTCGGACGGCATCCGCGACACCTGGAACCCCTACGGCAATGGCGACATGCTGGAGCGCGCCGTGCTCGTCGGCCTGCGCAACAATCTCCGCCGTGACGACGAGGTCCGGCTCGCGCTCGACACCTGCACCGTCGAGGGCGCGAAGCTGATGGAGGTCGCCGATTACGGGCTGGCCGAGGGCTGCGCCGCCGACCTGCTGATCCTGCCCGGCGAGACGCTGGCCGAGGCGGTCGTCAACCGCTCGCCGAACCGCCGCGTCCTGAAGCGCGGCCGCATCGTCGCCCGCGACGGGGTGCCGCTGCGCCCGGCGCCCTGAGGCCGAAGCTCAGTTCTTCTTGAGCCCCGACAGGCTGCGCGCCTCGACCTGGTCCATGGCGCGCACCTGGCCCCAGAAGCTCGCCGGCGTTTCCAGCAGAGGCCGGTATCCGCAGTAATCGAGCATCCATTCCGTCTGGGCCTGCGCCGTGTCGAGCACCGCATCCTCGTTGACGAACATCGCCTTGCGGCCGCGCAGCGCGATCCGGCCATCGACGATGACGGTGTCGACGTCGTTGCCATTGGCGAAGTAGACCAGCCGGAACAGCGGCATGTTGGCCGGGTAGAGATGCGGCCGGCGCCAGTCGAGCAGCACGACGTCGGCCTTCTTGCCGACCTCCAGCGAGCCGATCTCGTCGGCCATGCCGAGCGCCCGCGCGGCATCCACCGTGCACATCTCCAGCACCCGTCCCGGCGGCAGCCAGCTCGGATCGTGGTGGAAGGTGCGGTGGTAATGCATGCATTGCTGCATGTGCCGGAACATGTCGCCCGAGCGGTCCGGCGCTGTGGCATCCGAGCCAAGGCAGACATTGGCGCCGGCCTCCAGCAGCTCGGTGACCGGGCAGCGCGCCAGGATCGAGGCGACGGCGGACGGATTATGGACGATATGCGTGCCGGTATCGGCGACGATCGCGATCTCCTCGTCCGTCAGCGCGGTCGAGTGCGAGAGCAGCGCATGGGGCCCGAGAATGCCGAGCTCCCTGGCATAGGCGACGCTGCCCCTGGTGTGCCCGTCCTGGGTGAAGACGAGCCCGGCCTCCCTGGCGAAATCGGACATGCGGCGGCCCTGCGCACGCGCATCCGCCAGATCCGACGCGCTGAGCCCGGCCTCGTGCTCGGCCCGCAGCGTCGGCGTGATCAGCGCGATGTTGAGCCGCTTGCCGAGCCGGCCATGCTGCGTCTCGACCAGCGATTGGCAGGTCGCGAACATGTCCTCGAAGGTCGTGGCATGCTCCTTGGCCTCGCCGTTCTCGAAGCGCGCATAGGTCCGCGGGAAGGGCGGGCGCGTGGCGCCGACCGCCAGCACCGAGCGCGTGCCGACCTCGGCGACGCCGTCGAGATGCGCCTCGCCATAAACAGGCTCGTCGCAGCGCATGATCGTGTCGCCGCCGCCGAGCAGCGCGACCGCGGTCGTCACCCCGAAGCGCAGCCGCTCCAGCGCCGCGAGCTGCGCCTCCGCGCGCCACCATTCCGGCGTCGAGGCGACGGTGTAGACCCTGTGGCAGACCTCGTACCATTCGTCGCTGCGCCCGCCGCCCATGGTCTTGATCAGGCCGTGGCCGGCATGGGTGTGCGCGTCGATCAGACCCGGCATCACGATCTTGCCGGCGGCGTCGATGACGGTGGCGGCATCGCCATGGCTGATCGCGAGTTCGGCGCTGGTGCCGACGGCGACGATGCGGTCGCCTTTGATCGCGACGGCGCCGTCCTCGATGACGCGGCGGGTGCCGTCCATCGTCACGACGACGCCGTGCTGGATCAGGATGTCGGTCATGGTCGTCTCCTCGGGCCCTATGTGTTCTGTTCGGTGAAGCCGGCCGTCAGGCTTCACCGCGAATGCGCTCGAGTGTCGGCACGAGCGAGAGCAATTGCCGGGTGTAATCGGCCTGGGGCGCCGTGAAGAGCGTCTCGGCCGCCGCCATCTCGACGATCCGGCCCGCGCGCATCACCGCGACCCGGTCACACATCTGGCGGATCACCGCGAGGTCGTGGCTGATCAGCAGCAGGGTCAGACCGGTCACGTCGCGCAGATCCTTGAGCAGGTTGAGGATCTGCGCCTGGACGGAGACGTCGAGCGAGGAGGTCGGTTCGTCGCAGACGATCAGTCGCGGCCTCGCCCCCAGCGCCCGCGCGATCGAGAGCCGCTGGCGCTGGCCGCCGGAGAAGGCATGCGGGAAGCGCTGCGCGGCTTCCGCTGGCAGGCCGACGGCCTCGATCAGCAGGCCGACATCGGCCTCGGCCTCGGCCCGTGTCCGCGCCAGCTCGTAGAACAGGATCGGCTCCGCCAGGATGCGGCCGACCCGCATCCGCGCGTTCAGCGAGGAATAGGGGTCCTGGAAGATCATCTGGATCGCGCGCCGGGCCTTGCCCTTGCGCGGCGCCGCCTCCGCGCCGGCGATCACCTGGCCGTCGAAGCGGATGGTGCCGCCGGTCGGCGCCCGCAGGCCCGCCACCACATTGGCGATCGTGGTCTTGCCGCATCCGGATTCGCCGACGAGGCCGAAGACCTCGCCCTGACGGATTTCGAAGCTCACCCCGTCGACGGCCCGGAAGGCGCGGGCGCCACGGCCGGCGAGGAAGCCCGCCCCGTAATCGACGCTCAGGTTGTCGACGCTGAGCAGGGGCACGTCGCGACCCGACGACGGGTCCCCGACGGCCAGGGCCTTCGCCCGCAGCTGGTCTCGCGCGGCGCCGGCCTCGGTCTGGTTCGCCCCGTCGAGCATCGGAAAGCGGTCGAGCCGGATATCGATGCGCGGCACGGCGCCGATCAGCGCCTTCGCATAGTCCGCCTGGGGATGGCGCAGGACCTGCGCCACCGGCCCGCTCTCGACGATGTGGCCGCGATGCATGATCGTCACCGTGTCGGCGATCTGCGCGACGACGCCCATATTGTGGGTGACGAGCAGGATGCCGATGCCGCGCTGATCTGCGAGGCCACGCAGCAGGTCGAGGATCTGCGCCTGGATCGAGACGTCGAGCGCGGTCGTCGGCTCGTCGGCCACAAGCAGCCGGGGCTCGCAGGCCAGCGCGCAGGCGATGACGACGCGCTGCCGCTGCCCGCCGGAGAGCTGGTGCGGATAGGCCGACAGCCGCCGCTCGGGCTCGGGAATGCCGACCGCCTTGAGCAGCTCGAGCGCGCGCGTCCGCGCCGCGGCCCGGTCGAGCGGCAGATGCGCCCGCAGCGTCTCGACGATCTGGCTCTCGATCGTGAAGAGCGGGTTCAGGCTCGTCATCGGGTCCTGGAACACCGCGCCGATGTCGCGCCCGAGCCGTACCGCGCCGGGCTTCTGCGGGTCGAAGGGTTGGCCGTCGAGCGCGATCGTGCCCGAGGCGATCCGGCCGGGCTTTTCGAGCAGGCCGAGCACCGCATTGCCGATCGTCGTCTTGCCCGCGCCGGATTCACCCACCAGCGCATGGACCTCGCCCGGCGCGATCGAGAGCGTGGCGCCCTCGACGGCCGTCAGCACGCCGCCATCGGCCAGCGGGTATTCGATCCGCAGCCGGTCGATGGCGAGGATGGGGGCTACCGCGCTCATCCGCGCCCCCGCAGCTTCGGGTTGAACAGGTCGCGCAGCCAGTCGCCGACGATGTTGACGCCGAGCACCAGCAGCACCAGCAGCAGCGCCGGAAACAGCGCGATCCACCAGACGCCGGAGAAGACGAACTCGTTGCCGATGCGGATCAGCGTGCCGAGCGAGGGATAGGTCGGCGGCATGCCGACGCCGAGGAAGGAGAGGGTGGCTTCCGTCAGCACGGCGGCGGCGAGGTTGATCGTCGCGATCACCAGCACCGGCCCCATCACATTGGGCAGGATGTGCCGCAGCATGATCTGCCGGGAGGGCAGGCCGATCACCTTGACCGCGCGGACATAGTCGCGCGCGCTCTCGACCATGGTCGCAGCCCGCACGGTGCGCGCATACTGCACCCATTCATGGATCGCGATCGCCCCGATCAGGATGAAGGGCGCCCATTCGGCCGAACTCGCCGCGGGAAACAGCATCCGCGCCACCCCGGCGACGAGCAGGGCGAGGAGGATGGTCGGGAAGCTCAGGATGATGTCGCCGAAGCGCATGATCGCGGCATCGACCCAGCCGCCGAAATAGCCCGCGATCAGGCCGAGCCCGACGCCGACCACCGCCGCCACCATCACCGCGCCGCCGCCGATCAGGATCGAGACCCGCGCGCCGTAGAGCATGGCGGAAAGCAGGTCGCGGCCCTGGTTGTCGGTGCCGAGCAGGAAGCGCGGATCGCCATCGGGCGAGAAGCGCGGCGGCAGCTCCGCGTCGATCAGGTTGAAGCTGGTCAGATCGGTCGGATCGAACGGCGCGATCACCGGTGCCAGGGCGGCCGCCGCCACGATGACGACGGCCATCAGCCCGGCGAGCCAGACCGAAAGCGGCACGCGCCGCAGCCGCCTGGAGAGGGAAGCCGCCACGGTCAGGCCCTCACGCGTAGGCGCGGATCGACCAGCGCATAGAGCAGGTCGACGGCGGTGTTGATCAACACGAAGAGCAGCCCGACGAAGAGCAGATAGGCCGCCATCACCGGCACGTCCGAGAAGCTGACCGCCTGGATGAAGAGCAACCCCATGCCCGGCCACTGGAAGACGGTCTCGGTGACGATGGCGAAGGCGATCAGCGAGCCGATCTGCAGGCCGGTCACGGTGATCACCGGCATCAGCGCATTGCGCAGCGCCAGCGTGAAATGGATGTGCCGGGCCGACAGGCCGCGCGCCCGGGCGAAGCGGATATAGTCGCTGGAGAGCACGTCGATCAGCTCCGAGCGGACGAGCCGCATGATCAGCGTCAGCTGGTAGAGCGCCAGCGTGATCGAGGGCAGGGTCAGCGCCTTGAGCCCGCTCAGCGTCAGCAGGCCGGTCGACCACGGGCCGATCTGCACCGTCTCGCCCCGGCCGAAGGAGGGCAACAGGCCGAGCGTCACCGCGAAGGTCAGGATCAGCACGATTCCCGTCACGAAGGTCGGCGTCGAAATGCCGATCAGCGACACCGCCTGGACCAGCCGTGCCGCAACCCCGTCCGGCTTCAGCGCACAGAGCACGCCGAGCGGGATGCCGAGCGCCAGCGACAGCAGCGTCGCGACGAGAACCAGTTCGAGCGTCGCCGGCAGCCGCTCCGCGATCAGGGTCGCCACGGGGCGCTGGTTGCGGAAACTGATGCCGAAGTCGCCGCGCACGATCCGGCTCAGGAAGCCCGCGAACTGCACGACGACCGGCCGGTCGAGCCCGAGCTGCTCGCGCAGCTCGGCCTTTTCGGCGATCGTCGCATTCTCCCGCGAGAGGGCCGCGACAGGGTCCCCGACGAAGCGGAACATCCCGAAGGACACCGCCGAGACCGCGAGCATGACGAGCGCGGCCTGGCCGAGGCGGGCGAGAAGCAGGCGCAGCATCAGTCTGGGGACCGTCCGGTCGCTGGCGTCACTTCACCTGAGCGAACCAGAGGCGGACATACTCGTCCGGGAACTGCGGTACATCGAGGCCCTGGCGCGAGGCCCAGGCGACCGGCTGCAGATGCAGGGGGATATAGGCGATGGTGTCCTTGGCGACCTTGAGCGCCTGGACCATCATCGCGCGCCGCTTGGGCTCGTCGAGCTCGACCGCCGCCTCCCGCGTCAGCCGCTCGATCTCGGGGTTGGTGTAGCCCATCGGGTTCGAGCCGCCGAAACCGTCCTTCGGCGCGGTCAGCAGGGCCGAGAGCACGCTGAACCCGTCCATCGGCGGCAGGGTCGCCCAGCCCAGCATGAAGGAGTCGAACTCGCCGCGGTCCTGCTTCGGGAAATAGGTGGCGCGCGATTCCGTCTTCACATCGGTCTGCACGCCGATGCGGCTCCACATCGCGGCGACCGCGACGCAGATGGCCTCGTCGTTGATGTAGCGGTCGTTGGGGCAGTTCAGCCCGAGCTTGAAGCCGTTGGGATAGCCGGCTTCAGCGAGCAGCGCCTTGGCCTTGTCGGCGCTGTAGCCGGGCAGCGTGTCGTTAGCCTTGTCGTAGCCCGGCACCGGCGGCGCCACGAGCGTGCCGGTGTTCTGGGACTTGCCGCGCATGACGCGCTTCTGGATCGCGTCGAGGTCGATGCCCTGCCAGAGCGCCTGCCTGACCTTGAGGTCCTTGAGCGGGTTCTTCTCGCCCGGCATCGACTTGAGTTCGTCGCGCTGGCTCAGGCCGAGGAAGATCAGCCGCAGCGAGGGCTCCTCGATCACCTTGAAGGCGCTGTTGGCGCCGATCCGGGCGAGATCCTGCAGCGGGGCCGGGGCGATCAGGTCGAGTTCACCCGACAGCAGCGCGGCCACCCGGGTGGCGTCCGATTTGATCGGCTTGAATTCGATGCGCGTGATGTTGTGCTCGGGCTTGTCCCACCAGTCCGGGTTCACGACCATGTTCGTGCCGGCGTCCGGCTTGAACGACTCCAGCTTGAACGGGCCCGTGCCGATGGCGGTAGTGGAGGCGGCGGTGCTGACGCCGGTGGCGATGTTGCCGGGCTTGAGCGAGCCCGTCTGCTCCATCCACTCCTTGTCCATGATGTAGATGCCGGCGAGATCGTTCAGCAGCAGCGGGTAGGGGCCCTTGGTGACGAGATCGACGGTGAAGTCGTCGACCTTCTCGGCCCGGATGACCTGCGAGAGGTTGCCGCGGGCGCGGGCGCCGGGGTCGAGCAGGCGGGTCACGGAGGCGACGACGTCGTCGGCGGTGAAGGCGTTGCCATTGTGGAACTTCACGCCCTTGCGCAGCTCGAAGCGCCAGGTGTCGGGCTTGACCGTCTTCCAGCTCGTCGCCAGCGCCGGCTCGAGCTGCATCGTCCGCCCGCGGCGCACCAGCGGGTCGAAGACGTGGTGGAGCATCGAAGTGGTGAAGCTCTCGGTCTGGGCGAAGGGATCGAGCGTCGCGATGTCGGTCGGTGCCGACCAGCGCACAGTCTTTGCCTCCGCGGCCGTCGAGATCAGGGCGGCGGCCGAGACGGCGGCCAAAAGCATGGCGATGCGGTTCATGACGACACCCCTCTGTGTTCGAGCCGCATCGCGACCCCCTTTGTATGCGTCATCATAGGTGAACTGCATGCAGTCTCGTCAACGGGTTTGTGAGCCGCCGTGTCAGAGCCCTGCCCGTTCTTTCATCAGGCGGTAGGCGCGCTCGGCCCGGTCCAGAACCGCGCCGGCCTCGAGGGCGCTCGGGCGTCCGTTCTCGGCCAGCACGCGCCCTGCGACCATGACCAGCGAGACGTCCGCGGCGTTGGCGAAGAAGACGAGCCGGTGCACGGGCAGGTCGCGCGGCTGCAGATGCGCGCCGCGGCGCGAGACCGCCACGAGATCGGCGAGCTTGCCAGGCTCGATCGAACCCAGTTCGTGGTCGAGGCCGAGCGCCTTCGCGCCGCCGAGGGTCGCCATCTCGAGGATCGTCCAGGCGTCGATCGCGGACGGGTCCTTCCAGCGGATCGCCTGGTGCCGATGGCCCATGAACATCGTCCGGAACATGTCGAGCGAACGGTCCGGCGCCGGCCCGTCCGTGCCCAGCCCGACGCGCAACCCCTCCGCCAGCAGGCGCGGGGCGGGGCAGTAGCCGAACACCGCCATCAGCGAACTCGGCGTGTAGGCCGCGCCCGCACCGCGCTCGACGAAGGTGGCGATATCGGCCTCGGTCAGGTCGATGCAATGCGCCAGGACCGAGCGCCGGTCGAACAGCCCGAACGTTTCGGCCATGAAGGCCACCGACCCGTCGCGATGCCCGTCCTGGATGAAGCGGCTGCCGCTGCCCTGCGCAAGGGCCCAGGCGGCGGCCGTGGTCTCGCGCAGGGCGGCCTGGAGCGGGCCATCGGCCACCGCGAACTCGGCTTCGCCGATCACGGGGGCGGACACGGCGATGTCGATCAGCCCCTGGCCGGCGCCGCGCCAGCGGCCGGCGAGCGTCCCGATCGCCGCGATCTGGTCGGAGAGGGACATCGAGCGCTCGACGGCCCGGCCATCGGCCCAGGCGCGCCGGGGCTTGGGAAAGGGCGGGCGGTCGACGCCGAGGACGAGGATCTCGCGCAGGCCGCTTGCCTCGATCTCGCGCAGATGGGCCTCCGCGCAGGCGGTGTCCTCCGTGCGCATCACGTTGTCGCCGCCGCCGAAGAACGGCACGGCCAGCGTCGTGCCGCCGAGTGTCCGCTCCAGGGCTTGCAGCGCCGCATCCGCCGCCCAGAACTCGGCATCGGCGTGGCGGGCATAGACATCGCCCACCGTTTCCATCCAGGCGTCGACGTCGCCGCCCAGATTCTTGGTCAGCCCGTGGCCGGCATGGAGATGGAGGTCGATCAGCCCGGGGATCAGGGCCGCGCCGTCGAGATCGATCCGGCGCGCAGCCGGCGTCTCGCCCTCGGGCCAGGCACCGGCCGCGACGGTCGCGATCCGGCCCGCCTCGACCACGACATGCCCCGGATCGAGGATCTGGCGCCGACCATCGAGCGGGATCACCGTCGCATTGCCGAGGATCGTCCGCGTCGCCTCCGTCATGGCGCGCGCCGCAGCGGATAGGTCGGCGTGAAGATCTCCGAGACGGGCGGATGACCGAAGGTCCGGTCGGGATAGCGGGCGATCAGCCCGTCGAACTGCGCCTGCGCCTGCCGGTGGGCCGCAGCCGCATCGAAGCCGGGCAGGATTCGGCCCTCCATCACGAGGCGCCCGTCGACGATGACATCGGTGACGTCCCGCCCGCAGGAGGACTGCATCAGCGTCTGGATCGGATCGATGACCTGGCCGATGCCGTCATGGCCGAAATCGATCGCGATGAGATCGGCCCGCGCGCCCGGCATCAACCGTCCGAGATCCGGCCGGCCGAGCGCATCGGCCCCGATCCAGGTCGCGGCGTCGAACATCTCGGCGCTGCTCGGCCGCGAGACCGAGCGCGCCATCACCCGCCCGAGCATCAGGCCGACCTGCATGTTGAGGATCATGTCCGGCGGCCAGGTGTCGGTGCCCAGCCCGATCCGCAGCCCCCGTTCGCGCAGATCGGAGAGATGGTCGAGCGCCGCGCCATTGCGGGCCATCACCACCGGGCAGTGGACAACCGTGGCGTCGGCCTCGAGCAGGGTCGCCAGATCGCGCTCGCGCGTCGAGACGCCGTCGAAGGCCGGGAAATCGGTGAAATGCGGCAGCAGCACCCGCGGGCCGAGCAGGCCGAGCGAAGCCAGCCAGCCGGTTGGCGAGAGGCCATGGCGTTTCGCCACCTCGTCGACCTCGAAGCGCGACTGATGGCAGTGCAGGCGCAATGGCACGTCGAGCGCGCGGGCGGCCTCGGCGGTGCGGCGCAGCAGCTCCGGCGTGCAGCCCTCGATCCGGTCCGGCGCCAGCATGGTTCGCACGAGCCCGCCGGCCCGGCCCTCCATGTCGCGGCAGAAGCGGACGGCCTCGTCGAGCCCCGCCAGCCCGCGCGCCTCGTCGATCAGCAGGCTGACCGTGCCGGCCTCGTCGACGATGGTATGGCCGCTGCGATAGGCCGGTCCGAGATAGACGCGGAGGCCGAGCTCCTCGGCGGCCTGTGCGGCGGCGGCGAACTCGCCATAGGTCTCGCCCCATTGCCGATAGAACAGCGAGGCGATCGGCAGGGCCGTGGTGACGCCGTTGCGCAGCAGCTGCGCGAAGGCATAGCGCTTCTGGAAGGCCAGTTCGTCGGGCGAGTACATCTCGTAGGGGCCGCGCGCGACGTAGCTCTGCGGCCAGACGCGGCCCTTGCGCCAGGACGGCGTGTTGTCGAGGCTGAGGACGGCGGTGTCGAGGTCGCTGACCGCATCGAGATCGACGAAGCCCGGCGCGATCAGCGCGTCGGGACGATCGATCCGCCGCGCCACCTCGCCGGGAAAGGCGTGGCCGACGAAGACGATCGCGCCGTCCTCGAACACCACCTCGCCGCGCTCGATCAGAAGGTGGCGCCCGTCCTGGTGGCCGACGACCCAGCGCCCGCTGACCAGTGTCCGTCCCGCGTCCCGACGCCCGAGGCTCATACCGATGCTCCCGCGACGCAGGCGCCGCCCTTGACCAGGATCCGATGCTGCAGCGGCGCGATGAGGCCCGTCCTCATGATGAAACCGTCCGTGCTGCTGGCGTTGATGGTGGTGAAGACCGGGCGCTTCGGGCCGTCGGGTGGGGACACGTCGCGCTCTTCGGCTGTGGGTCTCTGCCGGCATTGAACAGCCGGCGCGCCACTGTGGCAATGCGCCCGCGCAGTCCGGCCCTACGGGTGGGGCCCCGGACGCAACGTCTTGCCAGCCCCGCAGAAATTGGTAAACCAATCGGGGCGCCTCCATGGGCGATCCCGCCGCGCGCGACTGGAACACGATGAGCACGACCACAGGACACGCCCAGCGGGTTCGCGATTTCATCACCGATGGGATCCGCGCGGGCGTCTACGGGGCCAGGAGCAAGCTGCCGACCGAGCGGGCGCTGGCGGCGCAGCTCGCCGTGCCGCGCTCGGCCGTCCGGGACGCGCTCGCCGTGCTGGAAAGCGGCGGCGCCGTCACGCGGATCATCGGCAGCGGCACCTATGTCCGCGCGGCCGCGAGCGGGCCGCCGCCCGCAGAGCCTTCGCCGCCTTCGGCGAGCCCGGCCGAGATCATGGAGGCACGCCTGCTGGTCGAGCCCCGTCTCGCCGAGCTTGCCGCGATCAACGCCGATCAGGATGATTTCGCGCGCTTCGACGACTGCATTCGCCAGGGCGATGCGGCCGATGATTTCGAGGCCTTCGAGCATTGGGACGCGGCCCTCCACCAGGCGATTGCGCGTTCGACCCATAACCGCCTCGTGATCGAGCTCTATGCGATGATCACCCGCGCGCGCGATCTCACCGCCTGGGGCGAGCTCAAGCGCCGCAGCCTCAGCGCCGAGCGGCGCGACCATTACCGGCGCGAGCATCACGCCATCGTCGCGGCACTGAAGGCGCGGGATGCCGCCGCGGCCGAGACCGCGCTGCTCGGCCACCTCGAACGCGTGCGCAGCAACCTGCTGGGGCGCTGAGACCTAAATTGGTTGACCAATAGAGCCAATGTGACGCAATTTTGCCTGATTGGTTGACAGCTTGCCGAGGCCTGCTCTAGCTCTGGGGCATCGCGCCACCTCGGCGCCAGCATCGGGCCGGCCTCATGAAACTCGCCATCTTCAGTCAGGGCACCAGCGGGGCTGCCAGGGGCCGCCTCGGCGTCATCCTCGGTGACCACATCGCCGACCTGTCGGGTGTCGACGGCGCCCCGGAGACGATGGCGGCCTGCTGCGCGCTGGGCGCCGGGGCCGTCGATCGGTTGACCCATCTGGCCGGGGCGGCGCCGAAGCTGCCGCTCGCCGCGGTGACGCTGCATGCGCCGTTTCCGCGCCCGGCGCGCAATGTCTTCTGCGTCGGCAAGAACTATCACGAGCATGCCAAGGAGTTCGCCCAGAGCGGCTTCGACGCCAGCACCAAGGATGTCGTGCCCGAGGCGCCGGTGGTCTTCACCAAGCCGCCCTCGGCGGTGATCGGTCCGGGCCAGACGATTCCCGGCCATCTCGATCCGACGAAGTCCGTCGATTACGAGGGCGAGCTCGCCGTGGTGATCGGCCAGGGCGGGCGCGGCATCGCCACCGCCGACGCGCTCGGCCATGTCTTCGGCTACACCATCGTCAACGACGTCACCTCGCGCCAGCTCCAGCACAAGCACCGCCAATGGGTGCTCGGCAAGGGCATCGACGGCTTCTGCCCGATGGGCCCGGCCGTGCTGACCGCCGACGAGGTGCCCGATCCGCGCACGCTGCGCCTGCGCACCTGGGTCAATGGCGAGCTACGCCAGGACGCGACGGTGTCCGACCTGATCTTCGACATCCCGACGCTGATCAGCACGATCTCGGCCTACATCACGCTGGAGCCCGGCGACATCATCGCCACCGGCACGCCCGTCGGCGTCGGCATCGGCTTCAACCCGCCGAAGTTCCTCGCGGCCGGCGATGTCGTGCGCATCGAGATCGACGGGATCGGCGTGCTCGAAAACCCGGTCGGCTGAACACCCGTTCGGCCAACGACCAAACCATAAGGAAGCCGCGCCAAAGCGGCCCATCAGGAGGAGGAAACGATGCGTCGGATCAAGGTTCTCTGTCTCGCCGCCCTGGCGTCGGCCGCGCTCGCGACCTCCGCCATGGCCCAGGCCTATCCCAGCCGCGGCGTCCGGGTGATCGTGCCCTTCGGCGCGGGCGGCCCGGCCGACATCTATGCCAGGGCCGTCGGCCAGCAGCTGCAGGAGGCGCTGAAGCAGCCCTTCACCATCGAGAACAAGCCGGGTGCGGGTGCCGTCATCGGCACCACCGAGGCCGCGCGCGCCGCGCCCGACGGCTACACCCTGTTGATGATGTCCAACACGCACACCGCCAACGAGACGCTGATCCCGAGCAAGGGCTACAATCTCACCAAGGATCTGGTCCCGGTCGCGCCCGTCAACGAGGCCGATCTGGTGATCGTGGTCAATCCGGCGGTCGAGGCGAAGACGCTGCAGGAGTTCATCGCGCTCGCCAAGACCAAGCCGAAGCAGCTCAACTACGCCTCCTCGGGCGTCGGCACGCCCTATCACCTGGCCGGCGAGAGCTTCAAGGCGCTGAGCGGCACCGACATCGTGCATGTGCCCCATCGCGGCAGCGGCGAGGCGCGCTCCAACGTCATCGGTGGCCATGTCCAGATGATGATCGACTCAGTCACCACCATGGCGCCGAGCATCGCGGCCGGCCAGGTGAGGGCGCTCGCCACGACAGGCGCCACCCGCTCGGCGCTGCTGCCGGATGTGCCCACCGCCGCCGAGGCCGGGCTGAAGGATTATGAGGCGACGATCTGGCTCGGCTTTATGGCCCCGGCCGGCACGCCGCAGCCGATCGTCGATCTGCTGAACGCCGAGATCCGCAAGGCGCAGGCGCGGCCCGATGTGAAGGCGGCCTGGGCCAAGCAGGGCACGGCCGGCATGGACATGAGCCCGGCGCAGTTCGGCGACTTCATCAAGGCCGACATCGCCAAATGGGCCAAGATCATCGAGACCGCGAACATCAAGGTGAACTGAGGCGATGGAGGCCGGCACGCGCCTGACCGTCAACGGCACGGGCCGGACGCTGGCCTCGGCGCCCGACACGATGCTGCTCGACGTCCTGCGCGGCGAGCTCGGCCTCAAGGCGGCGCGATTCGGCTGCGGCGAGGGCCTCTGCGGCTCTTGCCGCGTCCTCGTCGACGGGCACGCCGTCGCCTCCTGCAACACGCCGCTCTGGTCGGTCGCGGGGCGCGAGGTCACGACGCCGGAGGGGCTGGGCACGGCGGATGCGCCCCATCCCGTGCAGGCGGCGCTGATCGCCGAGCAGGCGGCGCAATGCGGCTACTGCATCTCCGGCATCGTCGTCAGCGCCGCGGCCCTGCTGGCGCACACGCCCGATCCCGACGATGCGGCGATCCGGGCCGCGCTCGACCCCAATCTCTGCCGCTGCGGCGCGCATAACCGCATCCTGCGCGCCGTCCGTCGCGCCGCTGCCGCGATGAGGGATCGCGCGGCATGAGCGCCGCGACCCTCCTTCCCGCAGGGCTGCGGGTGACGCCGCGGCTCGACCGCTGGCTTTCGATCTCGCCCGAGGGGCATGTCACGCTCTCGCCCGGCAAGGTCGAGATCGGCCAGGGCATTCTCACCGCGCTCGCCCAGATCTGCGCCGACGAACTCGACATCGCCATCGAGCGCGTGCGCCTGCGGCCGGCCAACACCGCGACGAGCCCCAATGAGGGCGTCACCTCCGGTAGCCTCTCGGTCTCCGATTGCGGCCTCTCGGTTCGGCTCGCGGCAGCCCAGACGCGCGGGCTCTTCCTTGCGGAAGCCGCGCGACTGTTGTCGGTGCCGCAGGAGGCGCTATCGGTCGAGGACGGCGCCATTACCGGGCCCGGCAATCTCGCCACCAGCTATTGGGAACTGGCCGGACAGGTCTCGCTCGCCTGTTCTGCCGATCCTGCGGTGCAGGCGAAAGCGCCCGGCGCGCGCACCCTGGCGGGCCGCCCGGTCCCGCGCATCGACCTTGCCGGCAAGGTCTTCGGCACGCGGCCCTTCATCCACGATCTCGACGAACCCGGCCTGCTCCATGGCCGCGTCCTGCGCCCGCCGCGCCCCGGCGCGACGCTGGAGAGCCTGGACGAGGCGGCGCCGGCCGGCCTCGACGGGCTGGTCGCTTGGGTGCGGGACGGCAGCTTTATCGGCCTCGTCTGCGAGAGCGAGGTCCAGGCCGAGGCCGCCCTCGGCCGCCTCGCCACGGCGGCGCGCTGGACCGGTGGTTTCGAGCTGCCGGACCAGCACGATCTCTGCGCCTGGCTGCAAACCGAGCCGGCGGAGGCGTCCATCGTCGATCTCCGCGAGGGCCCGGCGCCATCGCCTGCGACCCGCCGGCTGGTGCGCCGCTACCTCAAGCCCTATCTCGCCCATGCCTCGATCGGCCCCTCCTGCGCGATCGCCACCTGGGCGGAGGATGGCCTTCGCGTCGTCACCCACAGCCAGGGCGTCTTCAACCTGCGGGCGGATCTCGCGCTCGTCTTCGGCCTGCCGGAGGACGCGATCGTCGTCGGCCATGCCGAGGGCGCCGGCTGCTACGGCCACAACGGCGCCGACGATGCCGCGCTCGACGCCGCGCTGCTGGCGCGCGCCGTGCCCGGCCGCCCGGTGCGCCTGCGCTGGTCGCGCGCCGACGAGTTGGCGCGCTCGCCCTTCGGGGCCGCGATGGCGATCGAGATCGCCGCCGAGGTCGGGGACGACGGCCGCATCGCGGGCTGGAGCCACGAGATCTGGAGCAACGGCTATGTCGCACGGCCCGGCCGCGCCGGTAGCCCGGCCCTGCTGGCGAGCTTCGATCTCGAAAAGCCGTTCCCGCTCTACATCTCGCAGGATCCGCCGCTGGCGGGTGGCGGCGGAGCCCAGCGCAATGCCGTGCCGCTCTACGATTTCCCCTCCTGGCGCATCGCCAAGAACCGCCTGCTGACCATGCCGTTGCGGACGTCCTCGATGCGCGCGCTCGGCGCCTTCGGCAATGTCTTCGCCATCGAATCGATGATGGACGAGCTCGCCCATGAGCAAGGCGAGGACCCGCTCGCCTTCCGCCTGCGCCATCTCGGCGACGCGCGGGCGCGCACCGTGCTGGAGCGCGCCGCCGCGATGGCGGATGGGGGCGGACCCGTCCTGGAGGGCAGGGGGCGTGGACTCGCCTTCGCGCGCTACAAGAACACCGGCGCCTATTGCGCCGTCGTCGCCGAGATCGACCTCGCGTCCGAACCCCGCGCGACGCAGCTCTGGATCGCGGTCGATGTCGGCGAGGCGATCAACCCCGACGGCGTCGCCAACCAGATCGAGGGCGGGGCCGTGCAGGCGACGAGCTGGACGCTGAAGGAGGAGGTCGCCTTCAGCCGCGAGGCGGTCACCAGCACCTCCTGGGAGACCTACCCGATCCTGCGCTTCAGCGAGGTCCCGGAGGTGACGGTCGAGATCGTGCCGCGGCCCGACCTTCCGCCGCTCGGCGCCGGCGAATGCGCGCAGGGGCCGACCGCGGCCGCCCTCGCCAACGCCGTCCATGCGGCGCTGGGCGTCCGGGTGCGCCAGATGCCGATCACGCGCGACCGCATCATCGCGGCGATGGAGTAGCCTATGCCCGACATCAGCATTCTCAGCGGCGGCGCCGCCCAGGCCCTCGTCCGGGCGCTCGAGCCGCGGTTCCTTGCAGCCACCGGCCATGGCATCGAGGGCAGCTTCGGTGCCGTCGGCGCGATGCGGGCCAGGCTCGCCGAGGGCGCGCAGCCCGACGTCGTCATCCTCACGGCAGCGATCATCGCAGAACTGGTCGCGGGCGGCGTCGTCGCGCCCGACAGCATCGCCGATCTCGGCGATGTCGGGACGGCGATTGCGGTGCGCGCTGGCGACCCGGTTCCCGACGTCGCCGATGCGGCTGCGCTGCGGGACGCACTGCTCTCGGCGGACGCGATCTATTTCCCGGATCCGAAGCTGGCGACGGCCGGCATCCACTTCGCCGGCGTCATCGACAAGCTCGGGATCGGCGCGGCGGTGGCGGAGCGTCTGCGCACCTATCCCAACGGCGCGTCGGCCATGGCGGCTCTCGCGAACGCGCCGGAAGCGCGCCCGATCGGCTGCACCCAGGTGACGGAGATCAAGGCCGTCGCCGGGGTCGCTCTCGTCGCCGAACTCCCGCCGGGCCTGAGCCTCGCCACCCGCTACACGGCCGGGGTCGCCCTGCGGGCGCCGCATCCGCAGGCCGCCCGTGAACTCGTGAAGCTGCTGGCCGGCGACGCGACGGCCGATCACCGCCGACGCGCCGGCTTCGTCTGATCGGCCGGCTTCCTCCGGACGCGGCCGCTTAGAAACGGAGCGCGTCAACGACGCCATGGCTACCGTAACGTAATATCCATTGTCCGCCGAGGAGCAGTTCACGTCGGACATCGAAGTTTATTCGATCGACGAAAGGCTTTCTTTATGCGCCCGAAATCATATTTGGCGCGGCCTAAGTGAGGCCAAGGGTCTCATCATAGTATTTGACCGCGGTAAGAATCATGAACGAGCCCAAAACCTATTGCGTTGAACTGGAGGTCACCCGCACCGTAACCGCCGTGATCGAGGCCTATGATGCTCTTGTCGCGCGCGAGAAAGCGAGCAATCTCGAATTCAAACACCAAATCGAAGGCGAGATCACGCGCTGGGTCGTCAAGGCGGTGGACGAGGTGCCGGAATAGCCGGTTTTAGACGACGCGCGTTACCGGCTCGATCTGCGAGTTGAAAAATGCATCTCGAAAGCCGGCATCATCTTGGCCTTGACATCAAACGACGAAGCGCTCGGCTCGATCGCGTCCGTGAGCCTTTGAAATGTAGAGCGCGCGGTCAGCTGCCGCTTGGACGCCCTCGAGCGAAATGCTTTCGGCGATCCCAATGATGACCGAGACCTTGGCAATGTCGCAGGAATGCCCCGCGACCCAGGGCGTCGAATTCAGCTCTGTCGTGGCGAACAGCCTGAGACGTCAACGGTGCCCGCGCCATGACGGGTCTTCGTGACTCTGCCAAAGAGCTTTTTGATGAGGTGAAAGCGCTTTGGGACGTGACCGCACAAGGCAGATACTGATCTTCGATCAGACGCGCACGGCGATGGCCGAGCGCAAGCTCGCCACCTGGGCAGACATCTTCGGCCGACTTGCAGAGCATCTGACGAGTGGAAAGGCGCGTCCGTTCGATCATGCGATGGCAGTTCGCACAGACCAGAGCGATAGCCTCCAGCCGGACCTTGTCTCCGGGGGCGATCAGATCCAAAGCGTCAGTGCGCGGCGTTACAAAGCATCAAGATAGACGCGGAATGCTCTGTCAGCAGTGCCTGCATTCGAGGAAAGCGGAATTGCGGCGTGAACTGGCGCGCTTACTGAGGGTGGGATTGGCGCTTCGGAATACCCAAGAACTTTGGTGGCCAGTGCGGGATAGAGGCGGCGCGGCGCGCTCCCACCTTCGGCGAGCATGGCCAGAGATGCCGCAAGCAGTTCACGCTTGCGCTCTGTCATACGGAAATGCAGGGCAAATTCCATTTCCTGGATGCGAGCCACGCTGCCCTCGAGACGCCCGAGTTCATCCAGGTAGACCACGACAGTCTGGCCGAGATAAGGGCGGGCCATCCCAGACATCCGAATGCCATTGGGCGAAATGTCGACAGTCCTGCAGTTCCACTCGCTGCGGTCAAGAAGCATGTAACGTCCCAGCAGGCGGATATGATAACGCCACGCCGTGCGTCTGTCTGGTTCGGGGCCTGCAAGCACATCATGCATGCCCCAGTATCGGACCAATCAGATTTTAAGAATCTTAAAATGATTTCAGAAAAACTCGCATATTGCGTCGATGCCAGGGTCAGGCCCCATGGGTGTCAGAGACGCGATCAGATTCAGGTTCCGTGAGGAGCTTCATCGACCCGTCAGGCCGAGATTGGGTCGTCACCTGACCTGGGCTGAGCCACCCGCGCCGAACGCCTGACCGCAGGGGAGATCACCGAACACGAACTGCCTACGCGTGCCGTCGCCGAGACGGACGATCGCCGCCGACGCGCCGGCTTCGTCTGATCCGGCGACGGATCTTCGTCGAGGTCATCGCGGCATAAGCTGGCTGACGGCGGTTTCGTGCTGGCGGCAGCCGGCCATGGCGCCCTGTGCCTGCGCTCATGCGGCGCATGGCGGGCTTGTGGTCGATCGACTATGACTGGTGCTGCCCGGGTGCAATGGATGCCCGAGCCGGACCGCGCGAGCGGCCGAGATGAACATGCCGAGGACGCGATTTTCACGAGCGCCCGCCTATATTACCAGCCTCAGGTCAGCGCCGACGGAAAGGTGCTGATCGGCCTCGAATGTTTGCTCCGCGCGGTCGCGCCGGACGGATCGATTTCGGGTCCCGGTGCCATCCTCGACAGTATCGCCGATGATGCCCAGGCCGATGCCCTCGACTGGTGGGTGATCCGACAGGCGCTCACCGACGGTTTGCGTTGGCCTCAGCTTCCCGTCGCGATCAACATCAGCGCGCGCCAGTTCCAGGCGCCGGACTTTGCCGCCAGGCTGCTGGCCGTGATCACGGAGATCGGCAACGCCCCCGAGCAGGTCGAGCTCGAACTGCTCGAGAGCGGGATCATCGAGAATTTCGACCGCGCCATCGAGACCATGGACATCCTCCGGCGCAGCGGCGTCCGCATCGCGCTGGACGATTTCGGCACCGGCTATTCGAGCCTCGCCTATCTGCAGAAGCTGCCGATCGACAAGCTCAAGCTCGACAAGTCGCTGATCGACGGAACCGGCGAACTGAAGGCGGCCGCGATCGTCCAGGCCGTCACAGCCCTGTCGCGCTCGCTGGGCCTGAAGGTGGTGGCGGAGGGCGTCGAAACCGTGGCCCAGCAGCAGTTCCTGCGCGTCGCCGGCTGCCATCTCCTGCAGGGCTATCTGTTCTCGCCCGCCGTCAGTGCCGAGCGGATCGACGCCTTCGTCCGGGACGGCTGGCCGGCGGTCCGCTGATCGCGCCTCAGGCGCTCACTTCGCCAGATGGGCGGCGGTCGAGCCCGGTCCCACGCCCTCCGGCACGGGAATATTGGTCGAGGAGTATTTCGCGTTCAGCACCATGGTGGGGCCGGCCGAGAGGGTGAAGCGGCGCGCCACCACGATCGTGTAGGCCGATTCCGCCGCCACCGGCTTGTTGGCGCCGATGTTGAGCTCGCCCTGGGGCAGATAGAGCGTGCCGAGCAGCACCTTCGCGTCGTTGCTCAGGATCCGGTGGATCTGGTTCGCCGGCGAGGTGCGGTCCTCATAGAACAGGATACCCGCCAGCACGCCGCTCTGCGGCGCCGTGAGGTCGATCTTCGTGTCGGCCTCGAAGCGCAGCACCGAGCCCTTGCCGTTGAAGTAAAGGCCGACATTCGCACCTTTGAGGGTGGCGCCGCCGGAGACGTCAAGCGGCCCGTCCTTGAAGACGTAGACGCCGGGGTTGAGCGTCACCACGGCGCCCTTGCTGATCCGGATGCCGCCGCAATAGGTGCCGGGGCTCAGAATCGTGCTCTTGGTGATGCTGAGGGCGTTGGCGCTGCAGCCGCCGATCGACGGCGGCGGCCGCGAGGCGAGCGGATCGGTGAGGATGGGGCAGTCCAGCGTCGGGCTGGGCTGGAAGCTGTCGAACTTGTCCTTGTAGACGCCGCCGGCCGAGCAGATGAAGCGCGCGCGAACCTGGGAGTTCTGCTTGGCCGCGAGGCCATGCGGCTGGGAGGAGTTCGAGTAGACCGCGCATTCCAGCGCTTCGAGCTTGGCGTTCATCTCGAGATGGATCGTTTCTTTTTTCTTGGTCTCCAGGCCGATGACGCAGATCGAGGAGGTGCCGAGGACGCGGGCGGTGGCCCGCGCGCTGACGGTGACGTTGTCGGAACCGAACATGTGCATGATGTTCGTGCGCGCGACATTCGTCACCTCGACGGTGACGGTCATCTTCCTGAGGTCGACGGTCGCCGCGATCGTACCCGTCTTGTCGAGGGTCTTGAGCTGCGTGCTGGCGAATTTTTCCGCCGCCAACTGCACGCCGGTCGGCGTCGCATTGGCGAGCCGGAATTCGCGGGCGGCGGCGAGCGCGGAGCCGTCGGCCACCGCCTGGAAGGCCGTGCGTTGCTCGGACAGCGTCCCGTAGTCGATCACCACGCCCGCAGCCATCAGCAGGGCCGGCAGGGCGACGCCGAGCACCACCAGCACGCCGCCGCGCTCGTCGCGGCGCAGGCGCCCGATCACCGCTGTCAGGGTCCTGTCCATGTCAGGCTCCCGCCAGGGCGCGGTGCGCCCGCACCATGAATCGGATCTGGTGGCCGAGCAGCCGCCAGTTAACCGGCTTGCACATGAAGGAGGTCGCGCCGGCGGCATAGGCCTGGTCGATCGAGAGAGTGTCTTCGCGGCCGGTGATCACCATCACCGGGAGATCGTCGAGCCGGCTGTCGGCCCGGATGCGGCGGACCATCTCGATGCCATTGATCCCGGGCATGTCGACATCGACCAGTGCGACGTCGAAGCGCTGCCGCTCCAGCAACGCCAGCCCTTCTTCCGCCGAGGCGGCCGTCGAGATCTCGGCATGGGGGGAAGCGAGGTAGACCGTGCAGAATTCACGCTGAATCGGATCGTCGTCCACGGCCAGGATCGAGATCTGGTCGCAGAGGACGTAACTGAACGGGATCGCGGCTGCTTCAGCCATCGTCATCGCATCGCTCCGTTGGCACTGTTCTGGTGCCTGCGACGATCACCTTGACACTGAGTTCCAAACAAACGGTTCCGACTCGTTCAAATTTTCGGGGGCGTTGTTTGCAATTGCGAAAGCATGGTCTGGCTATGCTGGGGCATGACCTTTCGTCCCCACCTCTCCATTCGCAGCCGGCTGATCCTGCTCGTCGTGAGCGCGACGCTGCTGGCCAGTGCCTTCCTGGTCGGCGTGACCGTCTGGCGCGAAACTGAAAGCTACGGCCAGTCGCGGCGCGATGCGCTCCTGAACACGGCCCATGCGATCGCTGCCGCGGCCGCGACGCCTGTCGCGGACCAGGATTCTGTCTCGGCTGCGCAGGCGATCAACGCCATCGCCCGCCTGAAGGGGATCGTCTTCGCCGGCATCGAGACGGCTGACGGCCGGCCGCTGGCCGAGATCGGGGCGGCCGAGCAACTCGCCGGCGATCTCGTCGTGGAGGGGGCCGACACGCGCTGGCCGCTGCCGGCGATCCTGCGCAGCCGGACCATGGAGGCGGCCGTCCCCGTCATCCATGGCGGAGTGCCGGTCGGCAGCCTGCGCATCATCGCCGACACGCGCGACCTGGCCGAACTGATCGGGCGTGCGGTCACGAGCACCCTTTTGACCGGAGCCGTCGCGACGCTGCTCGCGGTCGCGCTGGCGCTCCGGCTGCAGGGGCGCATCACCGGCCCGCTCGGCGCCCTGACGCAGACGATGATGCGCGTGCGTCGCGAGCACGACTATTCCGTCACCCTCGCCGCGACCTCCCGCGACGAGATCGGCATCCTCGTCGACAGCTTCAACGGCATGATCGGCGACATCCGCGAGCGCGATCGCCGGCTGGCCGACCACCGCGACAAGCTGGAGCGCGAGGTCGCCGACCGCACCGCCGACTACCAGCGCGCCGCGCATTCCGCCGATCAGGCGAACCAGGCCAAGTCCGATTTTCTGGCGACGATGAGCCATGAGATCCGAACGCCGATGAACGGCATCCTCGTGATGGCGGAGCTGCTGGCGGCCGGCGAACTGCCGGATCGCGCCCGGCGCCAGGCGGAGGTGATCGCGCGCTCGGGCACCAGCCTGCTGGCCATCATCAACGACATTCTCGACATCTCGAAGATCGAGGCCGGCAAGCTCGAGGTCGAGGCGCTGGAGATCGATCCCGAGGAAGCCGTCGATTCCGTCCTCCAGCTCTTCGGCGATCGGGCTCGCTCGAAGACGCTCGATCTCTGCGGGTCGATCGCGACGCCGCCGGGCCTGACGGTTCAGGCCGATCCGGTCCGCCTCGGGCAGGTTCTCGCCAACCTCGTCAACAACGCGCTGAAGTTCACCGAGGCCGGCGGCGTCACGGTCGCCCTGACCCGCGAGGGCGAGGGGTGGCTGCGCTTTGCGGTCTCCGATACCGGCATCGGCATTCCCGCCGACAAGCTCGGGACGATCTTCGAATCCTTCTCGCAGGCCGATCAGTCGACCACGCGCACGCATGGCGGCACCGGGCTTGGCCTCGCCATTGCCCGCCAGCTCGTCGACGCCATGGGCGGGACGCTGAGGGTGGAAAGCACGGTCGGGACCGGCAGCTGCTTTTCCTTCGCGCTCCCGATCGTGACCGAGCCGGCGCCGGCCGCGGTCCCCGTGCCGACCGGCCGGACGGTCGGCATCCTTCTCTCCAGGGGGCAGACCGGCGAGATGCTGGCGCAGGAACTCGGGCGGGCCGGCTATGCCGTCTGCAGCGACGCCGCCGTGCTCGCGCAGGAGAGTGCGCGCTTTGATCTGGTGCTCGCCTCGCCGGACAGGCTGCCGGCCTGTCGCTGCCGTTCGGGGACCGTGGTGGTCGTGGCCGGACCGTCCGAGGACGCCGACGCCCTGATCCGGGCCGGAGCCGCCGAGGTGCTGACCTGGCCGGTGCAGCGGCGCGACCTGGCGGCCCTGCTCGCCGCGCTGCAGGACGGACAGCCGCTGCGGCGGGCCCGGACGGCCGGCACGGCCTCGCCGGAAAGCCTGCAGTTTCCGGGGCTGCGCGTGTTGGTGGCCGATGACAGCGAGGTCAATCGCGAGGTCGCCGACGCGGCGCTGCGGCGCTTCGGCATCGCGGCGCGCTTCGTCGAGGACGGCCTGCAGGCCGTCGCCGCTGTCGAGCGCGAGGGCTTCGATCTGATCCTGATGGATGGCAGCATGCCGGGTCTCGACGGTTTCGAGGCCACGCGCGCCATCCGCGCCCGCGAAGCCGAGACGGGCCGGGCGCGCGTGCCGATCGTCGCGCTCACCGCCCATGTCGTCGGCACGGCGGCCGATGCCTGGCGCGAGGCCGACATGGACGATGTCGTCCACAAGCCCTTCACGCTCGCCCGGCTCGGCAGCGTCATCGCGGCCCTGGCGCCGGGGCAGAGGCAGGGCGGCAGCCTGCCGCCGCAGCCTGCGCCCGAATCTGTTGTCGCCGAGAAGGGTTGTCTCGACGAAGCGGTCCTGCACGACCTGATCGCCATGACCAATGGCTCGATCGAGACCGCCCGGCGCATTGCCGAGCTCTATCGCGTCTCGTCGCTGGAGGAGGCCGATCGCCTCGCGGACGCGACCCGTGCGGGCGACGGCGAGCGGATCGCGCGCTGTGCCCATGCGCTGAAGTCGATGAGCGCCAATCTCGGCGCGAAGAGCCTGGCGGCGGCGGCGGCCGAGATGGAGCGCGCGGCGCGCGAGGACGCCACGCCGCCCGGCCCCGACAGCTACGAGGTGGTCGCCGGCCTGCTGCACCGGACCCATCGCGAGATCGAGGACGTGATGGCCCGGGCGGCCTGACGTCGCGCACTCCCGGCAGCCGCTCACCAGGCTGTGATCGGCGTTCGGCGCGGCGGCGCCGCCGGCCCGTTGCCCC
This sequence comes from Bosea sp. RAC05, assembly GCF_001713455.1. Taxonomy (NCBI): domain Bacteria; kingdom Pseudomonadati; phylum Pseudomonadota; class Alphaproteobacteria; order Hyphomicrobiales; family Alloboseaceae; genus Allobosea; species Allobosea sp. RAC05. Next base: position 2,600,388 of record NZ_CP016464.1, read on the forward strand.
TGTCACGGCAACCCCCTAGTCCTGGGCCTTGCGTCGAGGAGGCCCGGTCGCCCGGGCAGGGGAGTTCGTCATGCGCCTTGGATCAGCCGCTGCCCTGGCCGTCGCCGGCCTGTTGTCCTGTTTCGCGGCTTCGGCTGAGGCGGACGAGATCAAGGTGCTGACCGCCGGCGCCTTCAAGCCGATCGTCACTGCCGTCGCGGCGGAATTCGAGACCAGCACCGGGCACAAGCTCGTCATCGACAACGACACGGCCGGCGGGCTGCTGCGCCGGATCGGTGGGGGCGAGGCCTTCGACGTGGCTGTTCTGACACCGGCTGCGGTGAAGGACCTCGTCGCCAGCGGCAAGATCGCGGCCGGCACGCCCGTCAATCTGGCGCGGACCTCGGTCGGCGTCGCCGTGAAGGCGGGCGCGCCGCGCCCCGACATCGCGACGGTGGCAGCCTTCAAGACGGCGCTGCTGGAAGCCCGCAAGGTCGCCTATATCGACCCCGCCGCCGGCGGCTCCAGCGGGATCTACTTCTCGAAGCTGCTCGAGACCATGGGCATCGCCGAGCCGATCCGCGCCAAGGCGGTGCTGGTGCCGGGCGGGCTCGTCGCGCAGCGGCTCGTTACCGGCGAGGCCGATCTCGCCATCCACCAGATCAGCGAGATTCTCGCCGTTCCCGGCACGGTCCTTGTCGGGCCTCTGCCGGCCGAGATCCAGAACTACACCGTCTATACCGGCGGTCTCGCCGCGACCTCGGCCGGCTCGGTCGCGGGCAAGGCCTTCCTCGCCTTCCTGCAGAGCGATTCCGCGCGCCGCATCCTCGCCGAGAAGGGCATGGAGCGCGCCCCCGAGTGAGGCCACTCACCAGGGCCGGCGCGGCCCGGTGTCGATGTGCAGGATGCCGTTCCAGTAGACCTTGTGCCCGCCGACCTCGGGCAGGGTCCGGACCCATTCGATGACCGCCCGCGGCCGCACGCCCGGGACGCGAAAATCCATCGCCTCGCAGCGCTTGTGATAGGAACCGCGCCGCGCCCGCCAGGGCGGGCGCCAGGTCGAGGTCACCTTCACCGCCCCGTACTTGTCCGAGATCTTGGTCAGGATCTGCTTCAGCCGTGGGGGCAGGCAGGCGATCGATGTCCCCGGATCGGTGGAGATGCCCGGCCGCTCCGGCTTCTCGTCGGGGTCGTAGGCCGGCTCCGCGCCCGCCTTCTGGCCTGGTGTCAGCTGCGGCCATTCCGGACCTTCGCCCTCGTCCGGTTCGCTCGTCATCGGCGAGTTCGCGTCGGGCGGGGGCGCATCCTGCGCCTGCGTGGGTGCCGGAACGATGATCGCCGGCAGGGCAGGGGTGCCGGGCAGTTCGAGATCGAAGGGGCGTTGCGGCGGCAGGGGCGCGCGCATCGTCGTGCCCTCCTGCGCGAGGGCCGCGATGTCCATGACACAGGCGAGCGCCAGCGACGACGCGACGAGCCGGGCGCGATGCATGCCGGTCAGGGAGCCGGCGCGGGGATGAACACGGCACGCGTCTCGGCGCCGACCAGCGCCACCTGTGGCGACTTGGCGCAGAGTTCGGCCAGCGCGGCGGGCGCGGCGGTGATCTTCTCGAGATCGAGCAGCGGGCGCATGGCGCTGCCGGCGAAATAGCCGGCGAGCCAGAGCGAGAACTGGCTGCGGTCGGCCTCGCTCATCGCGGTGAAATCCGCGCAGCTTGCGCGGGCGAGGTCGAGCGCCTCGGCGCGGACATCGGCCGCCGGTGCGAGAGCCGCCAGCAGCAGGATCGGCGAAGCGAGCAGGAGCCGACGGTGCGCGCGCATCATGAGCTTTCCCGGTTGGGCGGACGGGCCGCGCTGTTGAATCGATTCGGCGCGAGTGTGTCGGGTCGCGCCGGCCTCGGCTAGCGACAAGTCCGCACTATGCGGCAAAATTCCGGCAGGCCCCGGCGGACCAGCGGACGGCGAGCGCGGAAACGGCTATGCTTGCGCCAGAATCAACCCTCCCTCGCGATGCTGCGGCGCGGCGAAGTCTTGCTTCATTCTAATCGAGGGTCTAATCGACACCGGCGGCACGTCGCCGCCATCCGGTTGAGCGGGAACGCCCATGCAAGCCCTTCCAGTGCCGTCCCTGCTGAACGACTATCTGCCGCTGGTGATCTTCGTCGGCGTCTCGGCGTTCATCGGGCTGGCACTGCTGATCGCGCCCTTCGCGATCGCCTATTCGAAGCCGGATCCGGAAAAGCTCTCGGCCTATGAATGCGGCTTCAACGCCTTCGACGACGCGCGCATGAAGTTCGATGTGCGCTTTTACCTCGTGGCGATCCTGTTCATCATTTTCGACCTCGAGGTCGCCTTCCTGTTTCCCTGGGCGGTCGCCTTCGGTGACCTCGGCTGGTATGGGTTCTGGTCAATGATGGTGTTCCTCGGCGTGCTGACGGTCGGCTTCGTCTATGAGTGGCGCAAGGGTGCGCTGGAGTGGGACTAACTGTCGTCTCGCAGATGCAAAGCGCGAGGCATATCTGACGGTTACGGTTCACGAGGATACGAGAATGGCAACAACAGCGATCGACCGCGGTGACCCGCTCGTCGCCCCCGCGCCGAAGGGCCTGCTCGGGCCCGACGGCCTGCCCGTCGGCCAGCGTGACCCGTTCTTCACCGCGATCAACAGCGAGCTCGCCGACAAGGGTTTCCTCGTCACGGCCACCGACGACCTGATCAACTGGTCGCGCACCGGCTCGCTGATGTGGATGACCTTCGGCCTCGCCTGCTGCGCCGTCGAGATGATGCAGCTGTCGATGCCGCGCTACGATGTCGAGCGTTTCGGCTTCGCGCCGCGCGCCTCACCGCGCCAGTCCGACGTGATGATCGTGGCGGGCACGCTGACCAACAAGATGGCCCCCGCGCTGCGCAAGGTCTACGACCAGATGCCCGAGCCGCGCTACGTCATCTCGATGGGCTCCTGCGCCAATGGCGGCGGCTACTACCACTACAGCTACTCGGTGGTGCGCGGCTGCGACCGCATCGTGCCGATCGACATCTACGTGCCGGGCTGCCCGCCGACGGCAGAGGCGCTGCTCTACGGCGTGCTGCTGCTGCAGAAGAAGATCCGGCGGACGGGCACGATCGAGCGATAGGCCGTCGCCGTTATGGTCGGGCCTGGCCCGGCCATCTCTCGACGGACAGGCGCCGGACACGACAGGGATTGGGCCCAATCCTGCACGAGATGGTCGGGTCGAGCCCGACCATGATGCAGATGGGGCAATGAAGGTGAGATGATGAGCGAAGCGCTCGTACAACTCGGCGAAGAGATCAAGGCGGCGCTGCCGGGTGCCGTCACCGATGCCGTCGTCGCCTTCGACGAACTGACGGTTCATGCCGAGGCGGCCTCGATCCTCGAGGTGATGAAGACGCTCTCGGGCGATCGCCGCTTCCGTTTCGTCAACTTCACCGACATCGCCGGCGCCGACTATCCCGGCCGCGAGAAGCGCTTCGACGTCGTCTACCACCTGCTGGCGCCCTATTCGAACCGCCGCATCCGGGTGAAGGTCCAGACCGACGAGGCGACCCCCGTGCCCTCGATCATCGAGGTCTTCCCGGCCGCGAACTGGTACGAGCGCGAGGCCTACGATTTCTACGGCATCCTGTTCTCGGGCCATCCGGACCTGCGCCGCATCCTCACCGACTACGGCTTCGAGGGTTATCCTCTGCGCAAGGACTTCCCGCTGACCGGCTATGTCGAGGTCCGCTACGACGACGAGCAGAAGCGCGTCGTCTACGAGCCGGTGAAGCTCAACCAGGAATTCCGCAACTTCGATTTCCTCTCGCCCTGGGAAGGGACGGATTACGTCCTGCCGGGCGACGAGAAGGCGAAGGTCTGACGATGGAAGGCATTCTCGGTCTCATCCTGTTGCTGGGCGGCGCCACCTTCGCGGGCGGCTATCTCGCCGGCGTGGTTTACCGCTGCCGTCCCGCCGGATGGCGCGGCGCGCTGATCGGGACTCTTGCGGGGCTGATGGTGCTGTCGGGGCTGGCTGCGGCGGGGATCGCCGGCATGTTCGCCGGTCTCGCGATTTTCATGGGTTATGGCGCGTTGCACGCAGGCATGGGCTATGTCGGCTTTCGTCTGTCGCAGTCCTTCGACTGCTCGCGGCTCGCGGTGAGGTAGTTGGCGATGACCGAACACAACATCCGCAACTTCTCGATCAATTTCGGCCCGCAGCACCCGGCCGCGCACGGCGTTCTGCGCCTCGTGCTGGAACTCGACGGCGAGATCGTCGAGCGCGTCGACCCGCATATCGGCCTGCTGCATCGCGGCACCGAGAAGCTGATCGAGGCCAAGACCTATCTCCAGGCGCTGCCCTATTTCGACCGGCTCGACTATGTCGCGCCGATGAACCAGGAGCATGCCTACTGCCTGGCCGTCGAGAAGCTGATGGGCGTCACGGTGCCGCGCCGGGGCCAGCTCATCCGCGTGCTCTACTCCGAGATCGGCCGCATCCTCTCGCATATCCTCAACGTCACCACGCAGGCGATGGACGTCGGCGCGCTGACGCCCCCGCTCTGGGGCTTCGAGGAGCGCGAGAAGCTGATGGTGTTCTATGAGCGCGCCTGCGGCGCGCGCATGCACGCCGCCTATTTCCGGCCCGGCGGCGTTCATCAGGACCTGCCGCCCTCGCTGATCCACGACATCGCGGAATGGTGCGACCCGTTCCTGCAGGTCTGCGACGATCTCGAGGGCCTGCTCACCGACAACCGCATCTTCAAGCAGCGCAATGTCGACATCGGCGTGGTCGATCTCGAGACCTGCTGGAAATGGGGCTTCTCGGGCGTGATGGTCCGCGGCTCCGGCGCCGCCTGGGACCTGCGCAAGTCGCAGCCCTACGAGTGCTATGGCGAGATGGATTTCGACATCCCCATCGGCAAGAACGGCGACTGCTACGACCGCTACTGCATCCGCATGGAAGAGATGCGCCAGTCGGTGCGCATCATGAAGCAGTGTTGCGAGAAGCTGCTCTCGGCTGACGGCGGCGGCCCGATCTCGGCGCTCGACGGCAAGATGGTGCCGCCCAAGCGTGGCGAGATGAAGCGCTCGATGGAAGCGCTGATCCACCATTTCAAGCTCTACACCGAGGGCTTCAAGGTGCCCGCGGGCGAGGTTTATGCCGCCGTCGAGGCGCCCAAGGGCGAATTCGGCGTCTATCTCGTCGCCGACGGCACCAACAAGCCCTACCGCGCCAAGATCAAGGCGCCGGGCTTCGCCCATCTCCAGGCCATGGATTTCATGTGCCGCAAGCACATGCTCGCGGACGTCTCCGCGATCCTGGGCTCCCTCGATATCGTCTTTGGTGAAGTTGACCGCTGATGTCCGTCCGTCGTCTCGCCCCCGATGCCGTCCAGCCCGCCTCCTTCGCCTTCGACGCGGCGAATGAGAACTGGGCCGACCAGCAGATCGCCAAATATCCGGAAGGGCGCCAGGCCTCGGCCGTCATCCCGCTGCTGTGGAAGGCCCAGGAGCAGCATGACGGCTGGCTGCCGCGCGCCGCGATCGAGGTGGTCGCGCGCAAGCTCGGCATGGCGCCGATGCGCGTCATGGAGATCGCGACCTTCTACACCATGTTCAACCTGCAGCCGGTCGGCGAGCATTTCGTCCAGCTCTGCGGCACCACGCCCTGCGCGCTGCGCGGCGCCGAGGCGCTGAAGAAGGTCTGCCAGGACGTGATCGGCCCGCAATCGACGGTCAGCGCCGACGGCAAGCTCTCCTGGCTCGAGGTCGAGTGCCTCGGTGCCTGCTGCAACGCCCCGATGGCGCAGATCAATTTCGACTATTACGAGGATCTGACGCCCGAGAACTTCAAGGCCCTGCTCGAGGATCTGCGCCATGGCCGCCCGGTCAAGGCGGGTTCGCAGATCGGCCGCTCCGGCTCCGAGCCGGTTGGCGGCGGCGAGACCCTGAAGGATCCGGCCCTCTATGACGGCACGGTGATCGGCGCCGGCGACTGGCAGAAGCGGGTCACCGAGCAGCGCAAGGCCGCCGCCGAAGCTGCCGCCGCCAAGGCTGCGGCCGAGGCTGAGGCCAAGAAGGCGGAAGCCGCGAAGTCGGCGGACGCTCCCGCCGACAAGACGGTGAAGTGAGGTCCAGACGATGCTCGCCGATCGCGATCGTATTTTCACCAATCTCTACGGCCTTCACGACCTGTCGCTGAAGGGCGCCATGGCGCGTGGCGCCTGGGACGGCACCAAGTTCCTGCTGGAGCAGGGCCAGGACTGGATCATCGACGAGATGAAGAAGTCGGGCCTGCGCGGGCGTGGCGGCGCCGGCTTCCCGACCGGGCTGAAATGGTCGTTCATGCCCAAGAAGAACGACGGGCGCCCGCATTACCTCGTCGTCAACGCCGACGAGTCGGAGCCGGGCACCTGCAAGGATCGCGAGATCATGCGCAACGACCCGCATACGCTGGTCGAGGGCTGCCTGATCGCCTCCTTCGCCATGGGCGCCCATGCGGCCTACATCTACATCCGCGGCGAATACATCCGCGAGCGCGAGGCGCTGCAGCGCGCCGTCGACGAGGCCTATGAGGCCAAGCTCATCGGCAAGGACAACGTCCACGGCTATCCCTTTGATCTCTATGTGCATCACGGTGCCGGCGCCTATATCTGCGGCGAGGAGACGGCCCTGCTCGAAAGCCTTGAGGGCAAGAAGGGCATGCCGCGGATGAAGCCGCCATTCCCGGCCAATGTGGGCTTGTATGGCTGCCCGACCACGGTGAACAACGTCGAGTCGATCGCGGTGGCACCGACCATCCTGCGCCGTGGCGCGAGCTGGTTCTCCTCGCTCGGCAACCCCAACAATGTCGGCACCAAGCTGTTCTGCATCTCGGGCCATGTGAACAAGCCCTGCAATGTCGAGGAGGTGATGGGCATCCCCTTCCGCGAGCTGATCGACCGCCATTGCGGCGGCGTCCGCGGCGGCTGGGACAACCTCAAGGCCGTCATTCCCGGTGGCTCCTCGGTGCGCATGGTTCCCGCCGAGCAGATCATCGACACGCCGATGGATTTCGACTCGCTCTCCAAGCTGAAATCGGGCCTCGGCACCGCGGCCGTGATCGTCATGGACAAGTCCACCGATGTGATCCGCGCCATCGCCCGCCTCAGCCATTTCTACAAGCATGAGAGCTGCGGCCAGTGCACGCCCTGCCGCGAGGGCACGGGCTGGATGTGGCGCGTCATGGAGCGCATGGTCGAGGGCCGCGCCCAGAAGCGCGAGATCGACATGCTGCTCGACGTCACCAAGCAGATCGAAGGCCACACCATCTGCGCGCTGGGCGACGCCGCGGCCTGGCCGATCCAGGGCCTGATCGCGCATTTCCGTCACGAGATCGAGCAGCGCATCGACGACTATGCCGCCAACCCGCACAGCGAGCCCGTGCGCATGATGGCGGCGGAGTGAGACAATGACCAAACTCCTCATCGACGGCATCGAGGTCGACGTTCCGGCCGAATACACGCTCCTTCAGGCCTGCGAGGCGGCGGGTGCCGAGGTGCCGCGCTTCTGCTTCCATGAGCGGCTCTCGATTGCCGGCAACTGCCGCATGTGCCTCGTCGAGGTGAAGGGCGGCCCGCCCAAGCCGCAGGCGTCGTGTGCCATCGGCGTGCGCGACCTGCGCCCCGGCCCCAATGGCGAGCCGCCGGTCGTCTCGACCAAGTCGCCCATGGTCAAGAAGGCGCGCGAGGGGGTGATGGAGTTCCTCCTGATCAACCACCCGCTGGATTGCCCGATCTGCGACCAGGGCGGCGAGTGCGACCTGCAGGACCAGGCGATGGCCTATGGCGTCGACACCTCGCGCTATGCCGAGAACAAGCGCGCGGTCGAGGACAAGTATATCGGCCCGCTGGTCAAGACCTCGATGACGCGCTGCATCCAGTGCACGCGCTGCGTCCGCTTCACGACCGAAGTCGCCGGTGGCCAGGACCTCGGCGCCATCGGCCGCGGCGAGGACATGGAGATCACCACCTATCTCGAGCAGGCGATGACCTCGGAGCTTCAGGGCAACGTCGTCGACCTCTGCCCGGTCGGTGCGCTGACCTCGAAGCCCTACCAGAACAAGGCCCGGCCCTGGGAGCTGACCAAGACGCAGTCGATCGACGTGATGGACGCCGTCGGCTCGGCGATCCGCGTCGATTCCCGCGGCAAGGAGGTCATGCGCATCCTGCCCCGCCTCAACGAGGCGGTGAACGAGGAGTGGATCTCCGACAAGACCCGCCACATCGTCGACGGCCTGCGCACTCAGCGTCTCGACCGGCCCTATATCCGCCAGAACGGAGCCCTGCGCCCGGCCTCCTGGGCCGAGGCCTTCGCGCTGATCGCGGAAAAGGTGAAGGCGACCAAGCCGGAGAAGATCGGCGCCATTGCCGGCGATCTCACCGCGGTCGAGGAGATGTTCGCGCTGCAGGGCCTGATCGCCTCGCTCGGGTCGGCTAACCTCGATTGCCGTCAGGACGGCACCAAGCTGCATCCGAAGTTCGGCCGCGCCAGCTACATCCTCAATGCCGGCATCGCCGGGATCGAGGAGGCGGATGCGCTGATGATCATCGGCGCCAATCCCCGCAAGGAGGCGCCGATCCTGAACGCGCGCATCCGCAAGCGCTGGCTGCGCGGCGATTTCACCCTCGGCCTGGTCGGCGAGAAGGTCGACCTGACCTATGACTACGCTCATCTCGGCGCAGGGCCGGAGACGCTCGCCGGCTTCGGCGACCACGCCCCGGCCAACCGGCAGAAGCCGATGCTGCTGATCGGGCAGGGCGCCTTGGCCCGTCCCGATGGCGAGGCGATCCTGGCGATGGCGGCCAAGGCGGCCCGCGCGCTCGGCGTCGTCAAGGACGGCTGGAACGGTTTTGGCGTGCTGCACACGGCGGCCTCGCGCGTCGGCGGGCTCGATCTCGGCTTCGTGCCGGGAGAGGGCGGGCTCGACGTCGCCGGCATGGTCGCGCCGGGCGCGCTCGACGTCCTCTTCCTGCTCGGCGCCGACGAGATCGAGGTGCCGGCCGGTGCCTTCGTGATCTATCAGGGCACGCATGGCGACAAGGGCGCGCACCGCGCCGACGTCATCCTGCCGGGCTCGGCCTACACCGAGAAATCCGGCACCTACGTCAACACCGAGGGCCGCGTGCAGATGACCGATCGCGCCACCTTCCCGCCGGGCGACGCCCGCGAGGACTGGGCGGTGCTGCGGGCGCTGTCGGCCGCGCTCGGCAAGACGCTGCCCTTTGACTCGCTGGCCGGCCTGCGCAGGGCGCTCTATGCGGCGCACCCGCATTTTGCCGCGCTCGACCGGCTCGATCCGGCGGACGCCTCGGGGCTCGGCACGCTCGCCGATCTCGGCGGCAAGGCCGAGAAGACCGGCTTCGTCTCGCCGGTCGCCGACTTCTACCAGACCAACCCGATCGCGCGCGCTTCCGCCGTGATGGCCGAGTGTTCGGCGCTGGCTTCGGGCCGGCTGCAGCAGGCGGCGGAGTAACCGGCCATGAACTGGGACCTCGTTCTCGATCTCGCGATCATGCTGGGCAAGAGCTTCCTGCTCATCGCCTGCCTCCTGGTCTTCATCGCCTATATCCTGCTGGCCGACCGCAAGATCTGGGCGGCGGTGCAGCTGCGGCGCGGCCCCAACGTGGTCGGGCCCTTCGGCCTGTTCCAGAGCTTCGCCGACCTGCTCAAATTCGCCTTCAAGGAGCCGATCATCCCGTCGGGCGCCAACAAGGGCGTCTTCCTGCTGGCGCCGCTGGTGACCTGCCTCTTGGCCCTGTCGGCCTGGGCGGTGATCCCGGTCGCCGAGGGCTGGGCGATCGCCAACATCAATGTCGGCATCCTCTATGTCCTGGCGATCTCGTCGCTGGGCATCTACGGCATCATCATGGCCGGCTGGGCCTCGAACTCGAAGTACCCCTTCATGGGCGCGCTGCGCTCGGCCGCGCAGATGGTGTCCTACGAGGTCTCGATCGGCTTCGTCATCATCACCGTGCTGCTCTGCGTCGGCTCGCTCAACCTCTCGGCCATCGTCGAGGCGCAGAACACCAAGGCCGGCCTGTTCGGCTGGTACTGGCTGCCGCTGTTCCCGATGTTCGTGATCTTCTTCATCTCGGCGCTGGCCGAGACGAACCGGCCGCCCTTCGACCTGCCCGAGGCGGAATCGGAGCTCGTCGCCGGCTACATGGTCGAATACTCCTCGACCCCGTATCTGCTGTTCATGCTCGGCGAGTACGTGGCGATCATGACCATGTGCGCCATGATGGTGATCCTCTTCCTCGGGGGCTGGCTGCCGCCGTTCCCAGTCGCGCCCTTCACCTGGGTGCCGGGCGTCGTCTGGTTCATGATCAAGGTCTGCGGCGTCTTCTTCATGTTCGCGATGGTGAAGGCCTTCGTGCCGCGCTACCGCTACGACCAGCTGATGCGGCTGGGCTGGAAGGTCTTCCTGCCGCTGTCACTGGCCTCGGTCGTGGTCGTCGCCTTCGTGCTGCAGCTCACGGGCTGGGGGCCGGTGCGCTGATGCTGGCCGCCGTCCTCGGAGCGCTGGCGGGGATGATCGCGGGCGGCGGGCTGTTCTTCGCGGGGTGCTACCTCGCCTGGCGCGGCCAGTGGTTCGGAGTGGGCGATGTGGTGCTCGACATCGCCTGGAATGGCTGGGTGTTCGCGGTGTTTTTCGGAGGCCTCTTCGGAAACCGCGTGATGCACTGGCTGGAGCTGGTGCCGGCATGAGCCAGGCAGGCGCGATCGGAGCCGTCATCGGCTTCGTGTTGGGGCTGCTGGAGTACAGGATCGTGTCGGGCGTCGTCATCGCGGCGCTGCGCCGGACCGATCGATCGACGACGCAGGCGGAGCGCGACGACTACGAGCGTCGCATCCGCTGGCTCAAGGTGGCGCTGGCCGTTCTGATGATCGGCGGCACGCCGGTGATGGGTTACGTGATCGGCCGGACCGTGTTCGGCTGAGTGGGAAGGACGAAGGCTATGTCGCTCGCACAAGCCGCAAAGGGCCTGCTGCTGAAGGAGTTCGTCGGCGCGTTCGCGCTGTCGATGCGCTATTTCTTCAAGCCGAAGGCGACCATCAACTATCCCTTCGAGAAGAATCCGCAGAGCCCGCGCTTCCGCGGCGAGCATGCCCTGCGCCGTTATCCCAATGGCGAGGAGCGTTGCATCGCCTGCAAGCTCTGCGAGGCGATCTGCCCGGCCCAGGCCATCACCATCGAGGCCGGCCCGCGCCGCAATGACGGCACGCGCCGCACCACGCGCTACGACATCGACATGACCAAGTGCATCTATTGCGGCTTCTGCCAGGAGGCCTGCCCGGTCGATGCGATCGTCGAGGGGCCCAACTTCGAATTCGCCACCGAGACCCGCGAGGAGCTGTTCTACGACAAGGACCGGCTGCTCGAGAACGGCGCCCGCTGGGAGCGCGAGATCGCGCGCAACATCGCGATGGACGCCCCCTATCGCTGAGGCTTCGGCCAGACCCGTCGCGCGGTTGTCGCAGCCGGTGGGCCTGACTATAGACGCTCCAAACGGCGTCCGGCGAGAGTCGGGCGCAGGTGAACACGAGAGCCGCCCGCCGGGGCGGAAAGGCTGACCGAGATGAATGCCGCAGCGGCTTTCTTCTATCTGTTCGCAGGCATCACCGTCGCTTCGGCGTTCATGGTGGTGACCTCGCGCAACCCCGTTCACTCGGTGCTCTTCCTGATCCTGGCCTTCGTCAACGCGGCCGGGTTGTTCCTGCTGCTGGGGGCCGAATTCCTCGCGATGCTGCTGATCGTCGTCTATGTCGGCGCGGTCGCGGTGCTCTTCCTCTTCGTGGTGATGATGCTCGACGTCGATTTCGCCGAGTTCCGCCAGGGCTTCCTGAACTACCTGCCGATCGGCGCGCTGATCGGCCTGATCTTCGCGGTCGAGCTGCTGCTCGTCGTCGGCGCCTGGGTCATCGACCCGCAGATCGTGCGCGCGCCGGTGGCCGCCATCCCCGCCGGCATCACCAACACCGAGGCGATCGGGCGGGTGCTCTACACCCAGTATGTCTACTACTTCCAGGCCGCCGGCCTCGTCCTGCTCGTCGCCATGATCGGCGCGATCGTGCTGACCCTGCGCGACCGCCCCGGCATCAAGCGCCAGGACATCGCGCAGCAGAACGCGCGCACCAAGGCGACCGCCATGGACGTCAAGAAGGTGCAGCCGGGCGCCGCGCTGCCGGAGGAGACGGTCTGATGATCGGGCTTGGCCACTACCTCGCCGTCGGGGCGATCCTGTTCACGCTGGGCGTGCTCGGCATCTTCCTGAACCGCAAGAACGTCATCGTCATCCTGATGTCGGTCGAGCTCATCCTGCTCGCGGTCAACCTGAACTTCGTCGCCTTTTCGAGCTTCCTGAACGACATCGTCGGGCAGATCTTCGCGCTGCTGGTGCTGACGGTGGCGGCGGCGGAAGCCGCCATCGGGCTCGCCATTCTCGTCGTCTACTTCCGCAACCGCGGCACGATCGCGGTGGAAGACATCAACATGATGAAAGGCTGAGGCGCGCACGCGCCCGGATCCGCCCCATGTATCACGCGATCGTCTTCCTCCCCCTGATCGGCTTCCTGATCGCCGGCCTCTTCGGCCGGCTGATCGGCGCGCGCGGATCGGAGATCGTCACCACCTCGCTGCTGATCGTTTCGGCGGTCCTGTCCTGGGTCGCCTTCTTCAATGTCGGCTTCGGCGCCGGCACGACGCGCGTCCAGGTCGCGACCTGGATGTCCTCGGGTGGCTTGCAGGTCGACTGGGCCTTCCGCGTCGACACGCTCACCGTGGTGATGCTGGTCGTCGTCAACACCGTCTCGTCGCTCGTGCACCTCTACTCGATCGGGTACATGCACGAGGATCCGCACCGGCCGCGCTTCTTCGCCTATCTGTCGCTGTTCACCTTCGCCATGCTGATGCTGGTGACGGCCGACAACCTGGTGCAGATGTTCTTCGGCTGGGAGGGCGTCGGCCTCGCCTCCTATCTGCTGATCGGCTTCTGGTACCAGAAGCCCTCCGCCTGCGCCGCGGCGATGAAGGCCTTCATCGTCAACCGCGTCGGCGATTTCGGCTTCCTGCTCGGCATCTTCCTGGTCTTCGTCCTGACCGGCTCGGTCGCCTTCGACACCATCTTCCCGCAGATCGCCGGCCTGACCGAGAAGAGCTTCCGCTTCCTCGGCTATGACTGGAACGCGCTGACGCTGACCGCGCTGCTGCTGTTCATGGGCGCCATGGGCAAGTCGGCCCAGTTCCTGCTGCACACCTGGCTGCCCGACGCGATGGAGGGCCCGACCCCGGTCTCGGCCCTGATCCACGCCGCGACCATGGTCACCGCCGGCGTCTTCATGGTTGCGCGCCTGTCGCCGATCTTCGAATACGCCCCGGTGGCGCTCACCGTCGTCATCGTCATCGGCGCGACGACCGCGTTCTTCGCCGCCACCGTCGGCCTCGTCCAGAACGACATCAAGCGCGTCATCGCCTACTCGACCTGCTCGCAGCTCGGCTACATGTTCGTCGCGCTGGGCGTCGGCGCCTATTCGGCCGGCGTCTTCCACCTCTTCACCCACGCCTTCTTCAAGGCGCTGCTGTTCCTCGGTGCCGGCTCGGTCATCCACGCGATGCACCATGAGCAGGACATGCGGAACATGGGGGGCCTGCGGAAGCACATCCCGCTGACGGCGGCCGCCATGACCATCGGCACGCTGGCGCTCACCGGCTTCCCGCTCTTCGCCGGCTACTTCTCCAAGGATGCGATCATCGAGAGCGCCTATGCCGCGGTCGCGCATAAGGGCTTCGCCGCCTCCTATGCCTATGTGCTGCTGGTCGTCGCCGCCTGCATGACCTCGTTCTACTCCTGGCGCCTCTACTTCATGACCTTCGAGGGCAAGCCGCGCTGGGGTGCGGATGCCCACGCGTCTCATGGTCACGCCGCGCATGGTCACGACGATCATGCCCATGCTGCCCATGCGCATGACGACCACCACGGCCATGGCCACGACCACAAGCCGCATGAGAGCCCGCTGGTGATGCTGATCCCGCTCGCCGTGCTCTCGCTCGGCGCGGTGGCCGCCGGTTTCGCCTTCAAGGGCGCCTTCATCGGGCACGGCTACGAGCACTTCTGGAAGGCTTCGCTCTTCACGGGCAAGGACAACCACATCCTGCACGAGATGCACGAGGTGCCGAAATGGGTGATCTGGTCGCCCTTCGTCGCCATGCTGATCGGCTTCGTGCTGGCGCTCTACATGTACGTCCTGCGCCCCGACGTGCCGGGCAAGCTCGCGGCCGCCAACCCGGTCCTGTACCGCTTCCTGCTCAACAAGTGGTATTTCGACGAGATCTACGACTTCCTGTTCGTGAAGCCGTCGATGTGGATCGGGAAGTTCCTCTGGAAGAAGGGCGACGGCTTCGTCATCGACGGCATGGGCCCGGACGGGATTTCCGCCCGCGTCGTCGACGTGACCAACCGGGTCGTGCGGCTGCAGACCGGCTATCTCTACCACTATGCCTTCGCCATGCTGATGGGCGTCGCGGGCCTGGTGACCTGGTATCTCGTGGCGCGCGGGTGAGATGATGTTGGGCTTCGGTATCCTCACCGGTCTTCTGATCGTGCCGCTGGTCGGCACGGCGTTCATCCTGACGCTGCGCGGCGATCAGGCCGCGGTCGAGTCCAATGCGCGCTATGTGGCGCTCGGCGCCACCGTCGCGACCTTCGTGCTCGCCTGCTACGCCTGGTCGAAGTTCGACCCCGCCAATCCCGGCTTCCAGATGGTCGAGACCCATGCCTGGGTCTCCGACGCGATCCAGTTCAAGCTCGGCGTCGACGGCTTCTCCTTCCCCTTCGTGGTGCTCACCGCCTTCCTGATGCCGTTCTGCATCCTGGCGTCGTGGCATTCGATCACGAAGCGGGTGCGCGAATACATGGTCGCGTTCCTCATCCTCGAGACGCTGATGATCGGCGTCTTCGTGGCGCTCGACCTCGTGCTGTTCTACCTCTTCTTCGAGGGCGGCCTGATCCCGATGTTCCTGATCATCGGCATCTGGGGCGGCAAGCGGCGCGTCTACGCCTCCTACAAGTTCTTCCTCTACACGCTGCTGGGCTCGGTGCTGCTGCTGCTGGCGCTGATGGCGATGTACTGGCACGCCGGCACCACCGACATCCCGACGCTGCTGGCACACAAGTTCCCGGCGGGCATGCAGACCTGGCTCTGGCTCGCCTTCTTCGCCTCGTTTGCGGTGAAGATGCCGATGTGGCCGGTCCACACCTGGCTGCCGGACGCTCACGTCGAGGCGCCGACCGCGGGCTCCGTCGTGCTTGCGGCGATCATGCTGAAGATGGGCGGCTACGGCTTCATCCGCTTCTCGATCCCGATGTTCCCGGAGGCCTCGGCCTATTTCGCCTCCTTCGTCTTCGCGCTGTCGGTCATCGCCATCGTCTACACCTCGCTGGTGGCGCTGATGCAGGAGGACATCAAGAAGCTGATCGCCTACTCCTCGGTGGCGCATATGGGCTTCGTCACCATGGGCCTGTTCACCCTGACGCCGCAGGGCATCCAGGGTGCGATGTTCCAGATGGTCAGCCACGGGCTGGTCTCGGGCGCGCTCTTCCTCTGCGTCGGCGTGATCTACGACCGCATGCACACCCGCGAGATTTCCGCCTATGGCGGGCTGGTCAACCGGATGCCGGTCTACGCGGTCGTCTTCATGGTCTTCACCATGGCCAATGTCGGCCTGCCCGGCACGGCCGGCTTCGTCGGCGAGTTCCTGACGCTGATGGGCGCCTTCCGGGCCAATCCCTGGGTGGCCTTCATCGCCTGCTCGGGCGTCATCCTGTCGGCTGCCTATGCGCTCTGGCTCTACCGCCGCGTCGTCTTCGGCGAGCTGGTCAAGCCCGAGCTCAAGGACATCGCCGATCTCGATCGCCGTGAAATGGTGATCCTGATCCCGCTGGTCGTGCTCACGGTCTGGTACGGTATCCGTCCGGGGACCATCCTCGACGCCTTCGCCGCGCCGACCGAAGCCCTCATCAAGAATTATCAGGCCGCACTCACCGCCGCGAAAACGGCGATGCTGGTCGTTCAGTAAGGTCTCGCAGGATGGCTCTGCCCGCTCTCGGCCCGGCGCTTCCGGAAATCATCCTCGCGATCGGCGCCATCGGCATGGTGCTGGTCGGTGCGATCCGCGGCGAGCGGTCGACACGCCTGCTCGAGGGCGCGGCCCTGGCGCTGTTTGCGCTGGCGCTCGTGCTGGTTCTCGCCGGCGAGGGCCGGGCGCTCACCTTCAACGGCGGTTTCGTCGTCGACAGCTTCGCCCGTTTCTTCAAGGTGCTGACGCTGCTGGGCGCCGCCGCGGCGATCCTGCTGTCCTCGGACGCCCTGCGCCGCGACGGCTCGATGCGCTTCGAGTTCCCGATCCTGATCGTCCTGTCGACGATCGGGATGATGATGATGATCTCGGCCAACGACCTCATCAGCCTCTATGTCGGCCTCGAACTGCAGTCGCTCGCGCTCTATGTCGTCGCCGCCTTCGACCGTGACAATCCGAAATCGACCGAGGCCGGCCTGAAGTACTTCGTCCTCGGCGCGCTCTCGTCGGGCATGCTGCTCTACGGCGCCTCGCTGGTCTATGGCTTCACCGGCACGGTCAACTATGCCGGCATCGCCGCGGCGGTCCAGGGCGGGAATCCCGGGATCGGCCTGATCTTCGGCATCGTCTTCATCGCCGCCGGCGTCGCCTTCAAGATCTCAGCCGTTCCGTTCCACATGTGGACGCCGGACGTCTACGAGGGCGCACCGACCCCGGTCGCCGCCTTTTTCGCCTCCGCCCCCAAGATGGCGGCGATGGCGATGGTCGTGCGCATCTTCGTCGGGGCCTTCCCGGGCGCGCTGCACGAGTGGCAGCAGATCGTCATCTTCATCGCAATCGCCTCGATGGCGCTCGGCGCCTTCGCCGCGATCGGTCAGACCAACATCAAGCGCCTGCTCGCCTACTCATCGATCGCCAATATGGGCTATGCGCTGGTCGGTCTCGCCGCCGGCACCGCCAATGGCGTCCAGGGCGTGCTGGTCTACATGGCGATCTATCTGGCGACGACGCTCGGCGCCTTCGCCTGCGTGCTGCTGATGCGCCGCGACGGCAAGGCGGTCGAGGAGATCGGCGAACTCGCCGGTCTGTCGCGGACCAATCCGTGGATGGCCTTCGCGCTCTCGATGATGATGTTCTCGCTCGCGGGCATCCCGCCGCTGGCCGGGTTCTGGGCGAAGTTCTACGTCTTCCTCGCCGCCATCGACGCCAAGCTCTATGTCCTGGCCGTGGTCGGCGTCGTCACCAGCGTCATCGGCGCTTACTACTACCTGCGCCTCGTCAAGGTGATCTATTTCGACGACGCGAAGCCCGCCTTCGAGAAGGGCGACTTCGGCGTGCGGGCCGTGCTGCTGGTCTCCGCGCTGTTCGTGCTGGCGCTCTCGCTGCTGCCGGCACCGCTGCTGAACTCGGCCGGCGCGGCGGCGAAGTCGCTGTTTTGAGGCGCGGCCATCATGGTCGGGCTTGTCCCGACCATCCACGTCTTGCTCTGGCGCGACCTGTGTTCAAGACGTGGATGCTCGCCACAAGGGCGAGCATGACGGCGTGGCTCCCGATCGGACGCGCATGTTAGGCGACCTCGCCCGCGCCGCCGGCTACCGGCTGATCGTCCGTGACGAGGTCGGCTCGACCATGGAGGAGGCGCGGCGCGCGCTCCAGCAGGGCGATCCCGGCCAGCTCTGGATCGTGGCGCGCAGCCAGAATGCCGGGCGCGGGCGCCATGGCCGGCAATGGACCTCTCCGCCGGGCAATCTCTACGCGAGCCTTCTCCTGGTGAACCCTTGCGAGCCGGCGTTGGCGCCGCAACTCGGCTTCGTCGCGGGGCTCGCTCTTCACGATGCCGCGGCGCGCGTCACAGGGCTGGCGGCGCCACGGCTGGCGCTCAAATGGCCGAACGATCTGCTCGTCGACGGCGCCAAATGTTCGGGCCTGCTGCTCGAGGGCGAGAGCGGGGCAGGGCGCTTCGCCGTCATCGCGGGTCTCGGCGTCAACATCGCGTCCTGCGCGCAAGGCACGCCCTATCCGGCGAGCTTCCTGCGCGCCGATGCGCCCGACGTCAGCATCGAGGCGACGCTGGCGGCGCTCGCCGAGGCCTTCGCCGAGCGCTTCGCCATCTGGCAGCGGCCCGGCGGCTTCGGCCCCACGCGGCAGGCCTGGCTGGAGCGGGCGGCGTTCCTCGGCCAGACCATCACCATCCGCCCGCCCTCGGGCGCCGTCACCGGTGTCTTCTCCGGCCTCGACCCCGCCGGTCGACTGCTGCTCGAGACGCCGGGCGGGATACGAGCCTTCGATGCCGGCGATCTGTTCTTCGGCGCGGCCATCCCCGAGGCCGCGCCCCGCTGACGGAGGCGTCCGCTCCCGGCGGACGGGCGACGCCGCGCCGCTATGGAGCCCTGGGGCGCCGCGTGTTAGGGCTCCCGCACCATCCCGGCGCCGCCGGCTGTCGATCAGTCAGGATTCTTCGTGACCCGTTCCAAAGACCAGCTCGTTTTCGTTCCCCTCGGTGGCCTCGGCGAGATCGGCATGAATGCCGCCCTCTACGGCTATGGGCCGGAGGGGAGGCGGAAATGGATCCTCGTCGATTGCGGCCTGTCCTTCGCCGGCCCGGAGGTTCCGGGCGTCGACATCGTGCTGCCAGACCTGCGCTACATCGTCGAGGAGCGGGCGAACCTGCTCGGCATCGTCATCACCCACGCCCATGAGGACCATATCGGCGCGCTCGCTGCGCTCTGGCCGTCCTTGCGCGCGCCGGTCTACTGCACGCAGTTCGCCGCGGGGCTCCTGGCCACGCGTCGCCTCTCGGAGCCGGGCGCGCCCAAGGTGCCGATGCACATCGTCGCCCAGGGTGGCCGCATCACGCTCGGCCCCTTCGACATCGAATTCGTGCCGGTCGCGCATTCGATCCCCGAATCGAACGCGCTCGCCATCCGCACCCCCGTGGGCCTCGTCGTCCATACAGGCGACTGGAAGATCGACGTGACGCCCGGGGTCGGCCTGCCGACCGACGAGAAGCGCCTGCGCGAGCTCGGCGAAGAGGGCGTGCTGGCGCTGGTCTGCGACTCGACCAACGTGATGCGCGACGGCACCTCGCCGAGCGAGGCCGACGTCGCCGCCAAGATCAAGGAACTGGTGCACTCGGCTCCCGGTCGCGTCGCGGTCACCACCTTCGCCTCCAACGTCGCCCGGCTGCGCGCGGTCGCGGAAGCGGCGATGGCCGATCAGCGCGAGGTCGTCGTCGTCGGCCGCGCCATGGATCGCGTCATCGATGTCGCCCGCGAATGCGGTTATCTCGACGGCATCCCGGCCTTCCGCTCGGCCGACACCTATGGCTACCTGCCGCGCGACAAGGTCGTCGCGCTCCTGACCGGCAGCCAGGGCGAGCCGCGCGCCGCGCTCTCCCGCATCGCCTCCGACGACCACCCCGAGATCGCGCTGTCGCCCGGCGACCGGGTGATCTTCTCCTCGCGCACGATTCCCGGCAACGAGAAGGCGGTGGGCGCCATCCAGAACGCGCTCGCCCGCGACAACATCGAGATCATCACCGACCGGACCCATCTGGTCCATGTCTCCGGCCATCCACGCCGCGAGGAGATGGCCAGGCTCTATGGCTGGCTGAAGCCGAAGATCGTGATCCCCGCCCATGGCGAGGACCTCCATCTCTCGGAGCACGCGACCTTCGCGCGCGGGCTCGGCGTCAAGATCGTGGTGCGCGCCGGCAATGGCGACGTCGTCGCGATCACCCCGGAGGGCGCCAGCAAGATCGACGAGGTCACCCATGGCCGGCTCTACCAGGATGGCAATCTCCTCGTGAACGCTCTCGAGAAGACCATTCCCGAGCGTCGCAGGCTCTCCTTCGTCGGCATGATCTCGGTCGCCGTCGCGATCGACGAGAAGGGCGGGCTCGCCGGGGATCCGGAGATCGCGGTGCTGGGCTTGCCGCCCTATACGCGCGACGGCACGGGCTTCGACGAATACGTCGCCGATGCGGTATCGGAGCTGATCGACGGCATTCCCAAGGCCCGTCGCCGTGACCCGGAAGCGCTGCGCAATGCGCTGGAGCGCGGCCTGCGCAGCGCGGTCAACGAGGAGTGGGGCAAGAAGCCGCTGGTGCATGCGCTGGTGATCGAGGTTTAGGATCCGCCGAAGCCAGCAGGGGAGCAACATGATCGGACGCCTCAACCACGTCGCCATTGCCGTGAAGGATCTCGCGGCGGCGACCGCGCTCTATCGCGACACGCTCGGTGCCCGCGTCTCGCAGCCACTGCCGCAGCCGGAGCATGGCGTCACCGTCGTCTTCGTCGAGCTGCCGAACACCAAGGTCGAGCTGCTCGAGCCGCTGGGCGCCGACTCCCCGATCACGAAATTCCTCGAACGCAACGCCGATGGCGGCATCCACCACATCTGCTACGAGGTCGACGACATCCTCGCCGCGCGCGACCGGCTGAAGGCGGCGGGTGCGCGGGTGCTGGGCACGGGCGAGCCGCGCATCGGCGCGCATGGCAAGCCCGTCCTCTTCCTGCATCCGAAGGACTTCACCGGCACGCTCGTCGAGCTCGAGCAGGCCTGAGCCGATGGACACATCCGCGATCAGCTTCTTCGGCCAGCCGGTGCCGGGCTCGCCGCGCCCCTTCAGCGCAGCCACGCGCGCCGGCGGCCTCGTCTTCGTCTCCGGCCATTCGGCGCCGCATGATCCCGCCCGCGGTATCCATCGCGGCGAGACGCCGGCCGATGAGGTGCGCAACGCGCTGGCCCATATCGCCGGCATCCTGGCCGAAGCCGGCAGTTCCCTCGGGCGCGTCGTGCAGATGACCATGTTGATCACCGATCCGGCCGACTATGCCGCCTGCAACGCCGAATATGTGAAGCACTTTCCCGGCGGGCTGCCGGCGCGCCACACCGCCCGCTTCGGCGTGCCCACGCAGGCCCGCGTCGCCTTCTCCTGCATCGCGCTGGCCGACACCGCCGGAAAGGACCTGCAGCCATGACGATCGCGAGTGCGCTCGCCGTCTACTTCGTGATCTGGTGGACGGTGCTCTTCGCCGTCCTGCCCTTCGGCGTGCGCAGCCAGGTGGAAACCGGGGAGGTCGTCGAAGGCACCGAGCCCGGCGCTCCGGCCCTGCCGGGCCTTCGCCGCAAGGTGGTGATCACCTCGCTGATCGCGGCCGTGGTCTTCCTCTTCGTCTGGTATGGCTGGGCGGCGCTCGACATCTGAGCCGGCAAAGACCGGCGGATGCGGAGGGCACGGGCAGGCCCTGGGGCAATCGGAGACTGGGCGGCCAACGGCCCGCCGGACACCAGACAAAGAAAAAGGCAAGGCCGATGCCTTGCCTTCTTAGTCTGTTTTTACCGCAGTAACGGCACACATCTGTTCGCGTGCGACTCGTATACTGAACGGGCGTTTGTCCTCCCGAGACCTGGTCCGCGGCGCTTCGATCAACAAAGCGTGTCCAGCAAGGGTTTGATAACCGATTGCCACACGTCTGTCATCACTTTGAGCAGGTCGAGCCTCAACTTTTTGCAAAATTATTCTCCGCTGCACTTGTGCGGTGCAACATCGTACGATTCGTCGTCCTGCGGCGCCTTGTTCCGGCCAAAGGATGCCGCTACGACGCCCGCGACGACACGCCCGCCGACATCTCGGCGGCCAAGGAGACGATCATGCTGCGCCACTCGCTCGCCACTCTCGCTCTTTTCGCCTCCCTCGGCCTGGCGACCGCGCCGGTTCGGGCCCAGGCCACGGATCCCGCCAACACGCTGATCCTCGAGACCAAGGACGGGCCGGTGACGATCCGCCTGCGGCCGGACCTCGCGCCCAAGCATGTCGAGCAGATCAAGACGCTGACCAAGCGCGGCTTCTATGACGGCATCGTCTTCCACCGCGTCATCGACGGCTTCATGGCGCAGACCGGCGACCCGACGGGCACCGGCACCGGCAGCTCCGACCTGCCCAACATCAAGGCCGAGTTCACCCCGACCCCCTACAAGGTTGGTTCGGTCGGCATGGCGCGCTCGCAGTCGCCCGATTCGGCCAATTCGCAGTTCTTCATCTGCTATGAGGGCTGCGGCTCGCTGACCGGTCAGTACACGCTCTTCGGCGAGGTCGTCTCGGGCATGGAGGCCGTCCGCAAGATCAAGAAGGGCGCCGCCGGCAGCGGCATGGTCACCGGCCCCGACAAGATCGTCCGCATGCGGCTCCAGTCCGACGTAAAGTAAGCCGATGGCGGGCAGGGCGCCGCGCGCCCTGAACGGCCTGTTCCTCTGCGCGCTGTCCGCTGTCACGGCGGGCGTGGCTGCGGCGCAGGGGACGACCGAACTCGGCCTGCCGCCGGCGTCCGGTTCGCAAAATCCGGTCCTGCCGCCGCCCTCTGGCTCCCAGAACCCCGTGCTGCCGCCGCCGTCGGGCCAGCGCTATGTGCCCGGCACCGGCGGCCGCTTCGGTGGCGAGCCCGATCTCCCGGGCGCTGCGACGCGGCCGATCCCGCCGGCGCCTCGCGCCGGCAGCGGCGAGATCGGCGTGGTCGGCACGGTCGAGCCGGCGATGAAGACGCCAGACGTCGGCGCGCTCGACCGTCTCGCCGACATCGCGCCGGCGCTGCGCCGCTGCTGGGCGCCGCCGGCGATGGACGGTCCGTCGAGCGGCGCGATGGCGACCGTGCGCTTCAGCCTGCGTCGCGACGGCTCGCTCTTCGGCGAGCCGCGCGTGACCTGGCAGACGCAGCAGACGCAAGCCGATCTGCGCCGCCGCTTCACCGACTCCGTTGTCGCAGCCGTTCGCAGCTGCACACCTATGAGGTTGTCGCCGCAGCTCGGAGCCGCTATCGCGGGGCGACCCTTGTCCATCCGCTTCCACGGCCGCGCGCCGTCCAACGAAAGGCCGATCTGATGTCGCTCGATCCCGAGAACACCCTCGTCATGGAAACCACCAAGGGCAAGGTGGTGATCAAGCTGCGCCCCGACCTCGCGCCCAAGCATGTCGAGCGCATCAAGCTGCTCGCGCGCGAGGGCTTCTATGACGGCATCGTCTTCCACCGCGTCATCGACGGCTTCATGGCCCAGGTCGGCTGCCCGCACGGCACCGGCACCGGCGGCTCGAAGCACCCCGACCTGGCGCAGGAGTTCAATGCCGAGCCGCATGTCCGCGGCATCTGCTCGATGGCCCGCGCCCAGAACCCGAACTCGGCCAACAGCCAGTTCTTCATCGTCTTCGACGACGCCCGCTTCCTCGACAAGCAATACACGGTCTGGGGCCAGGTCGTGGAAGGCATGGACAATGTCGACAACATCAAGCGCGGCGAGCCCGTGCGCGATCCCGACTCCATCGTCTCGCTGAAGGTCATGGCCGACGCGGCCTGACATCACCGTGGATGTCGGGCTCTTTGACTTCGACCTGCCCGAAGACCGCATCGCGCTGAGGCCCGTCAGCCCGCGCGATGCGGCGCGGCTGCTCGTCGTCAGGCCCGATGCCCCGCAGCCCTTCGAGGACCGCGGCATCCGCGACCTCGTCGAACTGCTGCAACCGGGTGACGCGCTCGTCCTCAACGACACGCGCGTCATTCCCTCCCGGCTCTATGGCCGGCGCCGGCGGGGCGATGCCTCCGCCCGCATCGAGATCATGCTGCACAAGCGCGAGGGTGCCGATCGCTGGCGCGCCTTCGCGCGGCCAGCCAAGAAGCTGGCGCTCGGCGAGACGGTCACCTTCGGCGACGAATCCGAGAGCAGCGCCTGCGAACTCGGCCGCCTCCAGGCCGAGATCGTCGCCAAGGCCGACGGCGGCGAGGTCGAGCTGCGCTTCGCGGTCGCCGGCCCGCATCTCGACGAGGCCATCGCCCGCCTCGGCGAACTGCCGCTGCCGCCCTACATCGCCGGCAAGCGCGCGACCGATGCCGCCGATGCGCAGGACTACCAGACCATGCACGCCAGCAACGACGGTGCCGTCGCGGCGCCGACGGCCGGCCTGCACTTCACGCCCGACCTCGTCGCCGCGCTGGAGGCGAGGGGCGTCACCCGCCATCTCGTCACGCTCCATGTCGGGGCCGGCACCTTCCTGCCGGTAAAGGCGGAAGATACGCAGGACCATCGCATGCATGCCGAATGGGGGACGATCGCGCCGGAGACGGCCGCGGCCCTCAACGCGGTGCGGGCGAAAGGCGGGCGCATCGTCGCGGTCGGCACCACGTCGCTGCGCTTGCTCGAAAGCGCCACGGGCGAGGATGGCGTCATCCGGCCATTTTCAGGCGATACCGCGATCTTCATCACGCCGGGCTATCGTTTCCGCGCGGTCGACCTGCTGCTGACCAATTTCCACCTGCCGCGCTCGACATTGTTCATGCTCGTCTCCGCCTTCTGCGGCCTGGACGTGATGAAGCGGGCCTATGCCCATGCGATCGCAGAAAACTACCGCTTCTACTCCTATGGCGACGGCAGCCTGCTGCACCGGGCTTCTGAGCCCTCATCCTGAGGAGCGCCGCAGGCGCGTCTCGAAGGATGCTCCAGCGATCTCCGGCACCTCCTGGAGCATCCTCCGAGACGCCGGTGACGCGGCTCCTCAGGATGAGGGCCAGGAAAATCCTGTTCCGGCTCGCCATTGCCGGGCGGAAATGCTACCGGGCAGCACCACACAGGATATCTGACGGACCATGGCCGATATTTTCCGCGAGATCGACGAGGAAGTGCGCCGCGACAAGGCGGCGGAGCTCTGGAAGAAGTATGGCTGGCTGCTCACCGGGCTGGCCGTGCTCGCGGTCGCGGCCATGGCCGGCTGGCAGTTCTGGCTCTACCGCGAGCAGCAGGCCTCGCAGGTCGTCGGCGCCCGGCTCGAGGCGGCTTTGAAGGCCTCGCGCGACGGCAACGGTTCGGAGGCCGAGACCATCCTCGGCGAACTCGCGGCGAGCGCGCCGGCGGGCTACCGCCAGATCGCCCGCTTCCGCCTCGCGGCCGAGACGGCCAAGCGCGACGCTGCCGCCGGGGCGACCGCCTTCGACCAGATTGCGGCCGATGGCTCGCTCGGCCAACTCTACCGCGATCTCGCCCGCCTGCGGGCTGGCATGCTGCGCGTCGATCTCGTGCCCTATCCGGAGTTGCGGACGGCGCTGGAGCCGCTGGCGACGCCGCAGGGGGCCTGGCGCCACTCGGCCCGCGAGTTCCTCGGCATCGCCGCGCTCAAGGCCAACCTCTTCGAGGATGCCGGCCGCTGGTTCGATGCCATCGTCACCGACCCGCAATCGCCCGCCGTCCTGCGCCAGCGCACCGAACTCTATCTCGCTCTGGTGCGCGGTGGGCCGGTCGAGACGAAGAACTGACGATTGACCGCGTAGACGCCGTCTGCCCGGACCCGCCGCGCCGCGGCACGGGGCCGGGCTTGGCGCCGGAGTGCAGGCCGGTGAGGGGCCGGGCTTTTGTCCGGCGCCTTCGGCCGGCGCCCGGGCCGTCGGCGTAACAGGATGCAAGAAACCGAATGACCGCCACCGTCGCCATCATCGGCCGTCCCAATGTCGGCAAGTCGACGCTGTTCAACCGGCTCGTCGGCAAGAAGCTCGCTCTGGTCGACGACCGGCCCGGCGTGACGCGCGACCGGCGCGAGGGCGATGCCGCGCTCGGCCATCTGCGCTTCACCATCATCGACACGGCGGGGCTCGAGGAGGCCGATCCCGGCTCGCTCGCCGGGCGCATGCGCGCGCAGACCGAGGTGGCGATCGCCCAGGCGGACGTCATCCTGTTCATGATCGACGCCCGACTCGGCCTGACGCCGATGGACCAGCCCTTCGCCGATCTCGTCCGCAAGTCCGGCAAGCCCGTCATCCTCCTGGCCAACAAGGCGGAAGGGCGGAAGGGCCTCGACGGCATCTTCGAATCCTATGCGCTCGGCCTCGGCGACCCCGTCCCCTTCTCGGCCGAGCACGGCGAGGGCACCTCCGATCTGCTCGAGGCGCTGGCGCCTTACGTCGATGTCGAGCCCGAGGAGGAAGAGCCCTTCGACGAGAGCTATGGCGACAAGAAATGGGTCGAGGCTCCGGCTGCCTTCGTCGACGAGGAGGCGGAGTACAACGACCCCAACAAGCCGCTGCGCGTCACCATCATCGGCCGCCCCAACGCCGGCAAGTCGACGCTGGTCAACAAGATGATCGGTGAGGAGCGCCTGCTCGTCGGCCCCGAAGCCGGCATCACCCGCGACACGATCTCGGTCGACTATGAATGGCGCGGCCGGCCGGTGAAGCTGTTCGACACGGCCGGCATGCGCAAGCGCGCCCGCATCGAGGAAAAGCTCGAGAAGATGTCGGTGCAGGATTCGCTGCGGGCGATCCGCTTCGCCGAGGTCGTGGTCGTGCTGCTCGACGCCACCATCCCCTTCGAGAAGCAGGATCTGACGCTCGTCGACCTGACCGAGCGCGAAGGCCGCTGCGTCGTCATCGGGCTCAACAAATGGGACCTCGTCGCCGACAAGAACGGCCTCCTGGCCGAGCTGAAGGAGAAGGCGAGCCATCTCCTGGCGCAGGTCCGCGGCGTGCCGATCATCCCGCTCTCGGGCCTCGCCGGCGAGGGCATCGACCGGCTGATGCAGGCCGTCTTCACCGCCTATGAGGTGTGGAACCGCCGCATCTCGACGGCGAAGATCAACCGCTGGCTCGAAGGTGTGCTCTCGGCCCATCCGCCCCCGGCCGTGGCCGGCCGACGCATCAAGATCCGCTACATGACGCAGGCCAAGGCGCGCCCGCCGACCTTCGCGCTGTTCGGCAACCAGCTCGACCATCTGCCGGTGTCCTACACCCGCTATCTGGTCAACAATCTGCGCGAGGCCTTCGATCTGCCGGGCACGCCGATCCGCCTGCACACCCGCGGCGGCGAGAACCCCTACGACAAGAACAAGCGCGCGGGGTGAAGACGTTCCCTTCTCCCCTCGCGGGAGAAGGTGTCTGCGAAGCAGACGGATGAGGGGGCGCCGTGCCCCGTCCGTCTGTGTCGCGCCGATCAGGCGGGAAGCTTACAGCGCCCCTCATCCGTCAGCGCTGCACGCTGCCACCTTCTCCCGCGAGGGGAAAAGGGAAGAGCCGCTCTCAGCCCGGCATCTGCGGGCTGAGCACCTTGCCCTGTGGGAAGTCGAAGATCTTGCCGCTCTCGGCCCAGTCCGGCGAGGCGATGGCAACCAGATGCGGCGCCAGCTCTTCCGGCGTCCTCAGTGTCAGCGGGTCCTCGCCGGGCATGGCCTCGGCCCGCATGCGCGTGCGCAGCGGCCCCGGATTGACCAGCATCACCTTCAGCGGCGTCGTCGCCGTCTCAGCCGCATAGGTGCGCCCCATCGCCTCGACCGCGGCCTTGGAGATCGAATAGGGCCCCCAATAGGCGAGGCATTTATGCGCGGCGCCCGAGGACATCAGGATGACGCGTGCGGCATCTGACGCCTGGAGCGCGGGCTCGACCGATTTCAGCAGCCGCCAGTTCGCCGTGACATTGGTGTCGAAGACCTTGGCCCATTCCTTCGGGGAGGCATGGGTCAGCGGCGAGAGCGGGCCGAGGATGCCGGCATTGGCCAGCAGAATGTCGAGCTTGCCCCAGCGCTGGAGCAGGGCCGGGCCGAGCTTCTCGACCGCCGGGGCGTCGCCGAGATCGAGCGGGACCAGCGTGGCGCTGCCGCCCTCGGCCCGGATCTCGTCGTCGAGCTCCTCCAGCGCGCCGCTGGTGCGCGCCAGCGCGACGACATGGGCGCCGGCCCTGGCGAAGGCGAGCGCAGCCGCCCGCCCGATCCCGCGTGACGCGCCGGTGACGAGCGCGACGCGCCCTGAGAGAGGTTGGGTCATTCCTGGTCCCCCGTGCCCACATCCGCAGCCCTCATCCTGAGGAGCGCCGAAGGCGCGTCTCGAAGGATGCTCAAATGGGGCTCCGGAGAAATCTGGATCATCCTTCGAGACGCCGCGTGCCGCGGCTCCTCAGGATGAGGGCTGCGGAGGTCGCGGCGCCGTCGTCAGCCCGCCTCGGCCAGCAGCGAGATCTGCTGCTTGGCGCTCTCGCCGATCACGTCGGTCAGCGAGGTCGGGTAATCGCCGGTGAAGCAGTGATCGGTGAACTGCGGCCGGACCGGATCGCGCCGCTCATGGCCCATGGCGCGGTAGAGCCCGTCGACAGAGATGAAGGCGAGCGAATCGGCGCCGACGAACTCGCGCATCTCCTCGAGCGAATGCGTCGCCGCCAGCAGTTTCTCGCGGTCGGGCGTGTCGATGCCGTAATAGTCGGGATGGGTGATCGGCGGCGAGGAGATGCGGAAATGCACCTCGCGCGCCCCGGCCTCGCGCATCATCTTCACGATCTTGAACGAGGTCGTGCCGCGCACGATCGAATCGTCGACGAGCACGATGCTCTTGCCCTCGACGACCGAGCGGTTGGCCGAGTGCTTCAGCTTGACGCCGAGCTCGCGCACCTTCTGCGTCGGCTCGATGAAGGTCCGGCCGACATAGTGGTTGCGGATGATGCCGAGCTCGAAGGGAATGCCGCTCGCCTGCGCGTAGCCCAGCGCTGCCGGCACGCCGGAATCCGGCACCGGCACGATCACATCGGCATTGGCCGGCGATTCGAGGGCGAGCTGCGCGCCCATCGCCTTGCGGTGTTCATAGATGCTGCGGCCCTTCACGATCGAATCGGGGCGGGCAAAATAGATGTATTCGAAGATGCAGGGGCGCTCCTGCACGGCCGGGAACGGCTTGTGGCTCTCGATGCCGGTCTCCGAGATGACGACGACCTCGCCGTTCTCGATCTCGCGGATGAAGCGGGCGCCGATGATGTCGAGCGCGCAGGTCTCGGACGTCAGGATCGGGGCGCCGTCGAGTTCGCCCAGCACCAGCGGGCGGATGCCGAGCGGGTCGCGCGCGCCGATCAGCTTCTTGTTGGTGATGCCGACGAAGGCATAGGCGCCCTCGATCTGGCGGATCGCTTCGACGAAGCGCTCGATGAAGCGCGGCTTGCGGCTGCGCGCTACGAGATGCAGCAGCACCTCGGTGTCGGAGGTCGACTGGTAGATCGCACCGTCCCGCACGAGGTTGCGCCGCAGCGTCAGGCCGTTGGTCAGGTTGCCGTTATGGGCGACCGCGAAGCCGCCGCCATGAAGCTCCGCAAACAGCGGCTGGACGTTGCGCAGGATCGTCTCGCCGGTGGTCGAATAGCGAACATGCCCGACCGCCTGCGAGCCCTTCAGCTTGTCGATCACCGAGGCTTCGGAGAAGGCGTCGCCGACGAGGCCGAGGCGACGCTCGGAATGGAAGCGCGCGCCGTCGAAGGTGACGATGCCCGCCGCCTCCTGGCCGCGATGCTGGAGCGCATGCAGGCCGAGCGCGGTTAGAGCCGCCGCGTCCGCGTGGCCGAAGATGCCGAAGACGCCGCATTCCTCGCGCAGCCGGTCGGCATAGGGGTCGAAGGCGGCCTCGCTCGCGCGGGCCTTCGTCGAGGATTCTGCGACCATCACGGGGCTCCTGGAAGCTGGACGACGGGCTTTTACGTGCGAATTACGGGCGAGTTGGGGCAGGGGTGGCGGGGCGCGTCCCGTCGATGGCGCGCTGCAGCGCCTGCCGGTCCGTCGCGTTGGGCACCTCGGTGCGGCGCTGCGGCTCGGTTCCCGGGGTGGCGGGCGGGCGCGGCTCCTCCGCGGGGGCTTCCGTCGGTTCGCCTTCGCCCTTGGGCTTCAGCAGCTTCTTGATGAAGTCGGCATTCACGTCCTGCGGCAGCATCGCCAGCAGCGAGCGCCCGGTCTCCTCGAGCATCGGCTTGGCCTTGGCGTCCTTGGCCCAGGGCGGCATGTTCTTGTCGCCCATCAGCGCGGCGAAGAAGAGATAGCCGATCACCGCCAGCAAAAGGCCGCGCCCGGCGCCGAAGACGAAGCCCAGTGTCCGGTCGAGCGCGCCGATCCGGGAATCGAGCACGAAATCCGAGATTCGCGCCGTCACCAGCGAGACCACGATCAGCGTCACCAGGAACAGCGAGGCGATCGAGGCGATCAACGCGATCATGTCATTGGGGATGTACTGCTTCAGGATCGGCAGCAGCTGCGGGTGGAACACCCAGGCGACGGCCGCGGCGGCCGCCCAGGAGGCGATCGCGAGCACCTCGCGCGTGAGCCCGCGCACCGCTGCCAGCAAAGCCGAGATCAGAACCACGCCGATGACGACGAGATCGAGAATGGTCACAGGCATGGATGAGCCGCTTCGTTATGGTCTCGGAATGGCCTGCAACAGATGGGCTGGCCGCATCGGGTTTGCTATACGCGTTCGCGCCCGTTGCGTCACTATTGCGACAGGCTCATTTCACATCCCGGCGCGGTGCGCGCGCGGCGATATCGGCAACGAGTTCCGTGACATGGCCGAAACGCCGCAGCGACAGGCCGCTGCCGTCGCCGGCCTCGGCGCCGCCGGCCGGCATCAGCGCCGCCTCGAAACCGAGCTTGGAGGCCTCGCGCAGCCGCGCCGCCGCCACGGAAACGGGCCTGACCGCGCCCGACAGCGCGATTTCGCCGAAATAGACCGATTCGGGCGGCAGGATCGCCCCTGTCAGCGAGGACACCAGCGCGGCCGCCACCGCGAGATCGGCGGCCGGCTCGTTGACCCGCAATCCACCGGCGACGTTCAGATAGACGTCGTGCTGCCCCAGCCGCAGCCCGCCATGCGTCTCGAGCACGGCCAGCACCATCGACAGGCGGCTGTTCTCCCAGCCGACGACCGCGCGCCGCGGTGTGCCGAGCGAGGTTGGCGCGACCAGCGCCTGGATCTCGACGAGAACCGGACGCGTGCCCTCCATGCCGGCGAAGACCGCGGCGCCGGGCGCCGCCTGGTCACGCCCGGCCAGGAACAGGGCTGAAGGGTTCGAGACCTCGGAGAGGCCCTTGCCCGTCATCTCGAAGACGCCGATCTCGTCGGTGGCGCCGAAGCGGTTCTTCTGGCCGCGCAGGATGCGGAACGAGTGCGCCCCTTCGCCTTCGAAAGACAGCACGGCGTCGACCATGTGCTCGACCACCCTCGGGCCGGCAATCTGCCCGTCCTTGGTGACGTGACCGACCAGGATCATGCAGGCGCCGCTGGTCTTGGCGTAGCGGATCAACGCCTGCGCCGAGCCGCGCACCTGCGTGACCGTGCCCGGTGCGCTCTCGACCTCACCCGACCACATCGTCTGAATCGAATCGATCACCACCAGCGCCGGTCGCGATCCCTGGCCGAGGGTGGCGACGATGTCCTCGACATTGGTCTCGGCAGCGAGCTCGACGGGGGCCTCAGACAGCCCCATGCGCTCGGCCCGCAGCCGGACCTGACCGGTCGATTCCTCGCCGGAGACATAGACGACGCGGCGTCCCGACAGGGCGAGCGCGGCACAGGCCTGCATCAGCAGCGTCGATTTGCCGATGCCAGGATCGCCGCCGATCAGCAGCACCGAGCCGGGCACGAAGCCCCCGCCCGTGACGCGATCCAATTCGCCGATTCCGGAGACGATGCGCGGCGCGTCCTGGGTTTCGCCCTTCAGCCCTTCCAGAGCGAAGACGCGACCGCGCGCCCGGCCGCCCGACGCTCCGCGCGCACCGGGGACGGGCGCGGCCTGCGCCTCCTCCGACAGCGACGACCAGGTGCCGCAGGCGTCGCACTTGCCCTGCCAGCGGTGATAGACCGCCCCGCAGGCCTGGCAGGTGTAGGTGGGGCCGCGCTTGGCCATCAGCCGTCATTCTCGGGCGAAGCGGAGCGAAGACCCGAGAATGACGGGCCAGAGACGCTCGGGTCAGGCCCGAGCATGACGCTCGATGGCCCGCTCACCTCACACCCCGACATAGCGCCGCGCATGGCGCCGGCCGAGGCTGGTGAGGATCTCGTAGCCGATCGTCTTCGCGCCGGAACCGACCGCATCGAGATCGAGCGGGCCGCCGATCAGCGTGACCGGATCGCCCCGCTTCACTGATGCCGCGGGCAGATCCGTCAGGTCGATGATGACCAGATCCATCGAGACCGTGCCGACGAAGGGACAGACCACGCCATCGACGATCGCGCTACCGCCCGGGCTGGCGTCGGTTCCGCTCGCATTGCGCGGGTAGCCGTCGGCATAGCCCAGGCAGATCGTGGCGAGCCGGCTGTCGCGCTTGGCGGTCCAGCGCCCATTATAGCCGACCTGCGTGCCGGCCTGGACGTCGCGCAGCTGCAGGATGCGCGAGGTTAGCCCCACGACGGGTTGCATCGGGTTAGGCCGGCCCGGCGTCGGATTGCCGCCGTAGAGCGCATAGCCGGGTCGTGTCAGCTGGTAGGAGGGGCAATCCATCAGGAAATGCCCCGAGGAATTCTTCAGCGAGGCCGGGATGCCGGGCAGCGCGGCGGCGATGGCGGCAAAGGCCGCGATCTGGCGTGCAGTGGCCGGGTCCGCCTCGTCTTCCGAGGCGGCGAAATGGCTCATCACCAGCCCGATGCCGGCCGCGTCGATCTCGTTCTTGAGCGCCGAGACGGCATCCGCATTGCCGCCCGCCGAGAGGCCGAGTCGGTTCATCCCCGTGTCGAGATGCAGCGCCGCGGGCCTGACCCGCGCGCCGCCGGCGCGGAAGCCCGCCCATTCCTGCAGTTCCTCCGCAGAGCCGAGAACGGGCGACAGATCATGCTCGGCGTAGCGGCCGCAGCTGCCGGGCAGCAGGCCGTTGAGGATGTAGATGGTGGCATCCGGCGCCACCGCGCGGGCCCTGACGCCTTCGGAGAGATGGGCGACGAAGAAGCTCTCGCAGCCGGCGGCGGCGAGCGCGGTCACAGCCGGCTCGATGCCGAGCCCATAGGCGTTCGCCTTGACGACGGCGGCCGCCTGCGTTCCGGCCCGCGTCTGGAGCGCACGCCAGTTGGCGACGAGCGCGCCGAGGTCGATCGTCAGGATGGTGCCGCAGGTTTCGGCGTCGGGCGTGTCGAAGGGGCTCATTCGCGGTCCGGGAGACGCATGTCGTCGGCGCGATCGGAGAAGCGCGTCACCTCGGCGTCGAACTGCAGCGCGATCGCCCCGGTCGGGCCATGGCGCTGCTTGCCGATGATGAGCTCGGCCACGCCATGGGCGGCCTCCATCTCGATCTGCCACTTGTTGTGTTCTTCGGTGCCGGGGCGCGGCTCCTTGCCCTTGAGGTAGTACTCGTCGCGATAGACGAACATCACCACGTCGGCGTCCTGCTCGATCGAGCCGGATTCGCGCAGGTCGGAGAGCTGCGGCCGCTTGTCGTCGCGGCTCTCGACCTGACGAGAGAGCTGCGAGAGCGCCACGATCGGCACCGCCAGCTCCTTGGCGAGCGCCTTCAGGCTGGTCGTGATCTCGGTTAGTTCCTGCACGCGGTTCTGGCCGTTCTTGGCCGAGCCGGAAAGGAGCTGGAGGTAGTCGATGAACAGGACGTCGAGCCCCTTCTGGCGCTTGAGGCGGCGTGCCCGGGCGACGAGCTGGGCGATCGAGATACCGCCGGTCTGGTCGATATAGAGCGGCAGCTTCTCGATCTGGGCGGCGACATCGGTCAGCCGCGCGAACTCGGCCTCGGTGATGCGGCCCTGCCGGATCTTGTAGGAGGAGATGCCCGACTGCTCGGCGACGATGCGCGTCGCGAGCTGGTCGGCCGACATTTCGAGCGAGAAGAAGGCGACGATCCCGCCATCGACCGTCTTGATCGTGCCGTCGGTCTGGCGTTCCCCGCGCCAGGCCTTGGCGATGTTGAAGGCGATGTTGGTGGCGAGCGAGGTCTTGCCCATGGCCGGGCGGCCTGCGAGCACGATCAGGTCCGACGGCTGCAGGCCGCCCATGCGCTGGTCGAGGTCGCGCAGGCCCGACGAGATGCCCGACAGCCCGCCCGCGCGCTGATAGGCGTTCGCCGCCATGTCGATGGCGGTGTAGAGCGCGGTGTCGAACTTCTGGAAGCCGCCCTCGTAGCGGCCCTTTTCGGCCAGTTCGTAGAGCTTGCGCTCGGCCTCCTCGATCTGCTCGCGCGGCGGCATGTCGACCGGCGCGTCATAGGCGACGTTGACCAGATCCTCGCCGACGCCGATCAGCTGGCGGCGGATGGCCAGCTCGTAGATCGTGCGGCCGTAATCGCCGGCATTGATGACCGTGGTCGCCTCGGCGGCGAGCCGGGCGAGATACTGCGAGGCGGTGATGCCGCCGAGGTCGAGTTCGCCGACGAAGGTCTTCAGCGTGATCGGCGTCGCGATCTTGCCCGCCCGGATCAGGCTCGCCGTCAGCTCGAACACGCGCTGGTGGATCGGCTCGAAGAAATGGTCCGGCAGCAGGAAGTCGGAGACGCGGTAGAACGCGTCGTTGTTGACCAGCACCGCCCCCAGCAGCGCCTGCTCCGCCTCGATGTTGTGCGGCTGGACGCGGTATTCGGCCTCGCGGGTTTCGAGGCGTGTGACGAGGGCGGTTGCTGTGGCCATGAGGGCGCGAATGTCTCGGGTCTGCGGCTGTCCGACTCTGCGCTTACTCTACCACTCTGACGGATCGCGCCAGCAGCGATTGGACGATCCACGCCTTTGCACAGGCCGTCACGAAAAAGGGCGCCGCGTGACCGCGGCGCCCTTGACATGTCGTGCCGAGTCGAAGCGCTCAGCGGTCGTCCTCGCCGGCTTCCGCCAGCGCCGCGCCGACCTCGAGGCCGAGATCGTCGAGGTCGAATTCCTCGCGGGCCGTGACGTTCTCGCCACGCACCTGGCGCTCGGCCTCCTCGGCGGAGCGGGCGACGTTGACCGTGACCTTCACCGCGACTTCCGGATGCAGCACGACCGGGACCGTGTGCAGGCCCAGCGTCTTGATCGGCGCGTTCAGCGTGATCTGGCTGCGGGCGACATGGAAGCCTTCGCCGATCAGCGCATCGGCGATGTCGCGGGTCGAGACCGAGCCGTAGAGCACGCCGGACTCGCCCGACTGGCGCAGCATCACGACGCTCAGGCCGTCGAGCGTCTCGGCGACCGATTCGGCCTCCGACTTCAGCTCGAGATTGCGGGTCTCGAGCTCGATCTTCTGGCTCTCGAAGCGCTTCTTGTTCTCTTCGGTGGCGCGCAGGGCCTTGCCGCGGGCGAGCAGGTAGTTGCGGCCGAAGCCGTCGCGGACGCGCACGACGTCGCCCATCTGGCCGAGCTTGGCGACGCGTTCGAGCAGGATCACTTCCATGGTGTTGTCTCCTTTGAGGGTTGATGTCTTCGAAAGCTCTTGGAACCGGGGCGGGCGCCCTCAGCTCCCGGGAGGGGGCGGGGGAGGCATCGCGGCCCGCTTGCGCAGGCCGAGAAGGGAATCGACCATGCCGGCCAGTGCCAGCAGCGGCGTCAGCACGGCCTGCATCACGACGAGTGCGACATAGACGCTGATGAGCATGGGCGTGCGCCAGGCCTGGCCGCGCGAGAGGTCGTGCAGCATGCACAGGCCGGAGAACATGAAGGCGGCGAAGAGGGCGCCGATCAGCGCGACACCCGCCAGCCCGACGAAGCCGTCCAGCCCCGCCGTCACCAGCCCCGCCACGAGCAGGACGAGCGCCGAACGCGGCAGTGTCGTCGAGGGAATGAACGGCCAGGGCCGCGGCAGCCGCCCCGAGAGCTGCACGGTCTTGGCGGCCAGCCAGAGATTGGCGGTGATCGTCGTGACGACCGAGGCCCCGATGCCGAGCGGCACGGCGCGCACCAGAAGCGGCGTCACATTGGCGGCC
Source organism: Bosea sp. RAC05 (assembly GCF_001713455.1). Taxonomy (NCBI): domain Bacteria; kingdom Pseudomonadati; phylum Pseudomonadota; class Alphaproteobacteria; order Hyphomicrobiales; family Alloboseaceae; genus Allobosea; species Allobosea sp. RAC05. The sequence goes on from NZ_CP016464.1 coordinate 2,636,130, forward strand.
ATTTCGGCCTGGGTCACGCCCGCCGGCAGGGTCAGCATCTTGCTGCGCACCATCTCGGCGAGGAGATTCTCGACCATCCGCGCGATCACGGCACGGTAGGTGTCGTAGTCCGTCGTCATCACCAGCGCGCTGGCGACGCTGGCCAGGGTCGCCGTGCCGGCGACCCAGATCATCAGGTTCCCGAGCGGGTACCATTCGACCGGTCCGGTCTCGTCCGAGCGTGCGAGCAGAGCGAGATATGCGATCCACCAGGCCGGCAGCGCGATGATCGCGGCAAAGGCCAGTCCGGCCGGCAGGGTCAGCGCGACGGAGACGGCGAGCGCACCGGTGCCGGCGGCATAGAGGCCGGCGCGGTGGTTCCAGCCCAGCGCGGCGATCAGGATCGGGAGGGGGGCGGCCGAATACAACAGCACCGCCAGCGGCGATCCGGTGATCACCACGGAGAAGAGCAGTGCCGCTACGAGGCCTGCGCCGATGCCGACGGCCTGGGTCATGCTTCGTCCTGCTGTCCCGCTGCTTCCGGCCGTGCGGGCCGGGCAGGGTGAGAGGCGTCCCGCCTCAACGAACCCGGTGGAGTCTCACCACGGGGCGACTGGTTCAGTGAAGGAACCCCGGCGGCGAACGATCGCCGCCGGGGTGTTCAGGTCCGCTCAGCGGATGACGTAGGGCAGCAGGCCGAGGAAGCGGGCGCGCTTGATCGCCTGGGCGAGCTCGCGCTGCTTCTTGGCCGAGACGGCCGTGATGCGCGACGGCACGATCTTGCCGCGCTCGGAAATGTAGCGCGAGAGCAGGCGCACATCCTTGTAGTCGATCTTCGGAGCGCCCTCGCCCGAGAAGGGGCAGGACTTGCGGCGGCGGAAGAAGGGGCGGCGGGCGCCGGCAGATGCAGTCGACATGGCTCAGGCCTCCGCGCCGGTCGTTTCAGGAGCAGCTTCGTCGTCGCGCCGCGGACGGTCACGACGCGGGCCGCGGTCGAAGCGGTCGCCGCCGCCGGGACGGTCGAAGCGGTCGCCGCGATCACCACGATCGTCGCGGTCGCGCTTCTGGAGCATGGCCGACTGGCCTTCCTCGAGCTCTTCGACGCGGACGGTCAGGAAGCGCAGAACGTCTTCGTTGATGCGCATCTGGCGCTCCATCTCGGCGACCGCCGCGGCGGGAGCGTCGATGTTCAGCAGCGAATAATGCGCCTTGCGGTTCTTCTTGATGCGATAGCCCAGGGACTTCACGCCCCAGTACTCGACCTTGGGGACCGAGCCGCCATTCGCCTCGATGATGCCCTTGAACGTCTCGACAAGGGCCTCGACCTGCTGCGCGCTGACGTCTTGCCGCGCGAGCAGAACATGCTCGTACAATGCCATGGTTGGCCTTTCCGTTTCACCCTGTTTCGCCCGGCGCGGAGCCCTTCGAGCCCTGGAACAGGCCCGACAGGATTTCATCGAAGGCGGAGACACGGGATGACGGTTCCCACCGGAACCTGCAGCGCGAGCGCTGCCATCCGTTCAGCCTCCGGCCGAACAAACAGGAGGCGGTCGTTACAGTGTGACGCCGCGATATGCAACCGAAATCGGGGCATCGGCGCGGTTGGAACGGGCTCCGAAGCCTTTCGGCGCTTGACTTGGCATCCAAGGCAGTGTGACAGCGCCGTGAAATCGCTCAAAACGTTTGAAATCCGGGGCCGACCGTCATGACGACCGCCTTCATCTTTCCGGGCCAGGGCTCACAGGCCGTGGGCATGGGCAAGAACCTGGCCGATTCCTTCGCTGCCGCGCGTGCGGTCTTCGAAGAGGTCGATGCGGCGCTGTCGCAGAAGCTCTCGACGCTGATGTGGGAGGGTCCGGCCGACGAGCTGACCCTGACCGCCAATGCCCAGCCCGCCCTGATGGCGGTCAGCCTCGCTGTGGTGCGCGTGCTGGAAGCGGAGGCGGGTCTGGATCTGAAGCGGGACGCTGCCTTCGTCGCCGGCCATTCGCTGGGCGAGTATTCAGCCCTAGCGGCGGCCGGCACCTTCAGCATCGCCGATGCCGCGCGCCTGCTGCGAATCCGCGGCGACGCCATGCAGAAGGCGGTGCCGCCGGGGCAGGGCGCCATGGCGGCGCTGCTCGGGGCCGACCTCGATCTCGCCCGCGCGATCGCCACCGATGCCGCTCAGGGGGACGTCTGCGAGGCGGCCAACGACAATGGCGGCGGGCAGGTCGTGCTCTCCGGCGCGAAGGCCGCGATCGATCGCGCCATCGTCCTGGCCGGCGAGCGGGGCGTTCGCCGGGCCATGCTGCTGCCGGTTTCGGCGCCCTTTCACTGTGCCCTGATGCAGCCGGCGGCCGAAGCCATGCGCGCGGCCCTCGCCACGGTGACCATGCACGCTCCCGTCGTCCCCGTGATGGCGAATGTCGGCGCCGCGCCGCTGAGCGATGTCGAGGCCATTCGCGCCTCGCTCGTGGCCCAGGTCACCGGCACGGTGCGCTGGCGCGAATGCGTCGAGGCGATGGCAACCGCTGGCGTCGACCGATTCGTCGAGCTCGGCAGCGGCAAGGTCCTGGCCGGGCTGGTGAAGCGCATCGCGCCGGGTGCTACTCCGCTTTCGGTCGGCACGGCGGACGACGTATCGGCCTACAAGCCCTGAAAGGGCACGCGAGAACGGCAGAAAGCCGAAAAGGGAGAGACGATGCTTGATCTGACGGGCAAGAAGGCGCTGGTCACCGGCGCCACCGGGGGGCTGGGCGGCGCCATCGCGCGCAGGCTGCATGCACAGGGCGCCACCATCGCGCTGTCGGGGACGCGGGCCGAGGCGCTCGAGGCCCTCGCCGCCGAACTCGGCGAGCGGGCCGTCGTCACGCCCTGCAACCTGGCGGACAAGGAGTCGGTGGAGGCCCTGGTGCCCGCCGCCGAGGAGAAGCTCGGTGGTCTCGATATCCTCGTGAACAATGCCGGCGTGACCAAGGACAACCTCTTCCTGCGGCTCAAGGATGAGGATTGGGACAGCGTCATCGCCATCAACCTGACCGCCGCCTTCCGCCTCTCGCGCGCCGCCGTGAAGTCGATGATGCGCCGCCGCTATGGCCGCATCATCTCGATCGGTTCGGTCGTCGGCACCACCGGCAATCCGGGGCAGGGCAACTACGCCGCCTCCAAGGCCGGCCTGATCGGCATGTCGAAGGCGCTCGCCGCCGAGGTCGCCAGCCGCAACATCACCGTCAACGTCGTGGCACCGGGCTTCATCGAGTCACCGATGACGCAGGCGCTCAACGAAAAGCAGCGCGAGGGCATCCTCGCCGACGTGCCGATGGGGCGCCTGGGCTCGGGTGACGACGTGGCGGCGGCCGTGGCCTATCTCGCCAGCACCGAAGCCGGTTACGTCACCGGGCAAACGCTTCATGTCAACGGTGGAATGACAATGATCTGAAGAGGTTGTCGCGGTTTCTGGAAGACTTCGAGAGTCCCGCCGACGTACTCGCCAGCCAAGATCGGCTGTGTTAACTAGCGCCGTCGGGCCGCGATGCGGGATCCGGGGGACTTGACGGGAACCCGGTTGTTGCGTTTGTGCAGGCTTCGAGTTCCGGCCCGTCGGCACCGTCTGGGTGCCGCGGGAGCCAGGAGTGACAGCCCCTCTACGCAGCGCGGATCGGCGCGGCGTGTTTTAAGCTTTAAGGAAAAGACCCATGAGCGATGTCGCCGAGCGCGTGAAGAAGATCGTGGTCGAGCATCTCGGCGTCGAGCCTGAGAAGGTCGTGGAAGGCGCCAACTTCATCGAGGACCTGGGCGCGGACAGCCTCGACACCGTCGAACTCGTGATGGCCTTCGAGGAAGAGTTCGGCGTCGAGATCCCGGACGATGCCGCCGAGACGATCGTGACCGTCGGCGACGCCGTCAAGTTCCTGTCGAAGTCCGCCTGATCGGCCGCTCGGTCGATCGTCGCTGAAAGAGCCATGGTTTCACGCAGTCTTCCGATGCGACGCGTTGTCGTGACCGGCCTCGGCATGGTGAGTCCGCTCGCCTGCGGCGTCGAACAGACCTGGACTCGCATTCTCGCCGGCGCCAGTGGCGCCGGCCCCATCACGACCTTCGACTGCAGCGATCTGCCGGCGCGGATCGCCTGCAGCATTCCGCGCGGCGACGGCTCCGACGGCACCTTCGATCCCGACCAGTGGATGGAGCCCAAGGAGCAGCGCAAGGTCGACGATTTCATCGTCTTCGCCATGGCGGCTGCCAAGCAGGCCCTGGCGGATGCGAACTGGGCTCCCGAGAGCTATGAGGACCAGATCGCGACCGGTGTCGCCATCGGCTCGGGCATCGGCGGCCTCGGCGGCATCTACGAGGCGTCGATCCTGCTCAAGGAGCGCGGCCCGCGCCGGCTTTCGCCTTTCTTTATTCCCGGCCGCCTCAGCAACCTCGCCGCCGGCTATGTCTCGATCGAGCATGGTCTGAAGGGCCCCAACCATTCCGTCGTCACCGCCTGCTCGACCGGCGCGCATTCGATCGGCGACGCCGCGCGCATGATCGCGCTGGGCGATGCCAAGGTCATGGTCGCGGGCGGGGCCGAATCGGCGATCAACCGTCTCGGCATTGCCGGCTTCTGTGCCTGCCGCGCGCTGTCGACCGATTTCAACGACACGCCCGAGAAGGCGTCCCGCCCCTATGATCGCGATCGTGACGGCTTCGTCATGGGCGAGGGCGCCGGCATCGTCGTGCTGGAGGATCTCGAGCATGCGCTGACGCGCGGCGCGCGGATCTATGCCGAGGTCGTCGGCTACGGCATGTCGGGCGACGCCTATCACATCACCTCGCCCGCCGAGGATGGCGACGGCGCCTATCGCTGCATGCGCGCCGCGCTCGAGCGCGCCGGCATCTCCGCCTCCGAACTCGACTACATCAACGCCCATGGCACCTCGACGCCGCTGGGGGACGAGATCGAGCTGCGGGCCGCCGAACGCCTGCTCGCCAATGCGCCGCGCAAGCCCGCGATGTCCTCGACCAAGTCGGCGACCGGACATCTTCTGGGGGCGGCCGGGGCCGTCGAGGCGATCTTCGCCATTCTCGCCATTCGCGACCAGGTCGCGCCGCCGACGATCAACCTCGACAACCCCTCCGTCGAGACCGATCTCGACCTCGTGCCGCATGTCGCGCGGAAGCGGACGATCGACGTCGTCCTGTCGAACTCCTTCGGTTTCGGCGGCACCAACGCGTCGCTGGTCATGCGGCGCTACGTCGAAGGCACCTGACGGGGCGCGGCTGCGCGCTTTCGCCATATTCTTGCGTAGAGTGCACCGCAGCTGCTGGACTGTGAATTTGCTTTCGCAGCCGGCGTGAATCCGGTTTTATGGCGTGCGCGGTCCCTCGGAGTCGTCCGGTCCACCGGTCGTTCCGTCGGGCGGGGTGGCGTGCAGTGATGAAGTTTCAAGTGCGAGCACGACAGCTGTGAATCATTCGCCCCGCGTCGCCCCCAAGAGCCCCAGCGAGGCGTTGAAGCCGGTGGCCCCGCCGGCGCCGCCGCCCAAGGCCCGCCGTCGCCGCCGGAGCCCCTTCATTGCGATGATGAGCGGCCTCTTCACGGCCCTGCTGGTGGTCGGCGGGCTCGCCGGCGCCGGCATCGCCGTGGTCTCCAGCCAGAGCCGCGCACCAGGGCCCTTCGCCAGCGACCGGGTCCTCATCATCCCCAAGGACAGCGGCCTCGCCGAGATCGCCGACCTGCTGCAGCGCGAGGGCATGATCGAACACCCCTGGGTCTTCCGCGTCTCGGCGCTGACCAGCGGCAACTGGACCAAGCTCAAGGCCGGCGAGTACCTGTTCAAGGCCCGCGCCAGCCAGGCGGACATTCTCGACATCATCGCCGAGGGCAAGGTCGTCGAGCACTCGATCACCATCCCCGAGGGCCTGACGAGCGAGCAGATCGTGGCGCGGCTGCGCGAGAACGAACTGCTCACGGGCGACATCATCCAGGTCCCGCGCGAAGGCTCGATCCTGCCCGATACCTACCGGATTCCGCGCGGCTTCAGCCGCCAGGCGATCATCGACCGCATGACCCGCGACCAGCGCGCGGTCCTGGCCCGCATCTGGGAGCGCCGCCCGGCCGACCTGCCGATCAAGACGCCGCAGGAACTCGTGGTCCTCGCCTCGATCGTCGAGAAGGAAACCGGCCGCGCCGATGAGCGTCCCCGCGTCGCCGGCGTCTTCATCAACCGCCTGAACCGCCGCATGAAGCTGCAGTCCGACCCGACGATCGTCTACGGCATCGTCGGCGGCAAGGGCACGCTCGGCCGTTCGATCCTGCGCAGCGAGATCACCCAGGCGACGCCCTACAACACCTATGTCATCGACGGCCTGCCGCCGGGGCCGATCGCCAATCCCGGCCGTGCGGCCATGGAGGCCGTGGTCAACCACTCCCGCACCAAGGACCTCTATTTCGTCGCCGACGGCAGCGGTGGCCACGCCTTCGCCGAGACGCTGGAGCAGCACAATCGCAATGTCGGGCGCTGGCGCCAGATCGAGGCGGTCAGGCGCGAGCCGGGCAAGCCGCCGGCCGAGGCCTCCGTCGACAAGGTCGAGCCGCCGCCGTCGCCCGATACCCGCTCCGAGGCGCCCGCGCAGCAGCCGGCCGATGGCGAGGCGATCGAGACCTGGCCCGCTCCGGGCAATCGCCGCGCGGCGGCCGGACAGCTGCCGCAGGGTGCCGCGCTGGCCGGCGGTCGCGTGCGCGCCTTCGATGCGTCGGAAGGGACGCCGCGCGATCCACTGCTGAACAAGACCTTCGACCTGAACTCGCCCAAGCAGGTCCCTGCGCTGCGCCCCTGATGCCGCAGACCCCATCGGTTGATCCGTCCCCAGTTTCCTGAAAGCGGCGCGACGGCGCGCTTGCCCCCCGCCCGACCCGCCACTACGGTCCGGCCGCGTCAAAGGGGCGGAGGCGAACCAGCGTGGCGATCGAGAGCATGACGGGCTTCGCCCGGGCGGCCGGGACGGTGGGCATCCATGCCTTCGCCTGGGAGATCCGCAGCGTCAACGGCCGTGGCCTCGACATTCGCGTCCGCGTGCCGCCGGGCCTCGAGGTGCTCGCCGAGGCGGCCCGAAAGCGCCTGACCGGCGCCTTCTCGCGTGGCACGCTGCACGTCAATCTGCAGGTCACCAGCGATGCCGGCCCGCCGCGCCCGCGCATCAACGAGGCTGCTCTGGCCGCGCTGCTGCAGGCCGTCGAGCGCCTGCCGGCGTCGGCCATCGTGACCCCGCCCTCCTATGACGGCCTGCTCGCCATTCGCGGTGTCGTCGAACTCGCCGAGGAGGGCGAGGATACGCTCACCGTGGTGGAGAAGCCGGTCCTGGCCGGGCTCGAGGAGGTCGTGTCCGGCCTGAAGGAGGCCCGCGCCAGCGAGGGGCGGGCCCTGGAGGCGGTGCTGCGCGGCCATCTCGACACCATCGCGCGGTTGACGACGGACGCCGAAACCCATCCGGCGCGCGGCGTGGATGCGATCCGCGAGCGCATCGCGGCCCAGGTCGGGCTGCTGCTGGAGGCGAGCCAGGCGCTCGACCCGCAGCGCCTGCACCAGGAGGCGGCCCTGCTCGCCGTCAAGGCCGACATCCGCGAGGAGGTCGACCGCCTTAACGCCCATATCGCGGCGCTGCGTCTGCTCCTCGACCAGGGCGGCCCGATCGGCCGCAAGCTCGATTTCCTGTCGCAGGAGTTCGGCCGCGAGGCCTCGACGCTCTGCGCCAAGGCGGGCGATGCCGGCCTGTCGCGCATCGGCCTCGAACTGCGCACGGTCGTCGACCAGATGCGCGAGCAGGTCCAGAATGTGGAGTGAGTGCTGATGGCCGACGTCGCGCGCCCGGCCCGTCGCGGGCTGATGCTGATCTTGTCCTCGCCGTCGGGCGCGGGCAAGTCGACCCTCACGCGCAATCTCAAGACCGAGAACAACCTCGATCTCTCGGTCTCGGTGACGACCCGCGCCAAGCGCCCCTCCGAGATCGACGGCGTACATTACCGCTTCATCGATCGGCCGAGCTTCGACCAGATGAAGCAGCACAACGATCTGCTCGAATGGGCCGAGGTGCACGGCAACGGCTACGGCACGCCACGCAAGGAGGTCGAGGCCTCGCTCGCCGCCGGCCGCGACGTGCTCTTCGACATCGACTGGCAGGGCACGCAGCAGATCGTGGCCAAGGCGCGGGCCGACGTGGTGACCATCTTCATCCTGCCGCCCTCGATGGCCGAGCTGCGCTCGCGCCTGGTGCGGCGGGCGGAGGATGCGCCGGACGTCATCGCCAAGCGCCTCGGCAATGCCCGCGACGAGATCGCCCGCTGGAACAAATACGACTACGTGATCATCAACGACGATCTCCAGGCGGCCTATGAATCGGTGAAGGCGATCCTCACGGCCGAACGCCTCAAGCGCGAGCGCGCGACCGGGCTGTCGGAGTTCGTCAACGGCCTGCTCTCGGAAAAGCTGCCCTGAGCCCCGGCGTCAGAGTCGTGGTGCCAGGGTCTGTGCCAGACGCACGAAACCGCTGACCGGCACCTCCTCGGCGCGGACCGTCGGCACGAGCCCGGCTTCCTCGATCCAGTCTCCGGGCTCCGGCAGCACGGCCTTCAGGCTCTGGCGCAGCATCTTGCGGCGCTGCCCGAAGGCGGCGAGCGTGATCCGCTCGAGCAGGCGGCGGTCGCAGGGCTCCGGCTCCGCGCGCGGCAACAACTGCACGATCGCGGAGGTGATCTTGGGCGGTGGTACGAAGGCGCTGCGCGGCACGTCGAACAGGATCTTCGTCTCGCAGCGCCAGTTGCAGAGCACGGCGAGGCGGCCATAGTCGGCGCGCTGTTCGGGCGTCGCGACGATGCGCTCGGCCACCTCGCGCTGGAACATCAGCGTCAGCGACGTCCACCAGGGCGGCCAGGCCTCGGGGCTGAGCCAGCCGACGAGCAGCGGCGTCCCGATGTTGTAGGGCAGGTTGGCGACGATCCGCGCTGGCCCGCCGCCGAGCCGCGTCGACAGGTCGACCGCCAGTGCGTCGCCATCGACCACCTCCAGCCGGCCGGGGTAATGCGCGGCGATCTCCTCCAGCGCCGGCAGGCAGCGCCGGTCGCGTTCGATGGCGATGACGCGGCCGGCGCCGGCGGCCAGCAGCGCCCGCGTCAGCCCGCCGGGCCCGGGCCCGATCTCGACCACGGTCTCGCCCTCCAGCGGTCCGGCCGAGCGCGCGATCCGCGAGGTCAGGTTCAGGTCGTAGAGAAAGTTCTGGCCGAGCGACTTCTGCGCCATCAGCCCATGGCGCTCCACCACCTCGCGCAGCGGCGGCAGGGTGTCGATCTGGCTCATGCCGGTATCCGTCGATGCTGCGCCGCCATCTGGGCGGCGAGCCGGAGCGCCGCTATCAGGCTGTCGGGCCGCGCGATGCCCTGGCCGGCGATGTCGAAGGCGGTGCCGTGGTCGGGCGAGGTGCGGATGAAGGGCAGGCCGAGCGTGACGTTGACGCCCTCGTCGAAGGCGATCGTCTTGATCGGGATCAGCGCCTGATCGTGATACATCGCCAGAGCGCAGTCATAGCCGGCCCGCGCCCGGGCATGGAACATCGTGTCGGCTGGGTAGGGGCCGGACGCGTCGATGCCTTCGGCCCGCAGCGCCGCGATCGCGGGTCGAACCACCGCGTCGTCCTCATGGCCGAGCGCTCCGCCTTCGCCCGCATGGGGGTTGAGACCACTGAGCGCCAGGCGCGGCGCGTCGATGCCGAAGCTACGGCGCAGGCCGTCCGTCACGATCCGCGCGGTCTGGACGATCAGCTCCGTCGTCAGCAGGTCCGGCACGCGCCGCAGCGGGATATGGATCGTCACGGGGACGACGGCGAGCTCATCGCACCACAGCATCATCACCGGCAGCGGCACAGGCCCGCCATCCGCCGCCAGATGCGCCAGGAACTCGGTATGTCCGGGATGGGCAAAGCCGGCCGCGTAGAGAACCGACTTGGCGATCGGATTTGTGACCACGGCTGCGGCCTGTCCGGCTCGCACCGCCGCGACGGCGCGGGTGATCGACTGGATCGTTCCCGGAGCCGTGGCGGGGTCGGGACGGCCCGGTTCGACCGCCAGCGCCCCATCGAGCGGGATCACCGGCAGCGCATCGGGAAAATGGCCCGAGGCCTGGTCCCAGTCACTCGCGATGAGGGGGACGTCGAGGGCAAGCCGCCGCGCCAGCCGTCCGAGGTGTTCGAGGTCAGCGATGCAGGCGAAGGCCGGCAGCGCATCGACATCGCGCCTCAGCCAGGCCGAGAGGGCCAGTTCGGGACCGATCCCCGCCGGGTCGCCCTGAGTCAGGGCGAGAGGCGGCAGAGGCGTGGAGGCCTGCGAGCGCATCGGGCTTCCCTCTCGCCGCCGCGCCGCTGTCTATCGCGAGATCAGCGGGTGGAGGAGGTGACGCCGTCGCCGACGGTCGATCCGTCGAGGTTCTGCGAGTAGCTGAGTTCGCCCAGCGTGCGCAGTTCGAGGCGGAACATCACCGTCCTGGTGTCCTTGGTCGCGCCCGTCTGGCGGTCCGCATAGCTCTGCGAATAGCTGACGTCGAACACCGTGCACTCATCCGTGTAGTTGATGCCGAACGAGGTCGCGGCGGTCTGCATCAGACGGGAATCGACATAGCGCGGCTGCGCGATCGTAGTCGGCGAGGCCAGCCAGGAGGTGTACTGGGCGATGCGGATTTCGCGGTCGTATTTGTACTTGTCGAGGTCGAAGAGGACGCCCGCGCGCAGGCGCCAGTTCGGCGTCACCAGGAGCGAGCCGTTGAGCGAGAGACCCTCGCGGCGCCGGAAGATGCCGAGGTTAGGCTGCGGCTCGTAGCGGCCATAGCCGACGGAGGCCGTGACCACGCTCGTCGCATAGGTCGCCGCCGCATCGATGCGCTGCGCCTCGAAGGTGGTCGAGTTCAACCGCGTCGCACCGGTGAAGAACAGTCCGGCCATGGGCGAGAACTGCGCGCGCGCGACGATGTCGGAGGTGTCGGTCTGCAGGCCCGAATCGAGGCCCGTATTGACGAGATCACCGGTCGCGAAGGAGTTGCGCCCGCCCAGATGGTAGGATTGGCCGAGCAGCAGGTTGGCGAAGGCCTCCTTACCGAAGCGCCCGGTATAGAGCGCACCGACATTGGCGCGCGTCCCGCCCTCGACGCGATCATAGCCCGAGAACTTGCCGCTCCACTCGAACAGGTTGTTCGCGTCGAAGACCAGGCTCTGCGAGTCCTCGTTGGCGACGCGCAGGCTGTTGGTCTCGTTCGGGCGCGCGACGATCTGCGCCACCGGCTCGATGATATGCGTGCCCCAGGACGTCTTGGCGACGAACGGATAGCGGTACATCAGGCCGATCGCGGGCATCGCCCGGCCAAAGACCTCGTCGGAGGTGTCGACGATCGTGCGGACGTTGGAATTCGGATAGCCGGTCGTGTCAGGATTGACCGAGAAGATGTCGGCCCGCACGGAGGCGTAAGGCGTCCAGACCTGGCCCAGCGGGTCGATGATGTTGCGCCGCCAGGACACCTCCGCCGTCGCGCGGGCCATGTTGCCCGCCAGCCCGCGCACGAGGCAGGTGTTCTTCTGGTAGACGGCGCAGCCGTCGTACAGCGAATAGCCGACATTGGTGCTGGTCGTGCCAGTGTAAAGAAAGTTCGTCTGGCGAGGCAGCTGCGAGAACGCCGCCGCATCGCGCGTCAGATGCGTGACATTGGCGTTGATGGTGATCTCGCCGCCGAGGAAGCTCGGCTTGTGCACCCGCTTGTTGTAGTCGATAACCGGCAGGACGACGGGCTGCTGCTTCTGCCAGTCGGTCGAGGTCAGCGGCTGGAAATAGTAGCCGCGCATGTCGAACCAGCCGGTCGCGGTCTGTCCGTTGAGATAGGCGGTCGAGATCGCTTCCTGGAGATAGGTGGTCGCGCTCACGCTCTCGTTCAGGATGCGGTAGTTCTTGTAGAACCACCGGTCCGTCGACATTGACGCGTTCCAGCCGAAGGTCCAGCGCGGGTTGATGAAGAACCTGCCGTTGGTCTGGACCGATCCGCGGAAGGTGTCGTCGCCCGCGCCCAGCGGCGCGGCGAGGAAGGCTTCCTTCTCCTGCTGGAAGATGCCCGAGGCCCGGATCGTGTAGGATCCGTTCATCAGGCGGTGGCGCCACTCGACCTGACCAAGCAGGCCCTGCCGGCTCAGATAGGTCGGGGTGATCGTGAGATCGTAATTGGGCGCGAGATTCAGGAAGTAGGGCAGGCCGATGCCATAGCCGAGCGGCCCGGTATTCAGGAATTTGGGGGACAGGAAGCCCGACTTCCGCTTCACCGTCGAATCCGGCCCCGACATGTAGGGGATGTAGGCGAGCGGGACGCCAGCGAATTCCAGCCGCGCCTCCTCGTAATAGATCGTCTGCTCGGCCTTCTTGTGGATGATGCGTGCCGAGCGGACCTGCCAGAGCGGCGGCCGCTCGGGATTCTCCTTGCAGGGTTCGCAGGCGGTGTAGATGCCCTTCTCGAAGATGAAGGTCTCGCCGTCGGTGCGTTCCGCGCGCGGCGCGGTGAAGCGCGTCCGGTCGGGGTTCACGACTCGCAGCGAATCGATGAAGCCGTCGCGGAAATCGTCGGTCAGATTGAAGCGGTCGCCGGTGATGACCGTGCCGTTGGCCTCGGTGATGCGGGCGTTGCCGACCGCGACGACGCGCTTTCCGGCCTGGTCATAGGTGACCTTGTCGGCTTCGATCGTGCGGCCCTGATAGAGGATCTGCACGTCGCCGACGGCCGAAACGGTCTTCTTGTCGTTGTCGTAGACGAGTTCGCGCGCATCGACGACCATCCGGTCCTGCGGCTTGGCGGGGGTCGGCGTCTGCGCGAAGGCACTCCCGGCCGAGGCCAGGACGAAGGCGAGGCTCGTGGCGAGGGCGGTCGCCGCGGCATATCGAGCCATGCGTTTCACGCCCGGAACCATACGCTCAATCCTAAATTAACCATAGGCACAGTACGTTCTACCCGTCTTCCTGGTGAAGGAGCGCAAGCGCGCCCAGCATCGCCCCGATCGTGGCGGGCAGCCAGGCTGCGACCACGGGATTGACGATTCCGGACGAGCCCAGTTCCTCCGACAGCTGCGTCGCAACATACAGCATGAAGCCGGCAGCGACACCAGCTATCACCAGTTTGGTCACCCCACCAAACCTGAAAAATCTTAAGGAAACGGATGCGGCCACCAGCACCATCGCGACCAGCAGCAGGGGGCGCGCCATCAGCGATTGATAGCGCAGTTCATAGCGCGTGGTATCGAGGCCGGCGCGCTGGGTCCGTTCGATGACGGCGGGCATGGCCCAGAACCCGACGGCCTCGGGCGGGGTAAAGCTCTGCCGCACCTGCTCGGGCTCCAGCGTCGTCGCGAACAGATAGGTCTTGTAGCTCTGTGGCTCTTCCATGGCGGAGATCACGCGCGCGTCCGACAGTTCCCAATAGCCGCCGCGCAGCACGGCCTCGCGAGCATCGATGCGCTCGCTGAATCCGCCGCCGGGCGAGAAGCTGAAGATCGCCACATGGGCCAGGCCGTTGCCGTCCGGCAGCGAACCGGCGGCCCGGATGATGGCCTGCCCGTCGACGCTGCGCTGGCGCAGCCAGATTTCGGGCGCGTTGCTCGTCTGCGCGCCACGGACGAAGAGCCGCGTCTCCAGCGCGGTCGCCTTGCGCTTCAGCTCGGCGGCGACGGGATTGTAGACCAGGATCGACACCAGCCCGATCGTGCCGGCGACGACCGCCGCCGGCTGCAGGAACTGCCAGGCCGAGACGCCGACCGAGCGGGCGACGACGAGCTCGAGCTTCCGGCTCAGGGTCAGCAGGGCGAACATGCCGCCGAAGAGCACGGCGAAGGGAAAGATCTGCTCGGCCACGCTCGGCACCCGGAACAGCGCGAGCTGGACGATCAGCGGTGTCGTAGCGGCGGGTGAGTCGCCGGCGCGCCGCATCAGTTCGACGAAGTCGAGGGTGCCGATCAGGAAGAAGAACGTCCCGAACACGCCCAGGATGGAGCGCGTGAACTGCTTGGTGAGGTAGCGCCCGAAGGTCGTGACGAGCAGCATCAGGCGCGCCTGAAACGGGCCGAGAGCGCCGAGAACGGCAGCAGCAGCGGCGCCGCCGCGCGGGCAAGAAGCGGCCTCACCGTCTGGCCGTAGAGGATGACCGCGGTCGACACGACGATCGCCGCCACGGGCAGGATGTAGAGCATCGCAGCCGCCAGGGGCGAGCGGACGCTCGCCGTCCAGGCCATGTAGGCGCCGATGCGCGTGGCCGCGACGATCAGGATGGCGGACTGGATGGCGAAGGCACGGCCCTGTCGCGTCGTGCGCGCCTCGCCGATGCAGGCGAAGGCGATCAGCATGAAGGCCATCGGATAGAGCGGCGCCGAGAGGCGGTTGTGCAGCTCGGCGCGGAACCGGCCGGCCTGGAACTTGTAGTAGGTCTCGTTCGGATCCTGGTTGAGGAGCTGCCAGGTCGAGCGCTCGCGGGGCTTGTAGACGGCCTTGTCGCCATCGCCTTCGCCGGCTCCACCCGTCGTGTCGCCGGACAGGGCGGAGAGATTGAGCGCATAGCGCTCGAAGGAGATGATCGAGCTCGTATCCGTGTTCTTGGTCTCGCGCTGGATCGTGCCCTTCTCCAGCATCAGGAAGCTGTTGCCGTCGACATCGACCGTGCGGCCGCGCTCGGCGATGTAGATCGAGGGCTGGTTGGGGTCGCGCCGGTCCTGCATGAAGATGCCGACCAGCGCGTCGCCCGAGCGCTCGCGATAATGGAAGGTGACGCCGGAATCGAGCGCCACGAACTGCCCTTCCTTGACGACGTTGGCGACGAAATCGGCCCGGATCAGCGTGATCAGGTCGCGCAGCATCCGGAACCCGGTCGGCATCACCGAGAGCGTCATCCAGCCGACGAGCAGCGAGACCGCGATCGTCAGCACGATGAAGGGGCGGGTGATGCGGTGGGGCGCGACACCGGCCGCGTTCATGACGATGAGCTCGGAATCGCTGTTGAGCCGGTTCAGCGTGTACAGCGTCGCCATGAACAGCGCGACCGGCGCGATGCCGGCGATCAGCGCGGGCAGCGACAGAAGCGTGACGGTGAAGAAGATCAGGACCGTCTGGCCCTTGCCGGTGATGAGATCGACCTCGCGCAGGGCCTGGGTGACCCAGATCACGCTGGTCAGACCGATCAGCAGCACGATAGCCGCGATCGTCGCCATCTTCAGGATATAGCGGTCGAGACGCTGAAGCAGCACGCTTGGCTTTTCCGATGGGGCGGCATGGGGCGCAGCCCCGGCGCTGGTGGTTCGCGGAGAACACCGTATGGTATAGGCGCAATCATGGCGCAAACGGGAATCGTTTGCGGCCGCATCGTTTCGCTCGTCTCGCAACATCGTGAGCCCTCCATGTCGCAACGCCTGAAGCTCGAGATCAAAGCCCTGCAAGCGATCGGGGGGCAGGACCTCGTGATCCTGCTGTCGGACACGCTGGCTCCCGCCGCGCTCGCCCAGGAGTGGCTGGGCCGGGGCACCGGCGATTGGCTGGCGCGGGCGGCGGCCGTCGAGCGCTTCAAGGGCAAGGCCTTCTCCGCTCTGACGCTGCTCGCCCCCGAGGGAGCCGGCTATGAGCGTCTCATCGCCATCGGCGTGGGACCTGAGGGCGAACGCGGCGAGCTCGATTTCGTCAAGCTCGGCGGCGCGATCGCCGGCAAGCTCGGCCATGGCCGCAGCGCCGACGTGATCCTGGCGCTGCCTGAGGGAGCGCTGGAGGCGGGCCAGATCGCAGACATCGCGCTCGGCCTGCGCCTGCGCGCCTATGTGTTCGACCAGTACAAGACCAAGAGCCGCAAGCCCGAGGAAGCCGAGCCGATTGCGGTGACGCTGCGCCTGCCCGATCCGGCGGTGGCGAAGAAGGCGCTGAAGGCGGCCGAGGCGGTCGCCGCCGGTGTCGAGATCGCGCGCAACCTCGTCAACGAGCCGCCCAACGTCCTCCACCCCGAGGAGTTCGCCGACCGCGCCGCCAAGCTCGCCAAGCTCGGTGTCGAGATCGAGATCCTCGACGAGAAGCAGCTGAAGAAGATCGGCATGCGCGCGCTGCTCGGCGTCGGCCAGGGCTCGCGGCGCGAGAGCCGCGTCGCGATCATGCGCTGGAACGGCGCCAAGGAGAGCGTCCAGCCGGTCGCCTTCGTCGGCAAGGGCGTCACCTTCGACACCGGCGGCATCTCGCTGAAGCCCGGTGCCGGGATGGAAGACATGAAGGGCGACATGGCGGGCGCGGCCTGCGTCGTCGGGCTGATGCATGCGCTCGCCGCCCGCAAGGCCAAGGTCAACGCCATCGGCATCATCGGTCTCGTCGAGAACATGCCGGACGGCAACGCCCAGCGCCCCGGCGACATCGTCACCTCGCTGTCGGGCCAGACCATCGAGATCATCAACACCGACGCCGAAGGCCGCCTCGTGCTGGCGGATGTGCTCTGGTACACGCAGGAGCGCTTCAAGCCGCGCTTCATGATCAACCTGGCGACGCTGACCGGCGCGATCCTGGTCGCGCTGGCGCAGGAGCATGCCGGCCTCTTCACCAACAGCGACGAACTGTCGGACCGGCTCTCGGCAGCCGGCAAGGCCACCGGCGAGACGGTCTGGCGCATGCCGCTCGGCAAGGCCTACGACAAGATGATCGATTCCAAATTCGCCGACATGAAGAATGCCGCCGGCCGCCATGGCGGCTCGATCACCGCCGCCCAGTTCCTGCAGCGCCATGTCAACGACACGCCCTGGGCGCATCTCGACATCGCCGGCACCGGCATGGGTGCCAAGGACAGCGAGATCAACCGCTCCTGGGGGCCGGGCTGGGGCGTGCGCCTGCTCGACCGGCTGGTGGCGGAGCATTACGAGGCCTGAATCGATTTGGCAGCGTCGCCGCTCAACCCGCTGTCGCGCAAAGGCTCTTGATGGCCGAGATCCTGTTCTTCCACCTCCAGTCGCGCCCGCTCGAACAGGTGCTGCCGACGATTCTCGACCGCGCCCTGTCGCGCGGCCAGAAGGTGGTGGTGGAGGTGTCGAGCCAGGAGCGGCTGGGCGCCGTCGACGACCACCTCTGGACCTATGCCGACGACAGCTTCCTGCCCCATGTCACGGCGATGGAAGCCGATGCCGCCGCCAATCCGGTGGTGCTGACGACCCAGGCGCACAACCCGAACGCCGCGCAGGTGCGCATCTGCGCCGAGGGTGTCCGCATTCCCGACGCATTGGAGGGCTACGAGCGGATCGTCCTGATATTCGATGGTGACGATCCCGACGCGCTGACCGCCGCGCGCGAGGATTGGAAGAAGGCCAGGTCCTCCGGCCACGCCGCCAGCTATTGGCAGCAGGACGAGACCGGCCGCTGGGAGAAGAAAGCGTGAGACTGTCCGTATTGCTGCTCTGTGCCGCCGCGCTGGGCGGTTGTTCCGTCGATATGGGCGGCTTCGCCTTTACCTCGGACATCCGCGAGGGCCGGTCCGGCCCGGTGACGACCACGACGACGACCAGCCTCACGGCGAGTGCCTCGACGCAGGAGGCGACGCTGACGCCCGACGGCGAATGCAGCGCCGGGACCTCGGCCCGTCCGCTGCCGCCGGCGATCACAGAGGGCATCACCGAATGCGAGCTGGTGAAGCTGAAGGGCACGAGGCCGACCGATGTCCTGATCGGCGACAGCGGCAAGGGCCAGCGCGAGGTCCAGGTGCTCTATTCCGAGCCCGGCGGCCGCGAGATCTACATGTTCACCGACAACAGGCTCAGCCGGATCGTGAAGCCGGGGCAGGGATAAGCGAGCAAGCCCGATCGGGACTGGGGCTCGGGGCCGACGAGACGCTCGTGCTGTTCGACCTGCTGCAGCGCTGGCTCGAGGACGGGCGCGGTGCACCGATCCGCGCGGCTGTGGTCGCCGATGCCGAGCTTTGGGCTCTCAACGCCCTGAACAACGCGCTCGAACGTTGCGTCTCGGCAGCTTTTGACAGTGATTATCAGTCGCTGGTCGAGGAGGCGCGGGCGCGACTGCGCGCCCGGAACGGCGGGGCATGGCCCCGATAGCCGACGCCTGATGCCATGCAATGGGCTCCGAGACCGCGCTAGGCCTGAACGTCGACCCGCTCTCCCTCGAACCAACTGATGTCGTCGGTCGAGACCTGGCCGAAGGTGCGCCGCTGCGCCATCGCCATGCGGATGATGCCGAACGCGGTGACGGGCATCGAGATCAGCGGCATCGGGTCCGTCCTGTCCCAGGTCACGTCGCGCGAGGTGAAGAGCTGGCGGACATTGTGGAGATAGCGCCTCGGCGTCAGGATCGAACCCTGGGTTTCGGTCAGGGTCGGATAGAGCTGTTGCATCTTGCTGGGCCGGCGCAGGCAAAGCGGCTGTGCGAACGGCGCGAGAATCGCGGGCGCGAGGTCGGCGGTTTCGACGAAGTGGACGCCGCTGGTCACCCGTGGATTGCATTCGATGGCATGCGGCTGGCCCTCGGCATCGTCGATGAAGTCGAAGGAGATGAAGCCGCTGTGCCCCAGGCGCGCGACGAAGCCCTCGATCAGCGCCGCAATGTCAGGCCGCTCGATACGCTCGAACGCCACCGCCACGGTGCCGGCCATCACCGTGCCGCGATAGAGCACCGTCACCTGAACCCGGCCCTGATGGGCCAGCGTGAAACTGCTGACATGGGCGCCCGGCAGGCGGCGCTGCACGACCATGGCGCTCCCGCCCGGGGCAGGTAACGCGGCGCCCGCCTCGTGCAGGGAGACCCCGCGCCCGGAACAGGACAGCACCGGCTTCAGCACGAAGGCGCCGTCGGCGGCGATGCGTGCCGCCTCGGGCGTGCCGAGCAGGGCGGTTGCGGGCACGGGCAAGCCATGGGCCGACGCGAGCACGGGAAAGCGCGCCTTGTCGTGCAGCGGCAGCAGGATCTCGGGGGACGGCGCGAACAGGCGCACGCCGGCCGGCAGCCGCCCATGCAGATGGGCGACATGCATCGTTTCTTCCGAGAGAGGCAGCACGAGATCGATCCGCTCCTCCCGGATGATCGTCAGCAGCGCCTTGAGATAGGCGGCCTTGGAGGCCGAGGGCGGGGGCGTGGTCAGGCTCCGGGCGACGCTGTTCGACGCGCCGGTGAGATGTCGGCCGAAAGGCTCGGCGACCACCACCCGCCAGCCCGCGGCATGGAACGAACGGGCGAAATCCAGCGCCTTGGGCAGCCGTCCGATGGTGAGGAGCAGGCTCGGCATTGGAGGCCGGCTAGCCCGCGCGCAGGCGGGCTTGGGCCATGATCTCGTGCTTAGGGCGCGTCGTCAGCCGCGCGACCGGCTCGACCTTGCCGGGCTCGAGCGGGTGGACGTCGAACCGGCGGAACAGCCTCGCCAGGATCAGGGTCGCTTCAAGCGTCGCGAAGGCCGCGCCGACGCAGATGCGCGGCCCGAATCCAAATGGCAGATAGGCCCCCGGCACCATTTCGTGTTCGCGCTCCGGCAGGAACCGATCGGGGTCGAACCGGTGCGGATCGCGCCAGAGCTTCTCATGGCGGTGGATGGTCCAGGGCGCGATCATGATCATCGCGCCGCGCTTGACCTTGTAGCGCCCGATCGTCGTGGCCTCGGCCGCGACACGCGGGATGAAGGTGATCGGCGGATAGAGCCGCATCGACTCCTTGAAGACATTGCGGGTGTAGGTGAGCCGCTTCACCGCCTCGAAGCCGATCTCGCCCGTCCCCGCCACATCCTCGACCTCGGCGCGGATGCGCTGCGCCACTTCCGGGCGTTCGGCGGCGATGAACATGGCCCAGGTCAGGGCACTCGCCGTCGTCTCATGGCCGGCGAGAAAAAACACGCCGAGCTGGTCGATCAGTTCCTCGCGGGTGAAGGCCGCGCCCGTCTCCGCATCCCGCGCCGCGATCACGGCCGAGCAGATGTCGTCGAAGCTGGCCCCCGCGGCGAGATGCGAGTCGAGCAGCGTGCCCATATGGGCGCGGATGAGCCGGCAGCTTTCCAGCACGTCGGCCTTCTGCGGGATGTCCTTGAACGCCCTGTCGAAGATCAGCCGCCTGATCTCGACATGGGCGACCCGGCGCTCGAAATGCGCGAAGGAGGTGAAGACATCCCGCGCCACGTCCGTGTCCAGCGACGTCGAGAAGACGGTGCGACAGATGATGTCGGCCGTGAGCTGGCTCATCGAGAGATCGATCGAGAAGCTCTCGCCGCTGCGGGCGGCGCTCGCGAGCCGCGCCTCGCAATCGTCGAGCGCAGCCGTCATCGCGCCAAAGGCCCGGGTCAGGCGGATATGGGAGAAGGCGGGGTCGATCATCCGCCGCTGCCGCCGCCACGGCGCGCCATCGGAGACGAAGATGCTGTCGCCGACCAGCGGCCTCAGCGCGCCCACCATCAGATCGTTCTTGGGGTAGATCTCGGTCGGATTGGTCAGCACCGTGCGCGTCAGCTCCGGCGCGTTGACGATCAGGATCGAGCGGCGCGAATAGCCGAGCGGGCTGACATCGACCTCATAGGCTTCCTTCGGCAGCAGGCTGAGCAGGTCGCCATCGCCGCGCCAGGCGGCCCGCAGCAGCGCGCTCAACGGGCCCAGCGGCCGCGGACGCGGCGGCTCGTAGTCCGGCGCGCCGGTCGGCCGCGCCGGAGCAGTGCTTTCGCCGGCAGCCGGACACAGTGAAGCGCCCTCGAGATGCGGGCAGGCCGTCGTCAGATGGGTGGCGCGGCTCTCGGTCACAGCCCTTGAAGAGTAGGGCGGCCTGCGGCAATCTGTCAATAATTCTGGACACTCGAAATGTCAGTCGGTCCGTGATGCTGTGGTGGCTGTTTCACGCCTTCATCATCGGTCACATCGTCTTCGGGGCGGTGGGGCTGGTCAGTTTCTGGCCGCCGGTCGTGGGGCGCAAGGGCGCGCCGGTGCACCGCAAATGGGGCAGGGTCTTCACCACCTGCCTGTTATGGACAGGCTCATTCGCGATCGCCATCAGCCTGTGCACGCTGGCGGACCCGCTGGGCACCCATCCGCATCTGAAGGATGCCGTGTTCGTGCGCGGCATCTTCGGGGTCATGATGCTGTATCTCGCCATCCTGACCGTCAATCTCGCCTGGTATGGCCTGCAATGCGTCCGCAACAAGCGCGACCATGCCGCCAACCGGCGTGGCGCCAATCTCATCCTGCAGCCGGTGCTGTTCGTGGCGGCGCTCGCCTGCGCCGTCGAAGGGTGGCTGATCGGGCAGCCTCTGATGATCGGCATGTCGGTGGTCGGCTTTGCCACGGTGGCGACCAACCTCGCCTTTATGCTGACAGCCAACCCCGGCCCGAAAGACTGGCTGAAGGAACATCTCAAGGGTCTCGTCGGGGCGGGAATCTCGGTCTACACGGCGTTCTTCGCCTTTGGCGCCGTGCGGCTCATGCCGGAGATCGCGCTCAACCCGATCCTCTGGGCGGTGCCGCTGGTGGTGGGGCTGTCGATCATCATCTACCATCAGGTCAGGATCCGCCTGAGCCTGTTGCCGCGGGCGCGGCAGGGCGCGTCGCCGTGATGGCAGCGGCCCAGGCAGGTTGACGCCGCTCGCGCAGCCGACAGCGCTTGTCGGGCGGGGGCTGAAAACACTTCGCCGCCGCGGGATAGGATGCGACAAGGTCGGATGCTGCGCGCGCCTTTGGCCGCGCCTTCGCCCCACCGTTGCATCGCGCAGGAGCAGCCCAAAATGGCCGAGCGCTTCGAACGTCACCGCCAGCCCTGGACGGGCGAGGAACTCGACAAGCTGAAGACGCTCGCCAGGAAGGGCATGGCGCTGAAGGCGATCGCCAAGGCGCTGACCCGCAGCGAGGAATCGATCAAGGATCGCGCCAAGCTCGACGGCATCGGGATCGCCAAGCTGCGCTAGGGCGCGCTCAGGCGCTCTCCAGCTCCGCGCTCAGTTCCAGCCACTCCTCCTCCGCCGCGTCCAGCGCCGCGGCGAGGTCGGCGCGCTGGCGCGACAGCGTCAGCGCCTTCTCGGGGTCGCGGGCGAAGGCGGCGCCATTGCCGAGTACGCCGTCGACCTTCTCGATCAGCCCGGTGAGCTTGGCGATCTTGGCCTCGGTCAGGTTGAGCTTCTGGCGCAGCGGCCCTTGCGCCATGCGCTTCGTCGCCGCCTCCTTGCGCTCCTCGGTCTTCGGCTTGGTGCCTGACGCCTCGGCCGCCTTCTCGCGCCGCGCCGCCTTGGCGCCGCCGAGCACGAGGCTGCGGTAATCCTCCATGTCGCCGTCGAAGTTCTTCACGGTGCCGTCGCCGACGATCCAGAGCCGGTCGGCGCAGGATTCGATCAGGAAGCGGTCGTGGCTGACCAGGATCACCGCGCCGGGGTAGTCGTTGATGGCGTTGACCAGCGCGGTGCGGCTGTCGATGTCGAGATGGTTGGTCGGCTCGTCGAGGATGAGCAGATGCGGCCCCGCGAAGGCCGCTAGCCCCAGCATCAGCCGCGCCTTCTCGCCACCCGAGAGGTTCTTCACCGGCGTGTCGGCCTTGGAGGCGGGGAAGCCGATCTGCGCCGCCTTGGAGCGGACCTTCGCCTCCGGCGCCTCCGGCATCAGGTCGCGCAGATGCCCGACCGGCGTGTCCTCCAGGCGCAGTTCGTCGAGCTGGTGCTGGGCGAAATAGGCCGTTTCCAGCTTGGACGACTTGCGCATCGTGCCCGACAGCGGCGCGAGCCGCCCGCCGATCAGCTTGCAGAAGGTCGACTTGCCGTTGCCGTTCGAGCCGAGCAGGGCGATGCGGTCGTCCGGCAAAAGCGTCAGGTTCAGCTTCGAGAGCACCTTGCGCTCGCCATAGCCGGCGCTGGCGTCGTCGAGCACGATCATCGGCGGCGCCAGTGGCCGCTCGGGACCGGGCAGGCTGAAGGGCTGGACGTCGCGGTCGACGATGGTCGCGATCGTCTCCATCTTCTCCAGCCGCTTGACGCGGGACTGGGCCTGGCGCGCCTTGGTCGCCTTCGCCTTGAAGCGGTCGACGAAGGACTGGAGATGCTTGCGCTCCGCGTCCTGCTTCTCCTTCGCCTTGGCGAGCTGCATCTGCTTCTCGGCGCGCTGCTTGGCGAAGGACGAGTACCCACCGCGGTAGATCGTCAGCTTGCCCTGGTCGAGATGCAGGATGTGATCGACGCAGGTGTCGAGCAGCTCGCGGTCATGGCTGACGACCAGCACGGTGTGCGGATAGCGCTCAAGATAGTCGTAGAGCCAGAGCGTGCCCTCGAGGTCGAGATAGTTGGTCGGCTCGTCGAGCAGCAGCAGGTCGGGCTCCGAGAACAGCACGGCGGCGAGCGCCACCCGCATCCGCCAGCCGCCGGAAAAGTCGGAGCAGGGGCGCTGCTGCGCCGCCTCGTCGAAGCCCAGACCGTAGAGCACGGTCGCAGCCCGCGCCGGCGCCGAATGCGCATCGATATCGGCCAGGCGCGTGCCGATCTCCGCGATGCGGTGGGGATCGGTGGCGGTTTCGGATTCAGCCAGCAGGGCGGCCCGCTCCGTGTCGGCGGCGAGCACCACCTCGATCAGCGATTCCGGCCCGCCCGGCGCCTCCTGCGCGACGCCGCCGATGCGCCGTCCCTTGGGCAGGCTGATGCTGCCGCCCTCGGGCGAGAGATCGCCCGTGATCATCCGGAACAGGGTGGTCTTGCCGGTGCCGTTGCGGCCGACGAGTCCGACGCGCGATCCGTCCGGCAGCGAGGCGCTGGCATGATCGAGCAGCAGTCGCTCGCCGAGACGATAGGTGATGTCGTTGATGGTGAGCATCGCGGGGTTCTGGCGCGAAGACCCGGTGAAGGCAATCACGAAAACGACAGGAAACGGGCTGTCATGCTTCCGCCATGATCTCGCCATCCGCGGGCCCGGCGGTCTCATCACCAAGAGGAAGCGACGGTCGACCGATTCGTGGAGGAGCCGACATGCATTTCGATCTGAGTGGTTTCGGCCGGCGCCGGAGTTCGGTTTCCGCCTCCCTGCTGGTGTTGCTGTCCGTCACGATCGGCAGCGCCATGGCCCTTCTGGCGATCGTGCCGATGTCCTGAGGGGCCGGCCTTCAATCAACGTTAACCGCGATCTGTTCTTGTCCGGGGTGCGCGCTTCCGCTGCGGAACACGGGGCCCCGGACTTTGTCGAGCCTGAGAGTCAGACTTCCTGCGGCCATGCTCCTGCTGGCCTGCCTGGCCGTGCTCGCGGTCGGTCTCTCCGGATATCGCGCCGTCTCGATCTGGGCCGATGAGGCCGTTCGTGAACGGTTGACCG
Source organism: Bosea sp. RAC05 (assembly GCF_001713455.1). Taxonomy (NCBI): domain Bacteria; kingdom Pseudomonadati; phylum Pseudomonadota; class Alphaproteobacteria; order Hyphomicrobiales; family Alloboseaceae; genus Allobosea; species Allobosea sp. RAC05. Next base: position 2,660,397 of record NZ_CP016464.1, read on the forward strand.
TGCTGGCGGAAGGGCGTGCGAGGGCGCTCGAGCGCCGCTGGAACCGTTTCGTCGCCGAACTCTCGGTGCAGGCCTACAGCGCCCATCAGGTGTCGTCCCTCGACGAAATCCGTGGCTGGATGGAACTGCCCGAGCAGCGCGCTGCCATCATCGACTATTTCCAGCAGGGCGGGGCGCTCGGTGCCGATGAGCGCATGGGTCGCGCCGGTCTCGGCCAGCGCCACGGCTACATGAGGCGCCATCTCGAGTTTCACGGAACCTATCTCGCGGCGCTCCGGAAGTTCGATTATGCCGACATCTACCTCGTCGCCCCCAATGGCCGCGTCGTCTACAGCGTCACCAAGGGGGCCGAGTTCGGGCGGCTCCTCAACGAGTCGGATCTGGCTGACACCGGCCTGGCGAAGGCGGTAGCCGCTGCGGCCGTCGTCGGGGTCGACCAGTCTGCGGCCGTGGATTTTGCACCCTATGACGTGGTGGGCGGGGAACCCCGGGCCTTCGTCGCCCAGCGCTTCTACAATCCGGCCTCCCACCAACCCGTCGGGACCGTCGTGCTCTCGGTCGGCGCGTCCTTCATCGACGCGGCGCTGGCGTCGGTTGCGGGCACCTCGCTCGACATCAAGACCTATGTCGTCGGTTCCGACGGCTTCCTGCGTTCCGATCCGTCGGCGCGGCTGGCGGGCCGCAGCCCGCGCGAGACGCTGGATCGCAGCCGGCTGTCGAGCGAAGGCATCCTGCGGCTGACCAGCCGCGATGGCGAGCCGCTCGTCGCCGTCGGGCGCGAGCTCAAGGTCGCCGGTGGGACCTGGCTGCTGTGGCTGACCAAGACCGATCGCAAGGCCTTCGCCGTGATGGACAAGCTCGACCGGGCCCTGATCACCGGCGCGCTGACCGTGATCGGGCCCTTGCTGCTCCTGGCATTGCTGATGGGGCTCTCGGTGACGCGGCCGATCGCCGGCCTCGCCGAGGCGCTGGCCGGGATCGCCGCCGGCCGCACCGATCTGCGCATTCCCGGCGAAAAGCGGCGCGACGAGATCGGCGCCATTGCGGCGGCGGTGGCCAAGATCCGCGAGAACATGCTGCGCGACGAGAGCCAGCGGCTGGAGGAGCGCGAGGAGCGGGAGCGCGAGTCGGCCCAGCAGCGCTCGATCCTGCTCGCCGATCTGGCGAGCGATCTCGAGCGCTCGGTGCTCGGGGTCACCTCGTCAGTGTCGGCGGCGGCCGAGCAGCTCAGCGTCACGGCCCAGGAGCTCTCGGGCGGGGCCAACCGGACGCAGGAGAACGCCGTCACCGTCCATGGCGCGACCTCGCGCGCCGTCGCCAGCATCCGCTCGATCGAGGGCGCCGCGCAGGAACTGCGCCAGGCGATCGACCGTCTCGACGACGACGTCCAGTCGTCCGACCGGTCGGCGCGGACGGCGAGGGACCATGCCGAGGCGATGGGCAGCGTCGTCGAACAGCTCGCCGCCGGTGCGGCGCGCGTCTCCGACGTGATCGGGCTGATTTCCGACATCGCGGCACAGACCAACCTGCTCGCGCTCAACGCCACCATCGAAGCGGCTCGCGCCGGCGAGGCCGGTCGCGGCTTTGCCGTCGTCGCCTCCGAGGTGAAGGGCCTGTCGGGCCAGACGGCTCGCGCCATCGACGACATTTCGCGCCAGATCGCCACGATGAACCAGGCCACGGCGGCGACCGTCGAATCGATCGGCAGCATCCAGGACATGATCGGCGGGTTGAGCGACGTGGTGCGGCGCGCCGCGGAGACGATGCGCCATCAGCACGGTGTCACGCATGCGATCGTCGAGGATGTCGGCCTTGCGACCAGCGAGTTCTCGCGCATCGGCGAGGCGACCAGCCTGGTGTCGGCGGCCTCGCAGCAGACCTCCGAGGCCGCCGCCGCCGTGTCGCGCGCCTCGGCCGAACTGACCGACCTCGCCCACCAGCTCAAGTCGCGCGTGGCCGGGTTCATCGTCCAGGTCAGGGCCGCCTGAGGGGCAGCGTCCGCGCCTCGGGCCGCTTGTCGGGCGAGGGCGCAGCGACTAACCCTTGAGCCATGACGCGCGCCATCCCCAGAACCGCCTTCTACACCGGCTCCTTCGACCCCGTGACCAACGGCCATGCCGATGTGATCGCCGGCGCGGCGCGCCTGTGCGAGCGCCTCGTCCTCGCGATCGGCGTCCATCCCGGCAAGGCGCCACTGCTCGAGGCCGGCCAGCGCGCCGCGCTCCTGCGCGAGGTCGCCGGGCCGCTCGCCGCGGCGGCCGGGGCGTCGCTGGAGGTCGTGACCTTCGACGATCTCGCCGTCGATGCGGCGCGCCGCGCGGGCGCCACGATCATCGTCAGGGGCCTGCGCGACGGCACCGACTTCGACTACGAGATGCAGATGGCCGGGATGAACGCGACGATGGCGCCCGACATCCAGACGGTGTTCCTGCCGGCCTCGGGCAGCGTGCGCCACATCACGGCCACGCTGGTCCGCCAGATCGCGGCGATCGGCGGCGATGTCTCGCCCTTCGTCCCGGCGCCGGTGCTCGCGGCGCTGAAGGAGCGTTTCGCGCAGCGCTGACGCCGCGCAGCGCCGGCTGTCCGGCTCAGCAGATTTTGGTTTGCATTTTGTGCAGAGCGATGGTGTCTGGGCGAAGTGAATCGGTGTGCCGTCCGCGCCCATCGCCCCCCGATCGAGTGTCTCCGATGCGTCTCTCCCGCTATTTCCTGCCGATCCTGCGCGACACGCCCAAGGAGGCCGAGATCGTCTCGCACCGGCTGATGCTGCGCGCCGGGATGATCCGCCAGCAATCGGCCGGCATCTATTCGTGGTTGCCGCTGGGCCTGCGCGTGCTCAACAAGATCAGCGCCGTGGTCCGCGAGGAGCAGAACCGCTCGGGCGCCGTCGAGATCCTGATGCCGACCATTCAGTCGGCCGATCTCTGGCGCGAGAGCGGGCGCTACGACGCCTATGGCAAGGAAATGCTGCGCATCAAGGACCGGCATGAGCGCGACATGCTCTACGGCCCGACCAACGAGGAGATGGTCACCGAGATCGTGCGGGCTTATGTCAAGTCCTACAAGGACTTGCCGCTCAATCTCTATCACATCCAGTGGAAGTTCCGCGACGAGGTCCGCCCCCGCTTCGGCGTCATGCGCGGCCGCGAGTTCCTGATGAAGGACGCCTATTCCTTCGATCTCGACAAGGAGGCGGCCCGCCACACCTATAACCGCATGTTCACGGCCTATCTGCGCACCTTCGCGCGGCTCGGCCTGAAGGCGATCCCGATGCGGGCCGACACCGGGCCGATCGGCGGTGATCTCAGCCATGAATTCATCGTGCTCGCCTCCACCGGCGAGAGCGAGGTCTTCTGCCACAAGGACTATCTCGACTTCGAGACGCCGCCCGCCGACACCGATTTCGACAGCGTCGAGGGGCTGAAGGGCATCGTCGACAAATGGACGAGCCTCTACGCGGCGACCGAGGAAATGCACGACAAACCGGCCTTCGACGCGCTTCCCGCGGAGAAGCAGGTCTCAGCGCGCGGCATCGAGGTCGGCCACATCTTCTATTTCGGCACGAAGTATTCCGAGCCGATGGGAGCGAGCGTCACCGGGCCGGACGGCCAGCAGGTGCTGCTCCATGGCGGCTCCTACGGCATCGGTCCGAGCCGGCTCGTCGCCGCGCTGATCGAGGCTGGCCATGACGAGGCCGGCATCGTCTGGCCGGAGGAGATCGCTCCCTTCGACGTGGCGGTCCTCAATCTCAAGGCCGGCGACGCCGAGACGGATGGCGCCAGCGAGCGCCTCTACCGGCACCTGCTCTCCAAGGGCTATGACGCGCTCTACGACGACACCGATGCGCGCCCCGGCGGCAAGTTCGCTACCGCCGACCTGATCGGCGTGCCCTGGCAGATCATCGTCGGGCCGAAGGGGCTGGCCGAGGGCAAGGTCGAGATCAAGCGCCGCGCCGGCGGCGAGCGCGAACTGGTCTCGCTCGAGGCCGCGCTCGACCGGTTCAAGGGCAAGGCGGCGTGAGCGTCGCCACGGACAGCGATCGTCAGGGCGAGGCACCGAGCGGGACGCGGCCCTTCGCCGGCTTCGAATGGCTGCTGGCGGGGCGCTATCTGCGCACGCGGCGGCGCGAGGGCTTCGTCTCCGTCATCGCCGGCTTCTCGTTCCTCGGCATCCTGCTCGGCGTCGCCACGCTGATCATCGTGATGTCGGTGATGAACGGCTTCCGCAAGGAGCTGCTGGAGAAGATCGTCGGCGTGAACGGCCACATCTTCGCAACGCCGATCGACCGCCCGCTCGACGACTACGACATGGTCTCGCAGCGCCTGCGGTCGATTCCGGGGATCCGGCTGGCGATCCCCCTGGTCGAGGGGCAGGCCCTGGCCTCGTCCCAGACGGGCAATGGTGGCGTGCTCGTCCGCGGCATCCGCGAGGCCGACATCAAGGCCATTCCCTTCATCGGCGGCAATGTCCGTCGTGGCACGCTCGACGGGTTCGACAAGGCGGGCGGCGTCGCCGTCGGCAAGCGGCTGGCGGATTCGCTCGGGCTGCAGGTCGGCGATTCCATCAACATCATCTCGCCCAAGGGGGCCTCGACGCCGTTCGGAACGGCCCCGCGCATCAAGGCCTATCCGATCCAGGCGATCTTCGAGATCGGCATGACCGAGTTCGACGCCTCCTTCGTGTTCATGCCGCTCGGCGAGGCGCAGGCCTATTTCAACCGCGATGGCGACGTAAACGTCATCGAGATCTTCGTCGACAACCCCGACCGGACGCAGGGGGTGCGCGACGCGATCGAGGCCGATGCGCCACGCCCGCTCGTCCTCTCCGACTGGCGCCAGCGCAACCGCAGCTTCTTCAACGCGCTCGAGGTCGAGCGGAACGTGATGTTCATCATCCTGACGCTGATCGTGCTGGTCGCGGCGCTGAACATCGTCTCCGGCCTGATCATGCTGGTGAAGGACAAGACCGCCGACATCGCCATCATGCGCACCATGGGCGCGACGCGGGGCACGGTCATGCGCGTCTTCCTGATCACGGGGGCGGCGATCGGCGTCTTCGGCACGCTGGCCGGGCTCGCGCTCGGCGTCGTCTTCGCCAAGAACATCAAGGCGATCATGGCCGCGCTGAACTGGATCACCGGGGCCAATCTCTGGGATCCGACGGTTCGCTTCCTGAGCGACATTCCCTCCGTGATCGATTGGGGCGAGGTGACGAGCGTGGTCGTGATGGCGCTCGTCCTGTCGCTGCTGGCCACGCTCTATCCGGCCTGGAAGGCCGCGCGGCTCGACCCCGTCCAGGCGCTGAGGATGGGCTGAGGCGCATGTCCGACACCACGCCCCGCGAGACCCCGGCGCTCTTCCTCTCCCAGGTCGAGCGCTACTACCCCCAGGCCGACGCGCCGCTCGAGATCCTCCGCAAGGCGGATTTTGCGCTCTGGCCCGGCGAACTCGTCGCGCTGGTCGCCCCCAGTGGCACCGGCAAGTCGACCCTGCTGCATGTCGCCGGCCTGCTCGAGCGGCCCGATGGCGGCGAGGTCTTCGTCGGGGGCCTGCCGACCACCAAGCTCGACGACAAGGGCCGGACCCGCCTGCGCCGCACCGAGATCGGCTTCGTCTACCAGGCGCATCATCTGCTGCCCGAATTCTCGGCGCTGGAAAATGTCGTGCTGCCGCAGCGCATCCGCGGGCTCGACAAGGCGCTGGCCGAGGAGCGGGCTGCCGAGCTCCTGACCTTCATGGGGCTCGGCGAACGGCTCGACCATCTGCCGGGCGAACTCTCCGGCGGCGAGCAGCAGCGGGTCGCGATCGGCCGCGCCGTCGCCAACACGCCGCGCCTGCTCTTGGCCGACGAGCCCACCGGCAATCTCGACCCGCACACCTCGCTCCACGTCTTCCAGACGCTGGTCGCCCTGGCGCGAGCCTCGGGGCTGGCGGCGCTGATCGCGACCCACAATCTCGATCTGGCGCATCGGATGGACCGGCAGGTCACGATCCGCGACGGGCATGTCGTACCGCTCTGACGGCGCGCGGCCCTTCGCTGTGGCGATTCAGGATTCATTAACCGACTGAAGCATGCGCGTTCTGCAAATGACGCATGGAGGTTGACGAGAACAAACAATGAACTAAAACGGACATATCAGAAACATGAGGGCTTGATCATGATCGTCGCGCGGAAAGTCGCAGCCGGAATCGCCGAGATCGCATCGCTCGGGCTGTTCCTCGGCATGGTCTGGGTCTGGGCGGCGCTGTTCTGCGCACCGGGCATCTGACGATCCACAACGGCGACGATCGGCGCCATGGCGCGGCGCCGGACGGCGCCGCATAACGGGGATGGAGGGCGGCCGGCGAGTCGCCCGCGACAACCCTGCAGGCGAATGATGGCACGCGAACCCGACGACAGCCGCGTTCTCTCGGACGTCGGCTTCGTCCATCTCCATGTCCATTCGAGCTATTCGCTGCTCGAGGGCGCCCTGATGGTCGGCACGCTGGCCAAGATGGCAGCCGCCGACGGCCAGCCCGCGCTGGCGCTGACCGACACCAACAACCTGTTCGGCGCGCTCGAATTCGCCGAGAAGATGACCGGCGTCGGCGTGCAGCCGATCGCGGGTGTCCAGCTCTCGCTCGATTGCGGTGACGAGACCGAGGCTGGCCGGGGCAGGGCGCTGCCGCAGATCCCGCCCCACATCGTTCTGCTGGCGATGAACGAGGCCGGCTATGGCAACCTGATGAAGCTCGTCACGCAGGCCGCGCTGGCCAGCGGCGGCAGCGGCCAGCCCGTCTCCAATCTCGATGCGCTCGCTGCCCATCACGACGGCCTGATCGCGCTGACCGGCGGACGGGGCGGGCCGCTCGACGTCGCGCTGCGCAACAACCAGATTTCCCAGGCCCGGGCCCGGCTGGCGACGCTGTCGGCCATCTTCGGCGACCGGCTCTATGTCGAGATCCAGCGCCACGGCAGTGACGGCGATGCGGCGGTCGAGGCGCATCTGCTGCAGCTCGCCTATGAGGCGGACCTGCCGATCGTCGCCACCAACGAGCCCTTCTTCGCCAAGCCCGCCGACTACGACGCCCATGATGCGCTGCTGGCGGTGGCGGCGGGCCGCCTGGTCTCGGACGGGGAGCGCCGCCGCGTCACGCCCGAGCACTACTTCACCAGCCGCGCCGAGATGAAGCGCCGTTTCGCCGATCTGCCTGAGGCGCTGTCGGCCACCGTCGAGATCGCGATGCGCTGCACGTGGCGCGTCGGCCTGCGCAAGCCGATCCTGCCGCGCTTCGGCGAGGAGGGCCGCGACGAGGCCGAGGAGTTGCAGCTCCAGGCCAAGGCCGGCCTCGCCGCCCGCCTCGCCAAGCACGGGCCAGCCGAGGGCTACAGCGTCGAGGATTACGAGAAGCGGCTCGATTTCGAGCTGTCGATCATCACCCGGATGAAGTTCCCGGGCTACTTCCTGATCGTCGCGGACTTCATCAAATGGGCCAAGGACCACGACATTCCCGTCGGTCCGGGCCGTGGTTCGGGCGCGGGTTCGCTCGTTGCCTATGCGCTGACCATCACCGACGTCGATCCGCTGCGCTTCGGCCTGCTCTTCGAGCGCTTCCTCAACCCCGACCGCGTCTCGATGCCGGACTTCGACATCGACTTCTGCCAGAACCGGCGCGAAGAGGTGATCGACTACGTCAAGCATCGCTATGGCGAGGAGCGCGTCGCCCAGATTATCACCTTCGGCACGCTGCTCGCCCGCGGTGTGCTGCGCGACGTCGGCCGCGTGCTGGAGATGCCCTATGGCCAGGTCGACCGGCTGACCAAGCTCGTCCCGCAGAACCCGGCCAAGCCGATCTCGCTGAAGGACGCGATCGAAGGCGAGCCCAAGCTGCAGCAGGCGGCACAGGAGGAGCCGATCGTCGCCCGCCTGCTCGAGATCGGCCAGAAGCTCGAGGGTCTGCACCGCCACGCCTCGACCCACGCCGCCGGCGTCGTCATCGGCGACCGCCCGCTCGAGCAGCTCGTGGCGCTCTCGGTCGATCCGCGCACGGGCATGCGCGTCACCCAGTTCAACATGAAATGGGTCGAGCAGGCCGGCCTGGTGAAGTTCGACTTCCTCGGCCTGAAGACGCTGACGACCCTGACCACCGCCGTGAAGCTCATCGCCCAGCGCAACATCGAAATCGACCTCGCGAGCCTGCCCTTCAACGATCCGCCGACCTACGCGATGCTGGCGCGTGGCGAGACGGTCGGCGTGTTCCAGGTGGAATCGGCGGGCATGCGCAAGGCGCTCGTCGAGATGAAGGCCGACCGCATCGAGGACCTGATCGCGCTGGTCGCGCTCTACCGGCCGGGCCCGATGGACAACATCCCGACCTATTGCCGCCGCAAGCTGGGTCAGGAGGAGCCGAGCTATCTCCACCCGGGCATGGCGCCCTATCTCTCCGAGACGCATGGCATCATCGTCTATCAGGAGCAGGTGATGCAGGTCGCCCAGGCGCTCTCGGGCTACTCGCTCGGCGAAGCCGACCTGCTACGCCGTGCCATGGGCAAGAAGATCAAGGCGGAGATGGACGCCCAGCGCGACCGCTTCGTGAAGGGGGCGATCGCCAACGGCATCAAGCCGGAGACGGCCTCAGAGATCTTCGATCTGCTGGCCAAGTTCGCCGACTACGGCTTCAACAAGAGCCATGCGGCGGCCTATGCCGTGGTCGCCTTCCAGACCGCCTATCTCAAGGCCAATTACCCGGTCGAGTTCCTGGCGGCGTCGATGACGCTCGACATGGGCAACACCGACAAGCTCTCGGAATTCCGCCGCGACGCCGAGCGGCTCGGTATCAAGGTGCTGCCGCCGGCGATCAACCGCTCCGGCGTCGAGTTCGACGTGCATGAGGGCGCGATCCACTACGCGCTCGGCGCCATCAAGGGCGTCGGCCGTGTCGCCGTGGAATCGGTCGTCGTCGCGCGGGCGGCCGGAGGTCCCTTCCGCGACCTCGCCGACTTCGCCCGCCGCATCGACACTAAGCTCGTTAACCGCCGCACCATCGAAGCCTTGATCGCCGCCGGCGCGCTCGACGCGCTCGAGCCCGAGCGGGCCCGCGCCATGGCGGCGATCGACGGCATGCTGGCGCTGTCGAACCGCACCCGCGAGGCCGCGCTGGGCGGCCAGTCGGAGCTGTTCGGCGGCGGCTCGGTCCAGGAGGTCTTCCGCATTCCGCCGGTCGAGCCCTGGGCCCCGGCCGAGCGCCTCAAGCGCGAGCACGACGCGGTCGGCTTCTTCCTTTCGGGCCATCCGCTCGACGATTACGAGCATGTCCTGAAGCGGCTGCGGGTGCAGCGCTTCGCCGATTTCGCCCAAACCGTGCGCGCCAACGGCACCGGCGTCGCCAAGGTCGCGGTCTCCGTGATCGACCGTTCCGAGCGGCGCACCAAGTCCGGCTCCAAGATGGGCATCGTCAACCTGTCGGACCCGAGCGGCCAGTTCGAGGCGATCCTGTTCTCGGAGGCGCTGCAGCGCTATCGCGACCTGCTGGAGCCGGGCAGGGCGCTGGTCTTGCGCCTCTCGGCCGTGCTCGATGGCGAGGATGTCCGCCCGCGCATCGAGGATGTCGAGGTGCTCGACGACCTCGCCGCGCGTCAGAAGCAGGACCTGCTGGTCTATCTGCGCGACGACAAGGCGCTCGCCTCGATCGCCGAACGCGTCCGCCCGCGCGGCGACGGGCTCAAGGCCGACGGCAAGATCGCCCTGGTGATGATCCTCAACGATGGCGCCCAGGAGGTCGAGATCGAGCTTCCGGGCCGCTATCCGGTGAACCAGCAGATCGCCAACGCCGTCCGTGCGGCGCCGGGCGTGGTCAGCGTCGAACTGCGCTGAATCGCACAGGCCGGGCTTGTGCGGGCCAGCCGGCAATGCATTCTGGCGGTCCGACGCCAAAGCCTGCCAGAACGGTGGTGCGTGGCGCCGATGCCGGGGGGCAACCGTGAAGCACTACGTCGCGCAGATTCCGATGAGCCTCTTCGTGCCCGAGGCGATGCACTGGGCCATCAAGGATGTGCTCGAGGGCGAGTATGAGACCGGCTATGACGGTGTCGGGCTCGACATTCTCGACATCGGCGCCAATGTCGGGTCCTTCGCGCTCTGGGCGACGGCGCGCTGGCCGGGCAGCCTGGTGACCTCCTATGAGCCGCATCCGGGCACCTTCGAACTGCTCCAGCGCAATACGGCTCGGCGCCGCGACATCGTGCCGGTCAACGCGGCCCTGTTTCCGGGCGGCGCCAGCACGGCGAGCTTCGTCAGCCGTTTCGCCGGTGATGGAGAATCCGGGCTCGCCTCCTATGCCGGCGACACCTTCGTCGAAGGGGCGATGGTCGAGCGCTACGAGGTGGCGGTGATCGACCCCGCCAGCCTGCCCTCGGCGGACATCGTCAAGATCGATATCGAGGGCGGGGAGGGCGATGTCCTCGACAGCCTCGACCTGTCGAAGACCTCGCTCGTCCTGCTCGAGTACCAGAACCGCAAGAACCGCCTCCAGCTCGAAGCCCGGCTGCGTGCCGATTTCGACCTGATCGACACGGTCGAGCACATCTGGGATCCCCTGCTCGAACAGCGCTGCTACAGGCCGGATCTCGCCGGCGACGTCTATGGCCGGATGTTCGCGACCCGCAGGGGCATGACACGCCTGACGCGCGCTGCCGGCCGCTGATGCGGGGGAACGCCCGCGGCAAACGCGCCTCGGCTCAGCTCACGGGGGCTTCTTCCTGCCGCGCCTGCACGCGGTCTCGGCCTAGGCGCTTCGAGCGGTAGAGCGCGCCGTCGGCGTCCTGCAGCAACTGGTCGAACGGCTGCGAGGCGGTGTCACCGGCGGCGACGCCGATGCTCAAAGTCGGCGCACTCGGCAGCCCCGGACGCGCCGCGAGCGCACTGGCGAAGGCCCGCCGCAGCCGCTCGGCGACGCGGATTCCCTCCTGCAAGCCGAGGCCGGGCAGCATCACCACGAATTCGTCGCCGCCATGGCGTGCGACGATGTCGCCCTGGCGCAGCTGGCTTCGGGCCATGTCGGCGAAGAGCCGCAGGATCTCGTCGCCGGCTGCATGGCCATGGGTGTCGTTGAGCGTCTTGAAGTGGTCGATGTCGATCAGCAGCAGCGCGGCGCGCTGCGACCGGCCGGCAGGGCTGGACAGGGCGGCCACCGCGCGGTCGAGACCGCTGCGGTTCATGGCTCCCGTCAGGGGATCGCTCTCGGCGAGCGCGGCGAGCTGGCTGCTGCTGCGCTCCGCCGCCAGCAGCAGCAGGGCGTTGCCACGGGCGAGGACGAGCGCCGCGGCGCCCACGGCGGTCCAGTGCATCGGGACCGGCTGGGGCGGAAACAGCTCGTCGCCGAAGTGCCCGTTCCACGCCAGGATGGCGCGGATGAAAAACAGAATGCTCGTCGGCAGGAACAGCGCCACGAGGATCCAGGCCGAGCGCAGCCTGCCCCGCGTCGCGAGGCGGAAGCCCTCCCGTGTCACGGCGGCGTCGCAGCAGGCCCACAACAGAGCCACAAGCGCGGCGCGCCGGGGAAAGCCGCCGGGCTCGATCCACAGCACCAGCAGGATCATCGGCGCGACGACCGCTACCAGATAATGTGACGGGCTCGTGCGAAGCCCGGCGAAGCTGCGGACGCTGACGAGGACGAGGAGGTAGCCGGCCCAGGCCAGCGTGTTCGCCAGTCCCATCGCGATCAGGTCGGGCAGCGTTCCGCGCAGCACGACGAGGACGATGCCGGCGCCGATCAGCAGGCTGCTCAGGCCCCACCACAGCGGCCAGCGCCCGAAGCGCCCCGTTGCGAAGGCACTGAGCTGAAGCAGGCCGAGGATGATCGACGTCGCGGCGGCCACCGCATAGATCGTTCGCAGGTCGAGAGGCACGGGCGGGTGTCCGGTCGGGCTCCGACTTCTCTAGCGCAACGGATCGGAGCGGTCTTGCATCATTAACGGGCGCGCCGGTCCGGTGGCGCAGGCGCCATTTGCCCGCGCCGCCGCCTTGCATTCGCGGCGCTTCCCCTGTATGGCGCAGCCCATCCCACATGGGGAGCACCGCCTCGGCTTCGAGGCGATCCGGTGACTTGGCAGCTCATGCCTCGTTCATTCGCACCCCAGAGGCTCAACCGGAAGGACGTTACAGACCATGGCTCTGCCTGATTTCTCCATGCGCCAGCTCCTCGAAGCCGGGGCCCATTTCGGCCACCAGGCTCACCGCTGGAACCCGAAGATGTCGCCCTATATCTTCGGCACGCGCAACAACATCCACATTCTCGACCTGTCGCAGTCGGTGCCGATGCTGTCGCGCGCCCTGCAGGCGGTGTCGGACACGGTCGCCCGTGGCGGTCGCGTGCTCTTCGTCGGCACCAAGCGCCAGGCGCAGGACGCCATCGCCGACGCCGCCAAGCGTTCGGCCCAGTACTACGTCAACTCCCGCTGGCTCGGCGGCATGCTGACCAACTGGAAGACCATCTCGGCCTCGATCCAGCGTCTGCGCAAGGTCGACGAGCTGCTCGCCGGCGGCGGCAGCGGCCTGACCAAGAAGGAGCGCCTGATGCTCGCCCGCGAGCGCGACAAGCTCGAGAAGGCGCTCGGCGGCATCAAGGACATGGGCGGCACGCCCGACATGATCTTCGTGATCGACACCAACAAGGAAGCGCTCGCGATCAAGGAGGCCCAGCGCCTCGGCATCCCGGTCGCCGCCATCATCGATTCGAACTCGGATCCGGACGGCATCACCTTCCCGGTCCCGGCCAATGACGACGCCGGCCGCGCCATCCAGCTCTATTGCGACCTCGTCGCCCGCTCGGCGATCGACGGGATCTCGCGCGCCTCGGGCGACCATGGCGTCGACATCGGCGCCGCCGAGGCCCCGATGATCATCGAGGAGGCTCTCGCCGAGCCGGCTGCCGCCGATGCGGGTGTGCCGTTCGAGCTGCTGACCGCCCCGCGCGGCGCGCCCGACGACCTGATGAAGCTCTCGGGCATGGGTCCCGAGCTGGTTCAGAAGCTCAACGACGGCGGCCTGTTCCACTTCTGGCAGTTCGCCGCGATGTCGCCGGCCGATCTGACCAAGATCGACCAGGACCTGAAGCTCGGTGGCCGCATCGAGCGCGAAGGCTGGGTCGCCCAGGCGCGCGAACTCGCCGACGCCTGAGCCCACCAGGCGGGATGCGGCGCGTCATCGGCGCGTCGCAATCCGGCTGCTGATGAGACAACGATGAACGCCGACCAGCGCCGACGCCGGAAACGGAGCGTCGGCGTTGCTCCATAGGAGCCGGTCCGGCTGGGATCCGCGGCAGCCCGCCATGCGGTGCCGCACGACAGACGAGGATGACGAAGATGGCTGCAATCACCGCCGCACTGGTGAAGGAACTCCGCGACAAGACCGGCGCGGGCATGATGGACTGCAAGACCGCGCTCTCGGCCGTCGACGGTGACATCGAGGCCGCGATCGACTGGCTGCGCACCAAGGGCCTCGCCAAGGCCGCCAAGAAGGCTGACCGCGTCGCTGCCGAAGGTCTGGTCGCCGTGGCGGTTTCTGGTCACAGCGGCGTCGTGATCGAGCTGAATTCCGAAACCGATTTCGTGGCCCGCAACCTGGAATTCCAGGGGCTCGCGCATGGCATCGCCAATGTCGCGCTCGAGCGTGGCGGCGACGCCGAGGCGGTGCTGGCCCATCACTATCCGGGCGGCGGCACGGTCAAGGATGCCATCGCCAACGCGATCGCCACCATTGGCGAGAACATGAACCTGCGCCGCGTCGCGCAGCTCAAGGTCTCGGCCGGCGTGATCGGCACCTATGTCCACGGCGCGGTCGCCGATGGCCTCGGCAAGATCGGCGTGATCGTCGCGCTGGAGTCGACCGGCAAGGCTGATGAACTCGCGCTTCTCGGCCGCCAGCTCGCCATGCATGTCGCGGCGACGAACCCCGTCGCTCTCGATCTCGCCTCGGTCGCCCCCGAGGTTCTGGAGCGCGAAAAGGCGATCCTGGCCGAGAAGAACGCCGGCAAGCCGGCCCATGTGCTCGAGAAGATCACCGAGAGCGGGCTGAAGAGCTACGCCAAGGAATACTGCCTGCTCGAGCAGACCTATATCCATGACGGCGCCAAGTCGGTCGGCCAGGTCCTCAAGGAGATCGAGGGCAAGGTCGGCGCGCCGGTGAAGCTGACCGGCTTCGCCCGTTACGCGCTGGGCGAGGGCATCGAGAAGGAAGAGACCGATTTCGCCGCCGAGGTCGCCGCCGCCGGCGGCACGACGGGCTGAGCGGGCTCGGAACCGACGAAACCAGGGCCGCGCTCCAGCGCGGCCTTTTTTGTAGGAGGAGGCTCCCAACGCCGATGGCGGCGTGGCCCTCCGCGACCCGGCGCGGACGACCTGTCGGTCTGCGGCCGGATCATGCGATCATCAGATGCAGGACGGAGACGATCCGATGCGGCCCCAGCGCGTTCTCGTGAAGCTCTCCGGCGAAGCCCTGGCCGGACAGGCCGGATCGGGCCTCGACGGCGCGACGCTGACGGCGCTCGCCGCCGACATCGCCCATGCCTCGCGCGAGGGCGTCGAGATCGCCATCGTCGTCGGCGGCGGCAATTTCTTCCGCGGCGTCCAGGGGCTGACCAAGGGCCTCGACCGCACCAGCGCCGATTCGATCGGCATGCTCGGCACGGTGATGAACGCGCTCGCCCTCGAACACGCGATCGAGAGCGCCGGTGCCCCGGCGCGTGCGATGTCGGCCGTTCCGATGCCCTCGCTCTGCGAGAGCTATGCCCGCAAGCGCGCGCTCGACCATCTCACCAACGGCAAGGTCGTGGTGCTCGGCGGCGGCACCGGCAATCCCTATTTCACCACCGACACCGGCGCCGCCCTGCGCGCCGCGGAGCTCGGCTGCAGCCATCTGCTCAAGGCGACGCAGGTCGACGGTGTCTATTCGGCCGACCCGAAGAAGGACCCGGCTGCGACCCGCTTCGAGACGCTCACCCATGCCGAGGCGATCTCCCGCGACCTGAAGGTGATGGACACCGCCGCCTTCGCCCTGGCGCGCGATGCCGGGCTGACCATCGTCGTGTTCTCGATCGCCGAGGCCGGCATGCTGGCGGCCGTGCTGCGCGGGGAGGGCCGGGCGACCTATGTGACGCCGTAATTCCTTCGCGTCACGATGTTCTTGACCGTGGCCGGCCCCGCCGCCATGGTCGCGCCGGGTCCGTGGAAACACCCGGCAACGCACAACCGATCTCGCATCGCAGCCGGCGGCAAGCCGGCCGTCGCTTCGACGCGGTGCACAAGTTCAAGGTCTAGAAGACGATGCCCCAGACGACGTTCGATCTCGCCGACGTGAAGCGCCGCATGCAGGGCGCGCTGCAGTCCTTCAAGGGCGATCTCGCCTCCCTGCGCTCGGGCCGCGCCTCGGCCAACATGCTGGATCCGATCCAGGTCGAGGCCTATGGCGCCCGCCAGCCTCTCTCCCAGCTCGCCACGGTCAGCGTGCCGGAGGCCCGCCTGCTCAGCGTCCAGGTCTGGGACCGCAGCATGGTCGGCCCGGTCGAGAAAGCGATTCGCGAATCCGATCTCGGCCTCAACCCGCAGACGGAAGGCCAGGTCCTGCGCATCCGCATCCCCGAGCTGAACGAGCAGCGCCGCAAGGAGATGGTCAAGGTCGCGCATAAATACGCCGAGGAGTCGAAGATCGCGGTGCGCCATGTCCGCCGCGACGCCATCGACACGATCAAGAAGGTCGAGAAGGAGGGCGCCTTCACCAAGGACGATGTGACGCGCCAGTCCGACCAGGTTCAGAAGGTCACCGACCAGCACATCGCCGAGATCGACCAGGCGCTGGCGGCCAAGGAGAAGGAAATCCTGAGCGTCTGACGCTCGCGGCGCGAAGGCGCCCGGTTCCCCGGCGCAGGCCGAACGAGGCATATCCAGAATGTCAGCAGGCCAGCGCCCGGGACACTTCCCCCAGCCCGCCCATGTCGCGATCATCATGGACGGCAATGGGCGCTGGGCGCAGATGCGTGGCCTGCCCCGGCAGGAGGGGCATCGCCGCGGCCTCGAGGCGCTGCGCGCCACGGTCCGCAATGCCGGCGATCTCGGCGTCAGGATCCTGACGCTCTACAGCTTCTCCACCGAGAACTGGCGCCGCCCGGCGACCGAGGTCTCGTTCCTGCTCGGCCTGCTCAAGCGTTTCGTCGAGAAGGATTTGGGCGAACTCCATGCCGCCGGCGTGCGGGTCCGCATCATCGGCGGCCGCGACGATCTCAGCCCCGATCTGCGCCGCCTGGTCGAGCATGCGGAGACGCTGACGCGCGACAACACCGCGATGACGCTCGTCGTCGCCTTCAACTACGGCGCGCGCGACGAGATCGTCCGGGCGACGCGCCGGCTGGCGGCCGATGCCGCGGCGGGCCGGATCGAGCCGGCCGCCATCGACGAGGCCATGCTCGGCTCGCGTCTCGACACCGCCGATCTGCCCGATCCCGAGCTGGTTATCCGCACCTCCGGCGAGACGCGAATCTCGAACTTCCTGCTTTGGCAGGCGGCCTATGCCGAGTTCGTCTTCCTGCCGGTGCTCTGGCCCGATTTCGACCGCGCCGCCTTCGAGGAGGCCCTCGCCGAGTACGGCCGGCGCGAGCGCCGCTTCGGCGGCGTCTCCGAAGGCGTCGACCGGTCCGTGGGCGCGGCATGACCAGTCCCGCCGCCGGACAACCTCGATCCGGCCAGGGCGAATTGCGGCTGCGGATCATCTCGGCCCTGGTCCTGGCCGCCGTCGTCCTGCTCGCGACCGCCTGGGGCGGCTGGCCGTTCCGGATCATCTGGACGCTGGTCGCCGGTCTCGTCGCCTATGAATGGCTGTCGATCGCCGCCACCCGCGACCATGCCGTCGCCGCCGCGATCGGCGTCGTGCTGGCCGGCCTGCTGCTGGGTTTCGCACCGGTGAGCCAGCCGGCGCTGGCGGGTGTCGCAGCACTGGCGGCTCTCGTGGGCGCCGTCCTGACCCCGCGCATGCGCGGGCGGCTGCCGCTGGAGCTCTGCGGCATCGCCTATGCGCTGGCCTTCGCCCTCGTCGCGCCGGCGCTGCGTTCGCAGCCGGAGATCGGGCTTTCGCTGGTGATCTGGAGCTTCGCTGTCGTCTGGTTCACCGACATCGCCGCCTATTTCACCGGCCGCAGGCTCGGCGGGCCGAAGCTGATGCCAAGCGTCAGCCCCGGCAAGACCTGGTCGGGTGCGATCGGCGGGGCGCTGGTGGGCACGCTCTGCGGCTATGCCGTCTGGGCGTTCACGCCCGCTGCCCAGCAGATCGTGGGGGCAGGGCTCGTCATCGCCGGGTCCCTGGCGGGGTCGATCTTCAGCCAGATGGGCGATCTCTTCGAGTCGGCGCTGAAGCGCCGCTTCGGCGCCAAGGATTCGAGTCGGCTGATCCCCGGCCATGGCGGCTTCCTCGACCGGCTCGATGGCTACTGGGCGGTGCTCGTCTTCGCCGGCTTCGTCCTCTTCCTGTCCCATCTCTGACGCGGATCAGCGCATGCTTCGCACCGTCACGCTTCTCGGAGCGACCGGGTCCATCGGCCGATCGACCCGCGAGGTCGTGGCGGAGAATCCCGACCGGCTGAGGATCGCAGCGGTGGTGGCTGGGCGCGACGCCGTGGCGCTGGCCCGCATCGCGATCGAGACCGGCGCCAGCTTCGCCGCGCTCGCCGACGAACAGGCCGGGCCCGCTCTGGCCGAGGCGCTGGCCGGCAGCGGCATCGCCTGCGGGGCGGGGCGCAGCGCCGTGCTCGAGGCGGTCAGTCGGGAGAGCGACATTGTCGTCAGCGCCATCTCGGGGGCTGCCGGGCTGGAGGCGACGTTTGCGGCGCTGACGCCGGGCCGCGTTGTCGCGCTCGCCAACAAGGAGAGCCTCGTCTGTGCCGGGGCGGCCGTGATGGCGCGCGCCAGAGCTGTCGGCGCCCGCATCCTGCCGCTCGATTCCGAGCACAACGCCCTGCATCAGGTGCTGGGCGCCGAGCCGATCGAGGCGATCCGCAGCATGACGCTGACTGCCTCGGGCGGGCCGTTCCGGACCTGGAGCGCCGAGCGGATCGCGGCCGCCCGGCCCGAGCAGGCGCTGGCCCACCCCAATTATGCGATGGGCGCCAAGATCACGATCGACTCCGCCAGCATGATGAACAAGGGGCTCGAGCTGATCGAGGCCTGCTTCCTGTTCGGGCTGGTGCCGGGGCAGCTCGAGGTGCTGGTCCATCCCCAGCAGATCGTCCATGGCCTCGTCACCTTCCGCGACGGGTCGGTCAGCGCCGGCATGGCGCTGCCGGACATGCGGGTGGCCGCCGCCCATTGCCTCGGCATCGACGGCCGCCTCGACGCGCCGCCCGCCCGTTTCCTCGATCTCGCGATGAGCGCGCCGCTGAGCTTCGAACGGCCGGACCTCGTCCGCTTCCCGGCGCTCGGGCTGGCCATCGCCGCCCTGGCGGCCGGCGGGGCCATGCCGGCCATCCTCAATGCCGCCAATGAGGTAGCCGTCGCCGCCTTCCTGGAGGGGCGGATCGGTTTTCCCGGGATCGCGGGCCTGGTCGAGGCCGTCTGCGCAGGCCCCGGCGCGGGGCTCCCGGCCGCGACCGATGTGGCGGCTGCGCTGGCCATTGACCATGAGGCGAGAAACCGCGCGCGCGAACTCTTGTCGCGGGCGCCCTTCGCTGTCACCTAAGGCGCAGAACGGGAGACGGTGATGGATTTCTTGGCGACACTCTGGAACGCGGGCGCGTTCCTGCCGGCCTATATCCTGCCCTTCCTCTTCGTGCTGACCATCGTCGTCTTCGTCCATGAGCTCGGCCATTTCCTCGTGGCCCGCTGGTGCGGCGTCGACGTCAAGGTCTTCTCAATTGGCTTCGGCCGCGAGCTGTTCGGCTTCAACGACCGCCACGGCACGCGCTGGCGCTTCGCGCTGATCCCGCTCGGGGGCTACGTCAAGTTCTCGGGCGATGCGGATGCGGCTTCGGCCGGGGCCGATTCCGCCGAACTGGGCACGATGACGCAGCAGCAGCGGGAACGCTCCTTCCCGGCCCAGTCGATCGGCGAGCGCGCGGCCATCGTCGCCGCCGGCCCGATCGCCAACTTCCTGCTCGCCATCCTGATCTTCGGCGCCTCCGTCTATGTCTTCGGCAAGCCGGTGCTCGCGCCGCGCGTCGACCAGGTCGTCGCCGGCAGCGCTGCCGAGCGCGGCGGCCTGCGCGCGGGCGATCTCGTTGTTTCGATCGACGGCCGCGCGATCTCCAGCTTCTCCGACATGCAGCGCGCGATCTCGGTCCGCCCCGAGGAGACGCTGACCGTCGTGGTGGATCGCGCCGGAGCGCTGGTGACGCTGCCCGTCACGCCGGCGCTCGTCGAACAGAGCACGCCGGTCGGCAAGCAGCGCATCGGCGTGCTCGGGGTCCAGGCCTCGCGTCAGGCCAGCGACTGGCAGACGCAGCACTTCGGCCTGCTCGAATCGGCCAAGGTCGGCGTCGGCGAGACCTGGTACGTCGTCGAGCGCACCTATGACTACCTCGCCAAGCTCGTGCGCGGGCGTGAATCGGTCGATCAGCTCTCCGGCCCGATTCGGATCGCGCAGGTCTCGGGCATCGTCGCCAGCAGTTCGGGCCTGATGGGGCTGCTCAACCTCGCCGCGATCCTCTCGGTCTCGATCGGCCTGATGAACCTCTTCCCCGTGCCGATGCTCGATGGCGGGCATCTGATGTTCTATGCGATCGAGGCGGTGCGTGGCCGCCCCCTCAGCGACCGGGCCCAGGAACTCGGCTTCCGCTTCGGCCTCGGGCTGGTGTTGATGCTGATGCTCTTCGTCACCTGGAACGATCTCGTCCACGTGCGATCCCTGCTCTAGTCCTTCGGGCGAAGCCCGGAATCGCGGGCCCCGCGGGGCCCGCGGCCGGGCGGCCCGTTAACGGCTTGCGGAGGATTTGAACGTTCCGGCCGGGCCGGCGCCGGCGCCGCGTGATTTTTGGTGCGTCGCAGCATCGCTCTTGGCAGCCGCTGGCGGGCCGCTTTGCGGCAGAATCGGGGCAATCCGCGTGGCCTCCGAGCAACGAGCGCCCTGAAAATATTTCGTTAACGACAATGCCCGTTTGCACCCCGCGGGAAACTTTGTAGAAGCGAATGGACTGCAATGTCCCCATGCGGCCGCTCGTAGGCGGTCGCCCCCGCGACCGGGGTGGTGACCTGATAAATGGAATAGGCGACCCGATGACGTCGACCCAAAAGAGCCGGTCCATCAGAACGCGGCTCTCTCGATCAGTCGGACTTTCGGCCTTCATGTTGGCCGTAAGCGGTGGCGTGGTGTTCGCGCAGGCCGTGATTGTCCAGGGCAACAGGCGCGTGGATGCGGAGACGATCCGCTCTTACGCGGCAGGCCAGAGCGCGCCGCAGCAGATTCGCGAGAACCTGCTCGCCACGGGCCTCTTCACCAATGTCCAGGTCAGCCGCCGGGGCGCGCAGACGGTCATCTCCGTCCAGGAGAGCGACACGATCAACCGCGTCGCCTTCGAGGGCAACCGCCGCCTGAAGAGCGAAGTCCTGGTCCAGCAGGTCCAGTCGAAGGCCGGCGGGCCGATGAGCCAGCAGCTTATCGATGCCGACGTCGCCCGGCTCAAGGAAGTCTATCGCCGCGCCGGCTACGGCCTGTCCTCGGTCAGCGGCCGCATCGCCCCGCTGCCGAACGGCCGCTCGGACGTCGTCTTCACGATCAACGAGAGCGGCAAGACCGGCATCAAGTCGATCAACTTCGAAGGCAATCAGGTCTATTCCGATGGCCGCCTGCGCGGCCTGATGACCTCGACCGAATCGAACTTCCTCAGCTGGATCAAGACCTCCGACGTCTATGATCCCGACCGCATCAACTCGGACCTCGAGCTGGTCCGTCGCTTCTACCTGAAGAACGGCTATGCCGACTTCCAGATCCTGAACAGCGCCGCCCGCTTCGACGACGCGGCCGGCGGCTGGGTCATCGATGTCACGGTGGCGGAAGGTCCGCAGTACAAAGTCGGCAGCGTCTCGGTCAATTCCTCGGTGCGCGAGATCGATTCCACCACGCTCAACAACTATGTCGTGACCTCGGCGGGTGACACCTACAACGCCGAAGCCGTCGAGAAGACGCTCGTCAGCCTGACGACCGAGGTCTCGCGCCGCGGCTATCCCTTCGCCCAGGTCCGCCCGCGCGGTGACCGCGACGCCGCCGGTCGCCTGATCGGCATCACCTATGTCGTCGACGACGGCCCGCGGGTCTATGTCGAGCGCATCAATGTGCGTGGCAACACCCGCACGCGCGATTATGTCGTCCGCCGCGAGCTCGATCTCGGCGAGGGCGATGCCTACAACAAGGTCATGGTCGATCGCGCCGAGCGTCGCCTGAACAATCTCGGCTTCTTCAACAAGGTTCGTATCACCAACGAGCCGGGCTCCGCGCCCGATCGCGTGGTCGTCAACATCGACGTCGAGGACAAGGCCACGGGCTCGTTCTCGATCTCGGGCGGCTATTCGACCTCGGACGGCGTGATCGGCGAGGTCGCGCTGTCGGAGTCGAACTTCCTCGGCCGTGGCCAGTTCGTCCGCATCGCCGGCACGCTCGGCCAGCGCACGCAGGGCGTCGACTTCTCCTTCACCGAGCCCTATTTCCTCGGTCGCCGCATCGCGGCGGGCTTCGACCTGTTCTCGAAGTTCAGCGACAACTACAACACCGGCCGCTTCGAGAGCCGCGTCACCGGCGGCACCGTCCGCATGACCTTCCCGATCACGGAAGAGTTCTCGATCACACCGCGCTACTCGCTCTACACCACCGAGATCGAGATCCCGAACAACGCCGATCGGCCGTACAACGATTGTACGGTTCCGCTGACCGGCATCACCCCGGGCACCGCGGGCGCGCTCGCCGCCAGCACGGCGATCAACTGCCTGACCAACGGTGAGGCGACGATTGCGGTGAAGGAAGCCGCCGGCACGACGCTGACCTCGATGGTCGGCCTCGGCTTCAACTACAACTCGCTCGACAGCAACCAGAACCCGCGCAACGGCTTCATCGCCGAGATCAAGCCTGAGTTCGCGGGCGTCGGTGGCGACTCGAAGTTCCTGCGCGTGTCGGCCGATGCGCGCTACTACAAGGAAATCTTCGACGACGTCGTCGGCTTCGTCCGCGTCCAGGGTGGTCACGTCCAGGCGACGAGCGGCAATCTCCGCATGATCGACCACTACTTCCTCGGACCGACCCTGGTGCGTGGTTTCGCGCCCTCCGGCATCGGCCCGCGCGACGTGCTGAACGATCCGACGGCCAACGCGCTCGGTGGCACCACGTATTTCGGTGGCACGGTCGAGGTGCAGTTCCCGATCTGGGGCCTGCCGCGTGATCTCGGCCTGCGCGGCGCGATCTTCGCGGATGCCGGTACGCTGTTCAACTATGACGGCGGCAAGTCGGTCGCGAGCGCCTGCCCGGCTGGCTCGACGGGTCGTCAGTTCAACGTCGTCACCACCTCGGCCTTCCAGACCAACGTGGCCTGCGTGCGCGACAAGAACGTGCTGCGCTCCTCGGTCGGCGTCAGCCTGCTCTGGCAGTCGCCGCTCGGCCCGATCCGGTTCGACTACGCCTATGCGCTGTCGAAGGATGACGGCCAGTTCGGCACGGCGATCATCAACGGCCAGGCCGTCACCGCCAAGTACGGCGGCGACCGCACCCAGGCCTTCCGCTTCTCCGGCGGCACCCGCTTCTGACGCGGCGGGGCGCTCGCGCCCCGCTCCGGACACAGCCCTGATGTCAGAACCCCATTTCTTTCCGGCTGCGACCTCGCTCGACTGCGGCGAGGTCGCCGTCATTTCGGGCGGCTCCTTGCCCGACGGCGTCGATCCGGCGCGGCGTTTCACCGGTGCGGCGGCGCTCGAGCAGGCCGGACCCGCCGACATTGCCTATATGGACAACCCGAAATACACCGAAGCGCTGGCGACGACCGCCGCCGGGCTGTGCCTGGTCTCGCCGCGCTTCGCCGAGCGCGTGCCGGCCGGGACCATCGCGCTGGTGACGCCGACGCCCTATCATGCGTTTGCCCGGATTCTGGCCCGCTTCTTTCCGGCTGCGCTGAAGCCGGGCACCGTTTTCGCCTCGCAGGGCGTCGCGCCCGGCGCCTTCGTGCATGCGACGGCGGTTCTCGAAGCTGGCGTGACCGTCGATCCGGGCGCCGTCATCGGTCCGGGTGCGGAGATCGGCTCCGGGACGGTCGTCGCCTCGCATGCCGTCATCGGCCCCCAGGTCCGCATCGGCCGCGACTGTGCGATCGGCGCGGGCTGCACCCTACAGGCCACACTGATCGGCAACCGCGTCATCATCCATCCCGGTGTCCGCATCGGGCAGGACGGGTTCGGCTTCGCGATGAGCCCGAGAGGGCACATGAAGGTGCCGCAGATCGGCCGCGTCATCATCCAGGACGATGTCGAGATCGGCGCCAACACCTGCATCGACCGCGGCGCCAGCCGCGACACGGTGATCGGCGAGGGCACCAAGATCGATAACCTCGTTCAGATCGGCCACAACGTCGTCGTCGGCCGCCACTGTATCATCGTCTCGCAGGTCGGCATTGCCGGTTCGACCACGCTTGAGGATTTCGTCGTGCTCGGCGGCCAGGTTGGCCTCGCCGGCCATCTGACCGTCGGCATGGGTGCGCAGGTCGCGGCCCAGAGCGGTGTCGCGGGCGATGTCCCGCGCGGGGCGAAATACGGTGGTTCTCCGGCGCAGCCTGCGCTGAACTGGGCGCGCGAGAGCGCGATGCTGAAGTCGATGCTGGCCAAGCGCGGCAAGGGGCGGCCAGAAGGCTAGCCACCCGCCGGCGCACCGACTGTCGCGGGGGCGTGCCTCCCGACGAGACCCGCCAGGTGTTGGCCTCCCGGCTTCCGGCGGCTAGAAGCAATCGATGAAGCGGCGGGACGCCCGCGCGGGAGAGACGAGACGATGACCGAGGCGACGACGACGCTGGGTGTGGCCGACATCCAGAAGATCATGGCCTGCATTCCCCACCGCTACCCCTTTCTGCTGGTCGACCGCGTCGTCGAGATCAACGGCGACGAATCGGGCGTCGGCATCAAGAACGTCACGATCAACGAGCCGCAGTTCACCGGCCATTTCCCCGACAGGCCGGTGTTCCCCGGCGTGCTGATGATCGAGGCCATGGCGCAGACGGCGGGTGTCCTCGTCGTCAATGCCCGCGGCAGCGACGATACGGCCGTCCGCAGCGTGCTCTTCACGACGATCGACAAGGCGAAGTTCCGCAAGCCCGTCGGCCCAGGCGACACGCTGCGCTTCCACCTCACCAAGATCGCCCGCAAGCGCAACATCTACTTCTACAGGGGCGAGGCGCGCGTCGACGGCGTGCTCGTCGCCGAGGCCGATCTCTCCGCGATGGTCGTCTGATCCGATGACATCCGCCAAGAACAGGACGGCGCCCGCCGCGAGGATCCGGTCATGAACGCGAAGATCCACCCCATGTCGGTCGTCGACCCGGCCGCCCGCCTGGGCGCGGGCGTCACCATCGGCCCCTTCTGCAGCGTCGGTCCCGATGTCGTGCTCGATGAGGGCGTCGAGCTCGTCAGCCACGTCGCCGTCGCCGGCCGCACCACCATCGGCGCCCGCACCAGGATCTATCCCTTCGCCTCGATCGGTCACCCGCCGCAGGACGTGAAGTACAAGGGCGAGCCCTCGACGCTGACCATCGGCGTCGATTGCCTGATCCGCGAAGGCGTCACGATGAACCCCGGCACCGAGGGGGGCGGGATGAAGACGACGGTCGGTGACCGCTGCTTCTTCCTCGCGAACTCCCATGTCGCCCATGACACCTCGATCGGTGACAACGTTATCTTCTCCAACAATGTGATGTGTGCCGGCCATGTGAAGGTCGGCAATTTCGTCATCGTCGGTGGCGGCACCGGGCTGCACCAGTTCATCCGTGTTGGTGACCATGCCTTCATCGGCGGCGGCGCAGGCGTGATGCATGACGTGATTCCCTTCGGCATGGTGCGCGACAACCCGGCCCATCTCGCCGGTCTCAACCTCGTGGGCCTTCGGCGGCGCGGTTTCACGCGCGAGCAGATCCACGAGTTGCGCCGTGCCTACCGGCTGCTCTTCGCCGATGAGGGCACGTTGTCGGAGCGCGTCGAGGACGTCGCCAGCGAGTTTGCGGCCCATCCGCTCATCCACGAGATCCTGGATTTCATCCGGGTCGGCGGCGAGCGCGCCATCTGCGTCCCGCACGACGTCAACGCGCCCGATCGGTGAGCGCTGATCCGGCAATCACGTCCGCGACGCGCAGTCCCCTCGCCATCATCGCCGGAGGGGGGGATTTCCCGCCGCGGCTGGCCGAGATCGTCACAGGCAGCGGGCGGCCTCTCTTCGTGGCGGCGCTCGAGGGCGCGGCGGATCCGGCGGGCTTCGGCGCCGCCGATCTGCAGAGCTACCGCCTCGGCCAACTCGGCCGCCTCCTCGACGAGCTGCGGCGGCGGTCCATCACCGAGCTGGTGCTGATCGGCAGCCTGCCGCGCCCGAGCTTCGCGGCCCTGCGCCCCGAGGCCTCGACGCTGAAATACCTGCCGCATTTCGCCCGCGCCTTCCGCGGCGGCGACGATCATCTCCTGCGCGGCGTCGTCAGCTTCTTCGAGGGGCAGGGCTTCGCGGTGCATGGCCCGGCCGACATCGCCCCCGACATGACCGCACCGATCGGCGCGCTCGGCCGCAGGGTGGCCTCGCCGGAGCAGAAGGCGCTGATCGCGCGCGGCTTCGAGCTGCTGGCGGCGCTCTCGCCCTTCGACGTCGGGCAGGCCGCGATCCTGGCCGACCATCGCGTTATCGCGATCGAGGCGGCCGAGGGCACCGACGCCATGATCCGCCGCGTCGCCGACATGGTCGCGTCCGGGCGTCTGCGGATCGCCAAGGGCGACGGCGTCCTGGTCAAGGCTCCCAAGGACGGGCAGGACCTGCGCGTCGACATGCCGGCCATCGGCCCGCAGACGCTGCGCAACGTGGTGGCTGCGGGCCTGGCGGGAATTGGGCTTCGCGCGGGCCGCGTCTTGGTCGGCGATGCGGCGGGGCTGGGCCGGCTCGCCGACCAGTCCGGCCTCTTCGTCGAGGGCGTCGCCAGGGACGGGGCATGAGCGAGCCCTTCCGTCTCGCGATCGTGGCCGGCGAGGCCTCCGGCGACGCGCTTGCGCTGCGTTTCCTCGAGAGCCTGCGCCAACGCCTTGGCGATCGGCCCCTGCTGATCACGGGCGTCGGCGGCGAGGCGCTGATGGCGGCGGGGCTGGTGCCGCTGTTTCCGCAGGCCGACATCGCCGTCATGGGATTCGCACCCGTCGTCGCGCGTCTGCCGTTGCTACTGCGCCGGATGGAGGACGCCGCGCGCGGCATCGCGACCTTCGCGCCCGATCTCCTGCTGACGATCGACGCGCCCGATTTCAACCTGCGTGTGGCCAGGAAGGTCCGGGCGCGGACGCCCGACATCCCGATCGTCCATTGGGTCTGCCCCAGTGTCTGGGCCTGGCGCTCGGGGCGCGCCCGGCGGATGACCCCGCATGTCGACCGGATCCTGGCCTTGTTGCCCTTCGAGCCGGCGGCGCTGGAGCGGCTGCAGGGGCCGCCGACGGTGTATGTCGGCCACCCGCTGATCGAGCGGCTGGCCGAGCTTCGGCCCGGCCCCGCCGAGGTCGCGATGCGGGCGGACGCCGCGGCTCCTCTGGTCCTCGTGCTGCCCGGCAGCCGCCGTTCGGAGATCCGCCACCTGATGCCGGTTTTCGGCGAGGCGGTCGCCCGCGTGGCTGCGGGCCGGCCGGAGGCGCGCTTCGTCCTGCCGGCTGTCCCGCATCTGAAGGACGAGATCGCGCAGGCGGTCGCCGGATGGGTTCAACAGCCCGAGATCGTGCTGGGAGAGGCGGAGAAGCTCGCGGCCTTCCGGGGCGCGCGGGCGGCGCTGGCGGCGTCGGGCACCGTCACGCTCGAACTCGCCCTGGCGCAGGTGCCGACCGTCGCGGCCTATCGCGGCGCCGGCTGGGAGGCCGCGATCGCGCGGCGCCTGATCAAGCTGTCCAGCGTGATTCTTCCCAATCTCATCCTCGGCCGCAACGTCGTGCCGGAATTCCTCCAGGCCGACGCAACGGCGCCGGCCCTGGCCGACCAGCTCATAGGCCTCCTCGCCGAAGGGCCTCGCCGGGACCTGCAGCTTGCGGGCTTCGCCGAGGTCGAGACGATCATGCGCTCGGCCGGCGAAAGCCCGGCCGCCAACGCGGTCGAGGCCGCGCTGGCGCTGGTCGCGATCCGGCCGGACGAGCCGTCCGGATCGCGGAGCGGCTAGAGCCTCACTCGAGCGCGGCGCCCGAGGCCTTGGCGATCGGGAACCACTTGGCGACCTCGACCTTGACGTGCTCGCCCAGCGCCTCGGGCGTCGATCCGACGATCTCCGCGCTGACGTCCTCGAGGCGCTTCTTGACGTTGGCGTCCTTGAGCGCGTCGTTGGCCGCCTTGTTGAGCTTCGCGACGATGTCGGCGGGCAGCTTCGCCGGTCCAAACAGCGCATTCCAGGTGTAGGTCTCGTAGCCGGCCAGCCCGCCTTCGGCGATCGTCGGCAGGTCGGGGAAGGACGAGACCCGCTCCTTGGTGGTCACGCCGATGGCGCGCAGCTGGCCGCTGCGGATGAACTGGGCCGACGAGGGCAGGTTGTCGAACATGATCGGGACCGCGCCGGCGACGACGTCGTTCAGGGCAGGGCCCGCGCCGCGATAGGGCACATGGTTCATCTGCACGCCACCGAGCGACTTGAACAGCTCGCCCGAGAGATGCAGCGGCGTGCCGACGCCGGAGGAGGCATAGGAGTACTTGCCGGGATCGGCCTTGAGCACCGCGATGACCTCCTGGACCGTCTTGGCCGGGAAGCTCGGATGCACGACCATGACGTTGGGCACCACCGCCAGCAGCGAGATCGGCGTGAAGTCCTTCACCGGGTCGAAGGTCACCGTCTTCAGGATCGCCGGGTTGAGCGCATGGGTCGAGATCGTGCCCATCAGGATGGTGTAGCCGTCCGGCGTCGCGCGAGCGACCGCGGTGGAGCCGACATTGCCGCCGGCGCCGGCGCGGTTCTCGATCACGACCGACTGGCCGAGCAGCTCGCCCATCTTCTGGCCGACGAGGCGCGCGACGATGTCGGTCGAGCCACCGGCGGCGAAGGGCACGATCAGGTTGACCGGGCGGACGGGAAAGGCGGCCTGGGCCTGGGCCTGCCCGCCGGCCAGGGTGAGGGCGGAAGCGCCGGCCAGGAAGCCGCGCCGGGACAGATCATGCGTGTGGGACAATGCTGGTTCCTCCGGGATGTTGCGGTCGAGTGTAGCGCGACGGCGAAGTCCGTCATCGCCGGGAGCGGCATCAATCATCGGAAACAATGAGGGGCACGACGGCAAACCGTCGTGCCCCTGTTTGTAGGCCGGCCGGGTGGCTGCGCCTCAGCGGCGGCCGATCGGCATGTATTCGCGCGGCGGCGAGCCGGTGTAGAGCTGGCGCGGACGGCCGATGCGCTGGGACGGATCCTCGATCATTTCCTTCCACTGCGCGATCCAGCCGACGGTGCGCGCCAGCGCAAACAGCGCCGTGAACATCGAGGTCGGGAAGCCCATCGCCTTCAGGGTGATGCCCGAATAGAAGTCGATGTTCGGATAGAGCTTCTTCTCGATGAAGTAGCTGTCCGACAGCGCGATGCGCTCGAGCTCGATGGCCACGTCGAGCAGCGGGTCGTCCTTGACGCCGAGCTCGTTGAGGACCTCATGCGTCGTCTTCTGCATGATCTTCGCGCGCGGATCGTAGTTCTTGTAGACGCGGTGGCCGAAGCCCATCAGGCGGAACGGATCGTTCTTGTCCTTCGCCTTGGCGATGAATTTCGGGATGTTCTCGACCGAGCCGATCTCCTCGAGCATCTTCAGCGCCGCCTCGTTGGCGCCGCCATGGGCAGGGCCCCAGAGGCAGGCCGTGCCGGCCGCGATGCAGGCGAAGGGGTTGGCGCCCGACGAGCCTGCGAGGCGCACCGTCGAGGTCGAGGCGTTCTGCTCGTGGTCGGCGTGCAGGATGAAGATCCGGTCGAGCGCGCGCGCCATCACCGGATTGACCTTGTACTCCTCGGCCGGGACCGCAAAGCACATGCGCAGGAAGTTCGAGGCATAGTCGAGCGAGTTCAGCGGATACACGAAGGGCTGGCCGACCGTGTACTTGTAGGCCATCGCCGCCAGCGTCGGCATCTTCGCGATCATCCGCATCGAGGCGACCATGCGCTGATGCGGGTCCGAGATGTCGGTCGAGTCGTGGTAGAAGGCCGACATCGCGCCGATCGAGCCGACCATGACCGCCATCGGATGCGCGTCGCGGCGGAAGCCCTGGAAGAAGCGGGCCATCTGCTCGTGCACCATGGTATGGCGCGTCACGCGATAGTCGAAATCGGCCTTCTGCGCGGCGGTCGGCAGTTCGCCTTCCAGCAGCAGGTAGCAGGTCTCGAGGAAGTCGCCATGCTCGGCGAGCTGCTCGATCGGGTAGCCGCGATAGAGCAGCACGCCCTCGTCGCCGTCGATATAGGTGATCTGCGACTCGCAAGCGGCCGTCGAGGTGAAGCCGGGGTCATAGGTGAACATGCCCGTCTGGGCGTAAAGCTTACCGATGTCGATGACGGACGGGCCGATCGAACCCGTCTTGATCGCCATATCGACGGTCTTGCCGTCGACCTGAAGCTGGCTGGTGGTTCCGCTCATCGATACCGGTCCTTTCAGGCTCGCTGCTGGTCAGTCGTGGTTGCGCTCGGTCTTTTCACGGTTGTCCATGAGACCTTTCCGTCGTCAGAGCGAACCGACATGACGGGGTCGTGTCGGTGCAGGGGCGGCCGAGGGTCGAAGAGCGGTTCATCCGACTGATTTTCAAGCAATATTCGTGCCCGCCCCGGCAGGCGCCGACGTGGCCACATCAGGCGTCACTAGACCATTTGCAGACCCGGTTCAACCGAGCCGAAAGACGGTCGGGACAGCGTTTTGCTCAGCTCTGGTCAGCGAGCCGAGCAAGCGTTTCCTCGCGGCCGAGAACCGCCATCACGTCGAACAGGCCCGGCGACATCGCGCGCCCCGTCAGCGCGGCCCGCAGCGG
Source organism: Bosea sp. RAC05 (assembly GCF_001713455.1). Lineage (NCBI taxonomy): Bacteria > Pseudomonadati > Pseudomonadota > Alphaproteobacteria > Hyphomicrobiales > Alloboseaceae > Allobosea > Allobosea sp. RAC05. The sequence goes on from NZ_CP016464.1 coordinate 2,690,569, forward strand.
CTGCGCGGCCTGCCCCAGTTTCAGCCCATGCGTCTCCGCAAAGCCGCGCACGGCAGCCTCGAGAGCCTCGACGGACCAGTCGTTCACCGCGGCGAGCGTCTGCGCCAGCCCGGGCAGGCGCTGCCGCCCGGCGTCGTCCAGCAGCGCCGCCGCCTTGGCGTCGAGCTGCAGCGGGCGCGCGGCATAGAGATAGTAGGCGCTGTCGAGTAGCTCGATGAGCGTCTTGGCGCGCTCCTTCAGCCCCGGCATCGCCGCCAGGAAACGCGTTTCCAGCTCGGGCGACAGCGTCGGGCCCAGCCCGCGCGGCGGCCCGATCTCCGGCAGGATCACCTTCAGCGCCGCGATCAGGTCGCTGTCGGTGGACTGGCGCATGTAGAGCCCGTTCAGGCTCTCGAGCTTGGCGAAATCGAAGCGCGCGGCCGAGCGGCCGATCGAGCCGAGATCGAACAGATCGATCATTTCCTGCGTCGAGAAGATCTCCTGGTCGCCATGGCTCCAGCCGAGGCGCAGGAGATAGTTGCGCAGCGCCACCGGCAGATAGCCCATCGCCCGGTAGGCATCGACGCCGAGCGCGCCATGGCGCTTGGAGAGCTTGGCGCCGTCGGGCCCGTGGATCAGCGGGATGTGCGACATGCTGGGGACCGTCCAGCCCATCGCCTGGTAGATCTGCGTCTGGCGCGCCGCGTTGGTCAGGTGGTCGTCGCCGCGGATGACATGGGTCACGCCCATGTCATGGTCGTCGACCACCACCGCGAGCATGTAGGTCGGGTTGCCGTCGGAGCGCAGCAGCACGAGATCGTCGAGATTCTCGTTCTGCCAGACGACACGGCCCTGGACCTCGTCCTCGACCACTGTCTCTCCGGTCTGCGGCGCGCGCAGGCGGATCACCGGCTTGACGCCCTCGGGCGCGGTGGCGGGGTCGCGGTCGCGCCAGCGCCCGTCATAGCGCATCGGCTTGCCGGCGGCCTTGGCCTGCTCGCGCATCTCGTCCAGCTCGGCGGGCGTCGCATAGCAGCGATAGGCGTTGCCGCTGGCGAGCATCTGATGGGCCACCTCACGGTGCCGCTCGGCCCGCGAGAACTGGTAGACCGTCTCGCCGTCCCAATCGAGACCGAGCCATTTCAGCCCGTCGAGGATCGCCGCGATCGCCGGCTCGGTCGAGCGTTCGCGGTCCGTGTCCTCGATGCGCAGCAGCATCTTGCCGCCGTGCCGCCGCGCATAGAGCCAGTTGAACAACGCGGTCCGCGCCCCGCCGATGTGCAGGAAGCCCGTGGGCGAGGGCGCAAAACGTGTGACGACGGCATCGCTCATGAAAGCTTGGCTCCGGCTGGCTGTCGAAAGGGGCCGAGGGGGAAGAGGCGAATCGGCACGCCGCGGGACGGCGCGCGCCGAAGCGGGGCATGACATCCGGCGCGGCCCCTGTAACATGCCCTGGCGGCCGGCGTTAAGCGCAAGATGCACGCGCCGCCGATGCGGTCAGGGATGGGGAGCCGATGCAGCCGGCACCGCCGCCAGGGCAGGGGGACGCGACGCGCAGCCGTGGCGCGCGAACCCTGGCGCTGCCCTGGACCCGGACCGGTCGCGCCCGTGGCGGACCGGGCCTGTCTCTCGCGCTGGCTTCTGCTCGCGAGCGCCTGAAGCGCGCCCTGGCGCTCGAGGCCGAGCGCCGCCGCCTGTTCATCTGGCTGCCGGTGCCGATGGGGATCGGCATCCTCCTCTACTTCGCCGCCGATCGCGAGCCGGCGCTCTGGGCGCCGCTGGTCGGCTTCGTACTCGCTGCAGCCGGCGCGGTCGGCCTGCGCCGCCGTCCGGGCGCGGCGAGGGCGCTGATCGCGCTGGCGGCCGTGTTCGCCGGGTTTGCGGCTGCGACCTGGCGCACGGCCTCGGTCGCCTCGCCGCTGCTGGACCGGCCACGGATCGGTCAGCTCACGGGCTTCGTCGAATCGGTCGAGAGCCGCGACGCCGGCGCCCGCCTCGTGATTCTGGTGACGGGTCTGGCCGGCGTCGAGGCGGCCGAGCGCCCGAGGCGTGTCCGGGTCAACATCCGCGCCGGCGAGGTCGCGCCGGGCGATCACATCGCGGCGGTGGCGCGGCTGCTGCCGCCACCGGGCCCGGCCCGGCCAGGCGGCTATGATTTTGGCCGCGACGCCTTCTTTCGCGGGCTCGGCGCCGTCGGCAGCATCTCCGGCAAGATCACGCTGACGCCGCCGCCGCAGGCGCCGCCGGCGGCGCTGCAGGTCGCCGCTGCGCTCGACCGCGCCCGCAACGCCCTGACGCAGCGCATCGCCTCCATCGGCGGTGGGCAGGCGGGGGCGATGGCGGCGGCGCTGGTTACCGGCAAGCGCGGCCTGATCACCGACACGACCAATGCCGATCTGCGCGCGGCGGGCATCTACCACATCGTCTCGATCTCCGGCCTGCACATGGTGCTCGCCGCCGGGACGATCTTCTGGCTGGTGCGGGCGCTGCTCGCCCTCTCGCAGACGCTGGCGCTGCGCCTGCCGGTCAAGAAGATCGCTGCCCTCGCGGCGATGGCGGGCTCTGTCGCCTACTGCGTATTCTCGGGCGCCGAGGTCGCGACCGTGCGCTCGCTGATCATGACGCTGGTGATGCTGGGCGCGATCCTCGTCGACCGCCCGGCGCTGAGCATGCGCAATCTCGCGCTGGCGGCGATGATCGTTCTGCTGCGCGAACCCGAGGCGCTGCTGGGGCCGAGCTTCCAGATGTCCTTCGGCGCGGTGGCGGCGCTGATCGCCTTCGCCGAGCGCTGGGAGAACCGCGGCCGGTCGCAGCCACCCCCGGCGCTGCCCTGGCCACTGCGCCCGCTTTGGATCGCGGCCTGTGGCATCGTCGTGACCACGCTGCTGGCGACCGCCGCGACCGCCCCGTTCGGCGCCTTCCACTTCCAGACCTTCAACCCGTTCGGGCTGCTCGGCAACGCGCTGGCGCTGCCCTTCGTCTCGCTCTGCGTGATGCCGGCCGCGGTCTTCGGCGTGCTGGCCTACCCCTTCGGGCTGGATGCGCCGGCCTGGTGGCTGATGGGGCAGGCCTCGCAGGTGGTGCTGAAACTGGCGCACTGGGTCGCAACCATCGATCACTCCACCCTGGTGATCCCGGCCTTCGGCACGGCGGCGCTGCTCTGCTTCGTGCTGTCGCTGCTCTGGGCGACGCTGTGGAGCACGAAGCTGCGCCTGCTGGCCGTGCTGCCGCTCGCGGCCGGCGTCGCAGTGGCGGCCAAGCCCGAGCGTCCCGCGATCCTGGTCGAGCGCGATGGGGCCGGGCTGGCCGTGCGCGGGCCCGACGACCGCCTCGTCATCGCCGGTAGGCCCAGCCGCTTCGTGCTGGAGCAATGGCTGAGCGCCGATGGCGATGGCCGCAAGGCGGACGACCCGTCGCTGCGCCAGGGTGCCTCCTGCGATCCCGCAGGTTGTGTCCTGACCACGAGGGAGGGGCGTTCCATCGCCTATGCGCAGGAGCGGCTGGCCATCATCGAGGATTGCCGGCGCGCGGATGTGGTGGTGACGCCGATTCCCTGGACGGCCCCCTGCGCGGCGCTGCTGATCGACCGGACCGCGCTGCAACGCGACGGGGCGACCGCACTCGTGCATGGCCTTACGGGCTGGCGCCGCCATGCCGCCGAGCAGGCCGGACGCTCACGACCCTGGAGTCGTCAGCCGCCGATCCAGCCCGCGGCCAGAACAGCCCCTGCGACAGCCCCCGCGCCATCCGTCGCCGAGAGCGCTCCCGACACCGAGCGCCTTCAGTAGCGCCGCATCAGATTGACCAGTCGGCCCTGGATCTTGACCCGGTCGGGGCCGAGCACCCGCGTCTCATAGGCGGGATTGGCCGCTTCCAGCGCGATCGAGGAGCCGCGCTTGCGCAGCCGCTTCAGCGTCGCCTCTTCGTCGTCAATCAGCGCGACGATGATGTCGCCGGTGTTGGCCGTGTCCTGGCGGCGGATCACCACCGTGTCGCCGTCGAGAATGCCGGCCTCGACCATCGAGTCGCCGCGGACCTCGAGTGCGAAATGCTCGCCGGAACCGAGCATGTCGGCGGGCAGGGCGACGCTGTGGCTGCGGCTCTGGATCGCCGAGATCGGCGTGCCCGCCGCGATGCGGCCCATGACGGGGATCGCGATCGTGTTGCGGGCATCCTCCGGCGCGGCTTCCACCGGGCGCGCCCGGCCGGGCAGCCCGTCCTTGGCCGGCGGCGCATCCTTGCCGAGCCCACCCTGGACGACCGACGGGTTGAAGCGGCGCGCGCCGGGCTGCAGACCGCCGCCGGCACCGTCGGGCAGCTTGATCACCTCGAGCGCCCGCGCCCGGTTCGGCAGGCGGCGGATAAAGCCGCGCTCCTCGAGCGCCATGATCAGCCGGTGAATGCCGGATTTGGACTTGAGGTCGAGCGCGTCCTTCATCTCGTCGAAGGAGGGGGGGACGCCGCTTTCGCGCAGGCGCTCCTGGATGAAACGAAGCAGTTCGAACTGTTTGCGTGTCAGCATGATCCCCGCCGGCGCTCTGGAATCTGCCGGTTGTCGCAGATTCGAAACAAATCACGAACACCATACCCGTTCGCGTTGTGTTCCGCAAGCGGATGCGCCGGTCTGAGCCTAGCGCAACCGGATGAAGCGGCAGGGATCGCCCTTGCGGGCGGCCGGCGCGAAGACAGGGCGGATCGTCAGCGCCTGGGCCTGGGCGAGCAGACCGAGCATGGAGGAATCCTGCCGCTCGAACGGCGTCGCCTCCCAGCCGGCCTCGGTCAGGACGAGGCTGGAGCGCAGATAGTCCTCGCGCTCATCGTTCGCGGGCATGTCGCGCCCGAGCAGGCCGGGCTCGCTGCGGTCGCGCTCAGGCGAGGGCACCCCGAGCAGGGCCTCGATGACCGGGACGACGAAGAGATGGCCGCAGACGATCGAGGAGACGGGGTTACCCGGCAGGCCGATCGCGACCATCGGGCCGAGCCGGCCGGTCATCATCGGCTTGCCCGGCCGCATCGCGATCTTCCAGAAGCCGAGATCCATTCCGGCGCGCTTCAGCGCCTCCTGGACGAGGTCATGCGCGCCGACCGAGGCGCCGCCCAGCGTCACCAGCACATCGGCGCCGGCCTCCCGCGCCTGCCCGATCCGCGCGGCGAGGTCCGCATGGTCGTCGCGCGCGATGCCGAGGTCGAGCACGCTGCCGCCCGCCTGCTCGACCAGCGCGGCAAGCGCAAACGAGTTGGACGCAACGATCTGGTCCGGTCCGACCGGCTCGCCCGGCAGCACGAGTTCGTCGCCGGTGGCGAGGATCGCGACCAGCGGCTTGCGGCGCACCGGCAGGGCCGGGTGAGCGGCGGCGGCGGCGAGCCCGAGCGCGGCGCTGTCGAGGCGGGTTCCGGTGGCGAGCAGGCTGTCATTGAGGCTGAAGTCGAGCCCGGCCTTGCGGATGAACTTGCCCTTGGGCGCGCCCTCGCGGACGGTGATCGCGGCCGAGCCGACGCCGTCGGCGTTCTCCTGGATCAGGATGGTGTCGGCGCCCTCGGGGATCGGGGCGCCAGTGAAGATTCGGACCGCTTCGCCGGTAGATAATGTGCCGGCAAATGAACGCCCTGCGGCCGACTCGCCGATGACCCGCAATTCGGTGCCGGGCACGAGGTCATCCGCCCGCACCGCATAGCCGTCCATGGCCGAGTTGGCGAAGGGCGGCTGCGTCCGCAGCGCGGCAATGTCGGCTCCGAGCACGCGCCAGGCGCACCGCGCCAGCGGCAACGTCTCCACGGGCGTCGGACCCGGAACGCTGTCGAGCAGGGCGCGCAGCGCGACGGGGACCGGCGTCAGGGCCATCAGCCTTGTGCCCCAGGGGAGGCGTCGGCCTCGAACACGCCCGACTTGCCGCCGGATTTATGGGTCAGCCGGATGCCCTCGATCCGCATGCCCCGGTCGGCCGCCTTGACCATGTCGTAGACCGTCAGGCAGGCGACGCTGACGGCGGTGAGCGCCTCCATCTCGACGCCGGTCTGGCCCTTGACCTTGACCTCGGCGCGCACCCGGATGCCGGGCAGGGCCTCGTCAATCTCCAGATCGACCGCGATCTTGGTGATCAGCAGCGGGTGGCAGAGCGGGATCAGTTCGTGGCTGCGCTTGGCGGCCATGATGCCGGCAAGGCGCGCCGTCCCGAGCACGTCGCCCTTCTTGGCGTCGCCGGCGCGCACGATCGCCAGCGTCTGCGGCTGCATCACGACGCAGCCCTCGGCGATGGCCACGCGCGAGGTCTCGGCCTTGTCGCCGACATCGACCATATGCGCCTGGCCCCGGGCGTCGAGATGGCTGAGCGCGCTCACGCGGCGGTCTCCTGGGCGTGGCCCGTGAGGAGTTCGCGCGTCGCGGCCGTCACATCGGCCTGCCGCATCAGGCTCTCGCCGACGAGGAAGGTGCCAACTCCGGCGCGCTTCAGCCGGCCGATGTCGTCATGGCTGAAGATGCCGCTCTCGCTGATGACGATGCGGTCGGCCGGCACGCGCGGCGCCAGTCGTTCGGTCACCGCGAGATCGACTGTGAAATCGCGCAGGTCGCGGTTGTTGATGCCGAGCAGGCGGCTCTTCAGCGCCAGCGCCCGGTCGAGTTCGGCGTCGTCATGGACCTCGATCAGCACATCCATGCCGAGATCGAAGGCCGTAGTCTCCAACGCGCGGGCCGTGGCGTCGTCGACGCCGGCCATGATGATCAGGATGCAGTCCGCACCCCAGGCCCGCGCCTCGTAGACCTGATAAGGGTCGTAGAGGAAATCCTTGCGCAGCACGGGCAGGCCCGAGGCCGCGCGTGCCTGCAGCAGGAACTCCGGGCGGCCCTGGAAGGAGGGGCCATCGGTCAGGACGGAGAGGCAGGCCGCCCCGCCGGCGGCATAGGCGCGCGCCAACGCGGGCGGGTCGAAATCGGCGCGGATCAGCCCCTTGGAGGGCGAGGCCTTCTTGATCTCGGCGATCAGCGCCGGGCGCCCGGCGTCATGCTTACCGGCCAGCGCATCGGCGAATCCGCGCGTCGGCCCGGCGTCGCGCGCCAGCATTTCGATCCGGTCCTGCGGGATCGCCTGCTTGGCGGCCGCGATCTCCTGGCGCTTATAGGCCTCGATCTTCGCGAGAATGTCGCTCATCGCCGCCTCACGCGTTCGAACTGGCGACGAGGGCAGCGAGCGTCGCCTTCGCCTTGCCGCTGTCGAGCGCCGCATTCGCCTGCGCGAAGCCGTCGCGCAGATCGCCCGCGCGTCCGGCGACGAGCAGCCCCGCGGCGGCGTTGAAGGCGGCGATGTCGCGGAAGGCGGTCTTCTGCCCGTCGAGCACCGCACGCAGCGCCTCGGCGTTCTGCGCCGGCTCGCCACCGCGCAGATCCTCCGGCCTGGCGCGGGCCAGGCCGACATCCTCGGGCGAGATCTGGAAGCTCTCGATCGTGCCGTTGTTCAGCGAGACCACGCGCGTCGGGCCCGTCGTGGTGATCTCGTCGAGCCCGTCGGACCCATGGACCGCCCAGACCCGCGTCGAGCCGAGGCTCGCCAGCACCTTCACCATCGGCTCCAGCCAGGTTTCCGAGAAGGCGCCGATCAGCTGCTTCTTGACGCCGGCCGGGTTCGAGAGCGGGCCGAGCAGGTTGAAGATCGTGCGCGTGCCGAGTTCGACGCGCACCGGCGCGACATGGCGCATCGAGGCGTGATGCGTCGGCGCGAACATGAAGCCGACGCCGGCCTGTGCGATGCAGCGTGCCGTCGCCGCCGGGTCGAGGCCGACCTTGACGCCGAGCGCCATCAGCACGTCGGCCGTGCCGGTCTTGGAGGAGGCCGCGCGGTTGCCATGCTTGGCGACCGGCACGCCGCAGGCCGCCGTGATGATCGAGGCCAGCGTCGAGACATTGTAGGAGCCCGAGGAATCCCCGCCCGTGCCGACGATGTCGATGGCGTCGGCCGGCGCGTCGACCGTCAGCATCTTGCCGCGCATCGCGCCGACGGCGCCGGTGATCTCCTCGGTGGTCTCGCCTCGCACCCGCAGTGCCATCAGGAAGGCGGCCGCCTGCGCATTGGTGACGCCGCCGGAGAGGATGGTGTCGAAGGCATCGCGCGCCTCGTCCCGCGACAGCGAGGCGCCGGTCGCGACCTTGGCGATGAAGGGCTTGAAATCGTCCATGGCTACTCTGCGGAAAAACGGGCGATCGGGAAAGGCGGCTGGTGCGGGCCGGCGCTCAGTCGGCCTCGACCAGCGCGGCGGGGGCGTGCTCGCGCTGCCATCGCTCCGCGAGGTCGAGGAAATTGCGCAGGATCGTGGCGCCGTGCTCGGAGGCGATGCTTTCGGGGTGGAACTGCACGCCATGGACCGGCAGGCTGCGATGCGACAGCGCCATGACCAGCCCATCCTGCGTCTCCGCCTCGATCGTCAGATCGGCCGGGCAGGTCTCGCGGGCGACGACCAGCGAATGATAACGTGTCGCCTGCAGCGGGCCGTTGATGCCGCGGAACAGGCCCCGCGCCCGGTGCTGCACGGCCGAGATCTTGCCGTGCATCGGCAGAGGGGCCCTGACCACGTCGCCGCCGAAGACCTGCCCGATCGTCTGCAGCCCGAGGCAGACGCCGAAGATCGGCTTGCGCGCGGCGCCCTCGCGGACGAGATCGAGGCAGATGCCCGCCTCATTGGGCGTGCAGGGGCCGGGCGAGAGCACGATCGCGTCATGGTTGCCGGCGAGCGCCTCATCGACGGTGAGCGCATCGTTGCGGCGCACCTCGACCTCGGCTCCCAGCCCGCCGATCAGGTGGACCAGGTTCCAGGTGAAGCTGTCGTAATTGTCGATCAGCAGGATGCGCATCGGTTCGAGCCACGGATTTCGGGCTCCGGTCATGCACGCTCCGGGGCGGGCTGGTCAAGGTTGCGACCCTCAGACGCGCGCTCCTCGCGGCATTCCGGCGGTGCGGACCGAGCCCTGGCCGGGCGCCGTCTCGATGCCGAGCGTCGGCAGGGCGAGCGTCCGCTGCCCGCGGAAATCGACATGGCAGACGATGAGCCCGCGCTCCTCGATATAGGCGATCAGCCGGCGTGCGCGGCTCGGCGAATGCGTGCCGTAGACCTGCGCCAGCTCGGCGTCGCTGGGGCAGGGCGCGCCCTCCATCGCGGCGCGCGCGATGAACAGGAACAGCCCGTGCAGATCGTCCGGCAGGGAGAGGGACGCCTCCACCGCCGCCTGCCAGGCCGTCGAGCCGGTGATCTCCTCGCCGGCTCCCGCCTTGGCGACGGCGAGCCGCCTGCGGAACTCGTCGAGGCTGAGCTGGGTGCGGCCGAGGCGGCGCATCCGGCAGCGCACGGTGAAATCCTGGTAGAGGACGGCGACCTGGCGCGAGCGCGCCTCGGGATCGGCCATCAGCTCGCGCAGGATTTCGGCCATGATCGCCTCGCGCTCGGCCGGCTCGATCTCGACCTCAGGCTCCGGATCGGGGGCGGGCGTCGGGCGGTAGCTCTCGATCTGGCGCAGCGTGTCGTGGACGGCCGGGCGTGGGCGCGGGGTCGGACGCGGCAGGCGGCTCATTGGGGCGGGCTCGTCGGCGCCGGCGGTGAAGATCAGCTTGCCGGCCTCCTCGGGCGCCTGCTCGGGCAGCGGCATCAGCCCCGGCGCGCCGCCGCGGTCGACCGAGGTGACGGAGCCGATCCGCAGCGGCAGCGGCCGCTTCGACAAAGCAGGGCCGAGCGCGACGAACTGGCCGCGCTCAAGATCGCGGAACATCTCGGCCTGGCGGCGGTCCATGCCGAGCAGATCGGCGGCACGCGCCATGTCGATGTCGAGGAAGGTGCGCCCCATCAGGAAGTTCGACGCCTCCGCCGCGACGTTCTTGGCAAGCTTGGCGAGGCGCTGCGTCGCGATGACGCCGGCGAGCCCGCGCTTGCGGCCGCGGCACATCAGGTTGGTCATGGCGCCGAGCGAGAGCCGTCGCGCCTCGTCGGATGCCTCGCCCGCCATCACCGGGGCGAAGAGCTGGGCCTCGTCGACCACGATCAGCATCGGGAACCAGAGCGAGCGGTCGACGTCGAAGAGCCCGCCGAGGAAGGCGGCCGTGGCGCGCAGCTGCTCGTCGGCCTCCAGGTTCTCCAGATTGAGCACGACCGAGACGCGGTGCTGGCGCACCCGCAGCGCGACGCGCTGCAGCTCGGCCTCGCCACATTCGGCATCGACGACGACATGGCCGAACTGGTCGGCGAGCGAGACGAAGTCGCCCTCCGGGTCGATCACCGCCTGCTGCACCAAAGGCGCGCTCTGTTCGAGCAGGCGCCGCAGCAGATGCGATTTGCCCGAGCCGGAATTGCCCTGGACCAGAAGCCGCGTCGCCAGCAGCTCGGCAAGGTCCAGCAGGGCGGGTTGGCCGCCCTGTGCCAGCCCCATGTCGATAGCCGTCGTCATGCCGTGATTGCGCCGCTCCGGGAAATCGGGGCGTCTGTCTAGCACGCGCCGGGACGGGGTGCCGATCTTCCTTGACCCTTCCACAGCAACGTTCGCAGTCCCGGCAGGGTGCGGATGTGCGCTGCGGCGCGATCGCCGTCGGGTGAGGCTTGCAGTGCCGCTGCGCGCCAGTTACGGAACGGAAACACGCAGCAATCAATTGTTAACTTTGTCGACGCGTGTCGGGGGCGCATTATGGGTTCGAGTCTGAAGACGCTGCAGCGATTGATGAATCTGACCCGCGCGGGCAATCTGCCTCCCGGCGGCGCGATCTGCGACATCGGCGCGACCCAGTTGTTCGGTGGTGATCTGTCGTCGGACGGTGCGCGCGATTTCCTGACGTTCTACGCGTCGCTGACGCCGAAGGCCAAGAACCCGTCCGAGCTCGATGAGGGTTTCCTCGCGAAGATCGGGCATGGCGGATTTCTGGGCGATCTCCTGGGCGCGGCCGGGTTTGAATATACCGCGCTCGACATCTTTCACGCCCGCAACACGATCCTGTTCGATCTGAACGTCCATGCGCCGGGTCCGCGTCTTTATGGCAAGTTCGATCTCGTCATGAATCTGGGGACGACCGAGCATGTCTTCAGCCAGCTTCGCGCCTTCCAGAGCATCCACGAGCTGACCAAGCCCGGTGGCGTCGTCTACCACGACCTGCCGTTCGCCGGTTACTTCGACCATGCGCTGTTCCGCTATGACCCGCTGTTCTTCCGCGAGATCGTCAAGGCCAACAGCTACGAGATCCTTCTGCAGGAGATCACGAAAGGCGCCGAAAAGCCCGTCCCGGCCGATGTCCGGAGCATGGGCTACCCGGATGACACCGTGACCGACATCGGTATCGAGGCCATCCTGCGTCGCTCCAGCCCCGAGGTGTTCAAGGTGCCGATGGAGATCAGCACCTCGCTCTCGGTCGATCCGGGACTGAGCGACGTGCAGCAGGACGATGCCGTGAGGATGGCTCCGGGGTTTCTCGTCGCTTATGGCGCCGGTGCCGAGGGCCTGCCGTTTCGAGACCTGAGCGCGTTGTGGCTGCGGCGGGCCACGGCAGGCGTCAAGCGACGCATCGGGCTCTAGGTCCCGCCGGCGCGCATCAGCGCGGGCAGCGCCGCGCCCGTTCCTCGCGCTGGATGTCGGCGATGGTGCGGCGCTGCGCGGCCGAGAGCGGCACCTCGTCGGCATTGTCGTAGCGGCAGCCCGCATTGCCGAAAGCCTCGATGCCGCGGCGCGTGCGGAAGCAGTAGCCCTGCGCCTTGTAGATCTCGTTGCGCGCATACCAGAGGTCGTCGCAGCTCTCGGCCCGGGCGGGGAGCGGCATGGCCGTCATCACAAGCAGCGGCCCGAGCACCGCCAGTCCCATCGTCAGCGCGCGCATGCTCGATCCTCCCAGGCCCCAGCGACCCCGCTGGCAGTCTGGGCGAGGCGGCGGTGAGCGGCAAGCCGTCGGCCCGGTTCGCCCGACGCCCCGGCGCGTCGCGCGAGCGTCGTCGGAGGGCGATAGCCTGCTCCGGGAAGGACGAAGCCATGCGGGCCTATGGGTACTGCGAACGGATCGGCGGCCAGGTCTGGGACGAGCCCTGGAACGCCGTCACCAACGGGGCCTTCCTGCTCGCCGCCTTCGCGGCCTACCGCCTCTGGCGGCGGGCCGGCGGACACGACCGTCCGCTGCTCATGCTGATCCTGCTCGTCGGCGCGATCGGGATCGGCTCCTTCCTGTTCCACACCGCGCCGCAGCCCTGGACGCTGGCCGCCGACGTCGTGCCGATCCAGCTCTTCGCCTTCTCCTATTTCGCCCTGGCGCTGGTCCGCTTCGTCGGTCTCGGGCCGGCCGCGACCGCGCTCGGGACCGGGGCCTTCTTCGTTTTCGCACTGTCCCTGGGCTGGGGAGCGGCCTCATTCCTTCCGCCGGGGCTGTGGGGCTCCGCCGGCTACGCGGCCTTCCTGCTCGGGCTGGGCGGCATGGCCGGCGTCCTGTGGCGTCGCGACGGCAGCCGGGAGACGGCCCGGATCATCGCGCTCGCGGGTCTCGTCTTCGCCCTTTCCCTGACCTTCCGGACTCTCGACGGCCCGCTCTGCGACAACCTCCCGCTCGGAACGCACTGGCTCTGGCATCTGCTGAACGCGCTGGTGCTGTATGGGCTGCTCGTCGCGGCGATCCGGCATGGAGGGGGCGTCGGCGGCGCGGGTAGCCGGCGCGCGCCGACGGCGATACGGTGACCGCTGGCCGCCCGGCCGCAGACTCCCTCCCGGATCCAGCCCCATGACCCGCCGCGCCCGCATCCTCGTGATCAACCCCAACTCGAACGAGGCCGTGACGGAGGGGCTGCGCCAGGCGGTGCTGCCGCTGAGCTATGCCGAAGGCCCCGAAATCCTTTGCGAGACGCTGACGGAGGGCCCCTTCGGCGTCGAGACGCAGGAGCACGCCGAGAGCGTGACGATCCCGCTGCGCCGCAAGGTTGAGGCCGCAAACGACGTCGATGCCTTCGTCATCGCCTGCTATTCCGACCCCGGCCTGCATGTCGCCCGCGAGGGCACGACCAGCCCGGTCTTCGGCATCGCCGAGAGCGGCGTGCTGACCGCGCTCGCCCGGGCCGATCGCTTCGGCGTGATCGCGATCAAGTCGCGCTCGATCCCGCGCCATATCCGCTATCTCCGCCAGATGGGGCTGATGGACCGCCTCGCCGGCGAGCGCCCGCTGGAGATGTCGGTCGCCGAGACCGCCTCGGGCGACCGCACGCTGGAGCGCATGATCGCGATCGGCCGCGAGCTGAAGGAGATCGACGGCGCCGGCGCGATCGTCATGGGCTGCGCCGGCATGGCCCGCCACCGCCGCCCGCTCGAGGAGGAACTCGGCATCCCCGTGATCGACCCGACCCAGGCCGCCGTGACGATGGCGATCGGCGCGCTGGCGGTGAGGTGACCGCCGGGCTCCCGCCCGCGGCATGACCGCCTCGCGTCGGGCGACGGAGGCGCCCCGCGCCCGATCTGCTATGAGCGCGCCATGCTGAAGGAGTTCTTCGCCTATTACCGGCCGCACCGGGCGCTGTTCCTGGTCGATTTCGGCTGCGCCGTGCTGTCGGGCCTGCTGGAACTCGGCTTCCCCATGGCGGTGAAGGCCTTCGTCGACCTGCTGCTGCCACGCGGCGACTGGCCGCTGATCATGCTGGCCGGCGCTGCGCTGCTGGTGATCTACGCGGTCAACTCCGGCCTCATGGCGATCGTCACCTATTGGGGCCACAGGCTCGGCATCAACATCGAGACGGAGATGCGCCGGCGCGCCTTCGACCATCTCCAGAAGCTCTCCTTCCGCTTCTATGACGAGCAGAAGACCGGCCACCTCGTCGCGCGCGTCACCAAGGATCTCGAGGAGATCGGCGAGGTCGCCCATCACGGGCCGGAAGACCTCTTCATTGCGATCATGACCTTCATCGGCGCCTTCCTGCTGATGCTCTATGTGCATCCGCAGCTCGCGCTGATCACGGCGCTGATCGTCCCGCTCGCCGGCTTCGTCGTGGCGCGCTACGGCGCGCTGATGGCGCAGAACTGGCGCCGGCAATTCGGCCGCGTCGGCGCCTTCAATGCGCGGCTGGAGGAGAACATCGGCGGCATGCGCGTCGTCCAGGCCTTCGCCAACGAGGCCCATGAGCGCGCGCTCTTCGCCGGTGACAACCAGCGCTACCGCACCACCAAGCTCGAGGCCTACCGCATCATGGCCGCGAGCCAGGCGATCAATTATTTGGGCATGCGCCTGGTCCAGCTCGCGGTGATGCTGGCCGGCACCTATTACGTCGTGCAGGGCAGCCTCAGTGTCGGCGGCTTCGTCGGCTTCCTGCTGCTGGTGGGCGTGTTCTATCGCCCGCTCGACAAGATCGCCAACGTCATCGAGACATATCCCAAGGGCATCGCCGGTTTCCAGCGCTACCAGGAACTGCTCGCGACCGAGCCCGACATCGCCGATGCGCCCGACGCGATCGAGGCCCCGGCGCTGAGGGGCGACATCCGCTTCGAGGGCGTCGGCTTCGGCTATGCCAGCGAGCGCCCGGTCCTCTCGGGCATCGCGCTGTCGGTCGCGGCCGGCGAGACGGTCGCCTTCGTCGGCCCCTCCGGCGCCGGCAAGACCACGCTGCTCTCGCTGCTGCCGCGCTTCTACGAGGTCGATGCCGGTCGCATCACCGTCGACGGCCACGACATCCGCGCGCTGACGCTCGCCTCGCTGCGCCGCCAGATCGGCATCGTCCAGCAGGATGTCTTTCTCTTCGCCGGCACCATCCGCGAGAACATCGCCTATGGCCGCCTCGATGCGAGCGAGGAGGAGATTACAGAGGCTGCCCGCCGCGCGCGGCTCGAGACGATGATCGCGGACCTGCCGGCCGGGCTCGACACGGTGATCGGCGAGCGCGGCGTCAAGCTCTCCGGCGGCCAGAAGCAGCGCCTCGCCATCGCCCGCATCTTCCTGAAGAACCCGCCGATCCTGATCCTCGACGAGGCGACCTCGGCGCTCGATACCGAGACGGAAGCCGCGATCCAGCAATCCCTGACCGAACTCTCCGAGGGGCGCACCACGCTGGTCATCGCCCATCGCCTCGCCACGATCCGCCATGCCGACCGCATCGTCGTCGTGACGCAGGCCGGCATCGCCGAGCAGGGCCGCCATGACGAGCTGCTGCGGGCCGACGGTCCCTACCGGGCGCTGCACGAGGCGCAGGTCGCGCCGCTGCGGCAGGCGATGGGAACGGCGGCCGAGTAGGCAACGGCCATCGTCGCGATGGTCGTCATCGGCGCTGACGCACGGAACCTGTCTGGCAAGGTGGGGTTGAGCCAGGACGGAGCGGCCGAGATGGCCAGCCAGGCTCGGGAGACCATCGACATGCCGCGTGCCGGAACCGCCGCCCTGGCGCTGTTGACCCTGCTGTTCGGTCCGACCCTCGGTCTGGCGCAGGGCGTGGGTACGCCCGGCACCGGGCCGCTCGTGCCCGGCGGTCCGCGCCAGGGGCTGGGCCCACCCTCGCTGTCGGATTCGGTGCCGGATCTCCGCCTTCGATCGAGTGGCAGCGGAATCCCCGGCGCCGGCCCGCCGATCGATTATGGAAGGCCTCCATCCTCGGGCGCGAGCGGTTCCAGCCTCGGCGTTCGCACCCGGCTGCAGGCCGTCGGGCGGTTCTGCGAAACCCCGCGCACGACCTGCCGGCTCGGGCGCACGGCCCTGCTCGGCCAGCCCTGTTCCTGCCGCGGCCGGGGTCGGGGCGTGGTCGTCCGCTAGCCGAGCGCCGCCTCAGCCCGCGACGGCCCGCAACGCGGCGCGCGGCTGGCTCGGGGCGTGCAGCTGCGCCGCCGGCCGCGAAAAGCTCTGCCGCCCGTTCTTGAAGCCCATGATCGGCTCGGCCAGGCCCGCCAGCGCCTCGGCCTGCGTCGGCGCATCGAGCACGACGAGATCGGCCGGGTTGCCGATGGCGATGCCGTAATCCCTCAGGTTCATCAGCCGCGCCGGCAGCGCCGTCACGAGGTCGATGCAGGCATCGAAGCCCTCCGGGCCGACCTGCGCGACATTGGCATAGAAATTTGCCATTCGCAGCAGCGAGGCATCGCCGAAGGGCGTGAACGGGTTGAGGACATTGTTGGTCGCCACCGAGCAGGTGACCCCCTGCGCCAGCAGCCGGTGCGCCGGCGTCAGGCCGCGCGGCACGTCATGGGTCGCCTCCCGGCCGAGCAGATAGACGTCGGTCGCAGGCAGAACCGTCACCGCGACACCGGCCTGCGCCAGCCGCTCGGCGGCTCGCGCGAAGGCCTCAGGCGGCAGCGAGGACAGCTTCGTGACATGACCGATCGCGACGCGCCCGCCATAGCCATGGACCGTTGTCTGGCGGCAGACCTCGTCGAGATGCATCCAGCTCGCATCGAGATCGAAATCGAGATGGAAGTCGAGATCGACGTCGAAGCGTGTCGCTAGCGCAAACAGCCGGGCGATCTGCGCGTGCGGGTCAGTATCGGTATAGGGGCAGCCGCCGAGCGCATCCGCCCCGTCCTGCAGGGCCCGGACCAGCAGTTCCTCGGTGCCGGGATCGTTGGTCAGCCCCTCCTGCGGAAAGACGCACAGCGACAGGTCGATCGCCCAGGCAAAGTCGCGCTTCATCGCCTTCAGCGCCTCGAAGCTGCGCAGGCCCACGCGTGGATCGACCTCGACATGGCTGCGCATGCGCGTCGTGCCCTTGGCGATCGCCCGCTCCAGAACCTGCGCGCCGCGCTCATGGACATCCGCCACGGTGAAATCGCGCTTCATCGCTGAGACGGCAGCGATTGCCGCCTTCAGCCCGCCCTGCAGATGGCCGCAGCGCCCGAGCAGGCAGGCCTTGTCGAGATGGACATGGCTGTCGACGAAACCCGGCAGCACGGCGCGCCCGCCCAGCACCACCTCGGGGGCATCCGCCACGATGACCGGCGCGATGGCGGCGAAGCGCCCCCGCCGGACGCCGATATCGACGGGCCTCGTCCCGCCGGGAAGAGTCGCCTGCCGGAAGATGAGGTCGAAGGCGCTGTCGTCGGGCATCGGCACGGAGCTGTCGGGGCGGGGATTCAACGGAGGCTAAACTGTATGCACTTTACATGCCGGTTGCCGCCTGTGAAGGCGGCGATCGCGCGCAGGAGCCCGGGCGGGGAGGTCGTCAGCCGGCGGCTTTCGCGCGCGCCGCTCGCGGCGGCTCGGCATAGGGCGCCAGGATGTCCATGATATCGCGCCCGCGCGGCCGCGTCTGGGCGACCAGCGCACGGCTCGCCACCGAATCGAGATGGTGGTGCATCAGCGACATCACGGCGTCCGCATCGCCCTTGGCGAGCGCGTCGATCAGCAGACGGTGCTCGTTGATGGCGCATTCGGAGGAATGCGGGCGGCTGAACAGCGACAGCGTCAGGCAACAGCGATAGGCGATCTCGCTGACATAGCGGATCAGGATCGGGCTCTCCGTCATGCTGGCGAGCAGGATGTGGAACTCGGTCGCGAGCCGGATCGAGATCGCGTCGGGGCCGTTGCGCGCCTCGTCCTCGGCATCGACATGGGCATGGAGCTCGGCGATCTGCGTCTTGGTCAGTCGTCCCGCCAGTTGCCGCACGACCAGCCGCTCGAGCTCGATGCGGATGTCGAAGGCGTCCCGCGCCTCCTGCCAGCTCGGCGTTGCCACCACGGCGATGCGGTTGCGGCGCAGCTCGACCAGCCCCTCGGCGGCGAGCTGACCCAGCGCATGACGCGCGATCGTGCGGCTGACGCCGAAACGCTCGCCGAGCGCGTCCTCCGGCAGCTTGGCTCCGGGTTCCAGCGCCTGCTCGATGATGGCGCGGCGCAATGCGCGGCAGATCGTTCCGACCCGGTCCGTCGCAGGGCGGCTGCGGTTGTCCTCGCGCGTCATCACCGAAATCCGAATGCGTGAGCCTCCGTCTTAGCCCCGAGGCTGGGGTGGCCGCAATCCGCGGCTGCAATCGCCGGTTGGCGCCGCGCGAAAGGAGGCAAGGGATGGGCGGCGACGGTGAGATAGGCATGGCATCGCTATTGCATGCACTTTTCAGAAGACAGGCATGCAGTCGTAGGGGCGCTCCCTCGGCTGCGACGCCCTTGGCCGCCCGGGCTGCGCCGGTGCCCGCGATCGCGCCGTCGCGGGTCGCCGTCATCGTCGGCGAGGGGAGCCAGTGGGCGGCCGGCGCCGAAATGCTTGAATCATCGTCTCAGAAAAGGGGAACAAGATGCTGAAAAGACTCTGCTTCGGTGCCGCAGCAGGCCTCGCCATGGCCGGGCTGGCCTTCACCGGCGCCGCCCGGGCGCAGGAGACCACGATCAAGTTCACCCTGGGCTGGAAGACGCAGGGCTCGGACGCCGCTTTCTTCGTCGCCCGCGACAAGGGCTACTACAAGGCCGAGGGGCTGAATGTCGTCATCGACCAGGGCGAGGGCTCGGGCGCGACCGTCACCCGCATCATGGGCGGCGCCTATGATGCCGGCTTCGGCGACGTCAACGCCATCATCCAGAACGCCGCGACCAAGCCGGGCGAGAACCCGGTCATGGTCTATATGATCTGGAACCGCCCGCCCTTCGCGATCTCCAGCAAGAAGGCGACCGGCATCACCAAGCCGAAGGATCTCGAGGGCAGGACGCTGGGCGGGGCGCCGGGCACGCCGACGACCCGCCTGCTCGAGGTCTTCGCCCGCAAGAACGGGCTCGACATGGGCAAGATCAAGCTCACCAGCATGGCGCCCAACCTGCAGGAGCCGCTGCTGATCAAGGGCGACATCGACGGCGCGCTGGTGTTCAACATCACCAGCTATTTCAACCTGCTGCTCAACCGCCAGGACCCGGAGAAGGACTTCAACTGGCTCACCTTCGGCGATTTCGGGCTCGATCTCTATTCCAACGGGCTGATGGTCTCGCAGAAGCTGATCAAGGAGAATCCCAAGGCCGTCGCCGGCCTCGTGCGCGCCACCAACAAGGCGATGCTCGAGATTGCCAAGGACCAGGCCGTCGGCATGAAGGCGGTGATGGCCTATGACGCCCTCGTCAACGAGGCGATCGAGAAGAAGCGCCTGCAATACTCCTTCAGCGAGCTCATCGTCTCGCCGGAGATGAAGGAGATCGGCGTCGGCGACACCAAGGACGCCCGCATGGCCAGCGCCATCGGCATCATCGCCGAGGGCTATCAGCTCGCCCGCACGCCCAAGCCCGAGGAGATCTTCTCCCGCGCCTTCCTGCCGCCCAAGGCCGAGCGCGAGCTGGTCTATACGGCGAATTGATCGCACGGACAGGACACCGGGTTGCCCTGCCGATCCGGTGTCCTCTTCGAGGATGGCAGTTGATGCCATTTGATGCCATTTGATGCCATTCTCTTCCGCGGAGGACAGATGATGGCATCGATGAATATCTCTCTGCCCGACCCGATGCGGGACTGGGTCCAGCGTCGCATCGACGACGGTCACTACGCCAGCGCGAGCGATTACGTGCGCGACCTCATCCGCCATGACCAGGAGCAGGCGCGCCGGCTTTCAGTCGAGGATATTCGTCGGTCCATTGCCGAAAGCCGGGAGAGCGCAGCGACCAGCTCCGCCGATGCGGTGTTTGACCGGCTCGAAGCCCGGCTGAAGGCGATGGTCGAGTAGGTGTCCCGGACCTGCCGCTTCGCGCTGTCCGCGGAGAAGGATCTCGAAGAGATCGCGCTGTTCATCGCCTCGGACAGCCCCCGGCGCGCCCTGTCCTTCGTCTGGGAATTGCGGGCCCATTGCGCCCGCATCGCCGATCAGCCGGAAGCCTATCCGCTGCGCGAGGAGTACGGCGTGGGCGTCCGGATCACCGTCGACGGCCGCTATCTGATTTTCCATGCGATCCGTGACGACGCTCTCGTCATCGAGCGCATCCTGCATGGCGCGCGACACCTGGACTGGGTGCGACTTTAGGCACGGGGTACAGCCGGCTGCCTGGCTTCCCTTTGAGGCAACTCCGACTCGCCTTTCCGCCAGGGCTCGTTCTATAAAAGAACAAAGATAGAACATGAGCCCTCATGCAGCCCCGCCCGGACCCCGCTTCCCTGACCGATCTGCGCCGCCATCTCGCCGAGATGGCGCTGCGCGGCGCGCCTGCGGCAGTGGGGCAGGTGAGTTTCGGCGCGCCCGCCCTCGATGCGGCGCTGGGCGGCGGCATCGCCCGCGCGGCCCTGCACGAGGTCTATGCGCCCGCCACGGCCGATCTCGCGGCGGCAACGGGATTCGCCGTCGGCCTCGCCATCCGGGCCGCGCAGGAGCGCCCGATCCTCTGGGTGCGGCAGGATGTCGTCGATGCCGAGACCGGCCGGCTGCATCCGCCGGGGCTGACCGAACTCGGGCTCGATCCCGCTCGCGTGCTGCTGGTGCGGGCGCGCGATGCCGAGGGCGTGCTGCGCGCCGGCGCCGAGGCCGCCCGCTGCCCGGCGCTGGGGGCGGTGCTGATCGAGCCCTGGGGCGCGCCGCGCCGCCTCGATCTGACCGCCAGCCGGCGCCTGGCCCTGGCGGCGGAAGGCTCGGGCGCGACGACGCTTCTGCTGCGCGCCGCCGTGGCGCCGCAGCCGAGCGCGGCCTCGACCCGCTGGCAGGTCGCGTCCCTGCCGTCGCGGACGCTGGAGGCGAATGCACCGGGAGCGCCTGCCTTCAGCCTCCGATTGCTGCGGCATCGCGGGGGGCTGGGTGAGACTGAGTGGCGTGTGGAGTGGAGCCGTGACCGACAATCTTTCCAGGAGAGCCCTGTCCAGAGCGACGTCCGAAACCGTCAGGCCGCTGCCGGCCGCGACGAGACCATCCTGCAGCCCAGAGCCAGCCCCGATGCCGCGCCGCTATCTCGCTTTGTGGTTCCCTTTCCTGCCGACCGACCGGCTGCGGCGGGAGGGCCGGGTCCCGACATCCGGCGTACCGGCTGACGCCCCGCTGGTCGTCTATGCCCATCGTGGCAATGCGCTTCGCCTCGTCGCGGGGGACGACCGGGCTCTGGCGCTGGGGCTGGCGCGGGACCTCACCCTGGCCGACGCCAGGGCCCGCATTCCCGGTCTGATCGCGATCGAGGCCGAGCCTGAGGCCGACGAGGCCCTGCTGATGCGGCTCGCCGCCTTCTGCGACCGCTTCACCCCGCTGGTCGCGCTCGATCGCCCCCAGGGCCTGCTGCTCGACATCACCGGCTGCGCCCATCTCTTCGGCGGGGAGGGCGCGCTGCTGGCGACGCTCGGCCGCTGGATGCAGCGCGGCGGCCTCGCGCTCCGCTCGGCCGTCGCGGGCACGCCGGAAGCCGCCCATGCGCTGGCGCGCTTCGGCCGGGGCGGGATCGTGCCGCCCGGGCAGGACGAGGCCTGGCTGCGTCCGCTGCCGGTCGCGGCACTCGAGCTTCCTCCTGAGACCGCGCTCGCCTTGACCCGGGCGGGCCTGAGGACGCTGGCCGATCTCGCCGAGCGCCCCTCCAAGGGGCTGTCGGCCCGCTTCGGTGAGGATCTGGTGACGCGGTTGCGGCGCACGCTCGGCCATGAGGATGCCCGGCTTACGCCGCTGCGCCCGCCGCCGGCCTGCCTGGTCGAGCGCCATTTCGCCGAACCCATGCTCGATCTCGACGGGCTGCAGGAGGTGGTCGCCCGGCTGATCGCGGAGGCCGCGCGGGTGCTGGAACAGCGCGGCGAGGGCGGGCGCGTCTTCGAACTCGGCTTCCATCGCAGCGACGGGGCGGTGCGGCGGCTGGTGATCGAGACCGGGCGCCCGACGCGCGACGGCAAGGCCATCCTGCGGCTCTGGCGCGAGCGCGTCGAGAGCCTGGCCGACCCGCTCGATCCCGGTTTCGGTTTCGATGCGGTGCGCCTTGCCGTGCCGGTCTGCGAGCCGCTGAGCGAAACCCAGCCGAGCCTCGACCGCCGCGCCGTCGAGGACGAGGCCGTGGCCGATCTCGTCGACCGGCTGGTCGTGCGCTTCGGCCGCGACCGGGTGCTGCGCTTCGTGGCGCAGGACAGCCACCATCCCGTGCGAGCGGCGAAGGCCCGCTCGGCCGCGCTGCCGCCGGCCGGCATCGCCTGGCCGGCCCCCATTCCGCATGAACCGCCGACACGCCCGCTCCAGCTCTTCGAGCCGCCCCAGCCGGTGGAGGCCATCGCCGAGGTGCCCGACGGCCCGCCGATCCGCTTCCGCTGGCGCCGGCTTATCCATGACGTCGCCCGTGCCGAGGGTCCCGAACGCATCGCGCCGGAATGGTGGCGCGACGGCTCCAGCGAGCCGATGCGCGATTATTACCGCGTCGAGGACTCGGCAGGCCGCCGCTTCTGGCTCTTCCGCGTCGGCTTCCACGAGCCGGAGCAGGCGCCGCCGCGCTGGTTCCTGCATGGGCTGTTTGCATGAATCAGGTCCTCAGCCCCTTCGCCGAACTCGTTGCCGCGACGAATTTTTCCTTCCTGCGCGGCGCCTCGCCGGGGCCCAATCTGGTGCTCACCGCGCTGCTGCTCGGCCATGCGGGGCTCGGCCTCGCCGATCGCAACACGGTGGCGGGCGTGGTGCGGGCCTGGAGCGCGCTGCGGCAGCTGCGCGAGGACGGGCTGCCCCCGGCCGAGAAGCTGAAGGAGGGCGATAGCCCCGGCGAGCATGTCTGGATCGAAAACCCCGCCTTCGCCGACCTGCCCTTCACCGCGGCGCAGCTGCGGGCGATGGCGCAGGATTTCCGGCTTGTCCTCGGCAGCCGGCTCGTCTTTGCCGACGGCACGCCCGACATCGTCGTCTATCCCGCCAACCGCAGCGGCTGGGGCAGGCTCTGCCGCCTGCTCAGCGAGGGCAACCGGCGCGCCGGCAAGGGCGAGTGCATCCTGAACCTCGACGACCTCCTCAGCGATACCCGCGATCTCCTGCTGATCCTGATGCCGCCGCGCGATCTCGCCGGTCTGCCTGCGCTGCTCGCCCGGCTGGACGAGGCCGCGCCCGGCTCGCTCTGGCTCGGCGCCAGCATGCACCGGCGCGGCGACGACCGCCGCCGGCTGGCGCGGCTGAAGGCGATCGCCGCCGCGACCCGCACCCCGCTGCTGGCGACCAACGACGTGCTCTACGATGCCCCCGAGCAGCGCGACCTGCAGGACGTGCTGACCTGCATCCGCGAGGGCGTCTCGATCGAGCGGGCGGGGCGCCTGCTCGAGGCCAATGCCGAGCGCCATCTCAAGACGCCCCAGGAGATGATCCGGCTCTTCCGCGATGCCCCCGAGGCGATCGCCGAGACGCGCCATCTCCTCGCCCGCATCGACTTCGATCTCGGCCAGCTCGAATACGAATATCCCGACGAGCCCGTCCCGCCCGGCTGGAGCGACCAGGCCTGGCTCGTGGAACTGGTGCGCCGCTGCAGCGACATCCGCTATCCCGACGGGGTACCGGCGAAGGTCGAGGCCCTGCTGCGCAAGGAGCTCGATCTGATCGCGGGGCTGAACTACGCCCGCTATTTCCTCACCATCCACCAGATCGTCGAATTCGCCGTCAGCCGCGGCATCCTCTGCCAGGGCCGCGGCTCGGCCGCCAATTCCGCCGTCTGCTATGTGCTGGGCATCACCGCCGTCGACCCCGCCGAGAGCGACGTGCTGTTCGAGCGCTTCATCTCGACGCAGCGCCGCGAGCCGCCCGATATCGATGTCGATTTCGAGCATGAGCGGCGCGAGGAGGTGATCCAGTGGATCTATGAGCGCTATGGCCGCCACCGCGCCGGCATCGTCGCGACCGTGATCCGCTACCGCCCGCGCAGCGCCATCCGCGATGTCGGCAAGGCGCTGGGGCTGACCGAGGACGTCACCGCGCGCATCGCCAGCACGCAATGGGGCAGCTGGGGCACCGAGATCGGCGACGACCGCGTCCGCCAGGCCGGGCTCGACCCCGCCAACCCCACGATCCGCCGCGCCGTCGACTTCGCCATCCGCCTGCTCGGCTTTCCGCGCCATCTCTCGCAGCATGTCGGCGGCTTCGTGCTGGCGCGCGGGCACCTCGACGAGATGGTGCCGGTCGGCAATGCCGCGATGGCGGACCGCACCTTCATCGAATGGGACAAGGACGACATCGATGAACTCCGCCTGATGAAGGTCGATGTGCTCGCACTGGGCATGCTGACCTGCATCCGCAAGGCCTTCGACCTGCTGCGGGAGCATCAGGGCCTCGAGATGGGCCTGGCCGACGTGCCCAAGGACGACGGGCCGACCTATGACATGCTCTGCCGGGGCCAGTCGCTCGGCGTCTTCCAGGTCGAGAGCCGGGCGCAGATGAACATGCTGCCGCGCCTGAAGCCGCGCATCCTCTACGACCTCGTCATCCAGGTCGCGATCGTCCGGCCCGGGCCGATTCAGGGCGACATGGTCCACCCCTATCTGCGGCGGCGGGCGGGGCTTGAGCCAGTACATTATCCCGCGCCGGCCCCGGAGCACGGGCCGGCTGACGAGCTCTTCCAGGTGCTGAACAAGACCAAGGGCGTGCCGCTCTTCCAGGAGCAGGCGATGAAGCTCGCCATGGTCGCCGCGAAATTCTCAGACAGCGAGGCCAACGGCCTGCGCAAGGCGATGGCGACCTTCCGCAGCGACGGCAGCATCGGCAACTATCAGGACATGATGGTGGAGCGGATGGTGGCGCGCGGCTATGAGCGCGATTTCGCCCAGCGCTGCTTCGACCAGATCAAGGGCTTCGGCAGCTACGGCTTCCCGGAAAGCCACGCCGCCTCCTTCGCCAAGCTGGTCTACATCTCCTCCTGGCTGAAATGCCATCACCCGGCTGCCTTCGCCTGCGCGCTTTTGAACGCGCAGCCCATGGGCTTCTACGCACCCGCCCAGATCGTGCGCGAGGCGCAGGAGGTCGGCGGCGTCGAGCCACGCGCGATCGATGTGAATTCCAGCTTCTGGGACAATGGGTTGGAGCCGACTGTCCATCCTCGTTTCGCCCTGCGCCTCGGCTTCCGCCAGATCGACGGCTTCCGCGAGGAATGGGGCCTGCGCATCGCGGCGCGGCGGGGCGGGGGCTTTTCCGATGTCGAGGAGCTGATGCGCCGGGCCGATCTGCCGGGCCGTGCGATGCGGCTGCTCGCCGATGCCGACGCCTTCCGCTCGCTCGGGCTCGACCGCCGCGAGGCGCTCTGGGCCGTGCGCCGCCTGCCGGATGACGAGGCCCTGCCGCTCTTCGCCGCTGCCCAGGCCCGCGAACTGGGCGAGGAGCCGGCCGTCCCTCTGCCCCTCATGCCGCTGCCGCAGCAGATCGTCGCCGACTACCAGACGGTCAGGCTCTCGCTGAAGGGGCACCCGATGGGCATGCTGCGGCCGCTGTTCCGGCGCGACCGCGTGCTGAGCTGCGCCGAGCTCGAAGGCCGGCCCGACGGCAGTTGGACGACGACGGCCGGCGTCGTGCTGGTGCGCCAGCGCCCCGGCAACGGCAAGGCGATCTTCATCACGCTGGAGGACGAGACCGGCATCGCCAACATCCTGCTCTGGGCGCGCCTGTTCGAGCGCTTCCGGCGCGAGGTGATGAGCGGGCGCCTGCTGCAGATCGAGGGCCGGGTGCAGAAGAGCCCCGAGGGCGTGGTCCATCTCATGGCCCAGCGCGTCGTCGACCGCACGGCCGATCTGTCGAGCCTGTCGGAGAGCCACAGCGCCACGATCACGCTGACGCGCGCCGACGAGTTCAAGCATCCCCAGGCTCCGCGTGGCCGTCACCCCCGCGACGTCCGGATCCTGCCGAAATCCCGGGATTTCCACTGACTGCCGCAATGGTAGTCAATTCGCCTGTTTCATGAGCAAAATAGGACGCTGCGTATGCGCGCCCCCGCCTTCTGTCCAATCCTAACGCAGGGACGAGGGGCCGGCGCCGGCCAAACCGGGGGCGGCCCTCTGGCATGCCCGTTGCTAACCTCGTGCCGCCGCTCGCAGGAGCGAGCGGCCAACCACAGGGGAGAAAAACGTGTCCGTATCCAGCTTCACCCGCTCGGCCCTTCTCGGCCTCGGCCTTTCGACGGCGCTCGTCACCGGAGCGCTCGCCCAGGAGAAGGTCCTGCGCATCGGCATGACGGCAGCGGACATTCCGCGGACCCACGGCCAGCCCGACCAGGGCTTCGAGGGCAACCGCTTCACCGGCATCCCGATGTATGACGCGCTGACCCATTGGGATCTCTCCTCCGCCGAGAAGGCGAGCGTCGTCATCCCCGGCCTGGCCACCGAATGGGCGGTCGACGCCACCGATAAGACGAAATGGACCTTCAAGCTGCGTCCGGGCGTCAAGTTCCAGGACGGCTCCGATTTCACCGCCGCCGCCGTCGTCTGGAACGTCGACAAGGTCCTCAACAAGGAAGCCGCGCATTTCGCGCCGGACCAGATCGGCGTCACCGTCTCGCGCATGCCGACGCTGCGGAGCGCCCGCGCGATCGACCCGCTCACCGTCGAACTGACCACGAGCGAGCCCGACGCCTTCCTGCCGATCAACCTGACCAATCTGTTCATGGCGTCGCCGGCGCACTGGGCTGCCAAGCTTGCCGCCGTCCCGGCCTCGGTCACCGATCCGGCCGAGCGCGCCAAGCAGGCCTGGGCGGCCTTCTCGGCCGATCCGTCCGGCACCGGCCCGTTCAAGGGCGTCAGGCTGTCGCCGCGCGAGCGTTTCGAGATGGTCGCCAACAAGGCCTATTGGGACCCCAAGCGCGTGCCGAAGATCGACCGCGTCGTGCTGCTGCCGCTGCCGGAGGCCAATGCCCGCACCGCGGCCCTGCTCTCGGGCCAGGTCGACTGGATCGAGTCGCCCTCGCCGGATGCCGTGCCGCAGATCAAGCAGCGCGGTTTCACCGTCTACACCAACGCCCAGCCGCATGTCTGGCCCTGGCAGCTCTCCTTCGTCGAGGGCTCGCCCTGGGTCGACAAGCGCGTCCGCCACGCCGCCAATCTCTGCATCAACCGCGAGGAGCTGAAGACGCTGCTCGGCGGGCTGATGGAGATCCCGAAGGGCACCGTTCCCCCGGGCCATCCCTGGTGGGGCAACCCCAGCTTCGACATCAAGTACGATCTCGCGGCGGCCAAGAAGCTGATGACGGAAGCCGGCTATTCGGCCTCGAAGCCGGCGAAGGTGAAGGTCCTGACCTCGGCCTCGGGCTCCGGCCAGATGCAGCCGCTGCCGATGAACGAGTTCATGCAGCAGGCGCTGAAGGAGTGCTTCTTCGACGTCGCGCTCGAGGTCGGCGAATGGAACGCCGTCTTCACCAACTGGCGCGAGGGCGCCAAGCACGCCAACGCCCGCGGCGCCAACGCCACCAACGTCACCTTCGCGGCGATGGACCCGTTCTTCGCCATGGTGCGCTTCACCTCGACCAAGACCTTCCCGCCGGTCTCCAACAACTGGGGCTATTTCGGCAATGACGAGTTCGACAAGCTCATCGCCGACGCCCGCACCAGCTTCGACGGGACGGCGCGCGATGCGGCGCTCGCCAAGCTCCATGCCCGCATCGTTGAGGAAGCGCCCTTCGTCTGGGTGGCCCATGACGTCGGCCCGCGCGCGATGAGCGCCAAGGTCAAGGGCGTCGTCCAGCCGAAGAGCTGGTTCATCGATCTCGCTCCGATGTCGATGGACTGATCGCTTCCGCCCCGCGGCAGCCTGCCTCTGTCGTCATGGTCGGGCTCGTCCCGACCATCCACGGCTTCGTCGTCGGTGACGATGGGCGAGACGTGGATGCTCGCCACCTGGGCGAGCATGACGTTGGGGAGGGTGCCGCGTGCGGCTGGCACAGCCCTTGCGAAGCCAGCCTGGAACCCATCCAAACCGGAGCCACCCATGATCCGCAGTGCCCTAGCCCTGACCCTCGCCGCTGGCGTCTCCCTCTTCGCCGCATCGGCTCAAGCCCAGGGCACGCTGCGGATCGGCATGACCGCCTCCGACATCCCGCTGACGACCGGCCAGACCGACCAGGGCGGCGAGGGCATGCGCTTCATGGGCTACACGCTCTATGACGCGCTCATCAACTGGGACCTCAGCAAGGCCGACAAGGCCTCCGACTTGACGCCGGGCCTGGCCTCGAGTTGGTCGGTCGATGCGACCGACAAGACCAAGTGGACCTTCGTCCTGCGCGAAGGCGTCAAGTTCCACGACGGCTCGGAGTTCACCGCCGACGCCGTGGTCTGGAACCTCGACAAGCTCCTGAAGAACGACTCGCCGCAGTTCGATCAGCGCCAGGCGGCGCAGGGCCGCTCGCGCATTCCCGCCGTCGCCTCCTACAAGTTGATCGACAAATACAAGGTCGAGATCACCACCAAGGCGCCCGACGCCACGCTGCCCTACCAGATCGCCTGGGTGATGATGTCCTCGCCGGCGCAGTGGGAGAAGCTCGGCAAGAGCTGGGAGGCCTTCGCCAAGACCCCGTCCGGCACCGGCCCGTGGCAGCTCACCGCCTTCCAGCCGCGCGAGCGCGCCGAACTCTCGCCCTTCCCCGGCTATTGGGACAAGGCCCGCGTGCCCAAGCTCGACAAACTCGTTCTGCTGCCGCTGCCGGAGGCCAATGCGCGCGCCGCGGCGCTGCGGGCCGGGCAGGTGGACTGGATCGAGGCGCCGTCCCCGGACCTGATCCCCTCGCTCAAGACGGCCGGCTTCCAGATCATCACCAACGCCTACCCGCACAACTGGACCTGGCATCTCTCGCGCGCCGAGGGCTCGCCCTGGAACGACATCCGCGTCCGCAAGGCCGCCAATCTCGCCGTCGACCGGCAGGGGCTGAAGGAACTGCTCGGCGGCCTGATGATCCCGGCCGAGGGCTTCTACCCGCCCGGCCACCAGTGGTTCGGCAACCCGAAGTTCAAGCTCAAGCTCGACCAGGCTGAGGCCAAGAAGCTCCTCGCCGAGGCCGGTTTCTCGCCGGCCAAGCCGGTCCAGACCAAGATCCTGATCGCGCCCTCGGGCTCGGGCCAGATGCAGCCGCTGCCGATGAACGAGTTCGTGCAGCAGAACCTCGCCGAGGTCGGCATCAAGATCGACTTCGAGGTCGTCGAGTGGAACACGCTGATCAACATCTGGCGCGCCGGCGCCAACCATGAATCCTCGCGCAAGGCGACGGGGATGAACTACACCTACTTCATCCAGGACCCCTTCACGGGCCTGATCCGTCACCTGCAGTGCAACCTGCAGCCGCCGGCCGGCACGAACTGGGGTATGTACTGTGATCCGGAGATGGACAAGCTCTTCGACCAGGTCCGCAACACCTTCGACGCGACGGCGCAGACCGCCGTTCTCCAGAAGATCCACGAAAAATATGTCGACGAGGCCCTGTTCCTGATGGTGACGCACGACGTCAACCCGCGCGCCATGAGCCCCAAGGTCAAGGGCTTCGTCCAGGCGCAGAACTGGTTCCAGGACTTCTCGCCGATCACCATGGCGAAGTGAGGTTGTTCTTGGCTCGGCAGTCCGTCCCAACCTCTGCGCGTCATCCCGGGCGACCGAAGGTCGTCCCGGGATCCATCGGAGGGTGCAACGCTCTCCGATGGATCCCGGCGCTCCGCTTCGCTCCGGCCAGGATGACGGTCGAGGTCGAGACGACTGCTGAGATGGCGGCCCCATGCTGAAATACCTCGCCAAGCGCATCCTCTACGTGCTGCCTGTCGCCTTCGGCGTCAGCCTGTTCTGCTTCCTGCTGGTGCATATCGCGCCGGGCGACCCGCTGACCTCGGTGCTGCCGCCCGACGCCTCCCAGGCGATGCAGGACGAGCTGCGCAAGATCTACGGCTTCGACCGGCCGCTGCCGGTGCAGTTCGGCCTCTGGCTGCTGAAGGCCCTGCAGGGCGATCTCGGAACCTCGATCGCGACGGGCCGTCCCGTCGCGGCCGAGGTCTGGCGCGCGGTGGGCAACACGCTGCTGATCGCCGGTCTCGCGACCGTCATCGGCTTCGTCTTCGGCTGCTTCTTCGGCTTCGTCGCCGGCTATTTCCGCGGCTCCTTCCTCGACAAGTTCGCCTCCATGCTGGCGGTGCTCGGCGTCTCCGTGCCGCATTACTGGCTGGGCATGGTGATGGTCATCGTGTTCTCGGTGCAGCTCGGCTGGCTGCCGCCGGGCGGGGCGGGGCCGGGCGGCTCGGCGGCGTGGAAATGGGACTGGGAGCATGTCAGCTACATGATCCTGCCCGCCATCACGATGTCGGTCATCCCGATGGGCATCATCGCGCGCACCGTGCGTGCGCTGGTCGCCGACATCCTCAACCAGGAATTCGTGCCGGCGCTGCGGGCCAAGGGCCTGCTCGACTTCGGTGTCTTCCGCCATGTCGTGAAGAACGCGGCGCCCACCGCGCTGGCCGTGATGGGCCTGCAGCTCGGCTATCTTCTGGGCGGATCGATCCTGATCGAGACGGTCTTCTCTTGGCCGGGCACCGGCTTCCTGCTCGGTAACGCCATCTTCCAGCGCGACCTGCCGCTGCTCCAGGGCACCATCCTCGTGCTCGCCATGTTCTTCGTCGGGCTCAACGTCCTCGTCGATATCCTGCAGGGTCTGCTCGACCCGCGCGTCCGGAGGCGCTGAGATGTCCGCCATCGCGCAAGGCAAGGCCGCCGTCATCGTGCCGCCCCTGGCGAAGTCGCCCGGCTACTGGTCGGGCGTCTGGCGCCGCTTCAAGAAGGACAAGGTCGCGGTCTGCGCCGGCCTCGTCGTGCTCGCGATCATCCTGATGGCGATCTTCGCCGATTACCTCGCCCCGGCCGACCCGACCCGCTCGTCGATGCTGCGGCGCCTGCGGCCGATCGGGACGCCGGGCTATCCGCTTGGCGCCGACGAGCTCGGCCGCGACATGCTCTCGCGGCTGATCTTCGGCGCGCGGCTCTCGCTCTTCATGGGCGTGGTGCCGGTCTTCATCGCCTTCATCATCGGCTCGGTGATCGGCGTCGCCGCCGGTTTCTTCGGTGGCAAGTTCAACACCGTCGTGATGCGCACCGTCGATGTGTTCTATGCCTTCCCCTCCGTGCTGCTGGCGATCGCGCTCTCGGGGGCGCTCGGCGCCGGCATCACCAATTCGCTTCTGTCGCTGACCATCGTCTTCATCCCGCCGATCGCGCGCATCGCCGAGAGCGTGACGACCCAGGTCCGGTCGATGGACTATGTCGAGGCGGCGCGTGCCAGCGGCGCCAACGCGATCACGATCATCCGCGTCCATGTGCTCGGCAATGTGCTCGGTCCGATCTTCGTCTATGCGACGAGCCTGATCTCGGTCTCGATGATCCTGGCGTCGGGCCTGTCCTTCCTCGGGCTCGGCACCAAGCCGCCGACGCCGGAATGGGGGCTGATGCTGAACACGCTGCGCACGGCGATCTATGTGCAGCCCTGGGTGGCGGCGCTCCCCGGCGCGGCGATCTTCATCACCTCGATCTCGTTCAACCTGCTTTCCGACGGTCTGCGCTCGGCGATGGACGTGAAGGGCTGACCATGGCGCATGACAAGGTCGACGCGACCCATCACCAGACCCACCCCGACCGCGGCGGCGCCGGCACCCCGCTGCTGCAGGCGAAGACGCTGACCAAGCATTTCCCGCTCGGCGGCGGCGCTGTCGTCCGCGCCGTCGACGGCGTCGATTTCGCCGTGATGAAGGGCGAGACGCTCGGTGTCGTCGGCGAATCCGGCTGCGGCAAGTCGACGACGGCGCGCGTCGTCATGCAGCTCATCCCGCAGGACAAGGGCGAGATGCTGTTCGACGGCGAGATCGTCGGCGGCCAGGCGCTGACGCTCAAGGAGTACCGCCGCCAGGCCCAGATGGTCTTCCAGGACAGTTACGCCTCGCTCAACCCGCGCCTGACCATCGAGGATTCGATCGCCTTCGGGCCGACGGTGCACGGCGTCTCCAAGGCCAACGCCATCCTCAAGGCGCGCGACCTGCTGGAGCGCGTTGGGCTCGATCCGGCCCGCTTCGCCGCGCGCTATCCGCATGAGCTCTCCGGCGGCCAGCGCCAGCGCGTCAACATCGCCCGTGCGCTCGCGCTCGGCCCGCGACTGGTGATCCTCGACGAGGCGGTCTCGGCGCTCGACAAATCGGTCGAGGCGCAGGTGCTCAACCTGCTCGCCGATCTGCGCGAGGAGTTCGGCCTGACTTACATCTTCATCAGCCATGACCTCAACGTCGTCCGCTTCATCAGCGACCGCGTCATGGTGATGTATCTCGGCGAGGTCGTGGAGATCGGCCCGGTCGAGGAGCTCTATGGCGATCCGCGCCACCCCTATACCCGCGCGCTGCTCTCGGCGATGCCCTCGATGGATCCCGACAATCGGACGATGGAAGCCCCGCTCGCCGGCGATCCGCCGAACCCGATCAACCCGCCCGAGGGCTGCCGCTTCCATCCGCGCTGCCCGCATGCGCAGACCGTCTGCGCCAAGGTGAAGCCGGTCCTGGCCACGGTGGGCGAGGGCGCCCGTCAGGTCGCCTGCCACATGCAGGTGCCCGGCTCCGGCCACAGCCACGCACCCGCCCTGGAGGTCGCGGCATGAGCACGGGCATGAACACGGGCAAAAATACGGGAATGAGCACGCCTCTCGTCGAGATCGAGAACCTGACGGTGCGCTTCCGCGGCGCCCAGACGGTCCACGCCGTCAACGGTGTCTCGCTGACCCTGGAGCCGGGCCAGGTGCTCGGCATCCTCGGCGAATCCGGCTCCGGCAAGAGCGTGACGCTGAAGACGCTGCTGCGCCTGCTGCCCGAGAGCCGCACCGATATCGGCGGCGGCGTCCGCGTCGACGGGCGCGACGTGCTGGCGCTGAACCCGCAGGATCTGGCGGACTACCGCGGCGCCGTCACCTCGATGATCTTCCAGGATCCCGCGCTCGCGCTCGATCCGGTCTACACCGTCGGCCAGCAGATCGCCGAGGCGATCATCCGGCACGAGAGCATCTCGGCGAAGGCGGCGATGGCGCGCGCGCTCGAACTGCTCGAACTGGTCCGCATCCCGTCGCCGGAGCGCCGGCTCAAGGCCTATCCGCATGAGATGTCGGGCGGCATGCGCCAGCGCGCCATGATCGCGCTCGCGCTCGCAGCCCGTCCGAAGCTCCTGCTCGCCGACGAGCCGACGACCGCGCTCGACGCCACCGTGCAGATCCAGATCCTGCTGCTGCTGCGGCAGCTCCAGCGCGACCTCGGCATGGGCATGCTCTTCGTCACCCATGACATCGGCGTCGCGGTCGAGGTCTCGGACCGGCTGGCGGTGATGTATGCCGGCCAGATCGTCGAGACCGGCACCGTGCGCGAGCTGCTGCGCGATCCCCAGCACCCCTATACGCGGGGGCTCCTCGCCGCGAACCTGCACGGCGCCAAGAAGGGCGAGCGGCTCGAGGCCATTCCCGGCGCGCCGCCGGCACTGACCGAGCCGCCCTCGGCCTGCTCCTTCGCACCGCGCTGCAAGCACGCGCAGGATCGCTGCCGCGCGGCGCTGCCGCCCGTCGTCCAGCTCGGCGAGGGCCGGGTGGTGCGCTGCATCCTGGCGGAACAGGCAATGACCGCGGCGGCATGAGCACGCCGCCCATTCCGCGCCGGCCATTTCCTCGCAAGCCTCGACCCGCTATCAGCAGGCGATGACGCGCCGCGACCCTGCCGCGCCAAACTGACGGAGCCTGCCATGGATCTCGGCCTTCACGACAAGCGCGCGCTGGTGCTGGGTGCGAGCCGGGGCTGGGCGCCGCCATCGCCCGCACGCTCGCCAGCGAAGGCGCCTCGGTCATCGCCGCCGCCCGCAATGTCGCCGCGACCGACGCCTGGGTCAGCGAATGCCCCGAGGAGGTGCGCAGCCGCATCTTCGCCGCCAGCCTCGACCTCTCGGATCTCGCCTCGGTCGAATCGCTGATGACCGTGCTGCGCGATGCCGGTGGCATCGACATCCTGATCGGCAACTCCGGCGGTCCGCCCCCGGCCGAGGCGCGCGAGGCCGGCCGCGACGACTGGCTCAAGCATTTCGAGGCGATGGCCGCCAATCTCTTCCATCTGGCGCAGGGTATGCTGCCGGGCATGGTCGAGCGCGGCTACGGCCGCATCATCACCATCGCCTCCTCGGGCGTCGAGCAGCCGATCCCGCGGCTGGCGCTGTCGAACGGCATCCGCTCGGCAGTCGTCGGCTGGTCGAAGACGCTGGCCGCGGAGGTCGCCTCGCAGGGCGTGACGGTGAATGTCGTGCTGCCCGGCCGCATCCACACCGAGCGTGTCGACCAGCTCGACCAGGCCGCCGCCGACCGCACCGGCACCACGCCCGAGCAGGCGGCCAAGGCTTCGCGTGCGACGATTCCCGCCGGCCGCTACGGCACGCCGCAGGAGTTCGCCGATGTCGTGACCTTCCTCGCCAGCGAGCGGGCGAGCTATGTCACCGGCGCCAAGATCCGCATCGACGGCGGCGCCACGCGCAGCATCTGAGGGTCAACGGAACACGAGGCGCCGGCCTGCCTTCTGGCGGCCGGCGTCATCGTCGCGGGCTGGCTCAGGCCGCCTGCGAATAGGTGGAGCCGGACGCGTTCGCCGCGCCGAGCTGGTAGGTGCTGCCATAGGCCTGCGAGGCGCTGCTCGGCGGCGGTCCGGGCGGCGGACCCGACGGCCGGCCGCGCTGTTCGAGCGCCGCCTGGAAGGAACTCTGCTCGTCCTTCGAGACCGATCCGTCCGCACTCGTGTCGATCGCGTCGAACAGCTTGCTCAGCAGGTCGCTCGACGAACTCGTGCCGGAGGAAAAGGCCGAGAGGAACTCGTCCTTGGCGACGCTGCCATCGGAGTTGGCGTCGAGCTGGGCGAAGATGTCTGTCTCCTCCTCGCTCTCGCCGGTGCTGCTCTGGCTCTGCCCGCCGGACTGGAGCCCGAACAGGAAGGACTGGAGCTGCTGCTGGGCCTGCTCGGCCTTGGTCTTGAAGGCGTCCTGCTCCTCCTTGGTGACCGACCCGTTGCTGTCGCTGTCGATCGCCTTGAAGAGCTCTTCGCTCTTGCTGCTGTCGGCGCCCTTCGGGGCCCCGGCCTTGAACTCCTCGATGCTCAACCCGCCGCTGCTGTCGGTATCGACCGACTCGAAGCTCGGAGGCTTGGGCGGAGGCGGGCGAAATCCGCCGCTGACGCCACTGATGCTGGACATGACTGGACTCCATCGCGTCACCGCCGGATGGCGGCGCCTGCGATTGTCCGGCGCGAGCCCATTGCGGAAGCCTAAGGGGAAGGGGCCCTCCGCACGGCAATTGGTAAGCCGGTGTTTCGCTTGGATCATGCGGCAACAGAGCGAAACACAATCGCGCCGGGAGGCGCTCAGGCGATGACGGCGGTGGCCTCGATCTCGACCAGCGCCTCGGGCTCGACGAGCGAGACCACCTGC
The DNA here is from genome assembly GCF_001713455.1 of Bosea sp. RAC05. Classification (NCBI taxonomy): domain Bacteria; kingdom Pseudomonadati; phylum Pseudomonadota; class Alphaproteobacteria; order Hyphomicrobiales; family Alloboseaceae; genus Allobosea; species Allobosea sp. RAC05. Next base: position 2,725,802 of record NZ_CP016464.1, read on the forward strand.
ACCACCGCCATCGCCGGAAAATGACGGCCCAGCACGCCGCGATAGACCGGCCCGAGCTCTTTCAGGCTGGCGCGATAGGCCTCGATGTCGGTGACGTACCAGGTCATCCGCACGATGTCCTCGATCCGCCCGCCGCCGGCCTCGACCACGGCCTTGATGTTGAGGAAGGTGCGTTCGAGCTGCGGCAGGAATCCCCTCGCGAAGACGCCGTTCTCGTCCCAGCCGACGAGCCCGCCGGTCACCAGGACGCGGCCTTCCGCGACCATGCCGTTGGCATAGCCGCGCGGCAGCGGCCAGCCCTCCGGCAGGATGGCGCGGGACAGGGTTTCACTCGACATGGGCGTCGCCTCGGTTCGGGGCCGTTCCGGCTCGTCTGTGGGGGTGGTTCAGGCCTCGCCCTGTGCCATCTGGCGCAGCGCGAAGCGCTGCAGCTTGCCGCTGGCAGTCTTGGGCAGGGCCGTGACGAAGTCGATGGCGCGGGGATATTTGTAGGGCGCGATAGCGGCCTTCACATGGTCCTGCAAGGTCTTGAGCATCGCCGCATCGCCGGTGACGCCCTCGCGCAGCACGACATAAGCCTTCACGATGTGGCCGCGCTCGGGGCAGGGCGCGCCGACCACACCGCACTCCATCACGTCGGGATGGGCGAGCAGACAGGCCTCCACCTCCGGCCCGGCGATGTTGTAGCCCGACGAGACGATCATGTCGTCGGAACGCGCCTGGTACCAGAAATAGCCGTCCGCATCGCGGATATAGGTGTCGCCGGTGACGTTCCAGCCGTCCTGGACGTAGGCCTTCTGGCGCGCATCGGCGAGATAGCGGCAGCCGATCGGCCCGCGCACGGCGAGCCGGCCCGGCGTGCCGTCGGGCACGTCGCGGCCGTCGGGATCGATGATCTTCGCCTCGTAGCCCGGCACCGGAAGCCCGGTCGAACCCGGGCGGATGGCCTCCAGCGGCGCCGCGATGAAGATGTGCAGCATCTCGGTGGCGCCGATGCCATCCATCAGCATCAGGCCGGTCTTGGCCTGCCAGGCGTCGAAGACGGGCTTGGGCAGGGTCTCGCCGGCCGAGACGCAGATGCGCAGAGATGAGATGTCGCGCCCGTCGAGCTTGTCGAGCACGGCCCGATAGGCCGTCGGCGCGGTAAAGATGACGCTCGCCCTGTGCCGCTCGATGGCGTCGAGCAGATCCGCCGGCGCCGTCCTGTCGGGCAGCACGGCCGCCGCGCCGATCCGGAAGGGGAACAGCACGATGCCGCCGAGCCCGAAGGTGAAGGCGAGCGGTGCCGAGCCGATGAAGCGGTCCTCCGGCGAGGCCTTCAGCACCTTCGCGGCATAGGTGTCGCAGATCACCAGCAGGTCGCGCTGGAAATGCATCGTGCCTTTCGGCTCGCCGGTGGTACCCGAGGTGAAGCCGATCAGGCAGACATCGTCGCTGGCGGTGTCGACCGCCTCGAAGCGGTCGTATCCGGGCTGCGCCATCAGCGTTTCGAGCTCGCAGCCCTCCGCGCCGAAGGCGACGATGCGCGCGAGCTCCGGCACCTGGCGCTGGGCGCCTTCCAGCTCGGCCATCAGGCGGTGGTCGCACAGCGCCAGCGCGATCCTCGCCTTGCGCAGCGGATAGACCAGCTCGCCCGCCCGCAGCATCGGCATCGTCGCGACCACGACGCCACCGGCCTTGATCACGGCGAGATAGGCCGCGACCATCATCGGCGTGTTGGCCGCGCGCAGCAGCACGCGATGGCCCGGCACGAGGCCCAGATCGCGCGTCAGCACATGGGCGATGCGGTCGATCCGCTCCGCGAGGTCGCGATAGCTCCAGGTGACATGGTCGCCGATGATCGCCGGCCGGTCGCCGCGCCCCTGCGCGACATGCTCGTCGACCAGAACGCTGACCGTGTTCAACCGCTCCGGATAGCTCAGCCCGGCCCCGGAGAGGTCGATCGCCGGCCATTGCTCGGGCGGTGGCAGGTTGTCGCGGGCGAAACTGTCGATATGGCCGGAGCGCAGGAATGTCATGGCCGTCACCCTCGTCGTATCAGCTCTTGGCCTTGAGGAGGTCGCGCGCGATCACGACCTTCTGGACTTCCGAGGCGCCTTCGTAGATCCGCAGCGCCCGGATTTCCCGGTACAGTTCCTCCACCTTGACGCCCTTGGTGACGCCTAAGCCCCCATGGATCTGGACGGCCCGGTCGATCACCCTCTGGGCGTTCTCCGTCGCGACGAGTTTGGCGAGCGCGGCCTCGCGGGTGACGCGCGCCGCCCCGCGATCCTTGGTCCAGGCGGCGCGGTAGACGAGCAGGGCGGCGGCGTCGACCTCGGCCGCGCTGTCGGCGATGGCGGCCTGGGAGAGCTGCAGATCGCCCAGCGTGCCGCCGAAGAGCTTGCGCGCGTTCGCATGGGAGATCGTCTCGTGCAGCGCCCGCCGCGCGAAGCCCAACGCCGCGGCGCCCACCGTCGAGCGGAAGATGTCGAGCGTCGCCATCGCGACCTTGAAGCCGTCGCCGGGGCCGCCGATCCGGTTCTCGACCGGCACGCGGCAGGCCTCGAAACGCAGCGTCGCCAGCGGATGCGGCGCGATCACCTCGATGCGCTCGGTGACGCTCAGGCCCGGTGTGTCCGCCTCGACCAAAAAGGCCGACAGCCCGCGTGCGCCCGGCGCCTCGCCGGTGCGGGCGAAGACGACGTAATGGTCGGCGATGCCGCCATTAGAGATCCAGCTCTTCTCGCCGTCGATCCGGACATGGCCGTTGCCGTCGGGCGTGGCGGTGGTCGCCATCGCGGCGACATCGGAGCCGGCCTCCTTCTCCGACAGCGCGAAGGCCGCGATCCGCGCCCCCTCGCAGACGCCGGGCAGGATGCGCTGCTTCAGCGCGTCCGAGCCCGCGACCGTGATCGCGCCGGTGCCGAGCCCCTGCATCGCGAAGGAAAAATCCGCCAGCCCGTCACGCGCCGCCAGGATTTCGCGGGCGAGGCAGAGCGTGCGCACGTCGAGCGTCGGGTTCAGCCCGCCATAGGCCTCCGGCACCACCGCCCGCAGAAATCCGCCTTCGCCGAGAGCCGTGACTCGCGCCCGGCAGGCGGCGTCGACGTCGTCATGCGGCAGGCCCGGCAGGGTGGCGTCGGCCCAGGCCGACAGCTCGGCGGCGAAGCGACGGTGCCGGTCCTCGAAGAACGGCCAGTCGAGCGTGTCGCCGAGAATGCCCGGGAGATGAGGTCCGTCGAGCTTGGTCGCAGCCATCTCAGTTGCCCTCGAAGACCGGCTTCTGCTTGTTGGCGAAGGCGTGGTAGGCGCGGGCGAAGTCCTCGGTCTGCATGCACAGCGCCTGCGCCACGGCTTCCGCCTCGATCGCGCTCTCGACCGACATCGCCCATTCCATCTCGAGCATGCGCTTGGTCATGGCGTTGGCGAAGGTCGGTCCGTCCGCCAGTTCCGCGGCCAGCGCCTGCGCCTCGGCGAGAACCTGCTCCTTCGCGACGAGCCGGTTGAGGAAGCCCCAGCGCTCGGCCTCTTCACCGCGCAGGGTCCGGCCGGTGTAGAGCAGTTCCGCCGCGCGGCCCTGGCCGATGATCCGGGGCAGCATCGCGCAGGCGCCCATGTCGCAGCCGGCGAGCCCGACGCGGTTGAACAGGAAGGCGATCTTGCTCTCGGTGGTGCCGAGCCGCAGGTCGGACGCCATGGCGATGATCGCGCCCGCCCCGGCGCAGACGCCGTCGATGGCGGCGATCACCGGCTGCGGGCAGGCGCGGATCGCCTTGACCAGATCGCCCGTCATCCGGGTGAACTTCAGCAGCTCCTTGGTCTCCATCGCGACCAGCGGGCCGATGATCTCGAAGACGTCACCGCCAGAGGAGAAATTGCCGCCAGCGCCCGTCACCACGATCGCCTTGACGTCCTCTTCCTTCTGCGCGGCGAGGAAGAAATCGGTGAGTTCGCGGTAGCTTGCGAAGGTCAGCGGATTCTTTTTCTCAGGCCGGTTCAGCGTCACCGTCGCGACCTTGCCGGCGACGGTCAGCGCGAAATGCTGCGGCTGGAAGGCCGCGAGCGGCAGGGTCGTGGCGTTGGCCGGCATGGTCACGAGGCATCTCCCTTGCCGGCGTCGTCCGGCTTGCTGGCGTCCTGCGCGCGGGCCGCGATCGCGCGGTGCAGCGAGGTCTTGGTCTGCCCGAGCAGGCGGAAGAGCTGCGCCCGCTCCGGCTGGTCGAGCCCCGCGAAGAGCTCTGCGATCCAGCCCTCATGGCGTTCGGCCATCGCCTTGAAGGCCTTGCGGCCCTGCGCCGTCAGCGTCAGCACCTGCACGCGCCGGTCCTGCGTGGCGGCGCGCTTGTCGACGAGCCCGTCGGCCAGAAGCCCGGCGACGACCGCGGTGACGTTGCCGTTCGAGACCATCAGCCGCTGCGACACCTCGCCGACGGTCATGCCGGTGCTCGACTTGTCGAGCTGCGCCATCAGGTCGAAGCGCGGCAGCGTCGTCTTGAACTCCTCGCGCAGCCGGTTGCGGATCTCCGTCTCGATCAGCGTCGAGCAGGTCAACAGCCGCAGCCAGAGCCGCAACTCGTCCTTGTGGTCGCCGGGGCGCTCGCTCGCCTTGGTCTCGCGGTCGAGCATCAGGCCCGGCAGGATGCTCTCCATCGCCTAGAACTCCCCGCCATTGATCGTCAGGGATTGGCCGGTGACCGAGCCGCTGGCCGGTCCGCAGAGATAGAGCACCGCCTGCGAGATCTCGTCGGGCGCAATCAGCCGCCCTTGCGGATTGGCCTTGACCATGTCCGTCAGCGCCTGCTCGCGGCTGACACCGGTCTTGGCGACGATGGCGTCGAGCCCGCTCGCCACCATGTCCGTGTCGGCATAGCCCGGGCTGACCGCGTTGACGGTCACGCCGCTGCGCGCCGTCTCCAGCGCCAGCGACTTCACCAGCCCGATCACCGCATGCTTGGCCGCGACATAGGCCGAGACATAAGCATAGCCGCGATGGCCGGCGGTCGAGCCGATCGCGATGAGGCGCCCGTGCCCGCGCTCGACCATGCCGGGCAGGGTGCCGTGGAACAGGTTCACGGTGCCGATCAGGTTGATCTCGGTCATCCGGCGGAAGCGCTCGGCCGGGCTGCGCAGGAAAGGGCCGGTCTCGACGGCGCCGGCATTGGCGACGGCGATGTCGATCGGCTGATCGGCGGACAGCCGCGCCAGCACCTGCGCCATCGCGGCCGCATCGGTGACGTCGCAGGCGGCCTGGGCGTCGGCGTCGCCGGCAGCACAGGCCGCGGACAGCGCCGCCGCATCGCGGCCGATGATGGAGACGTGTGCCCCCTCGCGGCGCAAGCGCGCGGCGACGGCGCGGCCGATCCCGCGCCCTCCACCCGTCACCACCGCGTGCCGCCCTGAAAGGAGCATCCGATCCGCCTCCCGATGCACAAATCTATTTTAGGTCTAAAGCATTTTGCAAGCGGCTGCGACGGCCGGGGCAAAGGTTCTCCAAAAAGGCCGAAAGCCACCAGCACAATGCATGTTACTGGTGCGGGGCCTGCGTCGTTTGATCTCGGTCAAGGCGATGAGGGCGTCGCTTGAGTGAAAATTATTTTAGGCCTAAAATAATTTTGCAGTCGGTTCGGGGAGAGGGGCTTCAGATGCGTATCGCGGTGGTCGGCGGCGGGCCTGCGGGGCTCTATTTCGCGCTCCTGATGAAGCGGGACTGGCCGGATCTCGACATCACGGTCTTCGAGCGCAACCAGCCCGACGACACCTTCGGATTCGGTGTCGTCTTCTCCGACCAGACGCTCGACATCTTCAAGGCCGCCGACGAGGCGAGCTACGCCGCGATCCGCGACAATTTCGCATATTGGGACGACATCGAGGTCCACTTCAAGGACAGCGTCCACCGCGTCTCCGGCAACGGCTTCTGCGGCTGCTCGCGCCGCTCGCTCCTGCTGCTCGTCCAGGCGCGGGCCCGGGAACTCGGCGTCTCCCTGCGCTTCGGCGAGGAGGCGGCCGACATCGAGACGCTCAAGACGCAGTACGACCTCGTCGTCGGCTGCGACGGCATCAACAGCCGCATCCGCGAGGGCTGGCGCGATCGCTTCCAGCCGGAGGTCGATCTGCGGCCGAACCACTTCACCTGGATGGGCTCGACGCGGCCCTTCGACGCCTTCACCTTCTTCTTCAAGGAGACGCAGCATGGCGTCTTCATCGCCCATTGCTACCAGTATGAGGCCGGCCGCTCGACCTGGGTGCTGGAGACCGACCCCGACACCTTCCGGAAGGCCGGCCTCGGCGCGATGGACGAGGCGGCGTCGGCCGTCTTCCTCGAAGGCGTCTTCGCCGAGGAACTGCAGGGCCACCGGCTGATCACCAACCGCTCGCTCTGGCGCAACTTCCCGATGATCCGCTGCCGCAACTGGGTGGTCGAGAACGTCGTTCTGCTGGGTGACGCCAAGGCCACCGCGCATTTCTCGATCGGCTCGGGCACCAAGCTCGCGATGGAGGATGCGATCGGCCTGCACAAGGCCTTCCACAAGGCCGGCCTCCAGGTCGCCGACGCACTCGCCCTGTTCGAGCGCACCCGCCGCGAGGAGGTCGAGAAGACCCAGCATGCGGCGGATGTCTCGCTGGTCTGGTTCGAGCAGCTCGGCCGCTTCTGGGATTTCGATCCGCTGCGCTTCGCCTTCGGCCTGATGACCCGCTCCAAGGCGATCACCTATGACAATCTCGCGCTGCGCGCGCCCGACATGGTCGCCGCCGTCGACGAGATGGTCGCGGGCGAACTCGGCCCGCTCGCCCGCCGCCGCAAGGACGGCAGCGCCGTGCCGCCGGCCTTCCAGCCGCTGAAGCTGCGCGATCTCACGCTGGAAAACCGCCTCGTTCTGGCGCCGATGTGCCAGTATTCGGCTGAAGAGGGCGTGCCCGGCGACTGGCACCTGATGCATTACGGCTCGCGCGCGATCGGCGGGCCCGGCCTGATCTTCACCGAGATGACCTGCGTCGCCGCCGATGCGCGGATCACGCCCGGCTGCGCCGGTCTCTACACCGATGCGCAGGAGGCCGCCTGGGCCCGCATCGTCGCTTTCGTCCACGCCAATTCCGCCGCCAAGCTCTGCCTCCAGCTCGGCCATGCCGGGCGAAAGGGCGCCACCAGACTGATGTGGGAGGGCATGGACCGCCCGCTGGCGGAGGGCGCCTGGCCGATCATCTCGGCCTCGCCCTTGCCCTATTACCCGGAGAGCCAGGTGCCCCGCGAGATGACGCGCGCCGACATGGACCGCGTGAAGGCGGAGTTCGTGGCGGCGGCCGAACGCGGCGCGCGCGCCGGCTTCGACATGCTCGAGCTCCACTGCGCCCATGGCTATCTGCTGGCGAGCTTCCTCTCGCCGCTGACCAACCGCCGCGGCGACGACTACGGCGGCTCGGTCGAGAACCGCCTGCGCTATCCGCTCGAGGTATTCCGGGCGCTGCGCGAGATCTGGCCGCGCGAGAGGCCGATGTCGGTGCGCATCTCCGCGACCGACTGGGCGCAAGGTGGCCTCTCGGCGGAGGATTCGGTGGCCATCGCCGAGGCCTTCGCCGCCGAGGGCTGCGATCTCGTCGACGTCTCGACCGGCCAGACCGTGCGCGAATCGCGGCCGGTCTATGGCCGCATGTTCCAGACCCCGTTCTCGGACCAGATCCGCAACGAGGCCCGGGTCGCCACCATGTGCGTCGGCAACATCACGACCGCCGACCAGGCCAACACCATCGTGGCCTCCGGCCGGGCCGATCTCGTCGCGCTCGGGCGCCCGCATCTGTCGGACCCGTCCTTCGTGCTGCGTTCGGCCGCCTGGTACGGCGTCGATCTGATGCAGCCGGTTCAATATGGGCCGGGCAAGGACCAGCTCCTGCGCAACACCCCGCGCGAGCGGCAGGACCTGGAGGCGCTCAAGCTCAAGGCCAAGCCGAGCCGGCATGCGCTGAGCCCGTGATGCCACGGGGGCTGCCGCCGCCGCCTCCGGAACATCCTGCCTGCCGCAGGGTTGCCTGATCCGATGCCCGCACGCTGCGCGGGCCAGGAAAGGGTTATCCGATGCTCCGCTCGCTTCCGGGCCTCGCGCTCGCCACCGCTCTCGCGGCCCTGACCTCCGCCGCCCTGGCCCAGCCGCAGGGCCAGACCACGACGGCCCCCTCGTCGCCGGCCGAGGCCAAGGCCAGTGGCGGCCTCGGTCCCAGGACCACGAATACGACGGAGATCGACAAGGGCCAGAACATGATTTTGCCGAATGCCGGGCGTTCAGGCGAATCGGCGGCTCCGACCATGGTCTACGACTGCACGAAAAGGCCGCAGGACTGCACGACGCCCGTCAACCCGGGTGACAAGGCCGACCTGCCCGACACCTCCGCCGCGCCGCAGACGTCGAAGCCCTGAGCGGCCGCTCCCGATTGCGTGGCTGCAACCTCCTCATTGCCGGCGCATCCATTCCATTGCCCGCCGCGCGCGCTATCTCTGGCCCAACAGCCGAGCCTGTTCAGGCTCGGTGAGATTGGTGAAGGGGCCATCAGATGAAGCTCACCGGAATCCACCACGTCACCGCGATCTCGGCCGACGCGCCGGGCAATCGCCGCTTCTATGTCGAGACGCTGGGCATGCGCCTGGTCAAGAAGACGGTGAACCAGGACGACACCTCGGCCTATCACCTGTTCTATGCCGATGGCGCCGGCTCGCCGGGCACCGACCTGACCTTCTTCGACTGGCCGGCCCCGCCCGCCCGCCGCGGCACCCATTCGATCGTCCGCACCTCGCTGCGCGTCGCCGACGAGGCCTCGCTCGATTGGTGGCGCCAGCGCCTGACGGCCGCCGGCGTCACAGTCTCGCCGATCCGCACCATCAACGGCCGCTCGGCTGTCGATTTCGAGGACCCGGAGGGCCAGCGTTTGACGCTGCTCGCCGATGGCGGCGCGATTCCCTTCGTCGTGTGGGAGAACAGCCCGGTCCCGCCGGAGCACCAGATCCGCGGGCTCGGCCCGGTCACCATCTCCGTGCCGAAGCTGGAGCGTACCGAGGTCGTGCTGACGCAGTTGCTGGGGCTGGAGCGCATCGGCCGCTATCGCGACGCCGCCCATGCCACTGGCGAGATTCACGTCTTCAGGATTGGGGAGGGCGGCCCGGACGCGGAACTGCATGTCGCGGTCGAGCCGGATCTGCAGCAGGCGCGCGAAGGCGCGGGCGGTGTCCACCATCTCGCTTTACGCACGCCGACCTTCGCCGATTACGACGCCTGGGCCGAGCGCCTGCGCGCGGCCGGCTATCCCAACAGCGGGCCGGTCGATCGCTTCTATTTCCGCTCGCTCTATCTGCGCGAGCCCAATGGAATCCTGATCGAGATCGCGACCGACCAGCCGGGCTTCGCCACCGACGAGCCGGCCGAGACGATGGGCGAGGCGCTGTCGCTGCCGCCCTTCCTCGAAGGCCGCCGCGCCGCGATCGAGGCCGGCCTCAAGCCGCTGTGACCGGCGGCCTCGGCCGCGGAGCTCGACAGCATCGCGGGGCGGACCGGGCAGCCGGTCCGCCCCGCTGGTTTTTGTCGCAATCGCCGGGTGGCCTTCACCCCGCCTTAACCAAGACCGCTTCTACTCGAAGCAGGCCGCTTTGCCGGCTCGCGCCGTCCCGTTGCGACGGCGTCGGTGTGTTGCGTCGGGTCGAGAGCGTTCGGGATGTCGGGTCAAGGCTACAGGCTGCGCAAGGCGCCGCGAACCCGCTATCGGGTCGGCCATAACGTCTTCGTCCAGATCGCCGCCATCGTCGTCGCCTGCGGCATCGGCTATGTCGCGCTCGATCCCGGTCATGAGGTGCAGCGTCCCACCCCAGTGGCTGCCCAGCGCGACGTCATGGTCACGGGCTCGCTCGCCTCCTCGTCGACGGGCTATCGCGATCTGCTGAAGCCCGGCTTCGCGCTCGGGACCACGCCGTCGGCCTTCGGCGTGCATGCTCCGCTGCAGGCCGGGCTCCAGCGCAGCGAGGCGTCGGTCCCGCCCGCTCGCCTCCCGCTCTCAGCCGAGCCTTCCGCCGTCGCCGCCCTGCCGCCTTCATCTGCGGCGGCCCCATCGGCGCCTGCCGTCCAGCCGGCCCCTGCCGCGGTCGCGTCCGTCGCGGCGCCATCGGTCGAGCCGCAGGCCATCACCCGCATCGTCAAGGACGCGCCGCTGCCGGCGCCGCGCCCGGCCGACCTCAAGGGGCCGCAGTCGGCCGAACCGCCCGCCATCGCGCTGCGCCAGCCGACCCGCCGCGCCGCCAGCGTCGCCGCCGCGACGCCGGCCCCGCCGGCCGAGGACAACCGCTCCTTCCTCGAGAAGCTCTTCGGCGCGGCGCCCCAGCCCAAGGGGCCGGCCATGGCCTATGCCGCGCCGGAGGACGACGCGGTCGATCGCTCGCGCGGCCGCCGCCTCAGCCCGTCCTTCGGGCCCGCGCCCGGAGCCGCACAGGCCACGGCGATCTACGACATCAGCGCCAAGACCGTGCACATGCCCAACGGCGAAAAGCTGGAGGCCCATTCCGGTTTTGGCGACAAAATGGACGATCCCCGCTACGTCCATGTCCGGATGCATGGCGCGACGCCGCCCCACACCTACAATCTCGTCGAGCGTGAAGCGCTCTTCCATGGCCACCGCGCCCTGCGGATGCATCCGGTCGGAGGCAGCAGCGCGATCTATGGCCGCGCCGGCCTTCTGACCCACCCCTATCTGCTCGGACCCAACGGCCAGTCCAATGGCTGCATCTCCTTCAAGGACTATGACCGCTTCCTGCAGGCCTATCTGCGCGGCGAGGTGAAGCGCATCGTCGTCGTCGCCAGCATGCGTGATGCGCCGACCTCGCTGATCGCCTCGCGTTGACGCGCAGGTGAGCGGCGCGTGATCATCGGTTGGGAAACGATGGGCCGAGCCGGGGCGTTCGGCTCCGTCGACCCACAGGGAGCCAGCCGATGACCCGATCCGCGACCTTCACCCCCGCCGCGCGCCGCCTCCTGGCAGGCGCCACCTTTCTCGCCGCCACGATGGCCCTGCCTGCTCTGGCCCATCACGGCTGGGCCTGGGCTGAGGGCGAGCAGATGGAGCTCAAGGGCACGATCCGCACGATCTCGATGGCCCCGCCGCATCCGATGCTGATGGTGACCGCCGCCGACGGCAGGGAGTGGCAGGTCGACCTCGGCAATCCCAACCAGACCGCGCGCTCCGGCTTCACCGGCGAGACGGCCAAGCCCGGCGACGCCATCACCGCGCTCGGCAACCGCCATCTCGACAAGAGCAAGGCCCACATGAAGGCCGTGCGCATCGTCATCGCCGGGCAGAACTACGACATGTATCCGGAGCGTATCCGCACCAACTGAGGCCGCATGGAGCTTCTCGCCGGTCTCGGGACATGGCCCGGAGCCGTGCTGCTCAAGCAGAGCGGCACGGCCTATCTCCTCGTCAACGCCAGCCACATCCTCGGCCTCGCCCTGCTGATCGGCGCGATCCTGCCGCTCGACCTCCGGCTGCTTGGCGTCTTCCGCAGCGTCCCGGTCGCCGCCCTCGCGCCCGTGCTGTCGCGCATGGCGGGAATCGGGCTTGGCCTCGCGCTCGTCACCGGCGCCTGGCTCTTCACGGTGCGCCCGGTCGAATATGCCCGCAATGCCGCCTTCCTCTGGAAGCTCGGCCTGCTCGCCCTGGCGCTCGCCAACATTGCCCTGCAGCACCGCAGCGCGGCCTATGTCCGCGCGCTCGCGGGTGACATCACCGCGGCGGTGCGCTGGCGCGCAACCGCTTCGGTCACGCTCTGGCTCAGCGTGCTGCTGGCGGGACGCTGGATCGGCTTTCTCTGAAGCGGCCGCCGGCCCCGGAGGCCTCAGCCCTTGGCGGCGGCCTTGGTCTTGGTCGCGGCGGCCTTCGGCTTGGCGGTGGCAGTCTTCGCCCCGGCCTTGGCGCCTGCTTTCGCCGCTGCGGGTTTGGCTGCAGACTTGGCCGCGGGCTTCTTCGCCGGCGCCTTGGCGGCCTTCGCCTTGCCGGGCCCCTTGACGCCGCTCGACTCGGCCTTGGCGTTGACCAGCTCCACCGCCTGCTCGAGCGTGATCGCCTCCTGCGTCAACGACTTCGGCAGCGTCGCGTTGACCTTGCCCCAGTTGACGTAAGGCCCGTACTTGCCCGCCCGCACCACGAGCTTGCCGCCGGTGGGGTGCTCGCCCAGATCGCGGCCGGGAACCGCGGCGCCACGCCCGAAGCGAGCGCCCGGCCCCCCTGTCTCCTTGGCGACGATGAGGTCGATGGCGCGGTTGCCGCCGATCTGCAGGATGTCGTCGTCCTTGTCGATATTGGCGTAGGTCTTGCCGTGCTGGACGTAAGGCCCGTAGCGGCCGATGCCGGCCAGAATCGGCTCGCCGCTCTCGGGATGCCTCGCGACCTCCTTCGGCAGCGAGAGCAAAGCGAGCGCCGTCGCAAGGTCGACGCTGCCCGGGCTCATGCCCTTGGGCAGGCTGGAGCGCTTGGGCTTCTCGCCCTCGCCGAGCTGGATATAGGGGCCGAAGCGCCCGTCGCGGACCGTGACCTCGGCCTCTGTCACCGGGTCCTTGCCGAGAATTCGCACGCCCGGCGCGCCGGTGCCGCCCTCGGCGGTGGCCTCGCCATCGGCGGCGGAGACGGTCAGAGGGCGGGTGTAGCGGCATTCGGGGTAGTTCGAGCAGCCGACGAAGGCGCCGAACTTGCCGAGCTTCAGCGACAGCGTGCCGGTGCCGCAGACCTGGCAGGAGCGCGGATCGCCGCCATCCTCCCGCTGCGGGAAGACATGGGGACCGAGCACGCCGTTCAGCGCCTCCAGCACCTCGGTGACGCGCAGATCCTTGGTGTCGCCGATCGACTTGGTGAATTCCTCCCAGAATTCGCGCAGCAGTACCTTCCAGTCGATCTCGGCATTCGAGACGCGGTCGAGCTTCTCCTCGAGCAGGGCGGTGAAGTCGAAGGCGACATAGCGGTTGAAGAAGCTCTCGAGGAACGCCGTCACCAGCATGCCCTTGTCCTCGGGCACGAGGCGCTTCTTCTCGATGCGGACATATTCGCGGTCGCGCAGCGTCGACAGCGTCGCGGCATAGGTGGAAGGCCGGCCGATGCCGAGCTCTTCCATGCGCTTGACGAGGCTGGCCTCCGAGTAGCGCGGCGGCGGCTCGGTGAAGTGCTGGTCGGCCGCGATGGCGCGCTTCTCGAGGGACTCGCCCGTCTTCATCACCGGAAGCTTCTTGGAGTCCTCGTCCTCCTCGTCGTCGCGGCTCTCCTGGTAGAGCGTCAGGAAGCCGTCGAAGAGCGTGACCTGGCCGGTGGCCCGCAGCTCGAGGTCGCGACCGGCGACGGTCGCCGCGATGTCGACCGTGGTGCGCTCGAGCGAGGCCGATTCCATCTGGCTGGCGATGGTGCGCTTCCAGATCAGCTCGTAGAGCCTGGCCTGTTCGGGCTCGAGATGGCGCGCGACCATGGCCGGCAGCCGGCCGAGATCGGTCGGGCGGATCGCCTCGTGGGCCTCCTGCGCGTTCTTCGCCTTGACGGTGTACTTGCGCGGCACGTCCGGCACATAGGCGTCGCCGAACTCCTTGCCGATGACGCGGCGCGCCGCGGCGATGGCCGAGCCGTCCATGTCGACGCCGTCGGTTCGCATATAGGTGATGAGACCGACCGTCTCGCCGCCGATGTCGACGCCCTCATAAAGCCGCTGGGCCAGCTGCATCGTCCGCGCCGGAGCCAGCCCGAGCTTGCGGGAGGCTTCCTGCTGAAGGGTCGAGGTCTGAAAGGGCGGGTAGGGGTGGCGCTTGACCGGCTTGGCCTCGACATTGGCGACGTTGAAGGCGGCGCTCTCCAGCGCCTCCTTGAAGGCGCGGGCCTCGTCGCCGGTGCCGATGTCGAGCCGGGTGATCTTCTTGCCGTCGGCGCCGACGAGGCGGGCGTCGAAGACGCCGCCGGCCGCGGTCGCCAGCGTCGCCACCAGCGACCAGTACTCGCGGGCCCGGAAGGCTTCGATCTCGCGCTCGCGGTCGCAGACGATGCGCAGCGCCACCGACTGCACGCGCCCCGCGGAGCGGGCGCCCGGCAGCTTGCGCCAGAGCACTGGAGAGAGGGTGAAGCCGACGAGATAGTCGAGCGCGCGCCGCGCCAGATAGGCATCCACCAGCGCCTGGTCGACCTGGCGCGGATTGGCGAGCGCGGTCTGCACGGCATCCTTGGTCACCGCGTTGAAGGTCACGCGCTCGACGGGAATGCCCTTCAGCGCCTTCTTGGCATTGAGCGCCTCCAGCACGTGCCAGGAGATCGCCTCGCCCTCGCGGTCGGGGTCGGTCGCGAGGATCAGCTTGTCGGCGCCCTTGAGCGCCTTGACGATCTCGGCGACCTGCTTGGCCCCGCGCCCCTCGATCTCCCACTTCATCGCGAAGTCGTGCTCGGGATCGACCGAGCCGTCCTTGGCCGGCAGGTCGCGGATATGCCCGAAGGAGGCGATCACCTCGTAGTCCGAACCGAGATATTTGTTGATCGTCTTGGCCTTGGCCGGCGACTCGACGACGAGGAGCTTCATGATGGCGTGTCTCGGTAACAGCCTCATCGGAGCGCGAAATGGCCCTGGGGCGATCTCGCGACCGGTGACGGACGAGGGCGTTTGGAATTGCGCGCGAAAGTGGTTCAGCGAGCAGGCCGTGTCAAACGCCGAATGCCGATTGTGACGTTCGGCGTCGTTTTGGCCACAATGCCCGGCGCTGGCCGGTCAGGGGGCATGCATCCTCGGCGATCGAACTCGCTGGTCGCTCCCGACCGGGGCCGGCTTCAGGCCATCGCGCCGTAGAGCTGGCCCAGGAAGCCGTCATAGGCCGCCCCGTCGATCCAGCGCAGCACCGCGACGAGGTCGTTCTCCGGATCGACCAGGATGACGTTGGTGCCCGCGCCCAGCGCCCAATAGGCGCTGGCAGGCAGTGCCGGGCGGGCCGTGGGGCCGCGGTTCAGCCACCACAGGAAGCCGTAATTCGAAAGCGTCGGGGAGGGCGCCACCATCTGCTTGATCCAGTCGGCCGGGACCAGGCTGCGCCCGCCCCAATCGCCGCCCCGCGCCATCAGCAGGCCAAAGCGGGCATGGTCGCGCGCGCCGATGAACAGGCCGCCGCCCCAGTGGCCGCCGCCCGGCACCGACTGCATGCGCTGCCCGTCGATCTCGACGAAGGAATTCTCATAGCCCTGCCATTCCCAGTCGGGGGAGGCACCGATCGGGTCCATGATGCGCTCGCACAGCACGTCGGGCAGAGGCCGGCGGAAGCGCTGCAGCAGCGCATAACCCAGCACGTTCACCCGCACGTCGTTGTATTCGTAGAAGCTGCCCGGCGCGTGGAACTCCCGCTTCTGGCCCTTGCGGCTGTTGTCGGCGCCCGGCCCGATCTGGCGGTTGTGGTCGACCTGGTCCGACTTGCCGAAGATCTCGCCCTGCCATTCGCTGGACTGCTGCAGCAGATGCCGCCAGGTGACCTTCGCGTTGTGGGCGCTCTCGAAGACGGGTCCGGGCACGCTCTTGGCCACCGGCTCGTCGAGATCGCCGATCAGCCCGTCCGCGACGGCGAGCCCCGCCAGCACGGACAGATAGCTCTTGGCGATCGAGAAGGTCATGTCGGCGCGGCCTGTGTCGCCCCATTCGGCGACGATCCGCCCGCCCTTCAGCACCAGACCGGCCGGGCCGCCGCGCCCGCGCACGGGCCCGACGATCTCGGTCCACGGTCCGCTCTCGTTCCATTCTCGATTCCCGACATAACTTCCATCGGGGTAGAACAGGCTCTTCGGCCAGGGGCTCTCATGGGCCTGCGCGAAGGCGACCGCCTCCGCCAGCCGGGCCTCGTCGAACCCGGCCTCGGCCGGCGCGATCGTGCTCCAGGTCGCGCCATGGGCGGCGGGAACGGCGGCGGGGGACATGGGCGGGCTCCTCACGGCGGGCAGGGGGCGGCATGGTCGCCGAACCCAAGGCGTAGCGGCGTTTTGCCGGCGCCGCCATCGGGTCAACCGCATGGTGACAACAGCGGCAGGCGGCTTGCGCCAAAGCCGACTCGCGCCTAAACACCCCTCTTCAAATGACATCGCCAGCCCCGCTCTATCCGCACCGGCATCTCCTCGGGATCGAGGGGTTGAACCATTTGGACATCGAGGCGCTGCTGGACCGGGCCGACGCCTATGTCGCGCTCTCCCGCCAGGTCGAGAAGAAGACGGCCACCCTGCGCGGCCGCACCCAGATCAACCTGTTCTTCGAGCCCTCGACCCGGACGCAAGCCTCCTTCGAGCTGGCCGGCAAGCGGCTGGGCGCCGACGTCATGAACATGTCGGTCGCGTCCTCCTCGGTGAAGAAGGGCGAGACGCTGATCGACACCGCCGCGACGCTGAACGCGATGCGGCCCGACATCATTGTCGTGCGCCATCATGCGGCCGGCGCGGTCCATCTGCTGGCCCGCAAGGTCGGCTGCTCGGTGGTGAATGCCGGCGACGGCGCCCATGAGCACCCGACCCAGGCCCTGCTCGACGCCCTGACCATCCGCCGCAACAAGGGGCGGATCATGGGGCTGACGGTCGCGATCTGCGGCGATATCCTGCATTCGCGCGTCGCCCGCTCGAACATCATCCTGCTCAATGCGCTCGGCGCCAAGGTCCGCCTGATCGCCCCCTCGACGCTTTTGCCCGCCGGCATCGAGCGCATGGGCGTCGAGGTCTTCACCGACATGAACAAGGGCCTGGAAGGCGCTGACATCGTGATGATGCTGCGCCTCCAGCTCGAGCGCATGCATGGCGCCTTCGTGCCCTCCTCGAAGGAGTATTTCCGCTATTTCGGTCTCGATCGTGAGAAGCTGCAGCGGGCCCAGCCCGATGCGCTGGTCATGCATCCAGGTCCGATGAACCGCGGGGTCGAGATCTCCTCCGAGGTCGCCGACGGCGCCCAGTCGCTGATCCGCGAGCAGGTCGAGATGGGCGTCGCGGTCCGGATGGCGGTGCTCGACGCGCTGGCGCAGCACCTGCCCAATCTGTGACGCGATGCTGAGGCTCGCGACGGGCGTTCTGGCGGCCAGGGCGAAGGGCGCGCTCTGGCTCCTGCTGTTCGCCTATGTCGCTCTGGCGGCGATGCTGCTTCATGACGATGCGGGCTCGGGCTGGACCTGGGCCCTCATTCTCGGCGGCGGCTTCATCATCGTTCTCTTCGTCGGCATCCTCTGGTTCTGGCTGGCGATCTTCAAGGGTCTGGGAGACCGCAATGGCTGACTCGCCGACCACCGTCATCGCCAATGCCGAGCTGGTCGATCCGGCGGCACGCCGGCAGGGCAGGGGTGCACTCCTGCTCCGGGACGGCAGGATCGCCGACGTCGCCTGGGGCTCGGAGCCAGCCTCGCCCGAGGGAGCGCGCCGCATCGACGCGCGTGGCCTCGTCGTCGCGCCCGGCCTGGTCGATCTGCGCGCCTTCCTCGGCGAGCCCGGCGCCGAATTCCGCGAGACGCTCGGCACGGGATCGCAGGCCGCCGCGGCCGGTGGCGTCACCACTGTCGTCTGCCGGCCCGACACCGACCCGCCGATCGACGACCCCGCGATCATCGACTTCATCAAGCGCCGCGCCCGCGACAAGGCGATCGTCAACGTCCTGCCCTGCGCGGCCCTGACCAAGGGGCTGCTCGGCAAGGAGATCACCGAGTTCGGTTTGCTGCTCGAGGCCGGCGCGGTCGCCTTCGGGGATGGAGCGAAGGCCCTGCGCAACCCGCAGATCATGCGCCGCGCCCTGATCTATGCCCGCGACTTCGACGCGCTGATCATGAACCATGTCGAGGATCCCGATCTGCGCGGCTCAGGCGTGATGGCCGAGGGCGAGTTCGCCAGCCGCAAGGGCCTGCCGGGCATTCCGCGCGAGGCCGAGACCGTGATGCTGGAGCGCGATCTGCGCCTCGCCCGCGCCACCGGCGGGCGCTACCACGCCGCGATGATCTCCTGCTCGGATTCGGTCGAGCTCATCCGCCGGGCCAAGGCCGACGGGCTTCGCGTGACCTGCGGGGCCTCGATCAACAATTTGACGCTGAACGAGAACGACGTCGGCGACTACCGCACCTTCTGCAAGGTCTCGCCGCCCTTGCGTGACGAGCCCGAGCGCTTGGCCCTGGCCGCTGCGCTGGCCGAGGGCGTCATCGACGTCGTCGTCTCCGATCACGATCCACAGGATGTTGAGACCAAGCGCCAGCCCTTCGCCGAGGCCGCCGACGGCGCTCTCGGCATCGAGACGCTGCTCTCGGCCTCACTGCGCCTGGTCCAGGCCGGCCAGATCGCCTTGCCGGACCTGCTGGCGGCACTCTCGACCAAGCCGGCCGATCTTCTCGGCCTGCGCTGCGGCCGGCTCGCG
Source organism: Bosea sp. RAC05 (assembly GCF_001713455.1). Lineage (NCBI taxonomy): Bacteria > Pseudomonadati > Pseudomonadota > Alphaproteobacteria > Hyphomicrobiales > Alloboseaceae > Allobosea > Allobosea sp. RAC05. The sequence continues at coordinate 2,744,169 of NZ_CP016464.1, forward strand.
CCCGGCGCGCCCGCCGATCTGATGTGGCTCGACCTTGACGCGCCCTATGTCGTCGACAAGCGCAAGCTCAAGTCGCGCGCCAAGAATTCGCCCTTCGACGAGGCGCGCCTCGAAGGCATCGTCCAGGCGACCGTCGTCGGCGGCCGCGTGGTCTACGAGAACGCCGCCGGCTGAGCGCAGAGCACCCGGCCGGCGGCGTGTCGGGATACTGCGCTCAGACGCCCGGCGTGCCGCTGCGGCGCTGGCGGCTCGGGACGACCGGCTGCCGCTCGGGCCGGATCGGCACCATCCGTGCGAAGACCGGGTTGGGCGTATGGTCGTAGGAGGCGCCCGTGCTGGCGTCGACCGCGACTCCGATGAGGCCGCCGGCCACCACGTTGCCGGCCATGCCGGCCGCGCCGCCGCCGCTGACCTCGGTCTTGACCTCGATCTGCTGGGGATGGTGGCCCGGCATCTCGAAGGTCGCGATGAATTCCTGCTTGCGGCTGATCGGGAAGGTGCAGGGCGTCGCCGGGCAGACGAGACCCGTCGAGGTCGTCACCTTGGCGCCGGCCGGCTCCGAGTTGAAGGTCACGTCCTCGTTCGATCCGCGCGTCACGGTCCCGCAGGCGCTCACGCTGAGCGCGACAGCAACAGTCAGAAAAAGTCTCATAGTTTAGATGCCTTTGCCTCGGTTTCTTCGTGCTTCGGTTGGCATGTCGGAGGGGGCTATGTCGAGATCGCGGCGGTGGCGTCGGCGGTTTTCCCCAGGCTTCGCGGGAGGCCGGTCGGGCGTTGTCGCCGGCGTCACAAACAGGCGTTTCCCTCGACGCGGCTCCTGCTCTACATCTAGGCGCCGAAGCGAAGCAGGGATGGCACATGCCGGAGATCTTGAACTGGGGGCTGTCCTGGGCGGTCGCGGCCTCGGCGCTTGCGCTCGGCTATCTGCTCGGCTCGATTCCCTTCGGCATCATCCTCACGCGCCTGAGCGGCGGGCCCGACCTGCGCAGCATCGGCTCGGGCAATATCGGCGCGACCAATGTGCTGCGCACCGGCAACAAGAAGCTGGCGGCGCTGACCCTGCTCGGCGACATGCTCAAGGGCACGGCGGCGGTCCTGCTGGCGGCGGCGCTCCTGGGCGGGCGCGAGGCGGGGCTCGTCGCGGGGCTCGGCGCCTTCCTCGGCCATCTCTTCCCGGTCTGGCTGCGCTTCAAGGGTGGCAAGGGCGTCGCCACCTTCCTCGGGATCCTGATCGCGCTGAAGGGCTCGATCGCGCTCGTCTTCGCGGCGCTCTGGCTCAGCATCGCCTATCTCACGCGCTATTCGTCGCTGTCGGCCCTGATTGCGAGCCTGCTGACGCCGCTGCTCCTGCTGTTCTGGGTGCGGGACGCCAAGGCGGCCGCTCTGATGGCGGTGCTCGCTGCGCTGCTCTGGTTCATGCACCGCGCCAACATCGCCCGCCTGCTCGCCGGCAGCGAGGGCAAGATCGGACAGAAGGGCTGAGGCGCCCATGGCTGGGATCGTCCTCAACGATCGCCAGCGTCTCGACTGGCTGCGGTTGATCCGCAGCGAAAGCGTCGGCCCGCGCACCTTCCGCTCGCTGATGAACCGCTATGGCGGCGCCGCGGCGGCGCTGGAGGCCTTGCCGGATCTCGCGCGCCAGGCCGGCAGGACCATTCGGATCTGTCCGCAGGCCGAGGCCGAGCGCGAGATTGCGGCGCTGGACCGGCTCGGCGGGCGTCTGCTCGCCCTCGGCGAGGGCGCTTATCCGCCCGCGCTTCAGGCGATCGACACCGCCCCGCCGCTGATCGCCGTTCTCGGCCGGGTCGATGTGCTGCTGCGGCCCTGCGTTGCCATCGTCGGCTCGCGCAACGCCTCCGCCGCCGGGCTGAAATTCACCGCAAGGCTCGCGCGCGATCTCGGCGAGGCGGGATTCGTCGTGGTCTCGGGCCTGGCGCGTGGCATCGACACCGCGGCTCATGACGCGAGCCTCGGGACGGGCACCGTGGCGGTCCTCGCCGGTGGTCTCGACGAGGTCTACCCGCCGCAGAACCTGCCGCTGCTGCAGCGCCTTGTGGCCGAAGGCGCCGCGATCAGCGAGATGCCGCTCGGTCTCGCGCCCCGGGGGCGGGACTTTCCGCGCCGCAACCGCCTGGTCTCGGGGCTCTCGCTCGGCACGGTCGTGGTCGAGGCGGCCCGCAAATCCGGTTCGCTGATCACGGCCCGCTTCGCCAACGAGCAGGGCCGGCTCGTCTTCGCGGTGCCGGGCTCGCCGCTCGATCCGCGCGCCGAGGGCGGCAACCACCTGATCCGCGAGGGCGCGACGCTCTGTGCCGAGGCGGCCCATGTCGTCGAGGCGCTGGCGCCGCTGGTCGGCGATGTCGCGGCGCTGATGCCCCCGGCGACGACGATGCGGGAGGGGGCGGGAGAAACGCCGACGCAGCCGCTCTGGGACGAACTCGACCTCCCCGGCATCGAGCCCGCCCCGATGGCGCGCTGGCCGGAGCCGTCGCCCGTGACGGAGGGCTCCGTCGATGCCGCCGACGACGCCGGTTCGATCCGGCGGCGCGTGCTGGCCCTGCTCGGCGGTGCGGCGGTGTCGCTCGACGACCTCGTGCGCGCCAGCGGCTGCAGCGCCCGCGAGGTCAGCCGCACCGTTCTCGATCTCGAGTTGGAGGGCGCAATCCGGCGCCACCCCGGCGGCGCCCTGTCCCGCGTCGAGGGGTGACGCCCCCTCGGGGCCCGTTACAACCGGAGGTAGTCAAGGGCAGGGCGTCGCCGCGACGTCAGCGACTGTGATCGGGGCAGCGCCGGGTCGGGCGCTGTGCCTGGATCGCGGCTTCCAGCCGCGCCATTTCGAGGAAATAGGCCAGGCTGTCGAGGGCGGCCGAATGCGCCATCCATCGCATCTCGGCGACGAGAACCTCGATATAGCCCGCCACTTCCCACGGGGCCGCATGCGCAGGGGGACTTCGCGGCACCCTCGTCGCCGCATGCGGCTGCCTAGGCGCCGGTGTCGCGACCTGTCCGTCCCTGTCGGTGTCGTCCGCCGGAACCGGCGGGTTTCGTCCATGCGCCGTCATCTCTGACGTATCCCCGAGCAGTCTGGGCCCAATCCCAGCCATGGCGTCCCTCCGAACCGAGAGGGGCGACTGCAATTTTAACGTGTATCCAGATAAAATCTCAAGCGAATGTATGGGTCTACACGAGGAAAAGAACGGCCAGCGGCAGCGTCGCCAGGGCGAGCAGGGTCTGCAGCGTCGTGATCTCGGCCATCAGGGGCGCATCGCCGCCGAGATCGCGGGCGAGGAAATAGGCCGCCGTCGCCGTGGGAACGGACGCCGCGACGACGGTCATGGTCAGGGCAGGGCCCGAAAGGCCGAGATGGCGCGCGATCGTCCAGGCCAGCAGCGGCATCACCACGAGCTTGGTCACGACCGCGACGACATGGGCGATGCGGGGCCGCGCCAGGCTGCGCAGGTCAAGCCCGGCGCCGACCGCCAGCAGCCCGACCCCCAGAGCCGCGCGTCCCATCACGTCGAGATAGCTCACGATCGCGGCCGGCAGCATCCATTGCAGCTGGTTGAGCAGCAGGCCGACGGCGGACGACCAGATGAACGGGTTGAAGGCGATCGATCGGATCGTCGCCAGCGGGCTCATCGGACGGCCATGGGCGAAGCGCGACAGCACCAGCACGCACATCACGTTGAGCAGCGGGATCATCGCGGCGACCGCGATCGCCATCAGCGTCGTCCCGTCGCGCCCCTGCAGGCCTGCCGCCAGCGCGAGCGCGACGAAGGTGTTCCAGCGCACGGAGCCCTGGAAGATCGAGGTGAAGGCCGGCCCGTCGACGCCCGCGCGCGCCAGCAGCGGGCGCGCCAGCAGCAGAAGGGCGGCGACGATCAGGATGGCCAGGACCAGGCTCAGCCCCATCGCCAGAACGGGCAGGCGGCTGAGATCGGCCACGGCGAGGGTGTGGATCACGACCGCCGGAAACAGCACCTGATAGGTCAGCCGCTCGACGCCGAGCCAATGGTTCGGCGCAACGATGCCGCGTGCCTTCAGGAACCAGCCGGTGGCAATGACGAGAAAGACGGCGATCAGGCTGGTCAGCATGGTCTCAGGGGGGAGAGGAGGGGCGGGGGCGCCTGCGGGGAGCCGGTGGGGATCGATGCCCATGGGGAACCGGCGCGCCCGTCGGCCGTTGTGGAAGCAGGCGGCCATGGCATCCGGAGCGGACGACCCGCTTCCCATTTCATGGCCGCCGGCGTCGAGCAAGGACGCAGCCCCAGGGCGGCGTTGCGTCTGCCGCAATCCGGCCGCGATCGGTTCACGCCGCATTCAACCGCCGGGGACGACATTGCCCGCACGTCGGGGGCGTCCCCGCAGACAGGAGATCCACCATGATGTCGCTGAGGAAGACCGCCATCGTCGCGCTCGCCTCGCTGAGCGTCGTATCCGCCGGCTTCGCTGCGCCGGCCTTCGCCGCGGGGGCGCCAGCGGGCTTTGATCCGGCCCGGCTGGACAAGGCCCAGGCCGAGTACAGCCAGTACCGCTACCGCGGCTATCGCGGCGGCTGGCATCGCAGCAACCGCGGCGCCGCCGTCGCAGCCGGCGTCGGGCTGGGCATCCTCGGCGCGGCCGCCATCGCGGCGAGCCGCAACGCCTATGCCGATCCCTATTACGACGACGGCTATTATGCGCCTGCGCCGGTCTATGCGCCGGCGCCGGTCTACCGCCGCTACTACCACCAGCCCTACGACTTCCGCGACCATCGCTGAGCGTCGAGGACGAGCACTTCGGAAGCCCGCGCGTGCGAACGCGCGGGCTTTTCCTTGTCCGGAGAGGCGGCCCGTCAGGGCTGGTCGGGATCGGCCGCGTCCGCGGCCGCGGCTTCCATCCGGGTGAGCCGGTCGAGCGCGCCCTGGAGAATGTAGGCGGCCGCCATCTTGTCGACGACGCTGGCCCGCTTGGCCCGCGAGGCGTCGGCGTCGAGCAGGGTACGGGTGACCGCCAGCGTCGACATGCGCTCGTCCCAGAACAGGATCGGCAGCGGCGTCAGCGGCACGAGATGGCGCACGAAGGCCCGCGTCGACTGGACGCGCGGCCCCTCCGTGCCATCCATGTTGAGCGGCAGGCCGACGACCAGCCCGGCGACGCCATGTTTCGCCGCGATCTGCAGCAGCGCGGCGGCGTCCTGCGTGAACTTGATCCGCCTGATTGTTTCCAGCGGCGTCGCGATCCGGCGCTCCACGTCGGAGAGCGCCAGCCCGATGGTCTTGGTGCCGATATCGAGGCCGAGCAGCCGCGCATGATCGGGCAGGGCGGCGAAGGTCTCGATCGGCACGACATTGCTGGACATGGCCGGCCCCTAGCATGCGCCGCCGCGCGAGGCGAGCGGCGCAGGCAGGCGGGGCCGGCGCGGGAGCGATGGCCTCAGCCCTGCGGCTTGACGCCGGCGGCCGCCAGCGAGGTCGCCCATTTGTCGACCTCGGCCGCGAACAGCTTGGCATGGGCCTCGCGGGTCATCTCGCTCTCGGGGAAGGTGCTGGTGCCGAAAGCCTTGAACTTCTCGAGCACGGACGGCTCCTTCAGCGCCGTCCGCAGTGCGGCGTTGAGCCTGTCCAGCACCGGGACGGGGGTGCCCTTGGGCGCGTAGAGACCGTGCCAGATCGTCATGTCGAGCTTCGCGCCCGCTTCCGCCATGGTCGGGACGTCGGGCAGCACGTCGAGCCGCTGGGCCGAGGTCACCGCATAGGCGCGGATGCTCTTGCCGGTGATCTGCGGGATCGCCGAGGTTGACTGGTCGCAGAGGATGTCGATCTGGCCGCCGACGAGGTCGTTCATCGCGGGGCCCGTGCCGCGATAGGCGACCTGGTTGAACTTGGCGCCGAGTTGCTGGGACATCAGGACGGCGCAGAGATGCGAGTTGGAGCCGACGCCGGCATGCGCCACCGTCAGCTTATCGGCATTCGCCTTGATGTAGGGGAAGAACGACTTCGCATCCGTCGGCGGCAGGGCGAGCTTGCTCGCGATCACCATCGGCCCGGTGTTGACCAGCCCGATCGGCGCGAAGGCCGTCTTCGTTTCATAGCCGAGATTGTTGTAGAGCGACGGCGCCGCAGCCAGCGCGAGATGGTGGATCAGGATGGTGTGCCCGTCCGGCTCGGCCGCAGCCACGCGCTTGGCGCCCGCCGTCCCGCCGGCGCCGGCGACGTTTTCGACCACGACCGACTGGCCCAGCGTCTTGCTCATCTGCTCGCCCAGCAGCCGGGCGATGACGTCGCTCGGTCCGCCCGCGGCGAAGGAGACGATCACCGTGATCGGCTTCGTCGGAAAACTCTGCGCCAGCGCCGGCGCAGCCAGCCCCAGTGACAGCAATGCGGCCAGGGCCGCCCTCTTGGTCATGCTCATGCGTATCCTCCATGGGTCGTGATGAACGGCCGCTCTGTGGCGGCTTGGGGGGGAAGTTCAGGGACCGCGAACGCTTCAGCGCAGATCTGACAGGTAGTGAGCCTCCTCCGTCAGACACAGGCTGAACCGGCGCTCGACGGGCGAGCCCTCGAGCGACAGCGCGATCCGGTCGATCGCGAGGGCCGGCGTTCCCGCGGCGGCGCCGAGATGGCGCGCCTCCTCGGCCGAGAGCGCGACCGCCTTCAGCCGCTCGCGCGCATGGGCGATGGTGACGCCGTAGCGGGTCGCGAACAGGCTGTAGAGATTGTTCGGCACCGGCCCGTCGGCCAGTCCCGGGAAACGCTGTGCCGGCAGGCTCACGGTTTCGAGGACCGACGGGCGGCCCCCGAGCGAACGGATGCGCCGGATCCGGATGACCGCGGCCTCCGGCCCCAGCTCCAGGGCGGCCTGCTCGTCTGCGTCGACGGCGGCGATCGCGCAGGACAGCACGGTGCTGTCGGGGAAACGCGCCACGCCGTCATCGGGCACCAGCTTGAAGAACTGGAACAGGATGCGCTGCTCGTCATGCTCGGCGACGAAGGTGCCGCGGCCCTGGCGGCGCACCAGCAGGTTCTCGGCGGCGAGCTCGTCCAGCGCCTTGCGGACGGTGCCCTGGCTGACGCCGATCTCGCTCGCGAGCTGGCCTTCGCTCGGCAGCGCCGTGCCGGGGGCCCAGACGCCCTCGACGAGTCGCCGCACGAAATTCGCCTTCACCTGACGGTAAAGCGGCCGAAATCCCAGGATTTCGGCTCCGCCTGCCGTCTCGGCCGGCGCTGCAATTTCGAGCTTGTGCTCAGTCATCTGTCTTATATAAGACTTGTCGCGAGGCCGGTCGAGTCCTGAATTGCAGGCGGGAGCCGGGCGAAAGAGCGCAGCGAGGAAATCCCATGAGCAAGCCCCACCTCCTGGTCCACGAGAAGAAGGACACCGTCGGCGTCGTCGTCGTCGAAGGCCTGAAGGCCGGCACGGACATGCTGTGCGTGATCACCCACGACAATTCCGACTTCCGCCTGACCGCGAAGATGGACATCCCGATCGGTCACAAGGTCGCGCTCAAGGACATCAAGAAGGGCGAGACGATCTGGAAATACGGCCAGGACATCGGCCAGGCCCGTGCCGACGTGAAGCAGGGCGAGCATCTCCACGTCCACAACGCCAAGACCAAGCGCTGGTGAGCGCGGCACTGCCGATTTCAGACTGATCCCGACCAGAACAGGGCTCCCGGCCAGGTCGAGCCCGCCCAGCACAAGAGGAAACGCCCCATGTCGATCGTCGCCAACTTCGATCTCGTCAAAGGCAAGCTCGCCCGCATCAAGGGTCGCAAGATCGAGGCGCCCGAGTTCAAGACCCCCGTCGTCCGCCGCCCGACCGGCCGCAACCTCGATTCCTTCTTCGGCTGGCGCCGCGAGAACGGCCGCGTCGGCGTGCGCAACCACGTCCTGCTGCTGCCGCTCGACGATCTCTCCAACGCCGCCTGCGAGGCCGTTGCCAACAACGTCAAGGGCACGCTGGCGATCCCCCACGCCTATGGCCGCCTGCAGTTCGGCGAGGATCTCGAGCTCCACTTCCGCACCCTGATCGGCACGGGCTCCAACCCCAACGTCGCCGCCGTGGTCGTCGTCGGCATCGAGGACGGCTGGACCAAGCGTGTCGTCGACGGCATCGCCAAGACCGGCAAGCCCGTGGTCGGCTTCGGCATCGAGGGCCATGGCGACATCTCGACCATCGCCCGCGCCTCCTACGTCGCCAAGGAATTCGTCCAGTGGGCGACCGAGCTGCAGCGCGTGAAATGCGGTATCGAGGAGCTCTGGGTCTCGACCAAGTGCGGTGAGTCCGACACCACGACGGGCCTCTCCTCCTGCCCGACGGTGGGCAACATGTACGACAAGTGGATCCCGCGCGGCGTCTACGGCGTCTTCGGCGAGACCTCCGAGATCACCGGCGCCGAGCATCTCTGCAAGGCCCGTGCGGCAACGCCCGAGGTCGGCGAGCGCTGGTACAAGATGTGGAAGGCCTATCAGGACGACGTGATCGAGGCCCACAAGACCGACGATCTCTCCGACTCGCAGCCGACCAAGGGCAACATCGCCGGCGGACTGACCACGATCGAGGAGAAGGCGCTCGGCAACCTCGAGAAGATCGGCCGGGAGTGCAAATACATCGACATCCTCGAGCCAGCGCAGGCGCCGACCAAGGGGCCGGGCCTCTACTACATGGACACCTCTTCGGCCGCGGCCGAATGCGTGACCCTGATGGCGGCGGGCGGCTATGTCGTGCACACCTTCCCGACCGGGCAGGGCAACGTCATCGGCAATCCGATCGTCCCGGTCATTAAGATCACCGGCAACCCCAAGACGATGCGCACCATGCCGGAGCATATCGACGTCGACGTCTCCGGCATCCTGCGCCGCGACATGACGATCCCGCAGGCGGGCGACGCCCTGATCGAGAACATCGTGCGCACGGCGAATGGCCGCCTCACGGCAGCCGAGGCTCTGGGCCATCGCGAGTTCTCGATGACCAAGCTATACCGCTCGGCCTGAGCCGCAGCCGGTCGCCGGGGCACCGCCGCACGCGGTGCCCCGGCGACCCCGTTCCGCTCCGGCCTGGATTTCGGGAGCCTTCCGTCTTGTCCCTTGCGACCACGATCCGCGTCAGTGCCTGGCGTCCGCTCCTCGACGGCATCGTGCTGTCCGCCGCGGTCGCGGTCGCCGCCTACATCGCCGAACCACTGGTGAAATCCGCCGCCGGCGGCCGTTTCGGCATCCCTGCCGTGGTGATCGCCCTGATCATCGGCATGGTTCTGCATCCTCTGGCCAACGCGCCGCGCTTCCAGGCCGGCATGACCTTCTGCGTCAAGAAGATGCTGCGCTGGGCGATCGGGCTTCTGGGCCTGCGCGTCGCGCTGGGCGACATCATCGCGCTCGGCCTGACCACGGCTCTCCTCGTCATCGTTGCGATGGCCGCCACCATCCTTTCCGGCTTCCTGCTGGCGCGCTGGCTCGGCCGCGAGACCGGCATGGGCGCGCTCGGCGGCGTCGCCACCGCCGTCTGCGGCGCCTCGGCGGCCCTCGCCACCGCGACCGTCGTGCCGGACTACAAGAGCAAGGCCGCCGACGTCGCCTTCACCGTCATCGCGATGAACGCGCTCTCGACGGTGGCGATGCTGGCCTATCCGCTGATCTGCGTCTGGCTCGGCTTCACGCCGTCGCAAACCGGCATCATGCTGGGCGCCACCATCCATGACGTGGCGCAGGTCGTCGGCGCGGGGCAGGCGGTCTCGGTCGAGGCCGCCAACGCCGCGATCATCGTCAAGCTGTTCCGCGTCTTCCTGCTGCTGCCCGCCGTGCTGATCGTTGGCTGGTGGCTCGTCCATGACGATGCGAAGCGGGCGGGAGACGTCGCCGGCAAGGCCAAGGTGCCGGTCCCGGTCTTCGCGATCATGTTCCTCGTGCTGTGCCTGGTGAACAGCGTGCTCGCGGTGCAGCCGGCCCTGGCCGGCGTCTATCCGCCGATCCGCACGCTCCTGCTGACCGTCTCGACCTGGGGCCTGCTCGTCGCGATCGCCGCGCTCGGGCTCGGCACCTCGCTCGGCGCGATGGCGCGGCTCGGCTGGCGCCATCTGGTGCTCGTCACCGGCACGAGCCTCGTCATCCTCGTCATCGTCACCGGCAGCCTGCTCGCGCTCGGCTGACGCCATCACCGGAAGGGCCTGCCATGACCGACATCGTCATCACGGAATTCATGGACGAGGCGGCGGTCGCGGCGCTGAAGGCCCGCTACGACGTCCATCACGACCCCGAACTCTTCGGCAAGCCCGATGAACTGGCGAAGCTCGTCGCCGACGTGCCCGCCCTGATCGTGCGCAACCAGACCAATGTCAGGGGCCCGGTTATCGAGGCTGCCAAGGCGCTGAAGGTCGTCGGCCGGCTCGGCGTCGGCCTCGACAACATCGACATGGAGGCCTGCGAGGCGCGCGGCATCAAGGTCTTCCCGGCGACGGGAGCCAACAGCCTCTCCGTCGTCGAATACGTCATCGGCAGCGCCATGATGCTGCTGCGCGGCGCCTATTTCGCCAATGCTGCAATGGTGGCCGGCGAGTTCCCGAAGACCAAGCTGATCGGCCGCGAGATCGCCGGCAAGCGGCTCGGCCTCGTCGGCTTCGGCGCCATCGCCCGCGACACCGCCGCCCATGGCCGTTTGCTCGGCATGACGGTTTCGGCCTTTGACCCCTATGTCCCGGCCGACCATCCGGCCTGGGCTAACGCCGAGCGGCTCGATCTCGATGCGCTGCTGGCGAATTCCGACGTCGTCAGCATCCATCTGCCGCTGACGCCCGAGACCAAGGGTCTGATCGGCAAGGACGCGCTCGCCCGGATGAAGCCCGACGCCATCCTGATCAACGCCGCCCGCGGCGGCATCATGGACGAGGCCGCGCTGGTCGCGGCGCTGAAGGCCGGCAAACTCGGCGGCGCGGCGATCGACGTCTTCGCCGAGGAGCCCCTGCGCGGCGCCGGCAAGCTCTTCGCCGATGTCCCCAACCTGATCCTGACGCCCCATATCGCCGGCAACACGGTCGAATCCAACGGCCGCGTCTCCGGGCTGGTGGCCGAGCGCGTCATGGCGGCGCTGGAGGGACGGCTGTGACCCGCGTCTCCTTCGAGCGGGCCGAGGCCCGCCTGACCGACCTCTTCGCTGCTGCCGGCGCCTCGCCGGCCAATGCGGCCTCCGTCGCCTGGGCGCTGGTGATGGCCGAGGCCGACGGGCTGAAAGGCCACGGCCTGTCGCGCGTGCCGACCTATCTCGCCATGCTGAAAGCCGGCAAGATCGACGGGCAGGTCGTGCCCAAGGCGAGCCGGCCGAAGCCCGGCGTGCTGGCCATCGATGCCGGGCACGGCTTCGCCTATCCGGCGATCGACCTCGCCATCGCCGAAATCCCCGATCTCGCCCGTGACCAGGGCATCGTGGCGGCACCGATCCGCCGCTCGAACCATTGCGGTGCCGCCGGCCTGCATGTCGAGCGCCTCGCCGAGCAGGGCCTCGTCGCGCTGCTGTTTGCCAACACGCCGGGCGCGATCGCGCCCTGGGGCGGCTCCAAGCCGGTCTTCGGCACCAACCCGATCGCCTTTGCCGCGCCGCTCGCCGGGCGGGAGCCGGTCGTCATCGACATGGCGCTGTCCAAGGTCGCGCGCGGCCCGATCGTCGCCGCCAAGCAGAAGGGGCAGGCCATCCCCGAGGGCTGGGCGCTCGACGTCCACGGCAAGCCGACGACGGATGCCGCGGCTGCGCTCGCCGGCACCATGGTGCCGCTGGGCGACGCAAAGGGCGCGACGCTGGCGATGATGGTCGAGATCCTCGCCGCGGCTCTGGTGGGCGCGCATTTCGGCTTCCAGGCCTCCTCCTTCCTCGACACCGAAGGCGGTCCGCCCGATACGGGACAGCTCATCCTCGCCATCGACCCGCACGCCATGGGCGGCAACTGGTTCGACGAGCGCATGCGCGCGCTGGTCCACGCCATCGAGGCGCAGGAGGGAACGCGACTGCCGGGAGTGCGCCGCCTGACGCTGCGGGCGAAGGCGCGGGCGGAAGGGATTGAGATGCCGGAGGAACTGCTGGGCACGGACTAGGTGTCCGGCTCCGTCTCGGTCGGTTTAGGAAACGCACGCTCGACATCGCGTCCGCCGTAAAGGACGCGTTCAATGGTGACTTCGGTATCACCGACCCGGAATGCGATCGTGACCCGCTGTTCCAGGCCGATGAGGCGCAACCCCGGCACCAGATCATGTCTCAGGGTCCCGCGAACCGGAAAGTGTCGCAACGACTCGATGCGGCGCTCGATACGGTCGACAAAGCCACGGGCCGTGCGAGTCCCGGATTGATCGGCGATCCAGTCGACGATCGCTTCGATATCGGCTTCGGCGAGTGGCGAGAAGGCGATCTTATACCGTTTCACCCTCGCGGGCCTCGCGCTCGTCGAGGCGGGACCGCAACCGCGCAAACACCTCCGCAGCCGGAATCGACGGCCGCGGATCCGCCAGCGCCTCCTCGACCTTCGCCTTCAGTTCGGCTTCGAACGCCCGTTCCTCGCGGGCGAGCGCCTCCAACCCGGCCCGCACGACCTCGCTCGGCGACCCATACTCGCCCGAGCGGACCCGTTCCTCGACCTTCCCGGCGAGATCGCCGAGCGTGACCGTCAGCGTCGTGTTCGGATCATCCATCGTGGACCTCCTCTGTCACGTCTCGCAATTCTAGCATCCGAGCCGCTGTCGCGACAGTCAGACGAAGTCGAACGCATCGACATCGACCAGCCCCTTGTCGGTGATCTTGAGATGCGGGATCACCGGCAGCGTCAGGAAGGCGACCTGCAGGAAGGGCTCGGCCAGCGCGACGCCGAGCGCCTTGGCGGCCGCGCGCAGATCCTCGAGCCTGTGCCGCACGGTCTCGAAGGGCTGGTCGCTCATCAGCCCCGCCACCGGCAGCGCCAGTTCCGCCGTCACCTCCCCGCCATCGGCGACCGCAAAGCCACCGCCGATGGCGATCAGCCGGTTGGCGGCGGCGGCCATCGAGGCGGCGTCGACGCCGACCACGCAGAGATTATGGCTGTCATGGCCGACGGAGGAGGCGATCGCGCCGCGCTTCATCCCGAAGCCATGGACGAAGCCCGTCGCGATGCCGCCGCTCTGTCCGTGGCGCTCGATCACCGTGACCTTGACCGCGTCCTGCGCTAGATCGGGCAGGGCCTCGCCATCGCGGGCGGGCAGCCGCAGCGCCAGCCGCTCGGTGATGATGCGGCCGGGCACGACGCCGATCACGGGCGTCTCGCCCTCCCGGGCCACTGCCCGGAAGTCGCTCTCCGTGAGCGCACGGCTCTTCACGCTGCCGAGCCCGACCGGCGCCACCGGCACGCGGTCGGCGAAGAGCCTATCCTCGACCAGCCGTCCACCAGCGAAGACCCGCTTCACCGAGCAGGCGGCGAGATCCTCGACCAGCACGATGTCGGCGCGCTTGCCCGGGCCGATGAAGCCGCGGTCGAACAGGCCGTAGAGCCGCGCCGCCGAGAGCGAGGCGATGCGGTAGGTCGCAAGCACATCCGCGCCGCGGGCGATGGCGGTGCGGATCATGAAGTCGAGATGGCCTTCCTCGGCGATGTCGAGCGGGTTGCGGTCATCCGTGCAGAAGGCCAGAAACGGCGAGGCGTCGCGCGAGATCAGCGGGATCAGCTGCAGCAGATCCTTCGAGACCGAGCCCTCGCGGATCAGGATCGCCATGCCCTTGGCGAGCTTTTCGCGCGCCTCGTCTGCGGTCGTCGTCTCGTGGTCGGTGCGGATGCCGGCGGCGAGATAGGCGTTGAGGTCCATCCCGCGGACCAGCGGCGCATGGCCGTCGATGGGGCGGCCGGAGAAGGCCTCGAGCTTGGCCAGGCAACCGGGATCGCGATGGATCACGCCCGGAAAGTTCATGAACTCCGCCAGCCCGATCACCTTCGGGTGGTCCATCATCGGTGTCAGGTCGCCGGCCTCCAGCCGCGCGCCAGCCGTCTCCAGATGCGTCGCCGGCACGCAGCTCGACAGGTTGACGCGCAGATCCATCCGCATCGCCTCGGCGCAGCGCAGGAAATAGGCGATGCCGTCGACGCCGAGCACATTGGCGATCTCGTGGGGGTCGCAGATCGCGGTGGTGACGCCATGGGGCAGCACGCAGCGCTCGAATTCGAGCGGCGTCACCAGCGAGGATTCGACATGCAGATGCGTGTCGATGAAGCCCGGCACCGCGATCAGCCCGGTGGCGTCATGCTCGACCTTGCCCTCGTAGCGGCCATGGGTGCCGACGATCGTATCGCCGCAGAGCGCGATGTCGGATTCCACCAGCGCGCCCGTCACCAGATCGAGCAGCCTCGCGCCCCGGATCACGAGGTCGGCAGGCTCGTCGCCGCGTCCCTGGGCGATCCGGCGGGCGAGGGTGGCGGCATCGGTCATGGGTTGCTGTCCAGCATCATTCAGGGCGGGGAGGGTGCACGGCTGACGATCGCTTGTCGATTGCGCCACCATTCTGGCACCGTGATGTCATCCCAATCACGACGGCGATGATCTATATCCGATCGCCCATCTCGCCTGATCGCCTCGCAGGAGCCTTCGCATGAAACTGACCTGGTACGGCCATTCCGCCTTCCGCGCCGAGATCGACGGTGCGGTCATCCTGATCGACCCGTTCTTCACAGGGAACCCGGTCTTCGCGGGCGACGTCGCGGCCGTCTCGACGGGCGTGACCCATATCGTTGTCACCCATGGCCATGGCGATCATGTCGGCGACACGCTGGCCATCGCGCAGAGCACGGGCGCCACGGTCATCACCAATTACGACCTCGCCATGCATCTGGCGTCGAAAGGCCTCAAGAGCTTCCAGCCGGTCAACACCGGCGGCACGATCGATCTCGGTGCCTTCAGCGTGACCTGGGTCCGCGCCGATCACTCGGCCGGCATGGGCGAGGCCGGGGTCTCCGTGCCGCTCGGCAACGCCAATGGCGCGATCATCAAGGCGAAGGGAGAGAAGACGCTCTGGCACATGGGCGACACCGACATCTTCTCCGACATGGCCCTGATCAGCGAGATCCACGGTGTCGAGGCCTGCATCTGCCCGGTCGGCGACCGCTTCACCATGGGCGGCAAGGTCGCGGCGCTGGCGATGACGCGCTTCGTCAAGCCGAAGCTGGCGATTCCCTGCCATTACGGCACCTTCCCGCTGATCGACGCCAATGCCGACGCCTTCGTCGCAGGACTCGCGGGCAGCGGCATCCAGGCGCTGGTGCCGACGAAGGGCGAGGCGTTCACGGTCTGAGGGCGACGACACGGCCAGCAAAACCGCGGGGAACCCTCTCCCGTAGGGAGAGGGCAGGGTGAGGGGTCGGCCGTTGGACGCTTGGGCCGAGACCTGACCGTTGCCGCCGTCAGGTTGCCGCTTCACGGGTCAAAGGGCCTACACCTCACCCCTGCCCCTCTCACTGATCTCGGGCTTGCCCGAGATCAGTACTTTGAGTGTCGAAGTCGGGTAGACCCGACTTCGAAGCAGGAGAGGGGTTCTCGCCGTCGCTTCGGGTAAATCACGGGCTTCTGTTGCGGGTGCCCGCGGCTGCGCTTATAGCCCTGACAATCATCGGCGCCCGCGCCGCCCCGTCTCAGGAGTCCGCCATGTCGGTCGATCTCGCCACCGTCAAACGCGTCGCGCATCTGGCGCGCATCGCCGTTCCGGAGGCCGATCTGCCCAAGCTGCAAGGCGAGCTCAACGCGATCCTCGGCTTCGTCGAGCAGCTCAACGAGGTCGATGTCGAGGGTGTCGAGCCGCTGACCTCGGTCACGCCGATGGCGATGAAGCAGCGGCAGGACGTGGTGACCGACGGCGAGATCGCGGCCAAGATCGTCGCGAATGCCCCGGCCGCCGACGACGACTACTTCATGGTGCCCAAGGTCATCGAGTGACGCCCGTCATTGCGAGCGTCAGCAAAGCAATCCAGAGGACGTCGAGCGCTGCTGCTCCTGGATGGCTTCGTCGCTGCGCTCCTCGCCATGACGGTTCCACTGCCTTCACTGAATCCGGATACTGCCCGTGACCGATCTCACCCGCCTGACCCTGACCGAAGCCCGCGACGGGCTGAAGGCCAAGAGCTTCTCCTCCACCGAGCTGACGCAGGCCCATATCGCGGCTGTCGAAAAGGCACGCGCGCTCAACGCCTATGTGCTGGAGACGCCCGAGCACGCGCTGAAGCAGGCGGCCGCCTCCGACGCGAAGCTGGCGAAGGGCGAGGCCGGCCCGCTCGAAGGCCTGCCGCTCGGCATCAAGGATCTCTTCGCGACGGAAGGGGTGCGCACCACCGCCTGCTCGAAGATCCTCGGCAATTTCGTGCCGCCCTATGAATCGACCGTCTCGGGCCAGCTCTGGCGCGACGGCGCCGTCATGCTCGGCAAGCTGAACAACGACGAATTCGCCATGGGCTCGTCGAACGAGACCTCGGCCTTCGGCAACGTCGTCAATCCCTGGCGGCGGACCGGCTCCGAGACTCCGCTGGTGCCCGGCGGCTCCTCCGGCGGTTCGGCCGCCGCGGTTGCGGCCGATCTCTGCCTTGCGGCGACCGCGACCGATACCGGCGGCTCGATCCGCCAGCCCGCCGCCTTCACCGGCACGGTCGGCATCAAGCCGACCTATGGCCGCTGCTCGCGCTGGGGCATCGTCGCCTTCGCCTCCTCGCTCGATCAGGCCGGGCCGATCGGCAAGAGCGTGCGCGACTGCGCCGTGATGCTGCGCTCCATGGCCGGCCATGATCCCAAGGACACCACCTGCGTCGACGCCGCCGTGCCAGACTACGAGAAGGCGGTCGGCCGGTCCGTGAAGGGCATGAAGATCGGCATCCCCCGGGAGTACCGGCTGGACGGGCTCAACGCCGAGATCGACGCGCTCTGGCAGCAGGGCATCGACTGGCTCAAGAGCGCCGGCGCCGAGATCGTCGAGATCTCGCTGCCCCACACCAAATACGCGCTCCCGGCCTATTACATCGTCGCCCCGGCCGAAGCCTCGTCCAACCTCGCCCGCTATGACGGCGTCCGCTACGGCCTGCGTGAGCAGGGCAAGGACATCGTCGAGATGTACGAGAAGACCCGCGCGGCCGGCTTCGGCACCGAGGTCAAGCGCCGCATCATGATCGGCACCTATGTCCTCTCGGCCGGCTATTACGACGCCTATTATGTCCGCGCCCAGAAGGTCCGGACCCTGATCAAGCGCGACTTCGACGAGGCCTATGCGGCCGGCATCGACGCTGTTTTGACTCCGGCCACGCCATCCGCGGCGTTCGGCATCGGCGAGAAGGGCTCGGCCGATCCCGTCGAGATGTATCTCAACGACATCTTCACGGTGACGGTGAACATGGCCGGCCTGCCCGGCCTCGCCGTGCCGGCGGGGCTGGACAGCCAGGGCCTGCCGCTCGGCCTGCAGCTGATCGGCCGCCCCTTCGACGAGGAGACGCTGTTTGCGCTGGGGGAGGTGATCGAGCAGGCGGCGGGCCGTTTCCCGGTCTCCGGGCGCTGGTGGGCCTGAACCGACGCGAAACGGTCATTTGACAGCCCGGCGCAATCTGAGTCAGATCGGATAACGTTGGGGGGAGCGTGTCAAAGCCAGGGCTGTGGCAGGGATGCCGCTGCCGTGAGGCCGTGACGGACGAGCTCCAGCGCTCTTGCCTGGAGACCCCCCCTTGGCCGCACCGCTCCATCCCGCCGCTCCGCACCACCTGCCACCCTTCATCACCGCGCCGAACGAGACCGACGCGATGATGGTCCTGGCGGCCGTCATCATCATCGGCTCGGTGCTGGGCTTCGGGCTGCTGTTCCTGCGCCTGCACACGCTGCCGGAGCGGATGGCGCACAAGGCGCACAAGCTGCAGTTCGAGATCGTCGCGGTGCTCGGGCTGCTGGCGCTGTTCACCCATATCCACCTGTTCTGGGTTGCGGGCCTGCTGCTCGCCCTGATCGAGATTCCCGACGTCTGGAACCCGCTGCGCCGCATGGCCGGGGCGCTCGACAAGATCGCGGGCATCCCGCCCGAGCGGGACGAGGACGAGCCCGCGCCAGCCGCGAAGGGCGCAGGCGATCCGCCGCCTGCAGCAACCGCGTCACCCGCCACCACGAGCCAGCCTGCCGCCGCCGTGCGCACCGCCCAGCAGGAGGCGCCGGCCCATGGTTGAGATCCTGATCTGCTCGCTTCTGACGATCCTGCCGGACTATCTCTACCGCCGCTATGGCCAGGGAAAGCGCTTCGGCCACGAGATCACGCTGTATTCGGTCTGGTTCGAGCTGCGCTGGGGCATCATCGGCTGCCTGATGCTCACCGTCTCGCTGATCACGGTGATCTTCTACAACCATCCCTCGACCACCAACGCGACGCTGTTCTTCCGCACCGTGCCGATCGTGCCCGAGAGCGGCGGGCGCGTCGCCGAGATCTATGTCCGCCAGGGCGGCAAGGTCGGCCAGGGCGAGCCGATCTTCCGGCTCGACGATGCCAAGCAGCAGGCTGCGGTCGAGACGGCCCGCCGCAAGGTCGGCGAGGTCGAGGCGGCACTCGCCGTGGCCAAGGTCGACATCCTCGCCAACGAGGCCAAGATCCAGGAGGCGCGCAGCTCGCTCCAGCTCGCCCTCGACGAACTGCGGACGAAGCAGGAGCTCAAGCGCCGCAATGACGACATCGTCGCCGCCCGCGAGATCGAGCGGCTCGAGAACGTCGTCCAGGGGCGCGAGGCGACGGTTGCGGCCGCCACCGCCTCGCGCGAGGCCGCCCAGGCGCGCATCGCCGCGCTGCTGCCGGCCGAGAAGGCGAGCGCCGAGGCCGCGCTCGCCCAGGCCGAGGTCGATCTGGCCAAGACCGTGGTGCGCGCCGGTGTCGCCGGCCACATCGAGCAGTTCGCCCTGCAGGTCGGCGACCTCGTCAATCCCTTCATGCGCTCGGCCGGCGTCCTGATCCCCGCCACCGCCGGCCGCAAGGCGCTGCAGGCCGGCTTCAGCCAGCTCGAGGCGCAGGTGCTCAAGGTCGGCATGGCCGCGGAGGTCGCCTGCATCTCGAAGCCGTGGACGATCATTCCGATGGTCATCACCGACGTGCAGGAATTCATCGCGGCGGGACAGTTCCGGACCGGCGACCAGCTCATGGACGCCCAGCAGATCCAGCGGCCGGGCACCGTGCTCGTCTTCCTCGAGCCGCTCTACGAGGGCGGGCTGGACGGCGTCTTCCCCGGCTCGAGCTGTGTCGCAAACGCCTATTCCAGCAATCACGAGCTGATCGCTTCGGGCAAGGTCGGCACCTTCAAGAGCCTGGCGCTGCACGTCGTCGACGCCACAGGCGTCGTCCACGCCGTGATGCTGCGCATCCAGGCGCTGCTGCTGCCGGTCAAGATGCTGGTGCTCAGCGGGCACTGACAGGGGCGTGGCCCAGGGTGCCTGATGGGGTTGGGTGAGGACAACCACGCCGTCATCCCGGGATGACGGCCGTTTGTCCGCTCGGGATCACCGAACGCTAATCCCCGCCGCCTCCACCGCAGCTACCGCCGTCACCGCCGCCATCGCTTGATCCGCTGTCGGAACGGCCGCTATCGCCCATCCCGTCCGTTCCGCCGTCATAGGACGAACTGGAGAAATCTCCGCCGCATTGCGTGCCGGCGTCGCCGTGGCGGCGAAGCTGCGCGCAATCGGGCTCGTAGCGATAGCCGCCGGGGATGTTCAGCTTGGTGTCGAGCGCAAACAGCAGCGGGAGGCGTGTCGGCTTGACCGGGTTGATGCCGTCGAGCCGGCAGCACTGCAGCCAGACCCGACGAAGCCCGGCATTGTCCCGTTTGCGCCCCGGCGCGAGGGCGACGGCCGGCGTGTGGTGGAGGAATCCGCCGAAGGCCTCCTGGCAGAACGCCTGATAGGCTCGGGTGTAGAGGATGAACTCGTGCCAAAGGTCGTCGGCGACTTGCGAGGGCATCGCGACATAGGCGCGGCCGCTGTTGAGATAGGCCAGGAAGAACTGCCGCAGGCCCTGTGCGACCAGCGCGCTGTCCTTGCGGGTGAAGCCGCGATGATGGCCGGCGAGCTTGTCGAGCAGCCCAGGCGGCCATTCATAGGTTCTGATGAACTCGGCGCGCTGCAGGCGGCGATAGCTCGGCCAGAACAGGGCGCCGGCTATCAGGAGGGTCGCCAGCGGTATCGCGACCAGGCCGAGTATCCATGGAACCATCATCTGCCCCCGTCGCGGTGGAATCCGGGACGGGGGCGATCTGATCACGGGTGAGCGGCGGATGCATCCCCATGCGGCGGTTCTGTGCGCTTTGTCTTGCGCAGATCCGCCAGCCAGCGGACGACGACATAGAAAACCGGGGTGAAGATCAGCCCGAAGATCGTCACGCCGAGCATGCCGGAAAACACCGCCACACCCATCGCCTGGCGCATCTCCGCGCCGGCGCCGGTCGAGATCGTCAGCGGCAGCACGCCGAGGATGAAGGCGAGCGAGGTCATCAGGATCGGCCGCAACCGGGTCCGCGCCGCCGCGATCGCCGCATCGCGCCGGTTCATGCCCTCGTCCTCCGCCTGCTTGGCGAATTCGACGATCAGGATCGCATTCTTGGCGGCGAGGCCGACCAGCACGACGAGGCCGATATCGACGAGGATGTTGCGGTCGAGCCCGGCATAGTTGACCCCGAACATCGCTGCGAGAATGCACATCGGCACGATCAGGATGACCGCGAGCGGCAGCATCCAGCTCTCGTACAGCGCCGCCAGCAGCAGGAAGACGAAGACGACCGCCAGCCCGAAGGCGATGATGGCGGTGTTGCCCGCGAGCTTCTCCTGCAGCGCGATCTCGGTCCATTCGAAGCCGAAGCCCGAGGGCAGGCGCTCGGCCGCGATCTTCTCGATCGCCGCGATGCCCTGTCCGGTCGAGAAACCGCGCGCCATCGAGAGCTGCACCTCGGCGGCCGGATAGAGGTTGTAGCGCGGCACGCGATAGGCGCCGGTCGTGTCCGAGAAGGAGGCGACCGAGCCGATCGGCACCATCTCGCCGTCGGTGTTGCGGGTCTTCAGGTTGGCGACGTCGCTCAGATCGAGCCGGAACGGATTGTCGGCCTGCGCCGTCACCCGGTAGGTGCGCCCGAGCAGGTTGAAGTCGTTGATATAGGCCGAGCCCATGAAGACCGAGAGCGTCTCGAAGACGCGGGTGATGGGCACGCCCAGCATCTCGGCCTTGGTGCGGTCGATGTCGGCGAAGACCTGCGGCGTCTTGGTCGAGAACAGGGTGAAGGGCTGCTGGATACCCGGCACCTGCGCCGCCGAGCCGGCGACGACCCAGGTCGCGCCCTCGAGCGCAGGCAGGCCGCGGCCCGAACGGTCCTGGACATAGCCCTTGAGGCCGCCGCCGGTGCCGATGCCCGGCACGGCCGGGGCGGGATCACCAGGGCGAAGGCCTCGTTGATCGCGAACATCTGCCGGCGCAGGTCGGCGAGGATGCCGTCCGAGGTCAGCTTGAGCTTCTGGCGCTCATCGAACGACGACAGGGTCACGAAGATGACGCCGGTATTGGGCGCGATCGTGAAGGTGGCGCCGTCGAGCCCGGCGAAGGCGACCGCATGGGCGACGCCCGGTCGCGACAGCACGACGTCGGTCGCCTTGCGGATGACCGCATCGGTGCGCGGCAGCGACGAGCCGGGCGGCAGCTGGAAGGCGACGATGAAATAGCCGCGGTCGAGCTGCGGCACGAGGCCGGTCGGCGTCACCGACAGCCGATTGACCGTCAGAGCGATCAGCCCGGCATAGAAGACGAGCAGCAGCACGGCAAAGCGGATCAGCCGCGAGGTCAGCGCGCCGTAGTTGCGCGAGAGCCAGTCGAAGCCGGCGTTGAAGTAGCGGAAGAAGCCGCGGACGGGGGCGCCGATCGTGTAGAGGAAGCCGTGCTTCTGGCCCTCGTCATGGCCGTGCGGCTTCAGCAGCAGCGCCGCCATCGCCGGCGACAGCGTCAGCGAGACGAAGCAGGAGATCGCCGTCGAGGCCGCGATGGTCACGGCGAACTGCTGGTAGAAGGTGCCCTGCAGCCCGCTGATGAAGGCGGTCGGGATGAACACGGCGCAGAGCACGAGCGCGATGGCGAGCAGCGCGCCACCGACCTCGTCCATGGTCTTGTGCGCGGCCTCCTTGGCGCTCATCCCCTCGGCGAGATAGCGCTCGACATTTTCCACCACGACGATCGCGTCGTCGACGACGATGCCGATGGCGAGCACCAGCGCGAGCAGCGAGATCGTGTTGAAGGAAATGCCGACCGCGCTCATCACCAGAAACGTGCCGACGAGCGAGACGGGGATCGCGATGATCGGGATGATCGCCGCGCGCCAGGTCTGCAGGAACAGGATGACGACCACGACGACGAGCGCCACGGCTTCCACCAGCGTGTGGATGACCGCGCTGACCGATTCGCCGATGAACTCGGTCGGGTTGTAGATGATGCGGTGCTCGACGCCGGAGGGGAACTGCTTGGCCATGTCGTTCATGGTCTTGATCAGCGTCTCGGCGGTCGCGAGCGCGTTCGAGCCCGGACGCTGGAAGATGCCGATGGCCACCGCGTTCTTGTTATCGAGATAGGCGTTGGTGGTGTAATCCTGCGAGCCGAGCTCGACGCGCGCGATATCGCGGATGCGGATCGTGCCGCCATTGGCGTCCGATCGCACGACGATGTTCTCGAATTCGGCGATGTCGGTGAGACGACCGAGCGTGTTGACCGAGAGCTGGAAGGCGCCGCCCTGCGTCGCCGGCGGCTGGTTGATGGCGCCGGCCGCGACCTGGACGTTGGCCGCGCGCAGCGCCGCGACGACGTCGCCCGCGGTCAGGTTGCGCGAGGCGACCTTGGCCGGGTCGAGCCAGATGCGCATCGAGAAGTCGCGCGCGCCGAAGACCTGGACGTTGCCGACGCCGTCGATACGGGTCAGCACGTCCTTCACATAGAGCGTCGCGTAGTTGGAGACGTACTGGGCGTCGCGCGAGCCGTCCGGCGAGATCATGTTGATGACCATCATCAGATCGGGCGAGGCCTTGCGCGTCTGGATGCCCAGCGCGCGCACATCCGCCGGCAGCCGGGCCTCGGCGGCGGCGACGCGGTTCTGCACCAGCACCTGCGCCTGGTCGATGTCGACGCCGGCCTTGAACACGACGTTGATCGTGACGCGCCCGTCGCCGGTCGACTGCGACGAGATGTAGAGCATGTCGTCGACGCCGTTGACCTCCTGCTCGATCGGCGTCGCCACCGTGGCGGCGACGACCTCGGCCGAGGCGCCGGGATAGGTCGCGGTGATCGAGACCGTCGGCGGCGCGATCTCGGGATACTCCGCGATCGGCAGGCCGCGCTGGGCGATGGCGCCGGCGATCGTCAGCAGCACCGAGAGCACGGTGGCGAAGATCGGCCGGTCAATGAAGAAATGGGCAAAACGGAACATGAAAAGGGTCCTGGCCTGGCGTCAGGGCAGGCGGCCGGCGGCCGCCCGGGGCTGGTTCGAGGCGCGGTTCAGTTGCTGCCGTTGGGCTTGATCTCGCCCGGCTGCGGCGTGACGGTCGCGCCGGGGCGCACCATCGGGTTGGCGAAGCCGCCGATGACGACCTTGTCCTCCGGCGAAAGCCCGGTGCGGATGACGCGCAGTCCCCGGGTGATCTGGCCCAGAACAACCGGCTTGGGCACGATCTTGTTCTCGGGCCCCACCGTCAGGACGATCTTGCTGGCCTGGTCGGAGACGATCACGCTGTCGGGCACCAGCAGGGCGTCGCCCTCGCCGGCGAAGACGCGCAGCCGGCCGAAGGTGCCCGGCGTCAGGAACTGGTCGGCGTTGGGGAACACGACGCGGCCGCGGATCGTGCCCGAGCGTGCGTTCAGCGTGTTGTCGACGAAGTCGATCCGGCCGCGGCGCTTCCACTCCTGCTCGTCCGACAGGCGCACCTCGGCGACGATGCCGGCCTCGCGCGAGGCCGTCGTCCGCAGGTCGCTGGCGCGGCGCTGCCAGCGCAGGTAATCGGCTTCCGACGCGTCGAAGGTGAAGTAGATCGGATCGACCGCGACGATCGTCGTCAGCAACGTCGCGCCGGACTGGCCGCCCGCGATCAGATTGCCCGGGTCGACGCGGCGGTTCGAGATGCGGCCCGCCAGCGGCGCGCGCACCTCGGTCCATTCGAGATTGAGCTCGGCTGTCTTCAGATTGGCTTCCGCCCCCTGCTGGGAGCCGATGGCGCTGTTGAGGTTGGCGCGGCGCTGGTCGACGTCGCGGGCCGTGATGGTGCGGTTCTGGGTCAGGCCCTCGGCGCGTTCGACCTCGTTCTGGGCGAGCTCGACCTGGGCCTTGGCGCGCGCCACCTCGGCGCGGGCGGCATCGACCGAGAGCCGGTAGGGGCGGGGATCGATGGTGAAGAGCAGGTCGCCCTTCTTCACTAGGTCGCCGTCCTTGAAGTGGATCGAGTCGAGGAAGCCGGAGACGCGGGCGCGCACCTCGACCTGCTCGCTGGCCTCGAAGCGGCCGGTGAACTCGTCCCAGTTGGTGACGCGCTGGGCTAGCGGCGCCGAGACCTGCACCGGCGGCGCGGGCGGCGGCCCGCCCTGGGCGCGGGCCTCGCCGAGGCCGAAGGCGACGGAAGCCAGCAGGCACGCGGCCGAATAGGTCAGCGATATCGGCGCCGAGCGGCGATGTGACATGGTAGAGCTCCGGATGGTGCGGCCGGCACAACCTGAGGGTTTCCGGCCTTTGCCGCTACAAGGGGAGCGGACTGACGATTGTCAAGATCCGTCATCCCTCACAAGGCGAGATTGGGGCACACTATGCCACAATCCCGACAGCCGGTGTCGGGAGTGCAACAGAAGCTTGCCGCCCGCGCGCCGAGGTCGTAACCGTCAGGCGACCCCTTTCGAGCCGGAACACCGATGATGAACGCGCATGCCCGCCCCGCCGACCCCAAGAAGCTGATCAAGGGTGCGACCGGCGACTGGGAGATCGTGATCGGCATGGAGATCCATGCCCAGGTCACCTCCAACGCCAAGCTGTTCTCGGGCTCCTCGACCGCCTTCGGCGCCGAGCCCAACGCCCATGTCAGCCTCGTCGACGCCGCGATGCCCGGCATGCTGCCCGTGATCAACGCCGAATGCGTCCGCCAGGCGGTGCGCACCGGGCTCGGCCTCAACGCGCAGGTCAACAACCGCTCGGTCTTCGACCGGAAGAACTATTTCTATCCGGACCTGCCGCAGGGCTACCAGATCAGCCAGTACAAGAGCCCGATCATCGGCGAGGGCGAGATCGTCGTCGATCTCTCGCCGACCGAGCAGATCACGGTGGGCATCGAGCGGCTGCATCTCGAGCAGGACGCGGGTAAGTCGATCCACGACCAGCACCCGACGATGAGCTTCGTCGATCTCAACCGCTCGGGCGTGGCGCTGATGGAGATCGTCTCCAAGCCCGATCTGCGCTCGGCCGACGAGGCGCGCGCCTATGTCACCAAGCTGCGCACCATCCTGCGCTATCTCGGCACCTGCGACGGCGACATGGAAAAGGGCAACCTGCGTGCCGACGTCAACGTCTCCGTCCGCAAGCCCGGCAGCCCGCTCGGCACGCGCTGCGAGATCAAGAACGTCAACTCGATCCGCTTCATCGGCCAGGCCGTCGAGGTCGAGGCGCGCCGCCAGATCGGCATCCTCGAAGATGGCGGCACGATCGACCAGGAAACCCGCCTCTACGACCCCGCCAAATCCGAGACGCGCTCGATGCGCTCGAAGGAAGAGGCGCATGACTACCGCTATTTCCCCGATCCCGACCTGCTGCCGCTCGAATTCGACGATGCCTTCGTCGCCGAGCTGAAGGCGCATCTGCCGGAACTGCCCGACGCCAAGAAGGCCCGCTTCATCGCCGAATACGGGCTCTCGCCCTATGACGCCTCGGTGCTGGTCGCCGAGCGCGAGCAGGCGGATTACTTCGAAGCCGTCGCCAAGGGGCGCGACGGCAAGGCCGCGGCCAACTGGGTCATCAACGAGCTGTTCGGGCGCCTCAACAAGGAGGGCCAGGACGTCACGACCTCGCCGGTCTCCGCCGCCCAGCTCGGCGGGCTCGTCGACCTGATCGGCGAGGGCGTCATTTCCGGGCGCATCGCCAAGGATTTGTTCGAGATCCTCTGGAGCGAGGGCGGCGACCCGCGCGCGATCGTCGAGGCCCGCGGCATGAAGCAGGTCACCGATACGGCTGCGATCGAGAAGGCGGTGGACGAGCTGATCGCCGCCAATCCCGACAAGGTCGAGCAGGTCAAGGCGAAGCCGACCATGCTGGGCTGGTTCGTCGGCCAGGCGATGAAGGCCTCGGGCGGCAAGGCCAACCCGCAGGCACTGAACGAGATCCTGAAGGCGAAGCTGGGGATCGAGTGACGGGATGGGCGGCGCTGGCAACACGCCGTCATCCCGGACGCAGCGAAGCGGAGATCCGGGATCCATGCCTGAACCTGGTTCCGAAGCGCTCCGGAATGGATCCCGGGTCAAGCCCGGGATGACGGCGGCGTGTCCCTCGCGGACGGGACTCCGGGCATGACCCCGGCCGATCTCGTCATCCGCGACGCCGAAGCCGCCGATCTGCCGGCGGTGCGGGCGCTGCTGGTCGAGACCTGGCACGCCACCTATGACGGCATCTATGGCTGGCAGCGCGTCGCCGAGATCACCAATGCCTGGCATTCCCTGGAGAACCTGGGCGCCCAGCTCGGCCGCGAGAACGGCGCCTTCCTGGTCGCGCTCGTCGGGAGCGAGATCGTCGCGACCGCCAGTGCCCGCACCGAGCGCGACCGCGCCGCGCTGCTGACGCGGCTTTATGTCCTGCCGGCCTGGCAGGGCGTCGGCATCGGCCGCACCCTGCTGCAGGTGACGCTGGCCTGCTTCCCGCAGGCGCCGGTGGCGCGCCTCGAGGTCGAGAGCCAGAACGAGCCGGCGATCACCTTCTACGAGCGGATGGGCTTCTTCCTGCAGCGCCAGGCCCGCTTCGACGGCCGTGACGACACCCCCAACACCCTGCTGATGGCCAAGCGGTTGTTCGCCGCATAGCCGCTGCCGCAACCGGCCTGTGCGTCCACGCCGGTTGCCGCGCCGCGCCCGCCATGCCTCACTCTCCCCCAAGCCGCGCCAAAGCGGCACGTTCAGGGAGAGAAGACCATGCAGCGCCAGCCCATCCGCGTCGCGACCTATGACGGCCCCGGCGGCAAGCCGACCATCCAGGAGGTGCCCTGGCCGGCAGTCCCGGCCAAGGCGGCGCTGATCAAGATCGGCGCCTGCGGCGTCTGCGGCACCGACCAGCACATCCTCAAGGGTCATTGGCCCAAGAAGCTGCCCTGGCCCTTTACGCTGGGCCACGAGATCGGCGGCGTCATCGTCGAGAAGGGGGCGGATTTCACCGAGGACTTCATGGGCAAGCCGCTCGATGTCGGCTCCAAGGTGATGATCCCGCCGCTGATGCCCTGCGGGCACTGCCACTACTGCGTCCACTACCCCGAGAGCGCCAACAAGTGCCTGACCCCGGTCTATTACGGGCGCTATCTCGGCTTCGACAAGGCGCCGCATCTCTGGGGCGGCTGGGCCGAATATGTCTATGTCGACCTCGAGATGCTGCCCGGCACCAAGGTCTACAAGCTGCCCGACGACATGTCGCTGCGGCTGGGCGCGCTGTCCGAGCCGATGACCTCCTGCATCCGCGCCTTCAACCGGGCCAAGCGCGCCGGCGGCTTCAACTGGGGCGACACGGTGGTGATCCAGGGCTCGGGGCCGATCGGCATCCTGGCGATCGCCGCGGCGCAGGAGATGGGCGCCGGCCGCGTCATCTGCGTCGGCGCCCCGGAGGAGCCGCGCCTGGCGCTCGCCCGCAAGTTCGGCGCGGAGGCGACGGTCAATCTGGAGGAATACACCACGGCGGACGAGCGCATCGCCCGCGTCCGCGAGATCGTCGGCGGGTTCGGGGCCGATCTCGTGATGGACTGCTCCGGCCATCCCACGGCCGGGCCCGAGGGCATCGAGTTCCTGCGCGACGGCGGCACCTATGTCGAGATGGGGCAGTTCACCGATGCGGGCTCGATCCAGACCAACTGGCACCGCATCTGCACCAAGGATCTGAACGTGCTCGGCTCCTGGGCCTTCACCGGCAATGATCTGCCGCTCGGCGTCGACATGCTCTACCGCGCCCGCGACAAGTACCCCTTCCTGGAAATGCAGACGATCTACCCCTTCACCGAGGCCGGCGTGACCCAGGCCGTCGCCGATGCGATGGCGATGAAGACGGTGAAGTCCACCATCGTTCCGTTCCCGGAGCTGGTCTGATAGAGCGGCGTCTCGCCTCCACCGGACGGGACGCCGCATGACCACCTCGACCCAGACCGCGACCGCGGTCACCATCCGCCGCGCCCGACGCGAGGACGTCGAGCGCATCGCCGAGCTGATCATGCTCGGCGCCGCCACGCAGACGATGACGGCCGACGCGATCCGCGCGGAGGCGCGCCACCCCGGCTATGCCGAGGCTTTCGCCGCCATCGAGGCGTCCGCCCACAACGCGCTCTTCGTCGCCGAGGAGGCGGGGGGCCTGGTGGTCGGCACCTTCCAGGTCACGCTGATTCCCGGGCTGGTGGCGCGGGGCCGGATGCGGGCCAAGTTCGAGAGCGTCCATGTCGCGCCCGAGCGGCGCGGCCATGGCATCGGCCGCATCATGATCGCCCATGCGCTCGCCTTCGCGCGCGAGCACGGCGCCGGCATGGCCGAGCTCAGCTCCAACAAGTCGCGCCTCGACGCGCACCGCTTCTATGTGAACCTCGGCTTCGCCCAGAGCCATGAGGGCTTCAAGATCGAGCTCTGATCGGCGCCGCGAGCGCCGGGATCACGAAGGGGCGATGCGGCCCGCGCAGGGCAGCCCGGCTCTTTCTCCCACGCGGGAAGCGGCCTAAACATC
Source organism: Bosea sp. RAC05 (assembly GCF_001713455.1). Lineage (NCBI taxonomy): Bacteria > Pseudomonadati > Pseudomonadota > Alphaproteobacteria > Hyphomicrobiales > Alloboseaceae > Allobosea > Allobosea sp. RAC05. Next base: position 2,773,087 of record NZ_CP016464.1, read on the forward strand.
GCGCTTCCTCCTCTGCATCAGGGACCGGGACCGCGCCATGCCAGCCAGCCAGAGCAAGCCGATCGACCTCCATTACTGGCCGACCCCGAACGGCTGGAAGATCACCATCATGCTCGAGGAGTGCGGGCTGCCCTACCACATCGTGCCGGTGAACATCGGCAAGGGCGACCAGTTCAAGCCGGACTTCCTCGCCATCTCGCCCAACAACCGGATGCCGGCGATCGTCGATCCCGAGGGGCCGGACGGCAAGCCGATCTCGGTCTTCGAATCGGGCGCGATCCTGCAGTATCTCGGCCGCAAGACCGGGCAGTTCTATCCCGCCGACGAGCGCGGCCGCGTCGCCGTCGACGAATGGCTGTTCTGGCAGATGGGCGGCTTCGGGCCGATGCTCGGCCAGACCCACCATTTCCGGCTCTATGCGCCCGAGAAGGTGCCCTATGCGATCGACCGCTACACCAACGAGACCAACCGCCTCTATGGCGTGCTGAACAAGCGCCTGGACGGCCGCGACTACATCTGCGGCGACTACTCGATCGCCGACATGGCCTGCATCGGGTGGGCGCGGGGCTGGGAGAAGCAGGGGCAGGACCTGAAGCAGTTCCCCCATGTCGCCCGCTGGATCGAGACGATGATGGCGCGGCCTGCCGTGCAGCGCGGCCTCAAGGTCGGCGAGGCCCTGCGCAACCCGGCCGGCATCTCGACGCCCGAGGAAAAGGCGATCCTCTTCGGCCAGAAGGCCCGCTGACCATCATCCACGCCGTTCCGTGAGTCATCCTGGCCAAGCGGCGCAGCCGCGCAGGCCGGGATCCATCCTCGGGCTGGTCGGTGCCCTGTGATGGATCCCGGTCGGCCTGCGGCCGCCCAGGATGACGGTGGTGTTTCCGAGAGAACTTGGAGAGTACCGCGCAGAAAAAGCCCCGACCGGCCTGAGCCGCGGGGTTTCGCACGAAGTCCCCCGGAAGGGGATGCGCGGAGCCGGGTGGCGCGCGTCCTTGCCGCGTGCCGATGTCGAGTGTCGATGTCGAGGTCGATGCAGCGCCGATCTCGCGCCGCCCGGCTCCGCGCGCGGGTGTTTTGGGCGTCGCGGCCATCAGTCCCTTGACTAGGGGGCTTGCGGCCGTTCAGCCTCCGGGAGCCGTCGCCCGCAACGGCGACGCCTCCCGAAACCCGCAACTTCACCCGGCCGCACGATGCCTCGCGACAGCCCCCTTGGTCGGGTGCAGCGCAGGCAGCATAGGCATGGGATGGCGCGGCGGGGATAAGTCCGCCGTCGCGGATCGGTCGAGGTCGCGCCTCAGTTCGCCCGGTTCCAGGTCACCGAGCGGCAGATCAGCCCGCCCAGCACGCAGCCCGAGGTGGTCAGTTTGTCGCCGGCCAGCGTCATCGTGCCCGAATAGGTCTTGCCGTCTTCGGGGTTGAAGGCGCTGCCGCTCCATTTGCCGTCGCCGGACGGCTTCATGTCGTAGAAGATGCGCTGGCCGACCTTAGCCGGGCCATTGGTATCCTTGAGCCAGGCCAGCGTGCCGCACATCGCCTCGCCGCATTTGGCGAAGCGCACCCGCGAGGCGCCGCTCTCGCGCAGCCAGGTGCCGGCGACATCCTGGGCGAGCACGGCTCCTCCCGAGGCGAGGCTGAGCGCGAGGGCGCCGAATCCGGCCAGCCCCGCACGCGAAAGACGCGATCCGATGGTCATGAAAACCTCCCTGTCAGACCACGCTATGCTGCATGGTTCAGATATGAACCTTAAGCCGGAACCGGGCCGCTTCCAAGGGCCTGTCGCGAACGCGCCGAGCCGGCTTCCGCAGCGGAGGGTGAATCCTCCGTTGACGGGCGTTTCCGCATTTGCCGGAAAGCGCTTTGAAAACACTACGTTTTTCGGAATGGAAGGCTGAATCGAGCGTTGATTTAACCGCTCGCTCATTCCTTGTTGAGCTTCGATTCATCGCGAATTTTAGCGAGCCCTTTAAGCGCCGCCGCCAGTCTCCTCCTCACGAGCCGGGACCTTTGGACGGGTGGCCGGCGCCAACGAAAGACAAGGGTGGATGTCATGGCACGCATGGAAATGAGCGCGATCCCGGCCTCGCTGGTGGTCCCGAGCGAGGCTTCGGCCGAGGCCTATTACGAGCTGGGTCTGATGTATGCCTCCGGCCGCGGCATCCCGGTCGATCTGGTCACGGCGCAGAAATGGTTCAACGTCGCCCAGGCCCGCGGCTGCGGCCGGGCCGCGGCCCACCGCCAGGAGCTGGCGCTGGAAATGACGCGCGATCAGGTCTCCCAGGCGCTGCGTGAGGCGAGGACCTTCCTGACCCGCCACTGAGACCGGTCACGCTCTTGATCCTGCCGGGACCTCTTCCTAGGCTGGCGGCGAGCAAGGACAGTGAGCATGTATCGGGATGCCAGTGCGTTCATCTACGTCTTCCTGCCACGGGGATTGAGCGTCGAAGGTCGCGAGGAGCGCTATGGGGAGCCCCTGCACGAAGCCCTTGGCGAAGCCAGTCTCGGCGTTGTGAGCGGCGGCGGCACCGGTCTTGGCGTGCCAGACGAGGACGGCAACCGCGAAATCGAGTTTTCGGGCGTCGATGTCGATGCCGACGATGAGGCCAACGTTCCAGCTATCCTCGAGTTGCTGCGAGGCGTGTTGCCGACGCTGGGGTGCCCGCGAGGCACGCAACTCCACTATACGCTTGCGGAGGTCCCTCTCCAGGACGAGTTCGACGGCAGCAACTGGTCGTTGCGGCAAACGCGCACGATGATGCATCCGGGTTCCGGCGTCTGAAAGGCTGCAGGCCGGCGAGCCTTGTGGGGCGGGGAGGGCGCGGTTATAAGCGCGCCGCGTTCCCAGAGTTTCTGGCCCCAAAATCGTCCCCGAGGATCCATCGATGGCTGTTCAGCGTACCTTCTCCATTCTCAAGCCCGACGCGACCCGTCGCAACATCACCGGCGCGGTCAATGCGGTCATCGAGAAGGCCGGCCTGCGCATCGTCGCGCAGAAGCGCATCCACATGACCAAGGCCCAGGCCGAGACCTTCTACGCGGTCCATTCGGCGCGGCCCTTCTTCGGCGAGCTCGTCGAGTTCATGACCTCCGGCCCCGTGGTCGTGCAGGTCCTCGAGGGCGAGGACGCCATCGCCAAGTATCGTGAGGTGATGGGCGCCACCAACCCGGCCAACGCCGCCGAGGGCACCATCCGCAAGCTCTTCGCCGAATCGGTCGGCGAGAACACCGCCCATGGCTCGGATGCGCCGGAAGCGGCCGCCGTCGAGATCGCCCAGTTCTTCTCCGGCAACGAGATCGTCGGCTGATCCGACGACCACATCGGCTTTCATGAGAAAAGGGGGCGGGTCGTGATCGACCCGCCCCCTTTTTCGTGCCGCCGCGGCGCTGGCCGGGCCGCGATCATTGGCCCCGGCCGTCAGAAGCCCAGGTCGAAGGCGTAGCTCGCGGACACGCCGACCGTGATCGAATCGCGCGAGCCGAAGGTCCGCACGATCGGCGACTTCGCGGCATCGCCGACCAGATGCTTGTACTCGACATAGGCCGTGGTCTGGAAACGCTCGGACCAGTTGTAGGTCGCCTGCGCGATCGCGCCGTAGGACAGGACGCCGCTGTTGAAGCGCTGCAGCAGCCCGCCGGTGCCGGCGGTGCCGGGGATCGAGCCGAAATAGGTACGCACATAATCGGCGCTGGCGACGGTCATGCGCGGGCCGATGCCGAGCTTCCAGGTGTCGTTGATGCGGGCGAAGGCGTCGAGCTTCACCTCCGCGATCAACCCGTCATGGGCGACGATGCCACGGCGCAGATCGACGCGCGCGCGCAGCCAGGAGGCCGGGTAGAACTCGGCGAAGGCGCCGGCCTCGGCGCCGAACTTCACATTGGGCACGCCGATCAGCGCGGGGTTGACGCTGGACTTCCGCTCCCAGAGCAGGTTGCCGGAGAAGCCGACGCGCCAGGCGGTGCCGGAGAAGAAGCCGATCGAGATCGCGTCGTCCTCGGCCGACCACCAGGTGCTCTTCAGCCCGCGGCCAAGCGAGATGATCGGCTTGGGCCGGAAGACGTAGTCGTTGGAGCCGAGATAGTCGGGCTGACGATGCAGGCCGGCGCCGAGCGTCAGCGTCCAGTTCTGGGCCGATTGCGGCGAGGTCAGGGTGGTGTAGTCGGGGGACTGGGCCGCCGCCCGTTCGGGCGAGGACAGCAGGAGGCAGGCGACGAGGCCCGCCAGGAACGCAACGCTACGCATGGCACTCAACTCCGGCGCGACGGCGCCACTCATGACCAGAGAGCCGCAGAATGAAGCATTAGGATTAACCCCGGGTTGACGATGCGCCGCGTGCGGCGGGCTGCGGCAACCATGCCTGCCTGGCGCCGCGGGTGCCACCGCCGAGGCCGGTTTCCTTTTTTTCGCCATGCGTTACGAAGGGGCTATGACCGAATTGCCACGCATCGCGCATCACCCCTCGACCTGCCCGCATGACTGCCCCTCGGCCTGTTCGCTGGAGGTGGAGGTCATCGACGGGCGCAGCATCGGCCGGGTCCGCGGCAGCAAGCGGCAGAGCTACACCGATGGCGTGATCTGCGCGAAGGTCGCCCGCTATGCCGAGCGGATCCACCATCCCGACCGGCTGCTGCATCCCCTGCGCCGCACCGGCCCCAAGGGCTCCGGGCAGTTCGCGCGCATCTCCTGGGACGCGGCGCTGGACGAGATCGCGCAGCGCTTCCTCGCCATCGAAGCGGAGCACGGGGCGGACGCCGTCTGGCCCTACTACTATGCCGGCACCATGGGCCTGGTGATGCGCGATGGCATCAACCGCCTGCGCCATGCCAAGCGCTATTCCGGCCAGTATTCGACGATCTGCACCACCACGGCCTGGACCGGCTTCATCGCCGGCACGGGCCGCCTCGCCGGGCCGGACCCGCGCGAGATGGCGCAGTCCGACTGCGTCGTGATCTGGGGCACCAATGCGGTGCACACCCAGGTCAACGTCATGCATCACGCCATCAAGGCGCGGAAGACTCGTGGCGCCAAGATCGTCGCCATCGACATCTACCACAATGCGACGCTCGCCCAGGCCGATCTGGCGCTGGTGCTGCGGCCGGGCACCGACGCGGCGCTCGCCTGCGCGGTGATGCACATCCTCTTCCGCGACGGCCATGCCGACCGCGCCTATCTCGCTGCGCATACCGATGCCCCCGAGGAACTCGAGGCGCATCTGCAGAGCCGCACGCCTGAATGGGCGGCGGCGATCACCGGGCTCGAGGTAGCGCAGATCGAGGAATTCGCCGCGCTCGTCGGCACCCGCAAGAAGAGCTTCTTCCGCCTCGGCTACGGCTTCGCCCGCCAGCGCAACGGCGCCGTCTCGATGCACGCCGCGCTCTGCGTGCCGACCGTGACCGGAGCCTGGCAATACGAGGGCGGCGGCGCCTTCCACAGCAACAGCGGCATCTACAACTGGCGCAAGAGCCTGATCGAGGGGCTCGACGTCCGCGACCGCAGCGTGCGCGAACTCGACCAGTCGCAGATCGGCCGCATCCTCACCGGCGACGCCGAGGCCCTGCGGCAGGGCGGGCCGGTCAGGGCACTCCTCATCCAGAACACCAATCCGGTTTCGGTCGCGCCCGAGCAGGAGCTGGTCAAGCGGGGCTTCGCCCGCGAGGACCTCTTCACCGTCGTCCATGAGCAGTTCATGACCGAGACGGCGCAGATGGCCGACATCGTGCTGCCGGCGACGCAGTTCCTCGAGCATGACGACATCTACCAGGGGGGCGGCCACCAGCACATCATGTGGGGCGGCAAGCTCGTCGAGCCGGCGGGCGAATGCCGCTCGAACCATGACGTGATCTGCGCCCTGGCCAGGCGCCTGGGCGCGCAGCATCGCGGCTTCGACATGACCCCGCGGGAGATCGTCGACTGGACGATGCGCGAGAGCGGCCGCGGCACGCTCGACGAGCTGATCGCGAACGAATTCCTCGATGTGCAGCCGGAGTTTCGCACGGCGCATTATCTCGACGGCTTCGGCTATCGCGACCGCAAGTTCCGCTTCAAGCCGGACTGGCCGAAGGTCCCCAACGCCAATGCCGGCCCGGTCGGCCCCTGGTGGGAGATGCCGGTGCTGCCCGACCAGTGGGACGTGCTCGACAATGTCGATGCCGACCACCCCTTCCGCCTCGCGACGAGCCCGGCCCGCAGCTTCCTGAACTCGACCTTCACGGAGACCCCGAGCTCCGTGAAGAAGGAGGTCGGCCCGACGCTCATGCTGCACCCCGACGATGCGGCCCGCCTGGGCATCGCCGCCGGCGACGAGGTCATCGTCGGCAACAGCCGCGGCAGCGTCCATCTCGCGGCCGTTGTGTTCGAGGGTGTGGTGCGCGGCGTCGTGATCGCCGAATCGATCTGGCCCAATGCCGCCCACAAGCACGGGCGCGGCATCAACACGATCACCGGCGCGGACGGCCCGGCCCCCTTCGGCGGCGCGGCCTTCCACGACAACAAGGTCTGGATCAAAAAGGCGTGACCACCCACCCTTGATTTTTCGGCGGTGCTATGGACCATCCCTCGCGCAGGCAGGCCGTTCCCGGGACTGATGCGCCTGCTTTCGAAGGACGAACGAAGTCATGATGATGCGGCGGATGGGTGCGGTCTTCCTGGCCGGTGGGATCTCTGTGCTGGCGACCCTGGGCGCGCAGGCCGCGAGCGGCGGCAGCGCCCTGCCGCCGCCGGACCCGACGGCCAAGAACCTGACCCCCTACATGATCCAGCTGCGCGCCTTCGATGCCTGCCTGGTGACGCAGTCGCGCCTGATGGGCACGACGCGCGAGGCGGTCCATACGCCGTGCAGCTGCTACGCCAAGGGCACCATCAAGGCCATGACCAAGGACGAGATTCAGGCCTTCCGCGACACCGGCTACTTCAACGATTCGGCCCGCGAGAAGGGCCTGGGCTTCATCGATCGCTGCAAGCTCAAGCGGCCGATCTGACCGGCTGCGCCGCCGCGAAGAAGCGCCCACGCATCCGGCCCGCATAGGCCGTGAGCGTCGGCCGCTGCTCGAGCAGCGCGCGGAACGGCGAATCGAACAGCGGCGCCAGCGCCGCGATCAGGAAGGCACCGGGCGCGGCATCGCCGCCGACCGGCGCGTCTCCACCGAAAAAGGGGCGCTCGCCCAGGATCGCCACCATGGCGTCGAGCGCCCGGGCCGAGAGCTGCAGCCGCTCGGCCGGGCTGTGGCGGCCGATGCCATGGCCGTCGACGTTGCGCCGCACCTTGCGGCGCACCAGCGCGCAGACGAGCGGCCGCAGCGGCGCCGGCACCGGCTTGAAGAACTGCGCCGGGCCGCGGGCGAAATTGCCGTCGTCGAGCCAGCGCTCGGCCACCATGATCCAGTAGATCTGGTCTTCCAGCATCTTCTCAAGCGCCCACTGGACGCCGCGCCGCTCCGCATCCAGCCCGGCGTCGAAATCAAGGCCGTGACGCGCCTCGAGATGGAAACGGATGAAGCTCGAATCGCAGATCGTGATGCCGTCCTCGACGATCAGCGGCAGCTTGCCCTTCGGCGCCCTGCGCAGATCGCCGACCCGCACCTGATAGGGCAGGCCCGAGAGCTTCAGCAGGATCTCCGCCTTGATGCAGAACGGGCTCGGATCGGGCAGGCCGAAGGCCGGTCCGAAATGGTGCAGCGTGATCATGCTCTTCCTCCCATGGCGCAGGACGACGTGATGACGCTACTGACATAGTCCTGACAGGATTTGTCAGCACCATCGGGCATTCTCCGATCGTCGAAGGCCAAGCGGGAACGACCGACATGCAGCGCGCCGAACGATTGCTCGACATGATCCAGAGCCTGCGCCGCCGCCGCCGCCCGGTGACAGCCGAGACGCTGGCTGCCGAGCTCGACGTCTCCGTGCGCACGGTCTACCGCGACATCGCCGCGCTGGTGCGCCAGGGCGTGCCGGTGCGCGGCGAGGCCGGCATCGGCTATGTGCTGGATGCCGGCTTTGACCTGCCGCCGCTGATGCTCTCCCCGGACGAGATCGAGGCCGTGCTGGTCGGGATGCGCTGGCTCGGCGAGCGCGCCGACCCGGTCCTCGCCCGCGCGGCGGAGGACGTCGTCAGCAAGGTCGCCGCCGTTTTGCCACCGCATCTGCGGCCGATCCTGCTCGACGGGGCGCTCTTCGCGCCGCGCTATGGCCGTGATGCGCCGACCGACCAGGTCGACACCGCCGCCGTGCGGGCCGCCATCCGCCTCGGCCGCAAGCTCGAGGTCCGCTACCGCGACGAGAGCGGGCAGGACACGCAGCGCATGATCTGGCCGATCGGCATGACCTTCTACGACCGCGTCCGCATCGTCATCGCCTGGTGCGAGCTGCGCCAGGACTTCCGCCATTTCCGCACCGACCGCATCACCGATCTCGTGGCGCGCGAGGAACGCTATCCCGCCCGCCGGGCCGATCTCTTCCGGCGCTGGCAGAAGGAGGAGGAAGCGCGCTGCAAGGAGGAGGCGGATCGGCGCGAGCAGGCTCAGCGCCTGACGAGCACGCCGTCGACCAGCGCGACATTGCCGGAGGCGACTGCGGCGAGCGCCTGCGGATAGAGCCCATGCTCCTGCGCGAGGACGCGGGCCGCCAGGCTGTCCTCGTCGTCGCCCGGCAGCACCGGCACCCTGGCCTGCGCGATCACCGGACCGGCATCGAGTTCGGGCACGACGAAATGCACGCTGCAACCATGCTCGCTGGCGCCGGCCTCGAGCGCCTGGCGATGGGTGTGCGTGCCCTTGAACAGCGGCAGCAGCGAAGGGTGGATGTTGATCATCCGGCCCGCCCAGCGCTGCACGAACCAGGGCGTCATGATCCGCATGAAGCCGGCCAGGACGACGAGGTCGATCTGGTGGACGCGCAGCACCTCGTCCATCGCCCGCTCGAACGCCTCGCGATCCCGCGCGAAGGCGCGGTGGTCGACGGTGGCGGTGGCGATGCCGAAGCCGCTCGCCCGCTCCAGCCCCGGCGCGCCGGGCACGTTCGAGAGCACGAGCGCGATCTGCGCGGGATAGCCCGGCGCGCGCGCAGCCTCCACCAGCGAGACCATGTTGGAGCCACGCCCCGAGATCAGGATCCCGACGCGCGGGCGGATCGTCGCCTTGCTCACAGCGAAAGCTTGCCGCGGTAAGTGACCTGCTCCTCGTCCGCTGCAACCGTCACGACCTCGCCGAGCCGGACTGGAGCCTCGCCCTCCGCCGCCAGGGCCGCCATCACCTCATCGGCCTTGGCCGCCTCGGCCGCGACGATCATGCCGATGCCGCAGTTGAAGGTGCGCAGCATCTCGCGCTCGGCGACGCCGCCGACCTTCGCCAGCCAGCCGAAGACGGGCGGGACGGGAATGGCGGCGAGGTCGAGCGACACGCCGAGCCCGTCCGGCAGAACGCGCGGAATGTTGTCGGGAAAGCCGCCGCCGGTGATGTGGGCCAGCGCCTTGATGCCGCTGGTCGCCTTGATCGCCTGGAGCAGCGGCTTGACGTAGATCCGCGTCGGGATCAGCAGCGCCTCGGCCAGGCTGCTGCCGGGCGCGAAGGGGGCGGGCGCCTCCCAGCCAAGACCGGAGAGGGCGACGATGCGCCGGACCAGCGAATAGCCATTGGAATGGACACCGGAGGAGGGCAGGCCGAAGACGACGTCGCCGGGCTGGAGATCGGCCCGCGGCAGCAGCGCCCCGCGCTCGGCCGCGCCAACGGCGAAGCCGGCGAGGTCATAGTCCTTCTCGGCATACATGCCGGGCATCTCGGCGGTCTCGCCGCCGATCAGCGCGCAGCCGGCCTGGCGGCAGCCATCGGCGATGCCGCGCACAATCTCGATGCCGACCTTCGGGTCGAGCTTGCCCGTGGCGTAGTAGTCGAGGAAGAGCAGCGGCTCGGCGCCCTGCACGATCAGGTCGTTGACGCACATCGCGACGAGATCGATCCCGATCGTCGAATGCAGCCCGCTTTCGATCGCAATCTTGACCTTGGTGCCGACGCCGTCATTGGCCGCGACCAGGATCGGATCGGTGAAGCCGGCGGCCTTCAGGTCGAACAGCCCGCCGAAGCCGCCGATCTCGGCATCCGCGCCCGGCCGGCGCGTCGCCCGCACCAGGGGCTTGATGGCGTCGACCATGGCGTTGCCGGCGTCGATGTCGACACCGGCCTGCGCATAGGTCAGTCCGTTCGCGCCGGGCTTGCTCATGGGGGTATCGCCTCGCTTCCGTTCGCGGGAGCGATAGGCAAGCGGGCGGCACCTTGCAAGCCGTCGGGGTGCTCCGCCGTCGGAAACCCGCGGAAAACGCGGGGCGTGCCGCGGTCAGCGCAGGCCGGCGAGCCGGCCGCCTGCCCGCAGGAACCGCGTCGGGTCGACCGGCTCGTCGTCGATACGGGTCTCGTAGTGGAGATGCGGGCCGGTCGAGCGGCCGGTGCTGCCGACCCGGCCGATCACGGTGCCGGTCGTCACGCTCTGCCCGACCGAGGCGAGGATCGCCGACATATGCGCGTAGCGCGTGGTGATGCCGTTGGCGTGCTCGATCTCGACCATGTTGCCATAGCCGCCGGAATACTCTGCGGCGATGACCTTGCCGGGCGCCGTGGCGCGGATGGGTGAGCCGGTCTCGGCCCGGAAGTCGACGCCGGTGTGCATCGCCGGAGCCCGGGTGAAGGGATCAACCCGGTAGCCGAAATTCGAGGAGAAATCGGCCTCGCCGGCCATCGGCTTGGCGAGAGGCAGCTGCTCGGCGAGGCTGCGCAGCCGCATGACGGAGGCGATGCGAGGCTGCAGCGCGCTCAGCGTCGCCTCGAACGGCCCGGCCGCGGGATCGATCTTCAGCGGCACGAACGGGCCGCCGACGCCCTTGGCGACGCTGCTCTGCGCTGCGAGCCGGTCGGTGTCGAGGCCTGTCTCCGAGAGGGCGCCGCGCAGGCGCTTCTGAGATTCCTGCAGCGTCGCGTCCATGTCGCGCAGTGCCGCGAGCTGCGCCCCGGCTGTGTTGGCCAGCGCCCGGTCGAGCCGGGTGAGGGCGGTTTCGACCCGCTGGGCCGGCGGCTGCGGCTCGGCCTTGCCGGACCGCCAGGGATCCTGCGTGTCGCCCGCGCCCCGCAGGCCCGGAGCATCGGGGGCCGGCGTCGGCTTCGTCGGCATGATCGGCGCGAAGCTGGTGACGCCCGAGGCGCGGATCGGCTCCTCGGGCTTGATCAGGCGCGGCCGCAGCGGCGCGGCCTTGGATGCCGGCACGATCCCGCCGGCCTGCAGCGTATCGGCCAGCGCCGTGACGAGGGACTGGCGGGATTCGAGCTCGGCCTGCCGTGTGGCGAGTTCATCGACCCGCGCCTCGACCCCGTCCTGGTCGAGCAGGGCCCGGCTGGCGAGCCGGTCGACATCGGCCCGCAGCGCGGCGATCCTGTCCTCATAAGCGTATTGCCGCGTCGTCTCGCGGGCGATCAGCCGGGCCGCCAGATCGTCCTTGCTGAGCACGTACCAGCCCGAGAGCCCGCAGCCCGCCGTGGTCAGTCCGAGCCAGGCGAGGCCCAGAAGAACGGTCGAGCGTCGGATCGTATAGGTCTTGTGGGTCACGAGCCCCGAGACGGGAAGAGCAGGGCCTGACGAAGCGGAATGTGACATGTTACGCGGGACCGGAAAGTGACGCTGCCGATACCGCCATCAGACCCCGTTAAGGTTAATCTTTCGCAAATCGAGGCCTGGACGTCTCACAATCCCTGCGCGGCGGCGAGAACCTCCTCGGCATGGCCCGCCACCTTCACCTTGCGCCAGATCCGCGCGATCTTGCCGTCGGCATCGATCAGGAAGGTCGTGCGCTCGACGCCCATATAGGTGCGGCCATACATGCTCTTCTCGACCCAGATGCCGTAGTCCTGCAGGGCCTGCTGGGCCTCGTCGGCGGCGAGCGCGAAGTCGAGCTTGTGCTTGGCCTTGAACTTGTCGTGGCTCTTCACCGGATCGGGCGAAATGCCGAGGATCACGGTGCCGGCGCCCGCGAAAGCAGCCCGCAAGCCGTTGAAGGCGATCGCCTCCTGGGTGCAGCCCGGCGTGTCGTCCTTGGGGTAGGCATAGAGCACGAGCTTCTGCCCCTTGAAGTCGGCCAGCGACACCATGCCGCCCCCGTCCCGCATGAGCGTGAACGCCGGGGCCACGTCACCTTCGTTGAGAGCCATCGAAACGCCTTCCTTTCGTCGCCTTCGCGCTGCATGGCGCAAGCCATGCCCGCCCGTCATGATAGGATGAGGCAGGACGCGGGGAAATGGTGCGTCTTGCCGAATCGCTCGGCCCGGCGGCATCGACGGACAGGGTCGCATCAGCCGGCCTGACGCGCCTACGACAGGGAACCCGCGGCGGATCATCCGCCCGAGAGGATCGAACAGACCTTGCTGGACCAGGACGCGAACAGGCCGAGAGGCGATTCGGCGGCGGCCGCGGCACAGGCCGGGGCCGATTGCGACGTCGCCGAGGTCACGCGGCGCGCCAAGGCCGGGCTTCTGACGATCGCGGTGGCCGGCGTCGTCGCGCTGCTGACGCTCGCGGGCGCCGCCGCGACGCTCCTCGTCACGGGCCTCGTGCCGCTGTCGGGGCTGGAAGGGCGCATCACCGCGGCGATCGAGGAGCGGCTGGGCAAGGAATGGACGGTCGAGGCGGCGAGTGCCGAGCTCAGCCGCACCGACGGGCAGTCGCAACTGCGGGTCCGGCAGGTCTCCTTCCGCCACAGCAGCGGGGCGGCGATCCGGGCGCCCGAGGCCATCCTCGGCTATGAGCCGCTGGCGCTGCTGCGCGGCGACATCCGGCTGACCTCGGTCGATCTGCGCGGCGTCAATGTCCGGCTCGGCGTCAACAAGGACGGCGCGCTGATCGTCAGCGCGGATGCCGCGCCGGCCGAGCCCGCGCTGCCGGCGACCCTGCCCGACTCGGCGCAATGGAACGCCTTCACCGGCATCATCGCGGCGATATCGACGCTCGCAAAGGGGGACGGGCTGCTCGGCGCGCTCGAGACGGCGGGCATGAACGGCGCGCGGCTTGCCCTCGTCGATCCGGAAGGCCGCCAGAAGGCCGGCTTCGAGGATGTCGAGATCCGCCTGATGCGGACGCAGAACCGCGGCACGCGCCTGACGGTCAAGGGCCGCACCGGCCAGCGCTGGAAGGAGCTGGCCATCGACCTGACCAGCAAGCCGGACGGGACGCAGCGCGCCGATCTCGACATCGTGCGCTTCGAGCCCGCCGAAGTCGTCGCGCTGGCGCTCGGCACGGGCGGCCTGATGCTCGAGGGGCTGCCCCTGCGTGGCAAGGCCAGCCTCGTCCAGACGCCCGACGGCCAGCGCTCGATCGAGGCACGCCTCGACGTCCTCCCCGGCGTGATCCGGTTTCCGGACGGGCCGATGCCGCCGATCGCGGTCGATGCGGCGCATTTCGAGGTCGCCAGCAGCGGCGATTTCTCGACCATCGACGTCAGGTCGATGGCGCTCTCCGCCGGGCCGACGCAGCTCGAGGCGCATGGCAGCATCCGCGCCGAGGACGGCGCCTGGCGCGCTGCGCTCGAGGCGAAGGGGCAGCTTGCCGGCGTCGACAACGATCCGCCCGTCGCCATCGACATGGCGCGTGCCGATCTGCGCATCGACCCGCGCCAGAACGAGGTGCGGATCGACTCGATGTCGGTCCAGGGGCCGGCGATCCATGCGCAGGGCAAGGGGCTGGTCCAGCAGGTCGGTCCGTCGCCCCTGCAGCGCTTCTCGATCCTGGCGACGGAGTCCGATCCGCGGGCGGCGCTGGCGCTCTGGCCCCGCTGGACCTCGCCCGAGGTCCACAGCACGCTCTCGCGCCAGTTCCTCGGCGGGCGGCTCGCCTCGCTGCGGGTCGAGATGGACCTGCCGGCGGAGGACCACGCCAGGCTGCTGCAGGGTGCCGGCATTCCCGACGAGGCGCTGACCGTCACGGTCGATGCCTCTCAGGTCCGGTTCGAGCCCGGCGCCGGCCTGCCGCTCCTGGTCGATGGACATGTCACGGGCCGGGCCACGGGACGGACGGTCAAGCTCGCGATCGAGTCGGCGAACGCCGAACTCGGCAACGGCCGGCAGCTCCAGATGAGCGAGGGCAGCTTCGAGATTCCCGAGACATGGATGCCCCGGGCCCGGGCCCGGACGGCCTTCCGGACCATCGGATCGATGGAGGCCCTCGCAGCCCTCTTCGCCTTTCCCGCGCTGAAGGACTTCGCACCCGGCGACATCGATCCCGCCAGCCTGCGCGGCCATTCCGATCTCAGGAGCGTGGTTGCGCTCGCTCTGGTCGACGATCCCCGCCCCGGCGAGATCGTGATCACCAGCACGGGGACGCTTTCGGGCGTCGCCTCCGACACGCTGCTGGGGACCGAGAAGCTCGAGGGCGGCACGCTGTCGGTGCAGTTCGACAAGGCGGGCCTCGCCGTCAGGGGCGACGCCCGCGTCGGCGGCGACCGGGCCCAGGTCGAGATCCGCCAGGATCCGAAGGGCAGGGGCGAGGCGACCCTGTCGCTGACGCTCGACAATGCGGCGAGGCAGAAGCGCGGGCTCGGGCCCGAGGCAGGAATCAACGGTCCGGTCGCGGTGCGGGTCACGAAGGCCCTGGGCAAGGGCGTGGCCGGGACGCCGCGCGTCGAGGCCGACCTGACCAGGGCCGCGCTCGACGGCGTCGTCCCCGGGCTGAGCAAGCCGGCCGGACGGGCCGCGAAGCTGTCCTTCCTCTATCTCGCGGATGCCGATGGCCCCGATCTCGACGACCTCGTCTTCGATTCCAATCCGGTGCTGATCCGCGGCAAGGTCGAGTTGACCCGGCAGAATGCCTTCGAAGCAGCCGGTCTGTCGCAGGTGCGGCTGTCCACCGGCGACAACCTCAAGGTCGACGCCAGGCGCGAGGGCAGCCTGACGCGGGTCGTGGTCCGCGGCGCCGTGGCCGATGTGCGCCCCTTCATCCGCGACCTCCAGAGCGCGTCCGGCCCTGCCGCGCGCGCCGGCAAGCCCGCCGGCAAGGGCGGCGACCTCGATCTCGACCTCGACGTGCCGATCCTGACCGGCTTCAACAACGAGGCCATCACCAACGCCACGCTCAAGCTGCAGAAGCGCGGCGGCGATCTCCGGACGGTCGCGTTCCAGGGCCGGATCGGGCGCGCCGAGGTCACGGCGCGGCAGAGTTCGAAGCTCGGCGAGCCGGCCGGCGGCCTCGTCGTCCAGTCGGAGAATGGCGGCGCCCTGCTGCGCTTCGTCGATCTCTACCGCCGGGCCTTTGGCGGCGATCTCATCCTCAATCTCGGCCCTGGCGAAACGCGCCAGAGCGGCGAGCTGCTGTTCCGCAACTTCGTCGTCCGCGACGAGCCGGCTCTGCGCCGTGTCGTCGGCGGTCAGTCGGCCCAGGGGCTGGCCGGAGACCGCGCCGACAACGCAGCGCCGCCCCTGCCGATCAATGTCAGCGAGGTCACCTTCATCAAGCTGCGGGCGGAGTTCACGCGCTCCGCCAGCCGCCTCGACGTCTCCGACATGGTGATCTGGGGCCAGCAGGTCGGCTTCACCCTGCAGGGCAATGTCGATTACGGGCGCGACCGCGTCGACATCGGCGGCACCTTCGTGCCGGGCTATGCCTTCAACAACGCCTTCGCGCAGGTGCCGGTGGTGGGGGCGCTGCTCGGCGGCGGCAGCCAGTATGGCGGGCTCTTCGCCGTCAATTTCCGGATCGCCGGCGCCGCCAGCGCCCCGACCATGACGATCAACCCGCTCTCGGCGATCGCGCCCGGCATCCTGCGCCGCTTCGTCGACCCGCTCGGCGGCGCGCCGGCCCAGCAGCCGATCCAGCCGAGCCCGCCCGGCCAGCCGCCGACGCGCTGAGGCCGGCTACTCCGGCCGCAGCAGGATGTGCTTCTTCTTGCCGAAGGAGAGCTTGATCGCGCCCTCCGCGAGGTCGGCGGTGCCGAGCATGGCGCGCTCGTCGGTGACGACGGCGTCGTTGACGCGCAGGCCACCGGCCTTGACCTGCCGGCGGGCCTCGCCGGTCGAGGGCACGAGCCCGGCCTTCACGAAGGCGCTCAGCACGCCCAGCCCCGGCTCCAGCTCCGCCCGCGCGATCGCGACGCTCGGCAGGTCGGCCGCCGTCTCGCCCTGCTCGAAGGTCTTGCGCGCCGTCTCGGCCGCAGCCTCCGCCGCCTCGCGGCCATGCACGATGGCGGTGATCTCGGTCGCCAGGATCTTCTTGGCCTCGTTGATCTCCGAGCCGCCGAGCGCGGCGAGCTTCGCGATTTCGGGCAGCGGCAGGCGCGTGAACACCTTGAGGAAGCGGCCGACATCGGCGTCCTCGGTGTTGCGGAAATACTGCCAGAAATCATAGGGGCTGAAGACATCGGCGTTCAGCCAGACGGCGCCATTGGCGGTCTTGCCCATCTTGGCGCCCGAGGCGGTGGTCAAGAGCGGCGTCGTCACGCAGTAGAGCTGCGGCCCGCCCATCCGGTGCGAGAGGTCGACGCCATTGATGATGTTGCCCCACTGGTCCGAGCCGCCCATCTGCAGGCGGCAGCCATGGCGCCGGTTGAGCTCGACGAAGTCGTAGCCCTGCATGATCATGTAGTTGAATTCGAGGAAGGACAGCGACTGCTCGCGGTCGAGCCGCAGCTTCACCGAGTCGAAGGAGAGCATCCGGTTGACCGAGAAGTGGCGGCCGACCTCGCGCAGGAACTCGACATAGTTCAGCTTCAAGAGCCAGTCGGCATTGTTGGCCATCAGCGCGTCCGTCGGGCCGTCGCCATAGCGCAGGATGCGGCCGAAGACCCGCTTGATGCTCTCGATATTGGTCGCGATCTCCTCGACGGTGAGCAGCTTGCGCTGGTCGTCGCGGAAGGAGGGGTCGCCGACCATCGAGGTGCCGCCGCCCATCAGCGTGATCGGCCGGTGCCCGGTTTCCTGGAACCAGTACAGCATCGTCAGCGAGATCAGATTGCCGATATGGATGCTCGTCGCGGTCGCGTCATAGCCGACATAGGCCGTCTGCACGCCCTGCCGGCAGAGCGCGTCAAGGCCCTCCGGATCGGAGACCTGATGGATCAGGCCGCGCTCGTCGAGCACGCGCAGGAAATCGGACTTGTAGGTGGTCATGGCTGGGTTCTCGTCGGGGCCGACAGCTCGTCCACCGTCATGGTCGGGCTTGTCCCGACCATCCACGTCTTCTGGAGCCGGGCGCCGTGCCCAAGACGTGGATGCTCGCCACATGGGCGAGCATGACGGAGAGGATCGTCAGACGCTTTCCTGTTCGCTCTTGATGATCTCGGGGCCGACCATGCGGTCGAGATAGGTGCCGACCTGGCTCATCAGCACGTCGACCTTGCCGTCGAAGAAGTGGTTGGCGCCGTCCACGACCGTGTGCTCGATCTGGATGCCCTTCTGCGTCTTCACCTTCTCGATCACCGCCATGACCTCCTTGACCGGCGCCACGCGGTCCTCGGATCCATGGACGAACAGGCCTGAGGAGGGGCAGGGCGCCAGGAAGGAGAAGTCGTAGCGGTTGGCCATCGCCGCGATCGAGAGGAAGCCCTCGATCTCGGGGCGGCGCATCAGGAGCTGCATGCCGATCCAGGCGCCGAAGGAGACGCCGGTGATCCAGCAGCTCTTGGCCTCGGGGTTCAGCGCCTGCATCCAGTCGAGCGCGGCGGCAGCGTCGGAGAGCTCGCCCGCACCATGGTCGAAATGGCCCTGGCTGCGGCCCACGCCGCGGAAGTTGAAGCGCAGCGCCGAGAAGCCACGATTCACGAAGGTGTAGAACAGGTTGTAGACGATCTGGTTGTTCATCGTCCCGCCGAACTGCGGGTGCGGATGCAGGATGATCGCGAGCGGCGCACCCCGCTTCTTGGCCGGCTGGTACCGGCCCTCGATCCGGCCGGCCGGGCCGTTGAAAATCACCTCGGGCATCGTCTCGTCGCCTTTGTGTTGGGCTGCTGCCGCCTCGAACGGGCCGGGAGCCGGCGGAATGCCGCCGCTCTGGCCCGGCCGCCCTTGACGACGCCGCCGCTCGCGCCCTACATCAGGCGCTTAGAATGGTTCTAACGGCCGTGAACAAGTCGAGAACATGGGCAGTCGCCGCTTCGGATGGCTGCTCAGGATCCCGGCCAGAGCCGGTTCGGACGGGCGGCTATAGCACGGCGCCGGGGTGCGAATTCAAGCATTTCGTGCCCGCTGGCCTGTGAAGCAGAATTGGAGCAACCGCGATCGTGACCCTCCCGGCACGCGCCTACCTCGATCACAACGCCACGACCCCGGTCCGGCCGGAGGTCGTGCAGGCGATGGTGCGCGCTCTGGAGCTGCCCGGCAATCCGTCTTCGGTCCATGCCGAGGGCAGAGCGGCGCGTAGCGCGGTTGAGCGTGCGCGCGAGCAGGTGGCCGGGCTGGTCGGGGCCAAGGCCGCCAACGTTGTCTTCACCGGCGGCGGCACCGAGGCCAACGCGACCCTGCTGTCGCCCGCGCTGATGGACTGCGACGGCGGGCGCGACTGCGTGCGGACCCCGGCTTCGCTGCTCCTCCATAGCGCCACCGAGCATCCTTGCGTCCGCGACGGTCACCGCTTTCCGGCGCAAGTGGCCGAGGCGCTTCCCGTCGATGCCGACGGCGTCGTTGACACGGCCTGGCTCACGGCCCGTCTGGAGCGCCTCACCGCGGAGCATCCGGGCGCGCGGGCGTTGGTCTCCGTCCACCTCGCCAACAACGAGACCGGCGTGATCCAGCCGCTCGCGGCCATCGCGGCGATCGCAAAGCGCTTCGGCGCGCTCGTTCACAGCGACGCCGTCCAGGCCGCCGGCAAGATCGCGGTCGACATCGAGGCGCTCGGCGTCGACGTGCTCACCCTCTCGGCCCACAAGCTCGGCGGCCCCAAGGGCGTCGGCGCCATCGTCTTCCGCACCGGCGCGCTCGAACTCGCCGACAAGCTGCTGCGCGGCGGCGGCCAGGAGCGCGGCTGGCGGGCCGGCACCGAGAACGTGCCCGGCATCGTTGGCTTCGGCGTCGCCGCCGGCCTCGCCGCGCAGGCGCTCGCCACCGAAGGCCTGCGCCTTGTCACCCTGCGCGACCGGCTGGAGGCGGGGCTGCTGGCGCTGTCGCCGCAGACCGCGCTCTTTGGCCGCGCCGCGCCGCGCCTGCCCAACACCTCGGCCTTCGCGACACCGGGGCTGAGCGCCGAGACGACGCTGATCAAGCTCGACCTCGCGGGCGTCGCCCTGTCGTCCGGCTCGGCCTGTTCCTCCGGCAAGGTCCGGCGCTCCCATGTGCTGACCGCCATGGGCGTCGACCCCGCCATGAGCGCAGGGGCCTTGCGGGCGTCGCTCGGATGGACCACCTGCGAGGCCGACATCGACCTCTTTCTCGCGGCCTATGCGAAAGCGCTGGCCGCGATCCCTGATCGGAGCGCGCGGGCTGCCGCCTGACGCGTTGCGCACGACGAAGACCAAACCGGCGGGCCTTGAACCCGCGACAGGAGAGCAGACATGGCAGCGGTCCAGGAGACCATCGATCAGGTCAAGTCGATCGACGTGACCGAATACAAATACGGCTTCGTCACCGAGCTCGAGGTCGAGAAGCCGGCCAAGGGCCTGACCGAGGACACGGTCCGCTACATCTCCGGCCGCAAGAACGAGCCGGAATGGATGCTCGAATGGCGGCTCGATGCCTTCCGTCGCTGGAAGACGATGACCGAGCCGGCTTGGTCGCGCGTGCAGTACCCGCCGATCAACTACCAGGACATCTACTACTACGCCGCCCCCAAGGGCCCGGCGCCGCAGTCGCTCGACGAGGTCGATCCGGCGATCCTGGAGACCTACAAGAAGCTCGGCATCCCGCTCAGCGAGCAGGAGATCCTGGCCGGTGTCGCGCCTGAGAACCGCGTCGCGGTCGATGCCGTGTTCGACTCGGTCTCGGTGGTCACGACCTTCAAGAAGGAGCTGGCCCAGGCCGGTGTGATCTTCTGCTCGATCTCGGACGCGATCCACGAGCATCCCGAGCTGGTGAAGAAGTACCTCGCCACCGTCGTGCCGGTGACCGACAACTATTTCGCGACGCTGAACTGCGCCGTCTTCACCGACGGCTCCTTCGTCTACATCCCCAAGGGCGTGCGCTGCCCGATGGAGCTGTCGACCTATTTCCGCATCAACGAGCAGAACACCGGCCAG
The DNA here is from genome assembly GCF_001713455.1 of Bosea sp. RAC05. NCBI lineage: Bacteria > Pseudomonadati > Pseudomonadota > Alphaproteobacteria > Hyphomicrobiales > Alloboseaceae > Allobosea > Allobosea sp. RAC05. Next base: position 2,793,261 of record NZ_CP016464.1, read on the forward strand.
TTCGAGCGCACGCTGATCATCGCCGACGAGGGCTCCTATGTCAGCTATCTCGAAGGCTGCACGGCGCCCAAGCGCGACGAGAACCAGCTCCATGCGGCGGTGGTCGAGCTGATCGCGCTCGACGATGCCGAGATCAAGTACTCGACCGTCCAGAACTGGTATCCGGGCGATGCCGAGGGCAAGGGCGGCATCTACAACTTCGTCACCAAGCGCGGCGACTGCCGGGGCAAGAACTCCAAGATCTCCTGGACGCAGGTCGAGACCGGTTCGGCGATCACCTGGAAGTACCCGTCCTGCATCCTGCGCGGCGACGGCTCGCGTGGCGAGTTCTACTCGATCGCGGTGTCGAACGGCGCCCAGCAGGTCGATTCCGGCACCAAGATGATCCATCTCGGCAAGAACACGACCTCGAAGATCATCGCCAAGGGCATCGCGGCCGGGAAATCCGACTCGACCTATCGCGGCATGGTCTCGGCCCACCGCAAGGCGACCGGCGCGCGCAACTTCACCAATTGCGACTCGCTGCTGATCGGCGACCAGTGCGGCGCCCACACCATCCCCTATATCGAGGCCAAGACCGCGACCGCCGTCTTCGAGCACGAGGCCACCACGTCGAAGATCGGCGAGGACCAGATGTTCTACTGCCAGCAGCGCGGCCTCTCCGAGGAGGAGGCGGTGGCGCTGATCGTCAACGGCTTCGTCAAGGAGGTGCTGCAGCAGCTCCCGATGGAGTTCGCCGTCGAGGCGCAGAAGCTGATCACGATCTCGCTGGAAGGCTCGGTCGGCTGATTTGAACCAGCCCTCATCCTGAGGAGCCGCCAGAGGCGGCGTCTCGAAGGATGATGGGTTCGTTACTTGAAAGCATCCTTCGAGACGCGCTGCGCGCTCCTCAGGATGAGGGCTCACGAAAGAACGAAACCATGCTCGAAATTCGCAACCTCGTCGTCAAGATCGCCGACGAAGACAAGCAGATCCTCAACGGCCTCAACCTCACCGTGAATGACGGCGAGGTCGCCGCCATCATGGGGCCGAATGGCTCCGGCAAGTCCACGCTGAGCTATGTCATCGCCGGCAAGGAGGACTATGAGGTCCTCGACGGCGAGATCCTGCTCAATGGCGAGAACGTGCTGGAGATGGAGGCCGATGCCCGCGCCGCTGCCGGCATCTTCCTAGCCTTCCAGTACCCGCTGGAGATCCCCGGCGTCGCCACCATGACCTTCCTGAAGGCGGCGATGAACGCCCAGCGCCGCGCCCGCGGCGAGGCCGAGCTGCTGACGCCCGACTTCATCAAGGCCGTCAACGGCGCCGCCGACAAGCTCGGCATCGCCAAGGACATGCTGCGCCGGCCGCTCAATGTCGGCTTCTCCGGCGGCGAGAAGAAGCGCATGGAAATCCTGCAGATGGCGCTGCTCTCGCCCTCCATGTGCATCCTCGACGAGACCGATTCCGGCCTCGACATCGACGCGCTGCGCATCGTCGCGGACGGCGTCAACGCGCTGCGCGACAAGAGCCGTGGCTTCCTCGTCATCACCCACTACCAGCGCCTGCTCGACCACATCATCCCCGACACGGTCCACGTCATGTCGAAGGGCCGAATCGTGAAGACGGGCGGCAAGGAACTGGCGCTCGAGCTCGAGAAGTCGGGCTACGCCGCCTATGTGGAGGCGGCGTGATGTCCGTCGTCACCCCGCTGAAGACGGCGGCCGAGCAGGCGCTGAGCGCCCAGTTCGCCGCCGCCAAGGCCGAGCTGCCCGGCGCCCTGCCGGTTCGCAAGCTGCGCGAGGATGCCTTCGCCGGCTTCGAGGTCCGCGGCCTGCCGCATCGCCGGCTCGAGACCTGGCGCTACACCGATCTGCGCGGCCTGCTGCGTGAGGCCCGTCCGCTGGCCGAGAGCGCGACGGTCAGCGTGGCGGTGCGTGCCCGCGTCGCGGCGCTTCCCGCCGGCGGCGTCAGGCTCGTCCTCGTCGACGGTGTCTTCGTCCCCGAGCTGTCGACGCTGGAAGGGCTGCCCGAAGGCCTCTCGATCCACAGCCTGGCGGATGCGCTGGTCTCGGGTCGCGATGACCTCGCCCGCGTGCTCTCCGGGCCGGGCGTGGCCAGCACCGATGCCGGGCTGATGCTCAACACGGCGCTGATGCGCGACGGCGTCTTCATCGAGATCGCCGCCGGCACGGAACTGGCGCAGCCGGTGACCATTCTGTCCCTCGCCTCGGGCGAGGAGGAGCGCGCGATCTTCCATCGCTCGGTCGTGCTGGCCGGAGCCGGTGCGAAGGCGACAATCGTCGAGATCGGCGAGAGCGTCGGCAGCGCCGCCTCCCAGATCAACGGCGCCATCGTCTTCGAGACCGGCGACGAGAGCGACGTGCAGCATGTCCGCATGATCACGCGCCACCGGCCGGAGACCGTGCAGGTCCAGAGCCTGCTGGCGACCGTCGGCGGCCAGGCGAAGTTCGAATCCTTCGCCCTGGTCTGCAACGCCGGCACGCTGCGCCAGCAGCATTTCGTCCGCTATGCTGGCGAGCACACCGAGATCGGCCTGCGCGGCGTCAACCTGCTCGGCGGCAGCGAGCATTCCGACGTGACGCTGGTCATGGACCATGAGGTCCCCCACGGCACCAGCCGCGAGATGTTCAAGTCGATCATCGGCGGCGAGGGCACCGGCGTCTTCCAGGGCAAGGTCATCGTGCGTCAGCACGCCCAGAAGACCGACGGCAACATGAAGAGCAACGCGCTGCTGCTGAACGACGGCGCGACCATGTTCAACAAGCCCGAACTCGAGATCTTCGCCGATGACGTCGTCTGCGGCCACGGCGCCACCGTCGCCCAGATCGACGGCGAGCAGCTCTTCTACCTGATGGCGCGCGGCCTGCCGCGGCCGCAAGCCGAGGCGCTGGTGCTGCAGGCCTTCGCCGGCGAGGCGGTCGAGTTCGTGCAGGACGAGGCGCTGCGCGAGATGGTCATGACCGAGATCGAGGCCTGGCTCGGCGCGCGCGAAGCCTCCTCCGTGGTGAGTGCGGTCTGATGCCCTACGTCAATCTGCAGATCACCAAGGGCGCGACGCGGGCCCAGAAGGCCGAGATCGTCAAGGCCTTCACCGACACGCTTGTGCGCGTGCTGGGAAAGAACCCGCAGAACACCCATATCGTGATCCAGGAGATCGAGCGCGAGGATTGGGGCCATGGCGGCGAACTGGTCGCCGACAAGACAGCTTTAGACAAGGCCCCTGCCTCGCTTGGAAAGGCTTGAGAACATGAACGCGCCGGTGAAGCCCTACGACATCGAAGCGATCCGCCGGGATTTCCCGATCCTGGCGCGCGAGGTCTACGGCAAACCGCTCGTCTATCTCGACAACGCGGCCTCCGCCCAGAAGCCGGAGGTCGTGATCGAGGCGATGTCGAAGCTGATGCGCGAGGACTATGCCAACGTCCATCGCGGGCTGCACTATCTCGCCAATGCCTCGACGGAAGCCTATGAGGCGGCTCGCGAAAGCGCGCGCCGCTTCCTCAACGCCGCCCATCTGGAGGAGATCGTGTTCGCGCGCTCTTCGACCGGCGCGCTCAACACCATCGCCTCCTCGCTCGGGCGCCATCTCCAGCTCGGCGAGGGCGACGAGATCATCCTCTCGATCCTGGAGCACCACTCCAACATCGTGCCCTGGCACTACTGGCGCGAGCGCCATGGTGCCGTGATCAAATGGGCGCCGGTCGACGAGGACGGCAACTTCCTCGTCGAGGAATTCGAGAAGCTGATCTCGGCCCGGACCAAGGTGGTCTCCCTGACGCATATGTCGAACGCGATCGGCACCATCCTGCCGATTCCCGAGATCGCCGCGATCTGCCGCTCGCACGGCATCCCGCTGGTGGTCGACGGCAGCCAGAGCGCGGTGCATCTTCCGGTCGACGTCCAGGCGCTGGGCTGCGACTTCTACTGCTTCACCGGCCACAAGACCTATGGGCCGACCGGCTCCGGCATCCTGTGGGGCAAGCGCGAATGGCTCGAGAAGCTGCCGCCCTATGAAGGCGGCGGCGAGATGATCGTCACCGTCACCGAAGACACGGTCACCTACAACGATCCGCCGCACCGCTTCGAGGCCGGCACGCCGGCCATCATCGAGGCGGTGGGCCTGGGCGCCGCGCTCGACTACATGATGGCGCTCGGCCGCGAGAACATCGCCGCGCACGAGGCCAGGCTCGGCGCCTACGCCATGCAGCGTCTCGGCGAGATGAACTCGATCCGCATCTTCGGCAAGGCGAAGCAGAAGGGCGCGATCGTCGCCTTCGAGATGAAGGGCGCCCATGCCCATGACGTCGCGACGGTGATCGACCGGGCCGGCGTCGCGGTGCGCGCCGGCACCCATTGCACCATGCCGCTGATGGCCCGATATGGGGTGACGTCGACCTGCCGGGCCTCGTTTGGCCTCTACAACACGATGGACGAGGTCGACAGGCTCGTCGAAGCCCTGCAAAAGGCCGAAAGCCTGTTTGCCTGAGTAGGATTGCGATCATGACCGACACCGTCGCAGACGACATCAAGCCGAACGCGCCGACCATGGGCGCCGGCACGGCCTTGCCGCCGGAGGAGATCGACCGTCTGACCGACGACATCATCGCCGCGCTCAAGACGGTCTACGATCCCGAAATCCCCTCCGACATCTACGAACTCGGGCTGATCTACCGCGTCGACATCGCCGATGACCGCCATGTCGCCATCGACATGACCCTGACCGCCCCGGGCTGCCCCGTTGCCGGCGAGATGCCCGGCTGGGTCGAGAACGCGGTCTCGACCGTCAACGGCGTCTCCGGCGTCAGCGTCAACATGACCTTCGACCCGCCCTGGGACCAGTCGCGCATGTCCGACGAGGCGAGGGTCGCGCTCGACATGTGGTGAGGCCGGGCGCCCTCACGCCTGCCTCGTCCTGGACCCATCCCGCTCGCGGCCATGGCCGTTTCCGCTCGTCGCGTCGCCATCGCCGGACAGGACGACCGGGTTCGCGCTGCTGAGCCCGTCTTCGTTGGGCTCCGGATCCCCATTTCCATACTGCCCGGCCGCATCCTGCCGGATGCGCTCGGCAACCGCGCCGGAATCGGAGTCATAGGGCGCGTGCGGCCCCGTCTGATGGGGCGAATCCGGGCTCGGCCCCGGACGGTGCTGGTCCTGCTCGCCGGGCTGGCCCGGACGCCGCGGCGTATCGGGGCCAGGATGGTGCTGGGTTTTGGCGTGATTGGTCCGGTCGTGATGGCTCATGGCGCTAATCCCTCTTGACTGTCGGGAGAGCAACCGGCGGGCGAGGGGGTCTGTTCCGCCGGCGCGATCAGCGGCGGTGATCGAACGCATCTGCGAGCTTGATTATCGCGGCGGCGCGATCGGTGGCATCAAGCGCGCCAGGGCCGCGTCTGTCGCGGCGGGGAGACGACCATGCGCCGCTACGCCTACGAGACCGTCGACGTCTTCACGGAGACCCGCTTCGGCGGCAACCAGCTCGCGGTCTTCACCGATGCGCGCGGGCTGTCGGACGCCGAGATGCAGTCGCTCGCCGCCGAGATGAACTACAGCGAGACGACCTTCGTGCTGCCGCCGGCGGACCCGGCCAACACGGCGCGCGTCCGCATCTTCACCCGCACCCACGAGATGCCCTTCGCCGGCCATCCCAATGTCGGCACCGCGTTCGTGCTGGCCCGCCATGGCCGCGACAGCGGCGGCGTGCTGCGCTTCGAGGAGATCGCCGGCCTCGTCACGGTCAAGGTGGCCAGCGACGCCGCCGGCGAGATCACCGGCGCCACCATCGCCGCGCCGCAGCCGCTTTCGACCGGCGTCGCGCTGCCGGCCGAGGCGATCGCGGCCTGCGCTGGGTTGAAGCCCGAGGACGTCCTCGTCAGCAGGCACAAGCCGATCCGCGCCTCGGTCGGCGTCTTTTTCGTCCTGGCGGAGGTGGCGCCCGAGGCGCTGGCGCGCGCCACGCCCGACCTCACCCAGTTCCGCGCCCTGCGTGACGCCACGCCCGGTCTGGAAGGGCGCCTGTCGCTGTTCCTCTATGTCCGCGACGGCCAGTCGATCCGCGCCCGCATGTTCGCGCCGATCAGCGGCACCTGGGAGGACCCGGCCACCGGCAGCGCCAGCGCGACGCTGGCAGCCTTGCTGCTCTCGATCGACGGCTGCGACAGCGCGACCTTCACGCTGACGCAGGGCGCCGAGATGGGCCGCCCGAGCCTGCTGCAGATCACCGCGCGACGCGAGGCCGACGGCATCCGCGCCACCGTCGGCGGCTCCTGCGTGCCGGTGTTCAGGGGCGAGGCGCTGCTGTAAGCCGTCGTTGCGAGGAGGCCTTCGGCCGACGACGCCATCCAGGCGACGTCGAGCTTGGCCGCCCCTGGATGGCTTCGCTTCGCTCGCCATGACGGCGGACAGCGTCAGGGCGTCAGCCCCAGCTCCGCCCTGGCCCGCTTCGTCAGCCCCGCCGCGACCAGCCGGTGGCTCTCGCGCAGATAGTCCTCCAGCGCCTCGTCAGGCATCGTCTCGTCGGTCAGGCGCTGGATCCAGCTCATGCCGCGCGAGGCGAGATAGGGGGCGGGCCGCAGGCCCGGCTGCTCCTTCAGGATGTCGAAGCTCGCCCAGGAGCATTTGAAGGTCACAGAGAGCGCGACGCCGTCATCGGTGCGGGCGATGGCGAAGACCTTGCCGCCGACCTTCCAGACATGGGCGCCGCCCCATTGCACGACGCTGCTGGTGGCCGGCAGGCCGGCGCAGAAGGCGTTGTAGCCGTCCAGCGTCATGGTGGCGGGCCCATCCCGTCAGTAGCGCTCGGCGTCGATCCCATGGGCCGCTGCCGCCGCCCGGATCTGCGACCAGGTCTCATCGTCGAGCGGGATGCCGTCGCGCGCGCGGGCGATTCGGGTTGCACGCTCGCTCTCGCCCGGCGTCAGGACGGGCTGGCTCTCGTCCTGCGGCTTCGCCGCACGGACGAAGGCGAGATAGCTCTCGATCCGCTCGCGCCGCAGCGCCTCGTCGGGCTCCAGCCTCGCGGGATCGATCAGGATGCCGAACAGCGAATTGATGATCCAGCTCTTCGCCGGCTTCTGGTCGATGCGGGCCGCGCCCATCAGCCCGGCCGAGAGCAGTTCGGCGATGAGCGACAGGCCGGCGCCCTTGTGGTCGCCGAAGGGCAGCAGCGCGCCCAGCGCCTCGCCCTGCGCGAGCGCATGCGGGAAGACGTGGCGGGGCTCCGTCGTCGGGCGGCCCTCGCCATCGATGATGAAGCCGGGCGGCACGGCGACGCCCTTGTTGAGCGCGACGCGGGCCTTGCCATGCGCCATCCGGCTGGTGGCGAAATCCAGGATGATCGGGTCACCGCCCGGGACGGGAATGCCGATCGCATGCGGATTGGTGCCGAAGCGCGCTTCCCTGGCGCCGTGCGGCGCGACGATCGGCGGGCGGCCGGCGACATTGACCCAGAACAGCGAGATCAGCCCCTGCGCGGCCGCGGCCTCGGCATAATGGCCGATGCGGCCGATATGGTGGGCGTCGAGCAGGTTCAGGATCGCGACACCGCCGGTATTCGCCATCGCGGCCGCCTGCTCGACGGCGTTGCGGGCTGTCGGTTGGCCGAGCGCCACCGCGCCGTCGATGATCAGGAAGGGTGCCGCGTCGAGGCGCGCCTGTGGCCGTGAGGCCGGCGACAGGTTCCCGTCCGCGAGCGACTGGAAATAGAGCGGCAGCATGCCGACGCCGTGGCTGTCATGGCCGCTCAGGTTGGCCAGCACCAGATGTGCGGCGGTCTCGGCCGCGGCCTCCGCGCTCCAGCCGGCGGCGACGATCATGTCCTGGACGAGGGCGCGCAGCGATTGCGGGCTGTGGGTGCGGTAAGCCATGGGAGGATGTCGCCGGGGTGATGCCGAGGGAGGAGGCGTCACAGTGCATGGCGGGGCGGGGGTTGCAACATCCCGGCTGCGCCGGCGCCCTGCATCTGGACACCTCGACCTTTCCTTCGGCAATCCTTATGTAAGTCGGTGCAATCTTGCTTCATCGGGCCTTGAACCCGATTGGGGAGGGACGACGGATGTTTTCGATACCCGGCCTGAAGGTCGTTTCGCTCACGGATGCCGCTGCGGCGCGGATTCGCGAGATCATGGCGCAGTCGGACGGTGCCGAGCCGGCGCTGGGCCTGCGCGTCGGCGTCAAGAAGGGCGGCTGCGCCGGGATGGAATACACCTTCGAGGTCGCGCGCGAGGCCGCCAAGGGCGACGAGGTCGTCACCGAGAAGGGCGCGACCGTGATCGTCGACGGCAAGGCCGTGCTGTTCCTGCTCGGCACCGAGCTGGATTTCCGCACGGACCGGTTCTCGTCGACCTTCGTCTTCAACAACCCCAACCAGGTCTCGGCCTGCGGCTGCGGCGAATCGGTCGAGATCAAGCCGCGCGCGGACGCCGCCGCCCATTGACTGGCCGCGTCGGGCCGGTCGCCGTCAGGCGACGCGGCTGACCGAGTCGACCGCGTCCTCGGTGACCGTGCGGTTGCGGCCGGTGCGCTTGGCCGCCATTAGCGCCTGGTCGGCCCGCTCGGTCAGGGACGCCGCCGTGTCGCCGCGGGCATAGCTCGCCACGCCCAGCGAGATCGTGATGCGCCCGAGATTCTCGTTGGTCGAGCGCTTGACCAGTTCGCGCGTCAGCAGCGCCTGGCGCACCGTCTCGGCCCCGAACTTGCCCGCGATGAGATCGGCATCGGGCAGGATGACGGCGAACTCCTCGCCGCCGAAGCGGGTGATGATCGCCTTGTCCTTGAACTTGTCCTTCATGGTGCGGGCGACGAGACGCAGCACCTGGTCACCGGTGAGGTGGCCATGGGCATCGTTGAACTGCTTGAAGAAGTCGATATCGGCCATCACCAGCGCGAAGGGCTCGCGCCGCAGCGTCGCCTGATCGATCGACTTCTGCAGCATCTCCTCGAAATGGCGGCGGTTGGCGAGGCCCGTCAGCGGATCGGTGAGGGCTTCCGCCCGCGTCGACTCCAGCGCCTCGCGGAGATTGCGGATCTCGTTGGAGCTGTCGCGCAGCTGCGCCTCGAGCTTGGTCTTGCGCGTGACCTCCTCGCGGGTCGACATCACCAGCGCCTCGACCCATTCGCGCAGCTTCTGGCGGTCGGCGGGCGCGGGCACGTCCTCGGACATGGCGCAGAGGCGCCCATGATAGCGCTCGCTCGAATCCAGCGCCTTGTCGACGAGCGCCATCAGCCCGTCGATTTCGCCCAGAACCTGCAGGCTGGTCCGCTCGGCATGGCGCGCCAGCCGCTCGGTGCCGATGAAGCGGTCATAGAGCTGGTCGATGTCGGCGACACCGACCTTGCCTTCGCTGCCCGTGATGATGGCCTGCATCGCCATGCTGATCGCAGGCATTTCGCCGCTGAGATGGGCGTACCAGACTTCGAAGGCGCGCGGATAGGTCGGCGAACCATGCTCGCGCATTGCAGCGACGACACGTTCGGCGAGGTCGTCCGATGGAGAGAGGGGCAGTGCGTGGTCGCTCATGCCATCGACAATCCGAACGCTGAGCCCGCTCGCGGCCGAAGCCGCGGCAGCCTCGATTGAGAATCGAAGCGGGACATCCTGTCCGTCTCAACGGCGGCATGCGCCCGTCCGTGATTGCGACCTCGGCCGCCTCCACGAGTTGACCTTAGGCGAGGCAGGTTAAAATGCCGTTGCCCCGGGGCGCCTCAGCCGACGCGGACGGGCCGCATCAGAAACGCGGGAACATGGTCGCCCAAACCCTTGACCTTCGGGCCGTCATCGTCGTCGCGGCGGCGCGGCTCGGGGCGCGCAGACCGGCCCTCCGTGGCCTTGACCGGCTTGGCGGCGACGCTCTCCGGCGCGCGCTCGGGGCGCGCGGCAGCGACGGCCGCGTCACCGCGAGGCTTGCCGCGGGCAGGGGCCTCGGCGGCACCGTCGCCGCGGATCTTCGTCCGTGTCGGGCCGTCGCCGGCACCACGCCGGCGCGGTGCCACGACATCATCCTCCGAGGCCGGGCGCTCGACCCGGATCGGGCGAGGGGCCGCTTCCGGCTCTGCCCGCGGGCCGCGCTCGGGACGGCCGCGTCCACGCTCGCCACCGCGCCCGCGACGCTCGTCGCCCCGGCCACCGCGGCCGGGTCGATCCTCGCGCGGCGCGCCCGGCGGCAGCGCATCGAGACCGCGGCCTTCCTCCCAGGAGATCGCCTGGCCCATCAGCTTTTCGATCGCCGCGACGAGCTTCTCGTCATGCTTCGTCACGATGGTGAAGGAGGCACCCTCGCGCCCGGCGCGGCCGGTGCGGCCGATGCGGTGGACATAATCCTCCGCATGGGTCGGGACGTCGTAGTTGAAGACGTGGCTGACAGCGGGAATGTCCAGCCCGCGCGCGGCGACATCGCTGGCGACCAGGATCGGCATCTCGCCGGTCCGGAAGGATTCGAGCGCCGCCATGCGGGCGTACTGGTCCATGTCGCCATGCAGCGAGACAGCCGGAAAGCCGTGCTTCTGCAGCGACTTGTGAAGCGTTGCGACATCGCGCTTGCGGTTGCAGAAGACGATCGCGTTCTGCAGGTCCTTGGCTTCGTTGATGAGCTTGCGCAGCGTCTCGCGCTTCTCGAAATCCTGGCCGTTGGAGGCGATCAGCCGCTGCGTGATCGTGGTCGCCGCGGTCGCCGGGCGCGAAACCTCGACGCGCACCGGGTTGTGCAGGAACTGCTCGCTGATGCGCGTGATCTCGGGCGGCATCGTCGCGGTGAAGAACAGCGTCTGCCGGGTGAACGGCACCAGCTTGCAGACACGCTCGATGTCGGGAATGAAGCCCATGTCGAGCATGCGGTCGGCCTCGTCGATGACGAGCAGCTCGACGCCGGTGAGCAGCAGCTTGCCGCGCTCGACATGGTCGAGCAGCCGGCCCGGAGTCGCGATCAGCACGTCGACGCCGCGCGTGATCTTGGCGTCCTGGTCGCCGAAGGAGACGCCACCGATCAGCAGCGCCACCGACAGCTTCTGGTTGACGCCGTAGCGGGTGAAGTTTTCCTCGACCTGGGCGGCGAGTTCGCGGGTCGGCTCGAGGATCAGCGTGCGCGGCATCCGGGCGCGGGCGCGGCCGTTCTCGAGGATCGTCAGCATCGGCAGCGTGAAGGCTGCGGTCTTGCCGGTGCCGGTCTGGGCGATGCCGAGCACGTCACGGCGGGCCAGCACATGCGGGATGGCCTGAGCCTGGATCGGGGTCGGGGTGTTGTAGCCTGCGGTCGTGACGGCAGTCAGAACCTTTTCACTCAGGCCGAGTTCGGCGAATGACATCGATGGTTGCGCTTCTTCAAGGGTCGGTGACACGTGGCGGGATGACCGACTCGACCGCGACGGTGGCGCGACTTCTTGTTCCAGCGCGCCTTCGGACCCGTGTGCAATGCAGAAAAAGCACGGCAAAGTCAACAATCTAGCGCCTCAGGAGGCTGATGACCGATGATCGAACCGCTCGTGCTGATCCCGGGGCTGAGTTGCGACGCCCGCCTCTATGCGCCGCAATGGCCCGCATTGGCGCCGGGGCGCCCGATTCTGGTCGCGCAGCATGATCGCGACGAGAGCCTCGGCGACATCGCCGAGCGGCTTCTCGCGGTCGCGCCCGCGCGCTTTGCCCTCTGTGGCCTGTCGATGGGCGGCTATGCCGCTTTCGAGGTGATGCGCCGCGCCCCGGAGCGCGTGACGCGGCTGGCGCTGCTCGACACCAGCGCCAAGCCGGCCACGCCCGAAACCAACGCTCCGCGCGAGCAGATGATCGCGCTGGCGCAGAAGGGCGCCTTCGATAACGTCACGACCCTGCTCTGGCAGCGGCTGGTCGCACCCGCGCGCCTCTCGGACGAGGCCTTGCGCCTGGACGTCCGGTCCATGGCTGAGGCGGTCGGAGCGGAAGGCTTCGTGCGCCAGCAGCGCGCGATCATGGGTCGTCCGGATTCCCGGCCGGGGCTGGGGGCGATCCGCGTTCCGACGCTGGTTCTCGTCGGCGAGGAGGATTTGATCACGCCGCCGTCGGAAGCCCGGGAGATCGCGGCGGGCATCGGCGCCGGCGCGCGCCTGATCACGCTCCCCGGCTGCGGGCATCTCGCGACGCTGGAGCAGCCGGAGGCCGTCACGCGCGCCTTGCTGGCCTGGTTGGGCTGAGCCTCAGCGCGGCAGGACGCAGGGGTCGAGCTTCGTCTCGGCCGCCGCCTTGCGCAGCGAACCGGTCGTCATCGGGTCGGCCGGTCGGCCGCCGGAGGCCGCCGCGGCGACCTGGGCGAGGCGGTCGCGGTCGAAATGGGCGGTCTGGGTCGAGATGACGTTGGCGGCGATGACCGACAGGAAGGCGATCGCCGCGCCGGCCTTGGCGAGGTCGGCGACCAGCGTTCCGCGCTCGTTGCGCCAGAACAGTTTGATGAGCCGCATGCAGGCCTCCCCAGCGCCGGCGCTTCGATGCCGACGGCGCCGACTTTGCGCCAGCAGCCGTAAAAAGACGGTTAGCGAAGCGTTGGTACGACAGGTCGGATTATCGCCATCGCGTCGGCCTCGGCCAGGCTGCCCGCCAGCGCGGCCCGCTGCTCGCGAAACAGCTTGCGCAGGGCGGCAGCGACCGCTGCGACGGCCGGCCGCTCCCGCGAGACCTCGTGGGTGACGAGGAAGATCTCGTCGGCGGTCCGGTCCGGTGGCGGGGCCAGCCGTCGCAGCGTGTCGTCCGCATCGCCCATGAAACAGGGCACCATAGAGACGGCGCCAGAGGCGCGCACGCTCTCGTAACGCGCCGCCGAATCGCCGACGCGCGCCGCGATCGGCCGGCCGGCCGCGAAGGCGAGGATGTGCTCGTCGATCCGCGAGGAGGTTTCGCGGCTGACCGAGATGATCGGCGCCGTCTGCGGGTCGACGTCGCGGCGGACATAGAGCGCCTGCACCAGCCGGCCGACCCTCTGGCTGAAATGGCCGGGCTCATCGGGAACGCGGCTCATCCGGATCGCGATGTCGGCGTCGCCGCGGGCGAGATCGAGCCGTTGTCGTGTGCTGATGATCACGATCTCGACGCCGCCGGCCGCTGCGGAGAGGGCGGTGGCGTGCTTCGTCAGCATCAGGCTGATCGACGTCGTCGCCGTCACCCGGACCGGCGCATCCGCCGCCACGCGCAGGCCGCGCGCCCGGCTCGCGAAACGCGCGGCGGCGGCCGCGACCTGGTCCGCCTCGCGGGCGAGGGCCGCGCCGGCCTCGGTCGGGATCAGGCGGTTGGCGCCCCGCCGGAACAGCAGCAGTCCGAGATCCCGCTCCAGGATCTTGAGCCGGCGAGCGATCGTCGCCTCGCTCAGGCGCAGCCGGACCGCCGCCAGGGCCAGCGACCCGCTTTCGGCGATGGCGTGGAAGATCCGCAGATCGTCCCAGCCGGGCGCCGCCAGATCGCCGTCGCGTCCAGGTGCAGCGGAAGGAGGGCGCCCCATCGGATCAGCGGCCCGTCGCGGAAAGGCATTGCGCGGAAGGGCAGTTCGCGCAAGCGCTTGTCGGCGGTTCCGGAGGAATCATGGCAAGGCGGCGGCGGGCGGGAGGGCGTGTCGTTCGGCATGGGGCGAGCATGCGCGCCATGCCTGTCCCGCGCAGCCCGACAGCTTTGCCGGCCAACCCTGCAAGGATGCGGGGCTGCCCGCTCGCGCCGGGGCGGGCCGCGGCGATCACAGGTCGATCAGTTCCCCGGCGAAGGCGGCCCGCTCCTGGATGAAGAGGAAGCGCGCCTCCGGCTTGTTGCCCATCAGCCGCTCGACCGTATCGGAGGTCTCCTCGCGGGCCTCGTGGTCGACCATGACCTTCAGCAGGATCCGCTTGGCGGGATCCATCGTGGTCTCCTTGAGCTCGGCCGGCATCATCTCGCCGAGACCCTTGAAGCGCCCGATCTCGGGCTTCTTGCCCTTGAAGACGCTGGCGATCAGCTCGTCCTTGTGGGCGTCGTCGCGGGCATAGACGGATTTGCCCCCAAGGCGCAGGCGATAGAGCGGCGGGATCGAGAGGTAGAGATGCCCCTTCTCGATCAGCCGCGGCATCTGCCGCCAGAAGAAGGTCACCAACAGCGAGGCGATATGCGCGCCGTCGACATCGGCGTCGGTCATCACGATGACCTTCTCGTAGCGCAGGTCGTCCTCGCGGAACTGGCTGCCGATGCCGCAGCCGAGCGCCAGGATCAGGTCGGCGAGCTGCTGGTTCGCATTCAGCTTCTCGCGCGTCGCATTGGCGACATTGAGGATCTTGCCGCGCAGCGGCAGGATCGCCTGGGTCGCGCGATTGCGCGCCTGCTTGGCCGAGCCGCCGGCCGAATCGCCCTCGACGATGAACAGCTCCGAGCCCGCCGCGCCCGCATTCGAGCAGTCGGCGAGCTTGCCGGGCAGCCTGAGCTTGCGCGTCGCGGTCTTGCGCGAAACCTCTTTCTCGAGCCGGCGGCGCAGCCGCTCCTCGGCCCGGTCGACCGACCAGTCGAGCAGCTTCAGCGCCTGCTGCGGCGCCTGGGCGAGCCAGTGGTCGAAGGCGTCGCGCACGGCATTCTCGACGATGCGCGAGGCCTCCAGCGTCGCCAGCTTGTCCTTGGTCTGGCCCTGGAACTCCGGCTCGCGGATGAACACCGAGAGCATTGCCGCGCAGGTCGCCATCACGTCGTCGGCGGTGACCTGCGCCATGCGCTTCGACTGGCCGATGCGCTCGGCATGGTCGCGCAGGCCGCGCAGCAGCGCGATCCGCAGGCCGGATTCATGCGTGCCGCCCTCGGGCGTCGGGATCGTGTTGCAGTAGGAGGAGGAGAAGCCGTCCTCGCCCGTCGCCAGCCAGGCGATCGCCCATTCGAGCGAACCATGGCTGCCCTCCTTGGTGATCTTGCCGGAGAAGATCGGCTCGGCCACGAGGTCCTTGCCCTCGATCTCCCGGGCCAGATAGTCGCGCAGGCCGCCCGGGAACTTGAAGACGGCCTCGGCGGCGACATCGCCCTCCGGCTTGAGCAGGCCGGGCGCGCAGCGCCAGCGAATCTCGACGCCGCCGAACAGATAGGCCTTGGAGCGGGCCATGCGGAACAGCCGCGCCGGCACGAACTGGGCGCCTTCGCCGAAGATCTGCGCGTCGGGGTGGAAGCGCACCCGCGTGCCGCGCCGGTTCGCCACCGCGCCGACCGTCTCCAGAGGCCCCTGTGGCAGGCCGCGCGAGAACAGCTGGCGGTAGAGCATCTTGCCGCGCGCGACCTCGACCTCAAGCCGGTCGGAGAGCGCATTGACCACCGAGACGCCGACGCCGTGCAGGCCGCCGGAGGTCTCATAGGCCTTGGAATCGAATTTTCCCCCGGCATGCAGCGTGGTCATGATGACCTCGAGCGCCGATTTGCCGGGAAATTTCGGGTGCGGGTCGACCGGGATGCCGCGGCCATTGTCGGTCACCGCGATCGAGCCATCCTCCAGCAGCTCGACATCGATGAAGCTGGCGTGGCCGGCGACCGCCTCATCCATGGCGTTGTCGATCACCTCGGCGAAGAGGTGATGCAGCGCGCGCTCGTCGGTGCCGCCGATATACATGCCCGGCCGCCGCCGGACCGGCTCGAGACCCTCCAGAACCTCGATCGCGGAGGCGTCGTAGCCGGCCTCCGACAGGGTGCCGTTGCGCGGGGGCGCCGCCGCGGCCGGCTGCTGGCGCACGGCAGCGGCTGCGGGCGCAGCGGCTGCGGCCCCCGGCCGCGCGCCGGGCGGGACGGCCGGAGGCAGGGCGGGTGCCGCCACGGGGGTGCCGCCGAAAAGGTCGCCGTTGTCCGCCATGATCCGCCCGATAGTCCCCGATTCGCAGCGTTCGATCATAGCCCAGATGGGGCCGAAACGCGTCTGGCCCCTGTCCTACAGCGATGCCGCCGCGCTGGGAACCGGCCCGTTCAAGCCGCGTTAAGGCAGCGTGCGGCACGATCGCCGCAATGACGACAGGCGAGACGCTTCCAGCGCCCTCGACGCTGGCGCCGAAGCGAGGGGAAACGGCATGGCCCACAGGGAAGCGCGCATCACGATGGCGGGGCTCGAGCGGGCGGCGCGTTGCGCCGGCGAAGCCTTCGGCCATGACGAGGTCGCCGGTTATGGCGACGCGGCCTTCCCGTCCGGCTGGCGGGCGCGGCTCTCCGCCGGGTTCTCAGCCATGCTCGGTCGCCTGGTGCCCGGCACCCGCTGAGCGCAGGCCGAGCCGGACCGCGCCGCCGCGGAACCACCGCAAAACATCAATCTTTGCGCCCTAGGGTGTGCGCAGGAAAGGTGTCTTGCCAATGCGTTGCGTCATCGTCAGCGATTTCGGTGCCGTCAATGGCGGCGCGGCCAAGGTGGCGATCGAGAGCGCGCGCGGCCTGGCCGAGGCCGGCGTTGATGTTGTCTTCGCCTGCGCGATCGGGCCCGTCTCGCCGCGGCTCGACCATCCCCGCATCGACGTCCAGCGCTTCGAGGGCGAGGAGGTCTGGAAAGTGGGGGGGCGCATCGCCGCCGCCCGGCAGGGGATCTGGAACGCGGCCGCCCATGCCTTCCTGACGGCGCTGCTCAAGCGCCAGCCGCCCGGAACGATTGTCCATCTGCATCAGTGGACGAAGGCCTTCAGCCCGGCCGCCATCGCCGCCGCGGCCGAGAGCAGGCTGCCGGTGGCGATCACCCTGCACGACTACTTCTCGTTTTGCCCGACCGGCGGCTATTTCGATTTCAAGGCAGGGCGACCCTGTGCCCGCCGGCCGATGTCGGGCGCCTGCCTGGCGGCGAACTGCGACCGCGAAAGCTATGGCCACAAGCTGGTCCGCGTGGCGCGGCAATGGCGTTCCGACACGGCGCTGCGAGCGCTGCGCTCGCCGCTGTTCATCCATGTGTCCGCACTCGCCGCGCGCGTCGCCGAACCCTTTCTGCCGACACCGTCCCGGCATCTTGTGCTGGCCAACATGATCGAGACCACGCGCCTGAGCCCGGCAGATGTCGCCGCCAACCGGCCGGCCCTGTTTCTCGGCCGCTTCACGCAGGAGAAGGGCGTGCTCGTCGCCGCCGCCGCCGCCCGGGCGGCCGACATTCCGCTGCGGCTGGTGGGCGATGGCGAGGCGGCCATCCGCGCCGAGATCGCCCGGCTCTGTCCTGCGGCGCAGTTCACCGGCTGGGTCGATGCCGCAGCTGTCGTCGAAGCCGTGCGCGCGGCTCGCTGCGTTGTGGCGCCATCGCTCTGGTACGAAACCGGGCCGATGACGGTGGCTGAAACGATGGCGCAGGGCGTGCCGACCATCGTCTCCCGCACGATCGGGGCTGCCGAAGCGGTCGCCCATGGCCGCAATGGCTTTGTGGTCACCGCCGGCGACACCGCCGATCTCACCGAAAGCCTGAAGCAGATCAGGCGGGACGACGTCGTCGGCCCCATGGGGCGTGCCGCCTATGACGACTACTGGGCGAAGCCGCAATCCGTCGACCGCCATGTTGCGGGCCTGCAGGAGGCCTATGGCCGGCTTCTCGCCGGCGCCTGATCAATCGAGCGCGACCGTTGCGGCGATGAGATTGGCCGGATGCCGTGGCACGGCGTCGATCCGCTCGATCGAGCAGCGATGGCCCGTCGCGAGCCGAACGATCTCGCGCAGGGGCTGGGGCAGGGCAGCCGCGCTGTGCCGGATCTCGTAGAGCCGGTCATAGCCGCTGCGGCGCAGGCTGCTCCAGGCGGCGTTCCCGGCTTCGATCGCATTGCTCTCGAAGATCACGACCGGCCGATGGCGACTCAGCGTCTCGGTCAAGCCTTCGAAGACCAGATGCTCGAAGCCCTCGACATCGCATTTGACCAGCGTGATCGGCAGGGTGAGGCCGAGTTCGTCGATCGCATCGTCGCCTCGGCGAACCGGCAGGGTGATGTCCCCGATGCCCCGCGCGAAGGTGCCGGTGCCGTCATTGCCCGCTTCCTGAAACGAGAACGGCAGCTGCGCATCCTGCGTGCCAAGGCCGACATCGACGACACGGACATTGCCGCACAGGTTCAGCGCAAGATTGGCCCGCAGCACCGCGCCCATTTGAGGGTTCGGTTCGAAACAGACGACCTCCTCGAACAGCTGCGACCAGATGACGGCGTGATTCCCGATATTGGCTCCGATGTCGAGGCAGACGCCGCCTCCCAGGCCCCGCGCCTGAACGAGCGCACGCAGGCAGTCCAGTTCCTCGCGTTCATAGAGGCCGGTGGTCAGCACAGCCAGGCCGACATGTTCATGGGGAACGACGGCAAGACGCGGCGACGTGGCGCGCAGGCTCGCCCATTGCCAGCGGACGAGCGCCTTGATGGCCAAATCCCTCAGCCGCGCCAGCGCTGCCATGGCGTTTCGTCCTCCTTGCGGGGTCTGCGGCGCCCGGTCGGTGGCGGCGCCCCACGCTTCCCATAGGGCTGCGATCGTTGAGACTTCCGGAACATCGGGCCGCTGCGCATGAAAAAACAGCCGGGGTGTCGCCACCCCGGCTGCAAAGGTGGACCGCGCGAACCGCGGTCGGGAGGAAGCTCGCGGCCGGCCATGCGGGCCGGCCGAAATCCTCAGTAGGAGTAGTACATCGCGAACTCGACCGGGTGCGGCGTCATCTCGAAGCGCGCCACGTCCTGCATCTTCAGCTCGATGTAGCTCTCGATGAAGTCGTCGTTGAAGACGCCGCCGGCCTTGAGATAGGCGTTGTCCTTCTTGAGCGCCTCCAGCGCCTCGCGCAGCGAGCCGCAGACCGTCGGGATCTTCTTCAGCTCACGCGGCGGCAGGTCGTAGAGATCCTTGTCCATGGCCGGGCCCGGATCGATCTTGTTCACGATGCCGTCGATGCCGGCCATCAGCATGGCCGCGAAGGCGAGATAGGGGTTCGCCATCGGATCGGGGAAGCGGACCTCGACGCGCTTGGCCTTCGGCGAGGTCGTCCACGGAATACGGCAGGAAGCCGAGCGGTTGCGGGCCGAATAGGCCAGCAGCACCGGCGCCTCATAGCCCGGGACCAGACGCTTGTAGGAGTTGGTCGACGGGTTGGTGAAGGCGTTCAGCGACTTGGCGTGCTTGATGATGCCGCCGATGTACCAGAGGCACTCCTGCGACAGGTCGGCATACTTGTTGCCGGCCATGATCGGCTTGCCGTTCTTCCAGATCGACTGGTGGACGTGCATGCCCGAGCCGTTGTCGCCATAGATCGGCTTCGGCATGAAGGTCGCGGTCTTGCCGTAGCTCTGCGCGACGTTGTGGATCGCGTACTTGTAGACCTGCATGGTGTCGGCCATGTGGGTCAGCGTGTCGAACTTCAGGCCGAGCTCGTGCTGGGCGGAAGCGACCTCGTGGTGGTGCTTCTCGACCTTGGCGCCCATGGCCGCCATGGCCGCCAGCATCTCGCCGCGCATGTCCTGCGCCGAGTCCTGCGGCGGGACGGGGAAATAGCCGCCCTTGGTGGCGATGCGGTGGCCGAGATTGCCGCCCTCATACTCGGTCATGCCGTTGATCGGCAGCTCGACGTTGTCCAGCTTGAAGCCGGTGTTGTAGGGGTCGGCGGCGATCTTGACGTCGTCGAAGACGAAGAACTCGGCCTCGGGGCCGACATAGATCGTGTCGCCGATGCCGGTCGACTTGAGATAGGCCTCGGCCTTCTTGGCCATGCCGCGCGGGTCGCGACCATAGGGCTCGCCGGTGGCGGGCTCGAGCACGTCGCAGGTGATCACCATCGTCGCGGCCGAGAAGAACGGATCCATGCAGGCGGTGGTCGGATCCGGCATCAGCAGCATGTCGGACTCGTTGATCGCCTTCCAGCCGGCGATCGAGGAGCCGTCGAACATCGTGCCCTCGGCGAAGATGTCCTCGTCGATCATGGTGACGTCGAACGTCACATGCTGCCACTTGCCGCGCGGGTCGGTGAAGCGGAAGTCGACATATTTGACGTCGTTGTCCTTGATCGCCTTCAGGACATCCTTGGCGTTCTTCATCTCAGCATTCCTCTTGTGGTCGTTTCTCAACTCATTCGGCCCTTTGGGTCGCTCGACCTCCGGGCCACCGAACGCGCGGGTCGGGATGAGCCCTCAGATCGCGTCCGCGCCGGTTTCCCCGGTGCGGATGCGGATCGCCCCCTCCACCGTCGATACAAAAATCTTGCCATCGCCGATCCGGCCGGTCTGGGCCGCCTTCATGATGGCCTCGATGGCACCGTCGACCATCTCGTCGGCCAGCACGATCTCGATTTTGACCTTGGGCAGGAAGTCGACGACGTATTCGGCGCCGCGATAGAGCTCGGTGTGGCCCTTCTGCCGTCCGAAGCCCTTGGCCTCGAGAACGGTGATGCCTTGCAGGCCGACCTCCTGAAGCGCCTCCTTCACCTCGTCCAGCTTGAACGGCTTGATGATCGCTTCGATCTTCTTCATGCGCGGACCGGCCTCCCTTGCGCCGAACGTCGCCCCGGCGGAACGCCGGAACCGTCTGCTCCCGCCGTCCGGCCCGCCACGGCTTGCCCGGGCCGGCAGGCTCGGACTGGCCCGGCGGGGCCGACGGCAACATCCTCATCTCTGCTCATAGCATCGGCGCCTGTCTCTCGCTACGCGAAGCCCTCCTGACCGATGCGCGATCATGGGGCAGAAAACAGATGATAAATTAGGCAAATGATCAAGATGTGATCATTTGGCCTCGAAGGCCTCGCCCTTGCCCCTATCCCCGTGCTGCCGGATGATGCGCCGATGCCGCACGCCGCTCCCCATGACCTCGCTCTGCTCGACGTCGCCGGGATGGCGGCGGCCGACGCCATCGCCATCGCGGCCGGCACGCCCGGCGCGGTCCTGATGGAGCGCGCCGGCAAGGCGGTCGCCGACGCCGTCGATCGCCGGACGCCGCCGGGCGCGCGCATCCTGGTGCTGTGCGGGCCCGGCAACAATGGCGGCGACGGCTTCGTGGCGGCGCGCCTGCTCGCGCGGCGCGGGCGGCCCGTGACGCTGGCGCTGCTGGGGGAGAGGGACCGGCTCGCGGGCGATGCCGCCGCCATGGCGGCGGCCTGGAACGGGCCGGTCGAGGGAATCGAGGCGGTCCAGCCGCAGGCGCATGGCCTGATCGTCGATGCCCTGTTCGGCGCCGGGCTCAATCGCCCGCTCGACGGGCCGGCGGCGGCGCTGGTCGCGGCGATCAATGCGGCGCAGCGCCCGGTCGTGGCGGTCGACGTGCCCAGCGGCCTCTCCGGCGACACGGGATGCGCGATCGGCCCCGTCGTCGCGGCGACGGAGACGGTCACCTTCTTCCGGCTGAAGCCCGGACATCTGCTCTGGCCGGGCCGCAACCTCTGCGGCACCGTCACGCTGGCCGACATCGGCATCGACCCGGCGCTGGTCTTCACCACGGCGACCCCGCCCGTCCTGTTCGCCAATGCGCCGCCGCTCTGGCGCGAGGTCTGGCCGCGTCACGCACGCGACACGCACAAATACCGCCGCGGCGCCGTGCTCGTGGTCGCCGGCGGGCTCGCCGGCGTCGGCGCGCCGCGCCTGGGGGCAGGCGCCGCGCTGCGGGTCGGAGCGGGACTGGTGACGATCGCCTGCCATCCCGAGGCGCTGGTGGCGCACGCCGCCCGGGGGCCCGACGCGCTGATGCAGCGCGCGGTCGATGACTCAGAGGCACTGGCGGTGCTCCTCTCGGAGCGCAGGCTCTCGGCCGTGCTCGTCGGTCCGGCGCTGGGGCTCGATGCCGCCGCTCGGGACGCCGTCATGGCGGTGCTGCGCAGCAGCGTCCCCTGCGTGCTCGACGCGGATGCGCTCACCTTGCTGGTTCCGTCCGGGGCGAGGCTGCCGCATCTCCTGGGCCGGCGGGGCGGCGCCTGCGTGCTGACGCCGCATGAGGGCGAGTTTGAGAGGCTGTTTTCCGGGGTCGCCGGGATCATGGACGCGCCGTCCAAGCTCGAGCGGGCGAGGCGGGCCGCGGCCCATGCACGGGCCGTCGTCGTGCTGAAGGGCATCGATACGGTCGTCGCCGGGCCCGATGGTCGCGCCGCCATCAACGCCACCGGCGATCCCGCCCTGGCGACGGCGGGGTCGGGCGATGTGCTCGGCGGCGCGATCGCCGGGCTGCTGGCGCAGGGCATGCCGGCCTTCGAGGCGGCCTGCGCGGCCGTCTGGCTGCATGGCAAGGCCGGCGAGGCGCTCGGCCGCGGCCTGATCGCCGACGATCTGCCCGCCGCGCTTGGCCGCCTCGCCGGCGAACGCGACCGGGACGAGACGTGACAACGCCCGCCGTCCGGCTGGACGGCGGGCGCTTTTGGGTCAGGCGGGGATCAGCTGTTGGAGTAGGTCACGGCCGGGGCCGCCTTGAGCTGGTCCTTGGTCATGGTGATCTTGCCATGGTCCGGATACATCGGGTCCATCGGCGCCGTCGCGGCGGTGCCGGTCGCGCGCGGCGCGGTCGTGGCCGTGCCGGTGGCGGTCGTGCCCGTCGCATTGGTGCCGGTCGCGGCCGTACCCGTGGCGGTGGCCGCCATCGGCTGCATGCTCCAGTTCACCTCCTCGAACTTGACCGCGACGTTCTTGGTGCCGAGGCCGAGGAAGCCGCCGACGCCGACGGTGACGCCGGTGATCTTGCCCGAGCTGTCGATCAGCACTTCGGTGACGTCGCCGACCTTCTCGTTATCGGGGCCGTAGATGTCGACACCCATCAGCTTCGATGCGCGCCAGGTGCCGCGCATCGCCTGGTTCTGCGGCGCCAGCGTGGCCGACGTGCCGGAGGCGGCGGGAGCGGCCGGCGAGGGCGAGATGGTCGCGTTGGGAGCGGCGCTGGGCGCGGTCGGCGCGGGAGCGGTGGTCTGGGCGATGGCGGTGGCGCTCATCAGCGCGAGAGCGAGCGAGGTCGCGGTCAGGGAATGCTTGAACATGGTGTCCTCCTTCAGTCCGGTCGAGGGGCGTCCGCCTTGCGACGGTCTGCCTCATCAACCCGCGCGGGCTGTGATTGTTCACGCCTCGGTCGGTTTTTTGGGCCGCGAGCTGCCGGGCTGCCGGCCCGGTGGGGGGAGACGACCGCCGCTTAAGCCTTCCTCAAAGGGTCTCGCGGCCTGATGGGGCAACAGGTGGCCGGAAGGCCGCCACGGGCGGGGCAGGGATTTGCCATGATACGACCATTCGCGGCCGCAGCCGTCCTCGCCATCATCGGCACCGGGCTCGGCGCAGGCCCGGCGCAGGCCTTCTGGTCGCGGGGGCAGGTCTCGATGTGCGCCGATGCGACTACCGAGCGCGAGCGTGTGCGCCATCGCTGCCACGAACTCGGCGCCTATGCCGATCCGGGCTGGCCGGCGCTGGGCGTGAACCAGTCGGGCGGGTGGGGCTCTCGCGGCAAGGCACCGGCGACGCAGCACGCTCCTGCCGCGCGCCCGCCGGTCCGGCGGCTGGGGTGACGGCAACAACCGCTAAAGGCTTCTGGGGGCTCGGCGAGCAACCGTGGTGAGCGGGGAGGGGATCGAACCCTCGACCACATGATTAAAAGTCAGCGCCAGCATGTGATAGGTAACGCGAAGCAGAGGTAAACAGGGCTTAGTCCCCAGATTTTCACCTCTCGGCACGTGATTTTCGCGCTACCTGCTGGGAAGCAGTGCTATGCAAAAAGCTTCCCAGATTGCTTCCCAGGAGCCGGGACATGCTGCTTACCGATCAGGTCGTCGCCAAGCTCGCCATCCCTGATGGCAAGAGCGAGCATATCGTTTTCGACGAGAAGGAGCCAGGCTTCGGCATCCGCCTGCGCGCGGGTGGAAAGCGGGTCTGGGTGTGCCAGTACCGGGCTGGCGGGCAACAGCGGCGGGTGACGATCGACCGAGTCGATAACCTCAGCACGGCGAAAGCGCGAGAGAAGGCGCGGGCACTGAAGGCAGGCGTTACGCTCGGCGCCGATCCCCAGGGGGAACGGCTGGCCGAGAAAGAGCGCGCCAAGACGACCGTGCTCCACATCGTCGACGCCTATCTCAGTTTCGCAGAGCGCCGCGTCGCGAATGGCGCCATGAAGCCGGCATCGCTGGCCGCAACGGAGCGTTACCTGCGCCAGCATTGGGCGCCTCTACACGCGACCGCGGCGCACGCGCTCGCGCGGAAAGACATCGCTGCGCAACTGACAGAAATCGCGACCTCGAATGGCCCGATAGCCGCAAACCGGGCTCGTGCGGCTCTCTCGACCGCATATGGCTGGGCCATGCGCGAAGGGCTCCTCGAAACCCTCCAGGCGAATCCGGTAACGTTCACCAACAAGCCGGCCGACGAACGCCACCGCGATCGCGTGCTGTCGCACGGCGAGCTGCGGGAGATCTGGACGCAAGCTGGCTATGGTGACTTCGGCAGGATCGTTCGGCTGCTGCTCCTGACGGGACAGCGGCGCGAGGAGGTCGGCGCGATGGCGCGCTCTGAGCTGCGGCTGGATAAGGCGCTCTGGTCGCTTCCGCCGGGAAGGACCAAGAACGGACTAGCGCACGACGTGCCGCTTGCTCCCGCCGCTCTGGCGATCGTCGAATCTGTCCCTGAGCCCGACGAGGAGACACCCCGCGATCTGCTGTTCGGTACTGGAGAGGGCTCGTTCTCCGGCTGGAGCCGCGCGAAGCGGGATCTTGAAACGCGGATAGGCGATGCTCGAGCCGTGGCTGCGGAAGCAGACGGGCGGGAGCCGGCGCCGTTGCCGCGCTGGACGCTGCACGATCTCCGACGGACATTTGCTACCCTCGCCACCGAGGAGCTCGGTGTGCTGCCGCATGTGGTCGAGGCCATCTTGAACCACGTCTCCAGCGCGGAGAGCGGTAAGAAGGGCGTGGCCGGCATCTACAATCGCAGCAAGTACGCAGCGGAGAAGCGCGCGGCTCTTGCCGCCTGGGCGGACCACTTGGCGGCGATCGTCGAAGGCCGATTTCAATGAGCAGGATGAAAGCGCTTTCCCTCCCAGATGATTTTCCCGACATCATGGTCAGCCGTGCCAATTTATCGGAGGCGGCACTACCCGACGTTGAGTTCCTGAAACCTCGGCTCGCAGCATTGTTCGACTATTTCGGCATCGAGGAAGCCAATCCTGCGGCGATAGAATTGCTCCTTTATGAAGTTCTCCTCTTGTTTCCCGGGTTTCAGCCTGCAGACATGTCTCGTCCCCGAGGGGCGCGTAAAAAGGATCGACAAGAGATGATCCGGTTTCATCAGCGTATCCAGAAGCTATACGAGCAGAGCGGACTTTCGCCTACGAAGTATGGGGACCAAGTTAAGCTGCTGGCTATGTTCAAAAACGAATTGGAGCGGGACTTTCCACGTTACAAGACCCTGAATTGGAAGGGCACGTCGCGCCTGAATTTCGCGAGAAAATGCCAGCGCGAATTTGAGGATGCGCGGTCGCTGGAGCTAATCAAACGACACCAAAGGCACCAGCTTCTGAAGCTCGCCTCGAAGCTCTGATCAATTTCACAAAAACAGCCATGCCACTATTACGGTGAATTCTGGCGTGTCTCCTTGGTTCTATCGACGCAACGATAGCAACAAGGAACACACTGATGTCCGATTTGGACCGGCTGCCGCCTGAGATCGCACGTCGTCGCGTGCTGGACACGGAACTGGCAGCGACGTTCTGTGGCCAATCAGTTCCAAATTGGCGCAAGCTGCGCGCTGACGGAAAACTGCCCAAGGCCATCTGCCTCGGTGGCAAGAAGCTCGGCTGGCGCCTCGGCGACCTGATCGACTGGCTCGACAAGCAAACGGCGGCCTGAGCCATGGCCCGCCGCCCCAAGCCGGATACCTTCGCCGCCCACATTGCCGAGCTGAACGCCATCATCGCGGCCATACGCGGGCCTCTCCGGACTGCCCCGCGGCCAGACATCGCCGCGAGGCTCAACCTCGTCCCGGTCATTTTCGCGAATGGCACCGACGATGATCTGCCCGGCCTGGTCGCGGCGATCGGCAACGGCCGCGTGCTTTTCGACGAGCGAGTTTATGAGCCCGGCGAAACGATCGTCGTCGAGCGACGCAACCTGCGCAGCTCGCGCCGCATCTTCGTTGTCGGCCGGGGTCACGAGGGCGCCGGTCTGTCGCTCGAATGGGTTCGCGTTGCTCAGCCGGTCGACGGCCGGCGAATCCTGATCTCGCACTCGGATATCCGCCTCGAGGATGAGGTGCTGCCATGACCCGCTTCGTGACGGATACCAGCGGCCGGCGCGTTTGGGTCGATGACGATGCGCCGGTCCCAGCCGCCGAAGCGCCCGCCGAGCCGGCCTCTCTCGACCCACCCATGGCCGCGCCCGGCTGGGTCGATCTGTTCCTGGGCCCGAACGAGCACGGCCTGCCGCTCTATTCGCCACCCCGATCCAACCGCAGGGCCGACCGGAAGTCCCGGCGGCGATTTTGAAAGGACCATGACCATGACCGCAGAATTGAGCATCGCCGAACGGCGAGAGATGCCGGATCAGATCGACAGTCTGAACCAGCGGGCCGCAGCCAAGGCACGTGAGATCGAGGCGGCAGAACGTCAGATCGACGATCTGTCAGCCGACATCGCAGCGGGCAAGGCTGGTGCCAAAGCGTCCGCACTGAAGTTGGCCGCGCTGGTGAGCGAGACGGCGATCGAGCGCAACGCCATCGTCAACACGATGAGCAAGCTGCAGGCCCGTTGGGACGCGGACGGCCCGTTCCGGCAGTCGCTCGCCGATGCTGAGCGCCGCAAGCGCTGCCTGGCAGCCGTCGCCGTATCGGTCGAGAAGGCGGTCGCGGTCGATCAGGCGGCGCGCGATTTCGTCGCGGCGATCGTGGCGCACCAGGAATCGCTGAACGAGCCGGTCACCAACGGGATCGAGCCGAACGTCGCCTTCCAGCTCGCGCCTCAGTTCTGGTTCGATCACGTCCTGGTCGCTGCCGGTGCGCGGAAGTTCCGCCCTGACCTTCAGGCGCAGCCCGGCGGGCCCAACACGCTCGAAGAACACACCCGCGAGCGCCTGCGCCTCTGACAGCCACAGCCCCGGCCTCGCGCCGGGGTTTCCACTCCTGATCCTCGAAAGATCGACGCGCGCCGTGCTCGACAAGCCCGCAAAATCGACGAACTGGCCGACGCGCAACCTCAAGCCTGCGCGGCCGCTCGACGACATCGAGCCCGTCCAGTTTCACAGCGACGCAACCTTCCGCTCGGCGCGCGGCGAGTGGTTGCGGATGATCCATCGCCAGGGAGATCCGGCCTTCGCCAACATGGCTGCGGTCTGCTTCATCGCGTCGGGCCGAATGAGCTTCGCCAAGCGCGCGGTCTGCTTCGCCGACCAGAACGAGATCGCTGCCGAGCTCGGATGGGGTGTGGCCACCGTGCGGCGCGCGCTCGATCTCGCCGTCGCCTGGGGCTGGCTCACCAAGGTCCGGCGGCCGCTGACGACCAACGAGTACCGGTTGAGCTTCTCCCGATCCGTCTGGGCCACGATCGAACTCGAGTTCACCAATCGCATGACCGCATGGAAGCTCGAGGCGGCCAAGAAGAGAATTGCGCGCGATGCCTTCCGTTCGATCAGGTCTGATCACATGGAAACGTCAGATATGAGCGAACCGTGTGATCAGGTGCGATCAAACGGTGCGATCAGGTCTGATCACCTATCCTCCTCAGGATCCACCTCAGACGATCCACCTCAGCCATCCACAGAGAGGCTTGGCGAGGGGGAGCAGGACATAGGGGACGAACACGAGGAAAAAAAAGCGGGCCATGATGTGATCGCGATGCTCGGCCGCGGCGATATGGTCGAGGGCCAGCGCATCGCCAGCAGCCTCGCGCCGGCCCGCCTCGCCTACATGATCGACCTAGCCGAGCGAGAGGGCATCGTTGCCGCCGCCACAGCCATCGTCGCAGCCCGCGCCGCGGCATCCCCAGCGCACTGACATCGCGTCACAATCGCCGCTCGCGCGTGTGCGAGCACCGCCCCGTCCCGACGCGCTGATGAAGGGCAGGATTGGGCGCTGATTGAGGTGCTCAGGCCACGCGAGGGCGCGTCAGGATATTCGCGACGCAGCCGGGCAGGGCGCTCGGCCGGCTCGATCCAGGCGCCTCGGAGCGGCAATCGGGCCCGATCGGCGCCACCTCGTGATATGGCATCACGTGCTCAATCAGCGATCTCAATGGCTTGCGCGGCTGGGAAGCAGTCAAGCCGCGTTCTGGGAAGCTTTATGGGCCGCGATCGGCTATCTGGGCTGGCTCGCGACGCCCGGTGCGGGCCGCGGTCGCTCCGATGGCACCTCCTCGATCTTGGGCGCGCGCATGGCGAGGGGCGGGGGGCGAAAACGGCGCCGAATTGTGTACGTCCTACCGCACGCGCGCCACTGACCCCCGAAAATGCCGGGGCGCGTGATTTTTTTCCGGGCCGGATTATTCAGGGGTCTGGGTCGCGCATGGCCTGTAAGGATTCTTCCTACGGCCGGCGACAACGGTGTGATGATGGAGAGAGTGATGCGTGAACTGTTCGGTCTGACGGCCGCCGTCGTTGTGGTGATCGGCCTCGCGAGCCCGGTGATGGCCTATTGCTTGGTGCCCGACCAGCCGCGGTGCGCGAGCCGCTATGGGAAGTTTGAGGACGAGTTCGAGTTCTCGCGATGCCGGCGCGAGGTCGAGACGATGCGTTCGGAAACGGAGACGGCGATGCAGTGCCTTCGCGACCAGTTCGACGAGACGGTTCAGGGCTTCAACAAGCGTGCCCGATCGACGGACTAGCCCCGGGGAGGTCGAGCAGATGGGGCATCGCGATGGCAGCACGCTCCGGCAATGATGGGCGGATCTTCAGCAGGCTCGAGCCGAGCTGCCACTGGCCGAACGATGACGAGCTCGGGCTGCTGATCCTGGGGCCGAAGCGCGCGCACCTGTGGCCGGCGATCGTGAAGGTCGAGGAGCGTGCGGGCTTCCCGCGTGTGAGCACTCTCTACGGCGGCCGGGAATGGGCGGCGATTGTCGAGTTCTACGAGCGGCGTCGCCGGAACGTGCCAGCGGCGGTGATGAGCCTGGACCCAACCGACGACGAGCGCGCCAAGGAGAATTGGGGCCCCGCTCCGCGGAAAGGCGCGCCGAAGGCCTGAGCCGACCTGTGCGGTGCATGAAGGTTGATGTTGGTGGATGGCTTGCGACCGAGAGAGGGTCGCCATGCTGCTGCCGGATGAAGTCCGCCCCCGCCTGAAAAACGACGAGGCCGCCGCCGCGCTCGGCGTGAAGCCCGATACGCTGAAAGCCTGGCGATCGCGCGGCGTCGGGCCGGCGTTCGTCCGCGTAAACGGCGCGATCCGCTACGATCCTGTCGACATTGCCGTCTACCTGGGCGCGCGGCGCGTGGAGCCCCGCGCGTGACCGGTCGCAACGTGGCGATCGCTACCCGGGCCCGCGTTCCCCAGGCGCACCGCGCGCGGGTGACCGAGGGCGGGCGCACGGTGCTCGATATCCCGAAGGTCCAGAAGTTCCTCGAGCACATGATCGTCGGCGAGAAGCTGGCGGATGCGGCGCTGGCGGCCGGCCTGCGGACGAACCGGGCCCGGCGCCTGATGGCGGATCCTGTGGTGCGGCGCGAGTTCCTGCGGCGGTGCGAGCTGCTGGCCGAGGGCGAGAAGCCTCGGAATCACCTGCTGCTGACGACGATCCGCGATCGCGGTCTGCAGGATGGCGCCTCGGCGGCACAGCAAAAGGTCTCGGTCGAAGCTGCTCGCCTGATGTCCGGCGAAGCGGAGAAGGCCGGCACGACGAACATTTATGGCCCGACGGTGATTGCCGGCTACGTCATCGATCTGCGCGGAGAGGTCGAAGGGCCCCGCCAGATCGGTCGCCAGCTTCCGCCCTCGCGCGCCGCGGAGGATGTGTGATGGTCGACATTCTGGACGTTTCCGGCGCACGCCGACCCAGGCCAGGCCTCGCCGCCACGCCAACGTCAACGCTGAGCGGTGAGCAGCTGGTGCGGCCGTATACCGAGCTTGCGCGCGCGGTCGGCGCCCTGGGCGAGACGCTGGAGGCGGCCGGCGAGCCCGCGCAGGCGGCAGAGGGCGCGAAGGCTGTCAGCAAGGACGCCGACGGGAATCTGCAGGTCCAGTGGCGGGCCGAGTTCTCGCGCGGCGACAAGCTCTACAATGCGGCTGCGCGGCAGGCGGCGCTCGCGTCGGGGAAAACCGATATCGACAATGGCCTGTTGGCGCTGCGGAACCAGTTCGACGGAAAGCCGGCCGAGTATGCGGCTGCGGCGAAAAGCTTCGTGAAGGAGGTCGGCAAGGGTGGTGATGCGCTGCTGCGGCCGTTCCTGCAGGCAGAGGCCGAGCAGCAGTCCAGCCAGCATTTCCGCGGCCTGTTGTCGTCGAAGCACGATCTGGATCTGCGCCGGTCGTTGCAGTCGCTGACGGCGCGCGAAGGGCTGCTGGCGGAAGAACTGGAAGCGCTCGCGTCCCAGGGCGGATCGACGACCGCGGAATTTCAGCGCAAGCGGCTCGAGCTCGACGACATCCGCTCACAGAAAGCGGCCAATCCGAAGCTGGCGTACACGCCAGAGCAGCGGGCGGTCGATGATCAGCGCCTCGATGTCGGGCTGAAGGCGGCCGGCATCGTCGGTATCGCGCGCCGCGACTATGAGCGCGACGGCGATCTGGCGCGGGCGCAGCGCACGGCAGAAAGCGCCCTCGATGCGCTCCCGATTCCTCCGGCCGAAAAGCTGAGGTACCTCGGCCAGGTGAGCGCGCGGTTATCAGGCCAGCACGCGCTGCGGCAGGCCGAGATCGCCGAGACGAAGGAGGAAGCGCAGTCGCTCGCCGTGCTGTTCGGCCAGGGGCAGCGGGTCGATCTCAAGCGCTACGACGAGGTGGTCGGCAAGCTGCGCGCCGGTCGCGCCTATGCGGCGGCATACAATCTCGAAGCGGCCAAGGTCACGGCCGAAGCACGGCCGATCGTCCGCTACGGGTCCGCGGCGGATGCCGCTGCAGCCATCGATCGCGTCCAGGCGGGCGCCGGGGCTGGTGGCGACTATCTGGCGTCGATCCGTGCGGCCGAAAGCGGCGGCGACGACGCGGCACGGAATCCCCGCAGCACGGCGACCGGGCGCTACCAATTCACCGAGGGCACCTGGGCGACGTTGATGCGCTCCAATCCGGAGCTTGGCCTGACGCCCGCCGGCCGGCTGGACCCGGCACAGCAGGAGCGCGCGATTCGCGTCTTCACGGCAGAGAACGCGGCAACCCTCCGGCGCAATGGGTTGCGCGACACCAATCAGAACCTCTACGCGGCGCATTTCCTCGGTTCGGGCGGCGCGGTCGAATTCGTCAAGGGAGCTGAAGCCAATCCCGACGCGCAGGCGGCCGCGCTGGTGGGGCCTGGCGTGGCGGTCGCGAACCGGGAAGTGTTCTTCCGGCCGGACGGCACAGCCAAGAGCGCGGGCGAGGTCTACGCCTGGATGGGTCGCAAGGCAGGCGGCTCCGGCGGCGGCGGCAATCCGATGCTGCCTGAGGTCGTCAAGGCGCTCCAGGCCACACTGAACGAGCGGACGAAGGAAACGTGGGCGTCGGTCCGCAAGGCGCTGGACGACGGCCTGGCGCCGTCTGGGCAAGAGGTCGACGATCTCCGCACGCTGCTGCCCAAGGTGTCGGATGCCGACCTTCGAAAGGAGATCGCCTCGCGCCTCGGTATCGAGGAAGCCAAGCAGTCGGTCGCCGGCATGCCGCTGCGCGATCGGGAGAACCTGACGGCGGTTTCCCGCGAGGCTGCCCGGCAGGGCAACGCCAGTGCGGTCGAGCGCGACATTATCGCCGCCTGGGAGAAGCAGAACGACGAGCTGCGCAAGGTGATGGCGGAGGAGCCGACCCGCTACGGGGCGGTGGATCAGTCGCTCGGCCTCCCGGTGCCGCGGCCGCTCGATCTATCATCGGCCGATGGTTTCCGCGCCTCCCTGGGAGAGCGGCAGATCGTCCTCGGCGCCGTCAAGCAGCTCAACCCCGAGGCGCCCGACATCGTCCTCGACGCCGCCGACCGCGCGCAGCTCGGCGCGGTGCTGGCGCAGGCAGACGCGCCCACGGCCACGATGCTCGTCGGCACCATCGCGCAGCTGCCGCCGGCACAGCGCGGCGCCGTGATGGCCGATGGCGGCATCAAGGATGCTCTCGTCGGCATGTCGCGCTCCGGTGATCCCGGGAAGATGTCGGTCGCCTTCACGGTGCTCGATGCGGAACGGCGCCGGGATCCGATCGCGTTCGGGAAGACCTTCGGCCCAACCGTCGAAGACCGCCTGGAGGAATGGACGGCGCGCATGTCGATGATGCCGGTTCAAGATCTCGCGCGCGAGCTGACACAGGTCGATGACCCAGCGCGGATGAAGGCGCGGGATGCACTGCGCAAAGAGGCTACGGCGAAGGTCGGCAAGGTCACGGTGGCCGAGATCGCGGGCTTCTTCGACACGACGCCGCTGATCCCGTTCAATTCGCCATCACCTCCGGCCGAACCCTTGCAGGCTGGCACGCTGAAAGCCGACTTCGATCAGGAGTTCGCGCGTTTCTATGCCGTCGTCGGCGATGAAGGGAAGGCGCGCGAACTCGCGGTGGAACGGCTAAAGCGGGTCTGGGCGCCATCGGCGCTGAACGGCGGACGCCTCACGAAATTCGCGCCAGAGCGGTCGCCTGCCTATCCGCCGATCGACGGCTCGCAGGGATGGCTCGTTAAGCAGCTCGACGCCGATGTGCGCGCGGCGCTCGGCCGGACGGTCGATCCCAGCGTGCGCCGCGAGCGTGCCTCTGACCGCCTGGCCATGACGCCAGAGCAGCGCGCCGCGGCCGAGCGCACCGATGCGCTGTTGGCTGCGCCGCGCATGCTGGTGCCGGACGCGCGCACGGAGGCCGAGTTCAACTCCGGCCGACCGCCGTCCTATCCGATCGTCGTCCAGGCGCCGAATGGCATGTTCATGCCGCTTCAAGATTCTCAGGGACGATCGCTCCGGTTCGTGGGTGATTTCGAAGCTGCGATGGCCGGGCCACGAGCCGCGGCGGAAAGCCGTCTCGAAGATCTCCGCGCAGGTGATTCCGCCACCGCCCGGGTCGAGGCCGACGCCATCCGACGCCGCGACGCGCGCAACGCCCGTCGCTCGGAGCCCGGCCGATGAACCTTCTCGCCATCGCCTCGACCTATGAGGAACTGGTGAAGGCGATCCGTGATCGGCGGATGCGGCTCGGCCTGTCGCAAACCGACGTGGACCTGATCGCTGGGCTGCCAGGAGGCTATCTCGCGAAACTGGAGATCAGCGCCACTAATCCGAAGGCACGGAATGCCCGCGCCATCGGTGCCCGATCGTTGCCGCTCGTTCTTCGGGCCCTCGGGCTGCACCTCGGCGTGATCTGCGAGCCCGCTCCTCAAAAAAATGCCAAGCGGGGCCAAGCACAAGCCGAAAAATGTAGTGATCTCATTGTGTTGAAAGCGATCCCACCTAGCAAGATTTTTGCTGAACGTGGCCGTCGTGGCGGTCTGCAGCGGGCCGCGTCCATGTCGCCGGAAGCCCGCAGCGCTGCGGCGAAAGCAGCAGCGGCACAGCGCTGGTCCGTTGAATCCGCCGCGGTTGCCAAGCGGCGCCGCGATCAAAACGTCAGCCTGCGGGCCGTCGCTCGCCAATCGCAGAAGCCATAGGAGGCTCTCATGCCCAATCGCGCTTACACCTTCGACGCCGCCCTCGAGCTCAAGGACGCAGGAGCGGTCACCGCCTCCGCCGCGGCCCAGGTCGGCGGCTCGGCCAAGATCCTCGATGTCGGGAACGCCCAGTTCGAAGCGATGCTGATCGTGGATGTCACGGCGATGGACGTGGCGAACGCCGACGAGCGCTACGAGATCATCCTGCAGGGCTCGAACTCCTCGACCTTCGCGTCGGGTATCGAGAACCTGGCGGCGATCGAACTCGGCGCCAGTGCAGCGCGGCGTGCGGTGCTCAGGTTTCGGCTGTCGGCCAGAAGCAGGTTGGCATCGTCAACGAGTCGAGCGACGCCATTTATCGGTATCTGCGGCTCTACACCTTCGCCGCTGGCACCACGCCATCGATCAATTACCGGGCGCGCCTGGCGTCGGCGGCCGGCCGTTGAGGGCGGCGCACTAACCCTCGCTTTTCCCGCTCGCGGGATGGCTCGGACCAGTTATCGGCGTGATGGTTCGACAGGCAGTGCTTTGCCAAACGGCGGCCCGGGACTGCGGATGTACCAGTCCGGGAGGTGGCCACCAGCGGCACAGAAACAGGCCGCCGGTGACCAGCCCGCTGATCCTTTGGGAGGTAGTGTCGCGGGCTCTGCACTCTGCGCCTGTGCCAGACGGGTTTCAACCAACCGTCGGCGACCGTGGATTAATCGGCGCAAGCGGGGCTCTTTGCCCTGGTGACGCTGATGCAGCGTAAGCTAGCAGGTACGCATTGTTCGTCGCGCGCAGCAGTGTGCGTAAGCTTCAATTGACCTTGTGTGGTCAAGCGGCTGGGAGCGCATTGCAGACCATCTTGATCTGCCAGGCCGGCATAAAGTCGTGATCGACTAGGTGGTTTCTCAATTCGATAAGATGGGTTTTAGCGATTTCCCCAACGAATCGTAGCTTGGAAGCAGAAAGGTATTCGCGCGAATAAAAAACTGCACCACCGCATGAAATAAAACTATCGTGCTCAAGGAAATCGTAGTCGGATTTATTTATTAAATAGCAATTCCCATAGCTCCGGCTGCTAATGAAAAGGAATGCATATTCTGCTGTAGCGCGATGATCGTCGGTGCGTTGGATAAATAAATGGTATTTTGGCCGCTGTTCGTGGCCGACTGCCTGATCAGATGTGAAGAACAGGACGCGGCCAAGGTTCATGGTCAGAGGTGAGATGCTACCTGACCAACGTCGACAACGATCGCCTCTCGGGCATGCTTGTCCTCGATCATCTCTTCATACTTCATCGGAGCACGATTTGCGCTGCCACGCCCGTTCCAAGCTCGTTTATAGGCCTCGTGATTGTGCGTTAGCTTGAATAGCTGATCAAAGTTATAGTCGCCATACTTCGCGAGAATCTCGTCGAAAACCCTCAAATCGCTTCGCGAAAAGAGATCGAGATCCACGTCACGCTTTGGGGTTCCAAGGACAACAATTGGTCGCCTCTCCGGACCGCCACGGGCCTTCTCGGCGAGTTCGAAAGGCAGATCGTCGATGCCAGCGGCACGCATGACGTAGGCGTTGCGCTCGAGCAGATCTTTCGCTGTCGACGCCACCGGACCGTAGGTTAATGCGAAATACCGCTCGGACGTGATTGGTCGGCCGTACCGAGCGAGATGCTCGCGATCGGCGAGGTAGAAGAACTTCACAGCCTGGTACTTATCTGCGCCCGGCTTACGGTGCGCTAGATAGAGCAGCAGCTCCACGATCTTGGGTAGGTTTGGTTGGAAGTCGAGTGGCATCAAACGGCCTCAGCGGCTCGCGCAACAAAGCGCCGCGGCTCGATCAAAAATACACATCACAACCGAGATCTAACTTCGCTATGATGTTTTAAATTTGTCAACGAGCCTGAAACGAGAACGCGACGAACTTCGACCGATCGGCGCGGATCGGGACTCGCTGTTTAGAGTTTGTGGCGCCGGCGCAACAGTCGCGCGTGCTGTCCTACTAATCCACTCTGTGAACGTTGCGCAGTGGCGCCAGCAACCGTTGTCCTCGCGCACCGGCCGCGCCTACCTTGGACCGATGAGGAATCCCCGCCGCTGCTATGACGCCCAAGGGCGCGAGGTCGCCCCGGAGACGGTTGGCGGCTTGCTGGCGGCCGGCATTGGTCGAGCTGAGATATGGTGCAACGGCTGCCATCATCACGCCGAGGTCGCGGTCGAGCGCTTTCCCGCCGACACCCCCGTCCCCGATCTGTGCCTGCGCTTCCGGTGCTCCGCATGCGGCGGGCGCAACCTATCGTCAAGGCCGAGCGTAATAGATCACTATGCTGCGCGAGCGGACGGGTATGTCTTGAGGCAAAAGGACCTACAAGACGAGAGAGCTAGCTAAAAAGCCTCGCGAGGATCTTTACTACAATAGAGGAGGAAAAATATATTCCCAAGATAAACAATACAAAGGCAGTAACATTGAACCAGTTAGGATAAGCTCGCATAGGGACCATCTGAATTTGCTTTCCCGGACCGCCTTTGTATCGCACGCTGACAATATCAGGAACTGCAATTTTCGTTTGGAGCAACGACAAGAGCACAAATTCTTGCGGATTTAACCTCTCTATTCTGAATATCTGTCGATCGCCAGGCTGATTGATCACCTGATGGTTCACTGGCGGGTACATTGCCACGTGCATTGGTGGGTAATTTAATACAAATTCCACGTCCTCGGCGATCAATCGCCCGGCATTCTTGATTATGAGGTCGCGGGTATGCACCCAAACTACAGCATCACCCTCTTGAACCCGATAGATATTCTGAAACTGAACGGCCCACTCAATCCTCGGACGCGCAGCGAAAAAATACCCGATAAGGCCGAACGTTGCAGTGAGGGCCATGGGAGCAAATGCGAGGATGACGTCTTTCGTCAAAATCTGCTCGACGAACCACTGCATTCTGAGCCCCCTTGCGCCCGATTTCTCACTCTAGCGCGGGTAACCCGGATAGCGACCCCTCGGATCGGCCGGTCCACAGCAAGCCCATATAGGGCGGCGCATTGCGCGCCGCTCACACGCCTATCGCGCCTTCCTGAGCCTCACGCCTGGCCCCTGACCCCGCGCCTGACAGATCACCGCCGGTTCGTCCGTCAGCGTACCGCGCCGCTCCGCTTTCTGTTCGGCAGTGGCGCCTGACCCGCTCAGCGCCTCGTCAACAGCATCCGCGGCGAGGGCGCGCACCACGGCGGCGCTCGCCTGCATTTCGGCCTCGGTGGCCGTGGCAAGGCTTTGGGCTATCCCTGACATTGTCGATGGCCGATCAACGCAG
Organism: Bosea sp. RAC05; assembly: GCF_001713455.1. Lineage (NCBI taxonomy): Bacteria > Pseudomonadati > Pseudomonadota > Alphaproteobacteria > Hyphomicrobiales > Alloboseaceae > Allobosea > Allobosea sp. RAC05. The sequence goes on from NZ_CP016464.1 coordinate 2,830,128, forward strand.
GCTCTGGCGGCCAACGCGCGGAGTTTGGAGAGCCCCACCGACCGCTGCCCGTTTTTGCCCATTGCTCCCGCGGCGGCCCAGGCCGGTTCGCCGGGCCCGTCGTAAACGATCTCGGCCTCGTGCGGCGAAACGATCTTCAACACAACAAGCCGATTGCAGGTCGCATAGAGTGAGACGCTGGAGCCGCGCTGCCCGGTCATCTTGATCTGAACATCCCCGTCAGCGTCATAGGCATCGTGTCCGGGGTACGAGGCAGGATGCAGCTTCAAGCCAAGCGCCTCTGCAGCAACAACCTCGCCGATCGATCCGACGAGATGGCCATCAGGCGTGAATTTCCGTCCAGGATAACGCTGTTCGAGCTCGGCAACGGCTTCGTAAATCCGAGCAACAGCGGGTGGCAGAGAAATGCGTACGCTCACGATGCGGACTTCCTGAGCCGAACGCCGGGGCCTTCGCCGTTCTCCGCGACGAAGATGACGCCGGCTGCCTCGAGCGCGGTTCGGATCGCCGCCTGATTTGCAACGGTCATCGTGATCACGCCGTCAGTCCCTTCCGCGCGGCGGATCGTCGCCACACCGACTTTGGAATGGCGAGCCAGGTCTTCCGCACGCCAGCGAACGAGCGCTCTAGCCGCGCGCAACTGAGCCGAAGTGATATCAGACATATCGCGTGATCTTTTATTGATCGGTCGATCCCTTGGTGATATGCAACGTATCACTAGATCGCTCACATACCAATCGGAGAAATGAACGATGTCGAATCCGCTCGCGCCGACGGACGCTGCCGGCTTTCCTGAAACCCCAGACCTTCTCGATGCCCTGGATCACCTGAACTGCACCCGCTATTTCGTTGACGCCTCCATCCTGGCTGCGGGCTCGCTGTCGGATCGGCAAGAGCGCGATGCGCTTTTTGCCCTGGGTGCGCATGTTCGGGATCGCTTGGTGACACTCCGCGAAATGCTGGAAAGCGGGCGTGACGAGGTGCGGTCGTCAGCGAACGCGACATCACTCGTAAGGTGAAAGCGCTCAAGGAAGCGTTCGACCGGGCGCTCGACGAAGCGCCGGCCGTGTGAAGTTCGGTCGCGCGCCGACCTAGATTGCTTCCCAGAATCGCTCTTGGGAAGCATCTTGGGAAGCGCGGCGCCCTCAAATAGACACTAAATGGTTGATTTTGCTGGTGAGCGGGGAGGGGATCGAACCCTCGACCACATGATTAAAAGTCACGTGCTCTACCACTGAGCTACCCGCCCTCACGGGCGCTGACATACGGATGCCCCGGCTGCGGGTCAACATTGTTCCGGCCTGCCTTTCCATGCCAGAAGCGCGGCAATGCAGCGCGGTGGCCGGTGGCTGCCGCGCCAGACCGGGCGGATTCGGGACGACGACGGAATGAACGGTGCGAAGCGATCGCAGGCGACGGCCGCCTGGACACGCTGGACGATCGGGTTCTTCGGCACCGCCGTGGCGACGCTGCTCGTCCTGTGGGGATTCGCCGCCGCGCTCGATCCCTTCGGTCTGCGGGTCGCGAGCGGGCAGGCACCGCGCCCGATCATGGATATCAACCAGCGCTTCATGTACCCGCAGCTCGTCCGCTCGGGGCGCTTCGATTCGGCCGTGTTCGGCACCTCGACCATGCGCCTGCTCGATCCGGCCGCGCTGTCCGACGGCATCGGCGGCCGCTTCGTCAATCTCGGAATGAACGCCGCGACGCCCTGGGAGCAGGTCCAGATGGCGGAGCTGTTCGCGCGCCAGATCGCCGCGCCGCGCTCGGTGCTCTGGGGCATCGATTCGACCTGGTGCGAAGCCGATGCGACCGACCCGGCCAAGCGGCTGACGCCGCGGCCGTTTCCGCCCTGGCTCTATGACGGCGTCGGCTGGCGCGACTGGCCGGAGCTGATGAACCTGACCACGCTCGAGATCGCCGCGCGCCTGTTCGCGCACCGCCTCGGCCTGATGCCCGAGCGCATCCGCGGCGACGGCTACGAGGTCTTCACCCCGCCCGAGCCGCTCTACGACCTCGCCCGCGCCCGGATGCATCTCTACGCCGACCGCGGCGGGGTCGCGCCCGACCCGGCGCCGATCGTCCCGCCCGAGCCCGTTCCGGCGGAGGCACGGGCGCAGTGGCGCTTCCCGGCGCTCGACTGGCTCGACCAGGCGCTCGCCCGCCTGCCGCCGCAGACGCGGGTCCTGCTCGTGCTGCCGCCGGCCCATTACGCGATGATGCCGCGCGAAGGCTCGGCCGGGTGGCAGCGCTACGGCGCCTGCAAGCAGGGCCTCGCCGCCGTGGCCGCCCGCCGCGGCGCGACCGTGATCGACTATGCGCTGACCTCGCCGATCACGCGGCGCGACGACAACTACTGGGACCGGGTGCATTACCGCCTGCCGATCGCCCGCCGGATGGAGGCTGATCTCGCGGCTGTGGCGAACGGCCGGCCCCCGCAGGCCGACGGAGCGGCCGTCGTGACGTTGCCGCGTTAACTGGTCGGAAACCAAGTCGCCCTAACGCTGGTGCCATGGTCATCCGCCGCGGCGTCAGATCGGTTTTCATCACTCTCGCGCTCTACCTCGTGTCGGGCGCGGCGGTGACGTATTTCATGTTCCATGCGCAGCACGGCTCGCGCGGCCTCGACGCCCGCGACACGCTGAAGGATTCGCTGCGCGAGATGGAGACCGAACTCGCCACGCTGACCACGGAGCGCAAGCTCTGGGAGCACCGGCTTTCGCTGGTGCGCGACGAGTCCGTCGATCGCGACGTGCTGGAGGAGCGGGCCCGCGACAGCCTCGGCCGCATCCACAAGAACGACGTCATCCTGATGGGTCGCTGAGGGTGGCCGTCGACGCCGGCAAATAGTCCCGGACGTATCGATTAACTGGAATTTGGTTACATTAGGAAATCTTCGCAGAATCATGGGCTTGGCTCATGCTGCAATGCGAGATAGCTGCCTCGCCAAGGGTTTTGCGATCCTCTACAACCAAGGTCGAGTGACCCTGGAGGACCGCCGATGGCCGTTGCCGCGCGCAAGACGAAAGCTGCCGCCCCCGTCAAATCCGCCGCCAAGCCGGCCAAGGCGCGAACGGCCAAGGCCGGCGCCGACAAGGCGTCCGCCGCCGCGCCCAGCAACATGGCGGTCTTCACACGGGAGGAAGACCTCCACGCCTATCGCGAGATGCTGCTGATCCGCCGCTTCGAGGAGAAGGCCGGCCAGATGTACGGCATGGGCCTGATCGGCGGCTTCTGCCATCTCTATATCGGGCAGGAAGCGGTCGTCGTCGGCATGCAGATGGCCTCGAAAGAGGGCGACCAGGTCATCACCGGCTATCGCGACCACGGCCACATGCTGGCCTGCGGCATGGAATCGCGCGGCGTGATGGCCGAGCTGACCGGGCGGCGCGGCGGCTATTCGCGCGGCAAGGGCGGCTCGATGCACATGTTCTCCCGCGAGAAGAACTTCTATGGCGGCCACGGCATCGTCGGTGCCCAGGTCTCGCTCGGCACAGGGCTGGGTTTCGCCAACTGGTACCGCGAGGACGGGCGCGTCTCGCTCGCCTATTTCGGCGACGGCGCGGCCAACCAGGGCCAGGTCTATGAGAGCTTCAACATGGCCCAGCTCTGGAAGCTGCCGGTCGTGTTCGTGATCGAGAACAACCGCTACGCCATGGGCACCGCGGTCAGCCGCGCCTCGGCCCAGACCGACTTCTCCCGCCGCGGCGTCTCCTTCGGCATTCCCGGCGAGCAGGTCGACGGCATGGACGTGCGCGCCGTGCGCGACGCCGCGACCCGCGCCATCGAGCACGCCCGCAGCGGCAAGGGCCCCTACATCCTGGAGATGCAGACCTACCGCTATCGCGGCCACTCGATGTCGGACCCGGCGAAGTACCGCTCCAAGGACGAGGTCCAGCGCATGCGCGAGGAGCATGATCCGATCGAGCAGGTGCGAGGCCGTCTCACCCGCGAGTTCAAGGTCGGCGAGGACGAGCTGAAGGCGATCGACGCCAAGGTCCGCGAGATCGTCAACGACGCGGCCGAGTTCGCCACGCATGACCCCGAGCCCGATGTCTCGGAGCTGTTCACGGACATCCTGCTGGAGCCGGCCAAGGCCTGAGGGCCTTCGCCGCGCCGCCCTTCCCTTTCGCCTCGTCCAATCATTCCGGGTGCGTTCATGCCGATCGACATTCTCATGCCTGCCCTTTCGCCCACCATGGAGCAGGGCAAGCTCGCCAAGTGGCTGAAGGCCGAGGGCGACAGCGTCAAGGCCGGCGACATCATCGCCGAGATCGAGACCGACAAGGCGACGATGGAGGTCGAGGCCGTCGACGAGGGCATCCTCGCCAAGATCCTCGTCGCCGACGGCACCGAGAACGTGGCGGTCAACACGCCGATCGGCATTATCGCCGCCGAGGGCGAGGATGCGAAGGCGGCCGCAGCGCCCGCACCCGCGGCTGCACCGGTCGCCGCGCCCGCGGCCCCCGCAGCAGCGGCTCCGGCCGCCGCGGCGCCGGCGACCGTGCCGGCCCAGGCGAAGTCCTACGACGCCTCGTCGGAATTCCCGGCCGGCGCCGAGATCGTCAGCATGACGGTCCGCGAGGCGCTGCGCGATGCCATGGCCGAGGAGATGCGCCGCGACGGCGACGTCTTCGTCATGGGCGAGGAGGTCGCCGAGTACCAGGGCGCCTACAAGGTCACGCAGGGGCTGCTGCAGGAATTCGGCGCCAAGCGCGTCATCGACACGCCGATCACCGAGCATGGCTTCGCCGGCATCGGCGTCGGCGCCGCGCTGACGGGCCTGCGCCCCATCGTCGAGTTCATGACCTTCAACTTCGCCATGCAGGCGATCGACCAGATCATCAACTCCGCCGCCAAGACGCTCTACATGTCCGGTGGCCAGATGGGCTGCCCGATCGTGTTCCGCGGGCCCAACGGCGCGGCCGCCCGCGTCGGCGCCCAGCACAGCCACGACTATGCCGCCTGGTACTCCAACGTGCCCGGCCTCAAGGTGGTGATGCCCTACAGCGCATCCGACGCGAAGGGCCTGCTCAAGAGCGCCATCCGCGACCCCAACCCGATCATCTTCCTCGAGAACGAGATCCTTTACGGCCGCTCCTTCGACGTGCCCAAGGGCGATGACTTCCTGATCCCGATCGGCAAGGCCAAGGTCGCCCGCCCGGGCACCGACGTCACCATCGTCTCCTTCGGCATCGGCATGACCTATGCGCTCGGCGCCGCCGAGGCGCTGGCCAAGGAGGGCATCGAGGCCGAGGTCATCGACCTGCGCACGATCCGCCCGATGGACATCGAGACCGTCGTCGCCTCCGTGCAGAAGACGCATCGCTGCGTCGCGGTCGAGGAGGGCTTCCCGCAGTCCGGCGTCACCGCCGAGATCGGCATGAAGATCATGGAAGCCGCCTTCGACTATCTCGACGCGCCCGTCGCCCGCGTCACCGGCAAGGATGTTCCGATGCCCTACGCCGCGAACCTCGAGAAGCTGGCTCTGCCGAACATCGGCGAGGTCGTCGCGGCGGCCAAGGCCGTCTGCTATCGCTGAGAAGGGGCGCAACCGATGCCGACCAACATCCTGATGCCCGCGCTCTCTCCCACGATGGAGAAGGGCAATCTCGCCAAATGGCTGAAGAAGGAAGGCGATACGATCAAGTCCGGCGACATCATCGCCGAGATCGAGACCGACAAGGCGACGATGGAAGTCGAGGCCGTCGACGAGGGCATCCTCGCCAGGATCGTGGTGCCGGAGGGCACGGCCGACGTCGCCGTCAACGAGATCATCGGCGTGATCGCCGCCGAGGGCGAGGACGCCAAGGCGGCCGCCGCGCCGGCCAAGGCGGAAGCACCCAAGTCTGAAGCACCCAAGGCCGCGCCTGCCGCCGCCGCTCCGGCGGCCGCTCCCGCGGCGGCGCCGGTGGCGTCCTCCGGCGAGCGGCCCTTCGCCTCGCCGCTGGCGCGCCGGCTCGCCAAGGAGGCCGGGCTGGATCTGTCGAAGGTCCAGGGCTCCGGCCCCCATGGCCGCATCGTCGAGAAGGATGTCGAGGCGGCGAAGACCGGTGGCGGGGCCAAGGCCGCACCGGCTGCCGCGCCTGCGACGGCGGCTCCGGCGAGCGCGCCCAAGCCCGCCGCGGCGCCGCTGGCGACCGGCCCCTCCGACGAGCAGGTCAAGAAGCTGTTCGCCGCCGATTCCTATGAAGAGGTGCCGCATGACGGCATGCGCAAGACGATCGCGCGCCGCCTGCTCGAGGCCAAGCAGACCGTCCCGCATTTCTACGTCACCGTGGATTGCGAGCTCGACGCCCTGCTCAAGCTGCGCGGCGAGCTCAACGCCGCCGCGCCCGAGAAGGACGGCAAGCCGGTCTACAAGCTCTCGGTCAACGACATGGTGATCAAGGCCCTGGCCCTGGCGCTGAAGGCCGTGCCGGACGCCAATGTGAGCTGGACCGAGAACGCCATGCTCAAGCACAAGCACGCCGATGTCGGCGTGGCCGTCTCGATCCCCGGCGGGCTGATCACCCCGATCATCCGCGATGCCTGCCACAAGAGCCTGTCGCAGATCTCCAACGAGATGAAGGACATGGCGGCCCGCGCCAAGGCCCGCAAGCTCAAGCCCGAGGAGTATCAGGGCGGCACCACGGCTGTCTCCAATCTCGGCATGTTCGGGGTCAAGGACTTCGCCGCGATCGTGAACCCGCCCCATGCGACGATCCTGGCGGTGGGCGCCGGCGAGCAGCGCGCCGTGGTCAAGGGCGGCCAGCTCGCGGTCGCCACCGTGATGTCGGTAACGCTCTCGACCGACCACCGCGCCGTCGACGGCGCGCTCGGCGCCGAGCTGCTGGCGGCCTTCAAGGGCTATATCGAGAAGCCGATGGCGATGCTGGTGTGAGGCCGGAGAACGATCATGGCTGACTACGACATCATCATCATCGGCTCCGGCCCCGGCGGCTATGTCGCGGCGATCCGGGCAGCCCAGCTCGGCTACAGGACGGCGATCGTCGAGCGCGAGCATCTCGCCGGCATCTGCTCGAACTGGGGCTGCATCCCGACCAAGGCGCTGCTGCGCTCGGCCGAGATCCTGCACTACGGCCAGCACGCCAAGGATTACGGGCTGGTGCTGGAAGGCACCTTCAAGGCCGATCTCGAAGCGGTTGTGAAGCGCTCGCGCGGGATCGCGGCGCGGATGAACAACGGCGTCCAGTTCCTGATGAAGAAGAACAAGGTCGACGTGATCTGGGGCGAGGCCAAGCTGACCAAACCCGGTACGATCCAGGTCGCGCCGACCAAGAAGCCGGCGATGCAGCCGCAGGTGCCTCCGCCCAAGAACGCCAAGGGCGAGGGCACCTACACCGCCGACCACATCATCGTCGCGACCGGCGCCCGTCCGCGCGCGCTGCCCGGCATCGAGCCGGACGGCAAGCTGATCTGGACCTATTTCGAGGCGATGGTGCCGGCCAAGCTGCCGAAATCGCTGCTCGTCATGGGCTCGGGCGCCATCGGAATCGAGTTCGCCTCCTTCTACCGCACCATGGGCGTCGAGGTGACGGTGGTCGAGGTGATGCCGCAGGTCGTCCCCGTCGAGGACGCCGAGATCGGCGCCTTCGCCCGCAAGGCCTTCGAGAAGCAGGGCATCAAGATCCTGACCTCGGCCAAGGTCACCAAGGTCGAGAAGGGCGCTGACAGCGTCACCGCCCATATCGAGGACGAGAAGGGCGGCAAGCAGACGATCACCGCCGACCGCATGATCTCGGCCGTCGGCGTCGTCGGCAACATCGAGAATCTCGGCCTCGAGGCGCTCGGTGTGAAGACCGACCGCGGCTGCATCGTCATCGACGGGCTCTGCCGCACCAATGTGAAGGGCCTCTATGCCATCGGCGACGTCGCCGGCCCGCCGATGCTCGCCCACAAGGCCGAGCATGAGGGCGTGATCTGCGTCGAGGCGATCAAGGGCCTCCACCCGCACCCGATGGACAAGCTGATGATCCCGGGCTGCACCTATTGCCACCCGCAGATCGCCAGCGTCGGCCTGACCGAGGCCAAGGCCAAGGCTGCCGGACACGAGATCAAGGTTGGCCGCTTCCCCTTCGTCGCCAACGGCAAGGCGGTGGCGCTCGGCGAGGATTCCGGCCTCGCCAAGACGATCTTCGATGCCAAGACCGGCAAGCTGCTCGGCGCCCATCTGGTCGGGCCCGAGGTCACCGAGCTGATCCAGGGCTTCGTCGTGGCGATGAACCTCGAGACCACCGAGGAAGAGCTGATGCACACCGTCTTCCCGCATCCGACGATCTCGGAGGTGATGAAGGAGAGCGTGCTCGACGCCTATGGCAAGGCGCTGAACGCTTAAGGGGAAACAGGCGAGCCGCCCGCCGGGCGGAGGGGGGGACCGTCACGATGAAGCGGCTTTCTCTGGGATTGGCGGTGCTGGCTCTGCTGACGGCCTGGTCTCCGGCCCGGGCCTGCGAGGGGGCCGGCTGCGCCAACGGCCTGGTCTACGAGGCCTTCGGGCCGGCGCCGGGCGCAGGCCGTCCGGTGCTCGCCGTTTTCATCCATGGCGATGTCTCGGCGGGTGGGCCGGCCGACTACATGGTGGCCCATGCCCGGCAGTTCGCCGCCTCGCGCAAGAACGTGGTCGCCATCGCCCTGCTGCGGCCGGGCTATTACGACCGCGGCGGGCGGCAGAGCGCAGGCTCCGACAACGGCCGGCGCGACACCTTCCATTCCGGGAACAACCGCGCGGTCGCGGGCGCGATCCGCGAGCTCAAGCAGCGTTACGGCGCGCGCGGGGCGGTGGCGCTCGGCCATTCCGGCGGGGCCGGCACGATCGGCGTGATCGCCGGCAGCGATCCCGGCCTGCTGAACGGCATCGTGCTGGCCGCCTGCCCCTGCGATGTCGCGGCGTGGAATGCGAGCCGCGGCCGGCGCGGCGGCTTCTCGTCGCAATCGCCGGTGGACTATCTCTCCGGCGTCGCGCCGGGAACCGCCATCGTCGCGGTGACCGGGCAGGGCGACGACAACACGCGCCCCGAACTGGCGACGGACTATGTCGCGAAGGCACAGGCGCGGGGCCTCTCCGCCCGCGTCCAGATCGTCGGCGGCGGGCATAACTTCAACGGGCCTCTCTCCTCAGCCTCGGTCGCGGCGCTCGGCGGCATGGTCCGCTAGCCCCCCTCTGGATTTCGCGCCGGCCGATCCGCATATCCCGGCGATGGCGCCCCGCACCCGCAAACCGAAAGACGCCGACACGATCGTGCCTGACGAGCAGGTCGAGATCCTGCCGCCCGGTCGCGGCCTCGTGCTCGACTGGCGCGTGATCGCGCCGACGGTGGCGCTCGGCACGGTGACCGGCTTCGTGGCCAGCCTCGTCGTCGGCGGTGGCGGACTGCTGCGCCACGCCGTGGTTGGCCTGCTCGGCATGCTGGTCGGGCAGGGGCTGGTCAGGCTGACGGGCTGGCGTGTCCGCACCGGCTATGCGCGCCTCGACGACATGGCGATGGCGGTCATCGGCGCCATTCTTGTCGTCTTGCTGGCGCGCTTCATCGCTTAGGGAACCTTTGGTCACAACCATCGTTGTGGCGGGGCATCCGCGAGACCCGCGGACGGACTGGGGAACGGACGACAATGGAAAACTTCGCCGCCACCATGGCCCAACCGGGCTATGGCTTCTTCGCAACGATCTTCATCGGCATGCTCGCCGGCTGGATCGCCGAAAAGATCACCTCGGCCGATCACGGCCTCTTCACCAACATGCTCGTCGGCGTCGCCGGCTCGTTCCTCGGCAGCCGCCTGGCGGAGCTGCTGGACATCCCGATCTTCGGCTTCTGGCGCACGCTCGCGGCCGCGATCGCCGGTGCGGTCGTCGTCATCGTGATCTGGAACGCCGCGCGCGGGCGCCGCTGAGCGACGGACGGGGCCCTGCGACAGGGCAACCGCTCTGCCAAAGGTTGCCCTGCGCGGCCGGGACGATTAGCTAGGGGACAGGCGGCGGCCAGGGGCCGCCGCGATGGATCCTGTCCCGATGGCCCTCGTCCTCGACCTGCTCAACCGCGATCCTCGGCCCAATGCCGGCAATCCGAAATCCGAGGCCGCCCAGGCCCCGGCGGAACTGCGCCATCCGGAGAAGCAGAAGCGGCCCGAGAACCCGATCCTGCGCAAGCCGGACTGGATCCGCGTCAAGGCTCCGGGCTCGCCGAAATGGGCCGAGACCCAGAAGATCGTGAAGGCCGAGAAGCTGGTCACGGTCTGCGAGGAGGCCGGCTGCCCCAATATCGGCGAGTGCTGGGAAAAGAAGCACGCCACCTTCATGATCATGGGCGACACCTGCACGCGGGCCTGCGCCTTCTGCAACGTCAAGACCGGCGTGCCCCAGGCGCTCGACCCGCTCGAGCCGGCCAAGGTCGCCCAGGCCGTCGCCAAGCTCGGGCTCGAGCATGTCGTGATCACCTCGGTCGATCGCGACGACCTTAAGGATGGCGGCGCCGAGCATTTCGCCCAGGTCATCCGCGCCATCCGCAAGGCTTCGCCCGGCACCACCATCGAGATCCTGACGCCGGACTTCCTGCGCAAGCCCGGCGCGCTCGAGGTCGTCGTCGCGGCCAAGCCCGACGTCTTCAACCACAATCTCGAGACCGTGCCGGGCAAGTATCTGACGGTGCGCCCCGGTGCGCGCTATTTCCACTCGCTGCGGCTGCTGCAGCGGGTCAAGGAGCTCGACCCGACGATCTTCACCAAGTCCGGCATCATGGTCGGCCTCGGCGAGGAGCGGAACGAGATCCTGCAGCTGATGGACGATCTGCGCTCGGCCGATGTCGACTTCATCACGATCGGCCAATATCTCGCGCCCTCGCGCAAGCACCATGCGGTGATCCGCTTCGTCACGCCCGAGGAGTTCAAGGGCTTCGAGGCGATCGCCTATGTGAAGGGCTTCCTGATGGTGTCCTCGACGCCGCTGACGCGCTCCTCGCATCATGCCGGCGAGGATTTCGCGCGGCTGCGCGCGGCCCGCGAGGCGAAGGTCGGCATCGGCCACAACAGCCGCGGCTGAAAAGGCACGTATCCGATGCCGATGTTCAACAGCGCCCGGCGGGTGCGCCACACCCCCGAGCAGATGTTCGCGCTCGTCGCCGATGTCGAGAAATACCCCCAGTTCCTGCCGCTCTGCGAGGGCCTGACGGTGCGCCGCCGCACGCCGCAGGACGGCGGTGGCGAGGTCCTGCTGGCCGACATGACCGTCGGCTACAAGGCGATCCGCGAGACCTTCACCAGCCGCGTCACGCTCGATCCCGCCAATCTTCGGATCCTCGTCGAATATGTCGACGGCCCCTTCCGCTATCTGGAGAACCGCTGGACCTTCAAGCCGCACGAGAGCGGCTGCGAGATCGGCTTCTTCATTTCCTACGAGTTCGCCAGCCGCATGCTCGGGCTGCTGATGGGAGCGATGTTCGACAAGGCCTTCCGTAAATTCGCGGAAGCCTTTGAGCGTAGGGCCGACCTTGTTTACGGTGATGACGCAAGGAGAGATACGGTCACCACGTCTTAAGTTGTTGCTGTCAGGTTTCCCCGGACCTCTGGGAGACCTGACATGGATGCGTCGTCGACACCGGCATCGAGCCTGGGCGCCACGCGGCGGATGACCGCTACGGTACCGATCTATACCGTGACGTTGTTCCTGTCGGCCTTCCTGCTGTTCGGCATCCAGCCGATGTTCGCCAAGATGGTGCTGCCGAAGCTCGGCGGCTCGCCGGGTGTGTGGTCGGTGGCGATGGTCTTCTTCCAGACCGTGCTGCTCGCCGGATACGGCTACGCGCATTGGCTCGTCAGCCGCTTCACTGTCCGTCGCGCGGCGCTGGTGCATATCGCGCTGATGGTCGCGGTTCCGCTGGTCGGCCTGCCGATCGGCATCGCGGCGGGCTTCGAACGTCCGCCGCAGGAGGGCGAGACGCTCTGGCTGATCGCGCTCTTCGCCGCCTCGGTGGGGCTGCCCTTCTTCGCCGTCGCCGCCAACGGGCCGCTGCTGCAGGCATGGTTCGCCCGCTCCGGCCATCCCCGGGCCGCCGATCCCTATTTCCTCTACGCCGCCTCGAACATCGGCAGCTTCCTCGCGCTCATCGCCTATCCCTTCCTGGTCGAGCCGGTGCTGACGCTGTCGCTGCAGTCTCATGCCTGGAGCTGGGGCTTCGGCCTGCTGCTCGCCGCCATCGCGGCCTGTGCGGGCCTGGCGATCGGCGGCGGCGCGACCGGCGTCGCGGCGACGCGCGAGCTGGCGGCGCCGGCCGCGGTCACCGGGCGCCAGAAGCTGGGCTGGGTCGCGCTCGCCTTCGTTCCCTCGGGCCTCCTCGTCGCGGTGACGGCGCATCTCTCCACCGATGTCGCCTCAGTGCCGCTGCTTTGGGTGGTGCCGCTGGCGCTGTTCCTGCTGACCTTCGTGATCGTCTTCCAGCGCCGCCCCGTCCTGCGCCATGGCTGGATGCTGACGGCCCAGCTCGTCTTCGTCGCCGCCCTGACGCTCAAGATGCTGTTTCAGCCCGGTATCGGCTGGGGCGGCGAGCTCGCGCTGCATCTGGGCCTGTTCTTCACGACGGCGATGGTCGCCCATGGCGAGCTGGCGCGGCGCCGCCCCGATGCCGCCAACCTGACCGGGTTCTATCTCTGGATGTCGCTCGGCGGCGTTCTCGGCGGCCTGTTCTGCGGCCTGTTCGCGCCCCTGCTGTTCAACTCCGTGGTCGAATACCCCATCCTGATCATCGCGGGCGTCCTCTGCCGCCCCGCCTTCACCGGCATCCGGATCTCACGCCCCGTGCGCGCCGGGCTGGTGGGCCTGGCCTTCGTCGGATTGTTCGCGATCATCGTCACCGAGCAGCAGCGCAGCGACTCCGTGCGCTCCTTCTTCGGGGTCAACCGGATCACCGAGAGCCCGGACGGCCGCTTCCGCATCCTCGTCCATGGCAGCACGGTCCATGGCGCCCAGCGCCTGCGCAACGACGACGACAGCATCGTCACCGGTCGGCCCGAGGCGCTCAGCTACTACTTCACCGGCGGCGGCATTGCCGACGGCATCGACGCTGTGCGGCGCGCGCGCGGCGGCACGCTGCATGCCGTCGCGGCGATTGGGCTGGGCACCGGCTCGCTCGCCTGCCAGACCCGGCCCGGTGAGGACTGGACCTTCTTCGAGATCGACCCGCAGGTCGCGCGCATGGCCACCGACCCGGCCCGCTTCAGCTTCATGAGCCAGTGCGCGCCAGGGGCCCGGATCGTGCTGGGCGATGCCCGACTGACCCTGTCGGATGCCGCGCCGGACTCACTCGACCTGATCGTCGTGGACGCCTTTTCCTCGGATGCGATCCCGATCCATCTGATGACGACGGAGGCGATCGGCCTCTATCTGAGCAAGCTGAAGCCGAACGGTGCGATCCTGTTCCACATCTCCAACCGGAACATGGATCTCGGCCCTGTCGTCACCGCGACCGCCCATGCGCGGGGACTGTCGACCTGGATTCGCGCATCCAACCCCACGCCGGAGCTGATGCTGCAGCGGAAGTTCTCGCCCCATGTCGCGGTCGTCGCCCGCAAGGCCGAGGATGTCGGCCTCAGCCCCGTCGAAGGGTGGGTCAGGCAGGAGGGGCCGGGCACGGCGCGGGCCTGGCGCGACGACTATGCCGACGTGATCAGCGCGATCTGGCGCAAGCTCGCGCGCTGATCGCGGCGTCAGGCCCCCGACGCGCCCTCGTGCAGCATGTCGAGGGCAATCAGCACCGACAGCCGCCGGATCTCGTCGCGCGAGAGCGGGCCGAAGCGCCTTTCGCGGTGCACGGTGCCGACCGGTCCGGCGCAGGCGAAGTGGACGAGGCCCACGGGCTTGGCCTCGCTGCCGCCACCGGGACCGGCCACCCCGGTGATGGAGACGGCGAGGCTCGACGCCAGCGCGGCCCGGCCGCCCGCCGCCATCGCCCGCGCCACCGGCTCACTGACGGCGCCATGGATCGCGAGCAGATCGTCCGGCACGCCGGCCAGGGCCGTCTTCGCCGCGTTGGAATAGGTGATCAGGCCACCCATCACGACATCCGACGAGCCCGGGATCGCCGTCAGCGCGCCGCCGACCAGCCCTCCGGTGCAGGATTCGACCGTCGCGACGGTTGCGCCCCGGGCCCGGCAGGCTTCCAGCACGGCGATCGCGTGCTGCGTGATCTCGCTGTCGAACGGCATCGGTGGCCTCCGTCGGGTCAGGGGGATGGCATCGCAGCCGGCGGATCGGGCAGGCGGATCGTCGCGGTCGCGAGCGCGGCCAGGCCTTCCTTGCGGCCGGTGAAGCCGAGGCGCTCGGAGGTCGTCGCCTTGATCGCGACCTGATCGAGCCGCACCCCGGCCGCCGTCGCGATGGCCTGGCGGATCGCTTCGCGATGCGGCCCGACCTTCGGCGCCTCGCAGACGAGGGTCAGGTCGAGGAAGTCGATCACCCCGCCGCGCGCCCGCACCCGCTCGGCCGCGAAGGCCAGGAATCGGTGCGAAGCGGCGCCGCGCCATTGCGGATCGCTCGGCGGGAAATGGGTCCCGATGTCGCCCTCGGCGAGCGCCCCCAACAGCGCATCGGTGAGGGCATGCAGCGCCACGTCGCCGTCCGAATGCGCCAGCACGCCGCGATCATGGGCGATGCGCACGCCGCCCAGCCAGACATGGTCACCCTGCGTGAAGGCGTGGACGTCGTAGCCGGTGCCGACCCGCACCACCAGCGGCCGGCCTGCGGGCGCGCCGCCCCGGTCGAAATCCTCGGGATGGGTCAGTTTCAAGTTGGCGGGCTCCCCGGGGAAGGTCGCGACCGGATGTCCGGCCCATTCCATCAGCGCAGCGTCGTCGGTGAAGCCGTCGCGACCGGCCGCGAGCGCCGCCCGGTGCGCGGCCAGCAGCACCGCGAATCCGAAGGCCTGCGGCGTCTGCACGCTGACGAGCCGGTCGCGCGGCGGGGTCTCGGCGATCCGGCCCGCATCGTCCAGCCGCTTGATCGTATCGGTGACGGGCAGGACCGGGATTGCCGCCACCCCGGCGGCGTCGACCGCCGCGATCGCCGCCCGCACGAGGTTCTCCGTGAGAAAGGGGCGGGCCGCGTCATGCACCAGAACCTGTCCCGCAAAACCGCTCGCCGCCAGCGCCTCGAGCCCGAGGCGGACCGACTCCTGACGGGTGGCGCCGCCTGGCGTCGGCGGATCGATGCGATCGTCGGTAAGGCCGGCGACGGCGTCCTGATAGCGCGCCTCGTCACCGGCGCCGATCACCACCGCAAGGCGCGCGATCCCGGGCGTCGCCAGAAAAGGAGCCAGCGCGTGCCGAAGAACCGGGCGCCCGTCCAGCAGCCGGTATTGCTTGGGAGCATCGAAGCCGGCCCTCAGCCCGCGGCCACCCGCGACGACGAGCACGGCGACGGCGGCTTGCGTGTCATCTCGTTCGGCGGCCACGGCTCTTGGTCCTGCAGGGTCTTCGGTGATAGTCGCAGGCGGCACCCGCGCCAAGCCCCCAGGCTCGCGCGGCGGCTTGCGGGGGACGTTGATGATGCGGTGCACTATTTCGTGCGAGTCCCTTGCGCTCCTGCAGCAATGTCCAATAAATATGCAAGATGCAGGTTGCCTTTAATACAGGCTCCGCCATGGCCGTTCCGCTTCCCGTGACGCTCGCGTCGCGCGCCTTGCTGGCGCCGATGTCGGGCGTGACGGACATCGTCATGCGCCGGATCGCGGCACGCCATGGCGCGGGGCTCGTCATCTCGGAGATGGTGGCCTCGGACGAGTTCGTCCGCGGCAGCGAAGAGGCGCGCATCCGGGCGGAGGGCGCCGGCATCTCGCCGCATGTCGTCCAGCTCGCCGGCTGCGACCCACATTGGCTCGGCGAGGCGGCGCGCCTGGCCGAGGCCAACGGCGCCGCCATCGTCGACATCAACATGGGCTGCCCGGCCAAGAAGGTCACCGGCGGCTGGGCCGGCTCGGCCCTGATGCGCGATCTCGACCATGCCGTCGCGCTGGTCGAGGCCGCGGTCGCCGCCGTGAAGGTGCCGGTGACGGTGAAGATGCGCCTCGGCTGGGACGATTCCTCGCGCAATGCGCCGGAGCTGGCGCGCCGCGCGGTCGCGGCGGGCGCCCGGCTGATCACGGTCCATGGCCGCACGCGCCAGCAGTTCTACAAGGGCGTCGCCGATTGGGCGGCGATCCGCGCCGTGCGGGCGGCTGGCGACTTTCCGCTCGTCGCGAACGGCGACATCCGCGATGCCGACGACGCCCGGCTGTGCCTGGCCCGGTCGGGGGCCGATCTCGTCATGGTCGGGCGCGCGGCGCTCGGGCGCCCCTGGCTCGTCGGGGCCATCGGGGCCGCGCTGGACGGGCTCGCCCCGGTCGAGCTGTCGCTCGCCCAGAAGCATGCCGTGGCGCGGGAACACTATGAGGGGCTGCTGACCCTCATGGGCAAAGCCCATGGCGTCCGCCATGCCCGCAAGCACCTGGCGGCCTATGCCGACGAGGCCGTCGCCAGCGGCGGCACCGCCGATGCGGAGCAGCGCCGCATCCTGTTGACGACCGACGAGCCGGACCGCGCCATCGCGATGCTGGCCCGCCTCTTTTCTCCCGATTGCAGCCGCGTTGCGGCCTGAACCGAAGGTGTCGCGTATGACGATGGCGTTCGCCGAGAGCGGCGGAAAGGGCAGGGACGGCTACCTGCTCGATCCGATCGAGATGCAGGCGCTGAATGTGCTGCCGATGCCCGTGGTGGTGATCGGCGAGCGCAACGGCATCCTCTACGCCAACACCGCCGCCGAGGATTTCTTCCAGTCCAGCGCGGTGGTGCTGAAGCGCCAGCGCCTCGATGACCTCATCGCCTTCGGCTCGCCCGTCCTGGCGCTCGTCGAGGAGGTTCAGCGCCGCGGGTCGAGCGTCAGCGAGTACCGGCTCGATCTCGGGTCGCCCCGGCTCGGAGCCGATCGGATCGTCGATGTTTTTGCCTCGCCTTTGCCCAGCCAGGGCGAAGCGGTCGTTCTGATGCTTCAAGAACGAACAATTGCTGAAAAAATGGACAGACAACTGACGCATCGAGGAGCAGCGCGCTCCATCACGGCGCTCGGTGCGATGCTGGCCCACGAGATCAAGAACCCGCTCTCGGGCATTCGCGGCGCCGCGCAGCTGCTGGAAGCGACCGTTCCCGACGAGGAGCGCATCCTGACTCAGCTGATCTGCGACGAGACCGACCGGATCGTGAAGCTCGTCGAGCGCGTCGAGCTCTTCGGCGACGAACGCCCGACCGAGCGCGATCCCGTCAACGTCCATGACGTGCTCGACCATGTGAAGCGCCTCGCCCAGTCCGGCTTCGCGCGCCACATCCGCTTCAGCGAGATCTATGATCCGTCCCTGCCGCCGGTCTCGGGAAACCGCGACCAACTCGTGCAGGTGCTGCTGAACCTGATGAAGAATGCGGCAGAAGCCATTGGAACACAGGCGATCGACGGCGAGGTCACCCTGACCACGGCCTACCGGCCCGGCATCCGCATGCAGGTCGCGGGATCGTCGGGCCGCATCGCGCTGCCGCTCGAAATCGGCATCCGCGACAATGGTCCCGGCGTGCCGCCCGATCTGCTGCCGCACCTGTTCGATCCCTTCGTCACCACCAAGGCCCAGGGCAGTGGCCTTGGACTTGCACTTGTCGCCAAGGTGATCGGGGATCACGGCGGGATCGTCGAATGCGAATCCGTCCCCCGCCGCACCACGTTTCGAATTCTGCTGCCTCTGCACCAGTTCCGGGCGCGGCAGGCGGATTGAGGCCTACAGGACCACAGTGAATGCCCACCGGTAACATTCTCGTCGCGGACGACGACGCCGCGATCCGCACCGTCCTCAATCAGGCCCTGGCGCGGGCGGGGTACGAGGTCAGGACCACCGGCCAGGCGGCGACGCTGTGGACCTGGGCCGCCCAAGGTCTGGGCGACCTCATCATCACCGACGTGGTGATGCCGGACGGCAACGCCTTCGACCTGCTGCCACGCATCAAGCGCGTGCGGCCGGAACTGCCGATCATCGTGATGAGCGCGCAGAACACCTTCATGACCGCGATCAAGGCCTCCGAGCGCGGCGCCTATGAATACCTGCCCAAGCCCTTCGACCTGAAGGAGCTCGTTGCCATCGTCGGCCGTGCCCTGTCGCGGCCCCGCGGCGAGGGGGCCCGGGCCAATGCGGCCGAGCCCGACGACATCCCGCTGATCGGCCGCTCCCCGGCCATGCAGGACGTCTACCGCGCGCTCGCCCGGCTGATGCCGATCGATCTGACCGTGATGATCAACGGCGAATCCGGCACGGGCAAGGAACTCGTCGCCCGCGCCCTGCACGATTACGGCAAGCGCAAGAACGGCCCCTTCGTCGCGATCAACATGGCCGCGATCCCGAAGGACCTGATCGAATCCGAGCTCTTCGGCCACGAAAAGGGCGCCTTCACCGGCGCGCTGACCCGCTCCTCGGGCCGCTTCGAGCAGGCCGAGGGCGGCACGCTCTTCCTCGACGAGATCGGCGACATGCCGATGGAGGCGCAGACGCGCCTGCTGCGCGTGCTGCAGCAGGGCGAATACACCACCGTCGGCGGCCGCACCCCGATCAAGACTAATGTCCGCATCGTCGCCGCGACCAACAAGGACCTGCGGATCTCGATCGCCCAGGGTCTGTTCCGCGAGGACCTGTTCTTCCGCCTGAACGTGGTGCCGATCCGCCTGCCGCCCCTGCGCGAGCGCGTCGAGGACATTCCCGACCTCGCGCGTCACTTCTTCTCGCTGGTCGAGAAGGAGGGGCTGCCGCGCAAGCAGATCGATTCGGAAGCGATGGACGTCATGCGGCGCTATCGCTGGCCGGGCAATGTCCGCGAACTGGAGAATCTGGTGCGCCGCCTCGCGGCGCTCTATCCCCAGGAAACCATCACCGCCCCGATCATCGAGGCGGAGCTGCAGCCGGCGACGGCGACGGCGAGCTTCTCCGGCAACCCCGCCCAGGAGAGGGCCGAAACCCTGTCGGGTTCGGTCGAGCGCCATCTCAACCAGTATTTCGGTGGCTTCGGCGACAATATCCCGCCGCCGGGCCTCTATCACCGCATTCTGCGCGAGGTCGAGCCGCCCCTGATCGCCGCGGCGCTCGCGGCGACCCGCGGCAACCAGATCCGCGCGGCTGAACTGCTCGGGCTCAACCGCAACACCCTGCGCAAGAAGATCCGCGAGCTCGACATGCAGGTGGTGCGCTCACCCCGGTGAGACGGATGGCGGCACGGCTCCGCCTTTCATATGTCATATTTTGACAACACCGTTGCGGCGGCGCATCAGTGCGGCGCTGCGGCCGGGCGCGTCCTGTGCGCCGGCCGCCAGGGAGTTGTCTGCGATCGTGTCTGCATCACCGAGTGACCTGAGGATCGTGCCGCGCGCCGAGGACACGCCGCGACGCGTGTCCGGCTGGCTGGGAGCGACGGTCGTCGTCTTCGCGCTGGTCTCGGCGCTGGTCACCTTCCTCGTGCTGTCGGGCGTCACGCCGGTGGTCCCGGTCCATCAGGTCGTCGTCGGCGTCTTCGTCCTCAATGCCCTGCTGATCCTGCTGCTTCTCGTCGTCGTCGCCTTCGAGACCGCGGTGCTGATCCGCGCGCGCCGGGCGGGTGCCGCGGCGGCGGGGCTGCACGTCCGAATCGTCGGCCTGTTCAGCATCATCGCGGCGCTGCCCGCGATCCTCGTCGCCATCATCGCCACGGTGACGATCGAGCGCGGTCTCGAGCCGTGGTTCTCGGACCGCATGCGCGACGCGATCTTCCGCTCGGTCGACGTCGCCGATGCCTATGCCGGCTCGCAATGCCAGTCGCTCGGCCGCGAGATCCGGCTGCTCTCCGACGATCTCTCCCGTGCCAGGGCCGCCTTTGATGTCGACCGCAAGTGGTTCGACAGCTTCTTGACGGCGCGGGCGACGGCGCTCGGCGTTCCCGTCGTCGCGATCATGCAGTCTCCCGACAAGGTTCTGGCGCGCGCCAACATCGACGTGCTGCGCGATGCGGCCAAGCCCGACCAGGCGGCCTTCGACGACGCCATGGCCTCGCCCGAGCCGATCTGCGTGATTCCCCCGACCGGCCGGGTCTTCGGCGCGCTGATGAAGCTGCCGGCCTATGACAACGCCTTCCTCCACATCGCGCGGCAGGTCGATCCGCTCGCGGTCGAGTTCCCGGCCATCGCGCGGGCCGCAGCGACGGAGTATCTCTCGATCGACGCGCGGCGGAAGGGGGTCCAGATCGCCTTCGCCTCGATGTACGGGCTGATCGCCGTCATCCTGCTGCTCTCGGCGATCTGGCTCGGCCTGAGCTTCGCCAATGCGCTGGTCGCGCCGATCCGCCGGATGATCCACGCCACCGACCAGGTTTCCAGCGGCAATTTCTACGTCCAGGTTCCGATCCGCCGTTCCGAGGGCGACCTCGCCCATCTCGGCGAAACCTTCAACAAGATGACCGCGGAACTCCGCCGCCAGCGCGACGGGCTGGTCACCGCCAGCGAGGTCATCGACCGCAGGCGCCGCTTCACCGAAACCGTGCTGTCGGGCGTCTCGTCCGGCGTGCTCAGCCTCGACGGCGACGGCCACATCACCATCATCAACCGCTCGGCCGAGAGCCTGCTGGGCACCGGCGGCCGGCTGCTGGGCCAGCCGATCGCGGCCGTCGCCCCCGAGATCGCCACCTTCGTCACGGAAGCCCTCACCGGGCGCCAGCGCCAGACCTCCGGCCAGATCGCGATCACCCGCGCCGGACGCGACCGCATGGTCAATGTCCGCGCCGCCCGCGAGGGCGAGGGGGCCGGCGCCGGTCTCGTGGTCACCCTCGACGACATTACCGATCTGGTCTCGGCGCAGCGCACCGCCGCCTGGGCCGACGTGGCGCGCCGCATCGCCCATGAGATCAAGAATCCGCTCACGCCGATCCAGCTCTCGGCCGAGCGCATCCGGCGGAAGTTCGGGCGCGTGATCGTGGAGGACAAGGAGGTCTTCGAGCAGTGCACGGCGACGATCGTCCGCCAGGTCGAGGACATCCGCCGCATGGTCGACGAGTTTTCCTCCTTCGCCCGCATGCCGAAGCCCTCGCTGGCCCGCGACGACATCGCCGAGACGGTTCGCCAGATCGTCTTCCTGATGCGCGTCGGCAATCCCGAGCTGACGATTACCGAGAATCTGCCCGACGGGCCGGCGATGGCGCGCTTCGACCGTCGCCTGCTCTCCCAGGCCCTGACCAATGTGATCAAGAACGCCACCGAGGCGATCGAGGCCGTGCCGATGGACGAGCGCGGGCCCGGACGGATCGATGTCGTTTTCGAGCGGCGCGAGGATGGCCGGATCGTCATCGACGTGATCGACAACGGCAAGGGTCTGCCGGCCGACCAGCGCCAGAAGCTGCTGGAGCCCTATATGACGACCCGCGAGGGCGGCACGGGGCTGGGCCTCGCGATCGTCGGCAAGATTCTCGAGGACCATGGCGGTGGCATCGACCTGCTCGATCGTCCGGATGCGGGCGAGGGCGGGCGCGGCGCCCGTGTCCGGCTTTGGTTCCCGGAGACCGGACCGGCCGAGGAGAACCCGGAAGGCGGCCGTAGCGACCAAGCTCGCGACGCGGCGGCGGCACGGCAACAACATGATGGGGCACGCGTATGAGCGCTGACATTCTGGTCGTCGACGACGAGGCCGACATCCGCGAGCTGGTCGCCGGCCTGCTCGAGGACGAGGGCTATCGGACGCGCAAGGCGAGTTCCGCCGACGAGGCGCTCGCGGCGATCGCGGCGCGCCGTCCCAATCTCGTCTTTCTCGACATCTGGCTCCAGGGCAGCCGCCTCGACGGGCTGCAGGTGCTGGAACTGGTCAAGCAGGCCCATCCCGACCTCGCGGTGGTGATGATCTCGGGCCATGGCAACATCGAGACCGCCGTCTCGGCCATTAAGAGCGGCGCCTATGACTTCATCGAGAAGCCGTTCAAGGCCGACCGGCTGGTCCTCGTCGCCGAGCGGGCGCTGGAGGCGTCGCGGCTGCGGCGCGAGGTGCGCGAACTCAAGAAGGGTTCGGTCCAGGCCAGCCGCATCGTCGGCAAGTCGACCGTCGTGAACCAGCTGCGCCAGACGATCGAGCGCGTCGCACCGACCAATGCGCGCGTCCTCATCACCGGTGAGCCCGGCTGCGGCAAGGAACTGGCCGCCCGCACCCTGCACGAGGCCTCGACGCGGGCCACCGGCCCCTTCGTGGTGATCAACGCGGCCACCATCACCCCCGAGACGATGGAAGAGGAGCTCTTCGGCGTCGAGGCCGGGGACGGCCGTTCCCGCCGCGTCGGTGCGCTGGAGGAGGCCCATGGCGGCTCGCTCTACATCGACGAGATCGGCGACATGCCGCGCGAGACCCAGAACCGCATCCTGCGCGTGCTGGTCGACCAGAACTTCCAGCGTGTCGGCGGCGCGACGCGGGTTCATGTCGACGTCCGCGTCATCTCCTCGACCAGCCGCGACCTCGCCCAGCTGATCTCGGGCGGGCAGTTCCGCGAGGACCTCTATCACCGGCTCTCGGTCGTTCCGGTCAAGGTGCCGGCGCTCTCCGAGCGCCGCGAGGACGTGCCGGAGCTGATCGAGTTCTTCATGGAGCAGATCTCGATCGCGTCCGGCCTGCCCAAGCGCCGGATCGGGCAGGACGCCATGGCCGTGCTGCAGTCGCATGAATGGCCCGGCAACGTTCGCGAGCTCAGAAACAATGTCGAGCGGCTGATGATCCTGACCAAGGGCGATCCCACCGCCGACATCACCGTCGACATGCTGCCGGCCGAGGTCGGCGCCATGGTGCCGACGACGCCGTCCGGCTCCGGTGGCGAGCGCCTGATGAGCCTGCCGCTGCGCGATGCGCGCGAAATCTTCGAGCGCGAGTATCTGATCGCGCAGATCGCGCGCTTCTCCGGGAACATCTCCCGGACCGCCGAATTCATCGGAATGGAGCGCTCGGCCCTGCATCGGAAGCTGAAATCGCTCGGCGTGGGCTGAGGCCGGCAGGCATGGCTTGCATGAGCGCGTGCGCGCGGCGCAGGCCCTTCGCCGCAATGCGAAGCAATGTTGCACTTGCGTTGTAGGCGGAGTCAGCGATCTAATGCGGGATCGGTGTCCCGAAGTGGCGCGCGGTCTCGCGCCGCCAACGGGACGAATTGGATCGCGGGCTTGAACCCGATGAGCGATCCCAACAACAGGGGCTACCCATGGCCGCAGAGCGGGCTCAAAACCTTCAGGACACGTTCCTCAACTACGTGCGCAAGCAGAAGATTCCGCTGACGATCTTCCTCGTCAACGGCGTTAAGCTGCAGGGCGTCGTCACCTGGTTCGACAATTTCTGCGTGCTGCTGCGCCGCGACGGGCATTCGCAGCTCGTCTACAAGCACGCCATCTCGACGATCATGCCCGGCCAGCCGGTGCAGCTGTTCGAGCCCGAGGAACAGGACAAGGCCTGACCCCGATGGGCGCCCGCAGCGATGCGGACGAGGCGCGGACGGCCACCAAGCCGCTCGACGCCATTGAGCGCGAGATCGCAGCCAACACCCGCGCCTATGTCGTCGGCCCCTATCAGCAGCGTCGCGGTGCCGGAGACGCCAACCAGCGCTCCTTCGCCGCGCGCCTCGACGAGGCCGTCGGTCTGGCGGCCGCGATCGACCTGACCGTGGTCGAACCGATCCAGGTCATGCTGACCGCGCTGCGGCCGGCGACCTATCTCGGGAAGGGCAAGGTCGAGGAGATCGCCGAGCGTATCAAGCTCGAGGAGATCGGCCTCGTCGTGATGGACTGCGCACTCTCGCCGGTGCAGCAGCGCAATCTCGAAAAGGCCTTCGGCTGCAAGGTCATCGACCGCACTGGCCTGATTCTCGAGATCTTCGGCCGCCGGGCGCGCACCAAGGAAGGCGCGCTGCAGGTCGAACTCGCCCATCTCAACTACCAGAAGAGCCGGCTGGTGCGGTCCTGGACCCATCTCGAGCGCCAGCGCGGCGGCTTCGGCTTCCTCGGCGGCCCCGGCGAAACCCAGATCGAGGCCGACCGGCGCATCATCCAGGAGCGGATGACCAAGATCGAGCGCGATCTGGAAGCGGTCAAGCGCACGCGCGGTCTGCATCGCGCCAGCCGCAAGCGTGTGCCTTATCCGGTCGTGGCGCTGGTCGGCTACACCAATGCCGGCAAGTCGACCCTGTTCAACCGGCTTACCTCCGCCGAGGTGCTGGCGCAGGACATGCTCTTCGCCACGCTCGACCCGACGGCCCGCGCGCTGAAGCTGCCGCATGGCGCCCGGATCATGCTGTCGGACACGGTGGGCTTCATCTCCGACCTGCCGACACAGCTCGTCGCCGCCTTCCGCGCCACATTGGAGGACGCCATCGAGGCCGATGTGCTGCTCCATGTCCGCGACGTCGCCCATGAGGACACCACCGCCCAGGCCGCCGACGTTCAGGCGATCCTGCGCGATCTCGGCATCGACCCCGATGACGGCCAGCGTGTCGTCGAGGTCTGGAACAAGTCCGACCTGCTGGCGCCGGAGGAGCGCGAGCGCCAGCTCGGCCTCGCCGGTCTGAAGCCCGAGGTCTCGCGTCCGGTCCTGGTCTCGGCCCTGACCGGCGATGGCATCGGACGGCTCACCGACGCGATCGAGAGCCGAATCGCCCGCAGCCGCCCGATCTATCGCCTGGCCTTGCCCCCCGGGGACGGTCAGTCGCTGGCCTGGCTGCACGCCAATGGCGAGATCCTCGAACGCCGCGACGCCGAGGACGGCACGCTGGACCTGACGGTCCGGCTGCCGCCCGAGCGGGAAGGGGCCTTCGGCGCCCGCTTCCCCGAGGCGCAGCGGGAGATCTAGGCAGGCGGACGGAGCGCGCCCGAGGCTGCGGCCGGCGCGCTTGTTCATCGCGTCTTAACGCTGGGCCGATACCCCTTGGAGCCTGTCTTCTACGCCAGCCTCCGCGGTTTCTCATGCGTCATTCCGGCCTTCACACCTCCGCGCAAGAGATTGCCGCCGAAGCCTTTTCCGACGATGCGCCGGACCTGCCCACGGAGCAGGGCGGCCCGGTCTACGTCCGGTCGCGCGCCAATCCGCTGGCGCTGGTGAAGCCCGGCGAGGCTCCCGCTGCGCCGCCTCACCCCGAACCGCCGCAGGTCCGCTTCTGGCGCACGCCGGATCGTCTGATCGGCAGCGTCTGGGCGCGCGGCGCCGGGATCGAAGTCGCGCTGGGCGACGACGAGTCGGATATCGATGAGATCGAAGTCGAGTCGCTCGTCGAGATGTCGGGCCATGCCGCTGTCGACGAGGTCGTCGTTGATGAGGCCTTCGCGGATGACGCTCATGAGCCGGCTCCGCTGACGCCCTTCGATCTGATCTCGGATCACGCCTTCTGGGAAGTCGTCGCCGCCGATGTCGCCGAGGACGAGACCGGCCGCACGGCCGCCGCACCCCGGGCCGAGGCGCCCGCCGCCATGCCACGTCCCGCGCGGCCGGCCGCGCCCGTCGCCGCGAGGCCGCCGGCCCGCAGCGCGGCCCGCAAGGCTGAGCCGCAGCATGCAACGCCTGTTCGGGCGATAGCGATGCGCCCGGCTGCGCAGGCAATGGTCACGCCCGTCGCGCCGGCCCCCCTCGCCGAGTCGGTCTCAGCCGGTCCGGCGCGCGGTGTCGTCGTGACCCGCCGCGCGCGGGCCGAGATGGCGATGCCAGAGCCCGTCGCGGCACCGGTGGCTGCGCCGGTGCCGGAGCGTGCGGAGGTCCGCGTCGCGCCGCCGGCGCCCTTCGAGCTGCCCGATATCGCCATTCTCGGCGAGCCGCCGGCGGTCGAGACGGCGATCCCCACCGAGGTACTCCAGCAGAATGCCGGCTTCCTCGAAGGCGTGCTGGAGGATTTCAACGTCAGGGGCGAGATCGTCCAGGCCTGCCCCGGCCCTGTGGTGACGCTCTACGAGCTGGAGCCGGCTCCGGGCACGAAGTCCTCGCGGGTGATCTCGCTGGCCGACGACATTGCGCGCTCGATGAGTGCGATCTCGGCGCGCGTGGCGGTGATTCCCGGCAAGAACGCCATCGGCATCGAATTGCCCAACGCCAAGCGCGAGACGGTTTATCTGCGCGAGCTGCTGGCGAGCCAGGATTTCGAGAGCTCCAAGCACAAGCTCGCTTTGGGCCTCGGCAAGACCATCGGCGGTGAGCCGGTGATCGTCGATCTCGCCAAGATGCCCCATCTCCTGGTCGCCGGCACGACCGGCTCGGGCAAGTCGGTGGCGATCAACACGATGATCCTGTCGCTGCTCTACCGGCTCAAGCCCGAGCAGTGCCGGCTGATCATGGTGGATCCCAAGATGCTGGAGCTGTCGGTCTATGACGGCATCCCGCATCTGCTCACCCCCGTCGTCACCGACCCGAAGAAGGCGGTCGTCGCCCTGAAATGGGCGGTGCGCGAGATGGAGGAGCGCTACAAGAAGATGTCGAAGCTCTCGGTGCGCAACATCGACGGCTTCAACGCCCGCGTGGGCGAGGCCAAGGCCGCCGGCGAGGTCATCACCCGCACGGTCCAGACCGGCTTCGACCGCCACTCCGGCGAGGCTGTTTACGAGGACGAGGTCATGGACCTCGAGCCCTTGCCCTATATCGTCGTGATCGTCGACGAGATGGCCGACCTGATGATGGTCGCCGGCAAGGAGATCGAGGGCACGATCCAGCGCCTCGCCCAGATGGCCCGTGCCGCGGGCATCCATGTCGTGCTGGCGACGCAGCGCCCATCGGTCGACGTCATCACCGGCACGATCAAGGCGAATTTCCCGACGCGCATCTCCTTCCAGGTCACGAGCAAGATCGACTCACGCACGATCCTCGGCGAGATGGGCGCCGAGCAGCTGCTGGGCCAGGGCGACATGCTCTACATGGCCGGCGGCGGGCGCATCACCCGCGTCCACGGCCCCTTCGTCTCGGATGCCGAGGTCGAGAAGGTCGTCGCCCATCTCAAGACGCAAGGCCGGCCGCAATATCTCGACGCCGTCACCTCCGAGGAGGAAGAGGCTGCGCCCGAGGGCGAGGACGGCGCCGTCTTCGACAAGGGCGCGCTGGCCGCGGCCGAGAGCGAGGACCCTTACGACCAGGCGGTGGCGGTGGTGCTGCGCGACAAGAAGGCCTCGACCTCCTACATCCAGCGACGCCTGCAGATCGGCTACAACCGCGCCGCCTCGATCATGGAGCGGATGGAGAACGAGGGCATCGTCGGCCCCGCCAACCACGCCGGCAAACGCGAAATCCTCGTCGAAACCGGCAGGGCCAGGGAAGACGAAGACTAGCGGCGGTACAGCTGCCGGCCTGCGCCGGGGCTGAACCGGTTGTGGGAGCTGGGCGTAGTCATCGCAACGACAGGAGCGCTGCGATGAGGCCGACAGGATCTTCAACCGACCGCCGGTGCCCGCCGAGAGCCGCGCGGTGAAGAGCCTCGTCCTGATCCTCGGCGACCAGCTCAGCCGCGACCTCTCCGCGCTCGACGGCTTTGACCCCCAGCGAGACGTCGTGCTGATGGTCGAGGTGGCGGAGGAGACGACCTATGTCCCCCATCACAAGCAGAAGATCGCCTTCATTCTCGCGGCGATGCGCCATTTTGCGCAGGAGTTGCGCGAGGAGGGGCTGAGCGTCGACTATGTCGCGCTCGACGATCCCGCCAATACCGGCTCCTTCTCGGGCGAGTTGGCGCGCGCCATCGCCCGCCACCGGCCCGATCGCGTCGTCGTCACCGAGCCCGGCGAATGGCGCGTGCGCCGGATGATGGACGACTGGGCGCAGGATCTCGGGCTCCCCGTCGAGATCCGCGACGACGACCGCTTCCTCTGCTCGCGTGCCGATTTCGCCGCCTGGGCCGACGGGCGCAAATCCTATCGCATGGAGTTCTTCTACCGCGAGATGCGCCGTCGCACCGGGCTCTTGATGGAGGATGACGGGCCCGTCGGCGGGCAATGGAATTTCGACGCGGAGAACCGCAAGCGCCTGCCGGCGTCGCTGACGCTTCCGCCCCGCGGGCGCACGGCCCCGGACGCGGTCACGCGCGAGGTCATGGCGCTGGTCGCGGACCGTTTTCCGGATCACTTCGGCGATCTCGACGGCTTTGGCTGGGCCGTGACGCGCACCGACGCGCTGGCCGCACTCGACCATTTCATCGCGGACGCCCTGCCGTCCTTCGGCGACTATCAGGATGCGATGGCTGAAGATGAGCCGTTCCTCTTCCATGCCTTGCTGTCGCCCTATCTCAATATCGGCCTGCTGCTGCCGCGCGAGGTCTGTGTCGCCGCCGAGACCGCCTGGCGCGCCGGCAAGGCGCCGCTCAACGCCGTCGAGGGCTTCATCCGCCAGATCCTCGGCTGGCGCGAATATGTCCGCGGCATCTACTGGCTCGAGATGCCCGCCTATGCGCAGACCAATGCGCTCGCGGCCGACCGCCCTTTGCCCTGGTTCTACTGGTCGGGCGAGACGGACATGAACTGCATGGCCAACGCCATCGCCGACACCCGCCGCAACGCCTATGCGCATCACATCCAGCGGCTGATGGTGACCGGCAACTTCGCGCTGCTCGCCGGCATCCGCCCGGCCGAGATCGAGGCCTGGTATCTCGCCGTCTATGCCGACGCCTTCGAATGGGTCGAGCTGCCCAACACCCACGGGATGGCGATCTTCGCCGATGGTGGGCTGCTGGGCTCGAAGCCCTATGCCGCCTCGGGCGCCTATATCGACCGGATGTCGGATTATTGCGGGTCCTGCGCCTATGATCCGAAGATCAAGACCGGGAAGGGGGCCTGCCCCTTCAATCCGCTCTACTGGGACTTCCTGATCCGCAACCGCGACCGGCTCGGCAACAACCCGCGCATGGCGATGCCCTACAAGAATCTGGCCCGGATGACGCCGGCTCATGTCGAGACGATCCGGCGCGAGGCCGCCGCCATCCTCGATGGACTCGACGCTCCGCCTTCGGCGCCACCGGCCGGGCAGCCGGACCTGTTCGGCTGATCGCGTCCCGCCATTTCCTTCGCGCGCGTTTGCGACGATGCTGCGCGCCGGCCCGATCGGGGCCTCCGCGGATTCGCTGTCCGCTCTCTGTCCCCAGGCGCGATGTTCCGGTTTCTCCACACCTCCGACCTGCATATCGGCAAGCGCTTCGGCACCATGCCCGACGAGCTGCGCGGCCGGCTGCGCGAGGCGCGCCATACCGTGCTCGACCGGCTGGCGGCGCAGGCGCGGGCCGGCGGGGCGCAGACCGTTCTGCTGGCGGGCGACAGCTTCGACACGGAGACGCCGAGCCCGGCCATGCTGCGCCAGGCGCTCGCCGCCATGGCGGGCCATGCGCCGCTGCGCTGGATCATCCTGCCCGGCAACCATGACTCGCTGCTCGCCGACGAGCTCTGGGCCGCGACACGCGCCGCCCTGCCGGGCAATGTCGTGCTGGCGACGGAGGCCGCGCCGCTCGCGCTTGCACCCGATGTCGTGATCCTGCCCGCGCCCTGCACGACGCGGCGCCCGGGCCGCGACCTGACCGACTGGATGGACTCAGCCCCCACGCCGGAGGGCGCGCTGCGCATCGGCCTCGCCCATGGCGCGATCCAGAGCTTTTCCGAAGATGGCGGCGGCCTCGACATCATCGCACCCGACCGGGCGATACGCGCCGGGCTGGACTATCTCGCGCTGGGCGACTGGCACGGCCAGATGCCGATCGGTCCGCGCAGCTGGTACTCCGGCTCGCCGGAGCCCGACCGCTTCAAGCATGATGAGCCGGGCCGGGCGCTCTTGGTCTCGCTCGCCGGTCCCGGCGCGGTGCCCGATGTCGCGCCCGTGGAGACCGGCAGCTTCGACTGGCGCAGCCTGCCGCTCGACCTGCTCTCCGGCGATGATGGTGCCTCGGCTCTGACAGAGCGTCTGCCGGCCGGCCCCGTCCGCCGGCAGACCCTTTTGCGCGTCGTCGCCGCGGGGCGCCTGCGGCCACAGGCGCGCGCCGGGCTCGAGGCCGCGATCGCGGCGGTCGCGCCGGAATTCGCCTTCCTGCAACTGGACGCCGAGGCCCTGGCGACGGATTGCGAGAGCGACGATCTCGACGCGATCGACCGGGCCGGGGCGCTGCGCCAGGCCGCGGACGCGCTCCTCACGGAGAGCCTCGACGAGGCCCGGTCCGCAGCCGAGCGCCAGGCGGCGCGCGACGCGCTGGCGCGGCTGTTCTCCTATTGCGCGGCCATGCCGTCATGAGGTGCCCGGCATGAAGCTGACGGCGCTGCGCCTTCACAATGTCCGCCGCTTCGCCGGCCGGGGCGTCGCGGTCGAGGGCATCGGCGACGGCGTCAACGTGCTCTGCGCCGTCAACGAGTTCGGCAAGTCGACCTGTTTCGACGCGCTTCACGCCCTGTTCTTCCAGCCCCATACCGGCACGCCCGGCGCCGTACAGGGCCTGCGGCCCTATAGCGGCGGCAACCCGCTGGTCGAGGCCGACATCACGACCGAGAACGGCGCCTTCCGGCTGACGAAGCAGTTCTATGGCGGCAAGCGCGCCATGGTGCGCGAGCTCGCGTCCGGCCGGCTCGTCGCCCAGGCCGACGAGGCCGAGCGCTTCATCACCAACCTCGTCCAGGCCGGTCCCGGCGGCCCTGCCGGTCTGCTCTGGGTGCGCCAGGGCATCACCGGCATCGAGCGCCGGGCCAAGAGCGACGAGGAGGGCGAGAAGCGCGCCCGCGAATCCGTCCTGACCTCGGTCCAGGGCGAGGTCGAATCCCTCACCGGCGGCCGCCGCATGGCGCAGGCGCTCGCGGCCTGCGAGGCGGAGCTGGCGCCTCTCGTCACGGCGACGGGCCGGCCCAAGGCCGGCGGTCCCTATGCCCAGGCGCTCGAGGAGCGCGACGCGCTGGCCCAGCTGGAGCAGAAGCTTGCGGGCGAATTGCGCGAACTGCGCGACGCGCTCGACCGGCGCCGCAGCCTGCGGGCCCGGCTCGCCGAGCTGGACGACGCCGAGCGCCATGCGACCCTGCTGCGCGAGGTCGCCCAGGCCGAGGCGGCGCTCGCCGCCGCCCGGGCCCATGGCGAGGCGCTGCGCACGGCCGAGGTCGAGGCCGCGCTCGCCCGCAATGCCCGCGACGCGGCCCGCGAGGCGCTCGACACGCTGCGCCGCGATCTCGCGCGGCTGGCGCTGCTGCGCGAACGCGAGGCGGTGAGTCGCGGCCGTCGCGACGAGGCGCTGGCGCGCCAGCGCGCCGCCAACGAGGCCGGGGTGGGCGCCGCGACCGCGGTCGAGCGGGCTGAAGCCGGGGAGCGTGAGGCGCGCGACCTGCTCGCCCGGCTGGACAAGGCGATGCGCGCTCGGGAGGCCGGCGAAAAGCTGGCTCGCCTGCGGCAGGAGCATGAGCGCGCGGCCGAGGGACGTGCCGAGATCGAGACGATCGAGGCCGAGCTGAAGGCGCTGCGTCTGCCAGCGGGGGCGCTGGCGCGGCTGGACGCGCTGGAAAGCGAGCTCGTCGGCTTGCGCGCGACGGCGGCGGCGCGCCGCCCGCTGCTGCGCGTCGCCTATGATCCCGGGATCGCCGCCGCCATCCAGCTCGACGGCGTGACGCTGGAAGGCGGCGAGGAGCGCACCCTGTCCGGCGCCGCGACCTTGACCATCGAGGGCATCGGCCGGCTCGCCATCACCCTGCCGCAGGGTGGCGACGGCGAGGCGGATCTGGCCCGGGCCGAGGCGAGGCGGACCACGCTGCTGGCGGAGCTCGCGGTGGCCGATCTCGCCGAGGCGCGACGGCGCGACAGCGCAGCCCGCGAGCTGAACGGCCGGCTCGATCTGGCACGGCAGCGCCTGCGGCTGCTGGCGCCGGACGGTCTGCCCGCGCTGCAGGAGCAGATCGCGCGACTGGAGGCGCAAGGGTCTGGCGCCGAAGAGGCTGAAGGTGATCCCGAAACCGTGCGCGCGAGCCTGGTCGAGACTGAGGCGCGTGTCGTCGCCGCGCGCCGGGCCCAGCGCGAGGCGCAGGCCGCCCGCGACGCCGCCAATGCGGCCGTCGTCGAGACCGAACGCGCCCTCGCGGGCGTCGCCTCCGAGCAGGCGGGGCTGGCGGCAGCGCTCGGCCCCGAGCCGGCGCGCGCCGGGCTGGAGGCGCAGCGAACCGCTGCGCTGGCGAAGGCCGAGCAGGGCTGGTCGGCGGCGCAGGCGCAGCGCGATGCGCTCCAGGCCGGCGCGGTCGACATTCCCGGTGCCGAAGCGAAGTTGCGCCGCATGCGCTCGGTCCTCGATGGCGCCTCGGCCGAGATCGCGTCACTGCGGGAGGAGGCGGCCGAGTTGAACGGCCGCATCCGCGCCCGCGCCGACGCGGCCGTCGAGGAGGCCTGGCAGGAGGCGGCGGAGAAGCTCGGCGCGGCCCAGCGGCGCGTGGCGGCGCTGGAGCGCGAGGTGGCGCTGCTGACCCGCCTGCGCAACGCGCTGGAGGCAGCCCGCACGGAAGCGCGCGACCATTATTTCGCACCGGTAATGACGGAGCTGCGCCCGCTGCTCGGCCTGCTGTTCGAGGATGCGACCGTCACCTTCGACGAGGAGACGCTGCTGCCGCGCACCGTGAGCCGCAACGGGCTGGAGGAGCCGGTTGGCGTGCTCAGCGGCGGCATGCGCGAGCAGCTCGCGGTGCTGACGCGGCTCGCCTTCGCGCGGCTTCTGGCCAAGGACGGCCAGCCGGCCCCGGTCATCCTCGACGATGCGCTGGTCTATTCCGACGACGACCGGATCGAGCGCATGTTCGACGCGCTGCACCGCCAGGCCAGCGGTCAGCAGATCATCGTCTTCTCCTGCCGCCAGCGCGCCTTCGCCCAGCTCGGCGGGACGATTTTGCGGATGGTGCCGTGGGCGCCGGAGGGCTGAGCTTCGATCGTCAGCGTCTGAACCTCACCGTCATCCTGGGCGGAGCGAAGCGACGACCGGGATCCATCAAAGGGCGACGTTGTACCCTATGATGGATCCCGGAGCTGCGCTGCTTCGCAGCTTGTCCAGGATGACGGGGCGTTTCCGAGGGGAAGCCGAGACGCTCACTAGATCGTCGCGCCGAAATTCCGCTCGGGGTCCATCTCCAGGACGAGTTTGCCGGTCGGCTCGGCGGCTGGGCCACCGGTCCGCGACAGCCAGCGGCCGGAGCCGGGCTTGGCGTGGAGCGTGCCATCGCTGACGACGACCTCGCCGCGGCGGATCACCGTCTCGGGCCAGCCGGTCACTCGATAGCCGGCAAAGGGTGTGAAGCCGGTCAGGTCGTGCATAGCCTCATCCGTGATCGTCACCTCTCGCGTCGGGTCCCAGATCGCGATGTCGGCGTCATAGCCCGGCTGGATCGCGCCCTTGCCCGGCAAGTTGTAGATTTTTGCCGGCGCGGTCGCGGTCAGGTCGACGAAGGCCTC
Organism: Bosea sp. RAC05; assembly: GCF_001713455.1. NCBI lineage: Bacteria > Pseudomonadati > Pseudomonadota > Alphaproteobacteria > Hyphomicrobiales > Alloboseaceae > Allobosea > Allobosea sp. RAC05. Next base: position 2,863,550 of record NZ_CP016464.1, read on the forward strand.
AAGCCCGCGCCCGGCGAATTCGGGCCGGCCCTTCGAGACCAGTGCGTCGAACATCAGCGGCAGACGGGTCTCCAGTCCCGGCAGGCCGTTGGCGATCTGCTTGAAGTTGGGGGTCGGCCCGGCGGAGAGCTTGCCGGTCTCGTCGAAGCGGTAGGGCGCGTGGTCGGAGGAGACCGTCTGGAGATCGCCCAGCGCCAGCGCCTGCCAGAGCGCGTCCTGGTCGGCGGTCTCGCGCGGCGGCGGCGAGCACATCCATTTCGCACCTTCCAGGCCGGGCTTGTCGAGATCGGCCTTGGTCATGAACAGATATTGCGGGCAGGTCTCGGCGAAGACCTTGAGGCCCTGGCCGCGCGCCTGACGGATCACGGCGGCGCCCTCGGCGGTGGAGACGTGGAAGATCATGATCGGCTGGTCGATCAGCGCGGCCTGCGTGATCAGCCGGGTGAAGGCCTCCGATTCCGAGCCGCGCGGATGGCTGATCGAATGGAATTTCGGCGCGGTGTAGCCGCGCTCGACCAGCTTCTTGCCCATCCAGGAGATCATGCCGTGGTTCTCGGCATGGACGCAGATCAGGGCGCGGTGCTGGCGCCCCGTCAGCATTAGGTCGAGCAGGGGCTCGTCATCGACCTTGATCAGATCGTAGGTCATGAAGACCTTGATCGAGGCGTGCCCCTCTTTGATCAGCGCCGGGAGGTCCTGCTTGATCGTCTTCTCGTCGGGGTTCGCGACGATCATGTGGAAGGCGTAGTCGATCAGCGCGCCGCGCTTCGCGAGCGCCGCATAGTCGTCGACGACCTTGCGCAGATCGAGCCCGCGATGCTGGGCGGCGAAGGAGACCAGCGTGGTATTGCCGCCGAAGGCCGCCGAGGTCGTGGCGCTCTCGAAAGTGTCGGCGTTCATCAGCCCGCCGGCCGAGACCTGCTCGACATGGGCGTGCGTATCGATTCCACCCGGCAGGACGAACTTGCCGGTCGCGTCGATCTCGCATGCGCCCTTGCCGAGCCCGGTGCCAATCGCCGCGATCTTGCCGTCCTTCACGGCGACATCGGCAACGAAATGCGCGGTCGATGTGCCTACGGTCCCGCCGCGAATGACCAGGTCGAAGGGTTGCGTCGTCATGCTGTTCTCCCGGCAGGCTGGGCGGTGTGGAGTCGGGCCGCTGCCTTCGACCATAGCAAAGCCGCGGCCACCCGCGAGCGCTGCCCGGCGCAGGGCTATGATGTCTTCGCCGCCGCTATTCGTCGCGCTTATAGGGCAGCCGAGCCGACGGCGCTTGCCAGCCGGCCCGAAGCCCGCTCTACCGGCAGGATGAGGATCGCCCGTCTCAGGACAGCCCGCCGATGACCGCGCCCGAGCCCGCCGCCTGGACGCTTCCCGCGCTGGGCTGGAACGCCTTCTTCGCCGAGCAATGCGGCCCGGAGGACGTTGGCCTGCTGCCGGCCCGCATCGCCACCGTCCATCGCGCCCGGATGAGCGCGATCGGGCAGGAGGGGCCGATCCGGCTCGCTCTCCCGGTTCATACCGACACCGGCGCCTACACGGTCGGCGACTGGGTGCTGGTCGAGCCGGGGACCCATGCGATCGGGCGCCTGCTCGACCGGCGCACCGTGCTGGCGCGCCGTGTCGAGGGCAGCAAGACGCCCCAGCTCGCCGGCGCCAATATCGACACGCTCTTCATCGTCACCTCCTGCAATGCCGATTTCAACGTCGCGCGGCTGGAGCGCTATCTGGCACTGGCCAATGAGAGCGGCGCCGAGCCGGTCATCATCCTGACCAAGGCCGATCTCACCGACGCGGCCGAAACCTATCGTGCCCAGGCGGCCGCGCTGCAGCGCGGGCTGGCGGTGGTCGTCATCAATCCGAAGGAAACCGGCGCCACGGCAGTGCTGGCGCCCTGGTGCGGGGAGGGGCGGACGGTGGCCCTCGTCGGCTCGTCGGGTGTCGGCAAGTCGACGCTGGTGAACGCGCTGGCGGGGCTGGAGCCCGAGGAGGCGCAGGAGACCGGCGGCATCCGCGCCCGCGACGACAAGGGCCGCCATACCACCACATCGCGCTCGCTCCACGCCATTGCCGGCGGCGGCTGGGTGATCGACACGCCGGGCATGCGCACGCTCCATGTCAGCGATGCCGCCTCGGGGCTGGAGACGCTCTTCGCCGAGATCACCGAACTCACCCATCTCTGCCGCTTCCGCGACTGCACCCATGAGCACGAGCCCGGCTGTGCGGTGCAGGCGGCGGTGGCGAGCGGCGCGGTCGACCCCGCCCGGCTCGCCCGCTGGCGCAAGCTCGACGCCGAGAACAAGGCGAAGACGCCCGAGGCCCGCGGGCCGAAGGGCCGGCGGCGGTAGCGGTCTAGCCGGCGGCCTCGGCCAGCCCCAGGCCCGGATGCAGCCGATCGATCGCCGCGATCTCGGCGCGCAGCTCGGCGATGATCCAGTCGCGGATCTCGCGGATGAGTGGACGCGCCGGGCGGTTGCGCGGCGTCAGCAGCACGCAGAGCCGGTCGCCCACCGTCAGGCGCTGCGCCGCCGGCACCAGCGCTCCCGACATCAGGGCATGGGAGACGACGGTGATCCAGCCGAAGGCGATGCCCTGGCCCAGCAGCGCCGCCTGCACCACCACGGCATAATCCGAGAAATTCAGCGTCTTGGCCGGCCCGGCCCGTCCCGTCGCGAAGGGGGCGTAGTGCTCGGCCCAGTCGGACGGCGCATCGGTGAGCTGGATCACCGTGTTGCCGCTCGTGGCGGGCTCGGCGGCGCCGGGCTCGCAGCGATAGCCCGGGCTGCAGACCGGCAGCATGACCTCGCGCACCACCAGAGCGTCCGCGGGAACGGGTTCATCCGCTCCGACGAAGCGCATGCCGAGATCGACATTCTCGACCACACCGCGCAGCGAACCGGCGATCATCTGGAAGCGCAGATCGACCTGCGGGAAGCGGCTCTGGAACCGGTCCATGCGCGGCATCAGCCAGTGCGTGGTGAACGCCGAGGAGACCGAGATCGTCACCGTCTCCTTGCCGCCGCGCAGCCGCTCGACCTCGCGCAGGCCGGCCTCGATGCTGCGGAAGCCATCGGCGACGCGGCGATACAGAATTTCGCCCTCGGGCGTCAGCACAGCCCCCCTGCCGCCACGCTCGAACAGCCGCAAGCCGAGATGGCTCTCGAAGCGCGAGAGCATTCGGCTCACCGCCGGCTGGGTCACGTTCAGCTCCTCGGCCGCGCGCGTGAAACTGCCGCTGCGCGCCGCCGCCTCGAAGACGAAGAGCGCATTGCTCGAGGACACCATGCGGCGCAGGTCTGACATAACATGAGGTTATGAAACTCCTGATTATTTGGCAATTGCGAACGAGCCTCTGAATCCCCTTTCATGGCCCTGTCGATTGCAGCTTGCGGCGACGGGCCCGGCAGAGGCCCGCGCCGCCGGGCGAGCCGACCGGATCCGCGCCGACGCCACATAAGATGGTCTTATGGCCTGCCCGGAATTCGGTCTTTGCCCACGCGCTGGCGCGGTGGCGCTGTAATCGCAACGGGAGCAGGTCATGGCGAAGAGTGGCGGCGAGCGCGTCGAGATCCGGTCGGCCAGCAAGATCTACGGATCGGTGCGGGCGCTGGACGACGTCTCGCTCGACATCGCGCCGCAGGAATTCGTCTCGCTGCTCGGCCCCTCCGGCTCCGGCAAGACGACGCTGCTGGGCATCCTCGGCGGATTCGTCCAGCCCTCGGCCGGCACCATCCTGTTCGGCGGCCGCGACGTCACCTTCACCCCGCCGCACAAGCGCGACATCGGCATCGTCTTCCAGAACTACGCGCTGTTCCCGCACATGAATGTCGGCGAGAACGTCGCCTTCCCGCTGCGGGCCCGGCGCCTGCCGAAATCGACCTATGCTGAGCGGGTGCGGGCGGCCCTGGCGATGGTCGATCTCTCCGGCTACGAGGAGCGCGGCATCGGCCAGCTCTCCGGCGGCCAGCGCCAGCGCGTCGCGCTCGCCCGCGCCATGATCTTCGAGCCGCGGTTGATCCTGATGGACGAGCCCCTCTCGGCGCTCGACAAGCAGCTGCGCGAGACCATGCAGATCGAGCTGCGCCAGCTCCACAAACGGCTGGGCGCGACGATCATCTATGTCACGCACGACCAGCGCGAGGCGCTGACGATGAGCGACCGCGTCGCCATCCTGAAGGACGGCAAGCTCGTCCAGATCGACAAGCCCTCCCGCCTGCACGACCACCCGGCCAACGCCTTCGTCGCGAGCTTCATCGGCGAGGCGACGCTGCTGCCGGTCGCGCGCGCCGGCAGCGACGCCGTCTCCCTCGCCGGCACGCTGATCCGCACCGCCCGCACCCTGCCGCCGACCGGCGAGCTCGTGCTTGCCGTCCAGACCGAAAAGCTCCTGATCGAGGATGGGGCCGGTGCGCCCGAGCGCAACCGCTTCTCCGCCCGGGTCACCGATAGCGTCTTCCAGGGCGAGAGCCTGCGCGTCTTCCTCGTGCTCGACGACGGCACGCCGCTCAGCCTGCGCCAGCCGAGTCACTACGAGGCCGCCCGCCGCATCCCGCCCGTCGGCGAGCGCGTCGCGATCAGCCTCCACCCGCAGGACACGATCGTCGTCTCGAAAGCGGACGGCTGAACGCCCGATCCATCCCCACAGACCCACACCATCACCCAAGAGAAGTCGACAGCCATGGCCCTCCGCGATTTCAAGGTTCTCACATTCGACGTCGTCGGCACGCTGATCGACTTCGAGACCGGCGTCCTGAACGCGGTGCGTCGCATCGGCGGGCCGGCGGCCACGAAGCTCAGCGACGACGCCATCTTCGGGCCCTATCTCAAGGGCCGCGAGCTGAACTACGACCGCTCCAGCGAGGCGATGAAGCGGGTCTACATCCACCTCGCCAAGGAACTCGGCCTGCCGGCCGACGAGGCCTCGGCGGATTCCTTCCAGTACGCCATCCTGCAGCATCCGGCCTTCCCCGACTCGGTCGAGGCGCTGGCCAGGCTGCGCAAGCATTTCCGGCTGGTCGCCATGACCAACGCCGACCGTTCGACCTTCGCCTTCTATTCGCACACGCTCGGCAACCCCTTCCACGACAGCGTCACCGCCGACGAGGCGATTGCTCCCAAGCCCGATCCGTTGTTCTTCGCCTTCAACCGCGGCCGGCAGTCGGCTCATGGCTTCAAGCAGGAGGAAATCCTGCACGTCGCCCAGAGCCAGTATCACGACATCGGCGTCGCCAAGTCGCTGGGCTACACCACCTGCTGGATCGAGCGCAGGCAGGGCCAGGCGGGCTTCGGCGGCACCCCGGCCGTGCCCGAACTGACCAAGCCGGATTATCACTTCCCGACACTGGCGGCGCTGGCCGACGCCGTCGAGGCGGGGGTCTGACGCCCTTGGCCGGCGCCTCCGCCTGGTCGTCGCTGGAGGCCGCGCCCTCACTCTGGGGCGCGACGGCAACGCCGTTGCGCGCGTTTCCGGCGCTGCAGGACGATGCGCAGGCGGATGTCGTCATCATCGGCGCCGGCTATACCGGGCTCTCGGCCGCGCATCATCTCGCGCAGAGCGGGCTGTCCTCGATCGTGCTGGAGGCCAACCGCCCGGGCTGGGGCGCCAGCGGCCGCAATGGCGGCGTCATCACCGCCAAGTTTCGCCTGTCCTTCCCGGCCATCGCCGCCGCCCACGGCAAGCCGATGGCCAAGCGCATGTACGAGATCGCGCTGGAGGCGACCGATATCGTCACGCAGCTGGTCGAGGCCTACGGCATTGACGCCGCAAACCTGACACGCTCCGGCCAGGTCAAGGCCGCGCATAACCACGAGACGCTGGCCTATGCGGTGAAGGAGGCCGCGTGGCTGCGCGCCGAGCTCGGCGACACCACCATGTCGGTGCTGGATGCTGGGCAGGTTCGCGAGGAGACCGGTTCAAACGGCTTCGTCGGCGGCGTCCTCAATGCCGGCTCGGGCGGCATCCACCCGCTCAATTATCTGCACGGCCTGGCCGAGGGCGTCGCGGCGCGGGGCATTCCGATCCATGCCGGGACGCCGGCCCTGCGCCTGCGCCGCGAAGGCGACGGCGTGCTGGTCGAGACGCCGGACGGCGTGGTCCGGGCGAAACAGGCGATCATCGCCACCAACAGCTACTCGGATCTCACCCCGGCGACCCAAGCCTATCAGCAGACCCTGATCCCGTTCCGCAGCGCGATCATCGCGACGGAAAGGCTCTCGCCCAATCTCGCCGCCACGGTGATGCCGACGCGGCGCACCTATACCGAGACCAAGCGGATGATGCGCTGGTTCCGCATGGTCGACGACCGGATCGTCTTCGGCGGCCGGGGCGCCTTCGGCAAGACGGATTCGCCGGCCGCCTTCCGCGCGCTGCACAAGGCGATGATCGGCATCTTCCCGCAGGTTTCCGACGTGCCGCTGGCCTATCGCTGGTCCGGCCTCGTCGCGATGACGCTCGATTCCGTGCCCCATGTCGGGCGCGTCGACGACCGCGTCATGCTCGCCATGGGCTACAACGGCGCCGGCGTCGCGATGTCGAGCCTGATGGGCCGCTATCTCGCGGCCTTTGCCCGGGGCGAGACGCCCGATGTCGGGCTGCTCGATGCCGGCCGCATGCGCCGTGTTCCGTTTTACCCGCTTCGAGAGCCGGCCGTCCGCATGGTGGCCGGCTGGTACCAGTTTCTAGACGCGATCGGACGGTAGTTTTCGAAGATCCGATCCAACAACAGGGGATAAAGACCATGCAGCCACGACGCCTGACCTTTGCGACCGCCTGCGCTGCCGCAGGCCTGTCCCTGGCTCTGATGAGCCCGCTCCCCGCCCAGGCGGCCGAACAGATCATGTTCGTCTCGCAGGGCGGCGCCTACCAGAAGGCGCAGACCATCGCGATCCTCGATCCATCGGCCAAGAAGCTCGGCATCACCATCAACCAGGACAGCGTGCCCGACGCCTGGCCGATCATGCGCTCCCAGGTCGCCTCGGGAAAACCGACCTGGGACGTCGTCGACGTCGCCACCAATTTCTGCCTGCGCGGCGGCGAGCAGGGCATCGTCGAGAAGCTCGACTTCAGCAAGATTCCCAACGCGGCCGCGATGCCGGCGGAGTATCGCAGCGACTGGTCGGTCGCCTACGAGTTCTATTCCAGCGTGCTCGGCTACAGCCTGAAGAAGTTCCCGGACGCCGCGACCGCCCCCAAGACCTGGGCAGACTTCTGGGACGTGAAGAAGTTTCCCGGCCGGCGCGCGCTGCGCAACAATCCGCTCGCCACGCTCGAAGCTGCGCTGATGGCCGATGGCGTGCCGCACGACAAGCTCTACCCGCTCGACGTCGATCGCGCCTTCAGGAAGCTCGAGGAAATCAAGCCGCACATCACCGTCTGGTGGACGTCGGGCGCGCAATCCGCCCAGCTCCTCAACGACGGCGAGGTCGACATGGTGATGGCCTGGAACGGCCGCATCTCGGCGCTGGCCAAGGAGGGCGCCAAGGTTGCCTACACCTACAACCAGGGCATCCTGCAGAGCACCTCGCTCTGCGTGCTCAAGGGTGCGCCGAACCTCTCCACCGCGATCAAGTTCCTCAACGAGGCGGTCGATCCGGTCCACCAGGCCAATCTGCCGCTGCATATCGACTACGGCCCGGCCAACCCCAAGGCCTATGACACCGGCGTCATCCCGGCCGCCCGCGTCCTGGAACTGCCGAGCTCGCCCAACAATGCCAAGGTGCAGGCGCTGATGTCCTACTCCTGGTGGACCTCCGCTGCCGGCGAAGCGGCCGAAAAGCGCTGGCTCTCCTTCTCGCAGAAGAAGTGAGCCACGTCGCGTGACGTCATTCTCGGGCCGCGCCTGGCGCGGACCCGAGAACCTCTTGCAGGAGATGCCCGGGGCGAGCCCGGGCATGACGAGGATGCTCTCATGACCGCCATCGACCCATCCGCCCGCTACAGGCGCCGCGAGCAGGGGCTCATGCTCCTGCTCGCCTCGCCGGCGGTGATCGTCATCCTCGCGCTGGTGGTCATCCCCGTCGGCTGGCTGATGACGCAGTCGTTTTACGACAACGGCTTCACGCTGGAGCATTACCGCCGCATCTTCAGCGAGGACATCTACTGGCGCAGCTTCACGCTCACCTTCCGCATTGCGCTGATCGTGACCGTGATGACCCTGATCCTGGGCTACCCCGTCGCCTATGCCGCCGCCCATGTGAAGCGGCCCTGGGACGTGCTGATCCTCTCCTTCGTGATCCTGCCGTTCTGGACCAGCGTTCTCGTGCGCGCCTATGCCTGGCTCGTCCTGCTCCAGCGCACCGGCGTCACCAACCAGATGCTCGAGGGCCTCGGCCTGATCAGCGAACCGCTGGCGCTCGTCCACAACGAGCTCGGTACGATCATCGCCACCGTCCACATCCTGCTGCCCTTCATGGTGCTGCCGCTCTATTCGACCATGCAGAAGATCCCGCGCGAGCTGATGCTGGCCGGCGCCAGCCTCGGCGGCGGGCCGCTGCACAGCTTCCTGCGCATCTTCCTGCCGCTGTCGCTGCCGGGCGTCGTCGCCGGGCTGACGCTGGTCTTCGTGCTGACGCTGGGCTTCTACATCACGCCGGAGCTGCTCGGCGGTGGCCGCACCATCATGATCTCGATGGTCGTGAGCCGGAACGTCGAGCTCTACAACGAATGGGGCGCGGCCAGCGCGGTCGGGGTGGTGCTGCTGGTCTGCGTGCTCGCGATCTTCATGGCGGTCGGCCGCATCATCCCGCTCGACAAGATGCTGGGGCAGAAGTGATGAAACAGCCGCTCCTGCCACGCCTCGTCTTCGGCGCCTTCGTCGGCCTCGTCCTGCTCTATCTGATCCTGCCGCTGCTGATCATCGTGCCGATGTCGTTCTCGGCGACGCGCTTCCTGACCTTCCCGCCGCCGGCCTTCTCGCTGCGCTGGTATGCCGAGTATTTCGGCAATCCCGCCTGGATGCAGGCGACGCGGATGAGCCTGCTGATCGGTGTCCTCACGGTGATCGTCGCGACGCCACTGGGGACGGCCGCCGCCTATGCGATCAGCCACTCGCAGACGAAGCTGATGCGCTCGCTGCACATGATGCTGATGCTGCCGCTGATCGTGCCGATCATCATCATCGCGATCGGGATCTTCTTCATCTACGCCAAGATCGGGCTGATCCAGACCCTGACCGGGCTCGTCCTGGCCAATGTCATGCTCGGCCTGCCCTATGTCATCACCTCGGTCGTGGCCGGGCTGCAGAGCTTCGACAAGACGCAGGAGATGGTCGCCCGCAGCCTCGGCATGAACCGCTTCCGCGCCTTCCTCACCGTGACGCTGCCCCAGATCAAGGCCAGTGTCTTCGCCGGCGGCATCTTCGCCTTCATCTCGGCGATCGACGAGACGATCATCGCGCTCTTCGTCTCCGGCGGGCAGCACCAGACCCTGACCAAGCGCATGTTCACCGCGCTGCGCGACGAGATCGACCCGACCATCGCCTCGATCTCGACCCTGCTGACGGCAGCATCCTTCATTCTGGTGCTGCTGGCGACGAGCAGCCAGAAACGCGCGGCCGGCTGAGACGGCACGGAGGAGGGCCACCGGAGCGGGCAAGCCTGACGACTCTGTCAGGGCCATCACCTTCGGCCCGAATAGCTATCAGACAATCTGTCAATCGGTTGACAGCCCTGCTGTTCTGTACGACATCTTTCGGCGTGAAGGGCCCAGAGAAGGCGCCTGCACGATGGAGGAATCGATGTCGCATAAGTCGTTCGCTCGCGGCGTCAGCCGCCGGGGCCTCATGCTCGGTGCCGCCGGCGCCATCACCGCGCCCCATGTCATCCGGGACGCCGTCGCCCAGGGCAAGGCCGTCAATGTCGGCGTGATCGTGCCGCTGTCGGGCGCCAACGCCCAGTTCGGGATCAATTCGCGCAACGGCATCGAACTGGTCGCCGACGAGATCAATGCCGCCGGCGGCATCAAGGCGCTCGGCGGGGCCCGCATCAATCTGGTCATCGCCGACTCGACCTCGACGCCGACCACCGCCGCCAATGTCGCCCAGCGCCTGCTGACCCAGAACGACGTCGTGGCGATCCTCGGAGCCTTCGCCTCGTCGCTCACCATCGCGATCTCGGAGGTCACCGAGCGTCGGGGCGTGCCGCTGCTGACCATGTCCTTCTCGGACCAGATCACCGGGCGCGGCTTCGAGAACATCTTCCAGGTCGTCGCCAAGGCCTCGGTGATCGGCAAGGCGCAGTTCGACGGCACGGCCGCCATCGCCGCCAGCGCCGGCCAGAAGCTCGAGCGCGTTGCCATCATGTACGAGGACACCGCCTATGGCACCTCGCAGGCGGGCGGCCTGCGCGAGGGCGCCAAGGCAGCCGGCGTCCAGATCGTCATGGACGACGCCTATCCGCTGGGCATCACCGACGTCACGCCGCTGATCAACAAGCTGCGCGCCTCCGGCGCCCAGGCGGTGTTCCCGGTCTCCTATCTCAACGATTCCCTGCAGATCATCCGCGCGATGCGCCAGCAGCGCATCACCATCCCCGCCATCGGCGGCGCGGCCGGCTACGTCATTCCCGATTTCGAGAAGGGGCTGGGCGAATTCGCCGAGGGTGTCCTCTCGATCTCGCCGGCCAATTACGACCTCGCGCCGGAACTGACCGAGCGTTTCCGCAAGCGCTTCGGCTACTTCATGGTCCATGAGGCGCTGGAGCACGCCGTCTGCATGGATGTGCTGGCGCAGGCGATGGAGAAGGCCAAGTCGGCCAAGCCCGAGGATTTGCGCAAGGCCCTCCAGGGCGCCCGCTTCGAGGGCGGCTGGAACAAGGCCATGACGGGCGGCGCCGTCCAGTTCGACAAGACCGGCCTCAACACGCTCTCCGTGCCCGTCATGGTCCAGTGGCGCAACAAGGAACTCGTCACCGTCTGGCCCGCCGACGTCGCCAAGGCCAAGGCCGTCTGGACCGGCTGAGCCGACAGGCGGTCGCGGCCGGGCAGGGGAGAGAGACGGCTATGGCGGTGGTTCAGGCCATCCTGGACGGCTTGATGATCGGCGGTGTCTATGCCGTCATCTCGATCGGCCTGACACTGGTCTTCGGCGTGATGGGGATCGTGAACTTCGCGCAGGCGGAGTTCCTGATGCTCGGCATGTTCGTCGCCTATTACGCCTGGGCCTGGCTCGGGCTCGATCCGCTGCTGGCGGCGCCGCTCGCCTTCGCCGTGGTGTTCCTGCTCGGCGCCGCGATCCAGCACGTGCTGATCAAGCGCGTGCTCAAGGCGCCCGAGGTGGCGCAGATCTTCCTCACCGTCGGCCTGCTGATCGTGCTGGAGAACGCCGCGCTCCTCATGTTCGGATCGGGCTTCCGCTCGGTCTCGACGCCCTATCAGACCTCGTCGCTGCAGCTCGGGCCGCTCTTCATCTCGGTGCCCTATCTCGCCGCCTTCGCCATGTCGGTGGCCTCGGGGCTGGCGCTCTGGCTCTTCCTCAAGTCGAGCTGGTTTGGCCGCGCCATGCGCGCCACCGCGCAGGACCCGATGGCCGCACGGCTGATGGGCATCGACGCCGACCGCATGCACATGCTCGCCTTCGCGCTCGGCGTCGGGCTCACCGCCTTCGGCGGCGCGGTGATCCTGCCCTATCTGACCGCCTCGCCGACGGTCGGCACGCAATTCGCCGTGCTGATGTTCACGGTGGTGGTGCTGGGTGGGCTCGGCTCGGTCGCGGGCGCGGTCGTCGGCGGCCTCGCCGTCGGCATCATCCAGTCGCTCTCGGCGCTGGTCTTCCCGATCCAGCTGCAGAACCTCGTCCTCTTCGTCGTCTTCATCGCGGTGCTGGCCTTCCGGCCGAAGGGCCTGCTGGGGGCGGCCCGATGAGCGGCGTCTCACCCCGGCAATGGGCCGGGCTCGCGCTGCTGGCAGCACTGGCCATCGCCCTGCCTTTCGCCTTCGAGCCGCGCGGCTACGGCATCCGCATCCTCTGCCTGGCGCTGCTCTTCGCCGCCATGGCGCAGGCCTGGAACATCGTCGCGGGCCTCGCCAACCAGATTTCGCTCGGCCACGCCGCCTTCTTCGGCATCGGCGCCTACACCTCGACGCTGCTGCTGATCCATTTCGGCATCACGCCCTGGCTCGGCATGGTCGCGGCGGCGGTGCTGGGCGGGCTTGCCGCGCTCCTGATCAGCCTGCCGACGATGCGGCTGCGCGGGCACTATTTCGCCCTGGCGACGCTCGCCTTCGGCGAGGTGATGCGCGTCGTCGCCAACAGCTGGGGCGGTCTGACCGGCGGGCCGGTCGGCATCTCCGTGCCCTTCGCCAAGCCGAGCCTCGGCCTGATGCAGTTTGCCGAGACCCGCGCCTCCTACTGGGTGATGCTGGGGGCGCTCGTCGTGGTGACCGTGATCTTCGTCGCGATCAAGCGCAGCCGCCTCGGCTATCGCCTGCGGGCGATCAAGGAGAATGCCGACGCGGCCGAGGTCATCGGCGTCGACACCACCCGCACCAAGATCGTCGCGGCGGTGATCTCCGGTGCGCTGACGGCGGCGCTCGGCACGCTCTACGCCCAGTTCCAGTTTTTCTTCGATCCCGACACCGTTTTCGGCGTCGCCTCGATCTCGGTGCGGATGGCGATGATCGCCATCGTCGGCGGCATCGGCACGGCGGCGGGCCCGATCCTCGGCGCCTTCTTCGTCATCCCGCTCGAGGAGATCGCCAATCAGGTCTTCTCCGCCCAGGCGGCCGGGCTCTCGCAACTGGTCTTCGGTGTGCTGCTGATCCTCGTGATCCTGGTCGAGCCGCGCGGCTTCATGGCCATCGGCCCGCGGATCAGACGCCTGCTTCGCCGGGAGGAACGCTGATGGTCGCCCCTCTGCTTGAGGTTACCGGCCTCGGCAAGCGCTTCGGCGGGCTGCAGGCCTTGTCGGATGTGTCGCTGTCCGTGGCGCCGGGCGAGATCCTCGGGCTGATCGGCCCCAACGGCGCCGGCAAGACGACGCTGTTCTCGACGCTGGTCGGCCTGCACCGCCCCGATTCCGGCACGATCCGGCTCGACGGCCGCGACCTCGTCGGCCTGAAGCCGCACAGGATCGCCGCTGCGGGCATGGTCAAGACCTTCCAGAACGTCGCGCTCTTCCTCGACTCCTCGGTCCTCGACAATGTCCTGACCGGCGGGCTGATGCGCCACGCGATTCCTCAGGCCCGGGAACTGGCGATGCGCTGCCTCGAGCGCGTCGGCATCGGCGCGATCGCCGGCAAGATCGCGCGCGATCTCTCCTTTCCGGAGCGGGCCCGGGTCGAGGTGGCGCGCGCGCTCTGCACCGAGCCGCGGGTCCTGCTGCTCGACGAGGCGATGGCGGCGCTCAACCATGCCGAGATGGACGCCTTCATGGCGCTGCTGCGCCAGCTGCGCGCGGAGGGGCTGACGCTGGTCGTGGTCGAGCACCACATGCGCGCGATCATGGCGCTCTGCGACCGGCTGGTCGTGCTGAATTTCGGCCAGAGGATCGCCACCGGCACGCCGGCCGAGATCGCGCGCGATCCGGCCGTGATCGAAGCCTATCTCGGCCGGTCGGCGGCGTGAGGAGGGTGCGATGACGAGCCAGCCTCCGCTTCTGTCGATCGCCGGGCTGAACGCCGGCTATGGCGGCCTCGACGTGCTGCACGACGTTTCGATCGCGGTCGGCGCGGGCGAGTTCGTCTGCGTGATCGGCGCCAACACGGCGGGCAAGAGCACGCTGCTGCGCACGATCTCGGGGCTCGTCTCCGCGCGCGGCAGCATTCGTTTCGACGGCACCGAACTCGTCGGCCGGCCCTCCCATGCGATCCCGACGCTCGGCATCGCCCATGTGCCGGAAGGTCGCCACGTCTTCCCCGAGATGACGGTCGAGGAGAACGTCATGCTCGGCGCCTATGCGGTGCGCTCCGCCAGCGATCTCCCGGTGCGTCGCGACCGGGTGCTGACGATGTTTCCCCGGCTGCGCGAGCGGCTCGGACAGCTCGCCGGCACGCTCTCGGGCGGCGAGCAGCAGATGGTCGCGATCGGCCGGGCCCTGATGCTCCAGCCGAGGCTTCTCCTGCTCGACGAGCCGAGCCACGGCCTCGCGCCGAAGATCGTCGACGAACTCCACGACACCTTCCTGGCCGTGAGCCGGACGGGAACGTCGATCCTGCTGGTCGAGCAGAACACCACGCTGGCGCTCTCCGTCGCCGGGCGGGGCTATGTGCTCGAGAGCGGCCGGGTCGTGCTGTCGGGTACGAGCGCAGAACTGTCCGGAAACGATGCCGTCCGAAGCGCCTATCTCGGGCTCTGAGGACCACCGAACACCACCATGAAAGGGTCAAGGCCGATGTCGCACAGCGATCAGTTCAACAAGGGTCTCGAAGTCCGCCGCAAGGTGCTGGGCAGCGACTATGTCGATGGCAGCCTGGCCAAGGCCGACGACTTCATGATGGCCTTCCAGAACATCACCACCGAATGGTGCTGGGGCTATGCCTGGACGCGGCCCGGCCTCGAGCACAAGACGCGCTCGATGCTCAACCTCGCCATGCTGACGGCGCTCGGCAAGCCCGCCGAGCTCAAGCTCCACGTCAAGGGCGCGCTCGCCAACGGCGTCACCGTCGACGAGATCAAGGAAATTCTGCTCCACGCCACCGTCTATTGCGGCATCCCGGCCGGCCTCGACGCCTTCAAGGCGGCCCATGAGGTGCTGAAGGCCGAGGGAGCCGTTCCGGCCGACAAGTGAGACCGGCGATGGCCGGCTGGGAGGTCTTCGCCCTGCGCTATGCCGTGCATGAGCGCCGGGCCTTCGAGAACTTCATCCGCGCGCCCGATCCGCACGACGCGCCCATGCCCATGGACTATTTCGTCTGGGTCGTGCGGCGCGGCGGGCGGGTCGTCGTGGTCGACACCGGCTTCACCCCCGAGGGTGGAGCCAAGCGCGGCCGCACCCTGATCCGCCCCGTCGAGGCGGCGCTGCGCCAGCTCGGCATCGCGCCCGACACGGTGGAGGACGTGGTCATCACGCATCTCCACTATGACCATGCCGGCAATCTCGATCTCTTCCCGAAGGCCCGCTTCCACCTTCAGGAGGCGGAGATGGGCTTCGCGACCGGCCGGCACATGTGCCAGGCCTGCATCCGCTACCCCTTCGACGTCGAGGATGTCGTGCGGATGGTGCGCGCGGTCTATGCCGAGCGTGTCGTCTTCCATGACGGCGATGCCGAGATCGACGCGGGGCTGACCCTGCACAAGGTCGGCGGCCATAGCGCGGGCCTGCAGATGGTTCGTGTCGAGACCGCGCGCGGCCCGATCGTGCTCGCCAGCGACGCCGCGCATTTCATGGCCAAT
This sequence comes from Bosea sp. RAC05, assembly GCF_001713455.1. Taxonomy (NCBI): domain Bacteria; kingdom Pseudomonadati; phylum Pseudomonadota; class Alphaproteobacteria; order Hyphomicrobiales; family Alloboseaceae; genus Allobosea; species Allobosea sp. RAC05. Next base: position 2,878,876 of record NZ_CP016464.1, read on the forward strand.
ATCGAACGGCAGAACCCGTTCCCGATCTTCTTCGATCTCGGCGCGCTGGCGCAGGGCTGGCGCGCCGCGCGCCGCCTCGCCGGGGCTGAGGAGCGGATCATCGCCGGTCACGATCCGCTGGTGCGGGAGCTCTATCCCGCGGTCGAGGGCTCGGAGGGCGAGACGGTCGCCCTGCATCTCCCGCCGCTGCGCTAGTCAGCGCGGCCCTCCGATATGGGCCAGCGCCGCCAGCAGATGCGGGCGGAACAGGTCCGCGTGCTCGCACATCGGGAAATGGCCGAGCCCCTCCATGACGCACAGATCGGCGCCGGGGATCAGCGCGGCAAGCTTCGCGCCGTCCTCCGGCGTCGCCGAGTAGTCATAGGTGCCGCAGAGCAGCGAGACCGGCGTCCGCGCGGCGTCGATGCGTGGCGCCACCTCCGCGCCGTCGAACTCGTCGGAATAGAAGGCGAGGTCGCCGGCATAGATCTCGGGCGCGCCCTGCGAATAGATCCAGGCGGCCCGGCGGCGGCTGTCGAGCGGGCTCGTCGGGCTCATCAGCCCGCGGACGAAGGCGGCGTTGTGCAGCCCGGCATGGACGCCGACGTGGTGCTGGTACAGGTTGCGCCGCCCCTTTGAGCGGAAGGGGGGCTCGATCGCGATGACGCCGGCGACGAGATCGGGCCGCTCGGCGGCCAGCAGCAGAGCGAGCGCCGCGCCCATCGAGCCGCCGGCGACGATTGCCTTCTCGCCGATGACCTGCTCGATGATCGCCGCGCACCAGCCGAGATAGCGCGCGCCCGAGAGCCGGTAGGGCTCGCCCTGCCAGCCCTCCGGTGGCATCGAGCGGCCGTGGAAGGGCATGTCGGGCGCGATCAGGCGCCACTCTGCGGCCAGCGCGACATCGGCGAGCTGTCCGTGGAACTGGCGGGAATCGGCGCCGGCCGTGTGCAGGAACAGCACCGGCCGCCCGCTTCCGGCGCGCTCGACATAAATCTCGGCTGCGCCCTCCGGCAGGACGACCCGGTGATAGCGCCCCTCGATCTGGCCCATCCGCCGGGTGACGGAGGGCGCCGGAGCGGCGGGCGAGAGCACGACGAGCTCGATCAGCCGCTCGATCACGGCACGGGCCTGCGCGATCACGAGTGGGTCGCCGGAGAGGGTGAAGGCGGGATTGGCGATCGCCAGCGCCGTGAAGGCCTGGAAGCGCGGCGGCGGGGGCAGGGTCAGGAGCCTCGCCCAGTCCGCGTCCGCCGCCGACAGCACGATGTCGGGCGCCGCCGTGCCCTCGAAGACCACGACGCCGTCATCGAGCCGCAGCAGGATGTCGTCGCCCGCGCCTTCGATCCGCAGCACCGCGGCGAGGCCGGCGCCGAGGCGGCGCAGTTCGGCGTCGTGGGCCGCCGCGGCGATGCGCGCTCGCAGGCCCATCAGCTGCGCGAGCCGGCGGCGAGCGCCTGGAGATGGCGGTGGATCTCGGTGTGGTCGGCCTGCGCGCGGAGCCCGCTTTTGGCCGCCTCCCACAATGCGGCCACAGACTGGATCTGCGGCAGCGGAAGCTCGAGATGATCGGCGAGATCGGCGGCGATGCGCAGATCCTTCGCCATCAGCGCCAGCGAGAAGCCCGAGTTGAAGGCCTCGGAGATGACGAAGGGCTTCATCTTCACCTCGGTCGAGTTGTTTCGACCCGTCGAGGCGTTGAGCACGTCGACGATCGTCTCCGGCGCCAGGCCGAAGCGGCCGCCGACGAGGAGAGCTTCGCAGGCCGCGACCAGCCCGGCCGCCGAGACATAGTTGTTCAGCGCCTTCATCGCATGGCCGGAGCCGATCGGCCCCGTCGCAAAGATCGACTTGCCCATCGCCGCCAGCACGGGCCGGGCGCGTTCGACCGCCTCGGCCGCTCCGCCGGCCATGATCGCGAGCGAGCCGTCGATGGCGCGCTTCACACCACCCGAGACGGGCGCGTCGATCAGGTGCAGGCCCAGCGGCGCGAGATCCGCCGCGAGGCCAACCGTCTCCGTCGGTGCCGAGGAGCTCATGTCGATGACGAGCGCACCCTTGGCCAATGCGCGTGCGGCGCCCGAGGCGAGCAGCACGTCACGCACGATCCGGCCATTCGGCAACATGGTGATCAGGATGCCGGCGCCTTCGGCGGCCTCTTTCGCATCGGCGAAGGCCGTACCGCCCGCCTCGACCAGCGCCTGCCGGGGCGCCTCGGCCGGGTCCGCGCCGCGCAGGCTGAAACCCGCACCGATCAGCCGGCGCGCCATCGGCAGGCCCATCTGGCCGAGGCCGATGAAGGCGATGGGGGCAGGTGCGCTGGCGCTGTCAGGCATGGAACGATCCTCCGGCGTCACGCCAAGGGCGGCGCGGCGTCGGTCGGATTTCTGGGCGCTATCAGACAATCTGTCAATTCGCGGAGCTAGCCGCTGCGAGGCTCTCGCTCTAGCACCGCCAGCGCGACCTTCGCCGCCATTGCGATATGGTGCCGGCAGGCCTGTTCGGCCCGCGCGCCGTCGCGGGCCGCGATGGCCTCGTAGATCGCCTCGATCTCGGCGACGCTGTCGTCGAGCCGACCCTGCTGGGTCATCGAGGTGAAGCGCAGCAGGGTGATGCGGTTGTGCAGCATCGTCAGCGACTGCTTGACGAAGATGTTGCCGGCGCCCTCCATCAGCACGCTGTAGAAACGCGTCTTGGCCGCGACGAGTTGCGCGCGGTCGCTGTTGCGGGCCGCCTGCCGGAACCCCGCCACGGCCTGCTTCAGCTCGGCGAGGGCCTCCTCGCTGCCCTGTTCGGCGAAAGCGCGCCCGGCGAAGCCTTCCAGCAGCGCCCGGACGTCATAGAGCTGGCGGGCCTCGTCGAAATTGATTGAGGAGACCTCGGGCCCGCGATGGGGCACCGTGACGACGAGGCCCTCGGCCTCGAGCTGGCGCAGCGCCTCGCGCACTGAGGTCCGGCCGACGCCGATCTGCTCGCAGAGTTCGCGCTCGACGAGGCGCTGGCCCGGCCGGAAATGCCCGGAGGCGATGGCCTCCCGGATCCGGTCCTCCACCAGGAGACGCAGCGTGGCCGCCTGCCGCGGGATGCGAAGATTCATCTCGTTCATGGGGAACACATTGCCGGGCGCGGGCACGCCGTCAATCTCCGCTCTTGACCTCAGGAATGTCAGATTGTCTGATGGCAGGCAATTCAGCAAAAAGTGATCTCGGGAGGATCCATGAAAACGCTTCTGCTCGGCCTGGCGGCCGCAGCCACGCTGGCGATCGCGCCCGTCGCGGCGCAGGGTTATCCGAACCGACCCGTGACGATGCTCGTGCCCTTCGCGCCGGGCGGCACCACCGACGTGCTGGCCCGCATTCTCGCCGAGGAGATGGGCAAGGCGCTCGGCCAGAACGTCGTCGTCGAGAATGTCGGCGGGGCCGGCGGCCGGTCCGGGACGGAGCGCGTCACCCGCGGCGAGCCGGACGGCTACGTGGTCCTGTTCGGCAATATGGGGCCGATGGCGGCCAGCCGGGCGCTGTTCAAGGACCAGCGCTACGATCCCCGCACCGATCTCGCCCCCATCGGCCTCGTCGCCGACGTGCCGATGGTGATGGCCGTGAGCAAGAAGAGCGGAGTCACGGACCTCCGGGCCTTCGTCACCCGGGTCAAGGCGCAGGGCGACAAGGTGACGTTCGGCACGGCCGGATTCGGCGCGACCTCCGATCTGGCGCCGCGGCTCCTGCTGAACCTGTCGGGTCTGAAGGCGACGATCGTGCCCTACAAGGGTGCCGGGCCAGCGATCCAGGACCTGATCGGCGGCTTCGTCGACGGCGTCATCGACCAGACGGCGACGCTCCTGCCGCTGCATGCCGCAGGCTCCGTGACGGCACTGGCGGTGACCGGCGACAGCCGCCTGCCGCAGGCGCCGGACGTGCCGACCTTCGCGGAGGCCGGGCTGCCCGAGTTCGGCATGAAGGTCTGGAATGCGCTTGCCGTCCACAAGGACACCAGCCCCGCGATCGTCGAGCGGCTGGTCGCCGCGCTGGACAAGAGCCTCTCCTCGGATTTCGTCCGCACGCGCTTCGAGGGCCTCGCCGTGCCGGTTCCGCCGGCCGCCATTCGCGGTCCCAAGCATCTCGGCCAGCTGGTGAAGACCGAGGTCGAGCGCTGGGAGGCCGTGCTGAAGGACGTCCCGAAGGAGTGACGCCACGCGCGGTGCGCGCGGCCTGACCGCGGGTCTTCGCGCTCAGAACTGCAGCAGGCACTCGCGCAGGGTGCGCGGCTGCTCCGCGCCGGCGTCCTGCCGCCGGGCCCGGAGCAGCAGGCCCGCGGCGGCCGCGGCACGGACATCGCGCGGGTTCAGGCCGAATTCCTGCTTGAAGGCACGGCTGAAGCTGGAAGCGTCCTCGAAGCACAGCGCATCGGCGATGGCGTTGATGCTGGCGCCGTTGGCGGTATCGGAGAGATCGGCATAACCGCGCAGGAGGCGCCGGTGCCGGATGTAGCGCGCGACGCCGCCATCGTCCTGGAACAGGCGATAGAGCTGCGTGCGCGACATGCCGACCTCGCGGCACAGCATCGTGGCATCGAGCCTCGGCTCGCGCAGGTTCTGGTCGATGAACTGCCGGACCTTTTCGCGGCGGGTGACATTGATCTGGCTGGAGGCGAGGTCGAGACGATCGGACGAGGGGCCTGTGCAGGCCATCACCATGGCCCGGACCGCATTGGTCAGGCGCGGCATGTCCGCGGCCTCGAGCTCGCTGAAACTGCGCTGGAGAAGGCCGATATAGTCGCCCAGGAGTCGGCCGAGCGGCGTGTCGAGGGCCTGTGCCTGGGCCGCGTCGAGCAGCGGCGCGAGTTCGCGGAAGCTGTCTCGCGGCAGATAGAGCTGCAGCCGCTCGTCGCTCGAGCGCTGACTGACGAGTTCGCGGCCGAGCGAGGCGACATAGGGCACCGACCCCGGCACATCGAGGATGAGGCCGCCGCCGCCCGATCCCACTGTCCGGCGATGGCCGAGCGTGATCACCCAATGGTCGATCGGGTTCGCGCGCAGCAGGGCGGTGTCGCGCACCGCGGTCAGGGCAGGGGCCTTGACGTGGCTGAGGCCGAACTCGTCCAGCGTCCAGACCACACTGCTGGCGGCGAAGCCGGCCTCGCTCTCGTTCAGGGCGATGTTGAAGACGCCGTCGAACCAGCCCCGCCACGCATCGAACTGCTCCCGGATCGGCAGGCCGCTGGTCGTGAATCGGACTGGAATCATGAAGCCCCCCGGCATAGTCAATGCCGAAGGGTAACATGGCGGGCACGGAAGCAACACGCGCTACGTTGTCCCGCGGACGCAGCATCCGGGAGGTGCGAGAATTCCGCGACCTCTACGGCAGCGGGCTCCTGCTCCCGGGCGGCTGCCCCCCTGTCACCAGCGCTCTTGGGTGACCGATCACCAGCGGCGGCAGACCTGGACCCGGCGCGTCTGCCAGCGACCGCGCGAGTCACGGAACCGACGCGTTTCCCACCAGCAGCGACGGCGATGCCAGTTGGCCTGTTCGACGCCGCCCTCGGCGGTGATGCCGGGCGCCGAGGCGACCGGCGCAGCGGTGGCAGCCGGAGCCGCCAGGGCTGCAAGGCCCAGTCCGGAAGCCAGAATGATCGCTCGAACCCACATCGTCATGTCCTTCCCTGCATGAGGTGGCGAGGTATCCAGGGCTCTCAGAAGCGCCAGATCAGCGGCACGATGAAGACCGCCACGATGAAGAACCAGATCAGCAGGGGCAGGCCGAGCTTCCAGTAGTCACTGAAGGCGTAGCCGCCGGGGCCCATGACCATGAGATTGGTCGGGGTGGCGATGGGGGTCAGGAAGGCGCCGGCCGCCGCGACCGCCGTGCTCATCAGCACGGGCTTCGGCGAGATGCCCATGCTGGCGGCGGCGGCGACGCCGATCGGGATCACGATCAGCGCGGTGGCGGTGTTGCTGATGAGCTGGCCCATCACCGCGGTCAGGATGAAGAGGCCCGCCAGCAGCGCCATCGGCCCGGCGTCCCCGACCATCAGCACGAGCCGCTCGGCCAAGAGCTTGGCCGCGCCCGTCTCGACCATCGCCGTCGAGAGCGGCATCATCGCGCCGACGAGGATCACGGTGGTCCAGCTGATCGCGCGGTAGGACTGCTCGACCGTCATGATGCCGGTCAGGATGATGGCGCCGGCGGCGAGCAGGCCGGCCACGGCCGGCGGCACGATGCCGGTGGCCAGCAGCAGGACCATGCCGAACAGGATCACGACGGCCTGCTTGGCGCCCGGTCCCATTGGCACCGCCTGGCGCCGCACGAGCTCCGGCGAGCTGACGACCAGCACGTCGGGGTCGTCGAGATGGGTGTCGAGCGCCTTCCAGGTGCCCTGCAGCAGCATCGTGTCGCCCGCCTGCAGCACCACGCCTCCGGCCTCGCTCGTCGCGTTGCCGGCGGCGATCTCGTTGCCCGAGCGCTGCACGGCGAGGATGATCAGGTCGCCGCTCTCGGTCACCATGCCCGGAAAGACGCTCTGCCCGATCAGGCCCGAGCGGGGCGGGATCACCACCTCGGCGAGCCCGGAGCGCTTGTTGAACAGCGTCTCCTCGCCGCCGCCGCTGGCCGCGCTCTCGTCGCGGAAGGCCAGATGCATCGTCGCGGCGAAGGTGGCCGCCGCCTCGGCATCGCCGCGCAGCAGGACATGGTCGCCCTCGGCGATCGCGTTCCGGCGCAGCGGTCCGGCGCTGTCGCCCTCCTGGATCGCGACGAACTGGAGTCCCGGGAAGGCGGCAAGGTCGATCGCAGTCGCCGCCTGCCCGATATAGGGGCAGCTGGCGCGCACGCGCAGCTGGTAGACGCCGCTGGCGAGCCCGTACTGCTCGACCAGCGTCTTGGCGTGGCGGCTGAAATCGGCCGGCATCGTCGCGCCGTTGCGCTCGGGCAAAAGCTTCTGCCCGAACAGGATCATGATCGCCATCGAGCCGGCGAGCAGCGGAATGCCGGCCAGCGCGAATTCGAAGAAGCCGAAGCCGCCGACGCCGGCATCCGACGCCGCCTCGGAGACGAGGACGTTCACCGGCGTGCCGGTCAGCGCCAGCATCGAGCCGGCATGGGCGGCGAAGACCAGCGGCATCAGGAGCTGCGAGGAGTTGCGCTTGAGCCGGACCGCGATGACCACGACGACCGGCAGAAGCGCCGCGACCGCGCCGTTGACGCTGATCAGCGCCGTCAGCAGGGCCACGAGGCCCATCGTCAGCAGCAGCAGGCGGGTGCGGCTTTCCTCGCCCGCGCCCTTGATCAGGAGCTGCCCGGCCCAGGCGGTGACACCCGTGACCTCGAGGCCGGACGACACGACGAATAGCGCGGCGATGAAGATCACCGCCGGGTCGCCGAGCCCGCCCAGCGCCTGCGGCAGGGTCAGGACGCCGGTCGCCCAGAGCGAAAGCGCCGTACCCATCGCCACCAGCACGACCGGAACCCTGTTCGTGACGAACAGGACGACCGCCGCGGCGATGATCAGAGCGGTATAGGCAATGGGGCTCACGCGTCAGCTCCTCGTTGGGCCTCGTCGACGGATTCGGCCGCCGGAACGGTCTTTTAGTCTTCGAGCGTCGCCATCAGGATGCCGAGCCGGCAGCCCTTCTCGTATTCGTCGAGCTTCACGAATTCCTTGATCGTGTGGATCTCGGCCTGGCCGGCCCCGATCGTGATCGTCGGAACGCCCGCCCGGTCGAGCCAGTTCGCATCGAGTCCGCCATTGGAGAAGATGTAGGTCGGCTCGATGCCGAGGATTCCGAGCGCGCGGGTGGCGCGCTTCACGACCGGCGCGTCCTGGTCCAGCCGGAAGGGCGGATAGGCCGCGGCGCGCTTGAAGACGACCTCGGCGGTCGCGCCCTCATGGTCGGTGACGGCGGCCTTGGCCTTGGCGAAGGCCGCCTCGAACCCGTCGACGATCTGGGTGGCGAAGCTCAGCTCGGGGCTGCGCGCCTCGCCCTTCAGGAAGGCATAATCCGTGACGACGTTCGTAGCGTCGCCGGCCGGCTTGCCGTCCCGGCCACCGAAGATGCCGATGTTGCTGCTGCCGAAGGCCTCGCCCTTGACCACCTTGCCGAACCAGCCGGCGGCGCGGGCTTCCGTCAGGCCGATGGCGCCGACCATGGTCGCCGAAATGCCCTTGTCGGGCGCGACACCCGCATGCGAGGCGCGGCCGGTGATCTCGACCTCCCAGTTCTCCTGGCCGACCGCGCCGATGATCAGCTCGGAGGCGAGTTGGCCGTCGACGTTGATGCACATGGCCGGGCTCTTGAGATCGGCCGGGTTCAGCTCGCGGGCGCCATGAAGGCCGCTCTCCTCGCGCACCGTGAACAGCAGCGTGATCGGCGGATGGGGCAGCTTGTTCTTGATCAGCGTCTCGGCCACCACGACCAGCAGCGCCACGCCGGTGCGCGCGTCGCCGCCCAGCGCCGTCGTGCCGTCGGAGACGATCCGGTCGCCCTCGCGCCGCGGCTTGGCGCCGGCGCAGAGCGGCACGGTGTCGAGATGGGTCGAGAACAGCAGGCGCGGGCCCGGCTTGGTGCCGGGCAGTTCGACGATCAGGTTGCCGGTCTGCGTCGGCAGCGGGATGCGGCTGTTGACGTCGTCGTAGCGGATCGCCGAGGCCGGCACGCCGATCTTGATCAGCGCATCGCTGACGGCGGCCGCGATGGCGGCCTCCTGGCCGGTGACGCCCTCGACCGAGAGGAAGTTCATCAGGTGGGCGATCGCCGCCTCGACGTCGAGGGGGATATTGGCAGTGCTCATGACATCCATCCAAGTTGAGGGCCCGTTTTGGTAAGCGGGCCTGGCTTGTTTTCAGGGTTGGGCACGACGGCTCACAGGCCCCAGGGCAATCCCAGCGTTTTCCAGACCACGAAGAGGGCCGTCCACACCAGGAACATTCCGGCCAGATAGGGCAGCATCAGCGCCACGACAGTGCCGACACCGGCGTTGCGGTCGTATCGCTGCATCAGGCCGACGACCATGGCGAAATAGGCGTTGAGCGGCGTGATCATGTTCATCGGGCTGTCGCCGATGCGGTAGGCGGCGAGCACGGCTTCCGGCTCGACACCGAGCTTCATCAGCAGCGGCACGAAGACGGGCGCGAAGATCGCCCATTTGGCGATGGCCCCGGTCAGCAGCAGATCGATGATGGCGACGACGACGATGAAGCCGAGCAGCAGCGGCAGTGCGCCGATATTGGCCGACTGCAGCACGCCGGCGAGGCTGAGCGCCATCACCGTGCCCATGTTGGTGTAGGTGAAGTAGGCGACGAACTGGCTCAGGATGAAGAACAGAAAGATCGTGCCCCCGAGGCCCTTGATCGATTTTTCGATGGCCGCGATGACGTCCGTCAGTGTGCGCACCGTCCCGGCCCCGATGCCGTAGCACCAGCCGCTGGTCAGGAAGATCAGCATGATCAGGGCGATCAGCCCGTTCATGAACGGTGAATTGCCGATCAGCTCGCCCGTCGTCGGATTGCGCAGCGGCGCACCGGCGGGAACGGTCAACAGCAGGAACACGGCGATCAGCCCGAGTAGCCCGAAGCCGGCAAAGCGCAGGCCGCGGGATTCCGACTCGGACAACAGCGCCGCCTGATCCGTCGTCGTGCCCTCGGCCGCCTTCGTCGGGTCATAAGGTCCGAGCCTCGGGCCGACGACCTTGTCGGTGATGAAGGCGATGGTCATCGTCAGAACGATCACCGACGCGACCGAGAACCAGACGTTCGAGGCCAGGCCGATGCTGCGGGCGGGGTCGACGAGGCGGGCGGCGTCATTGGTGAACTCGACGAGCACGGCGTCGAGCGGCTTGATCAGCATGTTGACGGTGAACGCGCCGGCCACGCCGGCAAAGCCGAGCGCGAGACCCGCCATCGGGTTGCGACCGACGGCCAGATAGGCGATGCCGGCGAGCGGGATCAGCACCAGATAGCCCGCATCGGCCGCGATGCTGGCGGTGATCGCGACGAAGGCCAGGATGTAGGTCAGCGCGGCCGGCGGCGAGATGATCACCAGCTTGCGGATGAGCGCGGTGACCAGCCCCGATTCTTCCGCGACGCCGGCGCCGATCATGGCGGCGATCATCAGGCCCACGGCGGTGAAGGCCATGAAGTTCGGAACCAGCGAGGAGTAGATGAACCGGATGCCTTCCGCATTGAGAAGGCTCCGGATCGCCGTCGACGCGACTTCGATCTTGTGCGTCTCGGGATTGATGCGCTCGTAGGACACCTGCGCGCCGAACAGGCTGAACACGGCCGAGAGCACGATGACGATGCCGATCAGGATCAGGAAGATCACCACCGGGTGCGGCACCATGTTGCCGACCTTCTCGACGCCGTCGAGGAAGCGCTGCATCGTGGTCTTGGGTGCGGTGCTCTCGATCGCCATCTTGGCTTTCCTCCCGGGCCGGAGCGTGGCCCCGGCGACAACGACCCGTTCGGCGGGACGCAGTCCCGCGCGAAGGCTAGAGGGCGAACTTAGTGGGATGAGCCGCTAGGGCATCGGCACAGAATCCCAAAGCTTGGGCCGGCTGTCCCAAAATGGCGGGAAGCGGGCGAGACTGTGGCCGGCCGACCGCTTTGTGACGAAAGCAGGGCGGCGAGGCTTGTCTTCCAACCGTTACGTCGCTTCAATACCGCAGCGTCACGAACGGGTTGCGAGCCCGGTCAGCCCGGCCGGAACCGTTCCGGACGCACGCGACGTGTCCGGCGGGACGTTCCGCCCGGTCGATGAAGAGTTCGGAGTCTTGCCTCATGCCGGAACAGCAACCGACGACGCGACGCTGCGTCCCGGGACAGGCCGGCGACAGGGGGCGGCCATGAACCCGGCTCCGGCACGCATCGCCGCGATCCTCGCCACCGGTCTGCTGCTGGCGGGCTGTGCCTCCGCACCACGCGGCCTGCTCCAGACCGTCGCTCCCATCCCGAACACCGACAAGCTCGACATGCTCACTGCGACGACGCGGGCGGTCTCGGACGAGCCCGGCGTGCTCTATGATGGCGAGCGGGGCAGGGGCGTCTCCTTCAGCAACATCGTCGTCTCGATCCCGCGGAACCGGGAGCCCGGCACGATCCAGGTCCCACGCTCGGTGCCCGGCAATCCGGAGACGGACTTCACCGTCAGCGCGTCGACGTCGCTGCAGAAATCCGATCTGCCGCGCTGGTTCGCCTCGGCCGGCGGTCGCAAGCGGCGCGCCTTCATCTTCGTGCACGGATTCAACACGCCCTTCGACCGGGCCGTCTTCCGCTTCGCGCAGCTCGCCCACGATTCGGACGCCAATGCCGCGCCGATCCTGTTCTCCTGGCCGTCGCGCGGGCGCCTGCTCGACTACCGTCTCGACCTCGACAACGCGTCCTACTCGCGCTCCGATCTCGCCGAGGTCCTGATGATGGCGACGAAGAGCCCCGCTGTCGGCGAGGTCGTCGTGCTGGCCCATTCGATGGGAGCCTGGCTCGCCGTCGAGGCGCTCAAGCAGGTCGCGCTGAAGAACGGCGGTATCCCGGCCAAGATCAACAACGTCATCCTGGCGTCGCCCGATCTCGATGTCGGGGTCTTCCGGCGTCAGATCGAGGATATGGGTCCGCGCCGGCCGCAGATCACGATCTTCGCCTCGCAGAACGACCGCGCGCTGCAGCTCTCGCAGTTCCTGGCGCGCGGCGCGACCCGGCTGGGAGCGATCGACCTGTCCCGCGAAGACTACCTGGCGCAGCTCGGCGACCTCAAGGGCATCACCGTCGTCGACATCAGCGCAATCAAGGCCGGAGACCGGGTCAACCACGACACCTACGCCTCGAGCCCCGAAATCGTCCGGCTGATCGGCAACCGCCTGATCGAAGGCCAGGTGATCACGGATTCGGACGTCACCGGCACCGGAACGGCGCTGGAGACGGTGGGCTCGGCCGCCGGTCTGCTGATCACCGCGCCGATCCGCGTCTTCGACGCCGCCACGACACGCCGCGAGTGACGCAGGGTTTCTTGACCATGGCCAATCGTGCCGAGACAATTGAGCGACATCAAAACACGGAGGACACCCCGGACTAGAGTTTGAACGGGACGCTCGGAAGACAAGCCGCACGCAACAATCCGCACTCACGGAGGCGACCATGGCCCTGTCGAAAAGCCCTCGACCCCCCTTCACGGCGGGACCCGTCCTTTCGCCGATCACGGTTGCGCAGGACGATGCCGCGCCGCAGCAGCGGACGTGGATCCTGGCGGCCACCGGCGCGCTTCCCGCGCAGCCGGTATCCTGGTTGTCCCCGGAGCCACGCGCCGCGACCGAATGGCGGTTCGGCGATGTCACCCTGATCCGCGACGTCCGCTCCATGGGCCCATCCTCGGCCGGCGCGCAGCGCGGTCCGCGGCTCAAGCACCAGGGTTGCGTCGCCCTGCTGGGCAGCGCGGCGGGCGACGTCTCCCCGACACTGTTCGTTTCGCCCCGTGCCGGTCTCGCCCTGGCCGCACTGGAGCAGTCGGCCCGCCGGTTCGGCAGCGCCGAAGAACGGCTCCTGCTGCTGGTACCCGGAGGTTGGCTGGAGGGCGCGGGCGCCGCGGGGCCGGTGCAGCGGCTCGAGACCGAAGCCGGCCCAGGGGCGCTGCTGGCCGGCTTCATGCGCCAGCTCGCCACCCAGTCGCGCCATTTCAGCGACGGCCAGGCGCGAAGCGTGGCCGCCGCGCTGCGCGCACTTCTCGAAGCCTGTCTTGCACCCGCCGGCGAGCCCGTCGCGGCGGTCGCGCCAGCGCCGTCGTCGAGCACGGTGGAACGCGCGCGCCAGATCGTCCAGCGTCACATGAGCTCGCCCGATTTCGGCCCGCCCCAGCTCGGCCGGCTTCTGGCGATGTCGCGTTCGAAGCTCTACCGGCTGCTCGATGCGGATGGCGGGGTCGCCCATTTCATCAACCGCGAGCGGCTGCTGCAGGCGAGGCGCGATCTCACCGCGCCCGGCGAACCGCTCTCGGTTCACGCCATCGCCAGCCGCGTCGGCTTTCGCGACCACTCCACCTTCAGCCGCGCCTTCCGGCGGGAATATGGCTGCAGCCCCAGCCACTTGCGCGAACGCATGCAACCGTCTCACCAGGAAGCGGCCAGCCCCGGCCATGGGCTGCGGGACGCACGGCAGGCCGAGCGTCCTGTCTGCATCCATTGCGAGAGCCGCGGGGAGAATGGGATGAACAGCCCAAATTTGGGATTCTGAGCTGATCCGGCCCGGTGACGGTGTTGCTAGCTTTCCGACCAACGCTCGGAAACGGGGCGCGATGGCGCTCGCCGGGTGCCTCGGAGGCGGTTCTCGTCTCCTGCGTGCAACGGACAGTCGCGATGCGAGTGAACGACTGATGCGAAAGCCCAATCGGCAAGACGGCTCGGGACGTCACGACAGCCGCTACCGCCCTGGCGGCAGCGCGGTGGTGCTCGCTCTTCTGCTCCTCGGGGTCGCGGGCTGCCAGCGCGAGAGCGAGACCGCGCCCGCGCCGGTGATCCGGACGGTGCGCACCACCACGGTCGAGGCGCCGCGCAAGCTGGCCGATCTCGGCTTCACTGGCCATGTCGAGGCGCAGGATCAGGCTTCGCTCTCCTTCCGCATCGGCGGGCGCCTGGCGGAGCGCCTCGTCGGCGTCGGGGCGACGGTGGCCGAGGGGCAGGTCGTCGCCCGCCTCGATCCGGAGAACGAGCTCAACGACCTGCGCGCGGCCCGAGCGGCGCTGACGGCTGCCGAGGGCGCGCTGCGCAAGGCGGAGAACCAGCATCAGCGGCAGGAGCATCTCCTGGCGCGCGGCATCACCACCCAGGCTGACTTCGAGGCCGCCGAACAGGGGCGCACCGCCGCGCGTGCCCAGGTCGAGGCGGCACGCGCCCGCGTGCGCACCGCCGAGGACATCGTCGCCTTCACCACCCTCAAGGCCGATGCGCCGGGCGTCGTCACCCGGGTCGGCGCCGAGCCGGCCGAGGTGGTCGCGGCCGGCCGCATGATCGTCCAGCTCGCCCGGCGCGACGGACGGGACGCCGTGTTCGCGCTGCCGGCCGAATCGATCCGCGCCATTCCCGCCGACGCCACGATCCATGTCGCGCTCGCCAGCGACCCCGCCGTCAGCGTGCGCGGCCATGTCCGCGAGGTGGCGCCCCAGGCCGATCCGGTCACGCGGACCTTCCGTGTCCGCGTCGGCCTGGCCGATCCGCCGGCCGCCTTCCGGCTCGGGACCACGGTGTCGGGCTCGATCCGCGGCGGCGAGGCCTCCGGCATCGCCATCCCCGCGACGGCGCTGACCAAGCGCGGGCCGGCCACCGGGGTCTGGGTCGTCGATCCGACGGCGCTGACCGTCTCGCTGCGCCGGCTCGAACTCGTCTCGCGCGACCCTGCCACCGCGATCGTCGCCAAGGGGCTGGCGATCGGCGACATCGTCGTCACCGCGGGCGCCAACCTCCTCAAGGAAGGGCAGCGCGTGCGCCTGTCCGGGACCGAGGCACGATGAGCTTCAATCTTTCCGAATGGGCCCTGAAGAGCCGCTCGGTCGTGATCTACCTCATGATCGTGGCGGTGGCCGCCGGCGTCTTCGCCTTCGTCAAGCTCGGCCGCAACGAGGATCCGGCCTTCGTCATCAAGTCGATGGTGGTTGTCGCCGCCTGGCCGGGTGCGACCATGGAGGACACGCTCAGCCAGGTCACCGAACGTCTCGAGCGCCAGATCGAGGAGACGCCGGGGCTCGATTTCGTCCGCAGCTTCACCACGCCGGGCCGCACGACGATCTTCGTCAACCTGAAGCAGGACGTCCCGGCCCATGCGGTCCAGGAAACCTGGTTCAAGGTCCGCAACCTCGTCGCCGACATCCGCCAGACCTTGCCGGCCGGCACGATCGGACCCTTCTTCAACGACCGTTTCGGCGACACCTTCGGCATCATCTACGGCTTCACCGCCGATGGTTTCACCGGGCGCGAACTGCGCGACCATGTCGAGGCCGCCCGCTCGCGGCTGCTGCTCGTCCCCGACGTCTCGAAGATCGAGGTCATCGGCGCGCAGGACGAGCGCATCTTCATCGAGTTCTCCGTGCGCGAGCTCGCCAATCTCGGCATCGAGCGCTCGGCGCTGCTCGGCGCCCTGCAGGCCCAGAACGTCGTGCGCCCGTCCGGCGTGGTCCAGACGCAGGACGAGAAGTTTTCGATCCGCGTCTCCGGCGCCTTCCAGTCTGAGGCCGACCTGCTCGAGATCAACTTCCCGGTCGGCGATCGCATGGTGCGCCTGGCCGACATCGCCACCGTCAAGCGCGGCTTCGCCGACCCGCCGCAGCCGATGTTCCGCGTCAACGGCCAGGCTTCGATCGGCCTCGGCATCGCCATGCGCGAGGGCGGCGACATCCTGGCGCTGGGCGCCAACATCAAGAAGGCCATGGCCCGCATCACCGCCGACCTCCCCGTCGGCATCGAGCCGCGGCTGGTCGCGGACCAGTCGGTGACGGTCGACGAGGCGATCGCCGACTTCATGAGCTCGCTCTGGCAGGCGGTGGGGATCATCCTCGTGATCAGCTTCATCAGCCTCGGCGTGCGCCCGGGTCTGGTGGTGGCGCTCTCGATCCCGCTGACACTGGCCGTCGTCTTCGCGGTGATGAACGTCATCGGCATCGACATGCAGCGCATCTCGCTGGGCGCGCTGATCATCGCGCTCGCGCTCCTCGTCGACGACGCCATGACGACGACCGATGCGATGGTGACGCGCCTCGCCGCCGGCGACGAGAAGGCCAAGGCCGCGACCTTCGCCTTCGAGAAATATGCGGTCGCGATGTTTGCGGGCACGCTGGTGACGATCGCCGGCTTCGTGCCGATCGGCTTCGCCGCCAGCTCGGCCGGCGAATACACCTTCTCGCTCTTCGCGGTGGTGAGCATCGCGCTCGTCGTCTCCTGGTTCGTCGCGGTGATCTTCGCGCCCGTTCTCGGCATGGCGCTGCTCGTCGCGCCGAAATCCTCCGGGCAGGCGACGGGTCCCGGGCGGATCGAGCAGGGCTTCCGGGCGATGCTGTCGGGGGCGATCCGGGTGCGCTGGCTGACGATCGCCGTCACCATCGGCCTGTTCGCGGCGTCGATGCTGGCGCTGCCGCTGGTGCCGCGGCAATTCTTCCCGGCTTCCGACCGGACCGAGCTGCTGGTCGACATGACGCTGCCGCAGAACGCCTCGATCTATGCCAGCGAGGCCCTGGTGAAGCGCTTCGACGCGGCGCTGAAGGACGATCCCGACGTCGCCCGCTGGAGCACCTATGTCGGGCGCGGCGCGATCCGCTTCTACCTGCCGCTGAACGCGCAGCTGCCGAACGACTTCTTCAACCAGGCGGTGATCGTCGCCAAGGACGTCGCCGCCCGCGACCGGCTGCAGAAGAAGCTCGAGGCGCGGCTGGCCACCGAATTCCCGAACCTGATCGCGCGGGTCTATCCGCTCGAACTCGGTCCCCCGGTCGGCTGGCCAGTGCAGTACCGCGTGACGGGCCCCGACATCGCCGAGGTCCGCGGCATCGCGATGAAGCTGGCGCAGGTCGTGGCGGGCAATCCCCACACCGACCAGGTCAATTTCGACTGGATCGAGCCTTCGCGCGAATTGCGGTTGCGGGTCGATCAGGACGAGGCGCGCCGCCTCGGCCTCAGCTCGCAGGCCCTCGCCGCGATCGTGAACACGGTCGTCTCGGGAACCGTGGTGACGCAGCTGCGCGACGACATCTACCTCGTCGACGTCGTCGTGCGGGCTCAAGGGTCAGACCGCATCTCGCTCGACACGCTGCGCACGATGCAGGTGGCGCTGCCCGGCGGGCGTTCCGTGCCGCTCTCGCAGTTCGTCACCTTCAGCTACGATCTCGACGCGCCGCTGATCTGGCGTCGCGACCGCGTGCCGACGCTGACGGTGGCCGCCGACATCAAGCCCGGCGTTCTGCCCGAGACGGTCGTCAGCGCGCTGGCACCCGGGATCGAGGCGCTCAGAAAGACGCTGCCGCCCGCCTACGACATCGCCACGGGCGGTACGGTCGAGGAGAGCGCGAAATCGCAGGCCTCGGTCATCGCCGTGGTGCCGGTGATGCTGCTGATCATGTTCACCGTGCTGATGGCGGAGCTGCGCAGCTTCAAGCTCTTCGCCATCGTGATCAGCATCGCGCCGCTGGGCATGATCGGTGTGGTCGGCGCGCTGCTGCTGTCCGGCAAGCCGCTCGGCTTCGTCGCCCTGCTCGGCGTGCTCGCCCTGATCGGCATCATCACCAAGAACGCGGTCATCCTGATCAGCCAGATCGAATCCGAGCGCGCGGCCGGCAAGAGCATCACCCAGGCCGCGCTCGACGCCGCCTCGACGCGCTTCCGCCCGATCATGCTGACCGCGGTCTCGACCGTGCTGGGCATGATCCCGATCGCGCCCACCGTGTTCTGGGGGCCAATGGCCTTCGCGATCATGGGCGGGCTCCTGGTTGCGACGGTGCTGACGCTCGTCCTGCTGCCGGTGCTCTACGTCACCGTTTTCGGGGGGCATTCGCCCGGCGCCGAACCGGCGCAGGGCGCTGCGCCCGACACAGTGGGAGCGGCTGCGCGATGACCCGTCCTCCGTCACCGAGACGCGCCTTGTTCCGTCGCACGCGGCCGCTCCTGCCGCTCTGCGGCCTGCCGCTGCTGCTCGCACTCGCTGGCTGCGACCGCGCCGAGAAGGCGCCGCCCCAGGCCGGCCGACCCGTTCAGGTCGTCAAGGTCGAGGCCAGCCTGCTCACCGCGGGGGTCGAGCTCTCCGGCGAGATCCAGGCCGAGAAGACGGTGTCGCTCGCCTTCCGGATCGCCGGGCGGATCGCCGAGCGGCCGGTCAATGTCGGGGACCGCGTCGCGCCCGGGCAGATCGTCGCCAAGCTCGACCGGACGATCGAGACCAACGCCGTCGCCGCCGCCGAAGCGGCGCTGGAGGCCGCGCGCGGCGAGGTCGTCACCGCGCGCAGCACCTTCGAGCGGCAGGAGCGGCTGATGGGGCAGGGCTTCACCACGCGCCCGCGCTTCGATGCCGCGCAGAAGGCGCAGGAGACCGCCCAGGCCGCGCTCGAGAATGCCGAGGCCCAGCTCGAACAGGCCCGCGACCGGCTCGGCTTCACCGATCTGCGCGCTGATGTCGCCGGCGTCGTAACCGTGCGCAGCGCCGAGCCCGGCGAGGTCGTCCAGCCCGGGCAGCCGATCCTCCAGATCGCCCGCGAGGATGGCCGCGATGCGGTCTTCGCCGTGCCGGCGCGGGTGCTCGAGGGCAAGACGGGCGACCCGGTCGTCCGCGTCGTGCTCGCCGAGGCGCCGGGTGTCAGCGCCAGCGGGCGCATCCGCGAAATCGCGCCGCAGGCCGATCCCGTCACCCGCACCTTCCAGGTCCGCGTCGGGCTGCAGGATCCCCCAGAGGCCATGCGGCTGGGTTCGACGGTGGTCGGCTCGGTCGAGACGACCTCGGCGCGGATCATGTCGATCCCCGCCAAGGCCCTCACGACCTCAGGCCGCGGGGCTGCGGTCTGGATCGTCGATCCCAAGACCTCGACGGTCAGCCTGCGGCCGATCGACATTCTGCGCTTCGATCCCGACCACGTCGTCGTCTCGCAGGGGCTCGTCCCGGGCGAAACCATCGTCGCGACCGGCGTTCAGGCGCTCCATCCCGGCCAGCGCGTTAAGCCGCTGCCGCCTGCGCGCAGCGCGGCGACCGCTGCCGCCAGGGCGCCGGGCTGACGCGACCGTCACGCGATCGCCGCCGCTGCGGCGACCACCCTTTTCAACCGAAGGACATCTCCCATGAGCGATCTGGTCTTCATCGCCTTCCCGACCGAGCAGAAGGCCGAGGAGGTCCGCCAGAAGATCCTGGCGATGCAGCGCGAATATCTGATCGAGCTCGGCGACGCCGTCGTCGTGGTCAAGGACCAGGCCGGCCAGATCAAGCTCAACCAGCTGATCAACCTGACGACGACCGGCGCGGCCTCGGGCGCGCTCTGGGGCACGCTGATCGGCTTCATCTTCATGGCGCCGCTGCTGGGCACGGCTCTGGGCGCGGCGTCGGGTGCGCTCGGCGGCAAGCTGACCGATGTCGGCATCAACGACCAGTTCATGAAGGATGCGGCCGCCGCGCTGCAGCCGAACACGGCGGGACTGTTCCTGCTGATCCGCAAGATGACGACCGACAAGGTCCTGGCCGACCTGCGCGGCAGCGGCGGCACGCTGATGAGCACCTCCTTCGACGAGACCAAGGAAGCGGCACTGCGCGAGGCGCTCGCCGCCGCGGCCCCGGCGAGACGGTTGCGCCGGCCGCCACATGATCGCGCCCGGGTTGGGCGGCCCCCTGGCGGAGCTAGCGCAATGGACGCTCGCGACCGCCCGGCTCGCCGACTTCCAGCCGCTCCTGCCGGCCGAGGAGGAGGTCGTCGCCCGCCTGCTCAGCGGCAATTATGACCGCCTCGGCGACGGCAGCCGCCCGACCGCACCCGACCCAAGCCGCGTCGTCAGGGCCGCCTTCCTGCGGTTCCTGATGCTCGGCGGCGAACCCGGCTGCCGGCCGCACGAGAAGGGCATCCGCATCACCGGAGCCTGGATCGTCGACACGCTCGACCTCGAGGCCTGTCATGTCTTCCGCGACATCGGCCTGATCGACTGCCATTTCGAGGCGACGCCGATCCTGCGCGCCGCGATCATCAACCGCCTCTTTCTCGACGGCTCATCGCTGCCCGGTCTCGAGGCCGAACGGCTCGAGGCGCGCGGCGGCGTCTATCTGCGCGGCGCCCAGGTGACGGGCGAGATCAACGTCTCGCAGTCGCATCTCGGCGGCAACCTCGAATGCGACGGCGCGACGATCCGCGTCGCCAGCGGCCATGCGATCGACGCCAACGCGATCGAACTGCGCAACCTTCTGCTGAGAGGGGCAACGCTGCGCGGCGGCCTCGCCATATCGGGCGCGCGGATCTCGGCCGATCTCGACGCCGCCGGCGCCCGCATCGACAGTGCCGACAGCCTCGCCATCGATGGCACGGAGGTCGAGATCGGCGGCAGCGTCGTGCTGCGCAAGGCTGCAGCCGCAGGCGAGGTCAGGCTCGTGGCCTCGGTGATCGGCGGCGATCTCGATGCCAGCGGCGCGACGCTGACCCACGCCGGCGCGATGGCGCTCGACATCAGCCGCTGCGCGATCAAGGGCGCCTTCTTCCTGCGCGGCGAGGCTTCCATCGCGGGCGCGCTGTCGATGACCGGCGCCTCGATCGGCACCATCCATGACGAGATCGCATCCTGGCCCGCGTCCGGGGACCTGCTGCTCAACCGCTGCCGCTACGGCGCCTTCATCGCGGCGCCCGTCGATGCGGCGAGCCGGCTCGACTGGCTCTCGCGACAGGCGCCCGAACGCTGGGGCGAGGATTTCTGGCCGCAGCCCTATGAGCAGCTCGCCGCGGTCTTCCGCGAGATGGGCCATGGCGAGGATGCGCGCGCCGTCCTGATCGTCAAGGAGCGGCTGCAGCGACGGGCGCGACGGGCGCGGGCGAAGAACCCGCTCTGGCGTGCGGCGCTGACCGTGACGGACGGCTTCCTCGCGGCCACTCTCGTCTATGGCCGCCAGCCCCTGCTCGCCTTCGTCTGGCTGATCCTGTTCTGGCTCATGGGCGTCGGCATCTTCGCGATGGCGGAGCGGGCCGGCGCCTTCAAGCCCAACAGCGCCGTCGTGCTGCGCGCGCCGGAATGGACGCTCTGCGGCGTCGAGCGCACCCAGCAAAGGCTCCTCGGCGCCGCGCCCCAGGCTGCGCAAGGGCGCGCCGCGCCGGGTCAGACGCAACTCGCCTGCTATCGCGAGCAGGGCGAGGCCTCGAGCTACCCCGAATTCAACCCGTGGTTCTATTCGCTCGACACGCTGTTGCCCGTGCTCGATCTCGGGCAGAAGGCCTTCTGGCGGCCCAACCCGGTGGGCCGTCACGGGCGGGTAGCGATCAGCTATTTCTATCTTCAGGCGATCGTCGGCTGGGCGCTGAGCCTGCTGGCGGTGGCGGGCTTCTCCGGCCTGGTGAAATCGCCATGATCGGGCCGGGACGCAAGGCGGCGAGGGGATACGGGTGAGCAGGACGGCGAAGACGGCAGCCAAGACGGCGGCAGTGACCGAGGGAACCCGGGCGGCGCGACAGCCGCTGGTGATCGATCTGGCGCTCCAGGGTGGCGGCGCGCATGGCGCCTTCACCTGGGGCGTGCTCGACCGCGTCCTCGAGGAGGACTGGCTGACGATCAGCGCGATCTCGGGCACGTCGGCCGGTGCGATGAACGCCGCCGTCCTGGCCTCGGGCTTCGCCACGGGCGGCCGCGAGGGCGCGCGGCAGGCGCTGGAGGCGTTCTGGCGCAAGACCTCGGAGGCGGCGCGCTTCAGCCCGTTCCAGCGCAGCCCGCTCGATGTCCTGCTCGGGCGCTGGACGCTCGACAACTCGCCGCTCTTCGTCGCGATGGACATGATGTCCCGCGTCGTCTCGCCCTACAGCCTCAATCCCGGCGGAGCGAACCCGCTGGCAGACATCCTGGCCGAGGTGATCGACTTCGAGGCGCTGGCGGCTGGCCCGATCAAGCTCTTCGTCACCGCCACCAATGTCCGCACCGGCCGCGGCCGGGTCTTCCGCAACGCCGAGATCACGCCGCAGGTGCTGCTCGCCTCGGCCTGCCTGCCGACCCTGTTCCAGGCGATCGAGATCGACGGCGACGGCTACTGGGACGGCGGCTATTCCGGCAACCCGACGATGACACCGCTGATCCAGGAGAGCGATGCACTCGACACCATCCTGGTCCAGATCAACCCGGTCGAGAGGCCGGGCACGCCGACCACCGCCCGCGACATCCTCAACCGCCTCAACGAGGTCTCCTTCAACAGCGTCCTCCTGAAGGAACTCCGGATGATGGCGCTGCTGCGCAACAGCGCCAATCCGAAGGACCGCGAGGGCGCGCGCTGGGCCGGGATGCGGATCCACCGGGTCACCAGCGACAGGATGGCCGAGCTCGGCTATTCCTCGAAGCTCAACGCGGAATGGGAGTTCCTGACCATGCTGCGGGCCGAGGGGCGGCAGTCGGCGGAAGCCTTCTACCGCGCGCACAGGGACGATCTCGGCCAGCGCTCGACGCTCGACCTCGATGAACTGACGCAGGGCGTGTGAACGGAATGACCAGCGGCAGGATTCATCAAGGCGCGCAGGTTCTGGTCGCGGTCATCCTCGTCGTCGCGGCCCTGTCGGTCGCCAGTTCCGTCTTCGCCCCCGTCGCGTTCGCGCTGTTCATCATCGCGCTGGTCTGGCCGCTGCAGCGCAGCCTCCAGGGTTTCCTGCCGCGCATGCTGGCGCTGGCGATCAGCATCGTCGTCATGGTGCTGGCCTTCGTCGCCTTCGGCTCGCTGATCGTCTGGGCCTTCGGCCGGGTCGGGCGCTGGATCGCGGCCGATGCCACGCGGTTCCAGCAGCTCTACGACCAGGCGACGCTCTGGCTCGAAGGCCATGGCATCGCCGTGACCGGGCTCTGGGCGGAGAACTTCAACGTCGCCTGGATGCTGCGCATGGCGCAGACGATCAGCGGCCGGCTCAACACCACGATGAGCTTCTGGCTGGTGGTGCTGGTCTACGTCATCCTCGGCCTGCTCGAGGTCGAGGATTTCGGGCGCAAGCTGAAGGGCATGCGCAACCGCCTCGTCGGCGATGTGCTCCTGCGCGGCAGCCTGCAGACCGCCGCCAAGCTGCATCGCTACATGGCGGTGCGGACCGTGATGAGCCTGATCACCGGCGTGCTGGTCTGGGGCTTCGCCACGGCCGTGGGCCTGCCGCTGGCGGCAGAGTGGGGCTTCATCGCCTTCTCGCTGAACTACATCCCCTTCCTCGGGCCGCTGGTGGCGACCGTCTTCCCGACGCTGTTCGCCATGACGCAGTTCGGCTCCTGGCAGGCGGTGGTCGCGGTCTTCGCCTGCCTGAACCTGATCCAGTTCGTCGTCGGCAGCTATATCGAACCGCGTGTCGCAGGCAGCGCGCTGTCAATGTCACCGACGCTGGTTCTGTTCTCGGTGTTCTTCTGGGCCTATCTCTGGGGCGTGTTCGGCGCCTTCATCGGCGTGCCCGTCACCATCGCGCTGCTGACCTTCTGCGCTCAGCATCCCGCGAGCCTCTGGGTGGCCGAACTGTTCGGCTCGGGCGCCCCCGAGCCGGTTCCGGCCAACGACGTCGTCAAGGTCTGAGGGCGCGAGCCTGTCACGGTTCGGTCATTGCGAGCGCAGCGAAGCAATCCAGAGGACGTCGAGCGAGCCCTTCTGGATTGCTTCGCTACGCTCGCAATGACGAAGGGATCGCTTCAAGCGCCAGCGGCCGGCCCAATCTCGATCCGCTCCGGCGCCATCAGCGCCAGCCCGCCATCGACGCGCGCGCCGAGCCGGTGGATGTAGAAGGCGGTCGGCTCGTCATGCGTGGCCTCCATCACCGGGGAGGGCGCCGAGACGATGCGCAGAGGGCCACAGCGGCCGATCCAGTCGATATGGCGGTGACCATGCATCGCCACGAGCCGGTGGGCCTGTGGCTTCAGCAGGCGCACGAAGCGGCTGCCATTGATCAGCGCCGTGCCGATCCGCTCCGAGAAGGCCTTGGCCTGCTGCGGATACTCGACCGGGTGATGATGCAGCGCCACGACGAAGCGCGCGCGGGGATACTGCGCCAGCGCCGCCAGCATCGCCTGCATGTCCTCCTCCGCCACGAGGCCGAGCGCATTGGTGAAGGAGAAATGCGTCTCCGCATTCGAGTTCAGCAGCACCACGCCGAGGCCATCGGGCTGCGCTGGGGGCAGCACCATCGGGAAGGACGCTTCCCAGATCGCCGACAGCCCCCGTGACAGGCGCAGGCCACCCGCATCGGCGAAGGCCGCGATCGCAGCGCGATGCGGTGCGAGCCGCTGCGAGAGCGTCGGCCCGATCCGGCCCGCCGTCTTGTCGACGACATGGACGCGCCCGCCCTGCACGGCCTCCGTCACCGAAAGGGTCCGCATCTGGCGCAGGCGCTTGCCCGGGCTGCCGGGGAGTTCGAGTCGCGCCGGATTGGCCCGGTCGACGATGTTGACGTCGTGGTTGCCGGGCAGGACGAGGGTCAGCGCCGCCAGTTCGGGATAGCGGGCGAGCGCGTCGAGGAATTCGCCCCATTCGGCCGAGCGGCCGGCATCGGTCATGTCGCCGCTGATCAGCACGAGATCGAGCGGCGCGGTGGCATGAATCGCTGCGAGCCGCGCCAGCACCAGGGCCAAGCGGTCATTGCCGCGCGGGCCGGCCCGGCCGCTCTCGATGCGAAAGCCATAGCGCTCGCCGACGACATGGATGTCCGAGAGATGCGCCACCCGCCACACCCTGTCGGATGAGGCGGCCTCGTCGAAACGCTCGAGGTCGCGCGGCTGGTCCATCGTCCCGTCGGCGATGCCCCAGAGCAGCGCGGCCCCGGCGAAATAAGCGCTCATCACGGCGATGGTGTTGGCGAGCGCCGGCCGCACCAGCCGCAACGGGTAGGCCAGATCGGCGACCTCGCCGGACCAGCGCGTCGCCGGCCAGACGGCCGCCGTGATCGCCAGCGCGATCAGCGCAGCGCCGAGGCCCGCCGCGACGGCCGTCAGCCCCCGCAGCCGCGCGCGGCTGGCTTCGCTCGCGCCGGCCGCCAGGAAGCGCTCGGCGAGATGACGCAGGCCCTCGCGGGCGAGCACATAGCCGGGCTGGACGGCCAGCGAGATCAGCGACCAGAAGCTGCGTTCGACGGCGCGCAGCAGCGGCCGCAGGCCGAACCAGCCGATTGCCGTCAGGCCAGCCAGCACCAGCACCGGCCCGATGCCGGCCAGCGCCAGGATGCGGTCGGCAACGTCGTCATACCAGGCGGTCACCACCAGCGGGGCGACGCCGAGCAGGAGGCCGGGCACCAGCGCCAGGATGATCCAGGCCAGGGCGAGCTTGGGCAGGTTGATCTCGCCCAGCAGCGTGCCGGCGATGGCGAGCAGCGAATGCGTCTTGGTGCTGCTGGCGTCGTCCTCGGCGTCGCCGCCGCGCGGTTCGATCAGCATCGGCCGGGCGCCGCGGCGCAAGGCCTGGCACGATCCGTGCCGCTGCCCGGCAAGAGGGCGGGCGCTTCCAGACGACACTCAGCAACCATCGATGCGACCCGAAAAGGCCCACCCGAAAATGGGACGGCGGGCACAGAACTGAGACAGGCGGCAGATGCTCGCCCGAACCCCGGATGCTAGCCTGACGGCAGAACGAAATGCAAGATGATACTGCGCAATCAGGCAAGAGATCGCGTTTTTCCATGAAGACGCAAAGACAAAAATCGTCTTCGTACAGTGGAGCGCCCAATTGTTTTCGCGCCTCGTCTTCGGCTCGCCGCTCGCGGAGGCCTGAATCGCAGCACTGTGCGCCTGCTGACAGGTTCTCCTTGTCATGACCGCGCCGGCATCACCGCGCCAAGCCCTCGCCTGGCCCAGCCTTCTGGGACGAGGTTTGCTCTTCTTTGCGCTCTGGCTCGTCCTGATCGGCGCGGCCCCCAAGGATTGGCCGGTCGGCCTCATCGCGGCAGCGGCGGCGACCTGGGCCAGCATCCCGCTCTGGCCGCCGGAGAGCCGGCTGTCGCCGACGGGACTGCTGCGTTTCGTCCTGCGCTTCCTGCCGCAGGCGGTTGTGGCGGGGCTCGACGTCGCCAGGCGCGCCTTCGCCCGGCGCATCGCGATGACGCCGGGCATCGTGACCTACCGCGCCGGCCTGCGATCAGGAATGGCGCAGGGCGCGCTCTGCGCGGTGATGAGCCTCCAGCCGGGCAAGCTGCCTGTGTCCTGCGCGGCGAGCGGCGAGATGCGCGTGCATTGCCTGGACAGCGACGCACCCGTCGCGGCCGAACTCGCCGCCGACGAGGCGGCCTTCCTGCGCATCCTGCCGGGAGATCGCTCCCGTGCCTGAGAGCCTGACCCTCATCGCCCTCTTCGTCCTGCTGGCGAGCGCCGCCGGGCTGGTGATCGTGCTGCGCTCCGCGATCGCGATCGAGAAGCTGATGGCGGTGCAGTTGCTGGGCACCGGCGGCGCCGCCACGCTGCTCCTGCTCGGTGCGGCCACGGCGCAGCCGGCGCTGGCCGATGTCGCCTTGCTGCTGGTCCTGCTGTCGGCCTTCTCCTGCGCGGCCTTCACGCTGGGGGAGGGCGAGCGCCCCGGAGACGCCGCGAAACCCGACGAGCCCGCGTGATGGGGCTCTCTGACGCCTTCACGCTGGTCTGCGTCGTCGCCGGCGCCCTTCTGTTCCTGGCGGGAACGCTGGGGCTGCTGCGCTTTCCCGATACGCTCAGCCGCCTGCACGCGCTGAGCAAGGCCGATAATCTCGGCCTCGGCCTGATCGTGCTCGGACTGCTGCCGCTGCAGACAAGCCTGATGGGCGGGGTCAAGCTCGTCTGCATCTGGCTTCTGGCGCAGCTCTCGGCCGCGACCGCGAGCCAGCTGATCGCCGGCATCGCCGCCCGAAGGAAGCCGCAGGCATGAGCCTCGTCTTCGACATCGCGCTGGTCGCAGGATTGATCGCGCTGGCGCTGCATGTCGTCGTGACCCGTGACGGCCGCGGCGCGATCCTCGCCTTCATCGCCTTCGGCCTGCTGCTCGGCATCGGCTGGGCGCGGCTGGCCGCGGTCGATGTCGCGCTGACCGAGGCCGCGATCGGCGGCGGCCTGACCGGCATGCTCCTGCTGCGCGCCCACGCCCATCTCGCGCGCGAAATCCCTCCCGAGGCGATGGCCCGGGCCGAACCGCGGCGCTGGCTCGCCCCGGCGATCGCCTGCAGCCTCGTCACCCTGGCGCTGGGCGCGGTCGTGCTCGCCTTTCCCCGGCCGGCGCCGAGCCTCGCGCATCAGGCCGTCGCGTCGCTGGAGACGACGGGGCTCGGCAATCCCGTCACCGCCGTGCTGCTGGCCTACCGCGCCATCGACACGCTGCTGGAGAAGATCGTGCTGATCCTCGCTTTGGTCGGTGTCTGGTCGCTGAGCCGCGACGCCGCCTGGGGCGGGGCCTCGCAGCTGCGCCCGGCGATCATCCCGGAGCCGCTGGTCTTTCTGGCGCGGGTGCTGCCGCCCTTCGGTGTGCTGATCGCGGTCTACCAGGTCTGGGTCGGCGCGGATCTGCCCGGCGGCACCTTCCAGGCCGGCACGATCCTGGCCGCGATGGCGCTGCTCGTGATGCTGGCCGGCCTGCGCCCGGCGCCACCGACGCAGGCGAGAGTGCTGCGGGTGATGCTGGCGGGCGGGCCGGCGCTGTTCGTGCTGGTCGGCTTCCTCGGCGTCGCGGCCGCGCAAGGGTTCCTGTCCTATCCCGAGGCCATCGCCAAGCCGCTGATCGTCGGCATCGAGGCGGCGCTGACGCTGTCGATCGCGGGCACGCTCGCCCTGCTCGTGGCCGGCCCGCCGGACAAAGCGCCCGCATCATGAGCGCGCTGGCCCTGACATCGGCGTCGCTGTTTGGCCTGTGCGGCGCCGCGCTCGTCGGCATCGGCCTGTTTGGCATCGTCAGCCATCCCGATCTGCTGCGCCGGATCATCGGCTTCAACATCCTCGGCGCGGGCATCTTCCTCGTCTTCGGGGCGGTCGCGCGCCGCGGGGCGGCGATGGGGCTCGGCGGCGATCCGGTGCCGCAGGCCATGGTGATCACCGGCATCGTCGTCGCCTTCGCCGCGACCGCCCTGGCGGTCGCGCTGCTGCGGCGCCTGGCGTCGCTGACCGGGAGCGCATCGCTCGACGCCACGACGCCGGCGACGCCGCCGCGGAGCGACGCATGACGCCGGCCTATGCGGCGACACCCGGCGGCCTGCTGCTGGTGCTGGCCGTCATGCTGCCGGCGGCCGCCGCACTCGTGATGCTGGTGCTGGGCCCGCGCCACACCCGCCTGGTGGCGCTGATCGCGCTGGCGCTCGGCCTCGTTGTGGCGCTTGCCACGGGCCTCCAACTCGTCCGCAGCCAGGCCGCCCTGATCTATGTGCTCGGCAACTGGCAGCCGCCGCTCGGCATTGCGCTGCGCGCCGATGGGCTGTCGGTGATGATGCTGGCGGTCACCGCCGTCGTCATGGCGGCGACGGGTCTGTTCGCGCGCGAGCTGTTCGGGCTCGACCTCGCAACCGCCGACGGCCGCCTGGCGACGAGCTTCTGGATTTTGCTGATGGGGCTGTGGAGCGGGCTCAACCTCGTCTTCGTCTCGCAGGATCTGTTCAACCTCTATGTCGCGCTCGAACTCCTGACCTTCGCCGCCGTGCCGCTGGTCTGCCTCGACGGGCGCGGCGAGACCATGGCCGCAGCCCTGCGCTACCTGATGTTCGCGCTGCTCGGCTCGATGCTCTATCTGCTCGGCGCCGGCCTGCTCTACGGCGCCTATGGCACGCTCGACATCCGGCTGATCGCGAGCGCGAGCCATCACGGCCCGGCGATGGCGATCGCGCTGGCGCTGATGATCCCCGGCCTGCTCGCCAAGGCGGCGCTGTTTCCGCTGCACCTGTGGCTGCCGCCCGCCCATGCCGGGGCACCCGCCGCCGCCAGCGCGGTTCTCTCGGCGCTGGTGATCAAGGCGCCGGTCTTCCTGATCCTGCGGCTCGTCGTCGACATCGCCCCGCCGGGGTCGGCCGCCGTCGCGGGACAGGTCCTGGCGGTGCTCGGCGCGGCCTCGATCCTGTTCTGCAGCGTCATGGCGCTGCGGCAGGAGCGGCTGAAGCTGATGATCGCCTATTCGACCGTGGCGCAGATCGGCTATCTCTTCATCGTCTTTCCGCTGGCCGGCGTCGGCGACGGAACCGCGCCCTGGGGCACTATCGCCTGGACCGGCGGGGCGCTGCAGCTCACCTCGCATGCGCTCGCCAAGGCGGCGATGTTCATGGCGGCGGGCATCGTCGCGGAAGCGATCGGCCATGACCGCATCCGCGATCTCGGCGGCTTCGGCCGTGTCCTGCCGCTGACAGCCACGACCTTCGGGTTGGCGGGGCTGTCGCTGATGGGCATCCCGCCGAGCGGCGGCTTCATCGCGAAATGCCTGCTCCTGACGGCCGCCGCCATCGGCGGGCATCTCTGGCTCGCCCTGACGATTCTGGCCGGCGGGCTGCTTGCCGGCGGTTATGTCTTCCGCGTCATGGACCGGGCTCTCGCGACGCCGGCCGAACCGCTGTTGCTGCGCAAGCCGATCCCGCTGCGGCTCGAGCTCATCCCGCTGGTCCTGGCGATCCTGGCCGTGGCGCTCGGCTTCCTGCCGCTCGAACCGTTCGGATTGCTGCAGATCGGGCGGCCCGACGTTGCGCTGGCGGTGTCGCCATGAGTGCGGCAGCAGGTGCCGCCGGCCTGCTGCTGGCCACCGCGCTCCTCGCGCCGCTGGCGCTGGCGGCCGCCTGCCTGTCGCGCGCCGTCCGGACACGCATGCCGGGGCTGCTCTGGCTCGCGCCCATACCCGCCCTGCTGGCGGCCGGGCTCCTGCCGGCCGGCACGGCCATCGCCTTCCCGGTGCCGTTCCGGATGGCGCTGGCGCTCGACCCGCCCGGCGCGATCCTGCTCGGCGGCGCGGCGCTGCTCTGGAGCGCGGCGGGGTGCTATGCCGCCTCCTATCTGCGCGGCAAGCCCGGGCTGACGGCCTTCAGCATCTGGTGGCTGCTGACGCTGGCGGGCAGCCTCGGCGTCCTCATCGTCGCCGACATCGCCGGATTCTACCTGCTGTTCACGCTGGCGAGCCTCTCGGCCTATGGGCTGGTCGCGCATGAGCAGACCGCTGCGGCCAGGCGGGCCGGCCTCGTCTACATGGTGCTGGCGCTGCTCGGCGAAGCCTTCCTGCTCTTCGCCTTCGTCATGCTGGCGGCCGGACAGCCCGATCCCAATCCGCTGATCCGCGATGCGGTGGCGGCGCTGCCGGGCTCGCCGATGCGCGACGGAATCATCGCGCTGCTGATGCTGGGCTTCGCGCTCAAGATGGGGCTGATCCCGCTGCATGTCTGGCTGCCGCTCGCCCATCCGGCCGCGCCGATGCCGGCCTCGGCGGTGCTCAGCGGCGTGCTGGTCAAGGCCGGCGTGATCGGACTGATCCGCTTCCTGCCGTTCGAGGCCCCGCTGCCGGCCTGGGGCGCAGTGCTCGCCACCGCCGGCATCCTGACGGCCTATGGCGGCGCAGCGCTCGGCGTGGCGCAGCGGCGCCCCAAGACGATCCTGGCCTATTCGACCGTCAGCCAGATGGGCCTCGTCGCGGCCATCCTCGGCGCCGGGCTGGCGGCGGGCGATGCGTCTGCGCCGGGTCTGGCGGCCTATTACGGCGTGCATCACACGCTGGTGAAGGGCGGGCTGTTCCTCGCCGTCGGCGTCGCGTTCGCGACCGGTGGAGCGCGCCGGCTTCCCGTGCTGCTGCTGACCGGGCTGCTGGCGCTCAGCCTCGCCGGCCTGCCCCTGACCAGCGGCGCGCTCGCCAAGCTCGCGGTCAAGCCGATGCTGGGTTACGGCGTGCTCAGCATCGCGGTCTCGCTCGCGGCGGCCGGCAGCACGCTGCTGATGCTGCACTTCATCGCCGTCATGGTCAGCGAGACGGCCGACAACCCGCCATCGAGCACCCCGCCGGGCGAAGCCCTGCCGTGGCTCGCCATCGCCGCTGCGTCGTTCCTCATCCCCTGGTGGCTTTACCCGACCCTTTCGGGCGGCACGCTCGCCAGCGCCTGGAGCGTCCCTTCGCTCTGGAAGCTCGTCTGGCCGATGATGTTGGGTGTGGTGGTCTTCATGGCCGCGAAACGCTTCGCGGGACTGGCCGGCCGCGTCCCGGAGGGCGACATTCTGGTGCTGGCGGAGCGGCAGGCCCCCGCTTCGCCCGCCTGCCGGCCGCGATCGAGCGGCTCGACGGGCGGCTGCGGCTCTGGCCAGCGGCCGGGCTCGTGTTGCTGGGACTCGTCATCTGGCTTGGCGGCGGCTTCCTGATGGCCGCATAAGTCATCATCGGCCGACCGGCCCCCCCGCTGCAAAGCCCTGGACGCGCCCTCGTGAACGCCATCGAAAGCACAGCCCTCGTCGTCGCGGTGACGATCGCGTTCTTCGCCTGGAACCGGCTGCCGGTGGTCGTGGTGGCGATCGGGGCGGCGCTGTCGCTCTGGGCGCTGGGGGTCGTTACGCTGGAACAGGCGATGGCCGGCTTCGGCGACCGCGCGGTGATGTTCGTCGCCAGCCTGTTCATCGTCAGCGCCGCGCTGGACAAGACCGGCGTCACTGCCTGGGCCGGGCAGTTCCTGATCGCGAAGGCCGGTGAGAGCAAGAACCGCCTGCTCGTCATCATCATGGCCGCGGCCGGCGCGCTCACCGCGCTGATCAGCGGCGGCGGCGCGGTCGCGGCACTGATGCCGGTCGTGGTGCTCGCCGCGATCCGGCTGCGGCAATCGCCGACGCTGCTCTTGATGCCGCTGGCCTTCTCGGCCCATGCCGGCGCCAACATCCTGTTGACCGGCGCGCCCAAGAATATCCTCGTCTCCGAGGCGCTTGAGGATAATGGCCTCATCGGATTCGGCTTCGCCGAATTCGCGCTCGTCGGCCTGCCGCTGCTGGCGGGCACGATGCTGATCATCCTGCTCCTGGGCAAGCGACTGCTGCCAGCGCAGGGCAATGCGCGCCTGCCCGCCGATTTCAGCCAGCACGCGCAGACCCTGGTCGAGCACTACGGCCTCACCGACGGCTTCTTCCATCTGCGGGTGCGGGCGAGTTCGGATCTGATCGGCAAGCTCCCCGCTGCGCTGGCCCTGTCCCAGCAGGAGGGCGCGATCGATCTCGTCAGCGTTCAGGCCGGACCATCCGGCATCGCGCGCGGAGATCAGCCGATCCGCGAGGGCGACTACCTTCTGGTCAAGGGCGAGGCGGGGGCGGTGGCGCGCCTCTGCGCCGCCTCGCATCTCGCGCCGCGCGACGACAGCGACGACGGCGATGCGGCCGGCGCCCTGCTCAACCGCAGAACGGGGCTGGCCGAGGTGGTGATCCCGCCGCGCTCGGCCTTCATCGGCAAGGCGGTGCATCCGGGCATGACCACCGAGGGCGGCGATCTGATCGTGCTCGCGGTCCAGCGCGGCGGCGTCGATCTCGATCCGGCCGATCCAACCTTACAGGCCGGCGACACGGTGCTGCTCAAGGGCAGCTGGAAGGCGCTCGACCTGCGGCTGGCGGATGCCGACGTGCTTGTCGTCGATTCGCCCGATCTCGTCCGCCGCCAGGCCGTGCCAATGGGGGCGGGCGCCGGCGTCGCGCTGGCTGCGCTCGGCGCGCTGGTGCTGCTGCTGGCGACCGGCCTCGTGCCGCCTGCGGTCGCGGCGATGCTCTGCGCGCTGGCGCTGATCGGCGCCGGTATCCTCTCGGTCGAGGAGGCCTATCGCGCCATCCACTGGACTACGATCATCCTGATCGGCGCGATGATGCCGCTCTCGATCGCGATGGTGCAGTCGGGCGCCGCCGATCTCGTCGCGCGCCAGCTCGTGGCGCTGACCGGAGGCGGCGGGCCGACGGTCT
Organism: Bosea sp. RAC05; assembly: GCF_001713455.1. Lineage (NCBI taxonomy): Bacteria > Pseudomonadati > Pseudomonadota > Alphaproteobacteria > Hyphomicrobiales > Alloboseaceae > Allobosea > Allobosea sp. RAC05. The sequence continues at coordinate 2,911,356 of NZ_CP016464.1, forward strand.
TCCTCGCCGGCCTGTTCCTGCTCACCGCCTGCCTCGGCCAGATCATGAGCAACACCGCCACCACCATGCTGGTGATCCCGATCGCGATGGCCGCCGCCACCAGCATGGGGGTCTCGCCCCGCCCGATCCTGATGAGCCTGTGCATCGCGGGCTCGGCTTCCTTCATGACGCCGATCGCGACCTCGACCAACCTGATGGTGATGGGCCCGGGCGGCTACGCCTTCGGCGACTACTGGAAGCTCGGCCTGCCACTGATGATCTGGTTCTTCGTCATGGCGGTGTTCTACGTGCCGCTGATCTGGCGGTTCTGAGGGGCAGGGTTCCCACCAGCCCTCATCCTGAGGAGCCGCGAAGCGGCGTCTCGAAGGATGATCCATTAGGTTCCGGGATCCGCTGAAGTATCCTTCGAGACGCGGCCTGCGGCCGCTCCTCAGGATGAGGGCTGAGGGGACCCAACCTCCCTTACTGTCCCTTCTTTTCCGCCGCCGCAGCCCCAACCGGCCCTCCCAGCCGCTCGTCGATCCGGCCGAGCAGATAGGGGTAGAACGGGTTCGACGACATCCGCAGCAGCGCGTCGAGATTGACGATCAGCGTGCCGCGCTCGCCGCGCGCCGCCACCGAGCCGAGCTGGATGCCGAAATCGTCAGCCGGATCAGGCGTCATGCCGTAGAGCCCGTCGGTCAGCGGGAATGGCAGGGCGACATGCGAGAGCGAGAACACGTCGCGCGGGAAGGAAAGGCCCAGCGGCCGTTCCGTCTCCTCGCTGGCACCAGCCTCGGTCACCCACTCGACGACTTCGCTCGCATCCGGGCTCGCATTGGTGATGACCGAGAGCCGGAAGTTTCGCGGCACCGGCGGCAGCATGCGGCCGAGCAGCGTATCGGCCGAGCTGCTCAGCAGGGGCCCGAACTTGGCGCTGCGGTTGAGGTCGAACAGCACGAGCTCGCTGCCATTGGCCGGCAGATGGGCATAGAGCGAGGTGATGATCGCGCGCGTCGAGACGGTGAAGTCCATCACCGACTGGAAGGTGATCAGCGGCGGCAGGTCCTTCAGCCGGCCCTCGCGCGATTGCCGGAGGATCTTCTGCTGCAGCGCCGCCGTCAGCAGATGCGACTGCCGCGCGCCGTTGACCGGAAACGAGTTGTACTTGAACGGGTTGAACTCGGGCAGCACGCTGAGCCAGGCGGCCTTGGCGAAGGCGGGCAGGATCGCGGGCAGGGCGGCCAGCCCCGCAAAGCGGGCAAAGGCGGTGATGCCGACCATCGGCGAGATCAGCACCAGCCGGTCCGCCCGCGGCAGCTTCGGATCCTCCAGCGCCTCGAGCGCATGCATCAGGGCGAGCGCGCCGCCATTCGAAAAGCCGACCAGATGCAGCGGCGCGGTCGGCCCAGCGAGGCGTCTGGCCTCGCGCACAGCCAGCCGGGTCGCCGCCAGCCAGTCCTGCCACTCGATTTCGGTCAGCCCCGCCGGCACCGTGCCGTGGCCAGGCAGGCGAGGGGCGACAGTGACGAAGCCGCGCTCGCGATACTGCCGCGCGACATGGCGCAGGCTGTAGGGCGCATCCGTCAGCCCGTGCAGGAAGACGGCGGCGCCTTTCGGTGGCCCGTCCGGCTGCAGCACATAGGAGCGGTTCCAGTCCTGCGCGAAGCGGGCGGGGTAGATCGGGCTGCCGTCGAAATAGCGGTTCACCGGCACGCGCGCGTCGGGCTCGAGCTTCTGCGTCACCTCGCGGCGGATCGCGGCGAAGGCCGCCTCCTCGGCCGCGAGATAGGCGCGCCAGTCGCCGCGGTTGAGCTCGGCGACAGAGAGCTCGGTGGGGATGTAGGTGTGCCAGGGCTCGAGCGGGGCGCCGCGCTCGGAATCATAGATCCGCAGGCCCAGCAGCGCGACGACCACGATGCCGAGAATGGCGGCGGTCCGTTTCAGGATGCGGCCGATCCGGTGAACCCTCATCGCGGCGCAATCCCTCTTCGGCCAGACGAGCGGCCACCATGCACGACCTCGCGGCGGCGCGCCATGGTCCGCCGGACGGCCCGCCTCAGCCTCGAATGCGAGCGGTCCCATGCCGGCGACGCCGCGGGCCTGCGCCAGGTGCTGGCGGTGAGGCGGCGCCACAAGGCCGACGACCCGTCGGTAACCAAGCTGCTGCGCCGACCGAATTCAGCGTCAGCGCATGTCCCAGCAGACCCGATGGGTGGAGACCGACGATGACCATGGCAGCCGAAGCGAAACCTGCGACCCTCCAGGGGCGGACGGCCCTTCACCTCTTCGCCGGCGGCCTGGCGGGCCTGCTGATCTGGGAGGTCTGGGCCCGCGTGCTGACCAAGGCCGTGCTGGGCTATCCGCTCGAGCCCGCCGGGCTGATCGACGCGATCGCCCAGCACAGGCTCGGCCTGTCGGTGCCCTATCTGATCCGCGAGGCGCTGCATTACGGCGTCGGAATCGTCGGCTATCCGGTCGCCTATTTCGTGATCTCGCGCTTCGTGCCGCGCTGGCCGGTCGTACTCGACGCCATCGTCCTCGTGACCTTCAGCGCCGGCATCGCCGGGCTGATCGCGGCGGGCAGCTTCGCCCCGATCCACTTCATCTTCTGGACGGCTGCGGTCGGGCTGATCGCGACGCGGGCGATCAACCGCAGCCCGCTGATCGCGGATGCGATCACCTGGGGCAATTTCACCTGGTTCAACGCGCTCGGCCTGATGGCACCGGTCGGCGGGCTGTCCTTCTACCTGCTCGGGGAGGGGGGTGAGCTCTCCTATATGAGCTTCGTCGGCCACGTCATCTACGGCGCGGTGGCGGTGTGGCTGTTCGAGCGGCTCGAAACCGGCACTGGCCGGGACTGAACCCGGCGCGGCGCCCGCAAGGCGCGCTTCGGCGTCGGCCGCGGTGCGGCTCGTACCCGGTGGCTGGCCATCGAGCAGCTCCGCCACTCTCCCACCGCACCGGCGCTGAAGGCAGAGGTCGAGGCCACCGCGGTGCCTTCCGGCTCGTCTGGCAGTGGGACGACCCCAGCAAAGGCCGCGCCCTGTCGAAGGAGGCGACGAACCGGTCCCTGCGCCGGCGTTGCCCCCAGCACCGCTGGCGACGGTTCGCAGCGACCGCCCTGGCTTCCTGTATACCGAAATAGGGATATGCTGCACCGCAACGACGAATTGATTTGACGAAAATCCAGTTTTCAACATTTCTGGTATACAGAACTGGAGGATGCGGCATGACCAATGCGCCCCGCTTTCCGTTGAATGCCTGGTATGCCGCGGCCTGGGATGTCGACATCAAGCGGGCGCTGTTCCCGCGCACCATCGCCGGCCGCCATATCGTGTTCTACCGCAAGGCAGACGGCGCGGTCGCCGCGCTGGAGGACGCCTGCTGGCACCGGCTGGTCCCGCTCTCGCGCGGCCGGCTCGACGGCGACGAGGTCGTCTGCGGCTATCACGGCCTGGCCTACAACGCCCAGGGCCGCTGCACCTTCATGCCGTCGCAGGAGACGATCAATCCGTCGGCCTGCGTCCGCGCCTATCCCGTCGCCGAGAGGCACCGCTTCGTCTGGGTCTGGCCGGGCGACCCGGCGCTGGCCGACCCCGCCCTGATCCCGGACCTGCACTGGAACAAGGACGCCGAATGGGCCGGCGATGGCGGCACCATCCATGTAAAATGCGACTACCGTCTGGTGCTCGATAATCTGATGGACCTGACGCACGAGACCTATGTCCACGGCTCAAGCATCGGCAACCGCGCCGTGGCGGAGGCGCCGTTCGAGACGACCCATGGCGAGCGCACGGTCACGGTGACCCGCTGGATGACCAATATCGAGCCGCCGCCGTTCTGGGCTGCCCAGCTCGGCAAGCCCGGCCCGGTCGATCGCTGGCAGATCATCCGTTTCGAACAGCCCTGCACCATCGCCATCGATGTCGGGGTTGCGCCTGCCGGCACGGGTGCGCCCGAGGGCGATCGCTCGCAGGGCGTCAACGGCTATGTGCTGAACACGATTACGCCCGAGACCGACGGCACCTGCCACTACTTCTGGGCCTTCGCCCGCAACTACCGTCGCGACGACCAGGCCCTGACGACCCAGCTCCGCGAGGGCGTCTCCAGCATCTTCAAGGAGGACGAGGAGATCCTGGAGCAGCAGCAGCGCGCGATGGCGGCCAACCCCGACCGCGTCTTCTACAATCTCAACATCGATTCCGGATCGATGTGGGCGCGCCGCCTGATCGACAAGGCGATCGCGGCCGAGACCGCGCCCTCGCGGCTCCAGGCGGCGGAGTAGCGCCGTGGAGCTCGCGCTCGACCGGGATCTCGACAGGGGCGGCTCGCAGACCGTCAAGGCCCAGCTCGCGCTGCGCGAGCTCGTGCTGAGTGGCGCCGTGGCGGCCGGCGAGCGGCTGACCGAACAGGGCATGGTCGAGCGGCTGGGCGTCTCGCGCACGCCGATCCGCGCCGCGCTGATGCTGCTCGCCGAAGAGGGCCTGCTCGAGCCGATGCCGAATGGCGGCTACACGGCGCGCGCCTTCAGCGAGCGCGAGGTGCTGGATTCGATCGAGATGCGCGGCACGCTGGAGGGGCTGGCCGCCCGGTTCGCGGCGGAACGCGGCGCAAGCCCGCATGCGCTCGACGCGATCCGTCATGGCCTCGACCAGATCGACGGCGTTGTCGAGGAGGCGCTGACCTCGCTGTCGGCCTTCTCCGCCTATGTCGATCTCAACGCGGCCTTCCACCGTCAGGTGATCGCGCTGGCGGGCAGCCGCACGCTCGAACGGCAGATCGGGCGCGTCGTCACGCTGCCCTTCGCCTCGCCCAGCGCCTTCGTCATGGCCCAGGCCGACATGCCCGGCGCCGATACCGTGCTGATCGTGGCGCAGGACCAGCACCGCTGCATCCTGGAGGCGATCGCGGCGCGCGAGGGGGCGCGGGCCGAGCAGGTGATGCGGGAGCATTCACGCCTCGCCGGCCGCAATCTCTCGCGCGCCCTGCGGCATCGCGAGGCGCTGGCCATGGTGCCGGGCGCGGCGCTGATCCTGCCCATGACCGATCGCTGAGGGGGCGGACGATGCGCTTCGCGACAATCTGGGGGGAGGCGGTCGTCAGCGGGATCCGCGAGATCGCGACGGATATCCGGGAGATCGCCATCGCGCCCGTCGGGCGTCCGGTCGCGCGCTTCCGGCCCGGCGCCCATCTCGACATCGCCCTCGTCATCGGCGAACGGCCCGACACCCGCTCCTATTCGCTGATCGGGCGGCCACAGGGCGACGGCTATCGCATCGCCGTGAAGCGTCGCCCCGACAGCCGAGGTGGATCGCAGACCATGTGGCGGCTCACACCGGGCGCCCGCCTCAGCATCAGCGAGCCCATCGACGGGTTTTCGCTCGAGCCCGGTCGCGCCGCCTACCTGCTGGTCGCCGGCGGAATCGGGGTGACGCCGCTCGTTGGCATGGCCGAGGAACTGGGGCAGGCCGGGGCCGATGTCCGGCTCGTCCATGCGGTGCGCGACGAGACCGAGGCCGCCTATGGCGAGCATCTGCGCGCCTGCCTCGGGGAGCGCTACCGCTTGCATCGGTCGGCCCGGGATGGGCGGCTCGATCTCGCCGGCTTGATGGCATCGGTCCCCGAGCTCGGCGTCGTCGCGGTCTGCGGGCCGATATCCATGCTGGAAGGCGCCAAGCGCGCCTGGGCGGCCCTGGGACGGGCGCAGACCGACCTGCGCTGGGAGACGTTCGGATCGAGCGGTCATCTCCCGACAGACGCGTTCAACGTCCGCCTGCCGCGCCTGGGCCGGGAGATCCTGGTGCCCGCGTCGCGAAGCCTGCTGGAGGCGCTCGAGGAGGCCGGGATCGAGGTGATATCGGATTGCCGGCGCGGCGAGTGCGGGCTCTGTGCGATCGACGTGCTCGGCTGCGACGGCGAGGTCGATCACCGCGACGTCTTCTTCAGCGCCCATCAGAAACAGGAGGGCCGCAAGCTCTGCGCCTGCGTCTCACGGGCACAGGGCACGCTGACGATCGACACCGCCTTTCGTCCCGATTGACAGCGATCCGCGCGAACAGAAATATTGTGCGAATTCAGAATAAGAGTGCGATAATCGCACATTTTGGGAGGTTGAAGATGACCGTTGAGAAGACTGTTCCGGTGCGCGCGCTGTCGCGTCGCTCCACCCTGGCCATCGGCGGCCTGGCGCTCGCATTGGGCCTCGGCCTGAGCCCGGCCCAGGCGCAGCAGACCGTCAAGGTCGGGCTGATCCTGCCGATGACCGGCCCCTTTGCCTCGACGGGTCGCCAGATCGAGGCCGCCGCCAGGCTCTACGTGGCCCAGAAGGGCGCCAGCGTCGCCGGCAAGACCATCGAGCTGATCGTCAAGGACGACACCGGCACGCCCGACGTGACGCGCCGCATCGCGCAGGAACTCCTGGTCAACGACAAGGTCTCGTTCCTCGCCGGGTTCGGCCTGACGCCGCTGGCCTTCGCGGTCGCGCCGCTGGCGACGCAGTCGAAGACGCCCACCATCGTGATGGCGGCGGCGACCTCGGCGATCACCGAGCAGTCGCCCTTCATTCTGCGCACCTCCTTCACGCTGCCGCAGGTCACCATCGGCATCGCCGACTGGGCCGCCAAGAACGGCATCAAGAAGGCGATGACGCTGGTCACCGACTACGGCCCCGGCATCGACGCCGAAAAGGCCTTCAAGGAGCGGCTGACGGCGGCCGGCGGCGAGGTCGTGGGCGACATCCGCGTGCCGCTGCGCAATCCCGATTTCTCGCCGTTCCTGCAGCGTGTCTCGGAGACCAAGCCCGATGCGCTGTTCGTCTTCGTGCCGTCGGGAGTCGGGGCGCAGTTCATGAAGCAGTTCGTCGAGCGCGGCCTCGACAAGTCCGGCGTGCGCCTGATCGCGACCGGCGATGTCACCGATGACGATATCCTCGACAGCATGGGCGATGTCGCGCTCGGCACCGTGACGACGCACCATTACTCGGCGGCGCACCCGTCGCCCGAGAACAAGGCCTTCGTCGAGGCCTTCCGCAAGGCGGCCAACACGCGCCCGAACTTCATGGCCGTCGGCGGCTGGGACGGCATGCATCTGATCTACGAGGCGCTGAAGAAGACCAATGGCGCGACCGACGGCACCGCCCTGGTCGAGGCGATGAAGGGCATGGCCTGGACGAGCCCGCGCGGCCCGATCTCGATCGACGCCAAGACCCGCGACATCGTTCAGAACGTCTATGTCCGCAAGGTCGAGAAGGTCGACGGGCAGCTCTATAATGTCGAGTTCTCGACCTTCGAGGCGGTGCCCGATCCGGTCAAGGCGGCGAAATGACCGCCTGACGACACGCCTTTGCCCTGACCGCCCAAAGCGAGCGAAGCGAAGCAATCCAGCCCCTCGGGCGCTGCGCCTGCTGGATTGCATCGTCGCTGCGCCTCGCCATCGCGGCGGTGGCAGGGTGCCTCCCTCATCCGTTCCGGAGCCAAGACGTTGCTGACCATCGTGTTCGACGGGATCGCCTACGGCATGCTGCTGTTCGTGCTGGCGGCGGGCCTGTCGGTGACGCTCGGCCTGATGAACTTCGTCAATCTGGCTCATGGCGCCTTCGCGATGGCCGGCGGCTACGCCACCGTCATTCTGATGAACCGGTACGGCGTACCGTTCCTCGCCTGCCTGCCGCTGGCCTTCCTGTTCAGCGCCGGGCTCGGCCTGCTCTTCGAGCGGCTGCTCTACCGCCACATGTATGAGCGCAGCCATCTCGACCAGGTGCTGTTCTCGATCGGGCTGGTCTTCATGGCGATCGCCGCGACGGACTTCCTGATGGGATCGCAGCAGCAGAGCTTTCGCCTGCCCGCCTGGCTGCAGGGCCGCTTCGAGGTGATGGGGGTGGGGGTCGGCGTCTACCGGCTGTTCATCGTCGTGATCTGCGGTCTGCTGGCGCTGGGGCTGCAATGGGTGCTGGCGAGCACGCGCTTCGGCAGCCAGCTCCGCGCAGCCGTCGACGACCGCCGCGTGGCGCGCGGCCTCGGCATCCCCGTGGTGAGCGTCTTCGCCATCACCTTCGCCTTCGGCTCCGGACTGGCCGGGCTGGGCGGCGCGCTCGGGGCCGAGATCGTCGGCCTCGACCCGACCTTCCCGCTGAAGTTCATGCTCTACTTCCTGATCGTGGTCACGGTCGGCGGCACCTCGAGCCTGACGGGTCCGCTGCTGGCGGCGCTGCTGCTGGGCGTCGCCGATGTCATGGGCAAATACCTGGTGCCGCAGCTCGGCGCCTTCATCATCTACGCGATGATGCTGACGGTCTTGATGATCAGGCCCAACGGCCTGTTCGAACGGGGGCGTTGAGCGGATGCGCGACCTCCCAACCCAGCCTGCGGCCGGCCTCGATCCGGCATCCTCCCCGGCGGCCTACCTGAAGGCGAAGACAGCCTGGCGCTGGCCGGAAATCCTGTTCTGGATCAGCGCCTTCGGGATGATCCTTCTCATGCCGAACCGCCATCTCCTGCTCAACGAGATCGCGATCCTCGGCCTGTTCGCGCTCTCGCTCGATCTGGTGCTCGGTTATGCCGGCATCGTCTCGCTCGGGCACGCCGCCTTCTTCGGGGTCGGCGCCTATGTCGCCGGTCTGCTGGCCAAGCATGGACTGGCGGAGCCGGTCACCGGGCTGCTGATCTCGGGCCTGGCGGCCGGCCTGACCGGTTTCCTGGCCAGCTTCATGATCCTGCGCGGCACCGACCTGACGCGGCTGATGGTGACGCTCGGCGTCGCCCTCGTCCTGTATGAACTCGCCAACCAGCTCGACTGGATCACCGGCGGCGCCGACGGGCTGCTCGGCGTCTCGGTCGGACCGATCCTGGGCCGTTTTGCCTTCGACTTCGCCGGGACGACCGCCTTCGTCTACAGCCTCAGCGTCACCTTCCTGCTGTTCCTGCTGGCGCGGCGGGTGGTCCAGTCGCCGTTCGGGCTCTCGGTCAGGGCGCTGAAGGAAAACCGGCTGCGCGCGGCGACCATCGGCATCGCGCCCAACCGGCGGATCATCGCGATCTACACCATGGCGGCAGTCTATGCCGGCATGGCCGGGGCGCTCCTGACCCAGACGACGCAGTTCGTCTCGCTCGAGGTGCTCGACTTCGCCCGCTCGGCCGACGCCCTGCTGGTGCTGGTGATCGGCGGCTCGGGCTATCTCTATGGCGGGCTGATCGGCGCGATCGCCTTCAAGCTGATGAAGGACACGCTGTCGGCGATGACGCCGGCCTACTGGACCTTCTGGATGGGCGCGATCCTGGTCACGCTGGTGATGATCGGCCGCGACCGGCTGATGGCGCAGGTCGCGAGGCCCTTCACGGCGCTGCTGCACTGGGTCCGCGCGCGCCGGAGCCGGGGAGGCGAACCATGATCCCCGCCCTTCAGACCAAGGGGCTGAGCAAGTCCTTCGGCGGCTTCAAGGCCAATACCGATATCGGGCTGAGCGTCGCACCGGGCGCGCGTCATGCCCTGATCGGCCCCAACGGCGCCGGCAAGACCACCTTCATCAACCTCCTGACCGGCGTGCTGCCGGTCACCTCGGGCACCATCGCGCTGCATGGCGAGGACGTCACCGGCGTCAGCCAGCAGGGCCGGGTCCGGCGCGGCATGGCCCGGACCTACCAGATCAACCAGCTCTTCGCGACGCTGACGCCGATCGAGGCGCTCAGCCTCGCCATCGCCGAGCGACAGGGATCGGGTGCGCGCTGGTGGGGCCGGGTCGGCACCGATTCGGCCGTGATCGACGAGGCCGAGGCGCTGCTCAAGGCGATGAAGCTCGGCGGGTCGATGACGCGGCGGACCGACACCTTGCCCTATGGCAAGCAGCGGCTGCTGGAGCTGGCGCTCGGCATGGCCTGCAAGCCACGGCTCCTGCTGCTCGACGAGCCGGCGGCCGGCGTACCAGAGGATGAGCGGCACGACGTCCTCGACAGCGTCGCGGCGCTCCCCGACGACGTCACCGTGCTGCTGATCGAGCACGACATGGAACTGGTCTTCTCCTTCGCCGACCGGATCTCGGTGCTGGTCCAGGGCGCGCTCTTCGCCGAGGGCTCGGTCGACGAGATCGCGGGCGATCCGCGCGTCAAGGCCGTCTATCTCGGGGAGGACGCCCTTGCCTGAGCTTCTCCAGATCGAGGGCCTCGTCGCGGGCTATCGCGACGCCGTCGTCATCAACGGGCTGTCTCTGACCCTCGGCGAGGGCAGGGCGCTCGCGCTGCTCGGCCGCAACGGCGTCGGCAAGACGACGCTGATCGATACGATCATGGGCCTGACCCGCCATGTCGCCGGCACGATCCGGTTCGGCGGGCAGGACATCAGCCGGCTGCCGCCCGAGCGCCGCGCCATGGCCGGCATCGGCTGGGTGCCGCAGGAACGCAACATCTTCCGCTCGCTGACGGTCGAGGAGAACCTCACCGCCGTCCAGCGCGGCGAGGCCTGGAGCCTGACCCGGGCCTATGCCCTGTTCCCGCGCCTGGCCGAACGGAAGCGCAATCTCGGCAGCCAGCTCTCCGGCGGCGAGCAGCAGATGCTGGCGGTCGCGCGGGCGCTGATGCTCGACCCGAAACTCCTGCTGCTCGACGAGCCGCTCGAGGGCCTCGCCCCCATCATCGTCGACGAGCTCCTGGCGGCGATCGCGCGGCTCAACCGGGAGAACGGTCTGACGACCATCCTGGTCGAGCAGAAGGCCCGCAAGATCCTGCCCTTCACCGATGAGGCGATCATCCTCGACCGCGGCGCGATCGTCCATGCCGCACGCTCCGACGCTCTGCTGGCGGACGATGCGGCGATGGCTGCCCATCTCGCCGTCGCCCAGCGCCCGGCCCGCCCGCGCCGCGGCGCAGCCACGCCATCCGACGCCTGATCACACCAAGACCCGACACGAGGACAGCCCCGATGATGACGACCCGTCCCCCGTTCCGCGCCGACATGGTCGGCAGCCTGCTGCGCTCGAAGCCGCTCTCCGATGCGCGCGCCAGGCTCGCCAAGGGCGAGATCGACGCGGCCGCCCTGAAGGCGGTCGAGGACGCCGAAATCCGCACGCTGATCGGCAAGCAGGAAGCGATCGGCCTCAAGGGCATCACCGACGGCGAGTTCCGCCGCGCCTACTGGCATTTCGACTTCATGGAGAAGCTCGACGGAATCGAGGCGATCACCGCCGATTCCGGCATGAACTTCAAGGGCGGCGTCGGCATCGCCAAGTCGCTGCGCATCACCGGCAAGGTCGGCTTCTCCGGCCACCCGATGCTGGAGCACTTCACCTTCCTGCGCGACAACGTCTCGCCGGGCTCGACCGCGAAGATGACGATCCCCGGCCCGAGCATGCTGCACTATCGCGGTGGCCGGAAGATGATCAACATGGGCGTCTATCCGGAGATGGAGGCGTTCTACGCCGATGTCGGCAGCGCCTATAACAAGGCGGTCCACGCCTTCTACGATGCCGGCTGCCGCTATCTCCAACTCGACGACATCTCGTTTGCCTATCTCTGCGATCCCGAGCAGCGCGAGATGCTGCGGGCGCGCGGCGACGACCCCGCCCGCCAGCCGGAGATCTATGCCGGCATGGTGCGCGAGGCACTGAAGGACAAGCCGGCCGACCTCGCCATCACCATGCATCTCTGCCGCGGCAATTTCCGCTCGACCTTCATCGCGTCGGGCGGCTACGAGCCGGTCGCCGAGGGGCTGTTCAATGCGATGCCGGTCGACGGCTATTTCATGGAATGGGACAATGACCGCTCCGGCGGCTTCGAGCCGCTGCGCTTCCTGCCCAAGGGCAAGCATGTCGTGCTCGGCCTCGTGACCTCCAAGACCGGCACGATCGAGAGCAAGGACGATCTCAAGCGCCGCATCGACGAGGCCTCGAAATTCGTCGCGCTCGACCAGCTCTGCCTGTCGCCGCAATGCGGCTTCGCCTCGACCGAGGAAGGCAACACGCTGGCCGAGGACGAGCAGTGGCGGAAGCTGGAACTGATCGTCGAGACGGCGCGGGAGGTCTGGGGCTGATCGGCCTGCGCGCCTGATCGATCACGCCGTCACCCGGGGCGCCCGACCGTCGCCCCGGATCCAGACAGCCGAATTCCCCGCTTGCGTTTCGACGCAGCTGTCCTGAAGAGGCGCGGCGGAGCGCCGCGAGCCGCAGACCGCCCGCACTTCGCCTGTCGGCGATCGACGCCTCCCGACCGCGCCGACGGGATGGCGGGCGATCCTCCCAGGCGAGCCCTGCACGCCGTTTCACCGCATCGGGATGTCGCGTCATCGGGCAGCAGCGGGGTCGTGACGGCCAGCAGCGGCAGGGCCACGAACACGCAGCCGTGAAGCGAGTTGATCAGCGGTTGATCGCGAGGCTCCGAACTTCATGTCAGCGCTGGCTTTCGGCGCGCCCCGTGGAGCCTCGCACCATGCCGATCTGCCCTGACCGAGCGGCTGGCCGACGAGATGCCCCGCCCCCGCGACCCCTGTGAGGACGACATGACCTTGGCCATCCTGCTCCGCACCACCTGCGTCGGTGCCATCTGCGCGTTCGCTCAAGCCACCCCGGCGTTCGCCCAGAGCTCGACGACGGAAACCATCGTCGACACCATGCGCACCCTGTCCGGCAAGCAGTCGACGCGCCCCAGCGGCGCCAAGGGCCAGTGCTTTGCCGCCCGCTTCACGCCCACAGCCGAAGCCGTCGAACTGTCAAAGTCACCCGCATTTTCAGGCGAGCGCGCCGCCGTGCTGCGGTTCTCGGTCGGCAGCGGCAATGCCAAGGTCCCGGATGCGACCAAGACCGTGAATCGCGGCCTGGCTCTGCGGATCGATCCGAACGGCCCCGGCCAGAGCGAGTTCGTGATGGTCAATGCGCCCGTGAACTTCGTGAAGTCTCCGGAGCAGATGCTGGCCTTCCTCCAGGCGAGACTGCCGGGCGCCGACGGCAAGCCCGACGCGGCGAAGATCAAGGCCTTCACCGACGCCAACCCGGAGACCACCAACCAGGGCCGGTTCCTGGCGGGCCAGCCGGTCCCGGCCTCCTGGGTCGGCGTCAGCTACTGGGCGATCCACCCCTACACGCTGACCAACGCCAGGGGCGCGACGCAGATCGTCAAGTTCAAGCTCTCGCCCAAGGGCGGCGAAGTCGGCTTGAGCGACGAGGATGCCAAGGGCAAGCCGGCCGACTTTCTGGTCGACGAGGTCAAGGCGCGCCTGGCCGAGAAGAAGCCAGCCGGGTTCGATGTCCTCGCGATCCTCGGCTCGGCCGCCGATGCCGCCCTCCCGGCGACACAGACCTGGCCGGACGAGGAGACGCGACGCAGCGTCAAACTGGCGGAACTGACGGTCACCGGGCTGGCGGAGAACGACATCTGCGATCGCGAGATCTTCGATCCGAGCCGCCTGGCCGACGGCGTGAGCGGTCCCGCCGACGACCCGCTGTTCACGGAACGACCCACCGCCTACGCGCTCTCCATCACCCAGCGGCATTGAACGGCAGCGGCAGAGTATCGGCGACGGCCAGGGTTCGCGCCTCCATCGGCGTGTTGGCCGCCTGCGCTCTGAAGACGGTGCGCGAATTGGCGCCGAGGATACCTCGGACCCCGCCGGGCGCTGATGCGCCTGGCGGGGCCTGCTGTGCCACGAGCAAGATCGGGCGCTGTGCCGATCGCCACCGCGTGAGGCTGTAACAAACGGGTCGGGTTCCGCGAAACGGTCATCATGACAAGAGACCATCCCAGTGTCTGAAAGGATCATCATGACCGACATCAAGCCCGTGCTGCCCCGGACGGCGGTGCCGAGCCTCGAACTTCAGCTCGCCCCCGATGGCGCCGCCTTCAACCTCGATGCCGAGCGCCCCCGGCACTTCACGCTGGTGGTCGTCTATCGCGGGCTGCATTGCCCGATCTGCAGGGTCCAGCTGCGCGATCTCGAGAACAGGCTCGACGCCTTCGCCGAGAAGGGCGTCGGCGTCATCGCACTTTCGACGGACACCGAGGAACGCGCCGCCCGCGCCAAGACCGACTGGGGCCTTCCAAGGCTGCGCCTGGGTTATGGCTTCTCGCTCAACGCGGCGCGCGAATGGGGGCTGTTCCTGTCGGCCGGCCGCGGCACGACCTCGATCGGCGTCGAGGAGCCCGCGCTCTTTGCGGAGCCGGGGCTCTTCCTCGTCCGGCCCGACGGCACGCTCTACTTCTCCAGCGTCCAGACCATGCCCTTCGCGCGGCCGTCCTTCGCCGACATCCTCAGCGCGATCGACTTCGTCGTCGCCAAGGACTATCCGGCACGCGGCGAGGTGGCGACGCTCGAGGACGGATTGGCCGCGTTCTGATGACGGTGACGCGCAGAACTCTCATGCTCGGCTCGGCAGCCGGCGCATTCGGCGGCCTGCCGCCGGCCGAAGCAGCGGATCCCTATCCGCCGCCGTTCAGCACGCCTCACGCCCAGTTCACCGTACTCGATCCGCGCGAGGAGGCCGGCCACATCGCGCTGCGCGATCTGGAGGGGCGGCGACGGACGCTCGCGGCCTATCGCGGCAAGGCCGTGCTGCTCGCATTCTGGGCGAGTTGGTGCCCGCCCTGCCGACGCGAGCTGCCGATCCTGCACCGGCTTCAGAACCAGGCGAAGAGCGAGCCCTTTGTGGTCGTGCCGGTGTCGCTGGATCGCGACGCTGGAACCGCCGCCGCCTATATCCGGCGACTGGGCCTGGACGGATTTTCGAGCTTCATCGACACCGGGGGCGAGGTCGCCTCCGGGCCGAAGTCGAAGGTCGCGACACCCTTTCCGCTCTACGGCATGCCGATGAGCTACGTCATCGACGCGAAGGGGCGCAGCGGAGGCTATCTGACCGGCGAGGCCGATTGGAGCGCATCGGATGCACTGGCTCTGCTCCGCTTCTACGCCCGGTCCTAGGCGTCGGCGGCGGGAGATCCCCTGTCGCCAACGCTCATTCATCACCCTTGAAAGAGGCCGTCGCGGGAATGGTCCCATTATCCTCAAGCGCGGAGTGGCGCGGCCGACTCGGCCTCAATCCCTGCCGATCATCACGTCGAGGCGCGCGCCGGTATCGGTCTCGATCGTGGCGCGCGGTCCCCGCAAGGCGAGGAACCGCGCGACGCGCTGCTTGACCGGAGCCTTGCCGAGGACCACGGCGCGCCCACCCTTGAAGCTGATCGCTGCGAGGTCCTGCCGCGACAGCGACGGGATCACGATGTCGGGCGTACCATCCTCGTCGAGGTCCCCGATCTGCGCGAGATCGAGGTCGCGCTCGCCCAGGCGATGATTGGTGAAGCCGTCGATCCGCGAAACCTCGACGAGCGCCGTGCCCGACAGACGATAGAGACGCAGCGAGCCCGCCAGATGCGGCGTGACCACGGCCGCGAGCATGGCCTGCCCCGATCCGCCGAAATCCGCGACGCCGACCGGGTTGAGCCAGCGGTTGCGCTGGCCGATGGCCGGGCTCTCGGCGAGGGGCTCGATCGCATGCCGGCCGATCCGGTAGACTGCGAGGGAAGCGCCGCGATCGAGATGGGCCTTGACCACGATCGCCTCCGGCTGCCCGTCGCCGTCGAGATCGGCCAGGCGGACACGGCGGTCCTCGAAGACGGCGTCAGCGCCGAGGCGAAACAGCAGGCGGTGGCCGTCCCGCTCGACGACGAACCCGCCGGCCTCGATCGCATCCCCCAGAACGCCATGGCCATAGCGGGTCGTCGGATCGACGAGATAGGCGACCATCCCGCCGCTCCGGGTGACCTCGCCATCCGGCAGACGCAAGAGGTCCTGAGCCTGCGCGCCGCGGCCACAGCCGATGGCGAAAGCCATTGCCATGATCAGGCGGCCCACCCGGTGTCGCAGCATGTCAGACTCTCCCTGGCGCCAAGTCGCCACTTGGGTCCAGGCTGCGCTCCGCTATGCCGTTGAAGTTCCGGTCGAAATCGGTTGAGAGATCGACCTGGCCGTTGGCGACGGCGATGACGTTCGCCGGATGCGACGCCCCGTCGCGGTAACGGAAGAAGGTCTTCGGGTCGATGCCGCGGCTCTGGAAGTAATGCGTCGGGATCAGCCAGCCGGAGGTGGAGCCCACATCGGCGAAGGAGATCCGCAGCCCCCTGGCTCCCTCCGGCCATGAGCCGATCGCGAGGCCCGGCCGCGCCAGGACGATGTCGTGGGACGAGGGGAGCCCGCCATATCTAACGGTGCCGATGGCGGCCGAGCCGGCCAGAATCAAGGAGCGGCGGTTCAACATCGATCATCCTCAGATGGCGCCGGACCAGACCGGCGGCCCTGGAGGGCCGTCTGCGGCCGGCCTGGCGGGCACAGAGACGTTACGGGCGCGGGGCCTGTAACGTTACGCGGCGACGGCGCGAATATCGGGTCGTGACGGACGGGGATGAGATGACGCGCGATCGGACATGGCTGCTCTTCGGCGGCCCCTATGGGAACCTGCATGCCACGCAGGCTCTGCTGGCGGAGGCGAGGCGGCTGGGCGTCTCTCCGGACAGGATGCTCTGCACGGGCGATCTCGTGGCCTATTGCGGCAATCCCGTCGAGACGATCGATCTGATCCGCGTCAGCGGCATCGCCGTCGTCGGAGGCAACTGCGACGAGCAGCTGGGGGCGAGCGCGAGCGACTGTGGCTGCGGGTTCGAGCCTGACAGCGCCTGCGCCAGATTGTCGGCCTCATGGTATGCCTTCGCCGACAGTGTCGTCAGGCCCGACCAGCGTCGATGGCTGGCCTCATTGCCGGGCCGCGTCGACCTGCAGATCGGCGGGCGGAGCCTCGCGGCGATCCACGGATCGGCGCACTCCATCAACAGCTTCATTTTCGCGGGCACGCCCGAGGGCGAGAAGCGCCGCAGCCTCGAGGCCCTCGGCGGCGATGGCGCCGTCGGCGGCCATTCGGGCCTGCCTTTTACCCAATTGCTCGGAGGGCGACTTTGGCACAACCCGGGCGTCATCGGGATGCCGGCCAATGACGGCACGCCGCGTGTCTGGTTCAGCACCGTCCGGGAGACCGAGGCCGGGCTCGCCATCGAGCACCGGGCGCTGTCCTATGACCATGAAGGCGCACAGGCGGCCATGCGCCGCGCCGGCCTGCCCGAAAGCTACCGCAAGGCGCTTGCGACCGGACTCTGGCCCAGTCTCGACGTCCTGCCCGAGCGCGAACGCGCCGAGACGGGACGTCCGATCACGGAGACGTCGACGCTCTGGCCGGCGCGCCAGCCCGCCCGGGCGCTCCAGGCGGTCTGACCGGTTTCAGGACGCCCGCAGGCTCTGCAGCAGGGTGAGTCTCAAATGCAGGAAGGTGGTCCGGAACCAGCCATTGTCGCGATACTTCCGGGCGCTGGTCGTGATCGTCGCGCCGACCGGCTGAATCGCCAGGCCTGCGCGCCGCGCGTCGCGGACCAGCTGGTGGTCCTCGCCATGCGCCTTGGTCTCGTCATAACCGCCAAGGGCATGGAACGTCGCGGCAGGCAGGCATAGCGCCTGATCGCCGAAAGGCAGGCCGATCACCCGTGAGCGGAAACTGACGCCGCCTTCGGTCAGACGCATCAAGGCGCCGCCATCAAAGCGCAGGTCGAAATAGCGCACGGCGGCGCGCGGCTCCTGCAGTCGAAGCAGCAGTTGCGGCACGGCATCGGCGCCGAGAGTCGTGTCGGCATGCACGAACCAGAGATGGCGACCTCGTGCGACCGAGGCCGCATGGTTCATGCTGGAGGCGCGGGTTCCGCCGCGTGCGAGAACGACCTCGAAGGTTTTGGGAAGCATCGCGAGCAGCGCTTCGGGAACGGCCTCGTGCGCGGCCAACGGGATGATCACGGAGACGAGCGCGCCCTCGGTGCGCGGTTCGGGCGGACGGACATCCAGCGTCACGGTATCGTGCATCATAGACCAGCACCCAATGTCGATGTCCGCGACGCCCGACGAGGGCCCTTTGATTCGATGCCGCACATCATCTCGTTACAACGCTCGCAGAGTGATGGGCGCGCGCCCTGCACCTGCCGCGCCCCCTGATCCGGCAAGCACAGGGGTCAGGTCAACCTCACGAAACAAGCAGGCGAGCCCTTCAGATCAGCAGCTCGGCCCAGCCCTTGAAGCGGCGGCGGCCGGCACCGTCGGCCCGCACCACCTCGCCGCTGACCACCGACATGGCGAAACCGCCGCTCTTCCAGTCGGCCACCTCCTCGAGCGCATCCGTCTTGGCGTGAAGCGTCCAGCGTGTGCCGCGATGGCTGAACCCGGCCTGCCAGCGCGTCGGCCAGCGATAGGTTCGGTCCGGTGTCGGGCGGCTCTCGTCAATGGCGAAGGCGATGTCCGAAAGCGTGCCCTCGCCGTCGAAGGTGGCCATGCCGCTCTCCCGTGGCGTGCCGGCCTGAACGCGCTCGTGATAGCGCAGATACAGATCGCGGCCATCCTCCGTCAGGAGGTAAAGGCCGTTGAAATTGCTCCAGTTCGCCCCGAAATCGCTGGTGAAGCGATTATATCCGGTACGCGCGATGAATTCGAAGATGACCCGGCCGACGAGTTGGCGGCCCTTCCAGCGCAGCGTCGCCGGCGCGGCACCGATCCAGTAGTCGTCGCCTGGTGTCTGGCGTCGGAGGATCGGCGTCAGCCCCTCCACGGCCATGTCGATGTCGTTGACCGCGCTGACCATCCGCAGGCCGCCGTCGATCGTGCCGCGAAACTGGAAATGCGCGGAGTCGGGGATGGTCTCCAGGATCTTGCCCGGATTGGGATAATGCGCGCTGCCGACGATGGGCACGACGCCTTCGCCTTGCGCATACATCATGATCCAATGATCCGCGAAGAACCGGTCCCCCGTCTGGCCACGGTTGTTATCGTGCGCCAGGTAGACCGCACCCTGCGCATCCGCGCCGACGAAGGAAAAATAGTCGGAATGGTATCGCCTGATCTCGTCCGCGCGGGTAGGCAAAGGCCATGCTGCCGCAACGCTCGCACCGGCGGCCATGAGTTGTCGGCGATTGAGGCCTGGTGACGGGTGGTCCATGGGCTATGGTCCTGATGATCACCAGACCATTGCCGGAAGACGGCCTCGCGCAATTCACATCTTGTTGACGTGAGAAAATCTGCCGAGCGATCTGCCGCTCAGGGCTGAAACCATGGCGGGCGCCACACGAAACCGTGAACCGCGTAACGTTGCGCGGCTCCGGCGCGAACACGCTGTCGAACCCGAAGCCTCCGTCCCGAAGCGACCCCCATGGCTGATCCTGCACCTGCCTCGCTCCCGCCGAAGCGCCCCTTGCGGCAGGACGGAGTCCTGAAAGCCGACCTCTGCATCATCGGTGCGGGTTCCGGCGGGCTGTCGGTCGCGGCCGGCGCCGTGCAGATGGGTGCCTCTGTCGTCCTCATCGAAAAGGGCGAGATGGGCGGCGATTGCCTCAACACCGGCTGCGTGCCCTCCAAGGCGCTGATCGCCGCGGCCCATGCCGCCCATGCCGTGCGTGACGGCCAGCGCTTCGGCGTTCATGCCGCCGAGCCCGAGATTCGCTTCGATGAGGTTCACGCCCATGTGCATGGCGTGATCGGCGCGATCGCACCGCATGACAGCGTCGAGCGGTTCGAACAGCTCGGCGTCCATGTCATCAAGGCGGCAGCGCGCTTCCTCGACCGGGATACGGTCGAAGCCGGCGGGGAGACGATCGCGGCGCGCCGCTTCGTGATCGCAACCGGCTCGCGTGCCGCCGTTCCGCCGATCCCCGGCCTGGCGGATGCCGGCTATCTCACCAATGAGAGCGTCTTCGAGATGCGGGCGCGTCCCGAGCATCTCATCGTCGTCGGTGGCGGACCCATCGGGATCGAGATGGCGCAGTCCTTCCGTCGCCTGGGTTCGCGGGTGACGGCGATCGAGAAGTTCGGCATCCTCGCCAGGGATGAGCCGGAGGCCGTCGAGGTCGTCCGCGCCGCGCTCCTCCGGGACGGCGTGACGCTGCTCGAGCAGGTCGGCATCAGCGAAGTCCGGCGCGACGGCGCGGTCGTGACGGTCACGCTCGATGGCGACAGCGCGGTTGGACGGAGCGTCGCGGGCAGCCACCTGCTCGTCGCGGCGGGCCGGCGCCCGAACGTCGAAAACCTCGGCCTCGACGCGGCCGGTGTCGCCTTCACGCCGAAGGGGATCACGATCGACGCGCGCCTTCTGACCAGCAACCGCCGGATCTTCGCCATCGGCGACGTCTCGGGAGGCCCGCAATTCACTCATATCGCGGGCTATCATGCCGGTATCGTCATCCGGAACGCCCTGTTCGGCTTGCCCGCCAAGGTCGACTACACGGCCTTGCCCTGGGTGACCTACGCCGATCCGGAACTCGCCCATACCGGCCTCACCGAGGCGGAGGCGCGCAAGGGCGGCCATGACGTGCAGATCCTGACCTGGTCCTTCGCGCTCAACGACCGGGCCCAGGCGGAGCGTGCCACCGAGGGGCTGGCCAAGGTCGTGCTGGGTCGCAAGGGCCGGATCCTCGGCGCCACGATCGTGGGGCCGCGCGCGGGAGAACTGATCGGCACCTGGGCCCTGGCCATCTCGTCCCGCCTCCGCATCGGGGCCGTGGCGAGCGCCGTGCTGCCTTATCCGACGCTGTCGGAGATCTCGAAGCGCGCCGCCGGCTGTTACTACACGCCGAAGCTCTTCGGCTCCACGACGCGCCGCGTCGTCGGTTTCGTCCAGCGTTTCCTGCGCTGATCCGGAGAAGCAGCCCATGATGACCCGCCTTCTCACCGATCGACGCCTCTGGCTCGCCCTGGCCGCGCTCGCCCTGATCCTCATCGTCCGGCAGACGGGGGTTGCGAGCTATCTCTCGCTGGACACGCTCAGGACCCATCGCGTGACGCTGACGAGCTGGGTCGAGGCGAACCACCTGGTCGCCGCGCTCGCCTATATCGGCGTCTATGTCGCCGCTGTCGCCTTCTCGATGCCCGGCGCGATCTTCCTGACGCTGTCGGGAGGGTTTCTGTTCGGAGCGGTGTTCGGCACACTGCTGACCGTGATCGGTGCCACGATCGGGGCGACGCTGATCTTCCTGTTCGCCAAGACCCTCTTCGGCGAGAATGCGCTCGACCGGTTCGGTGCGCCGGCCGCCAGGCTGGCGGAGGGCATCCGCCAGAACGCCGCCTCCTATCTGCTCGTGCTGAGGCTGGTGCCGCTGTTCCCGTTCTTTCTGGTCAATCTGGTGCCGGCCTTCGTCGGCGTGCCGCTCGCGACCTATGTGCTGACCACCTTCTTCGGGATCATGCCGGGGACGGCGGTGTTCTCGCTGGCGGGCGCGGGGCTCGGCTCGGTTCTCGACCAGGGCGGCGCGGTCTCGCCCGGCTCGATCCTCACGCCGCAGATCATCGGCGGCCTCGTGGGGCTCGCTGCGCTGTCGCTGGCCGCGATCCCAATCAGGAAGCGCCTCGCGGCCCGGGAAAACCAGACCGGGGCGTAACGTCCGCCAGCGTCCATCCGTAAGGAGAGCCATGATGACCGTCGATATCCGATCTCACGGGCTGACCCGGCGCGCCACGCTCAGCCTCGGCCTCATGGTCCTCGCAGGCCCGGCATGGGCCCAGGCAGGGGATGCCGACGCTGCCTATGACCGGCTCCTGAAGCGCTATGTCAGCGCCAGCCCTGACGGGATCAACCGCGTCGATTATGCCGGCTGGCGGGCCAATTCGGCCGACCGCACCGCACTGGACGGCTACATCACGGAGCTTTCGCGGCTGAAGCCCTCGGCCATGGCCCGGGCCGACGCCTTCTCCTTCTGGGGCAACCTCTACAATGCGGTGACGCTGAAGGTCATCCTCGACCGCTACCCGGTCGCCTCGATCCGCGACATCAAGAGCGACAACTGGCTCGATCCGAAAGCCTATACGGGTCCCTGGCGCCAGCCGCGCGTGACCGTGGAGGGCCGGCGGCTGTCGCTCGACGACATCGAGCACGACATTATGCGTCCGACCTTCAAGGACCCGCGGGTGCATTACATCGTCAACTGCGCCTCCTATGGCTGCCCGAACCTGATGAACCGGGTCTGGCGGGCCGCGACGCTGGAGGCCGATCTGGACGCAGCGGCGCGCGCCTTCGTCAACCATCCGCGGGGCGTCACGGTGCTGGCCGATGGCGCGCTCCGGGTCTCGTCGATCTACAAATGGTTCATCGCGGATTTCGGCGGCAATGACGCCGGGCTGATCGCGCATTTCCGCCAATATGCCGAGCCGGCGCTGGCCCAGCGCCTCACCGGCTCGCCGCGGATCGCCGACGACGACTATGACTGGTCGTTGAATGGGCTCCGCCCCGTCGCGGCGCCGCGCGGATGAGCCCGCAGATGACGGACCGGTCGATGACGCCACGCCTGAACCCGCGACGGCTGCTGGCCGGAGCGGCGACGGCTGCGGTCCTGGTGGCAGGCGCAGCCATCTTTGTCGTGACGACCCAGCCTCGGCTGGCGCCCTGGACGCTCGATCCGACCGATCCGCGCGTATCGCTTGAGGATGTCGAGCGGGAGGTGGCCCGACGCCATCCCGTTCCGGACGTCGCGCCCGCGGGCCTGGCCGCCATGCTGGGGCGCGGCGAGGCCACGCTGTTCGACGTGCGCACGCAGGAGGAGTTCGACGCCGGCCACCTGCCGGGCGCGATCCGGATCGAACCCGGCAGCTCGGCCGCCGAGATCCTCAGCCTTCACCGCGATCGGCTCGACGATGGGCCGGTCGTGTTCTATTGCGCCGTCGGCGTACGATCCTCGCAGATGATGACGGCAACGCTGAAGCAGATCGCCCCCCACGCCAGCGCCGGCGTCTACAATCTGCGCGGCGGGATTTTTCGTTGGACGGCGGACGGCCGCGCCTTGGTGAAGGGCGAGGGGCCCGGCAAGGCGCATCACTTTGACGAAAACTGGGGCCAGTTGCTGGCCAGGACGACGCGCCGTTGAGGGCCGCAATGGGTCCGGACGCCTCCGTGGCCGGTCGATCCGCGTGGGATCGCCGCGGATCGACGCTGCTCGCCATGGTCGGCGTCGGCATCATGGTGCAGACGGTCATCGCGGTGGTCTGGGGCGCGGCACCCGGCTCACGGCGTGACGCCTGGCCGGTCGCGCTATCGCTTGGCCTCATGCTGTCCCTGTCGTCCGCGGGGCTGCTCTGGGCGGTCTGGCGGGCGCGCGACATGCCAACCGGCCTGGTACTCGGCCTTGCCATCGCGGCAGCCGGCGTCCTCATGCGCGTGCCCTATTTCGGCGCGGGGCCGATGCTGGAGGACGATCATTTCCGCTACCTGCTCGACGGAGCCATGGTGGCGCACGGCCTGAGCCCCTATGCCCATGCTCCCGAGGCGCTGCTGCAGGGTGCGGACGGAGCCCTGGCGCCACTGGTCGGGGCGGGGCGGGCTGCGATCACGTCGATCAATTTCCCCGAGTTGCGCTCGATGTATCCGGGCGGGGCGCAAGCAGCGTTCGCGCTGGCCCACCTCGTCGCACCCTGGAGCCTCGACGGGCTGCGCGTCGTGTTCTTCGGCGCGGAGGCGCTGGCGGCGGTGTTGATCTGGCGGCTGCTGGTTTCGACCGGGCGCTCGCCGCTGCTGGTCGCGCTCGTCTGGTGCAATCCGCTGATGGCCTTCTGCCTGACCGGGCAGGCCCATGCCGACGCCGTGATTGCGCTCCCGATCCTCGCCGCGCTGATCGCCGCCCATCGCCGCGCGGCCGCAATGGCGGGCCTCGGCCTCGGGATCGCGGCGGGCGTCAAGCTGTGGCCGATCCTGCTCGCGCCGCTGGTCGCGCGGGCGCTGTGGCCCGACCGTAGGGCGCTGGCGGTCTTCACGCTGGCTCTCGGAGCGACGACCCTGGCCCTCTGCGCACCGCTGTTCTGGGCCAGCCTCTCCGCCCATGCCGGGCTGACGGCCTATGCCGGCGGCTGGTCCGTCAACAATGCGCCTTACGCCTGGGCCTCCTATCTCTTCCTCCAGCTTGTCGGGCCGGGCACGGGCGAGGTTTTGCTGCGCGCTCTGGTCGTCCTGACGGCGGGGGCGGCGAGCCTCGCGGTCGCGGCGCGCCGACCCGCAGGCCTGGAGCCCCTGATCGCCCGCGCTGCGATTCTCGCGGCCGCCCTGTTCTACCTCTCGCCAGCCCAGTTCCCCTGGTATGCCGCCTGGTTCCTGCCTCTGGCATCGGCCAGCGGAGCATGGCCATTTGTCGCCGCGTCGATCGGGCTGCCGGTCTATTACCTGTTCTTTCCGCTGGCGGCGGCCGGCCTGCGTGACCTGCACGGCTACGGGCTCGCCTTCCTGCATCTCGTACCGGTTCTGCTGGTTGCTCTCCTGATCCGCCGGTCGTCGGCCGCCGGAGCGTCGGCATGAGCGTCAATGGCGCACGGATCGGCGTGGTCATACCGACCCGCAACGAAGCGCAGGCCTTGCCCGTGGTGCTGCGGGCCATGCCCGCTTTCGTCGACGCGGTCGCGATCGGCGACCACCGCTCGACCGACGGGACGGCCCAGATCGGGCGCGATCACGGCGCCATCGTGGTCGAGGTCGACGGCCCCGGTTATGGCCGGGCCTGCCTGGCCGCGATCGCGGCGTTGCCGCCCGTCGATGTCATCGTGTTCATCGACGGCGATGCCGCCGACGATCTCTCCGCCATGTTCCGCCTCGTCGAGCCCATCGTCGACGGACGGGCCGACTTCACGCTGGGTTCGCGCGTCTTGGGGCGGCGCGAAAGCGGCGCGCTGACGCCCCAGCAGGTCTTCGGCAACTGGCTCGCCTGTTCGCTGATCCGGCTGGTCTGGGGCGAGCGCTTCACCGATCTCGGGCCGTTCCGCGCTGTCTCGTGGTGCGAGTTCGAGCGGCTGGGGATGGCCGACCTCAATTTCGGCTGGACGGTCGAGATGCAGATCAAGGCGGCGCGCAAGCGGCTCAGGACGATCGAGATCCCTGTCGACTACAAGCGCCGCATCGGGGTCTCCAAGGTCTCGGGAACGCTCGGCGGTGCGGTCAGGGCAGGGGTCAAGATTCTCTGGGTCATCGGCCGCGAGGCCCTGCGCCCGACGCGTCAGGGGGCGCCGTGATGCTGAGCGAGGCGCCGATCGGGTTCGGCCTGATGTGCAAGCCGCCGCGGCCGGGCACGGCCAAGACCCGGCTGGCAGCGGCCATTGGTCCCGACAGGGCGGCGCGCCTGGCGCGCGCCTTCCTCGAGGATTGCGCCGCCGCCGCCGTCGCGGCGGCCCGCCTGCAGTGGCTCGACCGCGCGGCGTTTTTTCGCCCGGCCGATGCCGCGACCGAGATCGGTGCGATCCTCGGGCCGGGATGGCCCCTGGAGTTTGCGGATGCCGGCGACCTCGGTGCGACGATGCGCGACGTCCTCGCCCGGCTGCTGCAGCGCTGCCCGGGCGGCGCGATCATCATGGGCGCGGATGTTCCGCTGATCACCGGCGAGGTCATCGCCGCCGCCGCGCGCAGCCTTCGCGAGGGCGATGACCGCCGGATCGTGCTCATCCCGAGCGTCGATGGCGGCTATTGCCTGATCGGCCTGCGCTCGCTGCAGGCGGCGGCCTCCCTCTTCGCACCGATGCCATGGAGCACGTCGGGCGTGCTGCGCGAGACGCTGAGCCGCGCCGACGCCGCGGGGCTGACCGTGCAGATGCTGCCGCCGCAACGCGACATCGACGAGGCCGCCGATCTCGGCTGGCTGCGCGCCAGCCTGGCGGGCGGCGGCGAAGCGGCGGCCTTCACCCGCGCCGCTCTGGCGGGCATGGCGGAGGCACGGCCATGACCGGGCACCGGCTCGTTCTCGTCGGCGGGGGCCACGCCCATGTGCAGGTGATCCGCGCGCTGGCGCAGCAGCCCGAGCCCGGCATGACGATCACGCTGGTCACCGACCGGTTGCTGACGCCCTATTCGGGCATGCTGCCCGGCCATGTCGCCGGGCTCTACAGCCATGCCGAGATGCATATCGACCTCGGCCGGCTGGCCGAGGTCTGCGGCGTGACGCTGGTCCGCTCCGCGGCCGCCGCCATCGACCGCGATCGGCGGACGGTGACGACGGAGGACGGTGCCAGTGTTCCCTACGACACGCTCTCCCTCAATGTCGGCATCACGCCGGATCTGTCGGGCATCGCCGGCGCCGAGGAGCACGGCATCCCGGTCAAGCCCATCAGCAGCTTCATCGCGCGTCTGGACGCGCTTCTGGCGGCGGCCGCCCAACCCGATGGCCCGCGCCGCATCGTCCTGGTCGGCGGGGGCGCGGCCGGGGTGGAGCTTGCGCTGGCCTTGAAGGCGCGGCTGACGGGGCTCGATCCGAAGGGCCGGCCGTTCTGGATCGGTCTCGCCGCGAGCAACGGGCTCGTCGCCACGCTCAATGACGGCGTGCGCCGGCGGGCGAGAGCCGCGCTGGCCCGTCATGGCGTGACCCTGCTGGACGACTTCCGTGTCGTCGAGATCAACGCGCAAGGCCTGCGCGCGCAGGACAAGCGCTTCGTCACAGCCGATGCGGTGCTCGTATCCACCGCCGCGCGCGCTCCCTCCTGGCTGGCCACGACCGGGCTTCCCACGGATCGCCATGGTTTCGTGCAGACGACGCGGTGCCTGACCTGCATCGACGATCCCGCGGTCTTCGCCGTCGGTGACTGCGCGACCGTGGTGGAGGATCCGACGCCGAAAGCCGGTGTCTTCGCCGTCCGGCAGGGTGCGGCGCTCACCGCCAACCTGCGCCGCAGGGCGCGCGGCGAGGCGCTGGCGCCGCATCGGCCGGACCGGAACTATCTGACGATCCTGATGACCGGCGACGGGTCCGCCATCGCCGGCCGTGGCGGCTGGTTCGCGGTCGAGGGCCGGTGGGTCTGGCGCTGGAAGGACTGGATCGACAGACGCTTCATGCGGCGCTTTTCAGCGTTCCGAAGCTAACCCTCGCCGCAGCATCGCTCCCGCCGCGCCCTCAGTCCGGTTCCGTGAAGAGGGGCGCGACAAGCAGGACGGCGCGTCACCACCGCAGCATGGCGCGGCCGAGTGCGGCCCCCGCCAGGCCGACGATCAGGGCGGCCAGGCTGTACCAGGTCGCGATGAAGAGCGGGCTGTCCTCATTGCAGAACAGGCCGTAGGCGAGGATCGCGAGGCCCGCGGAGGCGAGGCCGGCCAGCGCGCCGGCGGCCATGGGCTCGGACGTGGCTCCGCGCCGGAGGATCGTGAGGCAGGCGATCAGCGGCAGGGCCGCCAGGGCCGGAACGAGCGTGAGGCAGGTCACGATGCCCTTGCCGAAGAGCCTCGCCCACCAGCCGTCGAGACCGTGGCGCAGGAGATCGGTCGCCACGACGAGGCCGAGAAACCCGACGACGGCGAAGAGCCATTTCGAGGCCGCCGGAGCCTGGACCTCCGGTCGTGAGAGATCGAGCGCGCCCGCGATGGCCGTCAGGGCGATCAGCGCGCCGAGCATCAGCTTCACCAGCGTCGGCGCCAGACCCGCCGCGGTGAGATCGGGGCGCACGCCCATGATCCCAAGGAAGCCAGCACCGGCGAGCGTCGCCGCCGCCGGCCACCAGCGCAGCAGGATCGCACTGACGGGTTTCGGCTGATTGGGAAGATCCTGAACCAACAGCTCCAGCATGTCATCGGTCCGCATCGGTTCTCCCCTTG
Organism: Bosea sp. RAC05; assembly: GCF_001713455.1. Lineage (NCBI taxonomy): Bacteria > Pseudomonadati > Pseudomonadota > Alphaproteobacteria > Hyphomicrobiales > Alloboseaceae > Allobosea > Allobosea sp. RAC05. The sequence goes on from NZ_CP016464.1 coordinate 2,938,921, forward strand.
AAGGTCCGGGCCAGCTTCTTCAGGGCCCGATGCAGCGCGACCCGCACCGCGCCCTCGCTCATGCCGAGTTGACCGCCGACCTCCGCGGCGCTGCGCCCGGCGAGCGAGACCTGTTCCACGATCTGGCGCTGGCGGCCGTCGAGCGCCGACAGCATGCGGTGGACGTCAAGCTGACGCTCGCCTCCCTCCTCGGGCGCGGCGAGGGTCTCGACGGCGTCGTCGAGATCGACCTCGCCGCGCGCGCCCACGCGGCGCAGGAGGTCGATCGTCTTGTGACGCGTCACGGCGTTCAGCCAGGGCGTCAGCGGCATCGACCGGTCCCAGGTCGCGCGCTTCAGATGGACGGCGAGCAGCGTTTCCTGAACGATGTCCTCAACCTCCGCCTGTCCGCGGCCCGAGCGCGCCAGAACATGCCGCACCCGCCCACGCACATGCGGAACGAGGGCGGCCAACAGCGTCTTGTAGGCGACCTGATCGCCATCGAGCGCCAGTCGCATTAGGCGGCTCCATTCGTCTTCGTGGTCTGGCTTGCGTTCGTGCACGCCGCTTCCATTCATTCGGGCCGGACTGCCGTTTTGTTACAAGCGGCGGCGCGGCTGCGCAAAGCAGCTTTGCGTGAGGCCGGCATAGGGGGCCGGGCGAGCCGGGGGAGGGGCCGCATTCCGCCCCGGCGCTGCGCGGCGCACCGAGCGTCACGACAAAAAAGTGGGGGGCTGAGGTAACGAAGCGGTCGCCGGACGCGTATCTTCCCGTGACCAGCGTCGGAGACCAGATGTGAACGCGCCAACCCTCATGCCGGCCAAGTTCGTCGATCCCGTGCTGACCGCCCGGGGCGAGCGCCGCGCGAGCGTCGCTCTCAAGGGGCTGGAGACGCTCTGGTTCAATACGGGCACGCTGTGCAACATCACCTGCCAGAACTGCTACATTGAGAGTTCCCCCAGCAACGACCGGCTGGTCTATCTCTCGCAGGCGGATGTCACGACCTATCTCGATGAAGTGCGGGTCGAGCGGCTGCCGGTCCGGATGATCGGCTTCACGGGCGGCGAACCGTTCATGAACCGCGACATGATCGCGATCCTGACGGAGACGCTGGAGCGCGGGTTCGAGACGCTCGTGCTCACCAATGCGATGCGGCCGATGATGCGGCGCCAGGAGCAGCTCAGGCGGCTGCGCGAGGCCCATGGCGGGTTGCTGCGCTTTCGCGTGTCTCTCGACAGCCATCATGCCACCGTCCACGACGCGGAGCGGGGTGCGGGCTCCTTCGCCAAGGCGATGGAGGGCCTGCGCTTCCTCTCGCGGGAAGGCTTCCAGGTCGAGATCGCCGGTCGGCATCTGGACGCCGAGCCGGAGACGGTCGCACGCGCGGGCTATCGCGCGCTCTTCGATCGCGAGGCGATCGCGGTCGACTGCGACGACCCGGTCCAGCTGGTGATCTTTCCGGAGATGACTCCCGACGGCAACCCGCCGGAGATCACCGAGGCGTGCTGGGGCATTCTTGACAAGAGCCCTGACGACGTCATGTGCGCGACCTCGCGAATGGTCGTGCGGCGCAAGGGCGCCGAGGCGCCGGCAGTCGTCGCCTGCACCCTGATTGCCTATGACGAGCGCTTCGAGCTCGGCCGCACGCTGAAGCAGGCGGCGGTCCCGGTGCCGCTGAACCATCGCCATTGCGCGACCTTCTGTGTCCTGGGCGGCGCGGCCTGCGGCGTGAAGAAGTCCTGATCCCCAAAACCTCGCAGGCGGAGTTCCCCAGATGACACGCGCACTGGCCATGAGTCTGGCCGCCCTGCTGCTGACGAGCGCGACGGCGCTGTCCCAGCCCCTCACCACGGTCGAAAGCCGCTTCGCCGTGAAAGAGACGTCGGACCGGTTGGCGGCCGAACTCGAGAAGCGCGGCATCCGCATCGCCGCGCGGATCGACCACGCCGCCGCGGCCAAGGCGGTCGGGCTCGAGATGCTGGCGACCGAGGTGATCCTGTTCGGCAACCCGCGCCTCGGCACGCCGTTGATGCTGGCCCAGCCATCGGTCGCGATCGAGCTGCCGATGAAGATGCTGGTCTGGCAGGACGCAACCGGGAAGGTCACGATCGGCTACACGCCCCCGTCGGCGCTCAAGGAGCGTCATCAGATCACCGGACAGGACGAGCCACTGACCGCGATGGCCGGCGCGCTCGCCGGTCTGGCCAAAGCCGCTGGCGGTCAGTGACCGGCAGCCGGACACCGGACACTCAACAAGTCAGCTTAAGGCCACAAACGCGGGCGCTCGTCTCCACGAAGCGCCAATAGCCGACCATCGGTGATCGTCACCATGGAGGTCCGACTTTGCGCCTTAAGGACGTCGCGACCGAGGCAGCCTTGCTCAGGCGCAGCCGCTTGCCGAATCCCACTGGGGCAGGGAGCTGGGCATCAATGATCCAAGGCCCAATCGCGGCCGCGACGCTGTCGATCGGAGCACCCGGCCTTGGCCGCTCGCAGCGATCGGGACGACCTCAAATGAGATTGGACGCCCGGCTAAAGCCGGACGTCCAGAAGCAGACTGCGGAACTCGACCGACAATCGCGGCAACACGATGCCTCTCTTTTTTCAACAAGAGAGGCCCGTGAGCGTCACGAACAACCGGTCGTCGAGCCACACGTGTTGCACTTCAGGCAGGTCCCGTTCCGCACCAGCGTGAAGTTCCCACACTCGCCACACGAGTCCCCGACATAGCCCTTCATGATCGCCTCGGCGCGGCGCTCGGAGGCGCTCGGCTGGGCGGCGGGGGCCGAGAAGCCGAGCTTGGCCATCTCCGCCTCGCCGAAGCTCTCCTCCTCCTTCAGCGCGGTGGCGCCGACGGTGGTGAAGGCGGTGACGGTCGCGCCGCCGCGCGCCGTCGTCTCGGTGCCGGTCGCGAGGCCGGCGCCGCCCTGGATGGCGTGGAAGTTGATCGGCTTGCCGCGGCGGAAGCCGGTCGAGGCGAGCGGGCTCGAGGTGATCGGCGTCGTCGTCTGCGGCGCCTTGTCCTGGCCGACGCCGCCGCCGATCACGTCATGGCCGATCTCGCTCGGATCGATATGGGCGAGGTCGTGCCGGCCGAGATAGGAGATCGCCAGCTCGCGGAAGACGTAGTCGAGGATCGAGGTCGCGTTCTTGATCGACTGGTTGCCCTGCACGAAGCCCGACGGCTCGAAGCGCGTGAAGGTGAAGGCCTCGACATACTCCTCCAGCGGCACGCCGTATTGCAGGCCGAGCGAGACCGCGATGGCGAAGTTGTTCATCATCGCCCGGAAGGCAGCGCCCTCCTTGTGCATGTCGATGAAGATCTCGCCGAGGCGCCCATCGGCATATTCGCCGGTGTGGACATAGACCTTGTGGCCGCCGACGACCGCCTTCTGGATGTAGCCGGTGCGGCGGGCGGGCATCTTCTCGCGCTCGCGCACCACCTTCTCGACGATGCGCTCGACGATCTTCTCCGCGACCTGCGTGGCGCGGGCCGTCATCGGCTGCTGGTAATGCGCCTCGACTGCGTCGTCCTCGTCCTCCTCGTCGCTGATCAGCGCCGAGTTGAGCGGCTGCGAGAGCTTGGAGCCGTCGCGGTAGAGGGCGTTGGCCTTCAGCGCCAGCTTCCAGGACAGCATATAGGCGTTCTTGCAGTCCTCGACGGTGGCGTCGTTGGGCATGTTGATGGTCTTGGAGATGGCGCCCGAGATGAAGGGCTGGGCCGCCGCCATCATGCGGATATGGCTCTCGACCGAGAGATAGCGCTTGCCGACGCGGCCGCAGGGATTGGCGCAGTCGAAGACCGGGTAGTGCTCGAGCTTGAGATGCGGCGCGCCCTCCAGCGTCATCGCCCCGCAGACATGGACGTTGGCGGCCTCGATCTCGGCCTTGGAGAAGCCGAGGAAGGGCAGCAGCTCGAAGCTCATGTCATTGAGCTTCTCGGCCGGGACCTTCAGCGTCTGGGTCAGGAAATCCTCGCCCAGCGTCCACTTGTTGAAGACGAACTTGATGTCGAAGGCGGCCTTCAGGTCCTTCTCGATCGCGTCGATCTTGTCCTGGCTGAAGCCCTTGGCCCGCAGCGAGCCGTGGTTCACGCCCGGCGCCTGCGCCAGCGAGCCATGGCCGACCGCATAGGCCTCGATCTCGGCGATCTCGCTCTCGCGATAGCCCAGCGCCCGCAGCGCATCGGGCGCTGCCGCGTTGATGATCTTGAAATAGCCGCCGCCGGCCAGCTTCTTGAACTTCACCAGGGCGAAATCGGGCTCGATGCCGGTGGTGTCGCAATCCATGACGAGGCCGATCGTACCGGTCGGCGCGATCACGGTCGCCTGGGCGTTGCGGTAGCCATGCTTCTCGCCGAGCGCCAGCGCGTTGTCCCAGGCGATGCGGGCGCGCTCCGACATCAGCGTCGAGGAGCCGCCGAGGCGGGCCAGCGTGCCGTGGTCGAGAGGCACCGGCGTGACCTCGAGGCCTTCATAGCCGCTCGCCATGCCATGGGCCGCGGTGCGGTGGTTGCGGATGACGCGCAGCATGTGCTGGGCGTTCTTCTTGTAGCCCGGGAAGGGCCCGAGCTCGCGGGCCATCTCGGCCGAGGTCGCATAGGAGACGCCGGTCATGATCGCGGTCAGCGCGCCGGCCAGAGCACGGCCCTCGTCGGAATCATAGCCGAGGCCCATGGTCATCAGCAGGCCGCCGATATTGGCGTAGCCGAGGCCGAGCGTCCGGTACTCGTAGGAGAGCTCCGCGATCTCCTTCGACGGGAACTGCGCCATCGTCACCGAGATCTCGAGCACGACGGTCCAGAGCCGGCAGAGATGCTCATAGGCCGCGACGTCGAACTCCTTGCTCTGCCGGTCGTAGAACTGCAGCAGGTTGGCGGAGGCGAGGTTGCAGGCGGTGTCGTCGAGGAACATGTACTCCGAGCAGGGATTGGACGCGCGGATGCGGCCCGATGCCTTGCAGGTGTGCCAGTCGTTCATCGTCGTGTTGAAGTGCAGGCCGGGATCGGCGCTCGCCCAGGCGGCGTAGCCGATCTTCTCCCAGAGGTCGCGGGCCTTGAGCGTCTTCGTCACCTTGCCGGTGGTGCGCCCCGTCAGGTTCCAGTCGCCGTCGTTCTCGACCGCGCGCAGGAAGTCGTCGGTCAGCGAGACCGAGTTGTTCGAGTTCTGGCCGGAGACGGTGAGATAGGCCTCGGAATCCCAGTCCGTGTCGTAGATGTCGAACTGGATGTCCTTGTAGCCCTGCTTGGCGAACTGGATGACGCGCTTGATGTAGTTGTCCGGCACCATCGCCTTGCGGGCGAGCTTGATCTCGCGCTTCAGGGCCGGGTTCTTCTCGGGGTCGAAGCAGGAATCGCCTTCGCCCTCGCAGTTCACGCAGGCCTTGAGCACGGCCTTCATGTGCTTCTGGACGGTCTTGGAGCCGGTGACGAGGGCGGCGACCTTCTGCTCCTCCTTCACCTTCCAGTCGATATAGGTCTCGATGTCGGGGTGGTCGACGTCGACCACGACCATCTTGGCGGCGCGGCGCGTCGTGCCGCCCGACTTGATCGCGCCGGCCGCGCGGTCGCCGATCTTGAGGAAGGACATCAGGCCCGAGGAGCGGCCACCGCCGGCGAGCTTCTCGCCTTCGCCGCGCAGCATCGAGAAGTTCGAGCCGGTGCCCGAGCCGTATTTGAACAGGCGGGCTTCGCGGACCCAGAGGTCCATGATGCCGCCCTCGTTGACGAGGTCGTCCTGCACGCCCTGGATGAAGCAGGCATGCGGCTGGGGATGCTCGTAGCTCGACTTCGACTTGGTCAGCTTGCCGGTCTTGTAGTCGACGTAGAAATGGCCCTGGCTCGGCCCGTCGATCCCATAGGCCCAGTGCAGTCCGGTGTTGAACCATTGCGGCGAGTTCGGCGCGACGCGCTGCGTCGCGAGCATGAAGCGCAGTTCGTCATGGAAGGCGGCGGCATCCTCCTCGGAGGTGAAATAGCCGCCCTTCCAGCCCCAATAGGTCCAGCAGCCGGCGAGGCGGTCGAACACCTGCTTCGACGAGATCTCCGAGCCGTTGCGCTCGCCCTCGGGCAGGGCGGCCAGCGCCGTCTCGTCGGCGACCGAGCGCCAGAGGAAGGAGGGGACGTCGTTCTCCTCGACCTTCTTCAGCCGCGCCGGCACGCCGGCCTTGCGGAAATACTTCTGCGCGAGCACGTCGCTGGCGACCTGCGACCAGGACTCGGGCACCTCGATGCCTTCCAGCCGGAACACGATCGAGCCGTCAGGATTGCGAATCTCGCTGACGGCGGATCGGAAGGGAATGGCGGCGTAAGGCGACTGTCCGGCGGAGGTGTAGCGGCGCTCGATGCGCATGATCCGTCATTCCCTGATGCTTGCCGCGGGCGGGTCACGCCTCGCGCGGCCGGTTGATCACCGGCTCCTGATGTCAGCCCAACTCGGTTTTGATGCCCCGTGGACGCGCAGGCGTTCTGTCCCGCCCTGCTTCGTCCGGTTGCGGCCAGACAGGCCGCGCGCGCCGCCTCGGCGCCACCATGCCGGTGTGCCGCGAAAACCGCCTCGACCCCTCTGGAAACTCTTGGCGCGGGTATCGAAAGGCGTCTCCGCCGGCCGTCACGCGACTGTCAAAACCTAGTCCCGGATGGACCGTTCCGTCAAGGATTAGTGCGCCGCCTCACCGCCAGACACGACATCTAGTGCCTATCTGTGAACTCAGGGGATAAGTTGCAAGCCGCCCGACAAGCCTCGGAAATTCCACGCAGAATCGCAAGCGCCCGGCGCCCCGCCGACGACCGTCAGACCCGTCCCGACCGCTCAAATGCGCGAGAACATGGTTACCTGTTGCTTTCCTGCCATGACCGGCCGGGCGCCTTCGCGGCCGCTCTCCGCATCCGGGCCAAACCGCCAGCGCCCAAAGGCCTTTTGGCGACCGCGCCGCTGCGAATCGGCCCGACACCGCGACGGCCTGCGATCCGGCCGCCCAGGCGAATCGACACAGCCTCACGGGGGCGGCCGTGCCGCTGCCCGAAACCTGTGGACACTGGACAGGGCCTCGCACCGACGCCATAAGTCGCCGCAACGACGGTTCGCGCCGCGCGCGGCCGCTGCCCCCTTTCGCGGGACGAGCACGATGAAAGACTGGCTGCTGCAGATCTTCACCTGGTGGAACGGCCAGACCATCGGCACGCGCTTCCACACCTGGCGCTTCGGCGAGCGCGTCGGCGAGGACGAATTCGGCAACGTCTATTACCGGACCAAGGGCGGCGTGAAGGACGGGGCGCTGGGCTATCAGCGTCGCTGGGTGATCTACAATGGCGAGGCCGAGGCGTCGAAGGTTCCGCCGGGCTGGAAGGGCTGGCTGCAGCATACGGTCGACGTCGCCCCCTCCGAGGAGCGCTACGAGCCGCGCGACTGGCAGCAGCCGCATCAGCAGAACTGGACCGGCACGGCACTGGCCTACCGTCCCAAGGGCTCGATCCTGGGCGAGGGCGAGCGCCCCGCCGCGACCGGCGACTACGAGCCCTGGACACCGGGGCGCTGAAGCCCCGCGCCGCGCGGGCGATCGCCCTTTTTCCGCTGCGTTTGGCGTGTTACTGCGCGCCGACGCGGCTTGCCCGCGCCGTTGCAGAGATTCGCCACACAGCCATGCCGTCGCCCTCCCGCTTTCCGGCCCTGGCCGGCCTGGTTTCGACCGCGCTTCTGTCGCTCGCGCTGACCGGCCCGGCCGCGGCCGACCGCATCCGCAACCCGACCGCCGTCTTCGCCGGGCTCGACAAGATCACCGGCCGCATCATCTCCTTCGAGGTCGCGGTCGACGAGACCGTGCAGTTCGGCGCCTTGCAGCTGACGCCGCGGGTCTGCTGGACGCGGCCTCCCACCGAGGCGCCGCAGACGACGAGCTTCACCGAGGTCGACGAGGTCACCTTCAAGAACGAGTACCGGCGCATCTTCACCGGGTGGATGTATGCCGCCAGCCCGGGCCTGCATGGCGTCGAGCATGCGATCTACGACGTCTGGCTGACCGACTGCAAAGGCGGAACCGAGCTCGTGGTCGATCCCAAGGAGCCCGAGGCTCCGATTCCCGAAGAGCCGCGCCGGCCGCGCAACCCCGCCCGCGACGTCAACCAGCAGCCCGGCCTGCCGCCTCCGGGCGGACGGGGCGACATCCTGCCGCCGCCCGGTCAGCGCATCGACGTGGCCCCGCCGCAGGGCGTCCCGGTCGCGCCGCGCCAGGCGCCGACCCAGCGCTTCTTCCCGACCAATCCCGGCCGCGACCCGGCCGGCGGCAACTGATCGCCCTTCAGGCGGCCGTGACGTTCGCCACGGCCTGCGCGCCCGAGACGTGCTGGCCCGGCGACCAGACGGCCGCGTCGCCCGGCGCCGCCAGCGCCCGCTCGAGCAGCAGCTGATAGGCCGCGCGCGGTACCTCCTGCGTGCCGAACTGCGCCAGATGGGCGGTCTGGAACTGCGCGTCGAGCAGCCTGTAGCCGCCCAGACGCAACCGCGCCACGAGATGCACCAGCGCGACCTTCGAGGCATCGGTCTCGCGGTGGAACATGCTCTCGCCGAAGAAGGCCCCGCCCAGCGCCAGCCCGTAGAGACCGCCGACCAGCCGCCTCTCGCGCCAGCACTCGACCGTATGGACATGGCCGATGCGGAACAGCGCGCCGAAGATGTCGCGGATGCGGCGGTTGATCCAGGTGTCCGGGCGGTCGGGCCGCGGCTCGGCGCAGGCCGCGATCACCGCCTCGAAATCGCTGTCGACACGGACCTCGAACCGCTCAGAGCGGACGGTTCGCGCCAGCCGTGACGACAGGTGGAAGCCGTCGAGCGGAATGACGCCGCGCAGATCCGGCTCGACCCAGAACAGGTTGGGGTCGTCAGCGGTCTCCGCCATCGGGAAAATGCCGGCCGCATAGGCGCGCAGCATGATCTCGGGCGTGATGTCGGGCGTGCGCACGGGGATGGAGCGTGCCTTCATGGGCGCAGGGGAGCGCGGGCGGGCGCGGGAGTCAAACGGCTGTCCAACGATCGTCAGCCCTCATCCTGAGGAGCGCTCCGCAGGAGCGCGTCTCGAAGGATGGTCCAGGAGGATCCTGAGACATCTGGAGCATCCTTCGAGACGCCGCTTCGCGGCTCCTGAGGATGAGGTCCCGAGAGATTCGACCGTTCAGGCGCCGCCCGTCTCGTCCATCCCGCCGGCGGCGAGAAACTTCTCGAGCCAGTGGATGTTGTAGTCGCCGTTCAGGATGTCCGGGTTGCGCACAAGCGTGCGGAACAGCGGCAGCGTCGTGTCGACGCCGTCGACGACGAACTCGTCCAGCGAACGGCGCAGCCGCATCAGGCATTCGGCCCGGTTGCGGCCATGCACGATCAGCTTGCCGACGAGCGAGTCGTAATGCGGCGGGATGACATAGCCCTGATAGGCCGCCGAATCGACGCGCACGCCGAGACCGCCCGGCGTGTGGAAGGAGACGATCTTGCCCGGCGAGGGCCGGAAGGTCGCGTGATGCTCGGCATTGACGCGGCATTCGATGGCATGGCCCTCGATGACGACGTCCTTCTGCTGGATCGAGAGCGGCAGGCCCGCAGCGATCCGGATCTGCTCGTTGACGAGGTCGATCCCGGTGATCATCTCGGTCACCGGATGCTCGACCTGGATCCGGGTGTTCATCTCGATGAAATAGAACTCGCCATCCTCGTAGAGGAACTCGATCGTTCCGGCGCCGCGGTACTGCAGCTTGGACATCGCGGCCGCGCAGATCGCGCCGATCCGGTCGCGCTCGCCGGCATTGAGCGCGGGCGAGGGGCCTTCCTCCCAGACCTTCTGATGGCGTCGCTGCAGCGAGCAGTCGCGCTCGCCGAGATGGATCGCATGACCCTGGCCGTCGCCCAGCACCTGGATCTCGATATGGCGCGGCTTTTCGAGATACTTCTCGATGTAGACCGCATCATCGCCGAAATTGGCCTTGGCCTCGGTGCGCGCGGTCGAGAGCGCGACGGACATCTCGTCCTCGCTGCGCACGACCTTCATGCCCTTGCCGCCGCCGCCGGACGCCGCCTTGATGATGATCGGAAAGCCGATCTCGGCCGCGATCTTCAGCGCCTCGCCGTCATCGGTGACGCCGCCTTCCGAGCCCGGCACGCAGGGGATGCCGAGCGCCTTGGCCGTGCGCTTGGCCTCGATCTTGTCGCCCATCGACCGGATATGCTCGGCCTTGGGGCCGATGAAGGTGATGTTGTGGCGCTCGAGGATCTCGGCGAAGCGGGCATTCTCGGAGAGAAAGCCATAGCCGGGATGCACGGCGTCGGCGCCGGTGATCTCGCAGGCCGCGATCAGGGCGGGAATGTTGAGATAGCTCTCGCGGGCGCTCGGCGGGCCGATGCAGACGCTCTCGTCGGCGAGGCGCACATGCATGGCGTTGGCGTCGGCCGTGGAATGGACCGCGACCGTGGCGATGCCGAGTTCCTTGGCCGCGCGCAGCACGCGCAGCGCGATCTCTCCGCGGTTGGCGATCAGGATCTTGTCGAACATCTTGCGCTCGCCGTTTGCCGGGCCGCTCACTCGATCACCAGAAGCGGCTCGCCATATTCGACGGGCTGCCCATCCTCGACCATGATGGCCACGACCGTCCCGGCGCGGGGCGCGACGATGTCGTTGAAGGTCTTCATCGCCTCGACCAGCAGCACGCGCTCGCCCGCCTTCACGACGGAGCCGATCTCGACGAAGGGCTTGGCGTCCGGCGAAGGCCGGCGATAGGCGGTGCCGACCATCGGGGAGGGCACGGTGCCGGGATGCGCGGCGGCCTTCGCATCGGTGGGCACAGCCGGGGCGGCGGCGGCCGGCGCCGCAGCGAGCACCGGAGCGGCGGCCGCGGGCACCTGGACGGTGGCCGTGATGGTGCGGGCGACGCGTACGCGCAGATCGCCCTTTTCGACCTCGATCTCGGTGAGATCGGTCTCGTTCAGAAGCTGCGCGAGTTCGCGGACCAGTTCGGGGTCGATCGGGCTCTTGGTCGCCATGGCGGTTTCACCGTCTTCGTGGTCTTGGATCGGGCGCGGGCGCCCGCAGGGGATGAGGGGTGCGGGGATCAGGCCGCCGGCTTCGCCGCCCGCTTCTGCAGAAGCGGCACGATCGCGTCGAAAGCAAGGTCGTAGCTGGCCACGCCGAAGCCGCAGATCACGCCGACGCAGACCGGCGCCATATAGGAATGGTGCCGAAACTCTTCGCGGGCGTGGACGTTCGAGACATGGACTTCGATCGCCAGCGCATCGGTGCCCTTGATCGCATCGCGCAGCGCGACCGAGGTGTGCGTGTAGGCGCCGGCATTGATGATGACGCCCGCGCCGGCCAGGCCGGCCTGCTGGATGAAGGTGACGAGCTCGCCCTCGTAATTGGTCTGCCGGAACACGAGCTCGACGCCGGCGGCCTGTGCCCTGGCCTTCAGCCGCTCCTCGACGCCCGCCAGCGTCACCGCGCCATAGGTGGCGGGTTCGCGGGTGCCGAGCAGGTTGAGATTGGGACCGTTGAGGACGTGGACGGCGACCATGGCGCGGTTGTTTCCGGCGCCGCCCAAGGCGGCGGACGCCGCCCTCATAGACGCTGCGGGCCGGCAGGGGAAGCCTGCCGGAGCGTCAGGCGCACAGGGCCGTCAGCCGCTGCAGTTCGTCTTGCCGCATTTGCGGACGGCCTCGATCTTCTGCTTGAGGGCCGGGGCACCGATGGCCCCGAACACGACCTCGTCACCGAGGATGAAGGCCGGCGTGCCGGTGAGGCCGAGCCGGTCGCCCAGCGCGATCGTGTCCTCGATCACGCCCTTGGTCTGGGCCGACTCCATCTCCTTCTTCAGCCGCTCGATGTCGGCGCCGGCTTCCTTGGCGACCTCGAGCGCCTTGGCGGCATTGATGCGGCCTTTCGTAGCCATCAGCTTGTTGTGGAAATCGAAGTACTTCTGCCCCTGGAGCTGGGTCATCGCCGCCACCGCGACGCGGCTCGCCTCGACCGAATCGGGCCCGAGGATCGGGAAGTCCTTGATCACCACCCTGAGCTTCGGATCCTCCTTCACGAGGATGCGGACGTCCTCGACCGCCCTTTTGCAGAAGCCGCAGTTGTAATCCATGAACTCGATGATGGTGACGTCGCCCTGCGGGTTGCCGACGATCGCCGACGTGGCCGGATCGGTCAGGCGGGCCTTCTCCGCGGTCACCGCGCCGCGCTGCGCATCGGCCTGCGCCACGGCATTGCGCCGCTCGAGTTCGATCAGCGCTTCCTGGATCAGTTCCGGGTTCTGCAGCAGCGTCTCGCGAATCAGCTCGACGACCGCCTTGCGCTGATCCGCGCTGAGGCCCGGCGCGGGCGTCGTGCCCTGCGCCAGCACGGGCGCGGCAGCCGCGGCGAGGCCCAGGCCGAGCACGAGGGCCGGCAGCAGGCGGGCGAGCCGCCGGGGCAGGGTGGAAAGGGCCATCGGGTGTTCCTTCTCGGTTCCGGCGCGTGACCGGTTCTGATGCTGGGTCGCTTCTCGGCGCTCCCGGCGCGGGCGTCAATTCACAGCTTTGCCACCGGTTGCGGGGCCGGGACGCCTCGGCTACGCCCGCCGGGACGCCAACCTGCTCGGGACGAGACGATGCCAGACACCGCCACGCCATCCGCTCCTGGCCCGCAGGAAACGCGGCAGCCCGCGGCACGCGCCGCGCGCGTCCAGCCCTTCATCGTCATGGACGTGATGAACCAGGCGGCTGCGATCGAGCGGGGCGGCGGCTCGGTCGTCCACATGGAGGTCGGCCAGCCCTCGGCGCCGACGCCGGCCTCGATCCGCGCCGCCGCGGCGCGCGCGCTCGAGCATGGCCGCATCGGATACACCCAGGCGCTGGGCACGGATTCGCTGAGGGCTCGCATCGCCCGACATTACGGCGAAGCCTATGGCGTCGATGTGGCGGCCGAGCGCGTCGTGGTCACGACCGGCTCCTCGGGCGGCTTCATCCTCGCCTTCCTCGCCTGCTTCCAGCCCGGCGCGCGCATCGCCATCACCGCCCCTGGCTATCCGGCCTATCGCAACATCCTGATCGCACTGGGCCTCGAGCCGGTGGCGATCGAGGTCGGCCCCGAGACGCGCTTTGCCCTGACGCCGGACCTCATCGCCCGCGCCCATCGCGAGAAGCCACTGGCGGGCGTGCTGACGATGAGCCCGGCCAATCCGACCGGCGTCGTGATGGCGCCCGACGCCATCGCCGCCGTGGCCGCGGAGTGCCGCCGGCTCGGCCTCTGGTATATCTCGGACGAAATCTACCACGGGCTGACCTACGACCAGCCGGCGACGACGGCGCTGTCGGCCGACCCCGACGCGATCATCGTCAACTCCTTCTCGAAGTACTACTGCATGACCGGTTGGCGCGTCGGCTGGCTGGTCGTGCCGCAGCGGCTCGTGCGCACCATTGAGCGGCTGCAGCAGAACCTCTCGATCTCGGTGCCCTATCTGAGCCAGGTCGCGGGCGAGGCCGCGTTCGAGGCGACCGCCGAATGCGAGGCGATCAAGGCCGGTTATGCGGAAAACCGCGCCTATCTGCTGGAGGCGCTGCCAAAGATCGGGCTCGGCGATTTCCTGCCCGTCGACGGCGCCTTCTACATCTATTGCGACATCGGCCGATATTCCAATGATTCCATGAGCTTCTGCCGCGATGTTCTGAATGGCGCCGGCGTCGCGATCACGCCCGGACTGGATTTCGACGAAGGCCGCGGCGCCCGCACGGTCCGGCTATCCTTCGCCGGTTCGCTGGGAGAGTGCGAGGAGGCGGTGGCGCGGATGGGCACCTGGCTGCAGCGGAGCATCTAGCCAGCGCTTGCCAAGGCCCCCATCACAGCGCCAAATCGCGCTGACGCTGGGGAGTGTGACGGCATGGCTTCGGGATTGGTGAGTCGCGGATTGATCGCGGCGCTGGGGGCTATCGGCCTCGTCCTGGCGATGGCGCCTTCGGGCCGGGCGCAAGCGCCAGCACAGCCGCCGGTCATCCTGACGCTCACCGGCGAAGAGGCCCCCGACACTGTCCGCCGCATGGTCGAGGCCCTGTCGCGCGAGGGGCGCCAGGTCGAAATCCGGATCTCAGGCACCGCACCGGCCAAGGCCGGCACCGCTGCATCGAAGCCGGAGCCCAAGGCGATCGCCGCGGCGGAGACCGCGGAGACGACGATCGACGCGCTGGTCGACCACATTGTCGAGGGCATCGACTACGGCACGGCCTCCGTTCCGCGCATCGGCGAACTGGGGCAGGACTGGGAGCGGGCCTGGCTGGCAAATCGCAACGGAACGACCGGCCCCTCGGCCTCCGCGCGCATCGGCCTGATCATCCTCCTGGCCCTGGCGGTCGCGGGCGCGTTCCGTCTGGCCAGCGCCAGCTGGTTCCGCCGCAGGATGCAGCCGGCGTCAGAGACGTTCACGGCGCGGCTCGTCGCATCCTCCTGGGGGCTCCTGCAGGATGGAGCGACGATCCTGCTGGCGCTGATGCTGGCCAGGCTCTGCCGCAACCTCTGGCTGCCCGAGGCGGACCTCGCCTCGATCGCGCTGACGACGCTTGCAAACGGCGCGGCGATCGGCGCGGTCTATGCCGCGGTCGGGCGCTTCCTGCTCGCGCCCGGCGCCGACCAGCGGCGGCTGATGCCGATGCCGCGGGCCGAGCGGCATTTCAGGCTGCTTATGGTCTATGCGGTGGTGACCCCCGTCATCATCGTCGTGCTGCTGCTGGCCGGGCGCGTCGGCTCCGGGCCCCATCCCTTGGCCGGCCTGCTGCTGCTGTCGGGGCTGGTGGCGCTGCTGTTCAAGCTCTGGTGGTTCCACGACATGCGCCGCGACCTCGCCGCGCTGATACTCGGCGGCTCGGACTCGCCGGGCCCCTGGCGCAGGCTGATCGCGCTGGCCGCGCCCTGGTTCTACATGGCGACCGCGGTCGTCCTCTGGGCCGTCGGCCGCGCGGCGGCGATGATGTCCGATGGCGGGCGCTGGGCGGAAGCCGCGGCGATCACCCAGACGGCGATCGTCATCATTCCCATCATCGCCGTCGGAATCGGCAGTTTCGTCGACTGTCGCGCCGCGCGCCGGGCCGTGACCACCGGGGCGACGCCGCTCTCGAAGGCGGCCGGCGCCGCGTTCCGGGCGGCGGCGGTCGGCGTGCTCTGGGCCGCCGGCTTCTATGTCGTGGCCAGGCTCTGGGCGGGGCTGCTCGTGGGAATGAGCACGGCCCAGTTCGGCACGGTCTCGCGACAGGCTGCGGGCGTGGCCGTCTTCGCCTTCGCCGGCTGGGTGGCGCTGGTCTTCCTGCGCGTCTTCTTCGACGCCTGCGCCCCGAAGCGCCGCGCCTCGGGGCCGATGGAGGAAGAAGAGGAGGGGCACGCCGACAGCGTCCCGTCCCGCCTCGCCACGGTGCTGCCGGTGCTGCGGGGCGTGGTGCTGGGCGCGGTGCTCGGCCTCACCATCCTGATCGTGCTGTCGCGCCTGGGCGTCGATATCGGCCCGCTGCTCGCTGGCTTCGGCATCCTGGGCCTGGCCCTCTCCTTCGGCTCGCAGGCCCTCGTGCGCGACATCGTCTCCGGCGTCTTCTTCATGCTGGAGGACGCCTTCCGCGTCGGCGAATATGTCGACACCGGCCGGCTGAAGGGCACGGTCGAGAAGATCTCGCTGCGTTCGATGCAGCTGCGCCACCAGAGCGGGCAGATCCACACCATCCCCTTCGGCCAGATCCAGCAGCTGACCAATGCCAGCCGCGACTGGGCGACGATCAAGTTCAACGTCCGGCTCGATCACTCGGCCGACATCGAGCAGGCCCGCAAGACGATCAAGAAGGTGGGGCTGGCCCTGCTCGAAGACCCCGAATTCGGGCCACACTTCATCGCCCAGCTCAAGATGCAGGGCGTTGCCGACATCACCGACAGCGCCGTCGTGATCCGGCTGAAATTCACCGCCAAGCCGGCACAGGCCTCGACGCTGCAGCGCGAGGCCCTGAAGCGGGTCTATCGCGCCCTGAACGAGGCCAAGGTGCCCTTCGCCTCGAATGCGGTGACCGTGCGCGGCGGGGAGGGTAGCTCGACCTCGGGCGCCGCCGCGATCGCCGCCGTCCCGCCGCCGAGCCCGCTGGCGCCGGCGGCCGGCTGATCGCTGCTCCGCTCAAGAAAAAGGCCGCTGCGGTGTCCCGCAGCGGCCCTTGGTTCGTCAGCCTCGGCCGGCCAGCTTGTTCCACCAGCCGCCGCGCTTCGGGCGGTCCGGATCGGGCGGGGTCAGCACCACCGCGACCGGCTCCTCGATCACCCGCGGCGCGGGGGCCGGAGCAGGCTCGGGCTCCGCGACGGGAGCGGCTTCCACCGGCGCCGGCGCTTCGGGCGCGGCAACAGCCGCGACCGGCTCGGAAGCCTCGCCAGCTTCGGTGATCGGCACGACCTTCTTGCGCGAGCGGCTGCGCTTGGGCTTCTCGGCCTCGACGGGCGCGGGCTCGACCTCGGCTGCAGGAGCCTCGGCGATGACCGTCTCCGCGGCGGCCTCGAGCGGCTGCTCCGCCTCGCCCTTCGGCTTGCGACCGCGGCGGGCGCGCTTGGGCTTCTCCTCGGCGATCGGCTCAGCAGCAGCGGCTTCCGGTTCGGCGTTGACGGCAACCGGCTCGGATGCGGTCACGCGATCCTCGGCGACGCCATCCGCAGACGATTCCCCGCCGTCCTCGTCACCCTCGTCGTCGCCGCCATCGGCCTCGTCGCTGCCGCCGTCGAGACGCACGCCATTGGCGTCACGCTCGCCGCCACGCCGGCGCCGCCGGCGACGACGGCGCTTGCGCCCGCCTTCGCCGCGCTCGCCCTCGGCCTTGTCCTCGCGGCCGGCGGTGGCCACGGCCTCGGTCGGGCCGACATCGTTTTCGGCGTCCTGCGCCTCGGCTTCGGCGGCTGCGTCGAGCGCGTCCTCGTCGAGATCGGACAGCACCGCTTCCGCCTTGATCGCGGACGGAACGATGCGGCCCTCATTGCCGACGAACTCGCCGCGCTCAACCTCGAAGTAGCGGGTGCCGAGCAGCGTCGCATCGGTGTTGATGGTCACGGCGATGTTGAAGCGCGCCTCCAGATCGGCGAGATGCGCGCGCTTCTGGTTGAGCACGTAGAGCGCCACCTCCGGCCGCGTCCGGACATTGAGGTTGTGCGAGGCGCTCTTGATCAAGGTCTCCTCCAGCGCGCGCAGGATCTGCAGCGACACCGAGGAGGCCGAGCGCATCATGCCGGCGCCGGCGCAATGCGGGCAGGGCACGGAGGAGCTCTCGAGCACGCCGGTGCGGATGCGCTGGCGCGACATCTCGAGCAGGCCGAAGGCCGAGATGCGGCCGACCTGAATGCGGGCGCGATCGTCCTTCAGGCACTCCTTGAGCTTCTTCTCGACCGCGCGGTTGTTGCGGTTCTCCTCCATGTCGATGAAATCGATCACGATGAGACCGGCGAGGTCGCGCAGGCGCAGCTGGCGGGAGATCTCCTCCGCCGCTTCGAGATTGGTCTTGAGCGCCGTGTCCTCGATGTTGTGCTCGCGGGTCGAGCGCCCGGAGTTGATGTCGATGGCGACCAGCGCTTCCGTCTGGTTGATGACGATGTAGCCGCCGGACTTCAGCGTCACGGTGTTGGAGAACATCGCGTCGAGCTGGCTCTCGATCCCGAAGGAGGCGAAGAGCGGCGTCTGCTCGCGATAGGCCTTCACGCTCTTGGCATGGCTCGGCATGAGCATGCGCATGAAGTCCTTGGCCTCGCGATAGGCCTCGTCGCCGGCGACGTGAACCTCGTCGATGTCCTTGTTGTAGAGGTCGCGGATCGAGCGCTTGACGAGGTTGCCCTCCTCATAGACCAGCGCGGGCGCGACGGAGGCGAGCGTCAGCTCGCGCACGCTTTCCCACATCCGCATCAGATATTCGTAGTCGCGCCGGATCTCGACCTTGGTGCGCGAGGCGCCCGCGGTCCGCAGGATCAGGCCCATCCCCTCGGGAACCTCGAGCTCCTGGGCGATTTCCTTGAGCCGCTTGCGATCCTCGGCATTGGTGATCTTGCGCGAGATGCCGCCGCCCTTGCCGGTGTTCGGCATCAGCACCGAATAGCGGCCGGCGAGCGACAGATAGGTGGTCAGCGCCGCGCCCTTGTTGCCGCGCTCTTCCTTGACGACCTGCACCAGGATGATCTGGCGGCGCTTGATCACCTCCTGGATCTTGTACTGGCGGCGCGAGCTGCGCTGCGGGCGCTCCGGCATGTCGTCGAGGGCGTCGCCGCCGCCGAGCTGCTCGGGCTCCTCGTGATCGCCGTCGTCCTGGCCGTTCTCGTCGCCCGAATCGTCCGACTCGCCGTCGTCTTGGCCGTTGTCATCGTCCCGGTCGCGGGCCTCGGCTGCGGAAGCATCCTCGCCACCGGTGGTCTCAAAGGTCAGCGGCGCGGCGTTCTCGACCGAATCCTCGGACGCCGATTCGGCGATGGCGGGAGCGAACTGCTCGCCGAAGGCCGGAGCGCCCTCGCTGACCATCGCGGCTTCCTTGCCATCGGTCTCGACGGCCTCGGCGCTGACGGTCTCGTCGGTCGCGGCCTTCTTGGCGCGCCCGTCACGGTCGCCCCGGCGACCACGGTCGCGGCGGCCGCGCTTCTCGCGCTTCTCCTCGTCGCGCTCGTCCTCGCGGTCGGCGCGGGCCTCGTCGGCCAGCAGGGCCTGCCGGTCGGCGACCGGAATCTGGTAGTAATCGGGATGGATCTCGGAGAAGGCGAGGAAGCCGTGACGGTTGCCGCCATACTCGACGAAGGCCGCCTGGAGCGAGGGCTCCACACGCGTCACCTTGGCGAGATAGATGTTGCCCCGGAGGGGCTTGCGGCTGGCAGCCTCGAAATCAAATTCCTCGATCCGCGATCCGCGGACCACCACGACCCGGGTCTCTTCCGGGTGGGTGGCGTCGATGAGCATCTTGTTGGCCATAGGTACGTTCCATGGGCGCGGCCGCCAGCGATACCCGCCGGGCTGCGGACAGAGGTCCGTGGCCGCGGGCAGGGGCGCCGCGCTGAAGCCGGCGAGCGCCGGCGTGTTGCAGGAGCAAAAGCCGGCGAATGCCGGCATCTGAGACGGGGAAGTGTTCGATCGAGACAGAAGAGCGGCTCGGGAAAGCCGGCCGGGCGAAAGCCCCGGCGCAGTCCCGCAGGTATTGACGATTCACCGTTGAATTATGCGGCGTCGTATGCCCCGACATCTGTCCTGACCTGCGGCCCACCTGCCTCGGAAGGCGAGGCGCACCGCGTTTGCACGCTCGCGAGACGCTGGCCTGATGCTGTGGAACACGGGCACCGGGCGCCGGCCGTCTGCGGACGATCCATTGTGGCTGCCCTCTTGCAGTCTGACCCCGGACGCCGACGGGTCAACGGACCCGGATG
The DNA here is from genome assembly GCF_001713455.1 of Bosea sp. RAC05. Classification (NCBI taxonomy): domain Bacteria; kingdom Pseudomonadati; phylum Pseudomonadota; class Alphaproteobacteria; order Hyphomicrobiales; family Alloboseaceae; genus Allobosea; species Allobosea sp. RAC05. The sequence goes on from NZ_CP016464.1 coordinate 2,958,301, forward strand.
CGCACCATGGGCGGCCTTGCAATGCAACCGTCCCCATTACAGACAGGTGACCGTGATTTGCAAGTCACATCGCGTCGGAGCCGCTGTGCGGTCTGCGCAGCCCGGTTCACCGCGGGGGCGCCCCGTGGTAACGGCCTGTTAGGAAGTCGCGTCGCTATGGTTAAGCCTTGGTGACGACAGCTCGGGAAGATGGACCTGACGCCTCCTTCGCTCATGGCCGGAATTGCGGCGCGGATCCGTCGGGTCCTGCGCCCTGCGTGCCTTGGGCTCGGCATTCTCGCGGGCATTGCCGCGCTGGCACCGGCCGTCTCCAACAATCGCCCGCAGAACGACTTTCCGGTCGCGACCGACGCCAAGCTGGAGCAGATCGGCGAAACCGTTCGCCTGACCATGGCGCTGTCGCGCCCGCTCGACGTGAAGGCCTGGGTGCTCTCGGGCCCCGACCGTGTCGTGATCGATCTGCCCTCGACCAATTTCCAGGTACAGCCGGCCGTCGCCCGCAAGAGCGTGGGCGTCGTCGGCGCCTTCCGATTCGGGCTGTTCACCACCGACCGTGCCCGCATCATCATCGAGCTCACCCAGCCAGCCGTGGTCGCCAAGGCGGAGTCACGCCCGGTGCGCGGCGGCTTCGGTGAGCTGGTCATCGAATTGCGACGCACCAGCCGCGCCGAGTTCGCGGCGGCCGTCGCGCAGGCGCCGATCCCCGAGGCCGCCCCCGCGACCGCCGCCCCGGTGCCGCCCAAGCCCACGGGCGAGACGCGCCAGACGGTCGTGATCGACCCTGGCCATGGCGGAATCGACCCCGGCGCCGTCGTCGCCGCGATCGCCGAGAAGAACGTCGTGCTCGCCTTCGGCGCGAAGCTCAAGGAGCAGCTCGAGGCCAGTGGCCGCTACCGCGTGCTGATGACCCGCGAGGACGACCGCTTCGTCCCGCTGGCGGAGCGCGTCGGCATCGCCCGGGCGGCCGGCGCCGATCTCTTCATCTCGATCCATGCCGATTCGCTGACGCAGGCCCAAGAGGTCCGCGGCGCGACGGTCTACACCGGCTCGGAACGCGCGACCGACGCCGAGGCCGCGCGCCTCGCCGCCAAGGAGAACCAGTCGGACGCGGTGGCGGGGCTGGATGCCAGCGAAGACACGCAGGACGTCGCCGGGATCCTGATGGACCTCGCCAAACGCGAAACGCGGACCTTCTCCTCGGTATTCGCGCGCAATCTGGTCGAGACGCTCGGCGGCTCGGTGAAGATGCACAAGGTCCCGCTGCGGTCGGCCGGGTTTCGCGTCCTGAGCGCGCCCGACGTGCCCTCGGTGCTGATCGAGCTCGGCTACATGTCGAGCCCGAAGGACGCCGAGCTGCTCAATTCCGCCGAATGGCGCATCAAGGCGGTGACCGCAGTCGCGGCCGCGGTCGATGGCTATTTCCTCAACGCGCGGGCGCCGGCCGGCAAGGCGGCCGACAACCGCCGGTGAGCGCGGCGCCGGCAGCGCGCGTCGCGACGAAGCGTCATGTGGTTGCGAGGCCACGGTTTGGCCATGTGGGTCATGTTATAGAGCTGATTTGAAGCGGGCCGGCCGGCTGCGATACCGGCGGTCCGCGAAGCAAGGGCCAGGGCCTGAGATGCGGTTTATCCTGCGACTTTTCGGTTGGTTGTTCGCCGCCGGCGCCATCGTCTTCGTGATTGGCGCCGCCGTCGCGGGCGGCCTGCTCTGGCACTACTCCAAGGACCTGCCCGATTCGGCGCAGCTGCGGAACTACGAGCCGCCGGTGATGACCCGCGTCCATGCCGGCGACGGCTCGCTGATCGCCGAATTCGCGCGCGAGCGGCGCCTCTATCTGCCGATCCAGGCGGTTCCGAAGCTCGTCATCGACGCCTATCTCTCGGCCGAGGACAAGAACTTCTACAAGCATGTCGGCGTCGACCCGGAAGGCCTGGTGCGCGCTGCGATCACCAACTTCCGCAACCGCGCCGCCGGCCGGCGGCCGCAGGGTGCCTCGACCATCACCCAGCAGGTGGCGAAGAACTTCCTCGTCGGCTCCGAGCAGAACATCGAGCGCAAGATTCGCGAGGCGCTGGTCGCGCTGCGAATCGAGTCGACCTATTCCAAGGACAAGATCCTCGAGCTCTACCTGAACGAGATCTATCTCGGTGCGCCGGCGCCGGGGCAGGGCAGCTACGGCATCGCCGCCGCCGCGCTGAACTATTTCGGCAAGTCGGTCCACGAGCTGAACCTGCACGAGGCCGCCTATCTCGCGGCCCTGCCGAAGGCGCCGACCGACCTGCACCCGTTCCGCAACCGCGAGCGCGCCATCGAGCGCCGCAACTACGTCATCGACCGCATGGTCGAGAACGGGTTCGTCAAGCGCGAGATCGGCGAGACCGCGAAGAAGCAGCCGCTCGGCGTCAACCCGCGGACCGTCTCGCCCAACAACATCGCCGCCGGCTATTTCGCCGAGGAGATCCGCCGCGAGCTGCAGGACCGCTATGGCGAGAAGAAGCTGCTCGAGGGCGGCCTCTCGGTGCGCGCCACCGTCGACCCCAAGATGCAGCTGATGGCGCGCAAGGCGCTCGTCGACGGCCTCGTGCGTTTCGACGAGGCGCGCGGCTGGCGCGGCGCGATCCAGAAGCTCGAGCTCTCCGCCCGCGACTGGGGCCTCGCCATCGGCGAGCTTCCGGTGCTGGGCGATGTCGCGCCCTGGCGGCTGGCCGTCGTCCTCGACGTCGCCGGCGACAGCGCCCGCCTCGGCCTGCACCCGCTGCGCGAAACCTCGGGCCACCTCAAGAACGACCGCGAGACGGTCACCCTCGGCGCCGAAGGCATCAAGTGGACGCGCCGCGCCCGCGTCTCGCAGGCCGTCGCGGTCGGCGACGTCGTCTATGTCGAGCCGATGGAGAATCGCCCCGGCCAGGTGCGCCTGCGCCAGCTGCCGGAGGTCAACGGCGCGATCACCGTGATGGACCCGTTCTCGGGCCGCGTTCTGGCGATGGTCGGCGGCTTCAGCCACGACCAGTCGGAGTTCAACCGCGCCACGCAGGCGATGCGCCAGCCCGGCTCCTCGTTCAAGCCCTTCGTCTACGCCACGGCCCTGGACAACGGCTACACGCCGTCCTCGATCGTCCTCGACGCGCCCGTCGAGATCGACCAGGGCGGCGGGCTGGGCATGTGGCGGCCGGACAATTACGACGGCAAGTCGACCGGCCCGCGCACGCTGCGCTACGGCATCCAGTTCTCGAAGAACCTGATGACGGTGCGCCTCGCCAAGGATGTCGGCATGCCGCTGATCGCGGAATATGCCCGCCGCTTCGGCGTCTATGACGACATGCTCCCGGTGCTCTCGATGTCGCTGGGCGCCGGCGAGACCACGGTCATGCGCATGACCGCCGGCTACGCCATGCTCGTCAACGGCGGCAAGAAGATCCGGCCGACGCTGATCGACCGCATCCAGGACCGCTGGGGCGCGACCATCTTCCGCCACGACCAGCGCGTCTGCGAAGGCTGCAGCGCCGACAAATGGGCCGACCAGCGCGAGCCGCGCCTGATCGACAACCGCGACCAGGTGCTCGACCCGCTGACCGCCTACCAGATGGTCTCGATTATGGAGAGCGTCGTCAACGCCGGCACCGCGACCGTGGTCAAGTCGGTCGGCAAGCCGCTCGCGGGCAAGACCGGCACGACCAACGACGCCAAGGACGTCTGGTTCGTCGGCTTCTCGCCTGACCTCGCGGTCGGCGTCTACATGGGCTTCGACAAGCCGAAGTCGCTCGGCACCTCGGCCACCGCCGGCCAGTATGCCGCGCCGATCTTCCGGGACTTCATGATGGCGGCGCTCAAGGACAAGCCGGCGACGCCGTTCCGCGTTCCCGCCGGCATCAAGCTGATCCGCGTCGACCCCAAGACCGGCATGCGCTCGGGCGGCGAGGGCGGAATCCTCGAGGCCTTCAAGCCGGGCACGGCGCCGCCCGACAGCTATTCGGTCATCGGCGCGGCCGGCGACGGCCTGACGCCCTTCAGCGTCGCCCCCGGCGGCGGTCGCGCCGTCGGCTCCGGCACCGGCGGGCTCTACTGACGTCCGCTCCAGCGACGGGCCTGCCATGAGGGCGAGCATGACGGGCTCGCCCGTCATGCCGTTTACACCGGGCCCGTTCCCGCTTATCCCGACGCCAGATTCATCAAGGCCTATCGCATGCGCCCAGAAATCCAGACGCAACTCGACAACGCCAAGCAGTCGATCGGACTGCTGAGGAGGCATCTTTGACTGGGATCAAGCCCAGCGCCGCCTCGCTGAACTGAACGCCCTCTCGGAGGGCCCCGACTTCTGGAACGACGCCGACGCCGCGCAGAAGCTGATGCGCGAGCGAACCTCGCTCGAAACCCAGATCGAGGGAATCCTCAAGCTCGAGCGCGACCTCGACGACGCCCTGACCTTCATCGAGCTCGGCGAGATGGAGGACGACGCCGCCTCGATCGCCGAGGGTGAGGCCGGCATCAAGGCCGTCGAGGTCGAATCCGCGCGGCTGCAGGTCGAGACTCTGCTCTCGGGCGAGGCCGACATGCTCGACACCTATCTCGAAATCCATCCCGGCGCCGGTGGAACCGAGAGCCAGGACTGGGCCGAGATGCTGCTGCGCATGTATCGGCGCTGGGGCGAGCGGCGGAAGTTCAAGGTCGAGACGCTCGAATACCAGGACGGCGACACCGCCGGCATCAAGTCCGCGACGCTGCAGTTCAAGGGCCACAATGCCTATGGCTGGCTGAAGACGGAGAGCGGCGTGCACCGGCTGGTGCGGATCTCGCCCTTCGACTCCAATGCGCGGCGCCAGACCTCCTTCGCCTCGGTCTGGGTCTATCCCGTCGTCGACGACCGCATTGTCATCGAGATCAACGAATCGGATTGCCGGATCGACACCTACCGCGCCCAGGGAGCGGGCGGGCAGCACATCAACACCACTGATTCGGCCGTGCGCATCACGCACATCCCGTCTGGCATCGCGGTGTCCTGCCAGCAGGAGCGCTCCCAGCATAAGAACAAGGCCAAGGCCTGGGACATGCTGCGCGCGCGACTCTACGAGGTCGAGCTGAAGAAGCGCGAGGACAAGGCCAATGCCGAGCAGGCGTCCAAGACCGACATCGGCTGGGGTCACCAGATTCGCTCCTATGTGCTCCAGCCCTATCAGCTGGTGAAGGACCTGCGGACCGGCGTGGCTTCGACCGCTCCGTCCGAGGTTCTCGACGGCGCGCTCGATCCCTTCATGGAGGCCTCGCTGGCGCAGCGCGTCTACGGGACCGAAGTCGAGGTCGAGGACATCGACTGAGCCAAGGCGGGCGCGTCCTGCGCGGGCTTCCCCGCAGCGCGACGCGCCGCCTGGCGATTTCCGCTCTCCGGCCCGATCGACTAGCGTCCTGCCGCATCCGTCGCGGAGCCGCCCCATGACGCTGCCCAACCTCATCACCGTCGCCCGGCTGCTGATGGTGCCGCTCGCGATCATGATGATCCTCGACGGGCGCTGGATGCCGGCCTTCCTCGTCTTCGCCCTGGCTGGGCTGTCCGATGCGGTCGACGGCTATCTCGCCCGCCGCTTCGCCATGGCGAGCGATCTCGGCGCCTATCTCGATCCGATTGCCGACAAGGCGCTGATCGTCTCGATTTACGTCACGCTCGCGCTCGTCGGCGCGGTTCCGCCCTGGCTCGTGGTGCTCGTGGTCTCGCGCGACGTCATGATCGTGGCGGCGGTGATCCTGTCGTGGATGATGAGCAAGCCGCTGCCGATCGCGCCGTTCCTGGTCAGCAAGCTCAACACCCTGGCCCAGCTCCTCTTTGCCGCACTGCTGCTCGGCTCGCGCGCCTTCGGCTTCGAGCCCGGGCTCGCGATCGGGATCGGCTCGGGGGTGGTGGCGCTGTTGACGCTCGCCTCGATGGCGGCCTATCTCGCCTTCTGGCTGCGCCACATGGCGGCGTGACCGCGCCACGGTGCCGTCCCCGGCACGGCGTTTCTCCGCGAGGTCTTGGAACCTTCACCCCGCCGTTCCATGTCTCGACGGCACCACCGGATCCGCGAAAGGCCAGACGATGACACTGCAACGCCAAATCGGGTTCTGGCTGCTGTCCTTGGCGGTGCTCGTGCTGTTCCTCGTCGTGTTCCGCGACGTCCTGCTGCCCTTCATCGCGGCCCTGGCGCTGGCCTATCTGCTCGATCCGCTCGCCGACCGCCTGGAGCGGATCGGGATGAGCCGGCTCGCCGCCACGATCGTCATCCTCGTGGTCTTCCTCATCATCTTCGTGCTCGCGCTGGTGCTGCTGGTGCCGCTGCTCGGCCAGCAGCTGGCGGGGCTGGTGGCGCGGCTGCCGGCGGATGCGCAGCGCCTGCAGACTCTGGTGCTGGAGCAGGGCGGCCCCTGGCTCGAGCGCTTCGGCGGCACGAAGCTCACCGAGGAGGCCCAGAACTCGCTCGGCAACCTCGTCGGCGAGGCGACCAAATGGGTCGGCAGCGTGCTCCAGTCGCTCTGGACCGGCGGCACCGCCATCGTCGGGGTGTTCTCGCTGCTCGTGCTGACGCCCGTGATCGCCTTCTACCTGCTGGTCGACTGGGACCGGATGATGACGACGGTCGATGGCTGGCTGCCGCTCGAGCACCGCGAGACGATCCGCGGCCTGCTGCAGGAGATGGACGTCGCCATCGCCGGCTTCCTGCGCGGACAGGCCCTGGTCTGCCTGCTGCTCGGCATCTTCTATGCGGTGGGCCTGACCTTGCTCGGCGTCAATTTCGGCGCCCTGATCGGCATCATCTCGGGGCTGTTGTCCTTCATTCCCTATGTCGGCTCGCTGACGGGGCTCGTGCTGTCGGTCGGCGTCGCCATCGTCCAGTTCTGGCCGGACTGGACCTGGCCGCTGGCGACGCTGGCCGTCTTCGCCGCCGGGCAGTTCCTCGAGGGCAATATCTTCCAGCCGAAATTCGTCGGCGACTCGATCGGCGTCCACCCGGTCTGGCTGATGTTCGCGCTGCTCGCCTTCGGCTCGCTTTTCGGCTTCGTCGGGCTGCTGCTGGCCGTGCCGCTCGCGGCGGTCATCGGCGTGCTCTGCCGCTTCGCCCTGCGGCAATACCTCGCCAGCAACATCTACCATGGCGGTGATGCGACCAAGGCCGCAGCCGTTCAGGCGCGCCTCGAGACCGATGCCTGAGCAGCCCACCCGTCCGCGCCAGCTCGCCTTCGACCTGCCGGTCGACAGCCGCCATGGTGTCGAGGACTTCCTGATCGGGCCGTCCAACGAGGCCGCCTACGGGCTGGTTGAAGCCTGGCCGCACTGGCCCGAGGCCTGGCTGCGCCTGACCGGGCCGGAAGGCGCCGGCAAGACCCATCTCGCCGCCATCTGGGCCAAGCGTGCCCATGCCTGGACCGTGCCGGCGGCGGAGGTGGTGGATGCGAAGGTGCCCCATCTGGTCTCCGGCGGGGCACTGGTTGTCGAGGATTGCGACCGTGGGCTCGAGGACGAAGCGGCGCTGTTCCACCTGATGAACGCGGTCAAGGCGAGGGGCGGGCACCTCCTGCTGACCGCCCGGGCCGCGCCCGATCAATGGGGGCTGCGCGTGCCGGATCTGCTGTCGCGGCTGCGGCTGGCGCCGGAGGCCCGGATCGAGCCGCCCGACGACGCGCTCCTGCGCGCCGTCCTGGTCAAGCTCTTCATCGACCGCCAGCTCGTGGTCGACACCATGATCATCGAGATGCTCGCCCTGCGGATGGAGCGCTCTTTCGCGGCGGCGCGCGCTCTGGTCGACCTGCTCGACAAGCTGTCGCTCGAGCGCGGGCGCCGCGTCACGCGGCCCCTCGCGGCCGAGGCGCTGGAGCGCCTCTACGCCGAGGACTGAAGCCGCCTCAGCCCAGACGGCGCGGGGCCGCCTCGACGGGAAGCGCGACGAGCCGCGCATGCATCGCCTCGACCAGCAGCTCATGGGCCCTGTTGGCGATGGCGTCGAGCGACGGCGTCTTGACGAACATCGCGGCGGCCTTGGCGTTGAGCTGCTCGCGGCTGGGCAGGACGGGCAGCTGCCAGCTCGAGGCATCCCACTGCGCCCAGGCCTCGGCGGCCTGGCTCTGGATCTCCGCGAAGCGGTCGCCGGCGCGTTCCTGCAGATCGGCCAGCGCCGCCCGCAGCTCGGCCAGCGTCAGGCTCGGCCAGTGCAGCTCGGGCAGAGCGGGTGTCGCCGCATAGGCCTCGCGGAAGGCGCTGACGACCCGATCGACCGGGACGGACGCCGCCAGCCGCTCGGCGGAGCGCTCGATCACGCGCGGGGGCAGCGCCTGCGAGCGCTCGATCACCGCCTGCGGCGGCTGCTTCAGGTCCCAGACGAGGCGCAGCTTCGAGAGCCCGAGGATGATGTAGTAGGTCGGGTCGATCTGCCACCAGCGGAAGCCCTGGCGGACGCTGTACTGGTAGGCATGGTGGTTGTTGTGCCAGCCCTCGCCCATGGTGATGATGGCGAGCCACCAGTTGTTGCGGCTTTCGTCGCCGGTCACATAGTCCTTGTCGCCATGCACATGGGCGAGCGAGTTGATGCAGAAGGTGGCGTGGTAGACGGCCACCGTCGACCAGAAGAAGCCGACGAAGAGCCCCGCCCAGCCGTCGATGACGTAGCAGAGCACCGCCAGCAGCACGGCCGGAGTCAGCTCGAAACGGTGCAGCCAGCGCAGCTCCGGGAACTTCGTCAGATCCTGAATCGTCGAATCGTCGAAGACGTGGTGGTCGCGGCTGAAGATCCAGCCGACATGCGAATAGGCGAAGGAGGTCTGCACCGGCGAGTGCACGTCGTGCTCGGTGTCGGCATAGCGGTGGTGATGGCGATGCTTGGACGCCCACCAGAACACGCTCTTCTGCGCCGTCGACTGCGCCAGCACCGCCAGCACGAACTGGCCGATTCGGCTGGTCCTGTAGGTGCGATGCGAGAAATAGCGGTGGTAGCCGCCCGTCACGGCGAACATCCGCAGCCAGTAGAGGCCGATGGCGAGCCAGACCGAGGTCGCGGTGACCCCGCTCCAGAGGGCACCGAAACAGGCCAGATGCGCGAGAATGAAGGGAATGGCGGACGGGTAGACGATGTCGCCATCGTCACGATGGGAAGAGCTGCTCAAAACGGCCTCTGTCGAATCCAGACGGCGCAGGTTCGGCCGCCCGGGGATGGGGTCCCCGCGGCGGCACGAAACAGGAGCGGGCGGCGCCACGCAAGGGGGCCTGGCGACGCAGGCACATTCGCCGGCCCCTGCAGCCGGAAATGACATGGTTGTCATCGAACCGTCACGCTACGGTGGCTGAAGACGCTCAGGGAGACGACCGTGGCCAGAGCAGCGACCGGAACGAGAGCCAAGCGCATGAACACGCAACCGAGCGTCATCGAGGCTGCGCATCCCGTTCCCGCCGAGGAGCAGGCGCCGCTGCGCGAATCGCCGGCCCGCTTCATGAACCGCGAATTGTCCTGGCTGCAGTTCAACCGGCGGGTCATGGAGGAGGCTTCCAACCGAAACCACCCGCTGCTCGAGCAGCTGCGCTTCCTGTCGATCTCGGCCGCCAATCTCGACGAGTTCTTCATGGTCCGCGTCTCCGGCCTGCGCGAGCAGCTCAAGGCCGGCGTCGTCACGCCGAGCCAGGACGGGCTGACCCCGGCCGCGCAGCTCGCCGAGCTCGGCAAGGCCGTCGCCGCGCTGACCGGTGACCAGCAGGCGCGCTGGGTCGAGCTGAAGCGTGACCTGCACGAGAACCGCATCCATCTGCTTGGTCCCGGCGACATCGGCCCGGCCGAGCGGGTCTGGCTCGAGGATTACTTCCTCAACTACGTCTTCCCGGTGCTGACGCCGCTGGCGATCGACCCGGCCCATCCCTTCCCGTTCATTCCCAATCTCGGCTTCACGCTGGCGCTGGCGCTGGAGCGGATCAGCGACGGGCGCCAGCTCGATGCGCTGATCCGCGTGCCGATCAAGATGGACCGCTTCATCGAGCTGCCGGACCTCGCCCGCGAGGAACTGCGGCGCTTCATCACGCTCGAGGATGCGGTCTCGCTGTTCATCGGCAAGCTGTTCCCCGGCTACGACGTCAAGGGGACCGGTTCGTTCCGGGTCATCCGCGACACCGATCTCGACGTCGAGGAGGAGGCGGAGGACCTGGTCCGCGTCTTCGAGACGATGCTGAAGCTGCGCCGGCTGGGCGTCGTCATCCGCCTCGAGATCAGCACGGGGATGCCGCCGCATCTGCGCCGGCTGATCATCCGCGAGCTCAAGGTCGACGAGGACGAGGTCGTCGAGGTCGAGGGCATGATCGGGCTCAGCGAACTGGCGCAGCTCGTCGGCGTCGACCGGCCGGACCTGAAGTTCAAGCCCTACAATGCCCGGTTCCCCGAGCGCATCCGCGAGCATGGCGGCGATTGCTTCGCCGCCATCCGGCAGAAGGACCTGCTCGTCCACCACCCCTATGAGAGCTTCGACGTCGTCGTGCAGTTCCTGCAGCAGGCGGCCCGCGATCCCAATGTCGTCGCGATCAAGCAGACGCTCTACCGCACCTCGTCGAACTCGCCGATCGTCAAGGCGCTGACGGAAGCCGCCGAGGCCGGCAAGTCGGTCACGGCGCTGGTCGAGCTCAAGGCGCGCTTCGACGAGGAGGCCAACATCCGCTGGGCCAAGGAGATGGAGCGGGCCGGCGTGCAGGTGGTCTACGGCTTCATCGAGCTGAAGACCCACGCCAAGCTGTCCCTGGTCGTGCGGCGCGAGGCCGGCCAGCTCGTCACCTACTGCCATATTGCGACCGGCAACTACCATCCGATCACGGCGCGCATCTACACCGACGTCTCCTTCTTCACCGCCGATCCGGTGATGTCGCAGGACGTGGCGCGCGTCTTCAACTTCATCACCGGCTATGCCGAGCCGGCCGAGCTGGAGAAGATGTCGGTCTCGCCCGTGGGCCTCAAGCAGCGCCTGCTCGACGACATCGCCGAGGAGGTCGCGCATGTGAAGGCGGGCCGCAAGGGCGCGATCTGGGGCAAGTGCAACTCGCTGGTCGACCCCGTCATCATCGATGCGCTCTACGATGCCAGCCAGGCCGGGGTGGAGATCGACTTCGTCGTGCGCGGCATCTGCTGCCTGCGGCCGGGCGTGCCCGGCCTGTCGGAGAACATCCGCGTCAAGTCGATCATCGGCCGCTTCCTCGAGCACACCCGCGTCTACGCCTTCGGCGGCGGCCACGGCCTGCCATCGCCCAAGGCCAAGCTCTACATCTCCTCGGCCGACCTGATGCCGCGCAATCTCGACCGCCGCGTCGAGGCGCTGACACCGATATTGAACCCGACGGTCCACCAGCAGTTGCTGGAGCAGATCATGCTGGCGAACTTCCTCGACAACGAACAGAGCTGGACGATCTTGCCCGATGGCGGCTCCCGACGCATTGTCCCGGCGCCGAACGAAGAGTCGTTCAACGCGCACAAGTATTTCATGACGAACCCGAGTCTCTCAGGACGTGGCAAATCTCTCTCCAATTCCAGCCCTCGCTCCCTCTCGCGCCGCGGGGGACGCAAGGTCTGACGCCAGGACCGCGCCCGGCCGCCTCGGGCTGGGAGCCGGCACGCTCGCCATCGTCGACATCGGGTCGAACTCGGTCCGCCTCGTCGTCTACGAGATGGTGGCGCGGGCCCCGGCCCAGGTCTTCAACGAGAAGGAGATGGCCGGTCTCGGCCGGCAGGTCGCGACCACGGGACGCCTCGCGCCCGACGCGATCGAGAAGGCGATCGGCGCGCTGGTGCGCTTCCGCATCCTCTGCGAGGCGATGAATGTCGGCGAGATCCGGGTCATCGCCACCGCCGCCGCTCGCTATGCCAGCAACGGGCCCGAGTTCATCGCCCGGGCCGAGGCGGCGATCGGCCAGCCGATCGAGCTGATCTCGGGCGACCGCGAGGCGGAACTGTCAGGCCTCGGCGTGATCTCCGGCTTCGACAATCCCGACGGCGTCGTCGGCGATCTCGGCGGCGGCAGCCTCGAGCTGATCCCGGTGGGCCGCGGCCGGGTCGGGGAGGGCGCGAGCGTCCCGCTCGGCGGCCTCGCCTTGCTCGACCGCTCGAAGAACTCGCTCAGGCTCGCCGAGAAGATCGTCAAGGACGAGCTCGACAGGCTGCCGCAGATCGACGCGATGAAGGGGCGTGACTTCTACGCCGTCGGCGGCACCTGGCGTGCGCTGGCGACCCTGCATCAGCACCAGGTGCGCTATCCTCTCAACGTCATGCATGGCTATACGCTGCCGGCCAAGGACGTCGCCGATTTCGTCAAGCTGGTCGAGCGGGCCGATCTGACCGGGCTCCCGGCCATCGACGCGGTCTCGTCGGCACGGCGTCCGCTGCTCGCCTATGGCGCGCTCGTGCTCGACGAACTGATCAAGCGCGGCAAGCCCCGCGCCGTCATCATCTCGGCCCAGGGCGTCCGCGAGGGCCTGCTGCACGAGCAGCTCTCGGAGGAGGAGCGCGCCGCCGATCCGCTGCTGCGCGCGGCCCGCGATTACAACCACCTGCGCGCACGCGACCCGCGCCACGCCGCCGAACTCATCGCCTGGAGCCGCGCCATCCTCGAGACGGCGGGGCTTGCGGGAGACGAACCCTCGCCGCGGCTGATCGAATCGGTCTGCCTGCTCTCGGATATCGGCTGGCGCGCCCATCCGGACTACCGGGGCGAGCAGAGCATGAACGTCATCGCCCATGCCTATTTCACCGGGATCGACCATGTCGGCCGGGCCTTCCTGGCGCTCGCGATCTTCCATCGCTATGCCGGGTTGAAGGCGGACTCGCCGGCCGCCAACGCCCTGAGGGCACTGCTGCCGACGCCGATCCTCGACCGGGCCCTGCTGCTGGCGGCGATCTTCCGCGTCGCCTATCTGTTGTCGGCCGGCATGGCGGGTCTGCTGCCGCGCATGCCGGCGACCTGCGTCGATGGCCGCCTGATCCTGCGGCTGCCCGAGGATCTCGGCCCACTCGCCAGCGAACGCGTCATCGGCCGCCTCAAGCAGCTCGCGAAGCTGCTGGGCCGCGACTACGAGATCGCGCGCCTCTGAGTCGGCCGCCTCACCCGACGATGACGCGACCGCGCAGGACCCGCAGGCCGAGCGAACCGCTCTTCAGCGCCAGCGCCTTGTCGCCGAAGACCTCGCGCCGCCAGCCCTGAAGCGCGGGAACGTCGGCCTCGTCATCCGAGGCGATCGCCTCGAGATCGTCCGAGGACGCGATGATCTTGGGCGCGACCCGCTCCGCCTCGGCCACCGCCTTGAGCAGCACCTTGAGCAGGTCGAGCACGGCGCCGTTGCCGCCGCGGCCGCGTTCGCGCTCCAGCCGGGGCAGGGTCTTGGGATCGAGAGCCAGCCCGCGCTCGATCGCCGCCAGCACCTCGCCGCCCGAGCGGGAGCGCTCGAAGCCGTTGGGCACGGAGCGCAGCTCGGCCAGCGCCTCGACGGACCGCGGCGCGCGCTGGACGATGTCCATCAGCGCGTCGTCCTTGAGCACGCGCTGGCGCGGCACGTCGCGGTGCTGCGCCTCGCGCTCGCGCCAGGCCGCCAGCTCGATCAGCACGGCGAGCTCCTTGGGCTTGCGGATGCGGCCCTTCAGGCGCTGCCAGGCATTCTCGGGCTTGACCTCGTAGGTCGCGGGCGAATTGAGGACCGCCATCTCCTCGGCGACCCAGCCCTCGCGCCCGGTCGTCTCCAGATCGGCCTTCAGCGCCAGATAGATGTCTCTGAGATGGGTGACGTCGGCCTCGGCATAGACGAGTTGCGCCTCGTTCAGCGGACGCCGCGACCAGTCGGTGAAGCGCGAGGACTTGTCGATGCGCGCCTTGGCGAGATCGTTGGCGAGTTGCTCGTAGCCGACCGAGTCGCCATAGCCGCAGACCATGGCCGCGACCTGCGTGTCGAAGAGCGGGCTCGGCAGCACCCGGCCGAGCATCCAGACGATCTCGAGATCCTGCCGTGCCGCGTGGAAGACCTTGACCACGGCCTCATCGACCATCAGCCCGAAGAACGGGGCGAGATCGAGCTCGGGCGCCAGCGGATCGACCAGCACCGCCTCGTCGGGCGAGGCGAGCTGGATCAGGCAGAGTTTGGGGTAGTAGGTCGTCTCCCGCAGGAACTCGGTATCGACCGTGACGAAGGGGTGGCTGGCGAGGCGCGCGCAGGCGTCGGCGAGGTCGGCCGTGGTCGTGATCAGCTTCATGCTCCGGGCTTACCGGAGCAGGGGGCGCCCCGTCGAGTCCGCAGGCCGACAATCCCACCTGAATCCTTGACAAGCCCTGCGCCCGCGTGTGCTTACGCCGGCAGAATCGACCGCCCGCGGCTCGCCCCAGGGCGACCCCGAAAGAGATCATCCCCGTGACCCTGCATCGCTACCGTTCCCACACCTGCGGCGCCCTTCGCGAGAGCGACATCGGCTCGCAGGCCCGTCTCTCCGGCTGGTGCCACCGCATCCGCGACCATGGCGGCGTGCTCTTCATCGACCTACGCGACCATTACGGCATGACGCAGGTCGTAATCGACCCGGATTCGCCGGCCTTCGCCACCGCCGAGACGTTGCGCTCGGAATGGGTCGTGCGCATCGACGGCAAGGTCAAGGCGCGCCTCGCCGGCACCGAGAACGCCAACCTCCCGACCGGCGCCGTCGAGGTCTTCGCCACCGACATCGAGGTGCTGGGCGCGGCCGGCGAACTGCCGCTGCCGGTCTTCGGCGATCTCGAATACCCCGAGGACACGCGGCTGAAGTACCGCTTCCTCGATCTGCGCCGCGAGAAGCTGCACAACAACATCATGCTGCGCACCAAGGTCATCGACTCGATGCGCCGGCGCATGAAGGATTCGGGCTTCTCGGAATTCCAGACGCCGATCCTGACCGCCTCCTCGCCGGAGGGCGCGCGCGATTTCCTCGTTCCGAGCCGCCTGCATCCGGGCAAGTTCTACGCGCTGCCGCAGGCGCCGCAGCAGTACAAGCAGCTGCTGATGATGGCGGGCTTCGACCGCTACTTCCAGATCGCGCCCTGCTTCCGCGACGAGGACCCGCGCGCCGACCGCCTGCCGGGCGAGTTCTACCAGCTCGACGTCGAGATGAGCTTCGTCGAGCAGGAGGACGTCTTCGCGACGATGGAGCCGGTGATCGGCGGCATCTTCGAGGAGTTCGGCAACGGCAAGTCGGTGACCAAGAACTGGCCGCGCATCCCCTATGCCGAGGCGATCGCGAAATACGGTTCCGACAAGCCGGACCTGCGCAACCCGCTGGTGATGCAGGACGTCTCGGAGCATTTCCGCGGTTCGGGCTTCAAGGTCTTCGCGCGCATCCTCGAGGACGAGAAGAACCGCGTCTGGGCCATTCCCGGGCCCAAGGGCGGCTCCAGAGCCTTCTGCGACCGCATGAACTCCTGGGCTCAAGGGGAAGGCCAGCCGGGCCTCGGCTACCTGATGATCAAGGAAGACGGCGAGGGGCAGGGGCCGATCGCCAACAACATCGGGCCCGAGCGCGTCGCCGCGATCATCGCCCAGATGGGCCTGCAGCCCGGCGACGCCTGCTTCTTCGCCGCCGGCAACCCCGACAAGTTCTACAAATTCGCCGGAGCCGCCCGAAACAAGGTCGGCCAGGAACTCGGGCTGATCGACGAGAACGCCTTCGCTTTCGCCTGGATCGTCGATTTCCCGATGTTCGAGTACAATGAGGACGAGAAGAAGGTCGATTTCTCGCACAACCCCTTCTCGATGCCGCAGGGCGGCCTGGAGGCGCTGAAGAGCGAGGATCCGCTCTCGCTCAAGGCGTTCCAGTACGACATCGCCTGCAACGGCTTCGAGCTCGCCTCCGGCGGCATCCGCAACCACAAGCCCGAAGCGATGGTGAAGGCCTTCGAGATCGCCGGCTATGGCGAGGAGACGGTGATCGAGCGTTTTGGCGGCATGTACCGCGCCTTCCAGTATGGCGCGCCGCCCCATGGCGGCATGGCGGCCGGAGTCGACCGCATCATCATGCTGCTGGCCGGCGCCACCAACCTGCGCGAGGTCGCGCTGTTCCCGATGAACCAGCAGGCGGTCGACCTGCTGATGGGCGCACCGGCCGAGGCCTCTCCCAAGCAGCTGCGCGAGGCGCATCTGCGCATCAACGCGCCCGAGAAGAACGGCTGATCGACATGACCGATTCCGCTCCGGCGCGCGCGCTCGCGCTCGTTTGCCTCGCGGCGCTGCCGCTCTCGGCCTGCGTCTCCGGCCCGGCCAATCCGAGCGCGTCCCGCGCCTCGGAGCTTGCCAGCCTCGTCTCGCGCTCGGTCGCCTGCCGCGCCGGGGCGCCGAGCCGCAGCACGCTCGATGGCTTCATCGCAGCCGAGAAGGCCCGTGGCGCCACGCCCGAGCAACTCGCCTCTGCGCGCTCGACCTACGTCACCGTCTCGGAGGCGGAGACGATCAACCAGAGCGTCAAGCCGCGCGCCTGCGATGCCGGCGAGCGGGCGGAGGTCCGCGAGAAGATGACGCGCATCCGCGCGGGCGACTTCAGCGCCCTATGACGTCCCGCGACCGCGTCATGAGGCTTCCACCACGGCTCGCTGCCCTGTCGCTGACGCTCGGGCTTTCCGCCTGCACCACGGCGGGGCCTCTGCCCGGTACGCCGGAATTCGCCGCGGCGCAGGTGTCGCGCGCCTATGACTGCGGGCTGCGGGTCGATCGCAGCCGGGTCGTCCGCCGGATGCAGCAGGAGGAGCGGCAGCGCTTCGCCATGGCGAACGCCGCCTATGCGGTGAAATCCTACAAGGCGCCGCGGGCCTGCGACGCGGCCGAGCGCGCCTCGGTGCAGCGCGATGTGACGGCGCTGGCCCGTCGCTGAATTCGCTTGCCTCCGATCGGCCATCGCGGCCACAAGGCGCCGATGCCCGCCGCGACCCTGATCACCGCCATCGTCGTCAGCCATGACAGTGCCGAGGTCCTGCCGGCCTGCCTGTCGGCGCTGGCTGCCGAGGGGGTGCCGGCGATCGTCGTCGACAACGCCAGCGGCGACGCCAGCGCCTCAGTCGCGCGCGAACGGGGCGCCACCGTCATCGCGAGCCCGCGCAACGAGGGCTATGGCCGCGCCAACAATCGCGGCGTCGCCGCCAGCACCACGCCCTTCGTGCTGATCGTCAACCCGGACGTCGAGATGAGGGCAGGCGCGGTTGCAGCCCTGCTCGAAGCCGCGCAGCGCTATCCCGATGCGGCCCTCTTCGCCCCGCGCCTCGTCGAGCCCTCGGGCCGCGTCTTCCTGCAGCCGCGCTCGCTGCTCTCGCCGGCTCATCTCAACCGCAGCGGAGCCATGGTGATCCCCGAGGGCGACACCTGCCTGCCTTTCCTCTCGGGCGCCTGCCTGCTCGTCCGCCGCGAGATCTTCGTCGCGCTCGGCGGCTTCGACCCGGCGATCTTCCTCTTCTACGAGGATGACGACCTCTGCCGCCGCCTGCGCGACGCCGGCCATGCGCTGGTCCATGTCCATGCCGCCGAAGCCGGCCATGGGCGAGGGCGCTCGAGTGCCCCCTCGGCCGCGCGCCGGTTCAAGGCGCGCTGGCACCTCGCCTGGTCTGAGGGCTATGTCGCCCGCAAATACGGCTTGCCGCCGCCATCGCCGGGCCGGATCGTCGAAAGCCTCGCCAAGGCCGTGGGTTACGGCCTGATCCTGCAGCGCGACAAGATGTCCGCCCATGCCGGCTCCGCGGCCGGGGCGCTCGCCTGGATCCGCGGGCGATCGGCGCTCGCCCGAGAAGGGCTGGAGGGTTCGCCATGAGGAGGCTGCTCGGCGTCAGCGTCACGCAGGCCCTGGCCGGTCCGCACAATAATTTCGGCCTGCTGCGGCTCGTGCTGGCGCTCGCCGTCGTCGTCTCGCACGCCTTCAGCGTCGCGACCGGGCGCGTCGAGGACGAGCCGTGGGCGCAGACGACGGGCTTCACGCTCGGCGAGCACGCGGTGAATGGCTTCTTCGCGATCTCCGGGTTTCTGGTGACAATGAGCTACGACCGGCGCGGCTGGCGCGACTACCTGGTCGCCCGCACGCTGCGCATCGCGCCGGGCCTCATTGCCGCGACGCTGGTCGTCGCGCTCGGCCTCGGGGCGGCGATGACCCGCCTCGATCTCGGCGCCTATCTCTCCGATCCGCAGCTGCGCCGTTTCATCACCGGCACGCTCACCACCTTCAAGAGCGCATCGGCCCTGCCCGGCGTCTTCGACACAAACCCGCTGCCCTTCCCGATGGGGACGGTCTGGACGCTGAAATACGAGACGATCTGCTATCTCGGCGTGCTCGTCGGCGGGCTGCTGGGCCTGCTGGCCCGGCCGAAGCTGGCCCTGGCGATGGGCGGCCTGCTGCTGGCCGCCACGCTGCTGCGCGAGATCATCGACCCCGACGGTCCCAAGGGCGTCGAGACGGCACTGCGACTGCCGCTGATCTTTCTCGCCGGCGGGCTGATCTATTTGTTCCGGGACCGCGTGCGCCTCTCCCTGCCGGGTCTGGCGCTGGGGCTCGCCGCGCTCGTCCTGCTCTCGCCGACGCCGCTCTACAAGAGCGCCCTCTATCTGGTCACGGCCTGGGGCGTGCTGGTCCTCGCGCTCGCCCCCGCCCTGACCCGGCGGCGCAGCGAGCCGCCCTCCGATCTGTCCTACGGGGTCTATCTCTATGGCTGGCCGATCCAGCAGGCGAGCCACGCCCTGTTCCCCGCAGCCGGCGCGATGACGCTGTTCTGGCCGGGCCTGATCGTCACGCTCGCCGTCGCCTGGCTGTCCTGGCATCTGGTCGAGAAGCCCGCACTCGGCCTCAAGCGCCGGCTGATCGCCGCAGGCTAGCTGCGGCCGGCCTGGCCGCGGTCGCGCGTCAGAGATGCAGATCCTTCAGGGGCGTCGCGATGATGCGCTTGATCTCGCGCATCTGCCGCATCACCAGACGCGTCTTCATCAGCAGCGTGTTGCCGGACGCGAGCAACGCCGCCTCCCGCGCCGCGAAGGCGTTGCGGCCCGGCTGCGCCTTCAGGGGGCTGATGTCGCCGATCTCGTCGGGAGCGCTGTTGCGGCCCGCCACGACCAGGATCTCCTCGATCGCCGGCTTTCCGCCCCGCAGGCTCTTGCCGATCGTCTGGCGCAGAACCTCATCGAAGCCCTCGGCGGCATCCCGCAGCGGCTTCTGCATCACGGCGCTCGAATCCCGCCACTGGATGCCCTTGCGATAGGCGGGAACCCACTGGACCTGTGCCTCGAGAAGGTTGAGCCCGGCATAGCGCGCCAGCGCGGGGAAGGCGTCGTCGTAGAAGCGCCAGCAATCGACCGGAAAGCGGTGGCGCGGCCCGCCACCGGGCGAGGTGATGAAGGCGAGGCCGTTGGGCTTCAGCACCCGCGCGATTTCGAGGATCGTGATCCAGAAATATTCCGCGTGCTCGAAGACCTCCGAGCAGGTGACGACATCGACCGAACCGCTGGCGATCTCGCTCCAGTCATAGGGGTCGGCGACCACGACATCGACATTCAGCCCCGGCTCGATATCGAGCCCGATCATCCGCCAGGCGTCATTGGCCATCGCGGCGCGGTTGGCGAGGTTCTGGCCATCGACCATGGCGGAACCGACATCCAGCACGGTCAAAGGGATATTCTCACAGTCCGCGAGATAGGCAGCCCTAAAGACACAGGCCTTGTCGTAGGCAGAAAAGTGCATGAACCAACGCCACTGTCAGAACGCCTTCGCGAAGCGCCAGACCAGATGGACAATTGTTTCTAAATGTACAACCGAAATTTCGTTGCGTCAGCTCGTGATGGTGAACGCACGGAAATTCGTCATTCTTCTTCTTGAGCCGGCGCAGAAAGAACAGAAACCCGGTTCGACATCAGAACAGGCAAGAGCTGCACGACGTCCTCTCGCGGCAGCAGCCACCACCGGCTCGCCAGCAGCGAGGCGATCTGCGCCTCGTCGAAGCGCATCCGCAGGACACGGGCCGGGTTGCCGCCGACGATCGCGTAGGGCGGCACGTCCCGCGTCACCACGGCCCGCGCCGCCACGACGGCGCCGGTCCCGATGGTCACGCCCGACAGCACCATGCTCTGCGAGCCGAGCCAGACATCGTGGCCGATCGTGACGTCGCCCCGGCTCGTATGGCTGCCGGCGATCCCGGCGGCCTCCGGCCAGAGCCCCGGCAGGGCCGGAAACGGATAGGTCGTCGCCCAGTCGGTGCGGTGGTTGCCACCGAGCAGGATCTCGACGCCGTCGGCGATCGAGCCGTAGCGGCCGATCGTCAGCCGGGCCCCGCTCTCGGAAAAGCGCACCTTGGGGCGGCCATAGGTCCAGGCGCCCACCGCGATCTGGCCAGGTCGCCTCGCGATCAGCGCGGCGAGGTGCAGGCGCGTCTGGTTGTGCGGATTGACGCGCTTGCCCAGCAGCCCCCTGGCCGCGGGCGCGAGCCCTGCCCACCAGGCGACGAGCGGCCCGGGCCGCCACTGCGCATCCTCCGGCGGCAGCAGGCCGTCCGGACCGCCCGAAGCCGTCACCGCGCTTCGGCCTTGAGGTCGATCTTGGCGAGGATCTCGGTCGGATCGGTGAGGGTGATGACGTCGGCGAGGCCGATGCCGCCAGCCGAACGGGCGCGGGCGTCGAGGGTCAGCGTCCCGGGCTGGGCGACGAAGCGCGACACCGCCGCCGTCAGCGCCTTGGCGGCGTCGGAGGGCCCGAGGATCGAGGCCAGGCCCAGGCTCGCGATCATCGCGAACTGCTGGCGCATTTCATCGGGCTTGCGGCCGGCCTTGCGCGCCTCATTGGCGATCAGCTTCTCGACGAGGCCGAAATTCTCCAGCTTCGCAGTCAGGCCCCGGGCCGTGGCGCCCAGCGCCGCGACCTGAGCCAGCGCGACGTCGCTCGAGAACAGGTCCTTGGTGACGTTGCCGAGCGTGCCGGACAGGTTGAGCCGCGCCAGCCCTTCGCCGCCGAGCGCGATCTGCCGGATGGCGAGTTCGCTGCGCGCCGCCTCCCAGGCGAGATCGATCCGCGCATTCAGGTCGAGCGAGCGGATCCCCATCGCGATCAGATCGCGCGCGGCGGGATTGCCGGCCCCCTCGGTGATCGGCGCGACCAGCTTGTCGAGCGTCAGGGCGAGGCTGGTCGGGATGCCGTTGAGCTGCTCGCCGGCCTTCACCTCGAACACGCCGAGGCCGATGCGGACCGGCTGCCCCCCGGGCGCCATCGGCGGCGCATCGACCGACAGGCCGGTCATGCGGATCGTGCCGATCGTGGGAATGTAGCGACGCCAGTCGATGGCGGCGTCGGCGCTGGCGGACTTCGCCAGATCCTCGCGCAGCGCCTTGATCACCGGGCCGTAGGAGAAGCCGGAATAGCTGATCGTGTCGACCAGGCCCTTGGCGCCGCCGCCGGCAAACTGCAGGCCCTCCAGCACGAAACCGGACTTCGCCGGCGCATCCTCGCCATAGGCGATGCGCGCGATCTTGATGTCGACCGGCCCGGGGTTCGCCGCAGACTTGCCGCCAGGCTTGGCCCCTGGCTTTGCGGCCTCGGGCTCGACCACGGTCATCACCATGTCGCGGATCTCGCCGCTGCCGATCTCGACGCGGTCGTAGAAGCCGAGCAGGGCGATGCCCATGCGCTTCTCCGCCTCGCGCCGGACCGGATCGTCCTTGGCCGCGCCCCCGGCTGCGGTCTGCTCGGAGAGCGCCATCGCCCGGGTCAGCAGATCGCCGAGCGGCTCGGGGCCGACGCCCGCCGCCACGTCGCGGCTGGTCGCGCGGCCGAAGCTCATCTTGCCGGCCGGCCCCATGTCGATGCTGTAGCCATCCTGCTCGGCGCGGCGCAGCAGGGGGCGTACCGGCTCGGTCTGGCCAGCGGCGACGCGGTCGACGAGGACCCGCGCGGTCTGCCGGATGTCGAAGCCCTCGAAGCGCATCGCCAGCAGCGTGCCGGTGAGCTTGGCGCCGTCGGGGCTCTGGCCGGCGAGCGTTCCGCCGGCCGACTCGCCGCGCGCGATCTGGCCGTCGCGGATGTCCGAGAAGCGCACGTCGCGATAGGTCGTGACCTGCTTCTGCTTGCCCTGCGCGACCTCGACGACGAGTTCCGGTGCGCGAATCTCGGCCGCGCTCAGGCGGTCGATGCGGGCCAGGGCTGTCTCGCCACTCTTGATGTCGAGGAGGCTGCGAAAGGCTTCACGCTCCAGAGGTGAGCCCTTCACCTCGAGCTTCGGGGCCGACAGGGTGAAGAGGCCGAACTCCATACGGACATTGTCGAGCTGGAAATCGGCCGCGGCGAGCGGCTGCGACATCGCCAGCGTGGCGAAAGCGAGGGCGGCGCGAAGAGGGCGGCGCAGGCGCGGAGCGATCATGACGGTCTCCTGTTCTGTGGCGGCGACCCTGCCCCAAGCCGGCGTTGAAGAAAAGCCGAGCCCGGTCGACATGCTGACGAAAGGCTTGACCGCATGGGGAGCTTGGCTGCCATCTGTCGCAGATTCGCCATCTGCGCCGTCATAGCTTTGCAGGACGCGCACCCCGAACCGCCCCGCAGCCGGCGCTAACGGAGACACCATGCCGATCCAGGCCCGAACCCGTTCGTCTCTCGCCGGTCTCGCCGCCGCCGGCCTCGCGCTGACGGCTGCCCTTGGTCTGGCGCAGCCGGCGAGCACGGCACCGCTCCTGCGACTCGCCCAGGCCGCCCCGGCCGGCCAGGCGACGGCGCTCGAGACGCTCGCGATCGTCAGCGGCGACAAGCGCCATGCCTTCCAGGTCGAGGTGATGCGCACGCCCGAGCAGCGGGCGAGGGGGCTGATGCATCGCCGCTACATGCCGGCCGACCGCGGCATGCTGTTCGATTTCGGCCGCACCGAGCCGGTCGCGATGTGGATGGAGAACACCTACATCCCCCTCGATATGCTCTTCATCCGGGCTGACGGCACGATCGCGCGCATCGCCGAGAACACCGAGCCCCTGTCGCAGCGCACGATTCCCTCCGGCGAGCCGGTGCTCTCGGTGCTCGAGGTCAATGGCGGGGTCAGCCGCACGCTCGGTCTCAAGCCGGGCGACCGGGTCGAACACACCCTGTTCAAGCGCTGAGCGGTCCGCCGCGCTTGCGGCGCAGGCAAGGGACGTGATAGCCAACCGCCACGCGTGGAATGGCCAAGTCGGGGTATAGCGCAGCCCGGTAGCGCATCTGCTTTGGGAGCAGAGGGTCCCAGGTTCGAATCCTGGTGCCCCGACCATTCCGGGCGTCTCGCAGCCGGGCCGGTTCCGGTGGCGAGCCGTGACAGACGGCCAGGATTTCAGGTGAGCGCCGAGCGAGAGCCATGACCGCACGCATCTATCGCCCCGCCCGGACGGCCATGCAGTCCGGCACCGCCAAGACCGAGCGCTGGCTCCTCGAATACGAGCCCGAGCAGCCGCGCCAGATCGAGCCGCTGATGGGCTGGACCTCGTCGGGCGACATGAAGAGCCAGGTGAAGCTCTGGTTCGACAGCGAGGCCGAGGCCGTGACCTACGCCACGCGCAACGGCATTCCCTTCCGTGTCGAGCAGCCGCAGGAGCCGCTGCGCCGGACGGTGGCCTATTCCGACAATTTCAAGTTCTCGCGCCGCGGACAGTGGACGCATTGACGGTTTGACGGAGTGAGGGCATCCGCCTTCGCTCCCCAAGAGACAGACGAAGGCCTCGGCCCTCGTCTTCGGGCCCGTAGCTCAGATGGATAGAGCAGCAGCCTTCTAAGCTGCTGGTCGCTGGTTCGAATCCAGCCGGGCTCGCCATTCTTTTTCCTGTTTCACCGCGTCGTCGTCGCGGGCGCACCGACCGTCCGCAGAAGCCGCCTCACTCCTCCCGGCCCCAGTTGCGGAGCCGCCGGATCGCAGCAGCGGGGTCCGCCGGGCGTCGCTGCCACAGCCCGTGCAGCAGCCCGCCGAGGAAGAACAGGCCAAAGCTCGGCAGTGCCACCGCGATCGGTGCCGTAACGACGCCCATGGCGCAACCACCGGAATCGCCGGCGCCGCATTTGGGATCGAAGATCATCGCGCCGAAGACGAGGATGATGGCCGCGAGCGGGCCGATCAGCAGGCCCCAGAGGCCGGTTCGAAGCGCCTTGAGGAACAGCCGGCCCATGTCGCTTCTCCCGACGACGCCTGGCTGGCGCGGCCATGCGATGCTGTCACGGGGCGGGCTCGAGGTCCATGCGCTTGCCGCGACGCAGCATGCGGCGTAAACCGCGCCGGCCGTCGCTGGCGGCCTTCGCCTTGATCATGCCCGAAAGACCGGTCATCGCCGCGCCGCCCCGCGGGTGAGGCCGCCCGGCCTTTCCGGCCCCAAGCCAGTTGCGATCGCTGCGGTCGCGAGGATGTCCATGCCGTCGCTCACCTCCGCGCTCGACCGTCTCGCGACGCTGGCCAGTGCCAGCCACGCCCGCGCCTGCGCGTTCCTCGTGCTGCTGTCGCTTGGCGCCTTCCTTCCCGGCTTCCAGACACTGCAGCCGCTCGATCGGGACGAACCCCGCTTCGCCCAGGCGAGCAAGCAGATGCTCGAGACGCGCGATTTCGTCGACATCCGCTTCCAGGAGGAGGCGCGCCACAAGAAGCCGGTCGGCATCTACTGGCTGCAGAGCGCGACCGTCGCCGCCGCCGAGGCGCTGGGCGTGACGGAAGCGCGCACGCAGATCTGGCTCTACCGCATTCCCTCGCTCGTCGGCGCCATCGCCACCGTGCTGCTGACCTACTGGGCCCTGCTCGCCTTCGTCAGCGCGCGCATGGCGCTGCTCGGCGCTGCGCTGATGGCGGCCTGCGTCCTGCTCGGCGTCGAGGCCCGCATCGCCAAGACCGACGCGCTGCTGGCGGCCTGCGCGGTCGCGAGCATGGGCGCGCTGGCGCGGGTCTGGCTCGACTGGACGCGCTCGCTCGCCTTCGTCCCGAGTTCGCGCAACTGGCTGGTGTTCTGGGGCGCCACGGCGCTGGGGCTGCTGCTCAAGGGGCCGATCGTGCCCATGGTCTGGGGCCTCGCCATCCTCGTCCTCAGCGCCAGGGAGCGCAGCTTCCGCTGGCTGGCACCGCTGCGCTTCGGCCGCGGCCTGCTGCTGTGCCTCGTCGTCGTCCTGCCCTGGTTCCTGGCGATCGCCTGGAAGACCGGCGGCAGCTTCTTCGCCGAGAGCGTCGGGCAGGACATGCTCGGCAAGGTCGCCGAGGGGCAGGAGAAGCACTGGGGGCCGCCGGGTCTCTACATGCTGATCTTCTTCGGTACCTACTGGCCGGCCGCCGCCTTCGCCGCCATGGCCGTGCCCTTCGCCTGGGCGCGCCGGCGCGAGCCGCAGGTGCTGTTCCTGCTGGCCTGGATCGTGCCGTCCTGGCTCGTCTTCGAGGCCGTGCCGACCAAGCTGCCGCATTACGTGCTGCCGCTCTATCCGGCCGTGACCGGGCTGCTGGTGCTCGCGCTCGTCAATGGCGGGATCGACCGGTTCCGGCGCGGCTCCGTCGCCACGGCGCTGCTCGTGGTGATCGTGCCGCTGGCCCTGACCGGCGTCATCGTCGCGGCCACCTGGTCGCTGGACGGCACCATTCCCGCTCTCGCCTTGCCGTTCCTGCTGCTGGCGCTCCTCGTCGCCGCCACGGTGGTGGCCGCCTTCCGCCGCAGCGACTTCGAAGGCGCACTCTGGCGCGGGGTCGTGGCGAGCCTGCTGCTCGGCCTGGGGGTCTACGGCTTCGCGGTCGAGAGCCTGCGCGCCTTCAAGCTCTCGCCACGCCTGGCCGAGGCGGTGCGTTCGGTCGGCTGTTCCGATCCGGCGGTGATCACGGTTGGCTACCGCGAGCCGAGCCTCGTCTTCCTCGTCGGCACCGATCTCGCCATGGGCCCGGACGGCGCCGCCGCCGCCGTCTTCCTGGCCCAGCCAGGCTGCCGCGTCGCGCTTGTGGAAGCCCGCCACGCCCCCAGCTTCCAGGCCGCGCTGCCGGCCACCGGCGTCACGCCCCGGCTGGTGACGACGCTGCGCGGCTTCAACCTCAATGGCGGCCGCCGCCTCGAGATCGCGGTTCTGGCACGGCCATGACCACCCTGCAGTTGCGCCGCGCCTGAAAGTTCCTTGCCCTGTCGGCCGCCCTGACGCAGGTTGCGGGCCGTTTTTCCGGATGATCGTCTGTTGACCGACCCGCTCCCGCCGCCTGAAACCGCTTCGCCCGCGCCGCTGCTCAGCGTCGTCGTGCCCGTCCGCAACGAGGTCGGCAATGTCGGGCCGCTGGTCGCCGACATCGAGGCCGCCTGCCGCGGCATCGCGGCGTTCGAGGTGATCTACGTCAATGACGGCTCGACCGACGGGACGGCGGCGGCGCTCGCCGCTCTGGCGGCGCAGCGGCCCTGGCTGCGGATCGTGAGCCACGCCCAATCCTGCGGCCAGAGCGCGGCGGTGAGGAGCGGCGTGCGCCATGCCCGCGCGCCCATCGTCGCGACGCTGGACGGCGACGGCCAGAACGATCCCGCCTTCCTGCCGGCGATGCTGGCGGCGCTCCAGCAGGCCGGATTGCAGGCCGGGCTCGTCCAGGGCCAGCGCGTCGGCCGCAAGGACACCGGCTTCAAGAAGCTGCAGTCGCGCATCGCCAACGGCGTCCGCGGACGCCTGCTGAAGGACGGCACGCGCGACGCCGGCTGCGGGCTGAAATGCTTCCGGCGCGAGGCCTATCTGGCGCTGCCCTATTTCGATGCGCTGCACCGCTTCATGCCGGCGCTGATGGTGCGGGAGGGCTACACGGTCGTGCATCTCGACGTGCGCGACCGGCCGCGGCTGACGGGCGTGTCGAATTACGGCTTCTTCGACCGGCTCTGGGTCGGCATCCTCGACCTGGTCGGCGTCTGGTGGCTGATCCGGCGCCGCCGCCGCGTGCCCCAGATCGTGCCGGAGGCGCAGCCATGATCATCTCGATCGGCCATGCCGTCTCGGACTATCTCTACGACGTCTTCGTGCTGAAGTTCGACTTCTGGCTCGCCTTCGGCATCGTCGCGCAGTTGCTCTTCACGGCGCGCTTCCTCGTGCAATGGCTGGCGAGCGAGCGGGAGGGCCAATCCGTGATGCCGCTCTCCTTCTGGTACTTCTCGATGGCCGGCGGCCTGATGACCCTGATCTACGGCATCGTTCGGCGCGAGCCGATCATCATCATGGGCCAGGCGCTGGCGATGGTGATCTACACCCGCAACCTCGTGCTGATCTTCCGCAACAAGCGCCGCGAGCGCCGTTCCGCGGATTGAACCGGCCCGGCGGACGCCCTCACGCCACCGCGCGCAGCCGGGCAAAGCCGGCGTCGAGATCGGCCTTGAGGTCGTCGAGGTCCTCAAGCCCGATATGGATGCGGATGGTCGGGCCCTTGAAGGCGGGCGTCGTCGCCGTGCGGTAGGCCCGGCAGTCGAAGGGCAGCACGAGGCTTTCATAGCCGCCCCAGGACGCGCCCATCCCGAACAGGGTCAGCCCGTCCAGCATCGCCGCGACCGCCGTCATCGAGACCGGCGCGAGCTCGAAGCCAAACAGCGAGGAGGCGCCGGTGAAATCGCGCTGCCAGAGCCCGTGGCCGGGGTCCTCCGGGAGCGCCGGGTGCATCACCCGCGCGACCTCGGGCCGCGCCGCCAGCCACTGCGCCATGGCGATGCCGGCGGGCATCTGCTCCTTCAGCCGGATCGCCATGGTGCGCATGCCGCGCAGCGTCAGGAAGGCGTCTTCCGGCGCGATGATCACGCCGAGCTGTTCCCAGCTCGCGCGCAGCTGACGGTAGAGCTCCGGCGTGCGCGCCGAGATCGTCCCGATCAGCACGTCCGAATGGCCGGCGTAGTACTTCGTCCCGGCCTGGATGGTGATGTCGACCCCGGCCTTGTGGCTGTCGAAGAACAGGGGCGTCGCCCAGGTGTTGTCCATCATCACCAGGATGTCGCGGGCATGGGCTGCCGCCACGATCGCCGGGACGTCCTGCATCTCGAAGGTCTGGGAGCCCGGGGCCTCGGTCCAGACCGCGCGCGTGTTCGGCTTGAACAGCGCCTCGATGCCCGCACCGATCGCCGGATCGTAGTAGGTCGCCTCGATGCCCATCCGCTTCAGCATCGTCGCGCAGAAATTCCGCGTCGGCCGGTAGACGCTGTCGGTCACCAGGACGTGATCTCCGGCCGACAGGAAGGCGAGGAAGGGCAGGGTGCACGCAAGCAGGCCGGACGGCGTCACCACCGTGCCCGCGCCGCCCTCGATCGTGTTGCAGGCCGCAACCAGCGCGTCGATCGTCGGGTTACCCTGGGTGCCGTAGGTGTAGCGGGCGCGCCGCGCCAGGAAGTCTTCGGTATTGGGGTAGACGACGGTGGAACCGCGCTGGATCGGCGGGTTGACGAAGCCGTAGCTGTCGTCGGGATCGCGCCCGGCCATCACCAGGCGGGTTCGTTCGCGCAGGCGCGCGAAATCGGATTCGGACAGCTTTTTCATCGAATCGATAGCCGGAGCAGCGGTCGGGAAGGAGGCGGGCAGGCTTGACCGCCCCCACAAACTCGCATGTGATGTATGCAGTGGACAAGGGGCGGCGTCGCAAGATGCCTCGGCTTGACGCTCATACGGGGCTCTGGCAATCGACGCACGGGAAGTCGCTTAAATTCTGAGCAAACGAGCGGAGTTCACACCGCCAGCGACAGGACCTACGGCGCCCGCCGGCCGAGTCCGGGCAGGAGATTTCAATGGGAGAGAGTTCGATGAAGAAGATGATGACAGCCGCCATCGGCGGTCTCGGATTGGCGCTTGTGGCGACGACGGTGTCGGCGCAGGCGCCCGCGACGCTGGCTCAGGTCAAGCAGCGCAACCAGGTGATCTGTGGTTCCAACACCGGGCTGGCCGGCTTCGGCGTTCCCGACGGGCAGGGCAAGTGGAGCGGCCTCGACGTCGACCTCTGCCGCGCCGTGTCGGCCGCCATCTTCAACGACCCGGAGAAGGTCAAGTTCATCCCGCTGTCTTCGAAGGACCGCTTCACCGCGCTGCAGTCGGGCGAGGTCGATCTGCTCGTCCGCAATTCGACCTGGACGATGTCGCGCGACACCCAGCTCGGCATCATGTTCGCTGGCGTGAACTACTATGACGGCCAGGGCTTCATGGTCCGCAAGAAGCTCGGCGTGACCTCCGCCCTGCAGCTGTCGGGCGCCTCGATCTGCACCCAGCAGGGCACCACGACGGAGCTGAACCTCGCGGACTTCTTCCGCTCCAACAACCTGAAATACGAGGTCGTCGCCTTCGCCTCCTCCGACGAGACGATCAAGGCCTACGACGCCGGCCGCTGCGACGCCTTCACCACCGACGCCTCCGGCCTCTATGCCGAGCGCCTGAAGCTGACCGCCCCGGCCGACCACATGGTCTTGCCGGAGATCATCTCCAAGGAGCCGCTCGGCCCTTCGACCCGCAACAACGACACGGTCTGGTTCAACATCGTCAAGTGGACGCATTACGCCATGATCAATGCCGAGGAACTCGGCGTGACCAAGGCCAATGTCGACGAGATGCTGAAGTCGCCCAATCCCGAGATCAAGCGTCTGCTCGGCACCGAGGGCAAGTTCGGCGATGGCCTGGGCCTGACCACGGACTGGGCCTACCGGATCATCAAGCATGTCGGCAATTACGGCGAATCCTTCGAGCGTAATGTCGGCGCCGGCTCGCTGCTGAAGATCGCGCGCGGCCAGAACGCGCTCTGGACCAAGGGCGGCCTGCAGTACGCTCCGCCGATCCGCTAAGGGCTTTTGGCGGGCGCCAGCGTGAGCTGGCGCCCGCCAGTTTTCCAACGCCGCTTCCAGGCGGACTCGCCAAAAACCACGCTGTCGCCGGCTTTGGTCCGGGACTTGCTAAACCAACGATACTCATCGGATCGTCGAGAGCGGGACAAACCCGTTCCGCCAACAGGGGAAGTTCAATGAAGTCATTCGTCACTGCAGCCATCGCTGCGGCGATCTCGGTTTGCGCGGCAAGCTCCGTCCAGGCCCAGACCAACACCCTCGCGCAGGTCAAGAACCGCGGCATCCTGCACTGCGGCTCCGGCACCGGCCTCGCCGGGTTCGGCCTCCCCGATGCTCAGGGCAACTGGACCGGCCTCGACGTCGATCTGTGCCGTGCGGTCGCCGCCGCCATCTTCAACGATCCGAACAAGGTCAAGTTCATCCCGCTGTCGGCGAAGGACCGGTTCACGTCGCTGCAGTCGGGCGAGGTCGATCTGCTCTCGCGCACCACGACCTGGACGATGTCGCGCGACACGTCGCTGGGGCTCAACTTCGCCGGCGTCAATTACTATGACGGCCAGGGCTTCATGGTCCGCAAGAAGCTCGGCGTCGATTCCGTGCTCAAGCTGGCGGGCGCCTCGATCTGCACCCAGCAGGGCACCACGACGGAGCTCAACCTCGCCGACTATTTCCGGGCCAACAACCTGAAGTACGAGGTCGTCGCCTTCGCCTCCAACACCGAGACGGTCAAGGCCTATGAATCGGGCCGCTGCGATGCGTTCACCACGGACGCCTCGGGCCTCTATGCGGAGCGCCTGACGCTGTCGGCTCCGGCCGATCACATCGTCCTCCCCGAGATCATCTCGAAGGAGCCGCTCGGCCCCGTCGTGCGCCACGGCGACGATCTCTGGCTCGACATCGTCAAGTGGACGCACTTCGCGATGCTGAACGCCGAAGAGCTGGGCGTCAGCAAGGCCAATGTCGATGAGATGCTGAAGTCGCCCAACCCAGAGATCAAGCGGCTGCTCGGCACCGAGGGCAAGTACGGCGAGGCCATCGGCCTGACCAACGACTGGGCCTATCGCATCGTGAAGCTCGTCGGCAATTACGGCGAGGTGTTCGAGAAGAACGTCGGCGCCGGCTCGCTGCTGAAGATCGCCCGCGGCCAGAACGCGCTCTGGACCAAGGGTGGGCTGCAGTACGCCCCGCCGATCCGCTGATACGCCGCGAGGCCTAGTCCAAACCGGCTAGACGGTCCGGTGGCGTCAACGCCGCCACCGGACCGTCGCAACCAAAAAACCAAAAAAGGGCGTAACAGGTGTCGAGCATTCCGACCGATGCGGTCAAACCCGGCAGGGCCTCGCTGTTCTACGATCCGAAGATCCGCGGCTATGTCTATCAGATCGTCCTGCTGGCGGTGGTGGCCTTCCTGATCTGGTCCGCCGCGTCGAACGCGATCGAGAACCTCCGCGCACAGAAGATCGCATCCGGCTTCGGCTTCTGGCACAACGCCGCCGGCTTCGACGTCAACCAGAAGCTGATCCCCTTCAGCGCCGCCGCCTCGACCTATGGCCAGGCCTTCTGGGTCGGCCTGCTCAACACGCTGCTGGTCGCCTCGATCGGCATCGTCCTGTCGACCTTTCTCGGGTTTTTCGTCGGTGTGGCGCGGCTCTCGAGCAATTGGGTGCTGGCGAAGCTGGCGATGATCTATGTCGAGGTCATCCGCAACCTGCCGCTGCTGCTGCAGTTGTTCTTCTGGTACAATGCGGTGCTCAAGCCGCTGCCCGACGCGCGCAATTCGATCGCGCTGCCCGGCTCGATCTTCCTCAACAACCGCGGCCTGATCCTGCCGAATCCGCAATTCGGACCGGCCTTCCAGGCGGTGGTGATCGCCTTCTTCGTCGCCGTCGTGGTGGCGTTCGTGTTCTATCGCTGGTCCAAGACGCAGCAGGCCCGTACCGGTACCCAGTATCCCAACGGCCTGATCACCCTCGCGCTGATCCTCGGCGTGCCGCTGCTGGTGTTCTTCTTCGCCGGCAGCCCGCTCTCCTTCGAACTGCCGCAGCAGGGCCGCTTCAACCTGACCGGCGGCCTGCAGATCTTTCCCGAATTCGTCGCCCTGCTGATCGGCCTGACCACCTATACCGCGGGCTTCATCGCCGAGGTCGTCCGCGCCGGCATTCTCGCCGTCTCCAAGGGCCAGACCGAGGCCGCCCATGCGCTGGGCCTGCGCCCGGGGCCGACGCTGAAGCTGGTCGTGATCCCGCAGGCGATGCGGGTCATCATCCCGCCGCTGACCTCGAACTATCTCAACCTGACCAAGAACTCGTCGCTCGCGGTCGCGATCGGCTATCCCGACCTGGTCCAGGTCTTCACCGGCACCGTCCTGAACCAGACGGGGCAGGCGGTCGAGGTCGTCGCCATCACCATGGCGGTCTATCTGACGATCTCGCTCGTCACCTCGCTGTTCATGAACATCTACAACCAGCGCATGGCGCTGGTGGAACGGTGAGGGCGCCCCGATGACCGATGCGACGATCAACAACGCCCCGCACGCCTTCGTCCGCACGGAGACGCTGCAGCAGCAGGCCGCGCCACTGTCCGTGGCCGGGCCTGTCGCCTGGGTGCGCAACAACCTGTTCTCGAGCCCGCTGAATACGGCGCTGACGCTGATCTGCCTCTATGTGGTCGTGGCCAGCGTGCCGGATCTGGTGCGCTTCTACTTCACCGACGCGGTCTGGAGCGGCACCAACCGCGACGCCTGCCTCGCCGACAAGGTCGGCCGTCCGGTCGGCGCCTGCTGGGCCTATGTCGCCGACCGCTTCCAGTACTTCATCTACGGCTCCTATCCGGTGTCGCAGCGCTGGCGCGTCAACATCGTCTTCCTGATGTTCGCGCTGTCTGTCGTCTGGATGCTCTGGGACCGGGCTCCGCTGAAGAAGCTCGGCGCCTTCTTCTTCTTCGTCGTCATGCCGCTCGGCGCCTATGTGCTGCTGGTGGGCGGCGCGGGCGCCGAGGGCGTCCTGCGCACCGTGATCATGATCACGCTGGCGCTGGCGGCGCTCTATCTCGTCCTGTCCTTCGTTCCCGGGCTCGCCCGCTTCTGGACGCCGGCACCGCTGCTCGAGGTCGAGCTGGCAGCGACGCCCCTGCAGCGCTTCCAGAGCCCCAAGCGTCTGATCCTGCTCTCGCTCGTCGTCTTCGGCCTGATTGCGGTCTTGGCGGACACGGCGGGCCTGCCGCGGGCCGATACCGGGCTCTGGGGCGGCATCATGGTGACCTTCCTGATCGCGGCGGTCGGCATCGTCTTCTCGCTGCCGCTCGGCGTCATGCTCGCGCTCGGGCGCCGCTCGCGGCTGCCGATCATCCAGCTCCTCTCGGTGATCTTCATCGAGTTCGTGCGCGGCGTGCCGTTGATCACCGTGCTGTTCATGGCCAACACCATGCTGCCGCTCTTCGTGCCGCAGGAGTGGTCGCCCGACCGCCTGCTGCGCCCGCTGATCGGCGTCGCCCTCTTCGCCGCCGCCTATATGGCGGAGGTCATCCGCGGCGGCCTGCAGGCGATCCCGAAGGGCCAGTACGAGGGCGCGATGTCGCTCGGCCTCGGTTACTGGCAGATGATGCGCCTGATCATCCTGCCGCAGGCCCTGCGGATCGTGATCCCTGGAATCGTCAACACCTTCATCGGGCTGTTCAAGGACACGACGCTGGTCACCGTCGTCGGCATCTTCGACTTCCTGCGCACCATCGAGGCGACCCTGGTCGATCCGACCTGGGCCACGCCGACCACCCGCGCGACGGGCTACGCCTTTGCCGCGGTTTTCTATTTCCTGTGTTGCTGGGGCATGTCCCGCTACTCGATTGCGGTCGAGAAGCGGCTCGCCGCCGGTCAGAAGCGTTGAAAGGACCAGCCCTCATGGCCATGGCAGAAACCACCAGCACCCGTCCGGCGGCTCTCAAGCCCACCTCGCTCAACACCCCGACGGCCGTCGAGATGGTCGGCGTCAACAAGTGGTATGGCGAGTTCCACGTGCTGCGCGACATCAACCTCAAGGTCGAGCGCGGCGAGAAGCTCGTCATCTGCGGCCCCTCGGGCTCCGGCAAGTCGACGATGATCCGCTGCATCAACCGGCTGGAGGAACACCAGAAGGGCTCGATCATCGTGGACGGCACCGAGCTGACCAACGACCTCAAGAAGATCGACGAGATCCGCCGCGACGTCGGCATGGTCTTCCAGCACTTCAACCTGTTCCCGCATCTGACGATCCTCGAGAACCTGACGCTGGCACCGATCTGGGTGAAGAAGCTGCCCAAGAAGGACGCCGAGGAGATCGCGATGCACTATCTCAAGCGCGTCAAGATTCCGGAGCAGGCCGCGAAATATCCGGGCCAGCTCTCCGGCGGCCAGCAGCAGCGCGTCGCCATCGCCCGCTCGCTCTGCATGAGCCCCAAGATCATGCTGTTCGACGAGCCGACCTCGGCGCTCGACCCCGAAATGGTCAAGGAGGTGCTCGACACCATGGTCTCGCTGGCGGAAGAGGGCATGACCATGCTCTGCGTCACCCACGAGATGGGCTTCGCCCGGCAGGTCGCCGACCGCGTCATCTTCATGGATGCCGGCCAGATCGTCGAGATGAACAAGCCCGAGGCCTTCTTCAAGAACCCGCAGCACGAGCGCACCAAGCTCTTCCTGAGCCAGATCCTGCACTGAGGCGAACGCCTGTCCCCGTCGCTGCCGCGCCCGTCGCGGCGGCGACGCAGGGGAACAAGGACCGCGGACCGAGGTTGTCCTCCCACATCGGAGGACAACCATGAAACGCTTCATTCCTGTTCTGCTGGCCGCCCTGGTCGCCACGGGCGGAGCCTACGCCCAGTCGATCAACATCGGCCCGGGCGGCATCGAGGTCGATCCGCGCTCACCGCGCGACCGCGCCGTCGAACGCGACATCCGGCGCGAGGAGCGGGCCCGCGAGCGGGCGCGTTACGAGCGGGTCCGCGAGCGCGACAATTGCCGGACCGTCACGACCATTCGCGAGACACGGCGGGGCGAGGTCCGCAGCACCGAGCGCGTCTGCGACTGATCCCATCCCTCGTGCCCATGAAAAAGCCCGCCGCGCGATCCGCACGGCGGGCTTTTTTTTCATGGCAGCACGCAGCGATGCCGCGGTCGCCTATTTGCCGTCGCGCGCCGCGACCGCCGTGTCGGGGAAGTCGGAGAAGAGGCCGTCGATCCCGAGCGCGAAGAATGCCTTGTATTCCGCCGCCGGATCGCCCTTGAAATCCGAGGCCAGCCGTTTGGCCTCGTTGCGGAACGTCCAGCTGTGGACCTGCAGGCCTGCCGCCTTGGCGTTCTTCACCACATCGCTTGGCGGCAGCAGGACGCGGTCGCGCTCGTCGATCACCCCGTCCTTGTTGAGGTCCTGCGGCTTGCCGTCGGCGCCGATCACCTGCCTGCCCGCCATCAGATAGGGCTTCCAGGGGGCGACGCCGTCGGCATAGGTCGCGATCTCCTTCAGCCCCTCGGCGGTGACGAGGTCCTTGAAGGTCCGCTTGTCGCCGGTGACGACGAAATCATAAGGCTTGTCGAACGGGGCGGCGAGGACGATGCCGCCATCCTTGTCGACATCGTCGGCGTCGACCAGCTGGAACAGCCGCACCTGCGTCTTGCCGCGCAGATATTTGAGGTTGGCGGTCTCGAAGCTCTGGATGATCACCGGCGAGCTCTTCTCGGTCCAGCCCGCAGCCTTCAGCGCATCGAGCAGCCGGTCTTCCAGCGGCAACCCGATCGCGGCGTGGAAAATCGGGTGCTTGGTCTCGGGATAGACGCCGACGCTGCGGCCGAGCCGCGCGCTCTCGGCCTTGGCGAGATCGATGACCTCCTGGAAGGTCGGGATCTGATATTGGCCGTTATGCGACGGATCGCGATCGGCGAAGGCCTGCTTGGCGCGCAGCGTCCTGATCTCGGCCAGGGTGAAGTCCCCGGAGAACCAGTCGGTCGTCTCGACGCCGTCGACGCGGCGCGTGGTCTTGCGGCTGGCGAATTCGGGCCGGCCGGCGACATCCGTCGTGCCGCCCAGCATCGGCTCGTGGCGGGCGATCAGGACGCCGTCCTTCGTCGCGACCAGATCCGGCTCGATGAAGTCGGCCCCCTGCGCGATGGCGAGCCGGTAGGCTTCGAGCGTGTGCTCGGGCAGATAGCCGCTGGCGCCGCGATGGCCGACGATCAGCGGCTTCTGGCTGACCGGCGCCGGCGCGGCTGCCTGCGCGCGCACGGTTGCGGGGGCGGCGACGGCCAGGCCGATCGCCAACCCCGCGGTCATCAGCAGCTTCGTCGTCATGGCGCCGATCCTCGTCGCGTTCGGTGGGAACGCCATCCATGATCGGGCGATGTGACAGGCCGTTGAACCCGGTCCTCGCCGCCCGGGCGGCGGGCCTGGCGGGACGGGGGGCAGGCAGGCGAAAGCCGGCTCAGCGGCGCCCGCTCTCCAGGGTCGTCTTCGCGTCCAGGCGCTTGGCCGGCGGCGTCAGGTCCGGCGCGGGCTGCGTGGCGCAGGCCGCCAGCGACAGGGCGAGGACGGAGGCGAGGATGATCTGGCCGGCGCGCAGCATGAAGGTCACCTTTTGTTGAGAGAGGCAGTTGCCTCGTCTTTCCGCCTGTGGAAGGAGCGCGTCAAGGGGATCTCGTCGGGCGCGCCATGACTGGGCGTCATGATGGAATGGGTCCAGTCTTGCCCTGTGCCGGCGCTTCGCCGCCTCTGTTTTCGGAATCGCTCACGCCATGACGCCCGCCGCCCGCATCAGCGCCGCCATCGAGGTCCTGGACGACATCATCCAGCGGCGCCGGCCGGCGGCCGACGCGCTCAAGGACTGGGGCCTGTCGCGCCGCTTCGCCGGCTCGAAGGACCGCGCCGCGATCGCCTCGCTGGTCTATGACGCGCTGCGCCGGAAGGCCTCCAGCACGCATGTGATGGGGTCGGACACGCCGCGCGCTTTGATGCTCGGCATGCTGGCGCGCCAGCGCGGGCTGGATCTGGAGGAGATCGCCGCGCTCTGCACCGGCGAGCACCACGCGCCCGCGCCGCTCGAGAGCGAGGAGGTCGACCGGCTGGTGGCCCTGTCGCTGTCGGGCGCGCCGGACTGGGTGCGTGCCGACGTGCCCGAATGGCTCTGGCCCGGCTTTTCCAGCGCCTTCGGGGCCGAGGCTGTTGCGGAAGGCGAGGCCCTGGCCGGGCGCGCGCCGATCGACATCCGCGCCAACCGGCTGAAGACGACGCGCGACGCTCTGGCGGGCCAGCTGGCCCATGCGGCTCCCGAGACCGGCGCCTGGTCGCCCGATGCGCTGCGCTTCCAGCCCGGCGTGGACGGGCGAGGGCCCTCGCTCCAGGCCGAACCGACCTTCTTCGCCGGAGGCTTCGAGATCCAGGACGAGGGCTCGCAGCTGGTCACCCTGCTCGCGGGGGCAAGCCCGGCCAGACGGTGGTCGACCTCTGCGCCGGCGCCGGCGGCAAGACGCTGGCTCTGGCCGCCCTGATGGCCAATCGCGGCCGCCTGTTCGCGACCGATCTCGATGCGCGCCGGCTCGCCCCGCTGCATGAACGCCTCGCCCGCTCCGGCGCCTCCATCGTCGAGATCCGCATCCCGCGCTCGCGCGGCCACGAGCCGCTGGCCGAGATCGAGGGCCAGGCCGACCTCGTCCTGGTCGACGCTCCCTGCACCGGCTCGGGCACCTGGCGGCGCAATCCGGATGCGAAATGGCGCGTCCGCCCCGGCGCGCTGGCCGAGCGCGTCAAGGACCAGGCCGAGGTGCTGGCGCGGGCCGCAAGGCTGGTGAAGCCGGGCGGGCGCATCGCCTACATCACCTGCTCGGTCCTGCCCGAGGAGAACGATGCGGCGATCGAAGCCTTCCTCGCCCGCAACCCGGGCTTCGCCGCCCTGGCGCCCGCCGGGATGCTGGCGTCGGAACACGGCGATTTCAGCCTGCTCGCCCGTTTCGCAACGGGCCGCGGCCTCCAGCTCTCGCCCCGCCGCACCGGCACCGACGGCTTCTATCTCGCCTGCGTCCGGCGAGGGGACTGACGGCGCGCGACAGCCGTTGCGTGCCATCGCGCGATGGCTTAACCGGGCGCGATGACGAGCGCTCAGCCCCATCACGACTCCATCCTGATCATCGACTTCGGCTCGCAGGTGACGCAGCTGATCGCGCGGCGCATCCGCGAGATCGGCGTCTACTGCGAGATCGCGCCGTTCCAGTCGGCCTCCGAGGCGTTCCAGCGCCTGAAGCCCAAGGGCGTGATCTTCTCCGGCGGACCAGCCTCCGTGCCCGACGAAGGCTCGCCGCGCGCCCCGCAGGAGGTGTTCTCCACCGGGCTTCCGGTGCTCGGCATCTGCTATGGCCAGCAGACCATGGCGCATCAGCTCGGCGGCACCGTCGAGAGCGGCCATGCCGCCGAATTCGGCCGCGCCGATGTCGAGATCGTCACGCCGTCGGCACTGTTCGAGGGCATCTGGGAGGAGGGCGGTCGCTACCCCGTCTGGATGAGCCATGGCGACCGCGTCACGCAGCTGCCCGCCGGCTTCACCGTCAAGGCGACCTCCGAGAACGCGCCCTATGCGGTGGCGAGCGACGAGGCCCGGCGCTTCTACTCGACCATGTTCCACCCCGAGGTCGTGCACACGCCCGATGGCGGCAAGCTGCTGCGCAACTTCGTCGTCACCATCTGCGGCTGCACGCCGGACTGGAGCATGTCGGCCTATCGCGCCGAGATGCAGAAGAAGATCCGCGAGCAGGTCGGCAGCGGCCGCGTCATCTGCGGGCTGTCGGGCGGCGTCGATTCCGCGGTGGCGGCCGTGCTGATCCACGAGGCGATCGGCGACCAGCTCACCTGCGTCTTCGTCGATCACGGGCTGATGCGGATGAACGAGGCGGAGGAGGTCGTGCGCCTGTTCCGCGACCACTACAACATCCCGCTCGTTCATGTTGAGGCGGAAGAGCTCTTCCTGTCGGAGCTCGCGAAATGCGGCGCCGATCCCGAAGCCAAGCGCAAGACCATCGGCCGGCTCTTCATCGACGTCTTCGATGCGGAAGCCGCCAAGATCGGCGGCGCCGATTTCCTCGCCCAGGGCACGCTCTATCCCGATGTCATCGAGAGCGTCTCCTTCTCGGGCGGCCCCTCCGTCACGATCAAGAGCCACCACAATGTCGGCGGCCTGCCCGAGCGCATGAAGATGAAGCTCGTCGAGCCGCTGCGCGAGCTGTTCAAGGACGAGGTCCGCGTGCTCGGCCGCGAGCTCGGCCTGCCCGAGGCTTTTGTCGGCCGCCACCCCTTCCCGGGACCGGGTCTGGCCATCCGCTGCCCCGGCGAGATCACCCGCGAGAAGCTCGACATCCTGCGCAAGGCCGATGCGATCTATCTCGACGAGATCCGCAAGGCCGGCCTCTATGACGTGATCTGGCAGGCCTTCGCCGTGCTGCTGCCGGTGCGCACCGTCGGCGTGATGGGCGACCACCGCACCTATGACCATGTCTGCGCGCTGCGCGCCGTGACCTCGGTCGACGGCATGACCGCGGACTTCTACCCCTATGACATGGCCTTCCTCGGCCGCACGGCGACGCGCATCATCAACGAGGTCAAGGGCATCAACCGGGTCGTCTACGACATCACCAGCAAGCCGCCCGGCACGATCGAGTGGGAGTGATCCGCCCCGCGGCCGCTGCGGCCGGCGGCGTCAAAGGACCGTCGCGATGATGAGCCTTCCCTTCTTCGGCCTGCTCGCCGGCTTCGGCTGCGTCCTGGCGGGTCAGCGTGGCACCGCCCTGCTGCTCTGGGTGGTCTCGATGGTGGTGATGCTCGTGCTGTTTCGGCTGCACGTCACCGATGCGCTGACGATCGTGCTGTGAGGCCGCGACCATGACCCCAGCCATCGCCCGTACGCTCAACGCCCTCGGACTGCTCGCCGTCGGCCTCGTGCTGATCGCGGCCTTCCTCGACCAGGTCCTGCTCGGCGAACTGCCGTGCCCGCTCTGCCTGCTGCAGCGCGTCGGCTTCATGGGGGCGGCGCTGGGGCTGGCCTTGAACGTCAAATTCGGCCCGCGCCCGTCGCACTACGCCGTGACGATCCTCTCCGCCTGCTTCGGCGGCATGGTCTCGATCCGCCAGATCCTCGGCCATATCGTGCCCGGCACCGGCACCTATGGCAGCGCCATCCTCGGCCTGCACTACTACAGCTGGGCGCTGCTGGTCTTCGGCGCGATCGTGCTGGGCTGCACGGCGCTGCTGTTCTTCGAACGCCAGTTCGCAGAACCCGAAGTTACGCCCGCGCGCGCCACGACCTTCGGGATCGCGATGATCGTGCTGGCTGCCGCGCTGGCTCTCGCGAACGGCGTCTCGACGGTCCTGGAATGCGGCGCCGGCCTCTGCCCCGACAACCCGGTCGTCTACGAATGGCTGCAGGGGCTGAACCCGCCGAGGCCCTGAGCGCCAGCCCGTCAACCTGGCGGCACTGACGTCAGCAGCGTCCAAAGCTCCGACGCGACCGGGCCCGGCGGCGCGTCCCGCCGGCGGATCGCGTGAATGAGCGAGCGCCGCGGCGGAAAGCCATCGATCTCCAGCGCCACGAGCCGCCCGGCGGCCAGGTCCTCGGCGATCAGATGGTCGGGCAGGCCGCCCCAGCCGAGACCGGCCAGAATGACCTCGCGCTTGGCCGCGAAATCCGAGACGGTCCAGCGCTGGGCCCCTGCCAGAAGGTCCCGGCTCTGCTCATGGCGCGGCCCGCCGGTGCCCGCGACGACGATCTGCGGATACCCCTGCAGCCCGGCGACCGACAGGACGCCATCAGCCAGGTTGGCCGCCAGGCGCGGTGCCGCCACCGGCAGGATGGTGACGTCGGCAATGGCGCGTGCCTCCACCGCGTCGACCGCGACGCCGTCGAGCGTCGCCAACGCCAGATCCGCACGCCCCTCGGTCAGCCTCCCATAGGGACCGCCCATCGTCTCCGTTGCCAGTCGTAGGCTCGTGGCGGGAAAGCGCTGCCCGATCTCGGCCAGGACCGGCAGCAACCGCGTCATCGGCAGGGTCGCGGTGATGGCGAGGCGAATCTCGGGCTCCTCGGCAGCGGCCAATCGCACGGCCGTCGCCCTGAGCGCGCGGAACTGGTGCAGGACCCGCGACGTCTCGCGAAAGAAAACCTCGCCCTCCGGCGTCAGCCGCGGCCTGTAGCCTTCGCGCGACAGCAAGGTGATCCCCAGCTCCGCTTCCAGCGCGGCGATGGCGTGACTGACGGCGCTCTGCGATTTGTTCAGCCGCTCGGCCGCACCGCGGAAGGTGCCGTTGGCGACGATCGCCTCAAAGGCGACGAGCTGGTCGTGGGTCATGCGAAGCTGATCTATCTGATCGATCGTTATGCGGAAAAATCGATATTATCTCTTCATGACCGTCGCGGCTAGGGAGGAGGCATCGACACGGAGATCCCCCATGAAGCTCTACCTCAAGCCCGGCGCCTGCTCCCTCGCCAGCCATATCGCGCTCTGCGAAACCGGCCAGCCCTTCGACATCGAAACCGTCGACACGGCCTCGGGCCGCACCGCCGACGGTGACGACTACCGGACCATCAATCCGAAGGGCTACGTTCCGGCGCTGCGTCTCGATGACGGCGTGGTCCTGACCGAGGGCGCCGCGGTGCTGCAGTTCATCGCCGATCGCCATCCCGCCGCCGCGCTGGCTCCAGCCGCGGGAACCTTCGAGCGGGCCCGCCTGCAGGAAGCGCTCAACTGGATCGCGACCGAATTGCACAAGGCCTTCGGCCCGCTGTTCCACCCCGCCACCACAGCAACCGGCCGGGAGGATGCGCGCAAGGCCGTCGGCGCCAAGTTCGATCTGGTCGAGGCGGATCTGGCGGATGGTCGCGACTGGCTGGTCGGCGAGCGCTTCTCGGTGGCCGATGCCTATCTCTTCGCCGTCGCCAACTGGGCCCATGTCACCGGCATCGAGCTTCGGAGCTGGCCGCACCTGGCGGCGCTCGTCGGCCGCGTCGCCGCCCGCCCCGCAGCGCAGAAGGCGATGCGGGCCGAAGGGCTGATCCCGTGACGACCGGGACACCGGCCGACCATGCCGAAGTGGTGACGCTGATCCAGACCTATCTGGACGGCCTGCACCACGCCTCCAGCGCCACCCTGCGCCAGGTCTTCCATCCGCGTCTCGCCTATGTCTGCGCGACCGAAGGGGATGAGCTTTACCTCGACCTCGAGACCTACATGGCCCGGATCGACGCACGCGAGCCGCCTGCGAAACGCGGCGATCGGCGCGACGAGGCGATCCTCGAGATCGCCTTCGGCTCGCCCCGCCTGGCCCGCGTCACCGCGCGGATGAGCATGATGGGGCGTGACTATCTCGACCACCTGACCCTGGTGCGCGAGGGGCCGCGCTGGCGCATCGTGACCAAGGTCTTCACCTGGATGCCACGGGAGGAGTGAGCCATGCCCTACGTCAACATCAAGGTCACGCGCGAAGGCGGCCCCGACGGAACCGGGCCGTCTCCCCAGCAGAAGGCCAGGCTGATCGCCGGCGTGACGGAGCTTCTGCGCGAGGTTCTCGACAAGGATCCCGCGACCACCTTTGTCGTCATCGACGAGGTGGCCCTGGAAGACTGGGGCATCGCTGGCCTGGCCGTGCCCGACTATCGCGCCCGACGGTAGGCGCTGCACTGGGCGCGAGGGGGCCATCGGAGCCTGCAAGGCTTGATCCGATGGCGGTCTTCGCCGGCGGCGCCATTGCCATGATGCTCTCGCGCGATGGCCAATGGCGGAAGGGGTGGGATTCGAACCCACGGTGGGCTTGCACCCACGGCGGTTTTCAAGACCGCTGCCTTAAACCACTCGGCCACCCTTCCGTCGCCGCAGTCATTGCCGGGCACCGGGCGCTTTGGCAAGCGGGTTCCGCGACCGAAAAGCGATCGGATGGGCCGGCGAGGGCGGCGCGACGGCCTGCAGATGACACCCGTCCCGCGGGCGTTCCCGGGCGTGGCCGGCCGGGCACGCCGCCCGCCAAAGATGGCGGCGCTGTGGAGCGGGTTGACAGATGCCGCATTTCCGACACCTTTGTGCCCGCTCAAGGGAGGGCGGGATCGAGCCCGTTAACGCTGACGCGACTCGTCGCCTGGCGCTAACGATCCCTTAACGTGATTGACCGAAAACTCTGGCTTCGCCGCTGTCGCGGTTTGGCCGGCCTGACGAGTTTTTGGCGCAGAAAGCGGAACGACGGCATGATGCGAGGCGCTCGCCCTTCGGCACCGGACACCCTTTCCGCCGCGACCGATCCGGGCTCCTCCCCGTCTCACAGCCCCGCCTCCCGCGCGCTGCGCCTCGGCTGCGTCGCGCTCGCCGGCCTCTTCCTCGCCAATTGCGCCAACGACCAGGTCGCGCGTCGTGGCAAGTCGAAGGAGATCGGCGCCTTCCCGCAGGCCAAATACGGCCCCGCCAGCCCCCGCGTCGTCGCCGAGGGGCAGGAGGTGCCGAAGGGTGGCGGCCGCCAGATGATCGGCAAGACCTATTCCGTCGCCGGCAAGCGCTACACCCCCTACGACAAGCCGGTGGGGTACTCCGTGGTCGGCACGGCCTCCTGGTATGGCGAGGCCTTCCACGGCCGCAAGACGGCCAATGGCGAGGTCTATGACCGCCACGGCATCAGCGCCGCGCATCCGACGATGCCGCTGCCGGCCTATGCCCGCGTCACCAACATGCTCAACAACCGCTCGATCATCGTGCGCGTCAACGACCGCGGCCCCTATCATGGCGGCCGGGTGATGGACGTCTCGCAGAAGACCGCCGAGGCGCTCGCCTTTCGCCATCTCGGCACGGCCCGGATCAAGCTCGAATATCTCGGCCAGGCCTCGCTCGCCGGTTCGGACGACAGGCTGCTGCTGGCGACCCTGCGCACCGACGGCCAGCCCGCCGCGATCCCCGGCACGAGCGCCCGCACCATGGTCGCGAGTTCCACCCCGGTCGCGACCGCGCGCTCGCAGAGCGCCGATCTCGACGACCAGCCGGCCGAACTGGCACCGGAGCCGGCCCGCGCGCCCCGCAGCCCGCTCCGGCCGTCGCCCAGGCCTATGCGCCGCAGGGCTTCACCACGGCCTCCGCCGAGCCCGTTCGCACGATTTCGCCGGCCACGCCGGTGGCCGCCAGCCTGGTCTCGACCGCTGGCGTTCCGGTCCGCGGCGCACCGCTGCCGCCCAGCCGCCCCTTCGATCTCGACACCATCGCCAATGCCGCCACCCCGGTCACGATGCCGGCCGTGCTGCGGCAGACGCTGCCGCCGAGCCGCGCCTCCGTCGCCAGCCTGTTCGCGGCGCCCGAGCGCACCCCGACCGAGCGCTTCTCGGCCTCTCATCCGCTCAACAAGGCGCTCGTGCCGCAGACCCTGCAGCCGCTCTCCAGCCGCTGACGCGTTTGCGCCTTGACCGGGCGCACCCGGCTCTGCTTGAGATCGGGCATGAGCCGCTTCGGGTCCATTGCTGATAGCCTTGTGCGTCCGTTCCGGGGCCGGCTGGCCCGGGCCATGACAGCTTGCCTGCTGGGCGTCACCGCGGCGCTGACGGGCCCCTTCGCCGCTCGGGCCCAGAGCTTCCAGTCCGCCGCGCCCTATGCCGT
Source organism: Bosea sp. RAC05 (assembly GCF_001713455.1). Classification (NCBI taxonomy): domain Bacteria; kingdom Pseudomonadati; phylum Pseudomonadota; class Alphaproteobacteria; order Hyphomicrobiales; family Alloboseaceae; genus Allobosea; species Allobosea sp. RAC05. Next base: position 3,002,646 of record NZ_CP016464.1, read on the forward strand.
CCTGCTCGATTCCGCCAGCGGCACGGTGCTCTACGAGAAGGCCGCCGACGAGCTGATGGCGCCGGCGAGCATCGCCAAGGTCGCGACCGCGCTCGTCGCCTTCCAGGAAATCGCCCAGGGCCGGCTGACCCTCGACAGCGAGATCGTCATCTCCGAGAACGCCTGGCGCAAGGGCGGCGGCGTCTCCGGCGGCTCGACCATGTTCGCGCAGCTCAACAGCCGGGTGAAACTCTCCGACCTGCTGCACGGGATCATCGTCCAGTCGGGCAACGACGCCTCGATCGCGCTGGCGGAGGCGGTGGCGGGCGACGAGGCGACCTTCGCCCGGATCATGACCGAGCGCATGCGCGGCCTTGGCCTGACGAAGTCCGTCTTCCGCAACGCCACCGGCATGGGCGATCCGCTGCAGAAGGTCACCGCCCGCGAGATGGCGCTGCTGTCGGACCACATCATCAAGACCTATCCCGAGCATTACCGGATCTTCGGCGAGCGCGAGTTCACCTGGAACCGGATCAAGCAGCAGAACCGCAACCCGCTGCTGACGATGGACATCGGCGCCGACGGGCTCAAGACCGGCAACATAGACGAATCCGGCTTCGGGCTGGTCGGCTCCGCCGTGCAGAACGGCCAGCGCCTGATCGTGGTGGTGAACGGCCTTAAGACGGCGCGCGACCGCTCCACCGAGGCGCGCAAGCTGCTCGAATGGGGCTTTCGCGCCTTCGAGCCGCGCCGCATCTTCGAGGCCGGCGAGATCGTCGGCGAGGCCAGCGTCTTCGGGGGCGAGAAGGGCCGTGTCGGGCTGAAGGCCAAGGGTCCCGTCAGCCTGCTGCTGCCGCGCGGCAGCGCCGACCGCCTGAGCGCGCGCATCGTCTATCGCGGGCCGCTGAGCGTGCCGGTGCAGGAGGGCGCCGAGGTGGCGCGCCTGCTGGTGACACGCGGCGACGTCAAGACGCTCGACATTCCGCTCTACGCGGCCGAGACGGTCCAGGCCGGAACCCTGCAGAGCCGGGCGTTCGACGCGCTGATGGAGGCCGCGACCGGTTGGGTCCGCAAGGCCCTGAGCCGCAGTTGAGCCCGGGCGTGGCAGCAGGGCGCTTCATCACGCTCGAGGGCGGGGAGGGGGCGGGCAAGTCGACCCTGGCGCGCGCGCTGAAGGAGCGCATCGAGGCGCTCGGCCTTCACGCGACGCTGACGCGCGAACCGGGAGGGTCGCCCAAGGCCGAGGCCATCCGCGAAGTCATCCTGTCCGGGCAGGTCAAGCGGCACGGCCCCTTCGTCGAGGCGCTGATGTTCTCGGCCGCCCGCATCGACCACATCGACCGCCTGATCCGCCCGGCCTTGACGCGGGGCGACTGGGTGATCTGCGACCGCTTCATCGATTCCACCCGCGTCTACCAGGGCGCGCTCGGGCAGATCGCGCCGGGGCTGCTCGCCGAACTCGAGGCCGTGACGGTCGACGGCCTGCTGCCGCACCTCACCCTGATCCTCGATCTCGATCCGACGGTCGGCCTCGCCCGCGCCGCGCGCCGCCGCACACCCGGCGAAGGGGCGGATCGCTTCGAGGGAGAAGCGCTGGCCTTCCACCGCAAGCTGCGACAGGCTTATCTCGCGATTGCCGAAGCAGAGCCTGCACGCTGCGTGGTGCTCGATGCGGCGCAGCCGCCGGCGGCTCTCGCCGAGGCGGCGTGGCAGGCGATTCGCGAGCGCCTGCCGACCCCGCAGCCGGCCTGACGATCGGGGCTTGCCCCGCCGCCGGCCGCGGCCCAAAGACGGGACAGGTGCGACGAAGGACAAACCATGCTCTCCACCAGCGACGAACCCGACCGCCTTCCCAGCGCGCCCCATCCGCGCGAGACGCTGGCGCTGATCGGGCACGCGGCGCAGGAGCGCGCCTTCCTGGCGGCGCTGGCCTCGGGCCGCATGCATCACGGCTGGCTGCTGGCCGGGCCGGAGGGCATCGGCAAGGCGAGCTTCGCCTATCGCGCCGCCCGCTTTGTCCTGGCGGCGGGAGATCCGACGACGCGCGCCGCGTCGGCCACGTCATTGGCGATGCCGGAGACCGACCCGGCGACGCGCCGGATCATGGCGCAGTCGCATCCCGACCTTCACCTGCTGCGCCGCATCCCGAAGCCCGATGGCAAGGGCTACACCAGCAACATCCCGGTCGATGCCGTCCGGCGCGTGCTCGACCGCTTCGGCTCGAGCGCCGCCGAGGGCGGCTGGCGCGTCTGCATCGTCGATTCGGCCGAGGACATGGACCGCTCCGCCGCCAATGCCCTGCTCAAGCTGCTCGAGGAGCCGCCGCCCCGCGCGCTCTTCCTGATCGTCGCCCATGCCCCGGGGCGGATGCTGCCGACGATCCGCTCGCGCTGCCGGCTGATGGGCTTCGCGGCGCTGGACGAGGGGCAGGTTGCCGAAGCCGGCGCAGCCGCGCTGCGGCGGATGGGCGGGCCCTTCGACGAGGCGGCGATCGGCCGGGCCGCCCGCCTCGCCGACGGCTCGGTGCGACGCGCCTTGACCTATGTCGATCCCGAGACCCTGGCTCTCGTCGAGGCGGTGCGGGCGCGGCTCGACGCGCTGCCGCGTCTCGACCTGCCGGCGCTGATGGCGCTGGCCGAGGATGTCGCCGGCAAGTCCGGGGAGAGCGACTTCGCCATCATGGTCGAAACCGTGCAGAGCTGGATCTCCGACCATCTCCACGCGCATGCTGCAGCGCAACCGGCACGTCTTGCACCGCTGGCGGAGGTATGGGACAAGCTGGGACATGCGGCCCGCGACGTCGAAACCTACAATCTCGACCGCCGCCCGCTGGTGATGACCCTGTTTCATGATCTGTCGGATGCGGTTGCCCGCTCGCGCGCAGCGTGAAGCGAACCTCCGGATCGACGATGGCGACCGCCCCGAAATTCTATCTGACGACCGCGATCCACTACACCAACGGGCCGCCGCATATCGGCCACGCCTATGAGATGGTGGCGTCCGACGCGATCGCGCGCTTCAAGCGGCTCGACGGCTACGACGTCTTCGCCATGACCGGCACCGACGAGCACGGCCAGAAGGTGCAGCGCACGGCGGAGCAGAACGGCCAGTCGCCGAAGGCCTTCGTCGACGGGATCGCCGCCCGCTTCCAGGAGATGGAGCAGCGTCTGAACTGCTCCTTCGATCGCTTCATCCGCACCACCGACGCCGACCACCTGCCGTCGACGCAGGAGCTGTGGCGCCGGATGGAGGCCAATGGCGACATCTACCTGTCGAAATATGCCGGCTGGTACTCGATCCGCGACGAGGCCTTCTATGCCGAGGAGGAGACCACGCTGCTCGCCGACGGCACGCGGCTGGGCGGGCAGGGGACGCCGGTCGAATGGGTCGAGGAGGAGAGCTATTTCTTCCGCCTGAAGGCCTATCAGGAGCGGCTGCTCAAGCTCTACGAGGACGTGCCGGACTTCGTCTCGCCGCCGACGCGCCGCAACGAGATCGTGTCCTTCGTCAAAAGCGGGCTCGAGGACCTCTCGATCAGCCGAACCACCTTCGACTGGGGCCTGCCGGTCCCGGGCGATCCGAAGCATGTGATGTATGTCTGGGTCGACGCGCTCAACAACTACGTCACCGGCACGGGCTTCCCCGATCCGCATAACCCGCGCGCGCATTACTGGCCGGCCGATGTCCACATCATCGGCAAGGACATCGTGCGCTTCCACACTGTCTACTGGCCGGCCTTCCTGATGTCGGCCGGGCTGCCCTTGCCCAGGCGCGTCTTCGGCCATGGCTTCCTGCTCTCCAAGGGCGAGAAGATGTCGAAGTCGCTCGGCAATGTCGTCGACCCCTTCGGGCTGGCGGATGCCTATGGCGTCGATCAGCTGCGCTATTTCTTCCTGCGCGAGGTCTCCTTCGGCCAGGACGGCAACTACAGCCATGACGCCATCGTCGGCCGCATCAATGCCGACCTCGCCAACGACCTCGGCAATCTCGCCCAGCGCTCGCTGTCGATGATCGCCAAGAACTGCGAGGGCAGGGTGCCGCCCTGCGGCGCTCTGAACGAGGGCGACCAGGCGATGCTGGCGCTGGCCGACGCCGCGCTGGGCAAGGCGCGCGAGGCCATGACCGACTTCGCGCTGCATGTCGTGCTGTCCGAGATCTGGGCCGTGGTGGCGGAGGCGAACCGCTATTTCGCCGCCAACGAGCCCTGGCGCCTGTCCAAGACCGACCCCGAGCGGCGCGACACCGTGCTCTATGTCACCGCCGAGGTGATCCGGCAGGTCGCGATCCTGGTCCAGCCGGTGATGCCGTCCTCGATGGCCAAGCTGCTCGATCTGCTCGGTATCCCCGGTGAAAAGCGCGATTTCGCCGCGCTGGGCGAGGGCGGCCGCCTAGCGGCCGGCACGGCCCTGCCGGCGCCGAGCGGCATCTTCCCGCGCTATGTCGAGCCCGAAGGCGGCGAGACCGCCTGATGCTGATCGACACCCACTGCCATCTCGATTTCCCCGATTTCGCCGAGGAGCTCGAGGCCTACGTCGCCCGCGCCGAAGCGGCCGGCGTCGGCCGCATGGTGACGATCTCGACCCGGGTCGCGCGCTTTCCGACCTATGCGGCGATCGCCGAGCGCTTTGCCTCCGTCTGGTGCAGCGTCGGCACGCATCCCCATGGCGCGCATGAGGAACTGGACGTCACCGCGGAGCAGCTCGTGGCGCTCTCGGCGCATCCGCGCTGCGTCGCCATCGGCGAGGCGGGGCTCGACTATCACTACGACAAGAGCCCGCGCGAGGCTCAGGCGCAGGGCTTGCGCGTCCACATCGCCGCGGCTCGGATGACCCAGCTGCCGCTCGTCATCCATGCCCGCCAGGCCGATGACGACATGATCGCGATCCTGCGCGAGGAAATGGGGAAGGGTGCCTTCCCTGCCATCCTGCACTGCTTCACGGCAGGCGAAGCTCTGGCGATGACGGGCGTCGAACTCGGCCTCTACGTCTCCTTCTCGGGGATCCTGACCTTCAAGACCTCCGAGGATCTGCGCCGCATCGCCCGGATGGTCCCGCGCGAGCGCCTGCTCGTCGAGACCGACGCGCCCTACCTCGCCCCCGTCCCGTTCAGGGGCAAGCGCAACGAGCCGGCTTATGTCGTTGAGACGGCTAAGGTTCTCGGCGATGTGCTGGGTCTGTCCTTTGCGGAGGTCGCGGCGCTGACCACGGCCAACGCCCGCCGCTGCTACTGGAAGATGGACCACGCCGCGCCGCTCGCGCAGGTCGCCTGAGGACGCCGCGATGAGCCTGACGGTGACGATCCTCGGCTGCGGCTCGTCCGGCGGCGTGCCCAAGCCGGGAACCGGCTGGGGCGCCTGCGATCCGCTCGAGCCGAAGAACCGGCGGCGGCGCTGTTCGATTCTGGTCGAGCGCGCCGGCCCCACTGGCACGACACGGGTGCTCGTCGACACCTCGCCGGATCTGCGCGAGCAACTGGTCGATGCCGCCGTGCCCGATCTCGATGCCGTGTTGTTCAGCCATGATCACGCCGATCATATCCACGGCATCGACGATCTGCGTTCGCTCGTGCTGCACAACCGGCGCCGGCTCGTCATCCACGCCGACGAGCGCACCACCGACTCGCTGCTGTCGCGCTTCGGCTACCTGTTTCAGACGCCGCCCAGCAGCATGTATCCGCCGGTCCTCGAGAAGCGGGCCTTGCGCGCGGGTGCGCCGCTGACCCTTCAGGGCGCTGGCGGCGCCATCACGGCGCTGCCCATCGCCGTCGAGCATGGCCCGGACTACGAGGCGCTGGGTTTCCGCTTCGACGGCATCGGCTACGTGCCCGATGTCAGTCTGATCCCGCCGCAGGCCAAGGCGGCCTTGCAGGATCTCGACGTCCTGATCCTGGACTGCCTGCGCGAAGCCCCGCATATCAGCCACTTCAACATCGACCAGTCGCTCGCCACCATCGCGGAGCTGCGACCGCGCCGCGCGATCCTGACCGATCTCCATTCCGATCTGGATTACACGCGTCTTCGCAATCGCTTGCCGCCGGAGATTGATGTCGCGTTCGACGGCATGAAGGTCACGACAACGGCCGCATGAGAGCCCGGCCAGCCTGGCTATACAGGACATTTGGTTCCATAATATGTCTTATGCGAATCGCAGATGAGGCGCCGGGACGGATCGTGGAGTCATCCCTTCTATCGGAGTCGGATCCCCTTTAGTTGAGTCTGAGACGGTCAAAAAATCAGGCTAGACTTGGGGCGTAGTCGCCCGCCAAGTGCAGATCAGCCCTGTGCCCTCACATCGTCGTGAATCGACCTGACGACCTGATCAACGTGCGAAAGCCGGGCCCGGCGCCGGACGGCCTCATAGTCTTGCCCTGTTCGCTCCATCCTGCTGACGTATGAAGTTCTCAGTTTCCTCAGATTCACGAGCGGAAATCCCGCGGCCTGTCCGGAAGCTCTGATCTGCGCGGCAACCGTCTGACGAATGGCCGGAGCCCTGGCTTCTATCGCCGACGTTGGGAATGACGCTGTCAGGCCTCTCGTCTCGTCGCATGACAGCGCGCACCAATCCGTCCATCGGGAGTCTGCGATTGTTGAACAGGCGGGTTCAACACAGGGGTTCGATCAGCCCCCTGCGGTCTTGGCCGGCTAATCTGGCCGACGGGTCGATATCGATTTGCGGCGACACGTCAGTCCGTCAGCCAGATCAGGGCATGGGGCGAGAGCGTGACGGTCGCTGCAGCCCCGACCTCGTGCAGCTCGCGCCCCGACAGGAACGGCGTGTCGACCGCGACCTCGGTGGCGCCGACGCGCACGCCGTAGCGCACGCTCGCGCCGAGGAACTCGCGATGCGCCACGATACAGGGCAGAGCCAGCCCGTCGCCGGCCTGGTCTGTGGCCCCCGTCAGGGCGGCGTGCTGGGGGCGGAAGACGAGCTTGGCGCCGTCAGGGATGGTGATGTCAGCGCTGATCGGGAGCTTGATCCCGCCCTCGATGGCGAAATGGCGCTCTGTACCCGTGCCGACGACGCGGCCGTCGAGGATATTGGCGGTGCCGAGGAAGTTCGCGACGAAAAGATTGGCGGGGCGCTCATAGAGCTCCATCGGCGTACCGACCTGCTGCACCACGCCATCATTCATCACCGCGATGCGGTCGCAGATCGTGTTCGCCTCCTCCTGGTCATGGGTGACGAAGATCGTCGTGAGCCCGAGCCGCTGCTGCAGGTCGCGCAGTTCGCGGCGGACCTGGACACGCATCTTGGCATCGAGATTGGACAAGGGCTCGTCCAGCAGCAGCACCTTCGGCTCGACGGCGACCGTGCGGGCGACGGCGACCCGCTGCTGCTGGCCGCCCGAGAGCTGCGAGGGGCGGCGTCCGGCGAGATGTCCGAGGCCGACGAGATCAAGCGCGACGGCGACCCGCCGGTCGACCTCGGCACGGCCGACGCCACGCTCTTCCAGTCCGAAGGCGACATTGCGCGCCACCGTCATATGCGGCCACAGCGCATAGGACTGGAAGACCATGCCGACATCGCGCTTCCAGGGTGGCAGGCCGGAAATGTCCTTGCCGCCGATCAGCACGCGGCCGGTATCGGCCTGGTTGAAGCCGGCGATCAGGCGCAGCAGCGTGGTCTTGCCGCAGCCCGACGGGCCGAGGAAGGCGAAGAACTCGCCGGGCTTGATCGACAGATCGACGGTCTTCAGGACGTGGTTGTCGCCATAGGAGAGGTTGACCCCCTCGATGTCGACCGAGACGGCCGGGGTCGTCAGCGGGGCGATGGCATTCATGTCAGTGGCCCATTCCTTTGGCCTTCTGGCTGCGTTCGATGATCAGATGCGAGATGAAGGTGCAGAGTGCGACGAGCAGAACCGCGACGACGCCGAGCGCAGCGCCGGGACCCCGGCCGGCGGCCGACTGCATGAAGACGTAGAGGCCGAAGGCGAGCGGAGCGTCGGAGTTCGACTGGACCAGCATCAGCGTCGCCGAGAGCTCGACCGCCGCCGTCGAGAAGCTGGTCACGAAGCCGGCGAGAATGCCGCCCGCCATCAGCGGCACGACGACCCGCCTGACGGTGCGGGCCTTGGTGGCGCCAAGGTTTTCCGCCGCCTCCTCCAGCGAGACTGAGATCTGCTGGAGCGCGGCATAACAGGCCCGCAGCGCATAGGGCAGACGCCGGATCGCGAGCGCGAGCACGATGGTGATCCACAGCGACGCCAGCGGCGTGCCGTCCGGCAGGGTGACGCCATAGAAGGTTCTGAGGTAGCCGATGCCGAGCACCACGCCGGGAATGGCGAGCGCGGCGGAGGCCGCCCAGTCCAGCCATTCGCGGCCGATCAGCTTGGTGCGCAGGACGAGATAGGCGATCGCGACGCCGAGCACGATGTCGATACCGCCGGCCAGCGTCGCATAGATCAGCGTGTTCTTGATGTAGACCGAGCTTTCGCCGAAAACGCGGGCGTAATGCGCCGTGGTGAAGGCGTCCGGCAGCGGCGAGAACGACCAGATCGTCGCGAAGGACAGCAGCAGCAGCCCGAGATGCGGCGCCAGCACCAGCGCCAGGATGAGGATGACGACGCCATAGCCGAGCACGGCTTCCCAGGGCGTCATGACGCGCCGTGCCAAACCGCCGCCGCCACGCTGGGTCGTGGCGTAGTCGCGTCCCTTCAGCGCCAGCGCCGACAGCCACATGGCGATCACGGAGGCGACGATCAGCACCACGGAAATGACGTAGCCCATCGGGTCGGCGATGCCGATCGAGGTCACCCGCAGATAGGCCTGCGGCGCGAGCATGTCCTTGACGTTGAGCAGCAGCGGCGTCGCCAAGTCGTCGAAGACCTTGACGAAGACGAGCGAGGCGCCGGCCAGATAGCCCGGCAGCGCGAGCGGAAAGACGATGCGGCGGAACAGGCGAAAGCCCGAGGAGCCGAGATTCTGCGCCGCCTCCTCCATCGCCCGGTCGATGTTGCGCAGCGCCGCCGAGAGATTGATCAGGATGAAGGGGAAGTAGTGGACGGACTGGACGAAGATGACGCCGTTCAGCCCCTCCATGAAGCCGATCTTGAAGCCGAACCAGTCGTCCAGCAGCAGGTTGATCGAGCCGTTGCGGCCGAAAAAGAGCTGCATCGCGACCGCACCGACGAAGGGCGGCATGATCAGCGGCAGGAAGCCGAGGGTCTGCACCAGCATCGCGCCGCGGAAAACGAAGCGCGTCGTCAGATAGGCGAGCGGCAGGGCGAAGACCGAGGCCCAGACCACCGACATCGCCGAGACGTAGAAGGAGTTCCACAGCGAGCGCATGAACAGCTCGGTGCGGACGAAATCGTAGAAGTTCACCAGCGTGAAGTTAGACGTGCCCTTCTCGGTGAAGGCGACGTAGAGCACGGTCCCGACCGGCAGCCCCAGAAACAGCAGCAGGAAGGCCGCGATCGCCAGCGCCAGCGCGATCTGGCCTGGCGTGGCGGAGAGGCGGCGGGCGCGGGGAAGAGTGGCGCTGGGAATGGCGGTCATGGGCACTCGGCAGGGAGATCATGCGCGGCGTCATCCCGGCCGCAGCGAATCGGAGTGCCGGGATCCATCGCAGGGCGTTGCGCTCGACGATGGATCCCGGATCGACGCGGCCTCGCCGCTTGTCCGGGATGACGGTTGAGGTGCGGACGGCTTACTTCGCCGCCTTGAGCGCCTCTTCGGCCTTGGCCTTCGCCTTGGCGTAGCTGTCGCGGGCGAAGCTCGCCCATTGCGCCTCGACCTCGGCCTGGCGGGCGCCCTTCTCCTTGCCGCCGGTGAAGGCGCCGCGCAGTTCGGCGCTGGAGGCCTGGGTCTCGCTGACCGGCATGGCGACGATGAGGGTGCGGGCCTCTTCCAGCAGGGCCTTGGCCTGCGGGTTCGGCTTCTTCGCCAGTGCCGCCTCCACCTCGTGCAGCGTCTTGGTGACGCCCTTGAGCGCATCGAGCTGGAACGAGATCAGCTGGTCGAACAGCGTGTCGACGACGGCGGTGCGGGCTTCCGATTTGTCGACGTCGAAGCCGATCATCTTCTGGAAGCGCGCATCGGTGAAGGGGTTCGGATAGTCGGCGCCGGCCTTGGCATAGACGGCCGGATTGACCGGCAGACGGCGGATGCCGGGCTCGAGGAGGACCTCCTGCCCCGCGGGCGAGAGCAGGAACTCGACGAAGGCCTCGGCGGCAGCCCGGTTGGGCCCGTTGGCGACGATGCCGACATTGGCGGGCACGACCGTGGTCACGCTCGGATACACGAACTTGACCGGAAAGCCCGAGGCCTGCGCCGAGAAGGCGAAGAAGTCGATCACGATGCCGACGCCGACCTGGCCGGAATTGACCTGCTCGGGAACGCCGAAGGAGCGCTCGTTGATCGCGCGAAAATTACCCGCCATCTCCTTGATGGTGCGCCAGCCCTTGTCCCAGCCCTCCCCCTGCAGAATCGTCTCGATCGTCAGATGGGTCGTGCCCGAGCGCGAGGGCGCCGCGATCGCGACATGGTCGAAGAAGACGGGCTTGGCCAGGTCCTGCCACTCCTTCGGTTCGGGCAGCTTGTTGGCGCGGGCATAGCGCTCGTTCCACATGATGCCGTAACCGGAGGCCGCGAAGCCCGCATAGAAGCCGGCGGGGTCGTTGATCGGGTAGGAGCCGATCTTCTCGGGGATGCCGGTCGCCTTGGGCTTGTAGGGGCTGAGCAACTGCTTGCCCTTGAGCACCTCGAAGGCGTCCGGCGCCGAGGCCCAGAACAGATCGACCTGGTTGTTCGCCTTGGTCTCCTCAAGATACTTCACGCCGGCATTGGTGTTGCGGTTCTGGACCTCGAGCGTGACGCCGGGCGTCGCCTTTTCGAACGCCTTCTTGATCGGGTCCGTGACGTCCTTCGAGAAGGAGGTGACGACCGTGACCTTGCCCGCCGGGGCCTGGGCCAGGGCCAGCGAGGATGTGACGGCGAGAGCCATCGCCAGAACCAGTGTCTTCATCGCAACCGTGACCTCCCGGACTGATTGACCGCGCCCGGCATCGAGGCCGGACATGCGTAGCTCGGCGGCTCGCCGCCATGCGCGTCATGAAACTGTCATATCCACCCTCGGCTTGTCACCCTGCCCTACTGCACCGGGCCCCATGCTGCCACATGCCCAGGCAATCCGTGACCGGGCCGACGGCCATGGCTGGGCGATGGTCCGAGCGGGAGGGCCGGCTCGCGGGTTGAATATGACGGTTTTGTGTCACATACCTGCAGCAAGCCGGACGAACCGGCAGCGCGGGAGAAATGTTCGATGAGCCTCAAAATGACCCATCTCGCGGCGACGGCGTCGCTGCTGGTCCTGAGTCTGGGCGGCTGGAGCAGCCAGGCCGCGGCCCAGGACACCTGCCCCAACCGGGGCCAGCTCGACACGATGTATTGCGACGCGGATCGCGACCTCGTCGCCGACGCCCCCACCGACCCGAAGAGGTGGAAGGACCCCTCCGCGCTGGTCTGGGCTTATACGCCGGTCGAGGATCCGGCCGTCTACGCCAACATCTTCAAGCCGCTGAGCGACCATCTCGCCACCTGCACCGGCAAGCGGATCGTCTACTACCCGGTCCAGTCCAATTCGGCCGAGATCGAGGCGATGCGCTCGGGACGGCTGCATTTCGCCGGATTCTCGACGGGCCCCACCGGCTTTGCGGTCAACCTCGCCGGCGCCGTGCCCTTCGCCGCGAAAGGCTCGTCCGAGGGCGTTCGCGGCTACAACCTCGTCGCCGTGGTCAAGGCCTCGAGCCCCTATCAGAAGCTCTCCGACCTGAAGGGCAAGAAGGTCGCTCACACCTCGCCCTCGTCCAATTCGGGCAATCTCGCACCCCGCGTCCTCTTCCCCGAGCACGGCTTGACGGCGGAGACCGACTACAAGCCGCTGATGTCGGGCGGGCACGACAAGTCGATCCTCGGCGTCGTCTCGGGTGACTACGACATGGGCGCGGTCGCCGGCGACGTCTACGAGCGCATGATCGTGCGCGGCACGATCAAGAAGGAGGATGTGCGCGAGATCTACCGCAGCGCGATCTTCCCGACCTCGTCATTCGCCTATGCCCACGACCTCAAGCCCGAACTCGCCAAGAAGCTGACCGACTGCTTCTACTCCTTCCGCTTCACGCCCGAGATGACCAAGGAGTTCAACGGCGACGACCGCTTCCTGCCGATCACCTACCAGAAAGACTGGGCGGTGGTGCGCGATGTCGCCGAGAAGTCGGGAACGCCCTACAACAAGTCGGCCTATGACGCCGAGGCCAAGCGCGAGGCGGACGCGCTCGCCAAGAAGAACGCGGCGCCGGCCAAGGCGCCCTGATCACAAGACGCCGTCGTCGAACGAGGTTTTCCCATCATGAGCGCCCTGCCTGTGGCGTCCGGCCAGGGCCGGGCGCTCGTCATCCGCAACCTCGTCAAGGAGTACCGGCCCGGACAGCCGGTGCTGCGCGACATCTCGCTGACGGTCTCCGAGCCGGGCATCGTCGCGATCATCGGCCCGTCGGGCACCGGCAAATCGACGCTGATCCGCTGCATCAACCGGCTGGTCGATCCGACATCGGGCTCGATCCTGCTCGGCGGCACGGACCTGGCGAAGCTCCAGGGCGAGGCCCTGCGCCAGGCGCGGCGCCGTCTCGGCATGGTCTTCCAGGAGTACAACCTCGTCGAGCGGCTGACGGTGATCGAGAACGTGCTCTGCGGCCGGCTCGGCTATGTGCCGGTCTGGCGCGCCTGGACACGGCGCTTCCCGGAGGCCGACATCGCCCGCGCCTTCTCGCTGCTCGATTCAGTGGGGCTGGGCGAATTCGCCACCCGGCGTGCCGACCAGCTCTCGGGCGGTCAGCGCCAGCGCGTCGGCATCGCGCGCGCGGTGATGCAGGACCCCGATCTGGTCCTCGCCGACGAGCCGACCTCCTCGCTCGACCCCAAGACCTCCGTCGAGATCATGGAACTGCTGGCGCAGGTCGGGCGCGAGCGCGACATTCCGGTGCTGGTCAACATCCATAACGTCGCGCTGGCGAAGCGCTACGCCCTGCGCATCATCGGCATGTCGAAGGGCATGGTGGTCTATGACGGGCCACCGGCCGGACTGCAGGACAGCCATCTGGCGGAGATCTACGGCGGCGAAGGCTGGATGGAATGAGCGCACCTCCGCTCGCCTCGGGAAGCCTGCGCGCCCGCGCCTTTCCGCCAAACTGGCCCCTGCGCATCGGCGCGGCGCTGTTTCTCGTCTATGTCGCCTATGCCGCGCAGATCCTCGACATCCGCTGGGAGCGTTTCGTCCTGGGGCTCGACAATGGCGCCCGCTTCATCGGCCGGATGTTTCCGCCCAACACCGCCGCCGACAAGATGCAGCTCTTGTGGTCGGGGATGCTGGAATCGCTGCAGATCGCGATCATCGCGACGGCGGCGGGCGTGCTGCTGGCCCTGCCGCTCGGACTGTTTGCCGCGCGCAACCTGATGCCCCTGCCGGTGACCGTCGCGGCGCGCGGCGTCATCGCGCTGTGCCGCACCTTCCATCCGGTCATCGTCGCCATCCTGTTCGTCAAGGCGGTGGGCTTCGGTGCGCTGGCCGGCGTGATGGCGCTGGTGGTCGCGACGCTCGGCTTCATCGCCAAGCTGATCGCCGAAGCCATCGAAGAGATGTCGATGAAGCCTATCGAGGCGCTGCGCGCCGCCGGCGCGCCGTTCCTCTCGGTGGTGACGATGGGCGTAGTGCCCCAGGTGCTGCCGCGCTTCATCGGCTTTGCCGCCTACCAGCTCGACTCCAACCTGCGCAATTCCGCGCTGGTCGGCCTCGTCGGCGGCGGCGGCATCGGGGCGACGCTGTTCACCGCCTTCCAGCGCTTCGACTATGATTTCGTCCTGACCATCATCATCGCGATCATCGTCACCGTGATGGCGGGCGAGGTGCTCTCCGCCTTCATGCGGCGGATCTACCAGGACGAGGCCCCGTCCGGCCTCGTGGTCGAGAGCCCGCAGGGCCGGCTGTGGCGCCGGTTCACGCCGCTGGAACGCGGCCTGAGGCTGGCGTTCTGGGGGCTGGCGGCGCTGGCGCTCGGCTGGTCGGTCCAGACCATCGAGGTCATCCCGGAATTTCTCTACGACGCGCCGCAGCAGACCGCGGACCTGTTCGGGCGGATGTGGCCGATCGACTGGAGTTATTTCGGCAAGACCGTCGGCACCGCCCTGGTCGAGACGCTGCATACCGCAACGCTGGGCACGATCCTCGCCGTCCTGCTCGCGACCCCGGTCGCCCTGATGTGCGCCCGCAATGTCGCGCCGTCGCCCTGGGTCAATGCGCTCGGCCGCTTCATCCTCGTCGCGACGCGCTCGGTGCATACGCTGGTCTGGGCGCTGCTGTTCGTCGCCGTCTTCGGGCCGGGCGCGCTGGCGGGTGTGATGGCGGTGGCGATCCACTCGATCGGCTTCACCGGCAAGTTCCTGTCCGAGGCGATCGAGGAAGCGAAAGCGGGCCCGATCGAAGCGCTGCGTGCCGCAGGCGCCTCGCGCCGCGCCATCCTGCTGAAGGGCTTCTGGCCCCAGGTAAAGCCGGCCTTCCTGGCGGTGAGCCTGTTCCGCTGGGACATCAATGTCCGCGAGAGCGCGGTCCTCGGGCTGGTCGGCGCGGGGGGGCTGGGCGTCGCGCTGCAAGCCTCGATGGACAACCTCTACTGGGACCAGGTCGGCCTCGTGCTCCTGGTGATCTTCGCGGTCGTCGTCGTGACCGAGATCGTCACCGCGACCATCAGGTCGCGGGTCATCTAGCGGGGGATCGGACGATCCGATGCGCGGGGAAGCGGAGCCTTACTTCGGGGCGAGATAAGACTGCCAGCGCTTCAGAAACTCCTCGCGCTTTGCCGCCGCCTCGGTCTCATCTGTGTCGAAGATCTTGATGCTGGCCATGGCGGGCAGGTCGGCATGCTTGGCGACATCGATGTCAGACCGGCTCGGACGCCGGAAGGCGGCCTCGAGCAGGGCGATCTGCACCTCCTTCGAGAGCAGCAGATCATAGGCCGCTTTCGCTGTGGCGCCGGCAGGCGCGCCCTTCACCAGCACCTGGAACTCCGGCGTCGAGAACGTCCCCTCCGCAGGATAGAGCAGCGAGATTTCGCGCTGCCCACCGGCGACATAGGCATAGGCATTGGATTCGAAGGTCAGCCCGACGGCATATTCGCCCTGAGCGACACTGCGCAGGACGGTCGAGGCCGCGCTCGATACCGTCAGGTTGCCGGCCAGGGTCTTGAGCGCGTCGGGCCCGAGCAGCTTGTCGATGCCCCAGAGGATCGTATAGGCGGTCGAACTGTTGGCCGGGTCTGCGATGATGATCTTGCCCTTGAAGGCCGGGGCGAGCAGGTCCTTCCAGCTCTTGGGCGCAGGCGTCCCGCCGAGTTGGTTCTTGTTGATCATCGCCACGACGAGATGGACGTTCGACGCCGTCCACAGGCTCTGCGGATGGCGCAGGGCGGCCGGGATGCTCGCGGCCTCCGGCGAGGCATAGGGCTCGAACAGCTGCGTGAAGGCGCCGAGCGTGTTGGCGCTGGAACTCCAGAACAGGTCGCCCTGCGGCTTGCCGGCCTCTGCCTCCAGCCGGCGCAGCAGCTGGCCCGAGCCGCCGGTGATCGTGCTGATCTTCACATTGGGCAGCTTGTCCTTGGCGACGCCGAGGATGGCGTCGACCGACTGGGCGTTGTTGGAGGTGTAGAGCACCACATTGCCCGCAGCGGCCTGCGCCATGGCCGGGCCGAAGGCGGGTATGGCGGACAGGCCCGCAAGCCCGGCGAGCAGTGTGCGGCGGTCGATGGTCTTGGTCATGGTCGATCCCTTCATGGTAGTTCCCTCCTGATGGTCGCGGGTCACTGTCCCCGCGCCGGTTGTTTCGTGACGCGTCGGCTCAGCTCTTGGACGAGAACAGGTCGACCCTGAAGATGCGGGTGGCGACGAGGATCGGGATCAGGATCACCGCGACGAGGACCAACCCGTAGGCCGAGGCCGAGGCCATCAGATTGGAATCGATCAGCTTGAAGATCTGGATCGGCATGGTCTCGCGGCCGCCGGAATAGACGATGATCGAGGCCGAGAGCTCGGCGACGGTGGTCGTCCAGGTCAGCACGGCGGCGGCCGCGATGGCCGGCAGCATCAGTGGCAGCACCACCTTGAAGAAGGTCGCCACCGGCGGCACACCGAGGCTGATCGACGCCTCCTCGATCGAGTTGGGAATGTTGTAGAGCGTCGAGGACGCGTTGCGGATCCCGAACGGCAGCCGGCGGACGATGTAGGCCAGCACGATGATGCTCGCCGTCCCCGTCAGGGGCAGGAAGCCGGTGTTGAACGACATCAGAAGGCCGATGCCGATGATGGTCCCCGACAGGGCGAGAGGAAGCGCCGTCAGGTAGTCGAGCGCCGGGGTCAGGATCGTGCGTTTCTTGACGATCAGGTAGCTGACGATGGCGCTGAAGGTGATGCCGATGAGGGTTGCCACCGCCGCATAGGTCAGCGTGTTCAGCACGGGATCGGGCGCGATGCGGAAGAGCCGCTCGACATGGACGGTCGTCCACTCACCCCAGCGCATCACCGGGCCGCGCGACACCGTGAAGGCGCCGATCACGATCGAGCCGAGCGGCAGCAGCGAGACGATGACGAGCAAACCGGCCAGCAGCCCCGTGACGAGCCCGGGCAGGCCGCGCAGCGATTGCGCCCGCGCGCCGCGGCCCTGGGTGACCTCGTGACGCCCGCGCGAGACGATCCAGCGCTGGACGAAGAGCACGATCATGACGAGCGCGATCGACACGCTGGCCAGCGTCGACTGCATCACCGGATCGGAGCCGCCCTCGGCGACGGCCGCCTGATAGGTCAGCACCGACAACAGCGGGACCCGGCTGCCGAGGATCGTCGCTGTCGCGAAATTCCCGACGACGAGGGTGAATACCAGAAGCGCACTCGCCAGCACCGACGGCAGCACCACGGGCAGCATGACGTTGAGCCGCGAACGTGCGGGCGAGGTGCCCAGACTCTGCGCGGCCTCCTCGAGCTGCACGTCGAAGCCGCGGATTGCGGCCAGCGTGCCGATGTAGACATAGGTGTAGTAGGTGAAGGTCATCACCGTGATCAGGCCGGGCCAACCGTAGAAGCTCGGGATGTCGATGCCCCTCGCGCCGAGCCAGCGGGTGATGAAGCCGTTGTTGCCGAGCATCATCAGCCAGGTCTGGGCGGCGATGACCTCCGGGATCACGAGCGTGACCAGCGGCAGCACGGCGACGATGCCCTTGCCGGGGAACGAGAACCGCGCCGTGAAATAGGCCAGCGGCACGCCGATCAGCGTCGTGGTCAGGGTCACGGCCAGGCCGAGCGCGATGGTGTTGACGATGGCGGTGGCGTATTTCGGATCGGCTGCCAGCATCGCCCAGCCCGAGCGGCCGCTGCTGCCACCGAAGCTGCCGGTGAGCACGTTCAGTAGCGGATAGAGCAGGAAGACCGCGAGGATCGCCAGCGCCAGCGCGGACAGCCAGAACCAGACCGAGCGCAGCTGCGCGCTCATGACGCCAGCACCAGGGTCTTGCCCGGGTCGAGGACGAGCCCCACGCGGGCGCCGGGTTCGAAGCGGTCATGCGCGCCGTTCTGCAGATCGACCGCCAGCACCCGGCCACCGGCGAACGCCACCTTGTAGCTCGTCTTGCCGCCGAGATACTGGCGATGGGCGATGGTCGCCGGGAGGGCGTCCAGCGCCTCCCCTCCGACCATGACGATGTCTTCCGGCCGCGCGACGAGGATGGCGCGGCCGGCCGGCAGCGCCGCGGGTGCGCGCGCAGCCAGGCTCATCCCGTCAAAAGCCACCGGACCGACCTCCCCTGCCTGCCGCCTCCCGGTCTCGACCTCGACCAGATTGGCGCCGCCGACGAAGTCGGCGACGTAGCCGGTTGCCGGCTCGCGATAGATCGTGGCGGGTGTCCCGACCTGTTCCAGCCGGCCCTTGTTCATCACGCCGATCCGGTCCGACATCGCCAGCGCCTCCTCGCGATCATGGGTGACGAAGACTGTGGTGATCTTCGCTTCGCGCTGGAGTTCGACGATGGTTTCACGGACCTGGAGGCGCAGCTTGGCATCGAGGTTGGAGAGTGGCTCGTCCATCAGCAGCACCCGCGGCTGGATGACCAGCGCGCGCGCAAGCGCCACGCGCTGCCGCTGTCCGCCCGAGAGCGCGGCCGGATGGCGCTCCCCGAGATGGCCGAGACCGACCCGTTCCAGCGCCGCTCCGACCCTGGCCCTGACCAGATTGTCGGCTTGCTTGCGGGCGCGCAGGCCGTAGGCGACGTTGTCGAAGACGGTCTTGTCGGGAAACAGCGCATAGTCCTGGAAGACCATGCCGATGTCGCGCCGGTGCGGCGGCAGATGCGTCACCTCCTGACCGCCGAAACGCAGGCGTCCGCGCTCGGCCGGCACGAACCCGGCGATCGTCCGCAGCAGAGTCGTCTTGCCGCACCCGCTCGGCCCCAGCAGCGTAAAGAACGAGCCGGGCTCGATCGTCAGCGCGAGCCCGTCGATGACGCGGGTCCCGCCATAGGCGACGGCCAGATCCTCGATTGCGATTCCCATGCCATCCCCTCGAGATTGTCGCTCCGCTGGATCGTTGCGCGCTATGTCGCCGGCCGGCCCGTCATGGCCCGCTCGACGGCGATGAGCGCTTCGCGGTGCCGGGCCGGGTCCCCGGCTACCAGAATGCGCGGGCCGGTCGCCTGCGTGATCGGGGCCCCCTCCCAATCGGTGATGACGCCCCCGGCGCCTTCGATGATCGGGCGGAAGGGGGCGATGTCCCAGAGCTTGAGCCGGGTATCCAGCGCCACGTCGATGCGGCCCGACGCGATCCGCCCATAGCTCATGCAGGCCCCGCCCCAGATGCGCCAGGCCGTGGCGTCGCGCAGCGCGTCGAGCGCGGGCCGCTCCTCGTCGTCGAAGAAGTCGGGATTGCTCGCCGACATGATGGCGTCGGCCAGCCTGTCGCAGGACCGGGTGCGGCAGGGCGCGCCGTTGTAGAGGGTCGCCCTCCCCTTCACGCCCAGCCAGCGCTCGCCAGTGATCGGATGGTCGATGATGCCGATGATCGGCTCGCCCGCCTGCATCAGGGCAATCAGCGTGCCGTAGACCGGCATGCCGGCGATGAAGGCGGCCGTACCGTCGATCGGGTCGAGCACCCAGACATGCTCGGCATCGAGATCCTGGCCGCCCTGCTCTTCCCCGAGAACGCCATGCCCGGGATACGCGTCGGCCAGCAGCTCGCGCAGGCGATGCTCGATCCGGGCATCGAGCGCTGTCACGAAACTCCGGTCCGGCTTGACCTCGACCTCGGGCCGCGACGCTGCCGCCTCCCTCAGGATGGCGCCGCTTTCCGCAGCCAGCCGGTCGGCCATGTCGAGCCATCCCGACACATCGTTCCCGGCGCGCATCAGCTCCCCTCCCTGACCCCGGGGACGATCTAGCATTTGTGGGAAATTGTGGCAATGTGGGTTTTATAGCGTTTGAGTTGAATCATGCCGTGATGGCGGCCGCCGGAAAGGCAAGTGCATGTGGCAGGAAGAGCGAAAGCAGCGCATTCGCACGCTGCTCCAGACCTTCGACAGCGTCTCGGTCGATCGGCTCGTTCAGGAGTTCGGCGTTTCCACCGAGACCATCCGCCGTGACCTGCTCGCGATGGAACGGCAAGGCAGCCTGCGGCGGGTCCATGGCGGAGCGGTGAGGCTGCCCGAGCAGCAGGACCCGTCTTACGAGGCCCGTTCGACGGTTCGGCTGAAGGAAAAGCGGGCGATCGCGCACGCAGCCGCACGGCTGGTGCGGAGCGGGCAGACGCTGTTCCTCGATGGCGGAACGACGACGGCGGCCCTCGCCGAGGAACTCAAGCTGATCTCCGGGCTGAACATCCTGACCAACTCGCTTCAGGTGGCCACGATCATGGCCTCGACCCAGAAGACGACGGGAACCCGAGTCTTCCTGCTCGGCGGCGAGATCGTGCATGAACCTCCCGAGACCGGCGGCGCGTCGACCATCAACGACATCCACCGCTTCAAGGCGGACATGGCTCTGCTATCCCCCTTCGGCATCGACATCGAAGGGGCGGCGACCAACTTCTTCGAACATACGGCCGAAATCGCCCGGGCCATGGTCCGAAATTCAGCCTCTGTCGTGCTGATTGCCGATCATTCGAAGGTCGGTGTCACCAGTCGCGTCCGCTTCTGCGAGACAGCCGAGGTGTCGACGCTGGTCACCGACCGCAAGGCGGAAGCGTCGCCCGCGCTGGCAGCCCTGTCGAAGGTGATCGGACGGATCGTCGTCGCGAATGCCTAGGCCGTCGCCATCGAGACGTCCCTGCCCCTCGTCCTTCGCGCGTTGGGGCTAACAACCCGATGCCAGGATGGCGACGCCTGCGATGAAGGTCCGCCAGCGGGCATCAGCCCAGCGTCAGGAAATGGCGTTTCGCTCCGGGGGACATAGCCGCCCATTCGGCCCGGCGTCGGCACAACACTGCCCTGCTCAACATGGGGATGCCCTTGAGTGGTGGCCTTGATAGAAACCGCCACGAAAGGACGGCCTTGTCATGCTTACAGCGAGTTGGGGTGAACGCGACTTCATGCGCCAGGGACGCTCGCTCGCGGTGGGCGACCGCGGCATAGCGGCGACGTCCCATCCGCTCGCAACGCTGACGGCAATCGATGTTTTGCGCACCGGTGGCAACGCGGTCGATGCAGCCATCGCGGCAATAGCGCTCCAAAGCGTGGTCGATCCCCACATGACAGGCATCGGCGGCGACTGCTTCGCTCTTTATGCGCCCGCCAGCGGGACACCTGTGGCGATCGATGGGTCCGGGCGCGCTCCCGCGGCAGCCGAACTCGGCTGGTTCCTCGAACGTGGGATGAGCGCGATCGCGGATGACTCCGTCCATGCCGTCACGGTGCCGGGCGCGATCTCGGCCTGGTGCCGGCTTCATGGCGATCACGGCCGGCTGCCGCTCGATCGGGTGCTGGAGCCCGCCATCCGAGCCGCTGAAGACGGATTTGTCGTGACCCCGCGTGCGGGACTCGACTGGGCCCGGTACGGCGACCGTCTTTCACGCCACGGCGATGGATCCGCGGTCTACCTGCCGGGCGGAAAGCCGCCCGCCATCGGCGCGCGCCTTGTTCATCCGGCCCTGGCCACGACACTGCGCGCGATCGCCTCGCGTGGCGCCGACGCGTTCTACCGGGGCACCGTCGCAGACAGCATCGTGCGGGCTCTGCAATCGCGCGGTGGCTTGATGACACTGGACGACCTGGCCGGCTACGAGGCGACATATCGTGCGCCGGTGGGCGCCGATTATCGCGACCATCACATGCTCGAATGCCCGCCGGCGGGCCAGGGCGTCGCCGCTTTGCTGATCCTGAGGCTGCTGGCGCGCCACGATCTCTCGTCGGATACGCTCTCGGAGGCGGACCGCATCCATCTGCTGGCGGAGGCGACCAAGGCCGCCTATCGGCAGCGCGATGCCCTGATCTGCGATCCTGACAGCCGCCCGGTCGATGTCGACGCGCTTCTGTCGGACACCACCGTCGCGCACTTGTCCGGCCTGATCGATCCACGACGCGCTTCGGAGGCCTCAACCTTCGACATGCCCGTGCATCGTGACACCGCTTATATCTGCGTCGCCGACCGCGACGGGAATCTCGTCTCATTCATCAATTCGCTGTTCTTCGCGTTCGGCAGCGGCATTTATGCCCCCGACAGCGGCGTGCTGTTGCAGAACCGTGGCGCCGGCTTTCGCCTGATCGAAGGCCATCCAAACGCGATTGCCCCCCGCAAGCGCCCCTTCCATACGATTATCCCAGGCCTTGCCCTCAAGGCGGGCAAACCAACCCTGGCCGTGGGCGTCATGGGCGGCCAGTACCAGGCGACAGGACATGCCCATATCCTCTCGGCCGTGGTGGATCGGGGGCTCGACATCCAGGCTGCGTCCGATCTGCCACGCAGCTTTGCCTTCGACGGGACGCTTCAGTTGGAGCCGACCGTCTCGCAGGAAGCCATCGATATCCTGATCTCCCGCGGCCATCGGACCATGATCGTCGACGAACCCCTGGGGGGCTGCCAGGCGATCTATGTCGATCACGAGCGCGGCGTGATGTTCGGGGCCACCGATCACCGCAAGGATGGGGTGGCGCTGGCCGTCTGATCGCGACAGCAGACTGGTGCGACTACGCTCTTCTGGTTGCACGCCCCCCCTGACGCGACCGCGGTGACGTTGACGCATCGGGGGCAACATTGTTCATTCGGCTTTGAACCGGTTCAAATTAGGTTTCATGGCTCGATATGTCGCTTCACGCCTCCTGAGCCTGCTCCCGATCCTGTTCGGGGTTTCGGTCGTGACCTTTCTGCTGATGAGGCTGGTCCCGGGCGACCCTGTCATCGCCATGCTCGGCCTTGAGGCCGACCAGGCGGCGATTTCGGCCATGCGGCTGCGCCTGGCGCTCGACGACCCGCTGCCCCTGCAATACCTCCACTGGATATCACGCGTCATCACGGGAGATTTCGGCCGGTCGGTCCAGGGCGGGCGCGAGGTCCTGCCGCTCCTCCTGGGAGCGCTTGGCCCGACGGCGCTCCTGGCGACCGCGGCGTTGATCATCTCGCTGTTGATCGCGATCCCCGCCGGCATCGTCGCCGCGACCAGGCGCAACAGCGCCGCCGATTACGGCGCCTCGCTCATCGCGCTGTTCGGCTTATCGATGCCGAGCTTCTGGCTCGGCATTCTTCTGATCCTGTCGCTGTCCATCGCCTATCCGATCTTCCCAGCCTCAGGGTACGTCTCACCCCTCGTCGACCCGCTCGCTCACTTGCGACATCTGACCCTGCCGGCACTGACGCTGGGCGCTGCTCTCGCCGCGGCCACGATGCGCATGACGCGGGCGACGATGCTGGAGATCCTGCGCTCGGATTTCGTGCGGACGGCCCGAGCCAAGGGGCTCGGCCCACGCGCGGTGGTGTGGGGGCACGCGCTGGCCAACGCTCGCATCCCGATCGTCACGCTGCTCGGCATCCAGCTGGGCCAACTCCTAGGCGGCGTCGTCATTACCGAGACGGTGTTTTCCTGGCCCGGGATCGGCAAACTGACCGTGGATGCCATCTTCGCGCGAGACTACCCGGTGGTTCAGGGCGCCGTGCTGCTCACCGCGACGCTGTTCGTCACGATCAACCTGCTCACGGATCTGCTCTACACCCTCCTCGATCCCCGGATCCGGCTCGCATGAGCGCTCCGGTCGAAGCCCTGTCGCCTCTGCCGCCGATGGGCTTCGCCCGCGTCGTGCGAGGCTTGCTTCGCGACCCGCGCTCGGCAGCGGGGCTGGGTTTGGTTCTGCTCGCTGTCGTGGCCGCTGTCTTCGCAGGCTGGCTTGCCCCCTTCGATCCCGAAGCGCCGGACTTCATCAACACGCTGTCGCCACCCGGCTCGGCCCACTGGTTGGGCACCGATGACCTCGGGCGGGACGTTCTCTCGCGCATCATCTACGGCGCGCGCGCGTCGCTGTTCGTCGGCGTGCTCAGCGTCGTGGCGGCCGCGGCGATCGGCACGGTGCTCGGCTTGATCGCGGGCTATGCGGGGGGGCTCCCCGACACGCTGATCATGCGCGTGATGGACGTCATCTTCGCCTTTCCGAGCATTCTGCTGGCTCTCGCGATCACGGCAGTGCTCGGACCGAGCCTGACCAATGCTGTGCTGGCCATCGCGGTCGTGAATCTGCCGATCTTCGCCAGGCTGGCCCGTGCGCAGACCCTCGTGGTGGCCCGGCTCGACTATGTCGAGGCCGCACGGTCGCTGGGCAGCAGCCACAGTCGGATCCTGCTTCGCACGGTGCTGCCGAATATTCTCGCTCCCGTCATCGTGCAAGGCTCGTTGCTGTTCGCGTCCGCGATCATCACAGAGTCCTACCTCTCGTTCCTCGGTCTTGGCGTTCAGCCGCCGACGCCGACCTGGGGCAACATGCTGCGCAACGCCATCGGCTTCATGGAGCTGGCGCCTTGGCTGGCCTGGTTTCCGGGCGGAGCCATCTTCCTCACCGTGCTCGGCTGCAATCTGCTCGGCGACGGCCTGCGCGACCGTTTCGATCCCCGCGACTGACCCCCCACCATGCAAGAGGAGAACACGATGTCGATGACGACCCGGCGCCGCCTGCTGGCCCTTCTGGCTTCGGCCCCCATCGCCGCTTCTGCCCTCCCAGCCTGGGCGCAGGCCGCAAAGACCCTGACGGTCGGTATCGTCTCGGACCCGGTGACGCTGGATCCGGCCATGATGGGGTCGTTCTTTGAGATCTCGGTGCAGTACAACCTGTTCGAGCCTTTGGTCCATGTCAGGCCGGACCTGACGATCGAGCCCGGTCTCGCCAGTGTCGAGACGCCGGACCCGCTGACCTACAATTTTGCGCTCAAGCCCAATCTGACTTTCCATGACGGCACGCCGATCGACGCGGCTGCGGCCAAAGCGAATTTCGACCGTGTCCTCGACCCGGCGCTCGGCTCTCCTCGCCGCAGCGAATTGGCCCCGGTCGATACCGTCACGGTCACTGGCCCGTTGACGTTCACCATCAAGCTCAAGGCGCCCTACGCGCCGCTGCTGCAGGTTCTGTCGAACCGCGCGGGGATGCTGGTCTCGCCAACGGCCGTCAAGGCGCTGGGCGCCGACTTCGCGACCAAGGCGGTCGGGGCCGGGCCCTACAAGCTCGTCAGCTGGACGAAGAACGCCGAGCTCGTGCTCGAGGCGTTCCCAGGCTATTGGCGCGGTCCGGCGCCTATCGAGCGTGTCGTGTTCCGGCCGATCGCCGATGAGACCGTCCGGCTCGCCAACCTGCGCTCGGGCACCGTTCAGCTCGTCGACGCCGTGCCGGCCCAGTCTGTGAGTCAGCTCGCGCGCGAAGCCAGCGTGACGCTCAAGCAGGCGCCGGGCCTCGGTTTCAACGCCTTCTCCTTCAACACGACGCGGGCGCCCTTCGACAACATCAAGATCCGCCAGGCGTTTACGACGGCGATCGACAAGCAGGCGATCCTGCGCGCTGTCTACTTCGGCACAGGCGCCATCGCGTCCGGCGGCATCCCACCGTCCATGGCTTGGGCCCACGATGCCGCCTTCGCGCCCTACAAGCCGAGCGTGGATGGCGCGAAGAAGCTGCTCGCCGAGGCAGGCGTCACGGCTCCGGTGCCGGTGACCATCACCGTCACGAACTCGCCCGTCCAAGTCCGCACGGCAGAGGTCCTGCAGGCACAGGCCAACGCGGCCGGGTTCAAGGTAGAAATCAAGCAGATCGACGCCACGAGCCTGATCACGGTGCTCAGGCAGAAGGACTTCGATCTCTGCATGTCCCCGTGGTCGGGCCGGACCGACCCTGACGGCAACCTGTTTAACTATTTCACCAAGACAGGCCCCAACAACTTCATGGGCTACCAGAGCGACAAGGTCACCGACCTTCTGGAGAAGGCCCGCAGCGCCCCGGTTCAGGCCGATCGCGCGAAGCTCTACCGCGAGGCTGAGGCGCAGATCGCGGCCGATGCTCCCATGCTGTTCCTGACGTTCCCCGCGACGCTTCAGGCTTCGACGAAGGCTCTCGAATGGCTGCAGTATCCGGACGGCGCCTTCCGCCTGCAGTTCGCGAAGCTCGGCTGAGCTGATCCCCGTCGGCGCGCGTGATACGCGCGCCGACCTCCCTCTTTATCGACGAGATCACGACACCATGGCCAAGCGCATTCTCCTGGCCGGCGAGAGCTGGACCTCGACCGCAACCCACATCAAGGGCTGGGACCAGTTTCCATCGGTCACGCATCACCGCGGGGCCGACGCTTTCATCGCCGCATTGTCGGGAGGAGACTATGTCTTCGACTACATGCTCTGCCATGAGGCGGCGGAGGGGTTTCCATCGACTCCAGCCGCGCTCGACGCCTATGATGCGATCATTCTCAGCGATATCGGAGCCAACACGCTCCTCCTGCCACCGCAGGTCTGGATCCATTCGCAGCGTGCGCCCAACCGCCTGAAGCTGCTGCGCGACTATGTCGAGCGCGGCGGCGGTCTCATCATGGTCGGCGGCTATTACAGCTTCCAGGGGATTAACGGCGCGGCCCGATACCGGAACACGGCCGTCGAAGCCGTGCTGCCCGTCTCGATCCATCCCTATGATGACCGCCTTGAGCTGCCCGAGGGCATTCATCCCGTCGTTGCCCAAGGCGCAGCGGATCATGACGTCCTCGCCGGCCTGCCGACGGAACTGCCCTATCTGCTCGGCGTCAACGAGACCGTGTTGAAGCCCGGCGCCAAGGCCCTTCTGACCTTGCCGCCCGAAGAGGGCGGGCACCCGCTGCTGGCCATCGGCGAGGCCGGCCGCGGCCGCACCGCCGCCTGGACGACCGACATCGGCCCGCACTGGCTGCCGAACGAGTTTCTGGCCTGGCAGGGCTTCAGGCCGCTGTGGATGCAACTGCTCGACTGGGTCGTCCGCAAGGGGTGACGCCGTAATGAGCGAGAAGACGCCTGCGATGACGATCGACCAGGAGGCGGTTGTGGCGGAGGTGGCGGACGCCTTCGCCGGCTATGAGCAGGCGCTGATGGGCTACGATCCGGCGGCACTGGACGGCTTCTTCTGGAGCGATGACCGCGCAGTCCGTTTCGGCATTGCCGAAAACCTCTATGGCCATGCGGCCATCGCGGCCTATCGGCGTACCCGCACCTCCGTCCCGCAGCGCGTGCTGTCCAATACGCGCATCATCGCGATCGGTCGCGATGCGGCGGCCGTCAGTACCGAGTTCCGCTATCCCGGCGATCCTCGGATCGGACGACAGAGCCAGACCTGGGCCCGTATGCCGGAAGGCTGGCGCGTCGTCGCAGCGCATGTCTCGTTCCAAGAAGACGTCGAACGCTGACGATCTGGTGAGGGAGGGACATGTTCGGGTGGTAGACAGGCCTGAGATCCGCCGCTCGGGAGAACCAACCATCGATGACGTTGCGCGACATGCGGGCGTCTCGAAGGGGACGGTGTCGCATGTGCTGAGCGGCAAAATCCGGGTTTCGCCGCAAACGCGCGCGCGGGTCGAGGGCGCGATCCGCGACCTCGCGTTCCAGCCTGCTGAAGCGGCCCGCTCGTTGACCGCGCGAAAGCGGCTGGCCGATGGTGAGCGCCATGCTCCGGCCCATGTCCCGCGCCTGACGACCGTCGGCTACGTGTCGGTCGACTTTACGGCCCAGCTGGACCGCCTGCCCCGCCGCGAGGAACGGCGGCTGTCGCGCGCCATTGGCAAGACGATCGGCGGGCCTGCCGCGAATGTCGCCGCCGTTGCCGCCGGCATCGGTCCGCCCTTTCCCATATCGGCCTCGATCCTCACCGCCATCGGCGTCGATCAGGACAGCGACTGGGCCACCGCCGAGCTCTGGGGGCGCCGCGTGGACGTCATCACGCCCCCCGAGCGGCGCAGTGGCCGCGTGAACCGGGCGCTGGTCTTGGTCGAGGCGGATGGCCGGCGCACCATCGTCAACGAGCCTTCGCTGCTGGCCGAGGTCGATGTCGAGCATTTCCTCGCCACGACCGACGCCAAGCCACTGACCTGGTGCCTCCATTTCGAGGGCTATCAGGTGCCAAGCCGGATGGCGGCTGTGGCCGCCGCCCGCAAGGCCGGCTTCGTCGTGTCGATGCAGGCGACTGGCATGCCGCCCGATTGGCTGGCCGCGCATCATGCGACAGCGTTTGGCGCCTTCGACATCATGGTTCTGCATCGCGAATCCCTGACCCAGATCGAGCCCGCGGCGGCCACCGTCGAAGCCGGTATCGAGGCCCTTGCCGCCCTCGCTTGCCGCACACC
Source organism: Bosea sp. RAC05 (assembly GCF_001713455.1). Classification (NCBI taxonomy): domain Bacteria; kingdom Pseudomonadati; phylum Pseudomonadota; class Alphaproteobacteria; order Hyphomicrobiales; family Alloboseaceae; genus Allobosea; species Allobosea sp. RAC05. The sequence goes on from NZ_CP016464.1 coordinate 3,030,466, forward strand.
GGTTTGGCCGCGCCTCGTCGTGGTGACGCTGGGCGAAAGAGGCGCTGTCGCTGTCGCAGGGGACGGCGCCTTGAGCTACGCAGCCGCGCCTGCTGTGGAGGTTGTCGATCTCACCGGGGCGGGCGACGCCTTCGTCGGTGCGCTCCTCGCGGCCGTGCTCAACGACGCCCCGACCGATATGGCTTTGCGCCTCGCCTGCGCCGCCGGCAGCCTGCAAACCACCCGCTATGGCGCCCAGGAGGTTCTCCCTGGTGCAGCGGCTCTCTCCCATCTCGCCGGAATGCCGACAGCGGCATTCGCGGCCCTCACAAACGGACCGGAACCGATCTCGTGAACACGTCGATCTTTCGCGCAAAAACGTCAGCCGTGCAGCGTCTCTTCGGTCGCGACAAGGCCGTGATCGGTGTCATCCATTCGCTGCCGCTGCCTGGGTCCCCCCATTATGATGGCGCCAATGTCGAGGACATCTATGCCTTCGCCTGCGATGAGGCCGAGCGCTACCGCGATGGCGGGGTCGATGGACTGATCGTCGAGAACCACGGCGACATTCCGTTCGCCAAGCCCGACGAACTCGGCCCCGAAACGGCCGCCTGTATGGCCGTGATGGCCGACCGCGTCCGGCGTGCGAGCGGCCTGCCGATCGGGATCAATGTGCTTGCCAATGGTGCAATCTCCGGGATCGCTGTCGCCAAGGCTGCCGGCGCCGGCTTTGTCCGCGTCAATCAGTGGGCCAACGCCTATGTCGCCAATGAGGGTTTCATGGAGGGCAAAGCGGGTGCAGCCGCGCGTTATCGATCGTGGCTCAGAGGCAGCGACATCGCGATCTTCTCCGACGTCCACGTCAAGCACGGGGCCCATGCGATCGTCGCCGACCGCAGCTTGCAAGAGCTGACGCGCGACTCCGAGTTCTTCGATGCCGACGCGGTGATCGTAACAGGCCAGCGCACGGGCGATGGTGCCAATCTCCAGGATCTCGCCACGGTCCGTGGCGCGACGTCGCTTCCGGTTTTGGTCGGCAGCGGCGTGACTCCAGACAACGTCACCGCCATCTTGGACCACGCCAACGCGGTGATCGTCGCCAGCGCGCTCAAACATGGCGGGAGCTGGTGGAACGCCGTTGACCCTGTCCGCCTTCGGGCCTTCATGGCCGTCGTCGAGCAAGCACGGGCATGAGCCGCGTCGTCGTCTTCGGCAACGCTTCGCTTGACATCATCCTGACGCTGGAGGCGTTCCCGAGCGCTGGAGAAACGGTGCTGGCGCGCGAAGTCCTCACCTGCGCGGGCGGCAAGGGCCTCAACCAGGCGCTGGCCGCCGCGCGGTTCGGTCATCCCGTTCATTTCGCCGCCGCGATCGGACATGACAACGCAGCAACCCTGATACAGGCGGCGTTGGCGACAGAACAGGGCCTGTCCACGCGCTGGCTCTTTCGCAGCCTCGCCACCGACATGTCGTCGATCTGGCTCGACGGCACGGGCGAGAACATGATCTCAAGTTCGAACTTCTGCGCACACTCGGTGACCGCAGCGGACGCGGAGCGCGAGCTCGCGACTCTGCACTCAGAGGATTGGTTGGTGCTCCAGGGCAACCTCACGCTTGATGCCACCAGGGCCGCCATTGGCATGGCCCAGCGGGCTGGCGCACGGGTTCTGCTCAACACGGCGCCTATGCAGGGCTGGATGCGGGATGTCGTTCCTCTGGTCGATGTTCTCGTCGCCAACACCGTTGAAAGCAGCCAGATGACGGGCCTTGACGCCGAGCCAGCCGTCGCGGCCTTGCTTGAACTCGGTGCCGAGCACGTCGTTGTGACGCGAGGCTCGACGGGCGCGAGCTGGCGCAGCCGCGATGTCGCAATCGACCTGCCTGCACCGCACGTCGTCGCTGTCGATACTGCGGGGGCTGGAGACATGTTCGTTGGCAGCCTGGCCGCCAGTCTTGCCAACAAGCAGCCGCTGCCTCAGGCCTTGGAGAGAGCTATCACGCTGGCCTCGTTCACCGTCACGAGGAAGGGTACGTCCACGTCATTTCCCTCGCGCGAGGAGGTCACGCGCCTGAGCCCTTTCCGGCATTGACGTCGCCCGTTGGTTGAGAAACGTCACGGTGACAGGCGCTCTCGCCCTGTGCTGTTCCAGATCTCAAGGCGCTTGGCGGCGGAAAGGTGGTCCTGGTGCTGGGCCAAGGCAGATAAGCGTCATCGAGGATCCCGTGAGGCGGACCGACGACCCCATCGGCCGACTGCATGTTGTCTTGACGCAGGACCGTCCGTCAGTGGTGGAGCAGGCCAGGGCCTTGAGCTGCTGCGGTGCCTGTGCGCACGGCAGCAGGTCGATCTGGCTTTGCGGGTCGACGCCGATGAGCTTGCAGGTTTCGACAAGCGAAGCGATCACAGACCATGGCTCGCCGCCGCCATCAGCGTTGCGACTTCCACCGCGCCATTCGCGCCACTGTGGACCGGAAATCGTCGACATCCGCCACTGTTTGAAGCCTGCTGGCCTCGCACTTCGCTCGAACGTCCGCTTCATGGCAAAACCGCGACGTCCGGAAGGCGCGCTATCTGTCAGCGACCGCCGAGGAGCGCCGCTTCCAGAGCGTCGTCCGAGATACGCCAAGTAGCTTGGCGGCCTCTCCAACATTCCCGCCCGTCTGCACGAGGGCCTTCTCGATGACGGCGGCGTCTGCGGCAGCTCGCGCGCGCGAGAGGTCGGTTTTCGGCAGATCAGCGAGCCGTTGTTCGGGAAAGAGGTCGGCGGGGCCGATCAGGGGTCCATCAACCATGACGCCCGCGCGGGCAATCCGGTTCCGCAGTTCGCGCACATTGCCCGGCCAGTCATGGTTCACCAAGGCGAGGCGCGCCTCCTCGGCGAATTGCTTCGCCTCCGCGCCTTGCTGCTTCGATTCGTCGAGAAAACGCCGGGCGAGCGGCAGGATCTCATTGACTCGTTCGCGCAGCGGCGGGATCGCGAAGGTCAGCACCGAGAGGCGGAAGAATAAGTCGTCGCGGAATCGCCCGTCCCGGCGCATCCGATTGAGGTCGGCATTCGTGGCAGCGACGATCCGTCCCCGAAACTCGCCATCCCGCGTCGCGCCGACAGGACGGAACCGTCCGTCCTGAAGTACTCGCAGCAGCGCGGCCTGCAGCCGCAGGTCGAGCTCGCCGATCTCGTCAAGAAAGAGAGTGCCAGCTCCGACCTCCTCGAAATGTCCGACATGCGCCTCCACGGCTCCGGTGAAGGCTCCGCGCCGATGGCCGAAGAACTGGCTTTCGAGCAGATCCTTGGGGATCGCTCCGCAATTTACGGCGACGAACGGCTCGGCCGACCATGGCGAGGCCTCGTGGAGACGCCTGGCCGCCACCTCCTTGCCGACGCCGGTCTCACCCGTCATCAAAACCGGCAGCCTGGAGCCGGCCGCGCGCTCTAGCTGTTTACCGAGCACCGCCATTGCGCCCGATGGAACCTCTGTTACCTCGGCTTGCGGGCTCTCGGCGGATGAACGCAGCCTCGCGCGAATGCGCCCGACGAGATCGTCGACATCATAAGGCTTGGTCAGATAGTCGTCGGCACCAGCCTTCACGAGACGTACCGCCTGCTCGACCTCGCCATAGGCGGTCGCGAAGACGATTGGGGTGAGCCCGAGAAAGCTTTGTGCCCGGCGATAGAACTCCTCGCCCGACCCGTCAGGCAGGCGGATGTCGCACAGCACGAAGGCCGGGCTGCGTCGCCGCATCGCCGCGAGCGCCGAGCGCAAGTCCTGCGCCCAGATCGGCTCGAACCCTTCGAGCTTCAGGCGCTGCGTGATCGCGCCCCCCAAGACCTGATCGTCCTCGACGACGAGGATGACGGGACCGCGGATCATGACTGCCGTTCCTCAGATCCCAGCGGCAGCGTCAGCGTGACCGTTGTGCCGGTCTGCGGCGAGGCGTCGATCCCGATCCGCCCGCTCAGCCGTTCAACGAGACGGATCACGATGCCAATCCCAAGACCGGGACCCTCGAGGCCATCTGGACCTTGCTCGTAGACGCGAGCGAGCGAGGGCGGGATGCCTTCGCCGGTATCAGATACAGCGAGCAGCAGCGAGGCCTGTCCGATACGGGCCGAAAGGCCGACGCGGCCGCCCTGAGGCGTCGCTCGCATCGCGTTGAGCAGGAGATTCAGCAGCACCTGCCGGACCTCCAGCGCCGGAACGGGAAGGCTCTCCGGCAGGGCCACATCAAAAAGCAGCGTTACCTTCCGCGCCCGGCTGTCCGCCTCGACCAGCAGGCGAAGATCGTCAAAATCCCGGCGCGTCAGCGGACGCCAATCCGCCTGAGGACGGTAGCTCGCGAGCGTCGCGTCGACGACCTGCCCCAGCGCATCGACCCCACGATCCAGGAAGCCGAGCGTCTCATCGCGCGTCGGCGCCTGGTCGCCGAAACGGCGAAGCGTCGATATTGCGGTGCGCATGCCCGCCAGCGGATTGCGGACCTCGTGCGCGATCACGGCCGCGAGCTGACCGAGATCGGCCTTACGCTGCTGTTCTGCCATATGCGCAAGCATGCTCTCCCGCTCGCGACTGGCGTGGACCATGGCATTGAAGGCGTGGAACATCATCCTCGACGAGTTCTCATCCGGCATAGAGGCAGCCTCGATCGGCTTGGGGGTGCCCAAGGCTGCCTGATAGAGGCGTTGCGCGATGATCGTCACTGGCTGCTGGATCCGGCGCATCATGAAGAAACCGGCGATCGCACAAAGCCCCGAAAAGACAAGGTCAGCAAAAAACAGGAGCCAGCGCAGCCATTCGCGGTCACCTTGGAACCCAGACGCGTCGAGATGGGCAGCCACCTTCCCGTAGGACCGGTCGCCGATCTGCAGGGATCGCCAGAACCAGACGCTTCCGTCGTCGCGCCGGAGAACCCCGGCCGGCTGTGCCGTGATCGCGCCCGGCAGCGGTTGCGGAGTGCCGGTCTCGTCTCGCGCCAGGGTGATAACGGTCTCGCGGGAATCGACGAAGCCGACCTGCCGCTCGATGATGCCCTCGTGGAACGAAAGAGCCCGGCGCAATGCGTCCTCGATCGCCGCAGCGTCTCCAGTCCGTGCATAGGGAAGCACGGCGGCAGACAGGCCGTCCAGATAGACTTGCCCCAGCAGTTCGGTCTGCCGCTCGCTATGACGCGTCATCACAAACAGCGCGGCCTGGGTCGAGGCTACGGCCGCGAGAAAAATCATAGCTGCCGCGGCGAGCGGCAGCCGGATCGCGACCGGCAGCTCGGCGATCGAGAATTTCAGGGTTCGCTCCCGAACCGGGTGGGTTGAACGCGGACCCGAGGTCGTCTTAGCCGAAGATGACAATCGGGGAGGCGCGCTCATCGGACTTTGCACGCCGCGACGAGTTGATCCAGCCGGGATGCCCCTGATTGCCATGTATGATGACATCGGCGGCGAGCGGTTGCTGTCGGCTTTCGATGCATGGCGGATCTCTTCTTTCGGCTGCGAACACTGGCAGTACAAAATCCGTTACGGCGGCTGTGTCGACGCCTTCCGCGGCGCGGATTGCCAGCCGAGCATCCGGCCACGGATCGGTGGCGAGAAACCAAGCGAGCGTCCGGTCGCTGTGGGGTGTGCCGTCATGCAGAAAGACGATGCGCTCGATCGAACTCGTCGATGCTCCGACCGCCGCCAGCGGAAAGATGCCGCGCATGACGAGATGGGCTAGCGGGTCCGTGACGCCATCGCCGGCGCCGTGGTCGAACCAATGATGAGCGTCGATCAGCACGAGGCCTCGCGGCGGCAAGTGTGAGCGCAGGAACCTCGCGGGATCGCCCTCGTCGAGCTTTATGTCATAGGGAATGCCGGTCTGCGTGACCGCCGCCTCGAACCGTTCGACGCTCGCGGCGAGCCTGTGCCTGGCCTGTTCGATGCGTTTCGTCCGCAGACGCGACGCATAGTGATTGCCGCCGAGCGGAACCGGGCCGACATGGGCCAACATTTTCGTATCGATGATGGCCATGGCCCTGATCTCGCCGTTATGAGCCTTCGCCAGATCGATCGCCCGTGCCACGATTTCATCGCCGAGTGGGCTCGACGACAGCGCGACGACGACGCGAAACCGCTCTGGCTCGACTCCCGACCGTCCAGGAGCGGGCACGTGGCTCACCGAAGGTCGGTCGAAGGAGCCGCGCTTCAGCGCTCCAGCCAGCTCGTCGCCGCTCGTGCCGGTCCAGAGAGGCACGCCGCCGACATAGCCGGCACGCGCGAGCAAATGGCCTGCGATCGGCGTGGTCACCAGCAGGAAGCCGACGCCCAGCACGACCTTTACCCAGACGTCGAGTGAAGGATAGGCGAAGGCGACGCCGATCAGGACCAGGCCGCAGCCGGCCACGCCGGCCTCGGTCGCAGCATGCATGCGCATGAAAAAATCGGGTAGGCGCAGCACGCCCGCCGCCGCGATGAGGCAGATTGTGGCGCCGACGACGAGAAAAAGTGACGACAGCCAGAGCATCGTTAGCGCTCCTCTTCGTTGATCGATCCGCGTTCGATGAAACCGGCGAAGGCCACCGTCGTCAGAAAGCCGACCAGTGCCACGCCCAGAGCGATGTCGAGAAAGGCGGCGGACCCCGACGCCACGACGGCGATCCCCGTGGCCGCGACACCAAGCAGACTCAGCATGTCGAGGGCGACCACGCGGTCCGGCCCTCCCGGGCCTCGCACGATGCGCACCCCGGCGCAGACCAGCGCAGCCAGCACGAGCAGCGCCGCAAGCACGACCGCGACCTGGTGGATGGATTCGGCGCTCATGGCAGAACCTCCTTCACTCTGCGCTCGAAGCCATCCTTGATTTGCCGGACGCTGAGGTCCGATACGTTCATCACATGGACGTAGAGGGTCGCGCGGTCCTCGCTGACGTGCAGACTCACCGTGCCCGGCGTCAGCGTGATCATGTTGGCGAGCAGGGTGATGCCGGCGTCGCTTTTGACATCGAGCGGGACGGCGAGGATGGCTGATCGACTGGCTCGCTGCGGGTCTAGGACGGTGAGCGTCACCTCCTTCACCGAGAGCGCCAGTTCCTTCAGGAAGAGGCCAGCCAGCCGCCCCCAGGCGAGCGCGGCGTTCGCGAAAGCCTTCATGGCCGGGCCTCCGCCGTGCGCTGCGCGCCAGGCCCGAGCACCGCCTCGATGTAGGAACTCTTGTCGAGTAGCTGCTCGCCCGCACGGAGCGAGAAGGCGACGAAGGGTTCGGCCATCAGACCGATCGTCAGGGTGATTGTGGCGAGCAGAACGATGGGCGTCAGCATCGTGCGGCGCGTGCCGGCATCGGTGAGCCAGCGCTGCATCGCGGCGGTGCTCTCGGCCGGAGCGGCTTTCCAGAAGGCTTCGTTCCAGATCTTCAGCATCGAATAGAGTGTCAGCACGCCGACCGCGAGCGCAGTCGCCGCCAACAGAGCATGGCCGGCGTCGATGCTCGCCTTCACCACCACGAATTTCGACCAGAAGCCGGAGAGCGGAGGCAGTCCCGCCAGCGAGAGCGCCGGTATCAGGAACAAGACGCCAAGCCAGGGCAGCGTGCTGTAAAGCCCCCCGACCCGCTTAAGCTCGAAGGAGCCGCCGGCGCGGTTGATGACGCCCGCCAGTAGGAACAGGTTCGCCTTCACCACGATGTGGTGGATGATGTAGAGGATCGCGCCGCCGATCGCGAGCGGAGTGGCGACGGCAATGCCGAGCAGCATGTAGCCGATCTGGCTGATGATATGGAACGACAGGATCTTTCGCACGTCGAAATGCGCCGCCGCTCCCAGGACGCCGCTGACCATCGTCAACACGGCGATGATGCCGATGATCGGCGCCGTGAAGCCCTGCGAGAGATCGAAGAGGAGCGTGAAGCTCCGGATGATGGCGTAGACGCCGACCTTGGTCAGCAGCGCGGCGAAGATCGCCACAATCGGCGCCGAGGCGGTGTGATAAGAGGCAGGCAGCCAGAAGAACAGCGGGAACACCGCCGCCTTCGAACCGAAAGCAACGAGGAATAGCACCGCGATGGTGGTGACCAGCCCTTGGTTCTCCACATTGGGCAACAGTCGCGCGATGTCGGCCATATTGAGGCTGCCAGTCAGCCCGTAGAGGAAGGCTACGCAGATCAGGAAGAGCGTTGTCGCGACGAGGTTGAGGGTGACGTATTTGACCCCCGCGTCGAGCTGCTCGCGCGTGCCGCCGAGCGCCAGCAGGCCGAACGACGAGATCAGCATGACCTCGAACCAGACATAGAGGTTGAAGATGTCGCCGGTCAGGAAAGCGCCGGTAACTCCCAGCAGCAGGCCCTGATAAAGCGGATGGTAGAGTGCGGCCTCGCGCGAGTCGGCGTCATCGACCAGACCATAGATGCCGACAGCGACCGCCATCAGCCCGGTGATGACCACCATGGCGGCGGATAGCATGTCACCAACGAAACTGATGCCGAACGGCGCTGCCCAGCCTCCGAACTGCTTCGCCAGCACGGTGCCGTCCCCAGTCGCCGCGAGCAGTGCGACGGACGACAGCAGGAGCCCGGCGCTCGCGGCGAGGCTGACGATTCGCTGAGCGCGCGGCCTCCGCCACAAGATGCAGCAGAGCGCGACGCCCAAAAGGGGCCAGAGGATCGGCATCGATAGAAGGAGATGGGTGCTCATCGGGCCGGCTCCGTGGCGCGATGAGCGGGGGACGGGCGCTCCGCGGGTAATGGCGGTAGCCCTGTGGGCGCCTTTGGTTCCGCGTCTCTTAGTTCCTCGGTGTCGAGCGTGTGGAAGCGGCGATGTGCGCTCTCAAACAGGATCACCGTGAAGGCTATCAACGCAAAGGAGATCACGATTGCGGTCAGGATCAGCGCCTGCGGCAGTGGATTGGCGCCGCCCACGAGAGCCTCGGCGCCTCCCGGAACCAACGGGGGGGTGCGCGACCCCATTCGGCCGGCCAGGAAGATTGAGAGATTGGCCGCATTGCCGAGCACGAGCAGGCCGAGCACGATCCGCAGCACGTTTCGCGACATGACGAGATAGGCCGAGGCTGCGACGAGGACGCCAAACGCCAGCGCGAAAACGGGCTCCATGGTCACTCCTCCAAGTAATTGGCGAGAAAGGTCAGGACCGCGCCGATGACGCACAGATAGACCCCCACGTCGAAGACGAGCGTCGTGCCAAGCGGTAGGCCACCCGGGAATGCCCATTGATGCTGCAGAAACGGCTCGGCGAGGACGAGGCCCGGCAGCCCCGACAGCAAAGCGAGTGTCAGCCCTATGCCGATCAGGGCCTTCGGCGAGATCCTGAGCAGGCTCACCAGGGCGTCGCGGCCGCGTGGCAGGCTGTGAACAGCGATTCCGGCAGCCGCAATCAGCCCGCCGATGAAGCCGCCACCGGGCTCGTTGTGGCCACGCAGCAGCACATAGACCGAGAACAGCAGGGCGACCGGCAGGACAATGCGGCTGCTTGTGAGCAGGATCAGCGAATTCATTGGGCGTCTCCGGAGGTGGCGCGCCTCAGACCGGCGATGACGGCCGCGGCCGCGATGGCCGCCAGCCCGAGCACGGCGATCTCACCGAGCGTATCCAGAGCACGGAAGTCGACGATGATGACATTGACGAGGTTGCGGCCATGAGCTTGTGGCACGCTCTCCGCCCGGAAGAAGTCTGACAGGCGCGCGTCGAACGGCTGCGCTAGCACCGACAGCATGACTAACGTCGCCGTAAGCCCCGCTGCTAGCGCGATCGCGCCGTCGCGCAGCTTCTCGTCGCGCCGCCGATAGTCGCTGTCGCGGAATGGCAGGCGTCCGACGATCGCCAGCAGGATCACGATCGCTAACGCCTCGACCGAGAACTGGGTGAAGGCGAGGTCCGGCGCTCCCTGGAACAAAAACAGCAGCGCAACTGCGAAGCCGACGAGACCGGCCGCGGTGATGCCCGCGACGAAATTGCGCGCCCGAAGCAAGGCGAAGGTTGCCGCTACGAGAAGCACCGCTATGACGAGTTCGGGCTGCCAAATTCCAGCAAAGCTCGGCAATGCGAAGCCGCCTTGCGTGATCAGAGTGGCAAAGCCGGCAAACGCGGCCACCGCGACGGTGTAGCCGGTGTAGCTGCGAAGGCTACCGGACTGGATGGCGCTCGTCTGCCAACGCGCCACGTTCTGCAGGCCTTCCATGGCCTGGTCGTAGACGCGATCTGGGCCCCACAAAGCGATCTTTTCGATGCCGCTCAAACGCGTCCGGATGCGCGTCCAGCTCCCGAAAGCCGCGATGCCGAGCGCGAGCGTCAGGAGACTGAGCATCAGCATCGGCGTAAATCCGTGCCAGAGGGCGAGCTCGTAGTCGATCGGATGTCCCGCGACCGCGGCAGCAGCCGGCAAGATCAGGGCGTCGCTGACGAGCCAGGGCGCGAGCCCGAAGACCAGGCCGAGCGAGGCGAGTACTGATGGGCCCGCCAGCATGGCGATGCCGGGGTCATGCGGCTCTGTCGGCGTGGCCCTTCTGCTGCCGGCGAAACAGCGCCAAGAAACGATGCAGGCGATCACCACCATCACCGCGTTGGCGACGAGCGCGACAGAGACCACCAGCCAAGAGGCGGAGGCGGCAAGGCCCGTTTCGTAGACCAGTTCCTTGGCGGCGAAACCGATGAAGGGCGGCAGGCCGGCCATGGAGAGGCTGCCGGCGCAAGCTACGAGCGCTGTCAGCGGCATCGCATGGCGCAGGCCGCCCAGCGCAGACGAATCCCGCGTGCCGGTCTGGTGGTCGACGATGCCCGCGACGAGGAAGAGGCAGGCCTTGTAGAGCGCGTGGACAACCAGGAAGGTTACGACCGCTATGGCCGAGAGATCGCCCGGGATGCCGATCATCAGCACCAGCGTTCCCAGCGAGATGATCGTCGAATAGGCCAGTACGCGCTTGAGATCGGTCTCGCGAAGCGCAAGCACCGCGCCGACGAGCATGGTCAGGCCGCCGAATCCGGTTAGCAGCAGCACCCAGGTCTGGTGCCCCTCAAAGACCGGGCTCAGCCGCGCCAGCAGATAGATTCCGAGCTTGACCATGGTAGCGGAATGCAGGAACGCCGACACGGGGGTCGGCGCGACCATGGCGTTGGCAAGCCAGGGGTGCAGCGGCGCCTGCGCCGACTTGGCGAAGGCGCCGGCCGCCAGCAGGCAAATGATTGTCGGCGCCAAGGGGTGCTGGGCAATCTCGGCCTTGCGCGCAATCAGGCCGGAGATGGAATAGCTTCCGGTGATCTGGCCGAGCAGGATCGCACCCGCAAGCATGGCGAGCCCGCCGCCCACCGTAACGAGCAACCCCTGCTGCGCCGAACGGCGCGAGGCCGCCTTCTCCGGCGAGAAACCGATCAGCAGGAAGGAGGTCAGGCTGGTCAATTCCCAGAAGACGACGAGCAGCAGCAAGTCGTCCGCTAGAACGGCGCCGAGCATCGCAGCCATGAACAGTGTCAGAACGGCATAGAAGCGCGGCAGGCGCGGGTAGGTCTTCAGGTAGAGCGAGGCGTAAAGGAAAACGGCCGTCCCGACGCCGGTAATCAGCAACGCGAAGACGAGCGAGAGCCCATCGAGCCGGAAGGCTGCGGTAATGCCCAGCGACGGAATCCAGTCGCGAGTGGCCGAAACGGCCTGTTCTGCCCCGACCAGCGGCACAAGGTTCAGAAAGCAAATGGCCAGCAAAAGAGGCACGCAGGCGACGAACGCCGACGAGCGGCCGCCGAGCCAAGCTGCGAGCGGCGCCGAGGCGAAAGCGATGAAGACGACGAGTGCGAGATCCATTCCTGCCCGATCCGTTTCGGGTTCGGGAACTGGAAGAAGCGTGCCAATGACTCATTCGACTGAAAGAGCTGAAAATACAACGGCTTGCACACATGGCAAGCGAGCGCAGTCGCCAGCGGCGTTCACCAGACTGAACACGGTGCCGGTACTTGGTTGAGATAAGCGAACGCCATGTCGTCTGCGCGCGCCGGAGGCAGGTTCACCCATGTCGTTCACCCGATGTCGCGATGTCCGGTATTGGGCAGACGCTCAACGTCAGGAACTGGCGCGAACCTTCCTGATGGTTACAGACCAGTGAGTCAGCCGGCTAGGCTTCGTGGACAAAGGGTAGCCAGAGTTTGACTGCGGCGATGGCGACGAATCCGAGGTAAGATTTCTTGCTCTTGTCGTAGCGTGTTGTGACGCGCCGCCAGTTCTTGAGCTTGCGGAACAGTCGCTGGATCAGATTGCGCCACTTGTCTTTCTCGGCATCGTGCGGCGCAGGGTTCTTGCGGTTGCGCTTGGCCGGTATGCCGGCCTCGATCTCGGCTTTCGCCAACTCCTCGCGAATGGCGTCGGCATCATAGCCCTTGTCGGCCAGCAGCGCTTCGATCTTGTCGGCGACCATCCACAGCAGCGGCGCGAAGCCCTTGACGTCGTATGTCTCTCCGCCCGTCAGGACGAAGCCGAGCGGGCGGCCTTTGGTATCGCAGCGGGCATGGAGTTTGGTGGTGAAGCCGCCACGCGATCGACCAACCGCCTCTGTTTGCTGAGTCCCCTTTTTATGCCGACTGCGCAGTGATGCGCCCGGACGACGGTTGAGTCGATCATGTCGGCGGAGGGGTCTCGCTCGACCATTTCCGCCAGGCTTTCCAGCATGGCGTCGAAGACACCGACCTCCAGCCAGCGCCGGTAGCGGCGGAAGACGCTGTTCCATTTGCCGTCATCGTCGGGGAGAGGCCGCCACTGCGCGCCCGTCCGCGCCAACCACATCATGCCCTCAAAGTAGCGGCGGTCGTCCTGCGCCGGTCTGCAACTGCGCCCGTGTTCGGCCGGCAGCAAAGGCCCAATCAACGCCCATTCCTCGTCCGTCAAACCGATCCGCTCGCCCAAGGCTTTCTCCAAAGAGAAGCCTTGAATCAATCCGCTAATCTCAGGTCAAGCTTTGTCCACGAGGCCTAGCCGCGCCGCCTGTAGGCGAAGTAGCGCCCCTCCGGGACGCCCTCGGGCAATGCGAGCGCTTCGAGCCCCGGATGCTCGATCGCCCAGCCGCTGACGACCAGCGCCGCGGGCGCCGCCAGCGCGACCACATGTTGTGGCAGCCAGGCGAACAGGATGCGGTCCCGCTCGGGCACGCCGGTCGTCACATCGACATGGATCAGCGCGGCGCAGCGGCCATGGCGCGCGACGAAGGCCGGCAGCGTCTGCGCCATGTCGCCCTCCACCAGCCTGTCAGCTGGCGGCATCGAGTCGGGATTGGGGCTGACGTCACGCTCGAAGACATGGATCGCCCGCCCCGGCAGCCGCTCGCGCAGATGATCATAGGTGCGGCCATTGCCGAGGCCGAGTTCCAGCACGAGCCCGTCGCGCCCGGCGATCGCCGCCGCCGCCCAGTCGAGCATGCGGCGCTGCGCCTCGAGGCGGCGGATGAAGCTGTCGAGGCGGCTCATGCACGGGCTCCGATCCGGACGGCAGGCGCACCCGTCCGCGAAACCCCGGATAGCAGCGCAGCGTCGCAGGCCGATAGCCCGGCCATCGGCGGGCTTGTCAGCGCCCCCGCCCGGTGGCCTTATCGGTGTTGATCCAACCGTCGTCCCGCCTTGCGGGCGGCCAGCGGCCGCCAAGAGCCGTCGTCATGTCTCCAGGGAGGTAACCGTCTTCATGATCCGATCACGTGCTTTCGTGACTCTCGCCGCCGCGGCCGGGCTTGGCCTCGCGGCGGCCGGCACCGCCAGCGCCCAGGCCTGGCCGCAGCGACCGATCACCTTCATCGTGCCCTTCCCGGCCGGCGGCGGCACCGATGCCTTCGCCCGGCCGCTCGCCGCGCAGCTGGACCAGCAGCTCGGCCAGCGCATCATCATCGAGAATCGCGGCGGGGCCGGCGGCACCGTCGGCGCCTCGGCGGCGTCCAAGATGGCGCCCGACGGCTACGGCTTCTTCGTCGGCGCCGCGCACCACGCCATCGCCCCGGCGCTCTATCCGAAGCTCGACTACAACATCCAGACCGACTTCATCCCGATCGCGGTGATCGCGCAGCCGCCGCAGGTCATCGTCGTCCACCCGAAGGTCGAGGCCAAGACAGTGGCGGAACTGATCGCCTTCGCCAAGGCCAACCCCGACAAGCTGAACTACGCCTCGGCCGGCAACGGCACGACGCATCATCTCGCCGGCGAATTGTTCAAGCTGCAGACCAAGACGAACCTGACGCATGTGCCCTATCGCGGTGCCGGGCCGGCGCTGCAGGACATCGTCGCCGGGCAGGTCGACGTGCTGTTCGACGGGCTGGGCTCGTCGGCGCCGCAGATCCAGAGCGGGCGCCTGCGCGGGCTCGCGGTCGCCGCCCCGACGCGTTCGGAGGCGATCCCCGACGTGCCGACCGCCAAGGAGGCGGGGCTGGAGAATTACGAGGTCGCGACCTGGTATGCGCTCTGGGCGCCCAAGGGCACGCCGCCGGAGATCGTCACCCGCATGCGCGCCGAGGTCGCCAAGGCGCTGCAATCGCCAATGATCACGGAAGCCTGGAAGAAGAACGGCTCGCCCATTCCGACCCTGGCCGGCGATGATTTCGGCAAGTTCGTCGCGACCGAGGTCACTCGCTGGGGCAAGGTCGTCGCCGACGCGCAGGTCAAGCTGGAGTGAGCCGGGCGCCGGCAGCGGCAACCGACCGCCCTGCCCGCGCCTGCTGAATCAGCACTCCGCCTCCTCGTCGCCCGCGCCGTCGACCACCGCGCGGGCGATCGTCATACTGAAGCCCGCACGCGCCAGGGCCGCCAGATCCTTCTGGCGGGTGGCGGCCCGGTCACCGCGGCTCCAGGGTCCCAGCCGCTTGCGCCGGGCCGCCTTGCGAGCGGCCGCGAGCTCATCGTCCTCACTGGTCGCGCTCGCCGCCTGCGCCAGTTCCCGGCCAACGCCCTTCGCCGACAGGCTCGCCGCCACGGCCCGAGCCGAGCGCCCCTTGCGTTTCAGGGTCGCCGCGCGGGCCTGGGCGAAGCGCTGGTCGTCGACGAGACCGGAGGACACGCAGCGCGCCACCACCTCATCCAGCATCGCCTCGAAGGTGGACGGATCCTGCTCATGATGCCGGCAGCTCACCGCGACCTTGCGCGCCAGCACGCGGCGCAGCTGCGCGGCCGGCGCGGCATAGCGCTCGAGATAATGCATCGCCGCGCGCTGGAGATAATCGGGCGTGATCTTGCGTGGCGCGCGTCGCTCGGGCCGTCCCCCGTCGGAGCGCCCTCCTCCGAAGGCCATCAGTCGGTGCCGGGCCGGGAGCGCCCGGCCTTGATCGTCGAGCGCTTGTCCTTGGAGACCAACCTGCGCTCCTTCGAGGCCTTGGTCGGCTTGGTCGGGCGGCGCGTCTGGGGCCGCACCGCCGCCTCGCGGATCATCTCGAGCAGGCGCTCCAGCGCCTCCTCGCGGTTGCGCTTCTGGCTGCGCTGGGCCTGCGCGACGATCACGATGACGCCGTCCTGAGTCAGCCGGCTGCCGGCAAGCTTCATCAGCCGGATCGCGACTTCGTTGGGCAGCGACGGCGAGCGGCGCGCGTCGAAGCGCAGCTGCACCGCGCTCGACACCTTGTTGACGTTCTGCCCGCCCGGACCGGAGGCGCGCACGAAGCTTTCCTCGATCTCGCTCTCGTCGATCGCAATGGACGGGGTGACTTGAATCATGGGAGGAACCCTAGAGGATTTCAGCGCGAGTTTCAGCCTTTGCAGCCCTCCCCCGATATCGCCCGCCTGATCGAGATCATGGCGGCCCTGCGCACGCCGGGCTCCGGCTGCCCTTGGGATCTCGAGCAGGACTTCGCCTCGATCGCGCCCTACACGGTCGAGGAGGCCTATGAGGTCGCCGATGCGATCGCCCGCGGCGACAAGCTCGACCTCAAGGACGAACTCGGCGATCTCCTGCTCCAGGTCGTGTTCCATGCCCGCATGGCGGAAGAGGAAGGCGCCTTCGCCTTTCCGGACGTGGTCGAGGCGATTACCGCCAAGTTGATCCGCCGCCACCCGCATGTCTTCGGCGAGGCGCGCGATCTCGCGCCCGAGCAGGTCAAGGCGCTCTGGCACCGCATCAAGGCGCAGGAGAAGCTCGACAAGGCGGCCGCCCGCCGGGCCGCTGGCTTGCCCGAAAAATCCGAGGACAAGGGGCTGCTGGCTGGCGTCACCCAGGGCCTGCCCGCCCTCACCCGGGCCTGGAAGCTGCAGGCGCGCGCCTCCACCGTCGGCTTCGACTGGAACGACGCCCGGCTCGTGCTCGACAAGATCCGCGAGGAGACGGCCGAGATCGACGAGGCGCTGGCCTCGGGCGACAAGGCCGCGATCGCCGAGGAGATTGGCGACCTGCTCTTCGTCGTCGCCAACCTCGCCCGCCATGTCGACGCCGATCCGGAAGGCTGCCTCCAGGCCGCCAACGCCAAGTTCGAGCGCCGCTTCAAGGGCATCGAGCAAAGGCTGGAGGCGCAGGGGCGCACAGCCGCGCAGGCGGATCTCGCCGAGCTCGAGGCGCTCTGGCAGCAGGTCAAGCGGGACGAGAAGGCGGCGGGCTGACCGCGCCGCCGGTCCGTCATGGTTCGGTCCTTGCTTGCCGTGCCGGTGGCGCCGGCCGGAAGCGACGAAGGGACGGCGTGACAGGACGGGCGCGATGCGCCAGAGACGAAGACGATGAGACAGAGACGTCCCGAGGCCACCAGCGGCCGCCGCATCGAACCCCTCGCCACCCTGCCGCTGTTCCACAAGCTGGCGGGGCGCAAGGTCGTGCTCGTCGGCGACAGCGAGGGCGCCCTGTGGAAGGCCGAGCTCCTGGCGGCGACCGGCGCCGAGGTGGCGGTCTTCGCCGCCGAGGGCGCCGCCCATTTCACCGCGCTTGCCGCAGCCCCGCCCGCGGGCCGGGTCGTGGTCCATGCCCGCCCCTGGGAGCCAGGCGATCTCGCCGGCGCGGCGCTGGCGATCGGCGACATCGAGGACGCCAACGAGATCGAGGCCTTCGTCGCGGCGGCCCGCCTCGCCGGCGCGCCGGTCAACATCGTCGACAAGCCCGATTTCTGCGACTTCTCCTTCGGCACGCTGGTCAACCGCTCGCCGCTGATCGTGGCGATCTCGACCGACGGCGCCGCCCCGGTCTTCGGCCAGGCGATCCGCACCCGCATCGAGACCCTGCTGCCGGAGACGCTGAAGGCCTGGGCCCAGGCCGCCAAGGACTGGCGCCCGGCCGTGCAGGCGCGCGAACTGCCCTTCGCCATCCGCCGCGCCTTCTGGGAGCTGTTCACCGACAAGGCGATGGGCGAATCCGGCCGCCTGCCCGCGGATGGCGACCGGGCCGAACTCTTCGCCGCGCTGGAGCGCATCGAGGCGGCGCCCGGTCGCGGCCGGGTCTCGCTGGTCGGAGCCGGGCCCGGCGACCCGGAGCTCCTGACGCTGAAGGCGATCCGTGCCCTGCAGAGCGCCGACATCATCCTCTATGACGATCTCGTCTCGCCCGGCGTGCTCGAACTGGCGCGGCGCGAGGCCAAGCGCATGATGGTCGGCAAGACCGGCTACGGCCCCTCGGTCAAGCAGAGCGACATCAACGCGCTGATCGTCTCGCTCGCCGGCCAGGGCAAGCATGTCGTGCGGCTGAAGGGCGGCGACCCCGGCATCTTCGGCCGCGCCGGCGAGGAGATCGAGGCCTGCCAGGCCGCGGGCCTGCCGGTGACCATCGTGCCGGGCATCTCGGCGGCCCAGGGCGCAGCGGCGGCGCTCGGCGTCTCGCTGACCCATCGCGACCATGCCAGGCGCCTGCAATTCGTCACCGGCCACGCCCGCAGCGGCGAGCTGCCGGAGGATCTCGACTGGCAGGCCATGGCCGATCCCCGGGCCACGACGGTGATCTACATGGCGCGCGCCACGCTTGCGGGATTCCGCGACCGCGCCATCGCGGCGGGCCTCGACCCCGCCACGCCAGCCATCGCCGTCCAGTCGGCGACACGGCCCGACGAGGCGCGCGTCCGGGCGACCATCGCGACCCTGCCGGAACGGCTGGCGGAGCTCCCGAAAGGCGGCCCGGTTCTGGTGATGCTCGGGCAGGCCCTGGGCGAGGCGCTCTCCGAAGCCGCCGTCTCGGCCGAGAGACGCCGCGCCTGAGGCGGCGGCCATGCGCCCCGCCGTCTCGCCTCATTCTGTCCGGACGGCTATGCCAGAGTCGAAAGGGTCGAGGCTGGGAGACGAATCATGAAGGCGCGCGCGCGTTGGGTCGAAGGCATGGCCTTCATGGGCGAGTCCGGCAGCGGCCATGCCGTCGTCATGGATGGCGCGCCTGAATATGGCGGCCGCAATCTCGGCATCCGGCCGATGGAGATGCTGCTGATCGGCCTGGCCGGCTGCACCGGCTTCGACGTCGTGCAGATCCTCAAGAAGGGCCGTGAGCCGATCACCGGCTGCGAGGTCGAGGTCGAGGCGCAGCGCGCCACGGAGGACCCCAAGGTCTTCACCCAGATCCATCTCGCCTACCGCATCAGCGGGCGCGGCCTGTCGCGCGCCAAGGCCGAGCGGGCCGTCACCCTGTCGAAGGAAAAATACTGTTCGGCTTCGATCATGCTCGGCGCGACCGCGAGCTTCACCTACGCGATCGACATCGTCGACGAGCTCCAGGAGGCCGTCGCATGAGCGAGACCCCATTCGCCGGGCTGATCGCGCCCGAAGACGTGCTGGCACGGCTGGGCGATCCCCGCCTCGTCATCCTCGACATCCGCTCCTCGATCGACGGCGGCGGCAAGGCCGCCTATGAGGCCGGCCACATCCCCGGCGCCGTCCATACCGACTATGTTGCCGATGGCTGGCGCGCCAAGGTCGGCCAGGCGCCCGGTCTGCTGCCGTCGCTCGATCACGTCGCCGCGCTCGTCGGCCGGCTCGGAATCACGCCGCATGACGACGTGGTCATCGTCCCCGCCGGCGTCAGCGCCACCGATTTTGCCGCAGCGGCGCGCATCTACTGGACGCTGAAGACCATCGGCCATGGCCAGCAGGCCATCCTCGACGGCGGCTTCCGCGCCTGGACGGCCGATCCGGCCCGCCCGGTCGAGACCGGCCCCTCGCCGCAGCGCACAGCTCCGCCCTACCCGGTCGTGATGCAGCAGCGCCTGCGCAGCACGGCCGACGCCACGCTGGTGGCGTCGCGCAGCAAACTCGCGACCCTCGTCGACGCCCGCTCGACCAGCTACTTCGAAGGCCGCGAGAAGGCGCCGGAGGCGGCCCGTGCCGGCCATATCCCCGGCGCCGTGTCGCGCGACTATGCCGAGGCTTTCGATCCCGCCACCGGCAAACTCAAGCCGCGTGACGCGCTGGCAGCGCTCTACGGCAGCATCCCCAAGGGCCCGGCGATCTCCTACTGCAACACCGGCCACACCGCCGCGCTCAACTGGTTCGTCATGTCGGAACTGCTCGGCCGCGAGGAGGTCGCGCTCTATGATGGCTCGATGACCGACTGGACGCAGGATCCCGAACGCCCGGTGGCGACCGGCGCCGGATGAGTCGCAACGACCGGCTCGGATTTGCCAAACAGCCTGAAAGCGTTCAAAGGAAGCGCGCGCGAGCCTCGGGCCGCGCCGCCTCCATTCAGAGCTGTCGAGTTTGCCGCCGATGAACGCCGTCGCGCCGAAGATTTCTTTCGTTTCGCTGGGTTGCCCCAAGGCGCTGGTGGATTCCGAGCGGATCATCACCTCGCTGCGCTCGGAAGGCTATGAGCTCTCCAAGAGCCATGCGGGCTCCGACCTCGTCATCGTCAACACCTGCGGCTTCCTCGACTCGGCCAAGGCGGAATCGCTCGAGGCGATCGGCACCGCCATGGCGGAGAACGGCAAGGTCATTGTCACCGGCTGCATGGGCGCCGAGCCCGAGCAGATCCGCGACCGCTTCCCCAACCTGCTCGCGATCACCGGCCCGCAGGCCTATGAGAGCGTCGTCTCGGCCGTGCACCAGGCCCTGCCGCCGCGCCACGACCCCTTCGTCGATCTCGTGCCCGACCAGGGCATCAAGCTGACGCCGCGCCACTACGCCTATCTGAAGATTTCCGAGGGCTGCAACAACCGCTGCAGCTTCTGCATCATCCCGAAGCTGCGCGGCGATCTCGTCTCGCGGCCGATCGGCGAGGTGCTGCGCGAGGCCGAGAAGCTGGTCAAGGCCGGCGTCAAGGAACTGCTGGTGATCTCGCAGGACACCAGCGCCTACGGCCTCGACATCAAGTACCAGCCCTCAATGTGGCAGGACCGCGAGGTCCGCACCCGCTTCTTCGAGCTCGCCCGCGAGCTCGGCCAGATGGGGGTCTGGGTGCGGATGCACTATGTCTACCCCTATCCGCATGTCGACGAGGTCATCCCGCTGATGCAGGAGGGGCTGATCCTGCCCTATCTCGACATCCCCTTCCAGCACGCCTCTCCCAATGTTCTCAAGGCGATGAAGCGTCCGGCTCATCAGGACAAGACGCTCGACCGCCTGCGGAAATGGCGCGAGATCTGCCCCGACCTCGCCATCCGCTCGACCTTCATCGTCGGCTTCCCCGGCGAGACGGAAGAGGATGTCCAGTTCCTGCTCGACTGGCTGAAGGAGGCCAAGCTCGAGCGCGTCGGCGCCTTCAAATACGAGCCGGTCAAGGGGGCGCCCGCCAACGACCTCGGCCTCACCCTCGTCCCCGAGGAGGAGAAGGAGGCGCGCTGGCACCGCTTCATGAAGGCGCAGGCCGAAATCTCGACGCGCATCGTCAGGAATCGCGTCGGCAAGCGCATCCAGGTGATCATCGACGAGGCCGGCCCGACCGTGGCCAAGGGCCGCTCGAAATGGGATGCGCCGGAGATCGACGGCAACGTCTATGTCGCCAGTCGCCGTCCGCTGCGCCCGGGCGACATCGTCTCGGTCAAGATCGAGCGCGCCGACGCCTACGACCTGCACGGCGTCGCGGTCTGAGGCTCAGGACGGCCGGCAGATCCGGCGGATGACGCGGCCGTTGCGGTCCAGAGCCGCCGGCGCCGCCCCGCAGCCGTCCACCGACGTCGCTCCGGCATCGGCGCCACCCGTCTTCGGCGGCGTGTCGCAGCTCTCGCTCGGGCAGTCCGTTCGCGCCCGCCGCGGCTCGGAGGGACGCGTCAGGCGCGCCTTGTCCTCGGCGGCGATCGCCAGCGTCAGGCCGGGCGCCCCGGCCGGCAGCGTGACGCGGCCCTGGCGGCCGTTCTGCTGCGCGAGCGCAACCGTCGCGATGGTGAGCGAGGCGAGGAAGAAACCGCAGAGGCGAAGGGCGCGGGACATGGGCGTCACCCGAATGAGCATCAGCGTTCTGCTGACCCTCCTTCGTCGCGGCGGCACGCCAGCAGGTTCACATGGCCGGTGACACGGCAGCGCGCCGCGGCATCACCCTTCGTCCAAGCCACCAGCCGAAACGCTGCGCCAGCATGGCGAGCGCGATCGCATAGCCGATCAGCGCCAGCATCCAGCCGACCGCGCTCAGGCTAAACGCGCCCAGCACCAGCGCCCCGCGCCCCAGCACCTTGAGGATTGCCCGCGTCGTCGTTCCCTTGGCCGCGCCGAGCCTGGCCGCCTTGCCGATGTCGCCCGCGTCCTCCGCGACGGCGAGCACCTGGCGCAGCCCGCGCTGGCCCGTCCGGGTGTAGACGGCACCGGCATCCTGGCCGAGCGTGGCGAAGCGCGCCATCGCCGCCGGCTTGACGATGCCGCCGGCCGCGACCCGCGCGGCCGCGAGGTCGAGGCGGGACGCCGCCGCCAGGCTCGCGTTCAGGGCCGGACGGTCGATTGCATCGACCGCCGTGCGCGTCAGGTTCGCGGTCAGAGCGGGCGAGAGGATCTTCGCCTTGCTCGCCGCCTTGACCGCGCTCAGGCCGTTGCGGGCCGGCAGCGAACCACCGAGGCTGACCCAGGTCGCGGCGCTGATGGCGAGCCCCGCCGCGGCGATGGCGAGCACGGTGCCGTCCGCCCCCTCCCCGCCGAGCCATTTGCGGCCCTCGACGGCGAGGTCGCGCAGATCGCCATAGCCGGTGACGTCGCCGACGAGCGCGCCGGCAAAGGCCGCGCCGCTCTCGCGGTCGCCGGCGAGGAAGCCCTGGCCGAAATCGCTGACAGCCTGGATGATGGCGCCGTCCTTCAGTGCCTGCAGCCTTTG
Source organism: Bosea sp. RAC05 (assembly GCF_001713455.1). NCBI lineage: Bacteria > Pseudomonadati > Pseudomonadota > Alphaproteobacteria > Hyphomicrobiales > Alloboseaceae > Allobosea > Allobosea sp. RAC05. The sequence goes on from NZ_CP016464.1 coordinate 3,052,552, forward strand.
CCGCCGCTCTGCCGAGACCGGCAGGCCGCGCTCGGCCGCCAGCGCGAGAAAGCTCTCGGCGAGGTCCGTGTCGCGCGCGGCCAGCGCCGCGTCGATCTCGGCGTCGAGCCGGGCAGCGCTCAGCGCGCCCGCAAGGCGCAGGTCGGCCAGCGCAGCGGGATCCTCCGCTGCCGCGACCTCGCGCCAGTGCTGCACGCCCTGCGGCAGCACGAGCGACCCGGCCGCCGCCAGCGACAGCCCAAGCCCGAAGCCGAGCACCACCCGTTTCATTCCGCCTGCGACCTTTGCCCGATGCATTCCGCCCGGCACCGGCCGGGGGAAGTTATGTAGCAAGCGATTTGGGCGAGATTGCCGCCGAAGAGCGCGCACGAGAGCGTGCCCGAGTTGTCTCGGAAACTCATCGTCACCCCGGGCTTGCCCCGGGATCCATCGGAGGGCTCCGGAGCCTGATGATGGATCCCGGAGCGGCGCTGCTGCGCAGCTTGTCCGGGATGACGGCGGTGGTTCCGTGAGAACTCAACGCAGCCTGAAGCGGTTGCGCAGGGCGAGACCGATGAGGAAGGCGAAGGCGAGCGCCAGCAGGGTCTGGAGACCGCCGACGATCTTCAGCCAGCCGGAAAGTCCGGCCAACATGTCCGCATCGAAAAAGTCCTTTCGGACGTTCAGCGGTGCGAGCATGTTGGCGAAGCTGAGCAGGGTGGCCTGCTTGAACGCGATGAACGGGCTGTCGAGGGTGAGGATGGCCGGGCACGACCCCGCCCTTCCCGGCCAGCAGGCCGCCTGCACCATCGCCGCGATGCCTAAGACGAAAGTCGCAAGGAGGCCGAGCATCGGCCGAAAGATCGAGCGGCCATAGCCGCTGAAGAGATCATAGGCGCGATTCAGCAGCCCGGCCGGCGTGCTCCATCCCTCGACGACGCGACGGCAGCGCATCTCGCGCTCGAAGAACTGCAGTTCGTCATCATGCTTCTTGAGCCGCTCCATCTCCTGCTTGAGCCGCTCATAGGCATAGATGTGTTCCTGGGCCTGCGCAGCATCGTCCGGCGGCACCGGCCAACGAGCGCCATGCCACTGGGTCCCCTCATGCAGCGTCGCGCCATGAAAAAGCGGCGGGTTCAGGATAAACCGAGCGTCGGCGAAGCTGGTCGAGGATTGCAGCTTGGCGTTTCCGAACCATGCTTCGCCGGTAAAGGTCGCGCTCGCGAACCACGCATCGTTGGAGAACGTCGATCGACTAAACCATACATCGCCAAAAAAATCGACCTCTGAAAACTGAGCATAGTTAAGAAACGTAACGTCTGTATAACATGCAATATCAGAGAAACTAGATCGCCGAAAATCTACACTGCGATGAAATATAGTACTTTCAAACCAAACAGACTGGAATATTGAATCTGTAAAATGCGCATGCTTAAAGAAATTACGTTTCTCGAACCATGCATTTCGACAGAATTTTATATCGCAAAACGACGTGTATCCGTAGAACTCTACGCCTCTAAAATCCGCGAATTCAAAAAAAAGCGAATTGCTTAGGATAGCGTCACGAGAGAATTTCGCACCGGTAAAATGAATAATTCTAGTACTAAAAATGCCCTCCCAGATGATGGGTCGATCAAAATGGACGCTACTATAGTCAACGAATTGGCTTGGATCAGGTAATGGGACGACCGGTTGGGAGGGATTACGATCCGTCCATTGACGTCGCCAGCGCCGCTTCAGCGCCACCATTTCCTTAGCGGTGTACGGTGTGAGCTCTTGCTCCGAAAAGACGGGCTGACCTGAGTCCTCATGGCGCTCGCGTAAAATGTCGCGCTGCTTCTGACTGAGAGCGCCGGCTGCCCACTTGTTCCACGTCAGCCTGTTCTTGGCGTGGATTTCTTTGTCGAATGCTCCGTGTGTAGCCCCCTCCGGTTGCTCGCCATGCAGAGTCGCCAGCACATACCACGGGTTCTGGTTCGCCGGGGTCAGCGCCTGCGCCGGCTCGGGCGCAGCGTCGGGTGCAGGCGCATCGACCACGGCCAACCCTCAGGGGATCAGCACGGTCGAACCCGTCGTGCCGCGGCTCTCCAGCGCGCGATGCGCGTTTGCAGCGTCCGCCAGCGCGAAGCGGGCGTTGACGGGCACCACGACCTGGCCGGACGCGACCGCGCCGAACAGGTTCGCCGCCATCTCGACCATGGTCGCGCGCTTGGCGATATGGGTGAAGAGCGTCGGTCGCGTCACATAGAGCGAGCCCTTGGGGCCGAGCAGGCCGAGATTGAACGGCTCGACCGTGCCGGACGCATTGCCGAAACTCGCCAGCACGCCGAAAGGCTGAAGGCAGTCGAGCGAGGGCAGGAAGGTGTCCTTGCCGACGCCGTCATAGACCACGGCGCAGAGCTTGCCGCCGGTGATCTCCTTCACCCGCGCGACGAAATCCTCCTCGCGATAGAGGATGACATGGTCGGCGCCATGCGCCTTGGCGAGCTCGCCCTTTTCCTTCGAGCCGACAGTGCCGATCACGGTCGCGCCCAGTGCCTTGCCCCATTGGCAGAGGATCAGGCCTGTGCCGCCGGCCGCGGCATGGACCAGGATCGTGTCGCCCGGCTTCACCTTGTAGGTCCGGTGCAGCAGATACTCCGCCGTCATGCCCTTCAGCATCATGCTGGCGGCGGCCTCGAAGGAGACCGCCTCCGGCAGCGCGACGGTGGAGTTGACCGCGACGATGCGCTCCTCGGCATAGGAGCCGAGCGTCGCGACATAGGCCACGCGGTCGCCCGGCTTGAACTCGGTGACGCCCGGCCCGACGGACACGACCTCGCCGGCCGCCTCATTGCCGGGCACGAAGGGCAGATGCGGGGCGGGGTAGAGCCCGGTGCGGAAATAGGTGTCGATGAAGTTGAGGCCGATGGCCCGGTTGCGCACCAGAAGCTCGCCCGGCCCCGGCGCCGGCAGCGTGATGTCCTCGAGCTGCAGCACCTCGGGCCCGCCGGTCTTGTGGATGCGGATCGCCTTGACCATGTCGTCATCTCCCTGAACGTTGGGACAGGACCATAAGGGCTTGGCGCGGCTGCGCAACGGGGCCGCGGTGCAGCCGGCGCATCACGTCCCTGCGATCCTGCGACGCCCCGCCCCGTGGCCAATCCCGCCCGTCTGGCGTAACCAGAGCGGCATGACGACACCGCGCAGGGATCAGGTCGACATCGCCATCGTCGGGGCCGGCGCCGTCGGGCTCGCGGCCGCGCTCGCGCTGGCCGAGGGCGGGCGCCGCATCGCCCTGCTCGGCCCTGTTCCGACCCATCGCGACGGCCGCACCGTCGCGCTGCTGGACGGCTCCTGGCGGCTGCTCGGTGAGTTCGGCCTGCACGACGCGCTGGCCGACAAGGCCGCGCCGCTGGCGGTGATGCGGCTCGTCGACGACACCGGCAGCCTGTTCCGCCAGCCCCCGGTCGAGTTCCGCGCCTCCGAGGTCGGGCTGCCCGCCTTCGGCTGGAATGTCGAGAATGCCGAGCTGGTCGCAGCGTTGGCGGCCCGGCTCGCCACCACAGCCGGGGTCCGCCACGAACCCGGCCTGGTTTCCGGCATCGCGACCGACGAGGACGGCGTCCTGCTCTCGGGCGAGGGCTTTTCGCTGCGGGCGAGCCTCGTCGTCGGTGCGGACGGGCGCCGCTCGCGGGTGCGCGAGGCGGCCGGCATCGCCGCCCGCGACTGGGATTATCCGCAGAGCGCGCTGACAGCGATCTTCGCCCATGCCCGCGACCATCGCGACGTCTCGACCGAGTTCCACACCCGCAAGGGCCCCTTCACCCTGGTCCCCCTGCCCGGCCGCCGCTCCTCGCTGGTCTGGCTGCTCGATCCCGCCGAGGCCGACGAGGTCGCGGCGCTGGACGACGCCGCCTTCGCCCGCCGCGTCGAGCGGCAGGCGCATTCCCTGCTGGGCGCGATGCGGCTCGACGGGCCGCGCGGCCGCGTGCCGATGGGCGGGCTCTCGGTCGAGCGCTTCGGCGCCGATCGCATGGTCCTCGTCGGCGAGGCCGCCCATGTCTTCCCGCCGATCGGCGCGCAGGGGCTCAATCTCGGCCTGCGCGACGTGATGGCTCTGCGCGATGCGGTGGACGAAACCTCCGATCCCGGCGCGCCGGCGGCGGTTGCAGCCTATGACCGGGCGCGGCAGGCCGATGTCCGCCTGCGCACCGGTGCGGTCGACACGCTCAACCGCACCCTGCTGACCGATCTGATGCCGGCCGATCTGCTGCGCGGCGCCGGATTGTTGGCGCTTTCCCGCATCGGCCCGTTGCGGCGGCTGGTGATGCGGCAGGGGCTCGCGGGCGGGATGCCGCGGTAGCGCGCCCTACCCCAGCAACGCTTGCGTATCCGCGCCGCTGGCCGCGACCTCGCGCAAGGCCACAGCCTGCTCGCGGAACACCGGCGCCAGCGGCAGCGGCGTCGAGACCAGCCGGCGACCGCCGGGCTCCTGCGCCTGCGTGTCGAACAGCCCCCGCGCCGTCGCATGCGGATCGGCCACCGCCTCCTCGAGCGTGCGCACCACCGTGCAGCAGCAGTCGCGCGGCTCCAGCGTCTCGCGCCAGTGAGCGGCGGGCCGGCCGGCGATGATCGCCGCGATCGCCGCACGCGTGGCGTCGGGATCGATGCGGTCGTCGCGCAATGCAGGCGAAAGCCCGATCTCCTCGCAGAGCACGTCCCAAAACTTCGGCTCCAGCGCGCCCACGGCCAGGAACCAGCCGTCCTGCGTCGCATAGAGGCCGTAGCGCGGGCTTCCCCCCGTCAGCAGCGCCTCACCGCCTTCGGGATAACGCCCCGTGACCTGGCCCTGCGCCAGCCCGTACCAGGCGAAGGCCGGCATGGCGTCCGTCATGGCGATGTCGAGATGGCAGCCCTGTCCACTGCGCTCGCGCTGGCGCAGCGCCAGCAGGATGTTGAGCACGGCCGGCATCGTGCCGCCGGCGATGTCGGCGACCAGCGGCGGCGGCAGCGGCGGCGCCGCGCCGGCCCGCAGCGACTGGCCGAGCAGCCCGCCGACCGCCTGGTAGTTGATGTCGTGCCCGGCCTCCTGCGCGCGCGGACCGAACTGGCCATAGCCGCTGATCGAGCAATAGATCAGCCGCGGATTGATCGCCGACAGGGCCTCATGACCGAAGCCGAGCCGCTCCATCACGCCGGGCCGGAACTGCTCGATCAGGATGTCCGCCTGCGCGATCAGCGGCGTCAGCCGCGCCAGCGCATCCGGCGCCTTCAGATCGATCTCGACGCTCGCCTTGCCGCGGTTGAGCACGGCATAGGGCGCCGAGGTCTCGCCGAAGCGCGGCGGAAAGCGGCGCATCTCCTCCCCGCCCGGCCGCTCGATGCGGATGATTCGGGCCCCCGCCTCGGCCAGGAACAGGCTCGCCATCGGCCCAGGCAGCAGGGTGGAGAAATCCAGGACCGTGAGGTCGTCCAGCGGCAGCATCGGCGTCCTGCGCATCGCGATGCCCGGTCGGAAACGTCTCGCGGGTCCTCAAGCCCTCATCCTGAGGAGCCATTCCGAAGGGAATGGCGTCTCGAAGGATGGTCCCGGAGGCTCCCGAACCATCTGGAGCATCCTTCGAGACGCAAGCCCTGCGGCTTGCTCCTCAGGGTGAGGGCTGTCGATCGGCGAGCCGTCTCCCCGGGCGATCAGGGGAAGAGGTCGGCCGCCATCCTGCCCGTCTTCACCAGCCACAGGAAGCCCGTCAGCGACACCATCGAGACGACGGTACCGATCAGGATGCAGGCCGAGGCGCGGTCGATGCCGACGCGGTACTGCGTCGAGATCATGAAGATGTTCAGCGCCGGCGGCAGCGCCGCCATGATCACGCCGGTGAAGATCCAGATGTCGGGGAAATTGCCGATCGCCGAGAGCAGCACCCAGATCAGCAGCGGGTGCAGCACGAGCTTGATCGCGACCAGCACCGGCACTTCGGCCGGCAGCGTCTTCATCGGCCGCAGCGCCACGGTGACGCCGAGCAGGAAGAGCGCACACGGCGCGGCCGCCTGCGCCAGCCACAGCGTCATCTTGTCGAGCACCGAGGGCAGCTCGAAATGGGTCGCGCTCGCGAGGATGCCGAGCAGCGTCGCGACGTTGAAGGGATGCGTCGCGACCTGCCAGGCGACCTGCCGGGCGGTGTCGAGCGGGCTCTTCTTCTCGACCCCGGCCAGCGCCATCAGGAACGGGATGATCGAGAACAGCAGCAGGCTGTCGAAGACGAAGATCAGCACGAGCGGCGCGCTCGCGCCCGGGCCCAGCGCCGCCAGCAGCAGAGGCGGCCCCATATAGCCGATGTTGGAATAGGAGCCGGCGACGCCCTGCATCACCGCCTGCGGCAGGTCGCCCCGCGTCGCCCGCAGGCCCACCGCCAGCGACAGCATGAAGACCAGGAAGGTCGAGAGCGTCGTCGCCAGGATGAAGCGGCCATTGGCGAGCTCCGTCACCGGCTTGTCGGCGATCAGCCGGTAGAACAGCGGCGGCAGCGCAACATAGATCAGGAAGAACTGCAGCCAGACCAGCCCCGCCTCCGGCAGGCGCTTCCACCGGCCGATGACGAAGCCAAGCAGAATCAGCCCGAAGAAGGGCGCGACGAGATTGGCGATGGTGGCGAGATCGGCCATGCGGTCGACAGTCCCAGCGGAGGCGCCGACCGCGAGAGGGATCGACCTGCCCGGCGCTGTTTAGCCGGTGCCGGCCCGCACGCAAGCGGCAACGGCGCCGGGGCGGGTGGCAGGAGATGCGGGCAGGACTGAGAACCTAGGAATAAATGGACGGATTATCGTCCTAGGCATTCTGTCGCAATTATATACTTGACAAAGCAGGCCATGGGGCTATCTTCCTAATCACAGGAGACAGCCATGGCCGCCGCACTCGACAACCCGATTTTCACCGACGCCGACAAGGCCCGCGAGCATCTTGAAGCCCAGCGTTGGCCCAACGGCGTCGTCTGCGCTCAGTGCGGCAATGCCGACCCGTCGAAGATTCACGGCCTCAAGGGCAAGGCTCATCGCCCCGGCGTGTACCAGTGCGCCGAGTGCCGCGAGCAGTTCACCGTGACCGTTGGCACCGTCTTCGAGCGCTCCAAAATCCCGCTCAACAAGTGGATGCTGGCCGTCCACCTCATGACCTCCAGCAAGAAGGGCATCAGCGCCCATCAAATCCACCGCATGCTCGGCGTGACCTACAAGACGGCGTGGTTCATGTGCCATCGCATCCGCGAAGCCATGCGCGACGACAACCCGCCTCCGATGGGTGGCGACGGCCATATCGTTGAGGCCGACGAAACCTACTTTGGCGACAAGGAAGTCGTTGCCCAGCGCACCAAGCGCGGCAAGACCCGCATCGGCGGCAAGCGTGCCGTCGTCGCGCTGGTCGAGCGCGGCGGCTCGGTTCGTTCCTTCCATGTCAAAAGCGCCGACGCGACCACGATCCGCGAGATCGTCGTCACCAACGTTCACCGCACCTCGGTTCTGCACACCGACGAGAGCAAGCTCTACACGAAGACCGGCACGGAGTTCGACGGCCACGAAACCGTCAAGCACACCGCTGGCGAGTATGTGCGCGGCATCGTGCACACCAACACCATCGAAGGCTTCTTCTCTGTCTTCAAGCGCGGCATGAAAGGCATCTATCAGCACTGCGCCGAGAAGCACCTGTTCCGCTACCTCGCGGAGTTCGACTTCCGCTACAACAACCGCACGAAGCTCGGCGTCTCCGACGTGATGCGCCGCGACAACGCCTTGAAGGGCATTGAGGGCAAGCGCCTCACCTATCGGCGGGCTGGTGAAGCCGCGCTCGCGTAAGCAGCAAGCCAAGCGCATCCTGCGTAAGCGACGCTCCAAACGGTAAAATCGCGTGGACAACCGGCGCGGGCGTGGCGCCGGGCATGCTCGCGGACTCCACCTTTCGTTCTGGGCGTGTTCCCGTCGTGGGCGGCGAATCGAGAAAGGCCGGGCGCTTGCGGCACCCGGCCCGTATCGAGGGCACGTAGCTGAACTGGAAGCCTCCGCAGGCGCACAGCACCGGATTCGTAATCCGGAGAATGTTGGTTCGAGTCCAACCGTGCCCGCCGCCATCCTCACTACGAGGCTGGAAGCGCGTCAATCCTTCTTTCCGTTGGATTGGGTCTTAATGTCCTTGACGGGCTTTTCAGCCCGCTTGGAATCGTCATGCGGTTTCGGCGGCGTCGCCAGCATCCGCTTTAGCACCTCGTCGCGGCGCTTCTCGTCAAAATCGGGATCAGCACTCAATGTCCATCTCCAGCCCGCAGATCGTCACCGAGGAACACATCGCCGCTTTCGGCTCCATCATACATTACTACGCGTACGCCGAGAGCGGGATAAAGATCACATTGGCCGGCCTGTTAGACATGGACCTGAGGGAGATGCTCATCCTCTCTGAGCCATATTCGTCGATGAACCTAAGGACTGTCGCAAAAAGCATCGTGAAAGAGCGCCTGGGCCCTGGGAAGGAGGCCGACCAGTTCATCCAACTGATAGGCGAGCTTGGTACATTCGGACCGCTAAGGAACGCAATTGCTCATCAGCGCTGGACAAAAGGGGCAAGGCCCGGGTCGATCAGGCCATTTCACCTCGACATCAGATCCGGCTCGGCGCTCTTAAAAGGCCAAAGCGACACTGAGAAAGATTGGACAGCCGCAGAACTTGCAGCCGAAGGCGACCGAGCGCGCAAGCTCAACGCATCCATCGTTCGCTACATGCAATCCAGCGGCATCATTGACCGCATGGATCGGAAGCATGCCGCCAGAAGCTCCGCAACCGAATCGTCTGACGGCAGCTCGACCAACGATTGAGCGTGCTCGTCACGCAGGAACCAATTCACAAACTCAGAACGCCCCGCCTCGATCATCTCGGGCGTGACCTCGATTTCAGTGCCGGCCTGTCGTGTTTCAGGGTGATTCGTCATGGCTGCTTTGTCAAGTATATAATCGTCCATTCTGTCTCCCCACTCCCCTCTCTCGCCCAAGGGAGGATGGACGCGCCCCTTCCGCTCGGCCACATTCGCTGCACCGCAGCAGGGAGCGCCCGATGACCACCAAGACGCCGCGCCAGTTCTTCCGGCCTCTCGCGATCGGCGCGCCCGAGCCCTTTCGGGAGCTGCCGCTGCGGCTCGAGCGGATGATCCACTTCGTGCCGCCGCATCTGGAGAAGGTCCGCGCCAAGGTCGGCGACCTCGCGGGCCAGGTCGACATCGTGCTAGGCAATCTCGAGGACGCCATCCCCGTCGAGGCCAAGCAGGCGGCGCGCGACGGATTCATCGCCATGGGCCAGGCGGTCGACTTCGGCAAGACCGGGCTGTGGACGCGGGTCAACGCGCTGAACTCGCCCTGGTTTCTCGACGACATCACCGCGATCATGGCGGCGATCGGCGGCAAGCTTGACGTCGTGATGGTGCCCAAGGTCGAGGGCCCCTGGGACATCCATTATGTCGACCAGCTGCTCGCCCAGTTCGAGGCGAAGCATTGTCTGCCCAAGCCAATCCTGATCCACGCGATCCTGGAGACGGCCGAGGGCGTCAAGAACGTCGACACCATCGCCACCGCCTCGCCGCGGATGCACGGCATGAGCCTCGGCCCGGCCGATCTCGCCGCCTCCCGGGCGATGAAGACGACGCGCGTCGGCGGCGGCCATCCCGAATACAAGGTCATCGCCGATCCCACATCCGATGGCGGCCCGCGCGCCGTCGCGCAGCAGGATCTCTGGCACTACACGCTGGCGAAGATGGTCGATGCCTGCGCGGCAGCCGGCATCAAGCCCTTCTACGGCCCCTTCGGCGATTTTGCCGACGAGGCGGCCTGCGAGGCCCAGTTCCGCAACGCCTTCCTGCTCGGCTGCGCCGGCGCCTGGACCCTGCACCCCTCGCAGATCGCCATCGCCAAGCGCGTCTTCAGCCCCGACCCCGCCGAGGTCGCCTTCGCGATGCGCATCCTCGAGGCCATGCCCGACGGCTCGGGCGCGGTGATGATCGACGGCAAGATGCAGGACGACGCCACCTGGAAACAGGCCAAGGTCATCGTCGATCTCGCCCGGCAGGTCGCAGCCCGCGACCCCGATCTGGCGGCCCGCTACGGGATGTGATCGACGGATGCGTCAAAACGGTTGATTTTGACGCATTTGCGACGCAATTCTCACGCAAGCGCGCAAGTTCAGGCTCGCTCGCGCCAAGACGGTGCACCACGGAGACGGTGCGCCACGACAGGATGGATCGCTCACCCATGGAAGCACGTTCCGCCAAGTTCCGGATCGGCCAGGTCGTCAAGCACCGGGTCTACCCGTTCCGGGGCGTGATCTTCGACGTCGACCCGGTCTTCTCCAACACCGAGGAATGGTGGCTGGCGATCCCCGAGCATCTGCGCCCGTCCAAGGACCAGCCCTTCTACCATCTCTTCGCCGAGAACGACGAGACGGAGTACGTCGCCTATGTCTCGGAGCAGAACCTCGTCATCGACGAGACCGGCCGCCCGGTGCGCCATCCGCAGGCGAAGGAATTCTTCCGCCGCGACCGCAAGGGCCGCTACCAGATCGACCGCGCCGGGCTGAACTGACGCGCACGTCGCGGCTCACCCTCACCGGAAACGAAACAGGCCGCCCTCTCGGGCGGCCTGTTTGCTAGTGGGGTCGCGCGACCGCTCAGGGCTTGGGCGGGATCGCCGGCGCGGCGCCCGGGGCCGCATTGGCGCCGCCGCCGCCGAGCCGCTGGCGCAGCTCCTCCTGGCGCTTGGCCAGCTCGTCCTGAAGCTGCTTCTGCTGCTCTTCCAGCACCTTGGGGTCGATCGCCGCGCCGTCGAAGCCCTTGGCGAAATCGGTCAGCGGGATCGCGAAGGAGACCTCGCGGGCGCCCTGGTTCTGGACGCTGACGCTCAGCGTGTTGCCCTTCTTCATCGAATTGATGAAGTCGTCCTTCACCTGCGCCTCGGCGAAGCAGCCGTTCGGGAAGCAGATGGCGAAGCGGCCCGGCGTCGGCTGGGCGGTGTCCACGCCGAAGCGGATGCCCGGCTGCAGCAGGAGGCCCAGCGGCATCAGGAAGCGCACGATCTTGTTCGGATCGCCCTTCACGTCATAGACCGCGACGGCGAGCACAGGCTGCCCCTGGTCCGAGACGAAGTCGCGGGTCGTGTAGCAGATTTCCTTGTTGGCGGTCTCGTCCTTGCCGCAGACCTTGGTCCAGGCGGTCTGCGAGGGCTCGGGCTTGACCTGCACCACGGTCGGGCCGGCGCCGGCAGGCGGCTGGGCGGGCTGAGCCGGCTGGGCCGGACGCGGATTGGCGGGACGCGGCTGCGCCTGCTGCGCGAAGGAGGCCATCGGGGCGAGGCCGATCGCCGTGCTGAGAGCGATGCTCAGGGCGCGGACGGACAGGCGAAACGAAGCGGACATGTAGTTTTCCTTATCAGCGAATTCGGGATCACGACTTCGCAAGCCGCGCACGTCACCACCGGCAGCCCCATCGCATATCCCTGCCGGCCATCGCAAGCGGTGCATCAGGGGCGAATGCGGCGTGAGCATGACGTCTCCCTTCGGCTTTAGCCAGTTCCGTTGCGGGATTCCAGCCCGAATAGCTGACGGCGAGGCGGCCCGCCATGCTATCCTGTGCGCCAGAATCAGGTTGGACGATGCATTTGCTTCACGCGGCCGAGACGGCATCCAGGGCCGCCGCCATGGCCCTCCTCGCCCTGCTGGCCCTGCTCGTCGCATCGGCCACGACGGCTCGCGCCGAATCGCAGCCGCCGTTCGACCACGCGATCGCGATGCATGGCGAGCCGGCCCTGCCGCGCGGCTTCGCGCATCTGCCCTACGCCGATCCGAGCGCGCCGAAGGGCGGACGCATCGTGCTTGGCCAGCAGGGCACCTTCGACAGCCTCAATCCGCTGGTCGTGCTCGGCGTCGCGCCCGACGCGGTGCCGCGCTATGTCCAGCAGAGCCTGCTGTTTCGCTCGGCCGACGAGCCCTTCACCGCCTATGGCCTGCTCGCCGCGCGGGTCGAGCTGAACGAGGCGCGCACCCGCCTCGCCTTCGAGATCGACGAGCGCGCCCGCTTCTCCGACGGCACGCCGGTGACGGCGCAGGACGTTCTCTTTACCTTCGAGATGCTGAAGACGAAGGGAAAGCCGTTTCATCGCTCGAGCCTCGGCCGTGTCACCAAGGCCACGGCCCCCTCGCCGCGCCGGGTCGAGTTCGAGCTCGGCGACGGCAGCAACCGCGAACTGCCGCTGGTCATCGGCGCCATGCCGATCTTCGCCAAACACGCCACCAATGCCGAGACCTTCGGCGAAACCAGCTTCAAGCCGGCGCTGGGCTCGGGCCCCTATGTCGTCGCCGACCTCGTGCCGGGCGCCACCATCACCCTGAAGCGGCGCAGCGACTTCTGGGCCGAGGACCACCCGCTGACGCGCGGGCTCTATAACGCCGATGAGATCCGCTACGATTTCTACCGGGATTCCAACGCGCTCTTCGAGGCTTTCAAGGCCGGGCTCTACGACGTCCGCATCGAGCCGGACCCGACGCGCTGGATGACCGGCTACGACGTGCCGGCCGTGCGCGACGGCCGCATCCTGCGCGAGACGCTGCATTTCGACGCGCCCAAGGGCATGACCGGCCTGGTCTTCAACACCCGCCGGCCCTTCTTCGGCGATGTGCGGGTGCGCGAGGCGCTGGCCATGATGTTCGATTTCGAATGGGTCAACCGCAACCTCTTCCACGGCGTCTACCGCCGGGCGGGCAGCTTCTTCTCGGATTCGACGCTGTCGGCCCTCGGCGTCCCCGCCAATGCGCGCGAGCAGGCGCTGCTCGCCGCCTTCCCCGGCGCGGTCCGGCCCGACATCCTCGCGGGAACCTGGACGCCGGCGGCGACGGACGGGTCGGGACGCGACCGCGAGCAGGCGCGCCGCGCGCTCGATCTGCTCAACAAGGCCGGCTTCGGCATGGTCGACGGCGTGCTGCGGAGCATGAAGGGGGGCGATGCGCTCGCCTTCGAGATCACCGTCACCAACCGGCCGCAGGAGCGGCTGGCCCTGAACTATGCGCAATCCCTGGCCAGGCTCGGGATCCGCGTCGAGGTCCGGCTGATCGACGACGTGCAGTACTGGCGCCGGCTCTCCGCCTTCGATTTCGACATGATCCAGTGGACCTGGCCCGTCTCTGCCTCGCCGGGCAACGAGCAGATCGGCCGCTGGGGCTCGGCCAATGCTGGCCGCAAGGGCTCGCTGAACTATGCCGGCGTCACCGCGCCGGCGATCGACGCGACGCTGCAGGCCCTGCTCGCCGCCCGCGAGCGCGAGGATTTCGTCGCCGCCGCGCGCACGCTCGACCGGCTGCTGCTGTCGGGCTTCTACGTCGTGCCGCTCTACTACCTGCCGGACACCTGGATCGCCCATGGGCGCGACATCGTGCTGCCGGCCCGCAAGCCGCGCTATTTCCTGTCCACCGAAGTGCTGGCCCGCCGCCCCGCGGCGCCCGCGCCCGCGAACTGAGAGACCTCGCCGATGCGGGCCGGACCGGACGAAGCCGCTGCCCTCCTGGACGGCCTGCATTTCGACACCCTGCTCCAGGCCCTGGCGGCCGGCCGCGGCTACGAGCCGGCGCTGCGCGATCCGCCGGGTCGTCAGGGCTGGAGCGACGCGATCCCCAGCTCCCAGAGCTTCGGACAGCTCCATGGCAGCGCCGACAGGCTGGCGAGGCTGCTGGCGGTCAACCGCGCCCAGCCCGGTGCGCGCGTCGCGATCCTGGCGCCGCTCGGGCCGGAGGCGATCGTCTCCGTGCTCGCCTGCCTGCGCGCGGGTCTCTCGCCCATGCTGCTGCCGATGCATGGCAACGAGCTGGAACTGCTGCGGCTGATCGAGGCCGCCGATGCCGTCATGGCGCTCGGCGTCTCCCGGGTCGGCCCGCTGCGGCCGCTGCTGATGCTGCGCGAGCTCGCGGTGCGCGCCTTCGGGACGCGCTTCGTCGGCGGCTTCGGGGCCGACATCCCCGACGGCATCGCGCCGCTCGACCGGCTGATGGACAGCGCCACCCTGCACCCGCTGCCGGAGTTCGACCAGCGCGCGCCCCTTCTGGTGGTCGACGCCATGACGCTGGCCGGCCCCCTTCCCGTCACCGAGCGCGACGTGCTCGCCCGCGCGCTCGAGATCTCGCGCCTGCTCAAGCCGATGGACTCCTCGCGGATCGTGACGACGCTGGTTGGCGGCGATCTCGCAGCGCTGGCCAGCGGCCCGGCCATGGCGATGCTGACCGGCGTCGAATTGCTGACGCTCGGCCTGTTCAGCCTCGGCGACCTCCAAGCCTGCCTCGCCGGGGGGCGCAATGTCCATCTCGTGCTGCCGGGGACGATGGAAGCGGCGCTCGCCCATTCGCGCCTGGCGAGTCACCCGGCGCTGGCGAGCCTCGTCTTCGTGCAGCGCCCGGCCGGGCAGCGCAGCCTGCCGGCGGTCGACCGGGCCGACATCGCCATCGTCGACATCGACGTGACGACCGCCGCCGAGATCACGGTGAGCCGGCGGTCGTAACCGCCGAGACGGCGTCGTCATTGCGAGGAGCAGAGCGACGAAGCAATCCGAGGGGACGGCGAGCGGGCCGGCTGGATTGCTTCGCTGCGCTCGCAATGACGGTGGAGGCTCAGGCCGCCTTCTTGCGCTCCGCAATCCGCGCCAGATCGGTCAGCAGGCGCCGCGTGCCCTTCAGCCGCGCTTCCGCCGTCTCGAAATCGTCGATGAAGACGACGCGCATGTCGGGGCGCACCTTCGCCAGCGTGCCGATTTTCGCGACATAGGAGACGAGCCCTTCCGGGTTGGCGAACTCGTTGTCGCGGAAGGCGACGATGATGCCCTTGGGGCCGGCCTCGACCTTCTCGACGTTGGCGCGCTTGCACAAAGCCTTGATCGCGACGATCTCGAGCAGCTGCTGGACCTCTTCCGGCAGCGGCCCGAACCGGTCGACGAGCTCGGCGCCGAAGGACTGCAGGTCGCCGTCGTCGTCCAGCGTCGAGAGCCGCTTGTAGAGGGTCAGCCGCAGCGTCAGGTCGGTGACGTAATGCTCTGGGATCATCACCGGCGCGCCGATCTGGATCGTCGGCGACCACTGCGCCTCGCTCTCGAACTCGACGCCCGATTTCAGCGCCGCCACCGCCTCTTCCAGCATCTGCTGGTAGAGCTCGTAGCCGACCTCCTTGATATGGCCGGACTGCTCGTCGCCGAGCAGGTTGCCGGCGCCGCGGATGTCGAGATCGTGGCTGGCGAGCTGGAAGCCGGCGCCGAGCGTATCGAGCGACTGCAGCACCTTGAGCCGCTTCTCGGCCTGGTCGGTCAGCCTGCGCGTCGCCGGCACCGTGAACAGCGCATAGGCGCGCACCTTGGAGCGGCCGACGCGGCCGCGCAGCTGGTAGAGCTGGGCCAGGCCAAACATATCGGCGCGGTGGATGATCAGCGTGTTGGCGGTCGGGATGTCGAGCCCGGATTCGACGATCGTGGTCGAAAGCAGCACGTCGTACTGGCCCTCGTAGAACGCCGTCATCACGTCCTCGAGCTGGCCCGCCGCCATCTGGCCATGCGCGATGCCGACCTTGGCCTCCGGCACCTGCTTGTCGAGGAAATCCTTGACCTCGGCGATGTCCTCGATGCGCGGGACCACGTAGAAGGAGCGCCCGCCGCGATAGCGCTCGCGCAGCAGCGCCTCGCGCACGATCAGCGGATCGAACGGCGTCACGAAGGTGCGCACCGCGAGACGGTCGACCGGCGGCGTCGCGATGATCGAGAGTTCGCGCACCCCGGTCATGGCGAGTTGGAGCGTGCGCGGGATCGGCGTCGCGGTCAGCGTCAGCATATGGACCTCGGCGCGGAACTCCTTCAGCCGCTCCTTGTGGTTGACGCCGAAATGCTGCTCCTCGTCGACGATGACGAGGCCGAGATCCTTGAACTCGATGCCCTTGGCCAGCAGCGCATGGGTGCCGACGACGATGTCCATCGTGCCGTCCTTGATGCCGGCCTTTACCGCCTTGAGGTCCTGCGCCGAGACGAAGCGCGAGGCCTGGCCGACATTCACCGGCAGCCCTTTGAAGCGCTCGGCGAAGTTGCGGTAGTGCTGCCGCGCCAGCAGCGTCGTCGGCACGACCACCGCGACCTGCTTGCCCGCGAGCGCGCAGGCGAAGGCGGCGCGCAGCGCCACCTCGGTCTTGCCGAAGCCGACATCGCCGCAGACGAGCCGGTCCATCGGGCGGCCCGCAGCCATGTCGTCGAGCACGGCGTCGATCGTGTTCTGCTGGTCCTCGGTTTCCTCATAAGGGAAGCGGGCACAGAATTCGTCGTAGATCCCCTCCTGCGGGATCAGGCGCGGCGCCTCCTTGAGCGCGCGCGCCGCGGCGATGGCGATGAGCTTGCCCGCCATCTCGCGGATGCGCTGCTTCAGCTTGGCCTTGCGGGCCTGCCAGCCGCCGCCGCCGAGCCGGTCGAGCGCGACCTCGGTGTCCTCCGAGCCGTAGCGCGAGAGCAGCTCGATGTTCTCGACCGGCAGGAACAGCTTGGAATCGGCCGCGTAATGGATCTCGAGGCAGTCATGCGGCGCGCCGACCGCGGTGATCGAGCGCAGCCCGACGAAGCGGCCGATGCCGTGATCGACATGGACGACGAGGTCGCCCGGCGACAGCGAGGACAGCTCGGCGATGAAATCCTGCGGCCGGCGCGTCTTCTTGCGCGGGCGCACCAGCCGGTCGCCGAGGATGTCCTGCTCGCCGATGACGGCGAGCTTGCCGGCCTCGAAGCCGGTCTCGAAGCCCCAGACCGCGAGCGCCGTGGTACCCGGCTTCAGGTCGAAGGCGGCGCGCAAGCTGCCGGTCATCTGCACGGTCTTGAGCCCGTGATCGGCCAGCACATGGGCGAGGCGCTCGCGCGAGCCCTCCGACCAGGCCGAGAGGATGACGCGCCGGCCATCCTTCTCGAGCGCCTTCACATGCGCGACCGCGGCATCGAACACGCTGCCGGCATTGTCGGCGCGCTCGGCGGCGAAGCTGCGACCCTGGCGCGCGCCGAGATCGACGATCAGCTTGCCGTCGCTGTCGGGCAGCTGGAACGGCGTCAGCGTGGCCACGCCCGACTGGTCGACGATGCCGCGCCAGTCGGCCGGCGAGAGATAGAGCGCATCGGGCTTCAGCGGCTTGTAGGGCACGCCGCCGGCACTCGGCTGGTCCATCGCCGCCTTGCGGGCGTCGTAATAGTCCTTGATCAGGCTGATGCGCTCGCCGACCGCGTCCTCGACCTGGTGGTCGAGGATCAGCGGCACGTCGGGCAGATAGGTGAACAGCGTGTCGAGCCGCTCGGCCAGCAGCGGCAGCCAATGCTCCAGCCCGGCCGGACGGCGGCCCTCGCTGACGGCTTCATAGAGGGTGTCGTCGCGGCCCGGCGTGCCGAAGGTGGTGATGTAGCTCTGGCGGAAGCGCCGGATGCTGTCGCTGGTCATCTGCGCTTCGGACATCGGCACGAGGTCGAGCCCGCGCATCTGCCCGGTGGTGCGCTGCGTCTCCGGATCGAAGGTGCGGATCGATTCTAGCGTATCGCCGAAGAAATCGAGCCGGATCGGCGCCGGCATGCCCGGCGGGAAGAGATCGACGATGCCGCCGCGCACCGCGAATTCGCCGGTCTCGCGCACGGTCGAGGTGCGCAAGTACCCGTTCATGTCGAGCCAGCGCGCGAGCTGCTCGGTATCGACCATGTTGCCCGGCGCCGCCGAAAAGCTCTCGGAGGCCACCTTCGAGAAGGCCGGCACCCGCTGCAGCGCCGCATTGACGGTCGTCAGCAGCAGGCGCGGCTTGTCGCCGGACTTGGTCTTGGCGAGCCGCGACAGCGTCGTCATCCGGTGCGCGACGATCGAGGGCGCCGGCGACACGCGGTCATAGGGCTGGCAGTCCCAGGCCGGGAAGGACATCACCTCGAGATCGGGCGCGACGAACTGCAGCGCGGTCTCCAGCACCTGCAGGCGCTGGCCGTCGCGGGCGACGAAGACCAGCATCGCCGGCCCCTCCGCCTTCTTCGCGCGGGCCCGCGTCAGATCCGCGAGAACGACGGCGTCGAACCCGTCCGGCACGCTGGCCAGCGTCGGCTTGTCGCCACGATGGAGCGCATCGAGGATGCGGTCGCTCTGCAGCTTGGCGATCTGGGCGGGAGGCGGAATGCTCATGAGGAATGCGTCATTCTCGGGCTTGACCCGAGAATCTCGGGACGAGAGGGCAATGAATTCAGAGATGGTCGGGTCAAGCCCGACCATGACGCTTGCGCCGGCTTTCGCCCCGTCACGTCAGACGTGGATCGGCCGTTCGTGGTGGTGGAAGGCCTTCAGCCGGCGGAACACGGGGGTGTCGTAGTTCTCCGGCACCTCGGCCTCGCCCGTGATCCAGCTCAGAAGATCGCGGTCGAGCACCTCGATCAGCCGCTCGAACTCGTCCAGCTCGGCCTCGGAGAGCTCGCCGATATGGGCGTCCGCAAAGCCGCCCATGATCAGGTCGTTCTCGCGCATGCCGCGATGCCAGGAGCGGAAGAGGATCTTGCGGCGGCGGGGATCGAGGTCGGCGCTGGTGCGGGTCGAGCCACTCATGGGAGCCTCGGTTGGATGGGAAACCACGGGATGGTGCAATGACGATCGGGCCGGCCCCGTCGCGGAGCCTGCCGATGCGGGCTATATAGCCTCCGCATCCCGCGAAGTCAGCGGCCGAAGGGCGGCAAATCTTCGCACTCCTGACACAAGCCGAGTTGCTGCGTGCGCCCCTCCCTGCTCGATCCGCTGTTTGCCCCGGTGACGACGCTGCCAGGCGTCGGCCCCAAGACGGCCAAGGCGCTCGACAAGCTCATGGGCGACGAGATGCGGGGCGCCCGCGTCGTCGATCTCCTGTTCCACCTGCCGGTGGGCGGGGTCGACCGCCGCCCGAGCCCGACCATCGTCGATGCCCCGATCGGCGGCATCGCCACCTTCTCGGCGCGCGTCACCGAGCACCGCCCGCCACCTCCCGGCAAGGGCAAGGCGCCCTACCGCATCCTCGTCGAGGACGAGACCGGGGACGTCACGCTGGTCTTCTTCCATGCCGATGTCCGCCATCTGCTGCAGACCCTGCCGATCGGCGCCTATCGCATCGTCTCCGGCAAGCTCGAGCTCTGGGAGGGCATGCGCCAGATGGTGCATCCCGACCGGCTGCTCGACCCTGCCCAAGCGGCGGCCCTGCCGGCGATCGAGCCGGTCTACGGCCTGACCGAAGGCGTCGGCCCGCGCGTGATGGCCCGCATCGCGGCCGCGGCCGCCGAGGCATGCCCGGCTCTGCCGGAGTGGCAGGACCCCGCCTTCCTCGCCCGCAGCGGCTTTGCGCCGTTCCTCGAAGCCGTTCAGGCGCTTCATCATCCTCCCGATCTCAAGGCCGTCGAGGGTGACACGATCGCCCGCCGCCGCGTCGCCTATGACGAATTGCTGGCGAGCCAGGTCGCGCTGGCGCTGGTGCGCCGCCAGCAGAAGAAGAGCGCCGGGCGCGCCACGGCGGGCGACGGCCGCCTGCGCCATGCCATCGCCAGCGCCCTGCCCTTCACGCTCACCGACGGCCAGCGCCAGGCGCTCGCCGACATCCATGCCGACATGGAAAAGCCCGAGCGCATGCTGCGGCTCCTCCAGGGCGATGTCGGCTCCGGCAAGACCGTGGTCGCGCTGATGGCGATGGCGGCCGCCGCCGAAGCGGGCCGCCAATCCGTGCTGATGGCGCCGACCGAAATCCTGGCGCGCCAGCATGCCGAGAGATTGGCCCCGCTCGCCCAGAAGGCCGGGCTGAAGCTCGCTCTGCTCACGGGCCGCGAGAAGGGACCGGGCCGGGCGCGCGTGCTCGAAGGGCTCGCGAACGGCGAGATCGACATTGCCGTCGGCACCCACGCGCTCTTCCAGGAAGGCGTCGGCTTCCGCGACCTCGCGCTCGCCATCGTCGACGAGCAGCACCGCTTCGGCGTCCATCAGCGCCTGCTGCTCGGCTCCAAGGGCGAGGCGGTCGACATCCTCGTCATGACCGCGACGCCGATCCCGCGCACGCTGTCGCTGACCTGGTTCGGCGACATGGACATCTCGATCCTCGCCGAGAAACCCGCCGGCCGGCAGCCGATCGTCACCAAGGCGATCTCCTCCGAGCGCCATGACGAGGTCGTCGGCGCCGTCGGCCGCGCGGTCGACAAGGGCGCGCAGGTCTACTGGGTCTGCCCGCTGGTGCAGGAATCCGACACGCTCGACGTCGCCGCGGCGCAGGAACGCTACGACACCCTGCGCGAGGTCTTCGGCGACAAGGTCGGTCTCCTCCATGGCCAGATGCCCGGCCGCGACAAGGATGCCGCGATGGCCGCCTTCGTCGCCGGCGAGACCCGCATCCTGGTCTCGACCACGGTGATCGAGGTCGGCGTCGACGTGCCCAATGCCAGCGTCATGGTGATCGAGCATGCCGAGCGCTTCGGGCTGGCCCAGCTCCACCAGCTGCGCGGCCGCATCGGCCGTGGCTCGGCCGCCTCGACCTGCCTTTTGCTCTACAAGGGCCCGCTCGGCCCCGTCGCCGAGGCGCGGCTGACGATCATGCGCGAGACCGAGGACGGTTTCCGCATCGCCGAGGAAGACCTGCGCCTGCGCGGCGAGGGCGAGGTGCTCGGCACCAAGCAGTCCGGCTCGCCCGACTGGCGCATCGCCCGCCCCGAGATCGACGGCGACCTGCTGGCGGCGGCGCGCGACGATGCGCGCCTCCTGATCGAGCGCGACCCGCAGCTCGAGAGCGAGCGCGGCCAGGCGGTGCGCAGCCTGCTCTATCTGTTCGAGCGCGATGTCGCGATCAGGCTGCTGCGGGCGGGTTAGCCGGCGGGCGCGGGAGGCCCTTGGCGGCGACGGCGCCGGGCTGGATCAGCCCCGCCGACATGATCAGCTTGGCCCCGTCCTCGACCGAGATCGTGAGCTCCACCACCTCGCGACGCGGCAGGTAGAAGAAGAAGCCCGTCGTCGGATTGGGCGTGCAGGGCAGGAAGACGCCGATCTGCTCGTCCCCATCCGGCAGGCGCCCGGCGATCTCGGGGGCCGCCTCCTGCGCGATGAAGACGATCGACCACATGCCGGGCTGGGGGAACTGCACCATGCCGACCTTCCGGAACGAGGTTCCCGACTGCGAGAAGATCGTCTCGAAGACCTGCTTCACGCCCTTGTAGAGCCCGCGGACCACGGGCATCCGGTTGAGGATCGCCTCGCCCGCGTCGATCAGCGTGCGGCCGACGAGATTGGCGGTCATGAAGCCGAGCAGCGTCAGCCCGAGCAGCCCGATGATCAGCCCGAAGCCCGGGATCGGATAGGGCAGATGCGTGTCGGGCCAATAGGCGGCCGGAATCAGCGGCTTGACCAGCCCGTCGACAAAATTGACGAACCACCACGTCACCGAGGCGGTGATGGCGAGCGGCGCCGCGATCACGAGGCCGGTCAGGAAATAGCGCCGCAGGCGCGTGCCGAAGCTCGGGTTCAGCAGGTCGGCCTGCGCGACGAGGCGTGGGTCCGGCGGTGTGGGCGTCATGCGGCGGGTCCGATGGGTTGAAGGGCGCGAGCGTCGGGACGCGATGCGACAGACGTGCCAGCGGCACCGCCCGAATTCAAGGATCGCCGCGTCCCGTGCTTGCGAGCGGCGCCCGGACGGTGCTTTCGTGGCCACTGGAAACGGAATCAGCGGAGCTTCCCGGGCGATGACGCGCCGCATCCACCGCTTCCGCCGTCCGCTGCTGTTCGCGGCCGGCTGGATCCTGACGGCGCTGGGGGCCATCGGCATGATCCTGCCGCTGATGCCGGGCACGATCTTCCTGATCATGGCCGCCTGGTGCTTCTCGCAATCCTCGCCGCGGTTCGAGGCCTGGCTCCTCGGCCATCCGCGGCTGGGGCCGCAGGTGCGGCGCTGGCGCGAGGCAGGCACGATCGACCGCAGGGTGAAGCTGGTCGCCTGCGGCTCGATGCTGATCAGCTTCGCGATCCTGACTCGAACGAGCGCGCCGCCGATCGCTTTGTGGACGGCGGGGCTGTGCCTCCTCGCCGCCGGCCTTTATGTCGCGAGCCGGCCGGAACCCTGAAGCCCGGTCGGGTCCAGCCTCACTCGACCGTGACGGATTTCGCCAGGTTGCGCGGCTGGTCGACGTCCTTGCCCATGAAAACCGCCGTCTGGTAGGCGATCATCTGGATCGGCAGCGCATAGACGATGGCTGCGAAGGCCGGGTCCATGTCCGGCATGATGATCGTCGTCTCGGGCTCGATGCCGCATTCGGCGGCGCCCTTGGCGTCGGTGATCAGGATGATCCGCCCGCCGCGCGCGGCGACCTCCTGCATGTTTGAGGCGGTCTTCTCGAACAGGCCGTCATGCGGAGCCACCACGATGACCGGCATCTGCTCGTCGATCAGCGCGATCGGGCCGTGCTTGAGTTCGCCTGCCGGATAGCCTTCAGCGTGGATGTAGCTGATTTCCTTGAGTTTCAGCGCGCCTTCGAGGGCCAGCGGGTAGCTCGTGCCGCGGCCGAGATAGAGCACGTCGCGGGCCTTCGAGAGCTCGCGCGCGAGCTTCTCGATCTCCGGCTCGAGCTCCAGCGCCTTCGCCATCAGGCCCGGCAGGGCGATCAGGCTCTGGACATGGCGCGCCTCCTCCTCGGCCGAGAGCGTGCCCCGGCCGCGCGCGGCGGCGAGCGCCAGGCAGGCCAGCGCCGTCAGCTGGCAGGTGAAGGCCTTGGTCGAGGCCACGCCGATCTCCGGCCCCGCCATCGTCGGGGCCACCGCATCGCTCTCGCGCGCGATCGTCGAGGTCGGCACGTTGACGACGGATAACACCGTCTGCTGCTCCTGGCGGGCATAGCGCAGGCAGGCCAGCGTGTCGGCGGTCTCGCCCGATTGCGAGACGAACAGCGCCAGCCCCTTCTCCGGCAAGGGAGCCTCGCGGTAGCGGAACTCCGAGGCGACATCGATCTCGACCGGCAGGCGGGCGAGCTTCTCGAACCAGTACTTCGCCGTCAGCCCGGCATAATAGGCCGTGCCGCAGGCCGAGACCGACAGCCGCGACAGCGACGCCCAGTCGATCTTGCCTTCGAAGGGCAGGCGCACCCGGCCCGCCGCCATGTCGAGATACTGCGTCAGCGTGTGGCCGACGACCTCCGGCTGCTCGTAGATCTCCTTCGCCATGAAATGGCGATGATTGCCCTTCTCGACGAGGAAGGCGCCGGCGGCGACGCGCTGGGCGCGGCGCTGCACGGGCTGGTTCGCCTTGTCGTAGAAGCTCGCGCCCTTGCGGTTGAGCACGACCCAGTCGCCCTCCTCCAGATAGGCGATGAGGTTGGTGAAAGGCGCCAGCGCCAGCGCGTCCGAGCCGAGATACATCTCGCCGTCACCGATGCCGACCGCGAGCGGCGAGCCCTTGCGGGCGCCGATCAGCAGGTCTTCCTGCCCCTCGAACAGGAAGGCGAGCGCAAACGCGCCGCGCAGCCGCGGCAGGCTCGCCGCCACGGCGTCGACCGGCGTCAGCCCCCGGTCGAGTTCACGGGTGACGAGATGGGCGACGATCTCGGTGTCGGTTTCGGTCTCGAAGACGTAGCCGTCGGCCTGCAGTTCCGCCCGCAGTTCGCGGAAATTCTCGATGATGCCGTTGTGGACGACCGCGAGCTTGGCGGTGGCGTGCGGATGGGCATTGGTCTCGTTGGGCTTGCCATGCGTCGCCCAGCGGGTGTGGCCGATGCCGATCAGCCCTTCGAGCGGCTCGCTGGACAGGCGGATCTCGAGATTCCGGAGCTTGCCCTCGGCGCGGCGGCGGGTCAGCAGGCCATGCTCCAGCGTGGCGACGCCCGCTGAATCATAGCCTCGATATTCGAGCCGCCTGAGCGCCTCGACCACCTGGGTCGCGACCGCTTCCTTGCCCAGAATCCCGACGATGCCGCACATGCGAAGACCTCTTCAGACGTTGCCGTTGGCCAACCGCATAGCGGTCCGGCACACCCACGCAAAATCACTCTAAATGTCGAACTATGAATGCGGGCTTGCGGAGATGGCCGTATTTCAGGGCTTTTTGGCGGCTGCCTTGCGCGCCTGCGCAGCGTCGCGGAAGCTCTTCGCCCAACCCTCCTTGGCGATCTGGCGCCCCCGGCCGAGCGCCAGGGCATCGGCGGCGACATCCTCCGTGACGACCGAGCCGGAACCGACGATCGCGCCCGCACCGATCGTGACGGGGGCGACCAGCGAGGAATTCGAGCCCACGAAGGCCCCCGCGCCGATGGTGGTGCGATACTTGAAGAAACCGTCGTAATTGCAGGTGATCGTTCCCGCCCCGATATTGGCGTCGGCGCCGACCGTGGCATCGCCGATATAGGTCAGGTGGCTGACCTTGGCGCCCGCCCCGATCTCGGCGGCCTTGATCTCCACGAAATTCCCGACCTTGGCCTTCTCGGCGAGCTTGGCGCCCGGCCGCAGGCGCCCGAAGGGCCCCACGCTGGCGCCGGGCCCGACCTCGGCCCCCTCCAGATGCGAGAAGGCGTGGATCACGGCGCCATCGGCGAGGCTCACGCCGGGGCCGAACACGACATGCGGCTCGATCGTCACGTCGCGGCCGACCTGCGTGTCGTGGCTGAAGAACACGGTGTCGGGCGCCGTCAGCGTCGCCCCGGCGGCCATGACGGCGCGCCGCTTGCCGCGCTGGAACTCGGCCTCGGCCGCCGCCAGCTGGATGCGGTCGTTGACGCCCTGCACCTCGCTTTCGGGCGCCAGGACGGTGGCGGTCGCCAGACTCCGGGCCCGCGCGATGGCGACCGCGTCGGGCAGGTAGAATTCCCCCTGCGCGTTGCTGTTCCCGATCGCGCCGAGCAGAGCCAGCGCCTCGTGCCCGTCGAGCGCCATCAGCCCCGCATTGCAGAGCGTGATCGCCCGCTGCGCCTCCGTCGCGTCCTTGTGCTCGACGATCGCCTCCAGCCCGGACTCGCGGACGACGAGGCGGCCATAGCCGGTCGGGTCGCGCGCCTCGAAGCCCAGCGCCACGACCTTCGCGCCGCCCGCCAGCGCGCCGCGCAGCGCGGTGAAGGTCTCGGGCCGGACGAGCGGCGTATCGGCGAAGGCGACGACGACATCGTCATAGCCGGCCGCCAGCGCCTCCCGGGCCGCCAGGACCGCATGGGCTGTGCCTTTCCGCTCGGCCTGAATCGCGATCTCGACCGAGGGCAGCAGCGCCTGGGCCGCGATCCCGACCTCCGGCCGGTCGGGCCCGACGACCACGACGATCCTGTCGGCTCCGGCCGTCGATAGCGCCGACAGGGCATGGCCCAGCAGCGAGCGCCCGCCGACCTCGTGCAGCACCTTGGGGCGCTGAGAGCGCATCCGCGTGCCTTCTCCGGCCGCGAGGAGAATCGCCAGGCAGGACCGGGGGGACTGCATTTCGGTCATGATTGTCGTTTCCTTTGCCGGCCACGGCGCCCCTGCCGGCTCGGCCGCTTCGGGGTCGCGTCGGCGCATGGTGGTGTTGCAGAGGTGGTGGATAGCCGATCCCTTCGGCATTTGCCAAAGTTGGCGTGGCTGTTTGCGCGTCGAGCCGCGAGCCGCGACGCGAGGAGACGACCCATCCGCCAGAAATTACCGCCCCGGCCGCTTTTCATGTCACCGGGAAATGCTCTAGAAGCGCGCAAGGACGAGGGCGTCGTCCGCGCATGTTGGGTATGATGTCGAAACCTTTGAATCGTCGGCAGTTTCTCGAAGGTTCCGGCGGAGCCGCGGCTGCCACGCTGATCGCCGCTGGCGCTGCCCGTGCCCAGGCGCCCACGGCGCTCGCGGCGATCAACCAGTCCTTCCTGTTCGACGGCAAGCCGTTCGATCCGTCGCTCGTCATCGACACCGCGCGCATCCTCGCGCAGCGACCGGTCGTGCCGCTGGTGGCGACCGACCTGCCGGAGGGCTACGCCTCCCTCTCCTTCGACCAGTATTCCGGCATCCGGGCGCAGCCTGGCGCCCTGATCTGGGCCGGCGAGAATCGCGGCTTCACGATCGAGCCGCTCCATCGCGGCTATGTCTTCTCCAATCCGGTGAGCCTGTTCACGATCGAGGACGGCGCGGTCCGCCGGATCGCCTTCGATCGCTCCAGGTTCGACTATGGCCGGGTCACGCCACCGGCGGGCAATGCCGATCTCCAGTTCTCCGGGATGCGCATCGCGACCGGTCTCGAGCGGCCCTTCGAGGTGGCGATCTTCCAGGGCGCGACCTTCTTCCGGGCCCTGGCGCGGGGGCAGAACTTCGGCGCGCTCGCCCGCGCCCTGATCCTGCGCCCGGGCGAGACCCGCGGCGAGGAGATCCCGTTCTTCCGCGCCTTCTGGATCGAGCGGCCGAGCCCGGCCTCGGGGCTGCTCGTCATCCACGCGCTGCTCGATTCCGAAAGCCTCACCGGCGCGCTGCGGATGACGCTGCGGCCCGGAGACGTCACCTTGATGGATGTCGAGATGACGCTGTTCGCCCGCCAGGCGCTCGATCACATCGGCTTCGGCTGCACCATGGGGACCTTCCTCTCGGGCCCGCAGAGCCGTCGCGGCTTCGACGACATCCGCCCGGCCGTTCATGAGATCTCGGGCGTGCAGATGCGCTCGGGCACCGGCGAATGGATCTACCGGCCGGTCAGCAACCCCGCGACGCTCCAGGTCTCGTCCTTCATGGACGCCAACCCCAAGGGCTTCGGCCTGGTCCAGCGCGAGCGCGACCCGGCGGCCTTCATGGACGATGACCAGCGCTTCGAGCTGCGCCCCAGCGTCTGGATGGAGCCGCTGGGTGACTGGGGCGCCGGTTCGGTCCAGCTCATCGAGATCCCCAGCGAGTCGGACGTCAACGACAACGTCATCACCTATTGGCGCCCGCGCCAGCCGCTGGCCGCCGGCAGCGAAACCTCGATCGCCTATCGGCAGGCCTGGTGCTGGCAGCCGCCGGAGCGGCCGGGCCTCGCGCTCGCCACCCGCGTTCGGCAGGGCCGTGGCAGCCAGGGGCGGCGGCGGCGCTTCCTCGTCGACTTCACCGGCGACAGGCTGGCCGATGCCGCCATGGTCGCCTCGACCCGCGCCAACATCAGCACCACGCCAGGCCAGATCCACAATATCCGGCTCTGGCCCTTCCCGGAGCGCAAGCTGATGCGCGTCGGCTTCGAGGTCGATCCCGGTACGGACAGCCTCTGCGAATTGCGCCTCGTCCTGCAGTCCGGCGGGCAGCCCGTCTCGGAAACCTGGTTGAACCGATGGACGTGGTGACGGCGCCCCGCCCGGGCGAGGTCTCGACGCCCGCGCAGATGATCGCTCCGAGCCAGGAGCCGGCGACGCCCCCCGAGAACCGGCTGATCATGCCGGTCCAGTCCTTCCGCAGCTGGAAGGACGAGGATCGCCGCAAGCCGGCCGCGCCGCGCGCCTGGAAGACGCCGTGGTTGAAGCGGCTCTTCGTCTTCGGCGGCGGCCTCGCGCTGACCGGCTATGGCGCCTGGGAGATGTACAACGTCGTGTCGGTCAGCCGCACGACCTCGCTGCAGTACGTCCTGCTCGTGCTGTTCACGATCAATTTCTCCTGGATCGCGCTCGCCTTCACCAGCGCCGTCCTCGGCTTCCTCGGGTTGATCTTCGCCCGCTCGCGGACCGCCTATGCTGACACGCTGCAGCATCGCACGGTCGTGGTGATGCCGATCTACAACGAATCGACCGCCCGGACCTTCGCGGCGCTGGCGGCGATCCGCGAATCCGTCGAGGCGACCGGGCTCGGCAGCCATTTCGACTATTTCATCGTCTCGGACACGACCAACCCCGACGTCTGGGTCGCCGAGGAGCGGGCCTTCCTGGCGCTGCGCGAGCGCCTGGGCCCGGATGCGCGGGTGTATTATCGGCATCGGCCGAAGAACCACCACCGCAAGGCCGGCAACATCGCCGACTTCGTCACCCGCTGGGGCGGCCATTACGAGCACATGGTCGTGCTCGACGCCGACAGCCTGATGACCGGGACCTGCATCGTGCGCCTCGCCGCCGCGATGGAGGCCGACCCCGACGCCGGCATCATCCAGTCGCTGCCGCTGATCATCAACCGCAACACCTTCTTCGCGCGGCTCCAGCAATTCGCGGCCCGCGTCTACGGCCCCGTCATCGCGACCGGGCTTGCCATGTGGTCGGGCCGCGACGGCAATTACTGGGGCCACAACGCGATCATCCGCACCCGGGCCTTCGCCGACCATTGCGGCCTGCCCGACCTCAAGGGCAAGCCGCCCTTCGGCGGCCATGTGCTCAGCCACGATTTCGTCGAGGCCGCCCTGATCCGCCGCGCCGGCTGGGCTGTCTACATGCTGCCGGACCTGACGGGCTCCTATGAGGAGAGCCCGCCCTCCCTGATCGACGTCTCCGTGCGTGACCGGCGCTGGTGCCAGGGCAATCTGCAGCATTCGCGCATCATCGGCGCCAAGGGCTTCGTCGCGCCGACGCGGCAGCACTTCGCCACCGGCATCATGGGCTACCTCGCCTCGCCCTTCTGGCTGCTGCAACTCGTCGTCGGCATCCTGATCGTGCTCCAGGTCAGCTATGCGAGGCCGGAATACTTCACCTCGGAGTTCACGCTCTTCCCGGTCTGGCCGCGCTTCGACCCCGAGCGCGCCTTGAACCTCTTCGCCCTGACCATGGCGATCCTGCTGGCGCCCAAGCTGTTCGGGCTCTTGCTGACCCTGTTCGATTCCAAGCTCAGGCGGGCCGGCGGCGGCGCGATCCGGCTGGTGATCTCGGCGGTGATCGAGGTGCTCTTCTCGGCCTTCTTCGCGCCGATCATGATGCTGATCCAGTCCGGCTCGGTCTTCCAGATCCTGCTCGGCCGCGACACGGGCTGGAACCCGCAGCGCCGCGACGACGGCTCGATCCCGCTCAAGGACATCGTCCGCCGCCACCGGATGCACACCTTGCTGGGGCTCGTCACCGGCATCTCGGCCTTCCTGATCGCGACCTCGCTCTTCGCCTGGATGTCGCCGACCATCGTCGGCCTCGTGCTGGCGATCCCGCTCTCCTGGGCCTCGGGCCAGCTCGCCATCGGGCTCTGGCTCAAGCGCCGCAAGCTGCTCTTCACCCCCGAGGAGAGCGAGCCGCCGGCCGTCGCGCAGCGGGCCAACGCGCTGCAGGCCGAATTCGCGGCAGCGGGCTATGACGACGCCGACGGGCTGCGCGCCCTGCATGCGGATCCGGCCCTGCGGGACGCGCATGAAGCCATGCTGCCCGAGGCCGCGCCGCGGCGGCGTGGCGAGATCGAGCCCGAGCGCGCCGTCGCCCAGGCCAAGCTCGTCGATGCCGAGACGATCGACGATGCCGCGATCTGGCTGAAGCCGAAGGAGCGCATGGTCGTGCTCCACGACCGCGCGCTGGTGGCGCTGCTGGCCTCGCTGCCCGCCGGGCGGCCGGCGGGCTGACGCCGCCGGCGGGTCGCCGTCAGAAGCTCATCGCCGCCGCATTGATCACGCCGGCCGCCAAAGAGGCTGCGCCGAGAAACAGCGCCGCCGCGAGTTCGCCGGCCGCGATCCGCGCCGAGAGATTCGGCAGCACGATCCGCACCAGCACATAGACGATCAGCTGCACGATGATCGCGACCACGCCCCAGATCAGCAGGTCGGCAATCGTGGTCGAATGCACGACCGCGCTCGACAGCGGCAGGGCGAAGCCGGTCAGGCTGAGGCCCAGCGAGAGCGCCGCGGCGATGTTGTTCTGGCGGAT
The DNA here is from genome assembly GCF_001713455.1 of Bosea sp. RAC05. Taxonomy (NCBI): domain Bacteria; kingdom Pseudomonadati; phylum Pseudomonadota; class Alphaproteobacteria; order Hyphomicrobiales; family Alloboseaceae; genus Allobosea; species Allobosea sp. RAC05. Next base: position 3,082,296 of record NZ_CP016464.1, read on the forward strand.
CAGGCCGAACTCGTTATGCGAGGTCGCGACCGTGTAGACCGCGAGGTAGACGCCCACGAGTGCGAGCGACACCGAGAAGAACAGCGCGAAATCGGGGAGTTTCAGCAGCGCCTGCGCGATCATGATGGTGCGAATCCTGTGAGCCGTTGCCGCGGAGCCTGCCCCTCAACCCTGCTCGAAGGCAATGAGGCAGCCCATCGCCGCCTCGGCCGGCACCACGATCCGCTCCTCGCCCTGGCCGAAGGCGATGTCGGCCGTTTCCAGCCTCGCCGCCACGACGTCGAGATCGGGAACCGTGACGCAGAATCCGAGGAAGCGGGCCGGCGTGGGATCCGGCTCGGCATGGTAGATTGCCTGCGCGGCCTCGGGGTCGAGCAGGTCGATGCGCCCGCGCGGCAGGGTCAGGACATAGTCCGCATTGCCCTCCAGCACCTCGGGGAAACCGGCGAAGCTCTGCAGGAAGCCGCGGTGCTGACCAGGATCGTCGGTGACGAGGATGGCGGCCGAGAGCGCGCTGGCGCCATTGGCGTGCTGCTGGAAGGCCGGGTTCCAGAAATTCTGCGGCTCGTGCTGCTGGCAGACGAAGAAGCCGCATTCCGGGGCCAGCGGATCGGCGGCGAAGGCCAGCGAAAACGCGACGCGCACGGTTGAGCCATCGGGCCGCTTCGCCTGGCGCTCGAAGAAGAACGGCTCGAAATCGCCGATGCCGGCCGCGTTGAACGCGGTCGCATCCGCCTTGGCGTCGCGGCTTTCGAGGACCAGCATGGACAGGCCCTCGCCCCGCTCCAGGGCCTCGCGCACGAACTGGCCGAAGGAAAACTGCCGCGGCGCCGGCGCCGGAATCGCCCCCGCATCGCCGATCGTGATCAACTCCAGGAACGCACCCGGAAACTGCACGATCCGGTTTTCCGTGCCCCAGGGATGGCGGTTGCGGGTCCCGACGGTGAAGCCGAGCGTCTCGTAGAAGGCCCCAGCGGCATCGAGATCGCGCACGCCGATGACGAGATGGTCGAGGCCGCGGGGCGACAGGGCAGCGGTCGAATCGGACATGGGCATGGCTCTCGCAACGGCGGCAGGGGTGGCTGGACCATCCCTAGCAGTTCGGTGCCCGCCGGTCATGCGCCGCCACGGCGTGCCGGTGAGGCCCCCTCACCCCTCGATGTAGTGCGGCACGAAGCGCGAGCTGTTCTTGGTGATCGGCGAGACATCCTCGCGCACGCACAGGCCGCAGGCCTGCGAGGCGACCAGCCAGGAGCCGAGGACGGCATAGCGCCCGTCCTGCGCGAACAGGTTCGGCGCCGCGTCCTGCAGGATGAAGCCTTCGGCGCCGTAGGGGCCGTCGTCGCTGTCGATCACGGTGCCGCGCTCGATCAGGGCGATGTTGGCGCCCTCGCGCGAATAGAGCGGCTTGCGGACATGGCGCGCCGAAAGCCCGGCGCAGCGCGGGTCGCCCTCGAAGAAGGCCGGCAGCAGGTTGGGATGGCCAGGCTCCATCTCCCAAAGACAGGCCAGCAGGCCCTTGTTCGAGAGCAGCGCCTTCCAGGGCGGCTCGACGAACTGGCAGCGCGACGTGGCGAGGTTGGCGGCATAGCCCTCGCGGAACAGCCACTCCCAGGGATAGAGCTTGAACAGCGTCTCGATCGGCTGGTTGGCGCCGTCGCAGAAGCGCCCGTCCGAGAGCAGGCCGATCTCCTCGACATAGGTGAAGCGCGCATCGAGCCCGGCCTGGACGGCGCAGTCCATCAGGTAGTCGACGGTGCCCCTGTCCTCGGCGCTCGACTGGACGCAGGCGAGATGCAGCCGGTAGGGCGAGGGCTGGCGGAGTTGTCCGAACGCCGCGATCAGCCGCTCATGCAGCGAGTTGAACTGGTCGCATTCCGGGCGTAGCACGCCGCGCGCCATCGCCTGCTCGAGCCAGTCCCACTGCACCACAGCCGATTCGAACAGCGCGGTGGGCGTATCGGCGTTGTATTCCAGCAGCTTGGCCGGCCCCTTCCCGTCATAGGCGAGGTCGAGCCGGCCATAGAGGTTGCGGTCGCCGCGCCGCCAGCTCTCGCGGATGAAATCCCACTGTCCGCCGGGGATCGAGAGCCGGCTCAGGATTTCATCATCATCGATGGCTTTCTCGATGAAGGCGAAGCAGAGCTGCTCGATCGCATCCGTCGGCGCCTCGATGTCACGCTCGATCTGCTCGAGCGTGAAGGCATAGGCGACGCTTTCGTCCCAGTAGGTCTGGCCGTCGATGGTGTGGAAGGCGAAGCCCAGCCGCTCGACCTCGGTCTGCCAGTCGGGGCGCGGCGCGAGGGGAACCCGGCGCATCTCAGGAGGACGAGGAGGAGGAATAGGACCGCGCCGTCGAGCCGAAGCCGCCGCGCGATGTCGTGGTGGTCGTCGTCGCGACGCCGGGCGACGAGCCGGAGCGCGCCACCAGAGCGGCGCCCGAGGTCGTCGAATAGGCGCGTGCCGACGAGGACGAGCCGCGGCCGCCATAGCCGCCCCCGCTGCTGCCGGAGGAGGATGAGCGCGCCTGCTGGCATTCGGGCGCCTGGCTGCCGGGCGGACAGGCCTGCTGCGTCGGCGGCAGCAGCGGCTGCGCCGCGCCGCCGCCTTGGGCGAGGCTGCGCGCCAGCATGAACCCGGCCAAGGCTGGAACCACCACCTGCGCCCCGTTCCAGACCGCGCTTCGGCAGGAGCCCGAGCCGTATTCGGTCTCGCAGGCGCTGGTGCTGGTGAATTTCTTGGCGTCGCGCAGGTGGTTGGCGGTCGCTTCGTTGAAACGCTGCTCGCATTGGGTCGAGGTCAGCTGCCCGCCGGCACGGCACTCGGCGAGATTGGCGTAGACGAGGCTCTCCTCGCTCTGCTGCTGCGAGCCCGACCGGCCCCAATAGGTCGCCACGAGCAGAATACCCGCCGCCGCCAGGCCGATCTGGGTCGAGCGTTTCATCGCTACCTCCTCAGGCCGTCATGCTGGCGGCGGCGAGCGTGCCTGAGATCACCGCGATCACGGCGAGCATCACCGCCGAGGGCAGGCGATCCTCCTCGATCTTGCGCGACAGCTCGGGAATCAGGATCCGCGCCAGCCCATAGGCCCCGAACTGGATGATCATCGCGGCCACCGCCCAGATCACGAGGTCGGGGATGCTGCTCGCCTGCGCGATCGCCTTTTCGAGCGGCACCGAGAAGCCGGCGACATTGCCGCCGAGCGCGATCGCCGCCGAGAGATTGCCACCGCGGATCAGCGCGATCTCGTCATGGGCGGTAAGACGCAGATAGATCGCGACGAAACAGGCGATCAGCGCGGCGCCGAGGACGAAGTAGAGAAGGAACGCGGGCAGCCCCGCCATCGAGATCACCATGCCGTCGCCCCCAGCGGATCGGGATCGTCCGGTCTCACTATACGTCAGTGGCCGGCCCGCGCCAGTGGTACGCGTCGGCGTTCCGCACCCGAGCGCGGGGGCGGACAAGACCGCGCATCCGCCCCGCCAGGACTCCCACCCTCGTCAGGGCCAGACAGGCATGCCATCCAGCCCGGCCGTCTCCGGCAGGCCGCAGATCAGGTTGGCGTTCTGCACCGCCTGACCGGCCGCACCCTTGCCGAGATTGTCGACCACGCCCATCGCGATCACCAGATTGCGCTCGGGATCGGCCGCATAGCTGACGAAGGCGAGGTTGGAGCCGGTCGCCCATTTCGTCTGCGGCGGCTTGTCGGTCACGCGGATGAACGAACGCCCGGCATAGAAGCGCCGGGCCGCCTCCAGGCACTGGCCCGTGGTGGCGCTCCCGCGACAATAGATCGTGGCGAGGATGCCACGCGTCATCGGCACCAGATGCGGCGTGAACACCAGCCCGGCCGCGCTGCCGCCGCTCAGCGTCTCGATCGTCCTGGCGATCTCGGGCATGTGGACATGCCTGAGCAGCCCATAGGGCACGAGGTTCTCGTTGCTCTCGGCATAGCCGAATGTGCTGTCGCCACCCCGCCCGGCACCGGAGATGCCCGTCTTGACATCGATGACGATGTTGCCGGGCTCGATCAGCTTGTCGGCCAGCAGCGGCGCCAGCGCCGTCAGCGTCGCGGCGGGGAAGCAACCGGGGTTGGCCACGCGGGTCTGCCCCTCGATCCGGTTTGGCCAGATGTCGGCCAGCCCATAGGCCCAGCCCTCGGCAGAGCGATGGTCACCGCCGAGATCGACGATCTTCACCGCCTTGGGGACGCGGGCCAAAGCCGCGGCCGAGGCGCCCGTGGGCAGCGACGCGAACAGCACGTCGAGAGGCGGCAGAGTCTCAGGATCCCACTTCGCGATCACCAGTTCGGCCAGCCTGGCCGGCACGCCCGGGAAGCGATCCACCAGGCGGCTGCCCGCGCTGCTCTCGCCCGCGGCGTAAACGAGTTCGAAGACCGGATGGCTGGCGATCAGGCGCAGCGCTTCGCCGCCGCCAAATCCGCTGATTCCGACAATGCCGACGCGAATGCTCATGGTGATGTCCTTCTGGTCCTGGGCAAAAGAAAACCCCCGGAGCCGGGGGCTGCGGGGGTTCGGGACTGCGGGCCGAAGGCCGCTTCGGAGATTGAGCCTACGCAGAGGCCGTCATCACGCCAAAGGATGCTGATCGACGCGCAGCTCCGCGAGCCGCCGCTTGGGTGCAGCAGCGTCGGCGTCGGTCGACAAAGGTCGTGATCGGCAGCATGTCCGGCGACGCGTGCCGCAAGGCACATCGGTCGTCAAGCCGAATGTCCGTTGTCCACCGGGAGGAACGGCTGACCGGCGCCGCATCAGGCTGCGACGGCCGTCCCCACCCGCCTCAGACCAGCCGGCTCTGCACCATCGCGGCCTGGACGAAGCTCGCAAACAGCGGATGCGGCTCGAAGGGGCGCGATTTCAGCTCGGGATGATACTGCACGCCGATGAACCAGGGATGGTCGGGGTATTCGATCGTCTCGGGCAGGAGCCCGTCCGGCGAGAGGCCGCAGAAGCTCATGCCCTGCGCCTCGAGCCGGTCGCGATAGCCCATATTGACCTCGTAGCGGTGGCGATGCCGCTCGGAGATCTCGGTGGTGCCGTAGATCTGCGCGATCTTGGAACCCGCCGCCAGCGTCGAGGCATAGGCGCCCAGCCGCATCGTGCCGCCGAGATTGCCGTCGGCCGCGCGCTGCTCGATCTCGTTGCCGCGCATCCACTCGGTCATCAGGCCGACGACGGGCTCGGTCGTCGGGCCGAACTCGGTCGAGTTGGCGTCGGTGATGCCGGCGAGCGAACGCGCCGCCTCGATCACCGCCATCTGCATGCCGAAGCAGATGCCGAAATAGGGCACCTTGCGCTGCCTGGCGAAGGTCGCCGCCTTGATCTTGCCCTCGGCGCCGCGATGGCCGAAGCCGCCCGGCACCAGGATGCCGTGGACATGCTCGAGGAAGGGCGCCGGGTCCTCCTTCTCGAAGACCTCCGACTCGATCCAGTCGAGATTGACCTTGACGCGGTTGGCGATGCCGCCATGCATCAGCGCCTCGATGAGGGACTTATAGGCGTCCTTCATCCCCGTATATTTGCCGACGATGGCGATGGTGACCTCGCCCTCGGGGTTCTTCACGCGCTCGGAGATGCGCCGCCAGTTGGAGACGTCGGGCTCCTGGCTCGCATCCATCCCGAAGGCGGCCAGAACCTCGTTGTCGAGCCCCTCGGCGTGGTAGGACAGCGGCACGTCGTAGATCGAGGCGACGTCGCGGGCCTCGATCACCGCGGTCTCGCGGACATTGCAGAACAGCGCCAGCTTGCGGCGCTCCTCGCGCGGGATCTCGCGGTCGGTGCGGCAGAGCAGGATGTCGGGCTGGATACCGATCGAGCGCAGCTCGGCGACCGAGTGCTGCGTCGGCTTGGTCTTCAGCTCGCCGGCCGTCGGGATGTAGGGCAGCAGCGTCAGGTGGATGAAGATGCACTGCCCGCGCGGCAGCTGCTGGTTCACCTGCCGGATCGCCTCGAGGAAGGGCAGGCTCTCGATGTCGCCGACCGTGCCGCCGATCTCGACCAGCGTGAAGTCGTAGCCCTCGTTGCCGTCAAGGATGAACTCCTTGATGGCGTTGGTGACATGCGGGACGACCTGGATGGTCGCGCCGAGATAGTCGCCCCGGCGCTCCTTGGTCAGGATGTCCATGTAGATGCGGCCGGTGGTGATGTTGTCGCCCTTGTTGCAGGGCCGGCCGGTGAAGCGCTCGTAATGGCCGAGATCGAGATCGGTCTCGGCCCCGTCATCGGTGACGAAGACCTCGCCGTGCTGATACGGGCTCATCGTGCCCGGATCGACGTTGAGATAGGGATCGAGCTTGCGCAGGCGGACCGTGTGGCCGCGCGCCTGCAGGAGGGCGGCCAGCGCCGCCGCCGCCAGGCCCTTGCCCAGCGAAGACACCACGCCGCCGGTGATGAAAACATACCGCGTCATGGGTGGACACCTCTAAAGCGACGGGCGCGATTCGCTAAGTCCAGCCGTGCAGCCCCGTCCTGCCCTGCACGCTTGTCCACAGGAGAGCGCCGCCCGGCGGCGAACGCACCCCACACAAAAGAGAAGGGCCGGTTGCCCGGCCCCTGCCAAGACTTGCTTGGGCAAGTCCCTGTCACAAAAGTGGAAACCACTTTTGCAGGACGTGCCTGCCTCACTGCTGCGGCGCCGGGGGCGCCGGCGTGGGCGGCTGCGGCGCGCCGCTCGGCGCCTGCATCTGGCGCAGCTGGTCGAGCACGCCGCCGGCATTGGGGGCGCTCGGCCCGGTCGGGGTCACGGGCGCGCTCTGGGTCGGCGCGCCGTCGATGATCGAGCGCTGGACGCGGCCGCGATTGGCCATCACCGCCAGCACGATCGAGGTCAGGAAGAAGGCCGCCGCCAGGATCGCCGTCGTCCGCGTCAGTGCATTGGCCTGGCCGCGACCGGTCATGAAGCCGCCCGCTCCGCCGCCGCCCGAACCCATGCCGAGCCCGCCGCCTTCGGAGCGCTGCAGCAGGACCACGCCGACGAGCGCGACCACGATGATCAGATGGATGACGATGATGACGTTCTGCATGGGCTCACGAAATGGGTATGGCGCAGGCTGTCGCCAAGGACCGCCCGCACCTCATGCCACCGCCGGCCGGGAGCCGGCAGGCGGGGTCGGCGCGGCACATAGCATGCAGCCGCGGGCGGCACCACCCCGGCTGTGACCCTGCGACGCGGTTTTGCGTCGCTGATGTCAGCCGCAGGCGCGGGCGATCGCCAGGAAGTCCTCGGCCTTGAGGCTCGCCCCGCCGACCAGCGCCCCGTCGACATGGGCGACACTCATCAGCTCGGCCGCATTGGACGGCTTCACCGAGCCGCCATAGAGCAGGCGCACGCCCGCCGCGGCCGCCTTGCCGAGCATGCGGCCGAGCTCGGCCCGGATCGCCTCGTGCATCTCCGCGACATCGGCCGCCGTCGGGGTCAGCCCGGTGCCGATCGCCCAGACCGGCTCATAGGCCACGACCAGCGTCGCCGCCGTCGCGTTGTCGGGAATCGAGCCGCGCAGCTGCCTGCGGACGATCGCGACCGCCTTTCCGGCCTCGCGCTCGGCCTTCGTCTCGCCGACGCAGACGATCGGCACCAGCAGCGCCTTCTGCGCGGCCTGCGCCTTCGCCCTCACCGTCGCGCTGGTCTCGCCATGGAGCGTGCGCCGCTCGGAATGGCCGACGATGACGAACGCCGCCCCGGCATCGGCCAGCATCGCGGCCGAAACCTCGCCCGTGAAGGCACCGGCCTCCTGCAAGCTGCAATCCTGGCCGCCCGTCGCGATCCGCGAGCCGACCAGCGCGGCGCTCGCCAGATAGAGCAGGCTGGCGGGCGGGCAGATCGCGAGATCCACGGCGCTCTTGAGGCCGATGTCGTAGCCCTTGGCGACCTCGGCGGCGATGGCGAGGTCCGCCTTCAGCCCGTTCATCTTCCAGTTGCCGGCCACCAGGGGCCTGATGCTGCGCGTCACATGCGTTCTCCCGAATGCTGCTGCGGCTCTAGCAATGCCGGAGACGGCCTGCAACGGTGGCGGGCCTCGCGCTTTCGGCAAGAGCAACACGAATCCGCGCTGGCGATTGCGGCATGGCGCTGCGGTTCCTATAAGCAGCGCCGACGAAAACCGGCCGGGGCGCCCGCAGCGCCCCGCCAGGGCCAGGAAAGACAGATCTCCATGATGATGCAGGGCATCCGCAAGGCGGGCCAGAGCTTCCTCGGCAAGCTCGTGATCTTCGTCCTGTTCGGCTTCCTGATCTTCTCCTTTGCGATCTGGGGCATCGGCGACATCTTCCAGGGCTATGGCCGCAACTCCGTCGCCCGCGTCGGCAAGGCCGAGATCGGCCTGGAGCAGATGCGCACGGCCTTCCAGAACGACATCCAGCAGCTGACACGCCAGCAGCGCCGCCAGATCACCCCGGAGATGGCCCGCGCGCTCGGCCTCGACCGGCAGGCGCTGTCGCGCCTGGTCACGGCCTCGGTGCTCGACCAGACGGCGCGCTCGATGCGCCTGGCGGTGTCCGACGACACGATCCGCACGCTGATCTTCGAGGACCCGAACTTCCGCGACGCCTCCGGCAATTTCTCGGCACCGCGCTTCAACGACTTGCTGCGCTCGAACGGCTTCACCGAGCAGAGCTATGTGCGCGAGCAGCGCGAGACCATCCTGCGCCAGCAGATCGGCGAGATGGTCGTGGGCGCCGTCGGCGCGCCGGTGGCGCTGCAGGAACTCGGCCACCGCCTGCGCAACGAGCGGCGCGACGTCACCTTCGCGCGCCTGGCGCCCGGCCTGGCCGGCGAGATCCCGGCCCCGACCGAGGCGCAGCTCAAGACCTTCTTCGACGAGCGCAAGGGCGCGTTCCGGGCGCCCGAGCGGCGCACCGCCGACATCCTCGCCCTCTCGGCCGAGACACTGGCCGACGCCGCCGCCGTCAGCGAGGCCGAGGCGCGCGCGCGCTACGAGGAGGTGAAGGCCCAGCGCTTCACCACACCCGAGACGCGCACCATCCAGCAGATCGTCTTCCCCAACGCCGAGGAGGCGCAGGCCGCCCGCGCCCGCATCGAGGCCGGCGAGAGCTTCGATGCCGTCGCGGCCGCGCGCAACATCGCCCCGGCCGAGCTGACGCTTGGCAGCTTCACCCGCACCCAGGTCTTCGACCCGGCCGTCCGCGACGCCGCCTTCGCGCTGCCGGAGGGCACGGTCAGCGCGCCCGTCGCCAGCGCCTTCGGCCCGGTGCTGCTGCGCGTGACCGCGATCGCTCCCGAGGCGGTGCGCGCCTTCGAGCAGGTCGCGGCGGAGATGCGCAGCGACGTCGCCACGCGCCGCGCCGCGAGCCGCATCACCGAGATCCATGACAAGATCGAGGACCAGCGCGCCGCCGCCAAGCCGCTGGCCGAGATCGCGAGGGAGTTCAACCTGGCGCTGCGCAGCGTCGGGCCGGTCGATGCCGCGCTCCGCCGCCCGGACGGCAGCGCCGAGGCCCCCCTGGCGGGCGGCGACGCCACGATCCAGGGCATCTTCCGCTCCGAGCCGGGGGTCGACAACGAGGCGATCCGCCTGCCCCGCGACAGCGGCTATGTCTGGTTCGACGTGAAGAAGATCGATCCCTCGCGCGAGCAGGGCTTCGACGAGGTCAAGGCCCAGGTCGAGACGCAATGGCGCACCGAGGAGGTCGCCACCCGCCTCTCCGCCAAGGCGCGCGAGCTGGTCGAGCGCCTCGATAAGGGCGAGGCCTTCGATGTCGTCGCATCCTCGGCCGGCCTTACGATCGAGCAGGCGGCCGGCCTCGGCCGCCAGGAGCAGCGCCCCGACCTGCCGACCAACGTCGTCAGCCTGATCTTCGGTACGCCGGCCGGCAAGAGCGCCTCGGCATCCGTCGCCAATGGCGGTCGCATCCTGTTCAAGGTCGATGCCGCCACCGTGCCGAGCTATGCCCGCACGACGCAGGAGGCGGAGAATTTCGCCCGCACCCTCGGCGCCAGCGTCAGCGAGGACATCCTCGCGCAGTATGTGGCGCAGCGGCAGGCCGAACTCGGCGTTTCGATCAACGAGGCGGCGTTCCGCAACGCCACCGGCGGCAACCAGAACTGACCATGGCCGAGGCGCAGGGTCCCGACGCGTTCGCCGCCGCCTATGAGGCCGGCACCCCGCAGGTCCTGCGGCAGGTGCTGGTCGGCGATTGCGAGACGCCCGTCGCCGCCTTCCTGAAGCTGCGCCACGCCACGAGGGGGCCGGCCTTCCTGCTCGAATCGGTGGAGGGCGGCGCGGTGCGCGGCCGCTACTCGATGATCGGCCTCGAGCCCGACCTGATCTGGCGCTGCCACCGTGGCGAGGCCGCGCTCTGCCGCCCGGCGCTCGGCGAGGCCTTCCTTCCCGATCCCCGCCCGGCCTTCGAGAGCCTGCGGGCGCTGCTCGACGAAAGCGCGATCCCGCAGACAGAGGCTCTGGCCGGCGGCGACCTGCCGCCGATGGCGGCCGGCGTCTTCGGCTATCTCGGCTACGACATGGTCCGGCTGATGGAGCGCCTGCCGGAGCCCAAGGACACCGGAACCGGCGTGCCCGACGCCATCCTGACCCGGCCGACACTGATGGTCGTGTTCGATTCGGTGCGCGACGAGATCCATGTCGTGACGCCGGTGCGCCACCAGCCCGGCGTCTCGGCCCGCGCCGCCCATGAGCGGGCGCTGGAGCGGCTGTATGCCGTGGTGCGCGCATTGGAGGGCCCCCTGCCCCCGGATGCGGCGATCGACATCGCCGCCCTGCCGGAGCCGGCGATCGTCTCCAACACCACCGAGGCGCAGTTCCACGCGATGGTCGCGACCGCGCAGGACTACATCCGCGCCGGCGACATCTTCCAGGTCGTGCTCTCGCAGCGCTTCGAGGCGCCGTTCCAGCTGCCGCCGTTTGCGCTCTACCGGGCGCTGCGCCGCGTCAATCCGGCACCGTTCCTGTGCTATCTCGACTTCGCCGATTTCCAGATCGTCTGCTCGAGCCCCGAGATCCTGGTGCGGCTGCGCGACGACACGGTCACGATCCGGCCGATCGCCGGCACGCGCCGCCGCGGCGCCACCCCGGCCGAGGACGAGGCCCTCGCCCAGGAGCTGCTGGCCGACCCGAAGGAACGGGCCGAGCACCTGATGCTGCTCGATCTCGGGCGCAACGATGTCGGGCGCGTCGCGCAGATCGGCTCGGTGAAGGTCACCGATTCCTTCTTCATCGAGCGCTACAGCCAGGTCATGCACATCGTCTCCAATGTCGAGGGGACGATCGACCCGCGCCATGACGCGCTCTCGGCGCTCGCGGCGGGCTTCCCCGCCGGCACCGTCTCGGGGGCCCCGAAGGTGCGCGCCATGGAGGTCATCGACGAGCTCGAGCGCGATGCGCGCGGCGCCTATGGCGGCTGCATCGGCTATTTCGGCGCCAATGGCGAGATGGACACCTGCATCGTGCTGCGCACGGCCGTGGTCAAGGACGGCCGCATGCATGTCCAGGCCGGCGCCGGCATCGTCTACGATTCGAACCCCGCCTCCGAGCAGGCCGAATGCGTCAACAAGGCCAAGGCGCTGTTCCGGGCCGCCGAGGAGGCGATCCGCTTCGCCGCGCGGGCCGGGCGGGGCCAGTAGGCACGCGGGCGACGCCCCGCACGCACCGCCGAAGCGGGGCCGCGCCGGTCAGTGCGCCTTGCCGGTCGTCGACACCGTCATCCGGTCGACCCAGGCGATGCCGATCGCCGACAGGATGAAGATCGTGTGGATCGCCGTCTGCAGGATGATGCCGGTCTCGGTGTATTCGGTGGACCGGTTGGCGCTGCCGATGTTGCCGGCCTCGATGAAGGTCCGCAGCAGATGGATCGACGAGATGCCGATGATCGCCATGGCGAGCTTGATCTTGAGCACGCTGGCATTGACGTGGCTGAGCCATTCCGGCTGGTCGGGATGGCCCTGGAGATTGAGCCGCGAGACGAAGGTCTCGTAGCCGCCGACGATGACCATCACCAGCAGGTTCGAGATCATCACCACGTCGATCAGCCCCAGCACCACGAGCATGATCTGCTGCTCGCTGAACGAGGTCGCATGCTGGACCAGATGCACCAGCTCCTTCAGGAACTTGAACACGTAGACGCACTGCGCCACGATCAGCCCGAGATAGAGCGGCAGCTGCAGCCAGCGCGAACCGAAGATGATCCGCGACATCAGGCTGAGCGGTGCAGGCGCGAGGGCCGTCTTCTGAGGAGGGGTTTCGCCAGCGTGCGCCATGGTCGGCCTCGGATCCTGGGAACGGATGATGCAGTGCAAAATCGAGCGCTGCGATATGGAACGCAATGCCGGGGCGTGCAAGCGTCGTCCGTACTGTCACGATCATCGCTCTACAGGGCGACCCACGACGAAATTTTGACGCGATCCCGTGTCACGCTTTCAAGGAAAGAGTGTCGCCGTTACGCTCATTGACCTTCGGAGGACGCGAAAGCTTCCTCTCGCTCCGGAAGAGAGGATCCGCCCATGATCAAGACCTTCACCCTCGCAGCCGCCCTTGTCGGCACGGCCCTGCTCGCGGCCCCGGCCTCCGCCGCCCCGGTCGGTGCGGCGGCCGGCCTCGCCACCGCGGGCGCGACGACCGATCTCGTCGAGACCGTCCAGTATCGCGGCTACGGCTATGGGCCGCGCTACGGCTACGGCCCGCGCTATGGCTATCGCGGCGGCTATTACCGCGGCGGTCGCGGAGCGGCCGTCGGCGCCGGCATCGCCGCGGGCGTGATCGGCGGTGCCCTGGCGGCCGGGGCGCTGGCCGCCCCGCGCTATGTGGCGCCGGCCCCGGTTTATGTCGCGCCGCCTTCAGTCTATGTCGAGCCGGCGCCGGTCTACGGGGCGCCCTTGCGCGCCTATGGCTACAGCCCGAGCGATGTCGACGCCGTCGCCTATTGCTCGCGCCGCTTCCGCTCCTACGATCCCGAGACCGGCACCTACATCGCCAAGGGCGGCGTGGTGCGCGCCTGCCCCTGACGCCGCCTGACGCGCGGACCTCCCAAGCCTCCCCGCAGCGCTGCGGGGAGGCTTTTGTTTGTGCGGATCGACGAGGCTAGGGTGGAGCGGCATCGGAGCCGCCCCGCATGATCCCAGCCCTCACCCTGCTTCTCGCCTGCCAGCTCGTCGGCGAGGCCCTGGCCCGCCTCTTCGCCCTGCCGGTTCCGGGCCCCGTCATCGGCATGGCGCTGCTGTTCCTCGGCCTGCGGCTGCGCCCGGCGGCGGCGCTGGACGGCACCCCGCTGGCGGCCGTGGCAGGCGTCCTCCTGGCCCATCTGTCGCTGCTCTTCGTGCCGGCCGGCACCGGCATCGTGCGCCACGCGGCGTCGCTGGCGGCCCATGGACCCGGGCTGATCGTGGCGCTCACCCTCTCCACGGCGCTGACGCTCGCCGTCACCGCCTTCGTCTTCGTCAAGGTCGCGGCACTGGTCGGCAGCCGGGCGGAGCCGGAGTCGTGATCGCGCCCGATCTGGCCCGCGTCGAGACGCTCTGGGTCTATCTCGCCACCGATCCGCTGCTCTGGCTGACCGTGACGCTCATCGCCTATGTCGTCGCGGACCGGATCTCCGCCCGCTTCGGGCGCCACCCGCTCGCCAACCCCGTGCTGATCGCCGTCGCCCTGCTGGCCGCGATCCTGACGGCGACGCGCACGCCCTTCGAGACCTATTTCCAGGGCGCGCAGTTCGTGCATTTCCTGCTCGGCCCAGCGACCGTCGCGCTCGCCCTGCCGCTGCACCGGCACTGGCCGCTGGTGCGCAAGGCGGTGCTGCCGATCCTGGCGGCGCTCTTCGCCGGCGCCGTGACCGCCGTGGTCAGCGCCGTCGGCATCGCGGCCGCCTTCGGCGTCCCGCATCCGATCCTGGCCTCGCTCGCGCCGAAATCGGTCACGGCGGCGATCGCCATGGGCATCGCCCGCGAGATCGGCGGCGAGCCCTCGCTCACCGCCACGCTGGTGATCGCCACCGGCATTCTCGGCGCGGTGATGGTGACGCCCCTGATGGTCGTGCTCGGCTTCACCGACTGGCGGGCCCGCGGCTTCGCCGCCGGGCTCGCCGCGCATGGCATCGGCACGGCGCGCGCCTTCCAGGTCAATCCTGTGGCCGGCGCCTTCGCCGGCATCGCGATGGGCCTCAACGGGCTTGTCACGGCGGCGCTGGTGCCGCTTATCCTGCGCTTCTTCTGAACCGGAGCCTGCCCGTGCGCATCGCCACCTGGAACGTCAATTCGGTCCGCCAGCGGCTCGGCCACCTGCTGGATTTCCTGAAGGAGGCGCAGCCCGACGCGCTCTGCCTGCAGGAGATCAAATGCATGGACGCCGACTTTCCGCGCCGCGAGATCGAGGAGGCCGGCTGGCAGGTCGAGACGCACGGCCAGAAGACCTTCAACGGCGTCGCGATCCTGTCGCGGGCGAAGCTCGAGGATGTCCGCCGCGGCCTGCCCGGCGACGAGGCCGACGAACAGGCGCGCTATCTCGAGGGCGTGCTGCCGATGGGCAGCGGCGTCGTCCGGCTGGCCTCGATCTACCTGCCCAACGGCAACCCGCCCAACACCGAGAAATATCCCTACAAGCTCGGCTGGATGAAGCGCCTCACCGCCCATACGCGGATGCTGCTGGCCCATGAGGAGCCGCTGGTGCTGGCCGGCGACTACAACGTCATCCCCGAGCCGCGCGACGCGCGCGATCCCGCCGCCTGGGTCTCGGACGCGCTCTTCCTGCCGCAGACGCGCACCGCCTTCCGCGGCCTGCTCGCTCTCGGCCTGACCGAGGCCCTGCGCGCCACCACGGACGACGCCGGCCTCTACACCTTCTGGGACTATCAGGCCGGCGCCTGGCAGCGGAACAACGGCATCCGCATCGACCATCTCCTGCTCTCGCCCCAGGCCGCCGACCGGCTCGCGGGCGTGCAGATCGCCAAGCATGTCCGCGGCTGGGAGAAGCCGTCGGACCATGTGCCGGTGATGGTGGAGTTGAGAGCCGCGTAAAGCCGTCCCGTCATTGCGAGCGCAGTGAAGCAATCCAGCAGGACGTCGAGCCCGCGGCCCCTCGATAGCTTCGCTGCGCTCGCAATGACGACGAGCGGCTTACTCGCCCGAGCCGCGCTTCACGCCGTTCTTGAGGAAGACGCGGAACGGCGTCGTTCCCGTGGCATCGCTGTCAAGCGAGCGCCAGCGGCCGTTCGTGCAGAGCACGCCGCCCTGCGCCTCGACCGCATCGAAGACGATCGCATTGCGATAGACGGTGCCGTTGGGCTCGATCGCGCGGAAGTTCGTGGTGCACTGGCCGCCCGCGACAATGGGATCGTAGTCGTGGATCATGATGCCGCCGCCGCCGGTGCTCGCAAACGGATCGGTCAGGACGGGCCAGCTGTCATAGGCGACCTGCCCCAGGCTGGGCGCGCTCGGCAGGGCGAGAAGTGTTGCGAGGATGGCGGCGGCGATGCGCATGGAACGAAGCTCCGGTTGATGGAGCCGTTACGCGGCGTGCACGCAGCCGGATGCGACCGGCGTCGGAAAAGAGGGTTGGTTCAGCGCTGCGGGGCGCGTGCGCCGGCGACCTGCTGGCGCTCGATCAGGGCGAGCGCCGCCGTGCGGTCGCTGGCCGAGGCGGTCGAGAACGCCGTCTCGTGGCGTTCGATGATCCAGCTGTCGCGGTCGGGATCGGCGCTTTCGCGCGCCAGCGACAGCCACATCAGCCCGAGCACCGGCTGGCGCGGCACGCCCTCGGCCCCGCGCAGCAGCATGTCGCCGAAGACGGCGCGCGCGGGCGCATAACCCTTTTCGGCCGAGAGCTTCATCCAGCGGGCCGCCTGCCGCGCGTCGCGGCGCGTGCCCTGCCCGTTCATGTAGAGCCGGCCGAGATTGTACTGGCCTTCGGGGTCGCCGAAATAGGAGGCGGCGTAGTGGAACATGTCGAAGGCGCGGTCGAGATTCGGGCGGACATAGCTGCCCTTGATCCCGTCCATGAAATAGCCGCCGAGCGCGACGAAGGCGCTGCCGACGATCCGGCCATTGGCCGTGCCGGGGATCGCATCGGCATTCTCGTCGGCGATCTTCGAAAAATACTCGAAGGCCTTGAGATCGTTCGCCGGTACGCCCTCGCCGCCGGCATACATCCGGCCCAGCTTGAACTGCGCCGTGAGATGGCCCTGGGCGGCGGCGTATTCGAGCGCGCGCACCGCGCCCGCCTGGTCGCCGGCGGTCGAATCCCGCATCCAGGCCCGGATCGCGTCGCGTGCGCTGCTGAAGGGCACGAGCGGCAGCGCCGTATGGGCAGCCGGCGCGTTGGGAGCCGGCGCGATGGTCGCCGCACCGGCGGAGGGCGCGTCGAGCGTTCTCGGCTCGGGCAGCGCCACCCCGGGGATCGGCCGGGGCGGGACCGGACCACGACCGCCCATGACATCCTGCGCCCAGGCGGCCGGCTGGCCACCCAGGACGAGGAACAAGGCTGCGATCGTGGTCTCAGATATCCGCATAACAATGGGTCTCGGCGGCGCCGCCCGGATGGGTCACGGCCCCTCCCTTGGCGGAGCCGACGGTCTGCGCGTATTTCCAGAGGGCGCCGGAGTTGTAGTCGGTCTTGCGCGGCACCCAGCTCTTACGACGCTCCTCAAGTTCGGCATCAGAAAGGCGGACTGCGAGCTTTCCTGTGATGGCGTCGAGCTCGATGATGTCGCCGTCGCGGATCAGGCCGATCGGCCCGCCCACGGCGGCCTCAGGCCCGACATGGCCGACGCAGAAACCGCGGGTGGCGCCCGAAAAGCGCCCGTCCGTGATCAGGGCGACCTTGTCGCCCATGCCCTGGCCGTAGAGGGCGGCCGTGGTCGACAGCATCTCGCGCATGCCCGGCCCGCCCTTGGGACCCTCGTAGCGGATCACCAGCACCTCGCCGACCTTGTATTCGCGATTCCTGACGCAGGCGAAGGCATCCTCCTCGCAGTCGAAGCAGCGCGCCGGACCGGTGAAGGTCAGCTGCTCGGTGGTCATGCCGGCGATCTTCACGATCGCGCCCTCGGGGGCGAGGTTGCCGCTCAGGCCGACGACGCCGCCATTGTCGGAAATCGGCTTGTTGGCGGGACGGATCACGTCCTGCTCGTCGTTCCACTTCACCTTGGCGAGGTTCTCGGCGATGGTGCGGCCGGTGACCGTCATGCAGTCGCCATGCAGGAAGCCGTGGTCGAGCAGCGTCTTCATCAGCAGCGGGATGCCGCCGACCTCGAACATGTCCTTGGCGACGTATTTTCCGCCCGGCTTCAGGTCGGCGATGTAGGGCGTCTTCTTGAAGATCTCGGCGACGGCGAAGAGATCGAAGTCGATGCCGCACTCATGCGCGATCGCCGGCAGGTGCAGCGCGCCATTGGTCGAGCCGCCCGAGGCGGCGACGACCATCGCCGCGTTTTCCAGCGCCTTGCGGGTGACGATGTCGCGCGGGCGGATGTTGCGGGCGATCAGCTCCATCACCATCTCGCCGGCGGTGTAGCAGAAGGTGTCGCGCACGTCGTAGGGCGCCGGCGCGCCGCAGCTATAGGGCAGCGCCAGGCCGATCGCCTCGGCGACCGTGGCCATGGTGTTGGCGGTGAACTGCGCGCCGCAGGAGCCGGCCGAGGGGCAGGCAGCCTCTTCCAGTTCCTGCAGGTCCTCGTCGGACATCGCGCCGACGGAGTGCTTGCCGACCGCCTCGAACACGTCCTGGACCGTGACCGGCTTGCCCTTGAAGGTGCCGGGCAGGATCGAGCCGCCATAGATGAAGATCGAAGGCACGTTCAGGCGCACCATCGCCATCATCATGCCCGGCAGCGACTTGTCGCAGCCGGCGAGGCCGACCAGCGCGTCATAGCAATGGCCGCGCATGGTCAGCTCGACCGAGTCGGCGATGCATTCGCGCGAGGCGAGCGACGACTTCATGCCCTGGTGGCCCATGGCGATGCCGTCGGTGACGGTGATCGTGCAGAACTCGCGCGGCGTCCCCTGCGCCGAGGCCACGCCCTTCTTCACGGCATGGGCCTGGCGCATCAGCGAGATGTTGCAGGGCGCGGCCTCGTTCCAGCAGGAGGCGACGCCGACGAAGGGCTGGGAAATCTGCCGGGCGGTCATGCCCATGGCGTAATAGTAGGAGCGGTGCGGGGCGCGGGCCGGGCCCACGCTCACATGCCGGCTGGGAAGCCTGGACTTGTCGAAAACACGCGCATCCATCGTCTTTTTCCTCGTTCCACCCTGCGCTGTGACGCGCGCGGCAGATGTGCCACGCAGGCCGAGCCGGGCGCAACGTCGCTCCCGCCCTCCCCGATGCCGCAGATCAGCGATCGCGGTTCCGGAGACAGACTTTAATTCGTCTATATCTCAGAGACTTATCGCCCTCCTTTGCTGAGGGCGCTTTGTGGCGGGATCGCGGCGGTTCCATCGCGGCGCAGGCGCCCCGGCGCAATCCGGCAAACTGTTGCCGCGATGTCACAAACCGGCCCGGCGGACCCCTCGCCCGGCGGCGCTCAGAGCACCATCGGAAGGACGAAGAAACCGCCGACGATGATGACCACGAGCGCCAGCGCCGTCATCGGCAGGTGCTTCTCGATGAAGATGCGGATGTCGTCGCCGTAGTAGCGCAGCGCGATGGCGATCATGGCGAAGAAGGTGACGCGCGAGATGATCATCCCGATCGTGAACTTCCACAGGTCGAAATGCAGGAAGCCCGACATGATCGTCACGATCTTGAACGGGATCGGCGTCAGGCCCTTGGTCACGAGCACCCAGAACCAGAAATCCTGCGAGGTCGCGATCAGCTCGGCCGCCTTGTCCTGCAGCCCGTAGATGCTGATCAGCCAGGAGCCCAGCGAGTCGTAGAGCAGCGCCCCGATGGCGTAGCCGAGATAGCCGCCGAGCACGGCGCCGAGCGAGCAGACGCCGGCATAGAACCAGGCGCGGTCCGGACGGGCGATGCACATCGGAATCAGGAGCGGGATCGGCGGCAGCGGGCTGACCGAGCTCTCGACGAAGGTCAGGAAGAACAGCAGCCAGGGGGCGGCTGGATGCGAGGAATAGGCAACCAGCCCGTCATAGGCGCGCTTCAACATGGCGGAAGAACAACCGTTCCTGGGTTATCGGCGTCGAGACGCATGGCGGATTTGCGCCCGACGCGCATCTAACCGTGTCGCGGGAAGAATGCCAGCAATGTCTTGCGGTAACGTCAATTTGACGACACCGCCGCGGCCGGACCCGGGCGCGCCCCTCAGGACAGGCGCGCCAGAGCCTCCGCGATCTTGAGCTTGCGGGCTTCCGCCGCCGCCTTGCGCTCGCGGTTCTCCTCGACGATCTCCTCGGGCGCCCGCGCCATGAAATCGGGATTGCCGAGCTTCCTGTCGACCGTCGCGATGTCCTGGTCGAGCTTCGCCAGTTCCTTGGTCAGGCGCGTGCGCTCGACCTCGAGATCGATGATCCCGGCCAGCGGCAGCGCCGCGACCTCGCCGCGCACGATGATCTGGGCCGACTGGGCCGGAGACGCCGCCTCGAAGGTGATGGCGGAGACCCGCGCCAGGCGCTCGATCATCGGCGCCCAGGCCTCGACGGTCGCGCGGGTCGCCGCCGAGGCATTGACCAGCACCAGCGGCGCCTGCGTGCCGGCAGGAACATTGACCTCGGAGCGGACCGAGCGGATGTCGGAGATCAGGTCGACGACGAAGCCGATCTCGGCCTCGGCCGCCTCGTCCTTCAGCGCGGCGAGATCCGGCCAGCGGGTCAGGCAGACCAGCGACGCATCGCCCGCCGACAGGACGCGCGCAGCGCCCTCGCCCGCCTTCTGGGCCCAGAGCTCCTCGGTGAGGAAGGGCATGAAGGGGTGCAGCAGCTGGCAGATCAGGTCGATGACATGAGCAACCGTCGCCTGCGTCTCGGCCTTGTCGGCCGCGTCGACGCCCTCGCCCTGCAGCACCGGCTTCGCCAGTTCCAGATACCAGTCGCAGAACTGGTTCCAGACGAAGCGATAGGCCGCGCCCGCCGCCTCGTTGAACTTGAAGCTCGGGATGCCCGCCGCGATGCCCTCGGCCGCGGTGGCCGCCTCGCTCAGGATCCAGCGGTTGAGCGGCAGCTTCACCTGCGCCGGGTCGAATCCGGCGACGCGGGCGCAGCCATTCATCTCGGCGAAGCGCGCCGCGTTCCAGATCTTGGTCGCGAAGTTGCGATAGCCCTCGACGCGGTTGGTCGCGAGCTTGATGTCGCGGCCCTGGGCGGCCATCGCGGCCAGCGTGAAGCGCAGCGCATCGGCCCCATACTGGTCGACCAGCACCAGCGGGTCGATGACGTTGCCCTTCGACTTCGACATCTTCGCGCCCTTCTCGTCGCGAACGATGGCGTGGATGTAGACGTCCCTGAACGGCACCTCGTCCATGAAGTTCAGGCCCATCATCATCATCCGGGCGACCCAGAAGAAGATGATGTCGAAGGCGGTGACCAGCGTCGCCGTCGGATAGTAGCGCTTCAGCTCCGAAGTCTCGTCGGGCCAGCCCAGCGTCGAGAACGGCCAGAGCGCCGAGGAGAACCAGGTGTCGAGCACGTCCTCGTCGCGCGTGAGCTGGACCGCCCCGCCGTAATGGCCGAGCGCCAGCGCCTGGGCGGCGGCCTCCGATTCCGCCACGAAGCATTCGCCATCGGGCCCGTACCAGGCCGGAATCTGGTGGCCCCACCAGAGCTGGCGCGAGACGCACCAGGGCTCGATGTTTTCCAGCCAGTCGTAATAGACCTTGGTCCAGTTCTCGGGCGTGAACTTGGTGCGGCCGTCCTGCACCGCCTTGAGCGCGCGGTTCGCCAGCGGCTTGACGTCGACATACCACTGGTCCGTCAGCCAGGGCTCGATCACGACGTCCGAGCGGTCGCCATGCGGGACGGTGTTGGTGTTGGGCTCGATCTTGGCGAGATAACCGCGCTGCGCCATCAGCGCGACGACCGCCTTGCGCGCCGCGAAACGGTCGAGCCCGTGCAGCGCCAGCGTTTCGCTCTCGGGCGCGCTGCCGCCGAGGAACGCCTCGTTCTCCGCCAGCAGGATGCACGCCTCGCCGTCGAGGATGTTGATGACCGCGAGCTTATGGCGCTTGCCGACCTCGAAATCGTTGAAGTCATGCGCCGGCGTGATCTTGACTGCGCCGGTGCCCTTCTCGGGATCGGCATAATCGTCGCCGACGATCGGGATGACGCGGCTAACCAGCGGCAGCACGGCGTTGCGGCCGATCAGGCTGCCGATGCGCTCGTTCTCCGGATGCACCGCGACGCCGGTGTCGCCCAGCATCGTCTCCGGCCGCGTCGTCGCGACCTGGATATAGGTCGAGGCGTCGTCGGCGTCGTAGGTCACGCCTTCGAGCGGGTAGTTGAAATAGTAGAGATGCCCGCCCGGGTCCTTGCTCAGGACCTTGTCGAGCTTGGCTGAGTCGAACTCATCCTCGCCGCCGCGCTGCCATTTGAACGAGCCGGTCTTCTCGACCTGGACGACCTCGAGGTCCGAGATCGCGGTCTGGAACTTCGGGTCCCAGTTCACCAGCCGCTTGGCGCGGTAGATCAGGCCCTGCTTGTGCAGGGCGACGAAGACCTTGAGGACGGCCTGGCTCAGGCCCTCGTCCATCGTGAAGCGCTCGCGCGACCAGTCGCAGGAGGCCCCCAGCCGCTTGAGCTGGTTGACGATCGTCCCGCCGGACTCCTCCTTCCACTTCCAGACCTCGGCCAGGAAGGCCTCGCGGCCCATCGCGCGGCGATCGGTCTTGTTCTCGGCGGCGAGCCGGCGTTCGACGACCATCTGCGTCGCAATGCCGGCATGGTCGGTGCCGGGCTGCCAGAGCACGTCCTTGCCGCGCATCCGCTCGAAGCGGCAGAGCACGTCCTGCAACGTGTTGTTGAGCGCGTGGCCCATATGCAGCGAGCCGGTGACGTTGGGCGGCGGGATTACGATGCAATAGGGCTCGGCACCCGGCGCCGCGCCGCGTCCCGCGGCAAAGGCGTTCGCCTCCTCCCAGGCCTTGCTGATCCGTGCCTCGACGGCGGCCGGCTCGAATGTCTTGTCCATCATCGCTTCGCTCGAACGAAAACGACCGGGACATGGCCCGGCCGGAGAAACTGGGCCCGAAAGGTTGCCGGACTTAAGAGCGCAAGCGGCCCCCTCGCGTCAACCGTCCCGGCGCCTGCGACGGCGCCACACCCGGCCGAACGCAGCGTCTGCGAGCCCCTTGCGGCGGAACCACCGCGCCCGCCGACGGTTGAAGCAGCAAGCCAGCAGGAGCTCCGACATGACCCATCACACCGACCAGACCCAGGTCTGGGACCTGATCGACGACATCAAATTCGCGATGCTCGTGACCCATGACGGCGACGGCGACGATCTGCGCGCCCGCCCGATGCACGCCCATGGCATGCGTGACGAGGACACGGTCTACTTCCTGACCGACCGTCGCCATCTCAAGGACGACGAGATCCGCATCAACGACAATGTCTGCCTCGCCTTCGCCGACAACAGCGGCATGCGCTACGTCTCCGTCACCGGCACGGCGACGGTCGTCGACGACCGCGCCAAGGTGAAGCAGCTCTGGGAGCCCAGCAACAAGGCCTTCTGGGACAGCGAGGACGATCCCAACATCCGCGTCCTGCGGGTCCGCCCCTCGGTGGCGGAGTTCTGGGCGAGCCCCGGCAAGATCGTGACGACGGTGAAGATGGCGGCCGCCGCCCTGACCGGCACCAAGCCCGATCTCGGCGTCAACCGGAAGGTGGTGCTGTGATGAACCTGCTCGTCCACGCCGTCGGCGCCTGGGTCGCGGCGGAAGCCGCGTCGGGCCGCTATCCCCGTCCGGTCGCCATCGGCCTCGCGATGCTGGTCTCGCGGCTCGGCGCGCCGACCGCGATGATGACGCTCGCCGCCTTCGCCTTCAAGCGCCTCGATCAGGCCGGTGCCTTCGGAAGGCTGAAGCCGGCACCGGCGAACAAGAGCCGTCGCCTCGCCGACCGCTGAGCGACCGGCGCGCCGCGGTCAGTTTCGGCCGCCGCGCGCCACCCGCTCGATCTCGGCGCGCACCAGACGCTCGACCATGGTCGGCAGATTGTCGTCGAGCCAGGTCTTGAGCATCGGCTTCAGCATGTCCTTGACCAGATCCTCCAGCGTCCGCGCATTGTTCGTGAGCACGGTATGGGCCAGCTGGCCGAAGGCACTGGTCACGGCTGAGCTGGTCTGATCGGACAGCAGCTGCGCCATGTCGAGCGCCGGCTGGGGAGCGGGCGCAGCCGCGAAGATCGGCGCGGCGACAGGCTCCGGCTCCGGTGCCGGGGGCGGCAGGACGGGTTCGGGAGCCGGCGGCGGCTCCAGAAAATCGACATCGCCCTCGGTCAGTTCGGCCGGCTCGTCGGCCGGCATGATCCGCGCCGCTTCGGCGCCGAGATCGAGGACGTCGTCATCCTCGACAGGCGGTGGCGGCGGCGGTGGCGGCGCTTCCTCTTCCAGCGCAATCGGCGCAGGCTCGATGGGCGCGGCCTCTTCGGCCGGCTTCTCGTCGTCCGAGATGATCCGCCGGATGGAGGCGAGGATCTCCTCCATCGACGGTTCGTTGGGCTTCGGTTGCGCGCTCATTGGATCCGGACCACTCGACTCCGGGCGCACCGACAGAATCAAAGCCGCCCAGTGATCGAGTATTTCACGCAGGTGATGTCAGGCAAGGCACGTCGCAGGGTCGCCCACAGGGAAAGCGCGCCTGTTGCGCGAATACCCCGCGCTGGAAGCCCGATCAGGCTCGGGCGCCCCGCCGACGGCGCCAGCCGGACTCAGCGGCCGTCCGGCGTCTGCGTGCCCCAGAGCAGGCCCTTGACCTGGTCGTAATGCTTGCGCTCGTCATAGGCTTCCGCCCGGAGCTTCAGCGTGTTGGCCGAGAGACGGCCGATCGCCGACAGCACCGAATAGGACGCGACGACGCGGTCGCGCTGCGCCGTCACCAGCGTCGAGCGCGCGCTGACCAGTTCCTGCTGGGCGTTGAGCACGTCGAGCGTGGTGCGCTGGCCGACCTTGGCCTCCTCGCGCACGCCCGACAGCGCCGTTTCCGCCGCCTGGACCTGGGCCTGCGCGGCGACGATCTGCGCCTTGGACGCCTCGAGCCCGCCCCAGGCCGAGACGACGGCGGCGCGGACGGTGTCGCGCTGGGTGTCGACCTCGATGCGGCGCTGGCCGGCGGTTTCCTTGGCCTGCCGGGTCCGCGAATAGACCTGCCCGCCCTCGTAGATCGGGATGGTGAGCGTGCCGACGACGCTGGCGGAGGTGCGGTTGTCGCCGAAGACGCTGCTGTCATAGCGCTGCTGCACGAGACCGCGGACGCCGAGCACCGGATAGAGATCGGCCTCCGTCACCTTGACCTGGAGCTCCGCCGCATCGACGCCGTGCAGGGAGGCGATGATCGCGGGGTGACCTGAGAGCGCGGTGTCCAGCGCCGCCGGCAGCGACTTGGGCAGCAGGTTCTCGACCGGCTTGCCCGGCGCCAGCTGCTTGGGCTCGGCGCCGACATTCTGGCGATAGCGCGCGATCGAGGTCTTCAGATTGGATTCGGCGAGAATGGCCTGGGACTGCGACTGCGACAGCCGCGCCTCGGCCTGAGCGACGTCGGTGCGCGTGACTTCGCCGACCTGGAAACGGTCGCGCGTCTGGCGCAGCTGCTCCTCGAGCACCTCGACGTTGTTGCGGTTGAGGGTCAGGATCGCCGTGTCCCGCAGCACGTTCATGTAGGACGTCGCGGCATCGAGCAGAACGTTCTGCTCGGTGTTGCGCAGCGTGGCGCGGGCGCCCAGCACCTGCGATTCGGCCTGGCCGACCGAGTTGCGGGTCTTGCCGCCATCGAAGATGTTCTGGTCGACCTGGACGCCACCGCCGCGAGGAGCGAGCCGCGTCGTCGAGGTTCCTGCCCCCGGAATATTGGCATCCGTGATGCTGGCGCCGATGTCGGCCGAGGCCGTGATGCGGGGCCGGTAGCCCGAGAGTGCCTGGGGAACGTTCTCGTTGGTCGCCCGCAGCGAGGCGCGCTGGGCATTCAGCGTCGGGTTGCCGGCATAGGCGCGCGCCAGCGCCGCCTCCATGGTCTGGGCCAGAGCCGGCGACGCCCCTGAAGCGATCATGAGGCCCAGCGCAACCGCCAGCCCCGATACGCCGATCTTCCTACCGTCGAACCACTTCACCACAGGACGCCTCATGTGCGGACTCAAGTCGCGCCCAGGCATCGCCCCAGCCTCGGCATACTAACAAAGGATACATAGCCCGCCGCGCGCCGTCCGCCAACGCGCAGAAGCGGCTTCGCCGACTTTGCCTGTGGCTGTGCCGCAAAAATGCGACACTGCCTGTCCTCAGAACACGAATTCCGGCTTCCTGCGGAACTCTTCGAGCGCCGGCGCCGCCGCGTCGAACACGGCGCGTCCCGACGATTTGCCGCCGCTCTTCTGGTAGAGCTTCACGCGGGCCGCGCGACCGCTGCCCTCGACCACGACGAGCCGGCCACCGTCGCGCAGCAGCGCAAACAGCGTCTCCGGTGTCGTCTCGCAGGCGCCCGATACGAGAATCGCGTCGAAGCTGGCATCCGCCGGCTTGGCCGCCGCAGCCGTGACCGTCGCACCCGCCTGGGTGAGAGCCGCCTTGGCCTGTTCGAGCGCGGGCGCATCCGGCTCCCACAGGGTCGTCTCGGCGCCCATCTGCGCCATCAGGGCGGCGCCGTATCCGGTGCCGCCGCCATAATCGAGCGCCCGCTCCCCGGCCTGCAGGTCGAGCACCTGGATCATGCGGACCAGCACCATCGGCGTCATCAGCGCCCGCCCGGTACCCGGCAGCGCCACCGCCTGGTCGAGATAGGCCAGATGCGACAGCGACGCCGGCAGGAAGGCCTCGCGCGGCACCGTGTCGGCCGCGGCCAGCACGGCGCGGTCCGTCACGTCATAGGTGCGCAGCTGGCAGTCGACCATCATGCGGCGCAAGGCGGCGAAACTGTCCATGTCCCGAATTCTCCGTGCACCCCAAAAAACGAGGCCGGCCGCGCGTACAGGCGGCGTTTGCGCCGAGGCCTGTGCCCCGCAACGTCGCCCGCGGCGGCCATGCCTGCTTTCTGTTCGAGTGCGCTGCAAAAGGCAAGACGCCGGCTCGCCGCCTGCCCCGGAGCGCGCAGCCGATGCCGCCCTGCCCGCATGGCGCGAAACGTCCGGGCCGGAGCAAGCGCCATCACGTGTCCGGCCCAAACGACATGACGTAACATTATCAATGATTCGCGTGGGTGGCCGCATGTTCGACACGAAGTCTCTGTGCCTGAATCTCATCGAGCGCTCGGATGTGGCGACGGCCCTCTCGACCAGCGGCCAGGTCGATGCGCGCTATCTCGCCGCCAACGGGACCTATCTGACCCTGATCGAGCGGATCTGGGACGAGCTCGACGGCCAGTCGCTCATCGGCAAGGGCAGCGCGATCGACGATGCCGCACGCGAGCGAAGGCTCGGGCTGCTCGACCGGCAGGGCTTCTACGATTGCGAGCAGGCCGTGATCGGCACGGCATCGGGCCGCCGCGTCGCCGTCGAGATCAGTGCCCAGCGCATCTGGTGCAGCGGTCTCGCCTGCGACCTCGAGTTCTTCAGGCCCCTTTGTCCTCCCGCGGACCCGGTGGAGGCGAGCGATCACGACGCACTGCCGCTTCCTCGCGCCTGCTTTCGGCCGGAACTGCAGGCCAGTCTGCAGATGCTCTCGGGCTTCGACCGGACCATTCTGATGCGGCGGATGCTGACCGCCGTGGCCGAGGGCGGGCTGCTGGTCGCCAAGGTCGCCCCGAATCCGTCGATCATCCGCTTTTCCGAAGTGTTGCGGAATCGGTTGGCGCCCTATCTGTCAGCCGAACGAGGTGGGGCCGGGACCAAGCTGGACTTCTCGGCGCTCGATGCCGCCGCCGCCGAGCGACATCTGCTCGACATGGCCGGAGACATCTGGAGCCTGATCCATTTCGCGAAGGACGCGGACGCCGCCCGCCTGCTGGAGAGGCTCGTCGCGCCCTACACGCGGCCGGCGTCCCTGGTGGTCGGCGAAACCGGCTCATGACATGCGCAGACGCGCAACGGCAGAACACGGCTGCTGCCTGATTGAGCGATCGGTCGGTCGGGAAAAGATTGGAGGCCTCGCCCGGAATCGAACCGGGGTGCAAGGATTTGCAGTCCTCTGCGTAACCACTCCGCCACGAGGCCTTCCGCGGGCCGAAACGCCGCAGCGCCAACCCGATGGCCCGCTATAACCATATGCGGGGCCGCGCCGCAACTGCCATGCGAGGGGAACGGCGCAGATGAGCGCCATTCCCGGCGGACGGTCGGAAAAGGGGTTGCGTCGTCGGAACGGCGTGGCTATACGCGGCCACCGATCCCGGATAGCTCAGCGGTAGAGCAATCGACTGTTAATCGATTGGTCGCAGGTTCGAATCCTGCTCCGGGAGCCAGTGTTTCGAAAGGCCCGTGCCAAGGCACGGGCCTTTCGCTTTTCGAGCCTGGTCGCGCCGCCGCGCCGGACCCCGTGCCGGCAGCTCCTGCACCGGCCAAGCCTCGGTCCAGACGGGGACGCAAAGCCCCGCACGGGATGATCGATGCCGCGCCCTGCACTGGTGCAACCATCCGGCCCGTGAGACGTTGGGGTGTGAGAGGCCGCAGGGCCAGGAATCTCACCCGGGGACACGACACATGCGCAACCTGATTCTCGCGGCCGCGATGACGCTGGGCCTGGGCCTGGTCCCCGGCTCCCTGGCAGCGGCGCCCGCCGCCTCGCTGCCGGTCCCGCTGACGGCCATGGCCGAGCAGACCATGCCGGACATCGAGCTTGCCCAGACCCGCGGCAATGCTGGCCCGGGAGGCGGCTATTACGGACCGCGAAGCGGGTATTACGGGCCGCGCAACCGCTATCGCGGTCGGGGCTATGGCTATCGCCGCTCCTACGGCCCGCCGCCGCGCGTCTACGGACGCGGCTACTATCGCCGCGACCGCCAGTGGGACCGCACCTGGTGACCCGCCGGGGCGGTTGACCGGCGGGCCGCGCGTTGGCGGCCCGCCTGCTTCCTCCTGCCGCATTCGGCCGGCTGGCGCCGCGGGCAGCCAGGCGTTAGCTCTCGCGAATGGCAGCCACATCCCTTCACTGGTTTCGCGACGACCTGCGCCTCGCCGACAATCCGGCCCTGGCGGCGGCCGTCGAAAACGGCCCGACCCTGTGCCTCTACATCCTTGACGAGGGCGGCGCGCGCCGTGCTCCCGGTGGCGCGAGCCGCTGGTGGCTGTCGCGGTCGCTGGCGTCGCTCGGCGCCTCGCTCGCGCAGCGCGGCGGCGAACTCGTGATCATGCGGGGCGATCCGGCCGCAATCCTGCCGCGCGTCGCGGCGCAGGCGAAGGTCGATCTCGTCACCTGGAACCGGCGCTATGAGCGCGAGACGATTGCCCTCGACACGGACCTCAAGACCGCACTGACGGCGGCCGGCCATCGCGTCGCCACCTTCAACGCCGCGCTGCTGAACGAACCCTGGCAGGTCACCACCAAGACCGGCGACCCGGTGAAGGTGTTTTCGCCCTATTGGCGCGCCGCGCGGGCACTCGGGGAGCCATCCGCACCCGGCCCGGCGCCGGCCCGGATCGTCCCGCTGCCGCTGCCGGCCGGGCTGTCGACGATGGCCGCTCGACCTGAGAATCTCGCCCTCGAGCCGACCACACCGGACTGGGCCGGCGGCCTCCGCGAGGCCTGGACGCCCGGCGAGGCCGGCGCGGCTACGGCGCTGACCGATTTTCTCCGCGGCCCGCTCGACGGCTATGGCGAGGGCCGCAACCGGCCCGATTATGTCTCGACCTCGCGGCTGTCGCCGCATCTGCGCTTCGGCGAGATCGGCCCCCGCCAGATCTGGCATGCGACGCGCAGTGCCGTCGAAAGCGGCGAGGCGAAGGCCTCCACCTCCGATGCCGAGAAGTTCCTGTCGGAGATCGGCTGGCGCGAATTCTCCTACCACCTGCTGTTCTACAATCCCGAGCTGGCGACACGGAACTTCAACGCCCGCTTCGACGCCTTCCCCTGGCGCCGCGACGAGGCCGCGCTGAAGGCCTGGCAGCGCGGAGCGACAGGCTATCCCATCATCGATGCCGGCCTGCGCGAGCTCTGGACCACCGGCTGGATGCACAACCGCGTCCGGATGATCGTCGCCTCCTTCCTGATCAAGCATCTGCTGATCGACTGGCGCGAGGGCGAGGCCTGGTTCTGGGACACGCTGGTCGACGCCGATCCGGCCAACAACGCCGCGAGCTGGCAGTGGGTCGCGGGCTCGGGCGCCGACGCCGCGCCCTATTTCCGGATCTTCAACCCGGTCACGCAGGGGCTGAAGTTCGATCCCGACGGCCTTTATGTCCGTCGCTGGGTCCCCGAGATCGCGGCCTTGCCGGACGCGCTGATCCACGAGCCCTGGAAGGCCGATGCCGGCACCCTGCGCAGCGCCGGGATCGGGCTCGGCGAGAGCTATCCGCGGCCGATCGTCGATCTCGACGCCGGCCGCGAGCGGGCGCTGGCGGCCCTGGCCGCGACCCGGGACTGACGCCCGTGGCTCAGAGCGTCCTGGCGCCTTTACGCCGGGACGCCTGCCGCAGCAGCCAGAAATAGGCCGGATAGGGCAGCAGGTTCACTGCCTTGAGCAGCCAGGACAGGCGGCGCGGGAAGGTGATCTCGAAGCCACCCGAAGCCAGACCGTCGGCGATGCGCCGCGCCGCCGCCTCCGGGGTGATGATCAGCGGCATCGGCACCGTCTTGGGGCGCGTCATCGGCGTGTCGACC
Organism: Bosea sp. RAC05; assembly: GCF_001713455.1. Lineage (NCBI taxonomy): Bacteria > Pseudomonadati > Pseudomonadota > Alphaproteobacteria > Hyphomicrobiales > Alloboseaceae > Allobosea > Allobosea sp. RAC05. The sequence goes on from NZ_CP016464.1 coordinate 3,112,111, forward strand.
CAGCCCGGATTGACCAGCTGGAGCGTGATCCCCGCCCGGTCGCAGTCGAATTTCAGCGTCTCGCAGAGATGGATCACGGCCGCCTTGGAGACGCCATAGGCGGAGGCGCCGGGCAGGCCGCCATAGCCGGCGACGGAAGCGGTGACCGCGATCTGCCCGCGGCCACGCGCGCCCATGCGCTCCCGGACCGCCGAGACGCCGCGGGCGACGCCGACCAGATTGACCGCGATGATTCGCTCGAAGGCCTCCATGTCGAGAAGGCCGTCCGACTCGGGCGCGATGCCGGCATTCAGCACGGCGAGCGCGATCGGACCATGAACGCTCTCGATGCCGTCGACCACCGCCTGCATCGCGGCGGCATCGGTGACGTCGCCGGCATGGGCGACGATGCGGCCGGGCAACCCGTCCGCCCGCCGCGCCACATCCTCGAGCAGGTCGAGCCGGCGCGCCGTGATCGCGACGCTCCAGCCGCGCCGCGCCAGTTCGAGCGCCAGCGCCTCGCCGATTCCCGTGCTCGCGCCGGTGATCCAGGCGATGCCGTCGCTCGGCTGCATGCGCGGCAGGGACATGGGACCTCGCTGAAGGGGGAGATCGCTTATGTAGGACTTGCGCCGGGCGGACGGAAGCCCTCCTCCGTCGTCACCGAGGCGGACCGCCCACATCAGCGCGCTGTAGCGCGGGCGCCGGGATCGGTGCAGTCTCGCCAGGCCATGCCGATGCCCCCGGCGCGACCGCCGGGACGATTCTCAAGAGTGCGAGACCGATGACCACCGCCCTGCTCTTCCGCGACGACGCCTATCTCGCCGAGACCCCGGCCACCGTGCTGGCGGTGAACGAGCGCGGCGGCATCGAACTGGACCGGACGGTCTTCTACGCCACCGGCGGCGGCCAGCCCGGCGATGCCGGCCTGCTGCGCCGGGCCGACGGCACCACGATCGCGATCGGCAGCGCAATCTATGATCCGCAGGACCGCAGCCGCATCCTGCATGTGCCGGTGGACGGCCAGCCCGCGCCGCAGCCCGGCGAGGCGGTGAGCGCCGTCCTCGACTGGGAGCGCCGGCTCAAGCGCATGCGCATTCACACCGCGCTGCATCTGCTCAGCGTCGTCCTGCCCTTTCCCGTCACCGGCGGCGCGATCGGCGACGGCGATGGCCGGCTGGATTTCGACATTCCCGACGGCGGGCTCGACAAGGCCGAGATCGCCGAAAAGCTGAACGCGCTGGTCGCACGCAACGCCGCCGTGACCGAGCGCTGGATCACCGATGCCGAACTCGACGCCAATCCCGGCCTCGTCAAGACGATGTCGGTCCAGCCGCCGCGTGGCTCGGGCCGCATCCGGCTCGTCGCGATCGGCGACATCGATCTGCAGCCCTGCGGCGGCACCCATGTCCGCAACACCGCCGAGATCGGCCTTGTCGCGGTCACGGATATCGAGAAGAAGGGCAAGCAGAACCGGCGCGTCCGGATCGCGCTCGCCTGAGGGCGACGCCGGATACCAGGACCCATCCACACAAGAAGCCGACGAGGAAACCTCCGCCATGCCCCGCGACACCGTTTTCGTCTCGACCGAGTGGCTCGCCGAGCGCCTGGACGCGCCCGACATCGTCGTGGTCGACGGCTCCTGGTATCTGCCGGTCCATGCCCGCGATCCCCATGCGGACTATGCCGAGCGGCGCATTCCCGGCGCCCTTCGCTTCGACATCGACGCGGTCAAGGACACCGGCTCCGACCTGCCGCACATGCTGCCGCGCCCGGAGGCCTTCGCCGCCGCGGTCGGCGCCATGGGCATCGGCGACGGCATGCGCATCGTCGTCTATGACGGGCTCGGCCTGTTCTCGGCGCCGCGCGTCCGCTGGACCTTCCGCACCTTCGGCGCCAAGGACGTCGTGATCCTCGAAGGCGGCTTCCCGAAATGGCAGGCCGAAAACCGCCCGATCGAGCATGGCCCGCCGCGCAGCCGCGCCGCGCGCAGCTTCACCGCCCGCCTCGACCATTCCGCCGTGGCCGATGCCGGCGATATTGCCCGCGCCCTGGCCGAGGGCACTGCGCAGGTCGTCGATGCTCGCCCGGGCGACCGCTTCCGCGGCGAGGCGCCGGAGCCGCGCGCCGGCGTCCGCTCCGGCCACATGCCCGGCTCGCTCAACCTGCCCTTCCCGGCCATCGTCGAGAACGGGCAGCTCCGGTCGCCGGAGGCCATCGCCGCCGCCTTTGCCGAGGCCGGCGTCGATCTCGACCGGCCGCTGATCACGAGCTGCGGCTCGGGCGTCTCGGCGGCGATCCTGTCGACGGCGCTGGAGACGATCGGCAAACCGGCCCGCGCCCTCTATGACGGCTCCTGGGCCGAATGGGGCGCCAGCGACCGGCCCCTCGCGACGGGGCCGGCGAAGCGCGGCTAGCCGCGCCGCCTCCCGTTGACCGGCACGTCGCCGGACGATACTCAACCACCGGGATAACCATTCTGGACGGCAGGCGACACGGCCTGCTGTCACAGGCGGGTCGTGGTGCCCGTCATAAGGCTCCTCACCCACACAAACCGAGAGGCGGCTGCGACCGTCGCGGACAGCAGCACGGACAGCGACGATGACGCCCGCCCCTGACATGACGGCAACCCCGGCCAAGGCGACGCGCCGGGACTGGCTCGGGCTGGCCGTGATCGCCCTGCCCTGCCTGCTCTATTCGATGGACCTCACCGTCCTGAACCTCGCGATCCCGCAGCTCAGCGTCGATCTCAAGCCGAGCGCGGCGCAACTGCTCTGGATCGTCGACATCTACGGCTTCATGGTCGCCGGCTCGCTGATCACCATGGGCACGCTCGGCGACAGGATCGGGCGGCGCAGGCTCCTGCTGATCGGCGCCGCCGCCTTCGGTCTGGCCTCGATCCTCGCCGCCTTCTCGACCAGCGCCGAGATGCTGATCGCGACCCGCGCTTTGCTCGGCATCGCCGGCGCGACGCTGGCGCCCTCGACGCTGTCGCTGATCCGCAACATGTTCCTCGATCCCAAGGAGCGCAGCTTCGCGATCGGCATCTGGATCGCCAGCTTCTCGGCCGGCGGCGCGATCGGCCCGCTCGTCGGCGGGCTCCTGCTGGAGCATTACTGGTGGGGCTCGGTCTTCCTCGTCGGCGTACCCGTGATGATCCTGCTGCTGATCCTCGGCCCGATCCTGCTGCCGGAGTTCAAGGACCCGCAGGCGGGGCGGGTCGATCTCGCCAGCGCGGCGCTCTCGCTGGCGGCGGTGCTGGCGGTGATCTACGGCATCAAGCACATGGCGGAGCATGGCGCCGGCTGGCAGGCCGCGCTGCCCATCCTCGCCGGCGTCGCCATCGGCAGCCTCTTCCTGCGCCGGCAGCGCCGTCTCGCCGATCCGTTCCTCGACCTGCGCCTGTTCCGCAATCCGGTGATCAGCGCAGCGCTGGCAATCAATGTGCTCGGCTTCCTCTTCCTGTTCGGGAGCTTTCTCTTCATCGGCCAGTATCTGCAGCTGGTGAAGGGCTTCTCCCCGCTCGAGGCCGGGCTCTGGAGCCTGCCGTCCGCGCTGGCCTTCATCCTGGGCACGCCGATCGTGCCCGTGCTCGCCCACCGCTTCCGGCCGGCCCAGATCATGGCGATGGGTCTGACCATGGCGGCGCTGGGCTTCGCCCTGCTCTCGCGCATCGACATCGACTCGAGCGTCGGCCTGGTCGTCGTCGCCTCGGTGATCTTCTCGCTCGGCTTCACCCCGGTCGTCGCGCTGACGACGGAGCTCGTCGTCGGCAGCGCCCCGCCCGAGCGCGCCGGCTCGGCCGCGGCGATCTCCGAAACCAGCCTGGAGTTCGGCGGCGCCGTCGGCATTGCGGTCCTCGGCAGCATCGTCACCGCCGTTTATCGCAGCCAGATGGCCCTGACCCAGCCGGGCGGTCTGGCCCCCGACGCCGCCCGCAGCGCTGCGGCCACGCTCGGCGGCGCCGTCGCGGAGGCGGCCCGGCTGCCGGCCGACCTCGCCGCGAGCCTGCTGGCGGCCGCGCGGGCCGCCTTCGTCGCGGGCATGCAGCTCTCGGCGCTGGTCGCGACGGTCGGCCTGATCGTCACCGCCGTGATCGCCGTGGTCCTGCTGCGGAAGGTCCCGGCCGCAGCCGCCCACCCGGCCTGACGGAGAGGTGGTTCCCCGGGCGCCGCATCTGCCCTACCCTCGCCGCGGAGGAGCCGCCCGATGAGCGATCACGACCACGACCATCCGCACGATCATGCGCACGACCACGGCCAGGACGACGAGCCGCGCTGGAAGCATGATGGCGTGCGCGTCATCACCGGCGACAGGCTCGATCCCAACACCGCCCAGACGCCGGGCATGTTCCGGCAGGCGGCGATCAACCATGCCCGCGTCGGCGCGCAGAAGATCTGGGCCGGCACGGTTTCGATCCAGCCCAATGCCAAGACTGGCGTGCACCACCATGGCGAGCTGGAGAGCGTGATCTACGTGGTCCGCGGCAAGGCGCGGATGCGCTGGGGCGAGCGGCTGGAGTTCGTTGCAGAAGCCGGCCCGGGCGACTTCATCTATGTGCCGCCCTTCGTGCCGCATCAGGAGATCAACGCCGACCCCGACAACCCGCTCGAATGCGTGCTGGTCCGCTCGGACAACGAGGCGGTGGTGGTCAACATCACCGATGTCGACCCGGTCGAGGCCCCGGAATCGGTCTACTGGGTCGACCCGATCCACAAGCATCCGCCGGGCTGCAGGCCGGTCAGCCGCGGTCCGACGGGCCCTCGCCCTCGGCCGTCATGACGTGAATGCCTTCCGGCATGAGGGCGACGGTGACCACCGAGCCGGGCCCCAGCCCCGTCCTGCGGGCATAATGCGCAGGCAGGGTCATCGACAGCACGGGCGCGTCGGGCCCGTCGAGGACGACGGTGACGGCCAGGCTCTCGCTGAGATGGACAAGATCGCGGATCGTCGCCGAAAAGCGGTTGGGCTGGCTGTCGGCCTGGTCGAGGTCGGTGCGGCTGAGCAGCACCTGCGTTCCCGCGATCGCCCAGGCCACCTTCGCCCCGGCCTGCTGGGCCTCGCTGCGCGCGGCCTGCAGGATCCGGCCGTTCCAGTCGAGGATCGTCAGCGGCCCGGCCTGCGACAGGATGCGGGCCTCGAAGACGTTCCGCAGATCGACCAGCCGGGCCGCCTGCACGCTCGCCGGCCGGGCCAGGACATCGCGCGGCGTCCCGGTCTGGAGGATCCTCCCCCGGTCCAGCAGGCACATCCGGTTGGCGACGCGCGCCGCTTCGTCGAAATCATGCGTCACGACGAGGATCGGGATCGGGAAGGCGCGACTCAGCTCCCGCAGTTCGCCGTAGAGCCGCTGGCGCGTCACCCGATCGACGGCGGAAAACGGCTCGTCGAGCAAAAGAACGTCGGGATCGCGCGCCAGCGCCCGCGCGACGGCGACGCGCTGCTGCTGGCCGCCTGAGAGTTCCGCCGGCCTGCGCCCGTGGAGATCACCCAGATGGACGAGTTCGAGCAGTTCGCTGGCCCGGCGCGACCGCTCCTGACGGGGCAGATGGCCGAGCGCCGCCGCCACATTCGCCAGCGCCGTCATATGGGGAAACAGCGCGTAGTTCTGGAAGACGAGGCCGACCCGCCGGCGATAGGGCGGCCAATCGATCCGGCGCGACGTGTCCAGCCAGGTCGCCGCTCCCACCGAAACCTGTCCGACCTCGGGACGATACAGGCCGGCGATGCTGCGCAGGATCGTCGACTTGCCGCTGCCGGAAGGCCCCACCAGGGCCAGGACATCGCCGGCCGCGCAGGACAGGGTCAGATCCAGCGGGATCGGTCCCTTCTGCTGCAACGTGACCGTGAGCGCATCGTCAGCCATGCCGGCGTCCGACCTGCGAGGAGAGGCGGTAGATCAGTCCCAGCGTCGCCAGCGACATCACCAGCAGCGTCGCGGCCATGATCCCGGCGCTGGCCGTGTCGAAGGCCTGAACCCGGTCATAGATCGCGATCGCGACGGTCTTCGTTTCCCCCGGGATCGATCCGCCGACCATCAGGACGACGCCGAACTCGCCCAGGGTGTGGGCGAAGGTCAGCACCAGCCCCATCAGGATCCCCTGCCAGGCCAGCGGAAGCTCGATCCGCCGCAGGACGGACCAGGGCGACAGGCCCGACACGGCGGCCGCCTCGCGGATTTCGGGCGCGATCGCCTCAAAAGCCCGCTGCGCCGGCTGGATCGCGAAGGGCAGATTGACGATCACCGAGGCCAGCACCAGCCCCTCGAAGGAAAAGACGAGGTTGTGCCCGAAGGTCGCGGCCCAGACCTGGCCGATCGGGGTCGCCCCGCCGACGCTGACCAGCAGGTAGTAGCCGACGACCGTCGGCGGCAGCACCAGCGGCAAGGCCAGCGCCGCCTCGACGAAGCCCTTTCCGGAGAAGCGGGCATAGGCGAGCCAGCGTCCGACGAACACGCCGACCGGCAACAGCACCGCCACGGTCACGAGACCCAGCTTGATCGAGAGCGAGAACGCGACCCAGTCCACGAGCGCCCCTATTCGCCGGGCAACAGAAAGCCGTAGCGCTTCAGCACGGCGCGCGCGGCAGATGACTGGATATAGTCATAAAACGCCCGCGACACCGCATCGGCTCCCTTCAGCAGCACCATGCGCTGACGCAGCGGCTGGTGCTGCTCGGCCGGGATGAGCGCGTAGGTCCCAAGCTGCGCCACCTGCGGCGCCAGGGCCAGCGACAGGGCGAAGATGCCGCCCTGCGTCGAGCCCGATGCGGCGAACTGAGCCGCCTGGCTGACATTCTCGCCGAACACCAGCCGCGGGCGCACCGTGTCCCAGAGCCCCGCCGTCGTCAGCGCCTCCTGGGCGGCGCGGCCGTACGGCGCATGCTCGGGATTGGCGATGGCGAAGCGCGTGATCCGGCCATCGGCCAGCGCCGCCTTCAAATCCGCCAGCAGCGGATCGGGGCTCCAGGTCGCTCCTTTCGGCGCGAACAGGACGATGCGACCGACCCCGTAGAGGGTGCCGCGATCGACTGTCAGCCTCCTCTCGTCCAGTTCGAAGACGAAGCCCTCATCGGCCGACAGGAACAGCTGGAACGGCGCCCCTTGCAGGATCTGCGTCTTGAAATTGCCAGACGAGCCATAGGTCGGCACGACGCTCCGCCCGGTCTCCCTGGCGAAGGCGGCGATCACCTCGTCGAGGGCGAACTTGAGGTCCGATGCAGCCGCGATCCGTGGCGCAGGGGTCTGCGCGGCTGCTGGCGCCACGGCTCCGAAGGCCAGCGCCAGGCCAACCAGCGCCAGGCCGACCAGGGTCAGACGCATACCCCGGCGCAGCGCGTGTGCAACATGCGACAGCATGGCCCCCTCCATCGTTATATCCCAAGAACTATAACGATGGAGCGCCCGCTCGCCACAACAATCTGCCGGCAAGCCTGTGGCGTGTTTCGCAGGCATCCCGCAGGCCCATCGCCGCCTTGGGCAAGGCGCGGGCGATGCTCTACCATGCCGCCATGCCCGAGGACGCAACCATGCACGCACCGCCCGAGACCCGCCCCGCGCTCAGGCTCGGTCTGCGGCTCGATTTCACGCCCGGCGGCCGGCTCGGTCCGGGCAAAGCCGATCTGCTCGAGGCGATCGCCAGCACCGGCTCGATCTCGGGCGCGGGCCGGGCGATGACGATGTCCTATCGCCGGGCCTGGCTGCTCGTCGACGATCTCAACCGCATGTTCCGCCAGCCTCTGGTCGAGGCGCAGCCCGGCGGCGCTCAGGGTGGCGGCGCGCGGCTGACGCCGCTCGGACACGAGGTCCTCGCCCATTACCGGGCGGTCGAGCGCACGGTTCTGGAAGCGGCGGCCGCGCCGATCGAGGCGCTGCGTGGCGCCATCGATCCGACCCCACGCCCGGCCAAGGCACAGCCGGCAGAAGCGCAGGAGTGAAACGATGAACATCGGCGAGGCTGCGCGGCAATCGGGCGTCAGCGCCAAGATGATCCGCTATTATGAGAGCATCGGGCTGATCACGGCGCCGCAGCGGACGCAGGCGCAGTACCGCGTCTATGCCGGGGATGATCTGCACACGCTGCGCTTCATCCGCCGCGCCCGCCATCTCGGCTTCTCGCTCGACGAGACGCGCGCCTTGCTCGCGCTCTGGCGCGACAAGAGCCGCGCCAGTTCCGATGTGAAGCAGCTTGCGATGAGCCATGTCCGCGATCTCGAAGCCAAGGCGGCCGAGCTCCAGGCCATGGCCGGTACGCTGCGCCATCTCGCCGAGACCTGCCAGGGCGACGGCCGGCCCGACTGCCCGATCCTCAGCGATCTCGCCGCGCCACCCTCCGCCACCTGCTGCTGACAGGGCAGCCTGCCGGCCATGCATGAAACTGCCCTGAAATCGGCCCGGCCATGCGTCTGCCGGCTGGACGGGACGGGGCGCGATTGGTCATATGCCGGCCTGACCAAGGCAGGACCATCATGGACAACCGAAACGATCTCTGGCGCCACGTCGATGCCAACAAGGAGCGCCTGATCGCGCTGAGCGAGCGGGTCTGGGGCATGCCCGAGGTCTGCTACACCGAGACGCGCTCCTGCGCCGAGCATGAAGCCGAGCTGGTGCATCAGGGCTTCCGCGTCACCAAGGGCATCGCCGACATCCCGACCTCCGTGATCGGCGAGGCCGGCGAAGGCGGACCCGTGATCGCCTTCATGGGCGAATATGATGCCCTGCCCGGCCTGTCGCAGGAGGCCGGCGTCGCCAGCCACTCTCCGGTCGAGACCGGCGGCCACGGCCATGGCTGCGGCCACAACCTGCTGGGCTCCGCCGCGCTGCTCGCCGCCGTGGCGATGAAGGACTGGCTCGCCGAGCACAAGCTGCCCGGCCGCGTGCGCTATTATGGCTGCCCGGCCGAGGAAGGCGGCGCCGCCAAGGCCTTCATGGTCCGCGCCGGCGCCTTCGACGACGCCGACGTCGCGATCTCCTGGCACCCGTCGAGCTGGTGGGAGGTGGCGCCGCCGCTCGCGCTCGCCAACACCCGGGCCGACTTCACCTTCACCGGCCGCACCGCGCACGCCGCCGCCGCGCCCCATCTCGGCCGCAGCGCACTCGATGCCGTCGAACTGATGAATGTCGGCGTCAACTACATGCGCGAGCACATGCCCAGCGACGCCCGCGTCCACTACGCCGTGCTCGACACCGGCGGCATCGCGCCCAACGTCGTCCAGGCCCATGCCCGCGTCCGCTATTCGATCCGGGCCCGCGACCTGCGCGGCATGCTCGAACTCGTCCAGCGCGTGAAGAAGATCGCCGAAGGCGCCGCGCTGATGACGGAAACCAAGATGGAAATGCGCATCGTCAGCGCCGTCTCCGACCTGCTCGGCAACACCCCGCTGGAGCAGGCGATGCATGGCGTCATGGAAGAGCTCGGCCCGCCGCATTTCGACGACGCCGACCGCGCCTTCGCCCAGGAGATCCGCAAGACCCTGCAGCCGCAGGAGATCGCCTCGATCTGGCGCACGATCGGCATGGAGGACACCGGCGCGCCGCTGGCCGATTTCCTCGTGCCGATGGACGCCAAGCGCAACCCGGCGATCGGCTCGACCGATATCGGCGATGTCAGCTGGGCGGTGCCGACCGTGCAGGCCCATGCGCCGACGGTGGCGATCGGCACGCCTTTCCACACCTGGCAGGTCGTCGCCCAGGGCAAGACCCCGGCCGCCCACAAGGCGATGGTCCATGTCGCCAAGGCGATGGCCGCGACCGGCGCCGCCGTCCTGCTCGATCCGGCGCTGATGGCCGCCGCCAAGGCCGACCACAAGAAGCGCCTCGGCGCGGAGGGCTACACCTCGCCGCTCCCGCCCGAGGTCAAGCCGCCGCTGACGATGTCGCTGGGCGGGTGAGTTGCTGAGGCTTGTCCAGGAAGCTCCGTCATCCTGGACAAGCCGCGTAGCGGCGCAGGCCGGGATCCATCCTAGGGCTCCGTTGGCGCCCTAGGATGGATCCCGGGACGACCTGCGGTCGCCCCAGGATGACGGCGGAAGCGGATGCGAAGGTGCTACCGCAGCCCGTCCTCGCCCTTGATCTGGTCCTTGGTCAGCCCGCCGATGCGCGGCAGCGGCCGGCCGGAATCGGTCACCGCGATCGCGACCAGGATTTCGCCGGCGCGCGGGGCGTCCGTCACCCGCACCTCGACGGCGTCGAAATGCGAGCGGACAAAGGCCGCGTCCTTGTGGCCGAGCGGCACGTCGATCGGCGTGCCCAGCCCGCCGCGCTTCTTGGCGGAGGGAATCAGCGCCGGGCCCTTGCCGAGCGCGGCGCGCACCGGCGTGCCCATCTTCGGATGCAGGATCGCCGCGGCATGTTCCAGCTCGCCGCCCTCGCCGACGATCGCCGCCTTGCCGAAGCTCTCGGCCTGGCCGGGCTCGATGCCCAGCGCCGCGAGGCAGCGCTTGGTCAGGAGATCGCCGAGTTCGACGCCGATCTCGGTCAGCTCCCCGAGATCGTCGCGGTAGCCTCCGGCGAAGGGGTTGGCGATCACGGCGACCGAGACCGCGCGCCGCGTCGGCGGCGAGACGGATCGGCCCCCTTCGATCAGGGTTTCGTCGACCTGGGTGAGGATCTTGCGGATGGTCGCGGGCATGATGGGCTCCGGCGGAAAGAAGGATGTCGGGGCGGGGCGCGCGCTCAGCGCTGCCCGTCCCAGACGCTGATCTGGTCGGCGCGCAGGCCGCCGACGCGCTCATGGATGCGCGCGCCTGTGGTCATGACGAGGATGAGCACCATCTCGTCGGCCTGGGGCGAGCCGGGCACGCCGACCTCAACCGCGCCGAAATGGCTGCGCACATAGCAGGCGTTGATATGGGTGACGGGAATGTCGATTCGTGCGCCCGGCCCGGCGACCTTCTTGGTCGAGGGCACGATCGCCTTGGCGTTGCCGAGGATCTCGCGCATCGCGTAGCCGCCCGGCACATGCCACAGCGCGCCATGCTCCAGTTCGCCGGCCGCGCCGACGACGGCGCCCTTGCCATAGCCCTCGACGGTCGCGGGATCGCCGCCGAGCGCGTTGAGGCAGCGCGTCGCCATCTCCAGCCCCGCGGGCTTGAGCGCCTCCATCATCGGCATGATGTCGGGCTCGTAGCGGCCGGCATAGGGGTTGGTCAGCACGGCGCAGACGGAGGCGATGCGCTCGGTGCGGCCGGGCAGCGGGCCGAATTCGTGGAAGATCTCCTCGACCGTGGTCTGGATGCGGCGGATCTCGACGAGCACGCTCATGGGACGACCTCTCAAACGACCGCAGGCGCGCTGTGCGACGGCGGCGTCGAGCGCGAGCGCCCGGTCCGCACCAGCCCGTCGATGACGACCATGCCGATGCCGGGGATGTCGCCGAGCGACACCGCCTCCAGCAGGCCCTTGCCCGAGGAATGCTGGGGCTTGTCGAGGAACACGAAATCGGCCGGATAGCCCACGGCGATCAGCCCGGCATCGAGCGAGCGCCGGCGCGCGACATTGCCGGTGGCGAGGCAGAAGGCCTGCTCGGCCGGCAGTCCGCCGAGGCTCGACAACAGCGTGATCATCCGCAGCATGCCGTTGGGCTGGACGCCGGAGCCGGCAGGCGCATCGGTGCCGATCAGCACATCCGCCAGCCGCCCGGCCTCGCGCGCCGCCTCCAGCGCCACCAGCGCCGATTTCTCGTTGCCGTTGTGGACGACCTCGAGCGCGCCCTTGGCCTTCTCGCAGAGGATGCGGATGTCGGCATGGGCGATCGAGGTCGGCCCGCCATTGATGTGGCTGACGACGTCGGGCTGAGCCTCCAGCACGTCGTCCTTGTTGACGAAATGCGAGCCGGCGATCGAGGGGCCGCCGGTGTGCATGATCGATTCGAGCCCGATCTCGCGGCACCAGTCGGCGACGCGCTTGGCGTCGGGCCCCTTGGCGACGGTGCCGAGCCCGATCTCGCCGATATGCCGGATGCCGAGCGCCTTCAGCTCCTCGAAGACCTCGCGGCCGAAATCGAGCTCCGCGACCGGCGCACCCGCGATCACCTTGGCGCCCGCCGGCCGGAAATTCTGGAAGCAGCGCTGCGCCGTGACCGCCAGCGCCTTGACGCCGATCGCATCCTTCGGCCGGCCCGGCAGATGCACCTCGCCGGCCGAAACCAGCGTGGTGACGCCGCCATTCACCCCCATCTCGATCCAGCCCAACTGGTTCTGGCGCGGCGTCCAGTCGCCGAAGACAGGGTGGCAATGGGAATCGATCAGCCCCGGCGACAGGCCTGAGCCCTTTGCGTCGATCACGGTGTCGGCGCCGGAGCCATCGAGATCGGCCACCTTGCCGATCGCGGCGATGCGCCCGTCGACGACGACGATCGTGTCCGCATCGAGGATCGGCTTGTTCAGATCGCCCGAGAGCAGCAGGCCGATGTTGCGCACCACCAGCTTGCCCTTGGCGGGTCCCGCCGCGACGTCGTGAGCCATCTGGATCTCCGCAGCCCTGCCGCCGGCACCTCGATGGGACAGGCGGCGATTGAATGTGTAATAACAATCATGGAGAGGCCCGCCGCTGCTGGCAAGGGGCTGGCCAAGGGCCTGACAAGGGTCTGGCGCGCTGCTGGCGAGGGCGCCCGCTTGCGCCTGAGCGCCCACCGCCGAGGAGGCTAGAAGACCGCCATGACGCGCATCGAGTCCCCCATCGTCGAGGTGGATGGCGAGACGCCTGCCGACGCTATCAGGCGCGGGCGCAAGCCCGCCGAGAGCTATGTGCTCGAGGAGCAGGTCGGCTTCCTGATGCGGCGCGCGCAGCAGCGCCACATCGCGATCTTCCAGCGCATCATGGGCGAGGACGGGCCGACGCCGACCCAGTTCGCCGCGATGGCGAAACTTAGCGGCGGCGAGGATATCTCCCAGAATCAGCTCGGTCGGATGACCGCCATGGACCCGGCCACGATCAAAGGCGTCATCGCGCGCCTCGCCGAGCGGGGGCTGGTCGAGCGTCGCCCGGACCCGGACGACCAGCGCCGCGTCCGCGTCCGCCTGACGCCGGCCGGACTGGAGGCGATGCCGGGCCTGACCGAGAAGGCGCGCGCCATCACGGCCGCGACGCTGTCGCCGCTCTCCCGCGAGGAGGCCGAGCGCCTGCTCGCTCTGTTGGCGCGTCTCGATTGAGCACCGGCTGCCCGCAAAATCTGCTTGCGCCACCTTGTTTGTATACTAACAATAATCAGCACGGGTTCCGGATCGTCACAGTCTAGGGGAGCTGGCCATGGCGCGCTATCTGCGGCCCACCACGCTGGAGGAGGCGCTGGCGCTGCGCGCGCAGGCCGGCGAGACGCCCCTGGCGCTCCTCGCCGGCGGCACCGATGTCTATCCGGTCCGTACGCATAAGAGCGCCTGGTTCCAGCCCTTCAGCCGTGATGTGCTCGACCTCGGCGCCGTGCCCGAACTCTCCGCCATCCAGCATGACGCCGCGGGAACCCGCATCGGCGCGACCGCGACCTGGAGCGCCGTCGCCGAGGCCGCGCTCCCGCCCTGTTTCGACGCCCTGAAGCAGGCCAGCCGGCAGGTCGGCGGCGTGCAGATCCAGAATCGCGGCACGATCGGCGGCAACCTCTGCAACGCGTCGCCGGCCGCCGACGGCGTGCCGCCCCTGCTGGCGCTCGACGCGCAGGTCGAACTGGCGAGCCTGCGCGGCCGACGCCAACTGCCGCTCGCAGACTTCGTGCTGGGCAACCGCCGCACCGCATTGGCGCCCGACGAGATCCTGGTCGCAATCCACATCCCCGCGCAGCCCGAGGGCGCCCGCGCGACCTTCCTCAAGCTCGGCGCACGGGCCTATCTCGTCATCTCCATCGCCTCCGTCGCCGCCGTGATCGCGACCGACGCATCGGGACTGGTTACTGCCGCCCGCATCGCCGTCGGCGCCTGCTCGGCGGCGCCGCAGCGTCTCGCCACGCTGGAGGCCCGGCTCGTGGGCCAGCCGGCGAGCGCCGATCTCGCTGCCCTCGTCCAGTCCGACGACCTCGCCGCTCTGGCGCCGATCGATGATGTCCGCGCCAGCGCCGCCTATCGCCGCGATGCGGCACTCGTGCTGGTGCGCCGGGCTCTGACCCAACTCGCCGGCAAGCCGATGGAGGCCGCAGCGTGACCATCCATGACCGCTCGGCTCTCGCCGCCACCGCTCATGCCGCGGACGCCATCGCCTTCCGGCTCAACGGCGCCGATGTCGCGCTGGGCGACGCGCCCGACAGCCGCCTCAGCGAAGTCCTGCGCGCGAGCCTCGGCGCCACCGGGACCAAGGTCGGCTGCGACGCCGGCGATTGCGGCGCCTGCACCGTCCTGATCGACGAGGCCCAGGCCTGTGCCTGCCTCGTTCCGGTCGGCCAGATCGCCGGCCGCGACGTGCTCACCGTCGAGGGGCTGGCGGAGACGGCGATCGGCGCGGCGCTCCAGCAGGCCTTCCAGCTGCATGGCGCGGCCCAGTGCGGCATCTGCACGCCGGGCATGCTGATGGCGGCCTATGATCTGCTCCGGCGCACCCCGCAGCCCGGCGAGCGCGAGACGCTGGACGCGCTCGGCGGCGTGCTTTGCCGCTGCACCGGCTATCTCAAGATCGTCGAGGCGGTGCGCGACGCCCATCGCTTCATCGGTAGCGGGACGATCGTCACCCAGGTCGAAGGTCCTTCGATCGGCACGCGTCTGGCCCGTCTCGACGGCGCGCCCAAGGTCGCCGGCACCGAACGCTACGGCGCCGACAGTGCGCCCGACGATGCCCTCTGGCTGCGCGCGATCCGCTGCCCGCATCCGCGCGCGCGCTTCACGCTGGGCGATCTCGAGGCCTTCGTCGCCGCGCGGCCGGGGCTGGTGCGGGTCTTCACCGCGCAGGACGTGCCGGGCGAGAACTCCTTCGGCATCTATCCGCATCTCAAGGACCAGCCCGTCTTCTCAACCGGAGAGACGCGCTATCGCGGCGAATGCGTGCTGGCCGTGGTCGGCGAGAAGGAGGCGGTCGAGGCGCTGAGCATCGACGACATGCCGATCGCCTGGGAGCCGCTGCCGGCGATGGTCGGCAGCGCCGCGGCGCTGGCCGAGGGCGCCTTCACCCTGCACGACTTCGTGCCCGACAATGTGCTGACGCGCGGCCGCGTCGAGCGCGGCGATGTCGAGGCGGGCTTCGCGCAGGCCGCCCATGTCGCCCAGGGCGCCTTCGAGACCGGCTTCGTCGAGCACGCCTATATCGAACCCGAAGCCGGCTATGCAAAACGCATCGGCGATACGATCGAGATCTTCGCCTGCACCCAGGCGCCCTATATGGATCGAGACGAGGTCGCCCGCGTGCTCGGTCTGCCGCTGGAGAGCGTCCGCATCCTGCCCTCCGCCTGCGGCGGCGGCTTCGGCGGCAAGCTCGACGTCTCGCTGCAGCCGATGCTGGCGGTCGCGGCCTGGGTGCTGGAACGGCCGGTGCGCTGCGTCTTCTCGCGCATCGAATCGATGATCTCCTCGACCAAGCGCCATCCCTCCTCGATCCAGGCGAAGGCCGCTTGCGATGCGCAAGGCCGGCTCGTCGCCTATGCGATGGAGGGCGATTTCGACACCGGCGCCTACGCCTCCTGGGGGCCGACTGTCGCCGGCCGCGTGCCGGTGCATGCGACGGGGCCCTACAAGGTGCCCCATGTCCGCAATCTCTCGCGGGCGATCTACACCAACGGCCCGCCCTCGGGCGCCTTCCGCGGCTTCGGCGTGCCGCAGGCGGCGCTCGCCCAGGAGAGCCTGTTCGACGATCTCGCCACGGCCGCCGGCCTCGACCGCCTTGAATTCCGGCTGATCAACGCGATCCGCGCCGGCGACACGACGCCATCAGGCCAGCGTCTCGAAGCCAGCGCCGGGCTGGCCGAATGCCTGGAGGCGCTGAAGCCGCACTGGCAGCGGTTGCTGGCGGACGCGGCCGCCTTCAATGCGAGTGAGGGTCGCACCCGCCGCGGCGTCGGCATCGGCTGCATGTGGTACGGCATCGGCAACACCGGCATGTCGAACCCCTCGACCATGCGGGTGACGCTGTCGCAGGACGGCCGCCTGACCTTCTGGAACGGCGCGGTCGATATCGGCCAGGGCTCGACCACCGTCCTGACGCAGATCGCGGCGGACGCGCTCGGGCTGCCGGTCGAGCGCTTCGACCTGGTGCTCGGTGACACCGCCCTGACCTTCGACGCCGGCAAGACCTCCGCCTCGCGCCAGACCTTCGTCTCCGGCCGGGCCGCCGAGGCCGCCGCCGCCGCGCTGCGCGCCGAGATCCTGCGCCTGACCAATGCCGGCCCAATGGCGCGGCTGGCCCTGGAGGGGACGAGCGTCACCGTCGAGGAGAACGGCGTCGTCGCGCGGATCGACCTCGCCGCCCTGCCCGCCCAGGCCGACGGCACGGTGCTGGAGGGAATCGGATCCTTCGATCCGCCGACCGTCCCGCTCGACGCGATGGGCCAGGGCGTGCCTTACGCCACCTATGGCTTCGCCGCGCAGATCGCCTCGCTCGATGTCGATCTCGATCTCGGCACGATCAGGCTGAACCGCATCGTCGCCGCCCATGACGTCGGCCGCGCGATCAACCCGATGCTGGTCGAAGGCCAGATCCATGGCGGCATCGCCCAGGGCATCGGGCTGGCGCTGATGGAGGAATACCTTCCCGGCCGCACCGAGAACCTGCACGACTACCTGATCCCGACCGCCGGCGACGTGCCGCCGATCGACATCATCCTGGTCGAGGACCCCGAGCCGCTCGGCCCCTCCGGCGCCAAGGGCATCGGCGAACCGGCGCTGGTGCCGACGGCGCCCGCGATCCTCGGCGCGATCCGCCATGCCACCGGCGTCACCCCGCGCCAGGTGCCCGTGCTGCCGCACCGACTCTGGGAGTTGCTGCGCGCCAAGGAGGGTCGCTCGTGAACGAGATCAACCCGATGACGACGCAGGATAGCGTGCTCGCCGAGCGCTCGCGCAAATTCGGCGTCGCCGAGGGCGATGAGGGCATCGTCCGCTGCGACGCCTGCCCGGTGCTCTGCCGGATCAGGCCGGGCCGCGCCGGTGCCTGCTCGCGCTATGCCAACGAGAACGGGCTCTTGATCCGCACCGATCCGGTCGTGCTGCTGGCGGAAGCGGTGGAGGGCGGCCAGCCGCTCGTCGCCTTTGCCGAAAACGCACAGGACTGGAACGGCTCGATCCTGCCCGCCGAGCGCGTCTTCGTCACCGGCATCGGCTCGGGCACCACCTATCCCGACTACAAGCCCGCGCCCTTCATCGTCTCGTCGCAGCATGAGGGCGTCGACACGGTGACCGTGGTGACCGAGGGCATCTTCTCCTATTGCGGCCTCAAGGTGAAGATCGACACCGATCGCCATCTCGGCCCGGAGACCGCGGCGATCCGCGTCAACGGCGAACAGGTCGGCCATGTCACCACCGCCGAATACGGCTCGCAGATGCTCTCCATCGGCGGCGTGCGCCATCTCACCGGTGGCTCCAAGAAGGAGGGCAACACCACCTGCGAGACGATGCTGAAGCTCGGCAACGGCGAGGCGGTCGAACTCACCATCGATGGCGGCCATGGCGTCGTCGTCCAGGCCGGCCAGGCGCCGATCGTCGACGGCAAGCCCGAGACGCGCATGCGCGTCGGCTGCGGCTCGGCCACGATCGGCATCTTCGCCAAGCAGTGGCAGGGCCATGTCGACGAGGTCATCGTCGTCGACGACCACATCACCGGCGTGCTGACCGAGCATCAGGCCGGGCGCGTGCTCGACATGAAGCCGACCGGCATCCGCGTCCGCGGCCGCAAATCCACGCCCGGCCGCTATTTCCAGGTCGCGCAGCCCGGGCTGGGCTGGGGCGGCACCGACATCACCGACCCGCTCTCGATCATCCAGAAGATCGACCCGGGGACCGCCTGGCCGGGCATGCGGCTGCTGATGACCTCGACCACCGGCGAGGACTCGCTCTACTGCATCCTCGACGAGAACCTCATGCCGGTGGAGGCGGAGATGCCGGCCGCCGTGCGCCAGGTCGTCGAGCGCATCGGCGAGAACTGCGAGCCGTCGCTCTGCAGCGTGCTGTTCGTCGCCGGCGCCGGCGGCTCGCTGCGGGCCGGCGTCACCGAGAACCCGATCCTGCTCACCCGATCCGTGCAGGGTGGCACGACGCGCGTCACCATGGGCGGCGCGCCGGTCTATGTCTGGCCCGGCGGCGGCATCACCGTCATGGTCGATGTGCTGCGGATGCCCCGGAACGCCTTCGGCTATGTCCCGACGCCCGCCATCGTCGCACCGATCGAGTTCACCTTGCCGCGCGAGCTCTATCTCGCCTGCGGCGGCCATGCCGAGGAGATCGTTCCGGTCGAGGAGGTCCTGCGCGCCCATGGCGGCCAGGCCCGGATCGAGGGTGGCGCTGCGGAGAACCCCTGGCCGCTGCGGCGGGGCTGACATGCCCCGTCATTGCGAGCGCAGCGAAGCAATCCAATTTCGTCGGGCTCTACGACCCCCTGGATTGCTTCGCTGCGCTCGCAATGACGGGTAAGGACGTCGGATGACATCCCACCGCGTCGCCCGCCTCCCCGGCAACCGCCTGCATCTGCAGGAGGGCCCGAGCGATCTTGTCATCGCGGCCTTCGGCGCTCCCGCCGAGATCGAGCGCGCCTATGGCGCCGCCGAGGCCGCCTTCGACGGCCTGCTGGCCGAGCTCGCCGGCGAACTGGCGGTCCTGCGCCAGCCGCTCGGGCCGCAGCCGCCGCCACTGGCCGGCGCGACGGCAAGGCGCATGGCCCGCGCCTGCTGGTTCTTTCGCGAGCAGTTCATCACCCCGATGGCCGCCGTCGCCGGGGCCGTCGCCGACACCGTTCTGGGCGCGATGGCGCAGGCCGTCCCCGGTCTCGAGCGCGCCTACGTCAACAATGGCGGCGACATCGCCGTGCTGGTCACGCCGGAGAATCCGCTCGACATCGGCGTGGTGCCCTCGCTCGCCCGCGCCCGGCCGGAGGGCTTCATCCGGCTTCATGCTGCACCTCATGCTGCGCAGCATTTTTGCGGCATCGCGACGAGCGGCTGGCGCGGCCGATCGTTCTCGCGCGGCATCGCCGATGCCGTCACCGTGCTCGCCCGCAGCGCCGCCGAGGCCGATGCGGCCGCGACCGTTATTGCAAATGCGACGGATTTGCAGGATGTCTCCGTCATCCGGCGGCCGGCGCGCGACCTCGACCCCGACAGCGACCTGCGCAACCTGCTTGTCACCGTCGATGTCGGGCCGCTCTCGCCCGAGGCCATCGCCGCGGCGCTCGCATCGGGCGTGAGGATGGCGGAGGCGCTGCGGCGCGACGGGCTGATCGAGGGCGCGCTGCTGGCGCTGGCGGACGAATGGCGCAGTGTCGGGGGGCTCGAGGCTCTCCCGTCATTGCGAGCGTAGCGAAGCAATCGAGCCGAGGTTCACCCGACGGTCCCTGGATTGCTTCGCTACGCTCACGATGACGCCGCGCCCTACACCGACAGATACTGCGCCCTGACCGCCTCATCGGCCTTCAGCTCGTCCATCGTGCCGGTGAAGCGGATGATGCCCTTCTCGATGATCGCGGCGCGGTCGGCGACATTGCCGGCGAAATGCAGGTTCTGCTCCGAGATCAGCACGGTCAGCCCCTCGCTCTTCAGCGCCAGAATGGTCTTGGCCATCTCCTCGACGATGACCGGGGCCAGCCCCTCCGACGGCTCGTCGAGCAGGACGAGCCGGGGATTGCCCATCAGCGTGCGCGCGATCGTCAGCATCTGCTGCTCGCCGCCCGACATCGCCCCGCCCGGCCGGTCGCGCATGCGCCCGAGATTGGGAAACAGGGCAAACAGCCGCTCCGGCGTCCAGTGCGGCGCGTCGGGACGCGCCGGGCGCTGCGCCACCGAGAGGTTCTCCATCACGGTGAGTTCGGAAAAGACGCGCCGGTCTTCGGGCACATAGCCGATGCCCATGCGGGCGATTTCGAAGGGCTCGCGCCCGTCGACGCGCTGGCCCTCGAAGCTGACGCTGCCGCCAGCGGGCGGGACCAGGCCCATCACCGCCTTCATCGTCGTCGACTTGCCGGCGCCGTTGCGGCCCATCAGGGCCAGAACCTCGCCGCGCTGCATCGAAAAGCTGACGCCCTGCAGGATATGGGCGCGGCCGTAAAAGGCGTCGAGCCCGGTGATCTCGAGCATTGCGCTCATCTCAATGCCCTCCCGAGGTCGCGCCGGAGCCGAGATAGACGGCGCGGACATTCGGATCCTGCCGCACCTCCTGCGCCGTACCATGGGCGATCAGCCGGCCGCGATCGAGCACGATGACGCTGTCGGAATGGGTGAAGACGACATCCATGTCGTGCTCGGTGAAGAGCACGGCGATGCCCGTAGCGGTGGCGATGCCCGCCGTCAGCGCCATCAGTTCGATGCGCTCGCGCGGGGCCATGCCCGCGGTCGGCTCGTCCATCAGCAGCAGCCGCGGCCGGTTGGCGAGCGCGACCGCGAGCTCGACGCGCTTGAGGTCGCCATAGGCCAGCACGCCGCAGGCGCGCTCGGCCTGCTCGAGCATGCCGACCTGCGCGAGCAGGCCGTCCGCCTCGTCGCGATGGCGGTCCCGGGCTCGACCGAAGGGGCTCCAGATCCCGCCCCCATGCGAGATCAGCGCCATCTGCACGTTCTCGCGCACCGTCATCGAGGTGAAGGTCGCGGTGATCTGGAAGGTGCGGCCGACCCCCATGCGCCAGACATGGCGCGGCTTCAGGCCGGTGATCGGCCGTCCCGCCAGCAGCACCTCCCCGCCATCGGGGCGCAGCTGGCCGTTGAGCATGTTGAAGCAGGTCGTCTTGCCGGCACCGTTGGGGCCGATCAGCGCCAGCATCGTGCCCGGCATGACTGAAAAGGACACGCCATCGACCGCGCGGACGCCGCCGAAGGATTTGGCGAGATCGCGCACGACGAGGACGGGTTCGCTGGCGGCGACGGCGGTCGCCACAGCGGCGGGGGCGAGAGCGGTCATCGCGCCGCCTCCGCCAACCGGGTCGCCGGGGCCGCCTCAGGCCTGGCACGGCGCTCCCGCAACGCCAGGATCGTGCCGACGAGCCCGCGCGGGAAGAGCACGACGAGCAGCACGATCGACAGCCCCAGCGCGAAGCGCCAGTACATCGTCGCCTTCATCAGCTGCTCGTGCAGCCCGGCATAGGCGAAGGCGCCGATGATCGGCCCGGACACCGTCTGCACGCCGCCGAGCAGCACCATCAGCAGCGCATCGACCGAGCGCGGGATCGCCATATAGGTCGGAAAGACCGAGCCCTTGAAGAAGGCGAAGAGCGCGCCCGCAATCCCGGCGCAGAAGGCGGCGACCGCAAACGCGACCCATTGGATGCGCACCACGTCGAGGCCGATCGCCTCCGCCCTGAGCGCGTTGTCGCGCCCCGCCCGCAGGCCGTAGCCGAAGGGCGAGAAGATGGTCAGCCGCAGCGCCAGCACCGCCGCCGCGCAGATCACCAGCGTCAGATAATAATAGACCGTCTTGGAGGCCGCCCAGGCCGAGGGCCAGACGCCGAGGATACCGTTGTCGCCGCCGGTGAGATCGACCGACTGGAAGGCCGTCGCCCAGGCGATCTGCGCGAAGGCGAGCGTCAGCATGGCCAGATAGACCCCCGACAGCCGCACGCAGAACCAGCCGAAGACGACGCCGGCGATCCCCGCCAGGAAGGGCGCCAGCAGCAGCGCCGGCTCCATCGGCGCGCCCAGCCATTTCACGGCGAGCGCTGCGCCATAGGCGCCGAGCCCGAAATAGGCGGCGTGGCCGAAGGAGGCCATCCCGCCCGGCCCCATCATGAAGTGCAGCGAGGCGGCAAACAGCGCGAAGATCACCAGCTCCGTCAGCGTCACCAGCATGTGGTCGGGCGTGACCAGCGGCGCCAGGGCCAGGATCAGGAGACCGATCAGCCCGGCGAGCTTGGTCGTGCCGTCGGCCGGGCGCAGCAGCGGCTCGGCCGGACCATGGGCTCTCTGATGGCCGACGGGCGCCTTGCCCATCAGCCCGTAAGGCTTGACCACCAGCACCACCGCCATGACCAGGAAGACCAGCACCAGCGTGATCTTGGGGAAGATCAGGATGCCGAAGGCGTGCAGGATGCCGATCAGCACGGCGGCGAGATAGGCGCCGGTGACGCTGCCGAGTCCGCCGACCACGACGACGACGAACGCCTCCGAGATCATCGCCAGGTCCATATGCAGCGTCACCGCCTCGCGCGGCAGCTGCAGCGCGCCACCCAGCCCCGCCAGGATCGAGCCGAAGGCGAAGACCGAGGTGAAGAGCAGGCGCTGGTTGACGCCAAGCGCGCCGACCATCTCGCGGTCCTGCGTCGCCGCCCGCACCAGCGTGCCCCAGCGCGTCTTCTGGAACAAAAGCCACAGGATCAGCAGCACCACCGGCCCGACCGCGATCAGGAAGAGCTCATAGGTCGGGAAGCGGTTGCCGAAGATCACGACGAAGCTCTTGAAGCCCGGTGCGCGGGGCCCGATCTTGTCCTCAGCCCCCCAGATCGCCAGCGCCACGTCCTGCAGCATCAGCACGACACCGAAGGTCGCCAGCAGCTGGAACAGCTCCGGCGCCTGGTAGATCCGTCTGAGGATCAGCACCTCGATGACGACGCCGATCAGCCCCGTCAGGGCCGCCGCCACCAGCACGCCGCCCCAGAAGCCGAGCGCGTCCGCCGGCCCGAAGCGCCCGACCAGCGTCCAGGCCAGATAGGCGCCGAGCATGTAGAGCGAGCCATGGGCGAAGTTCACGATCCGCGTGACGCCGAAGATGATCGACAGCCCCGACGCCACGAGGAACAGCGACGAGGCCGAGGCCAGGCCGTTCAGCGTCTGGGTGAGGATGAGGTCGATCATGCGGGCCCCGTGCAAATGGCAGGCGCGACGACACCCCCGTCATCCCGGGCGGAGCGAAGCGCCGTCCCGGGATCCATCATAGGGCGTTGCGCTCTACGATGGATCCCGGATCGGCGCCGCTGCGCGGCTTGTCCGGGATGACGCTGCGGGTGTTCGCAACGATGTGGTTAGACCGGCAAAGGAACCCTCACCCGGCCGGGCGCAGCGTCTTCACCACCTCGTCGCTGGGCAGGTACTTGGCGCCGTCGGCATAGCGCCAGTCGACCATCGTGCCCTTGCCGTCCTTCAGCGCGGTCTTGCCGACGAAGGCCCCGAGCGTCGACTGATGGTCGATGGCGCGGTACTCGGCCGCCCCGAAAGCGGAGGGGAACTTCAGCCCTTTGAGGGCGTCGACGAGCTTCTCGGTGTCGGTCGAGCCCGCCTTGGTCAGGGCGGCGGCGATCGAGTTCATCGTGTCGAAGCCGACCACCGAGCCGAGCCGCGGATAATCGTTGAACTTCTTGACGTAAGCCTCGCGGAACTTGAGGTGTTCCGGCGTCTTGATGTCGGCCTGCGGATAACCGGTGACGATCCAGCCGACGGGCGCCTCGGCGCCGAGCGGATCGAGATATTCCGGCTCGCCGGTCAGCATCGAGACCACGGTGCGGCCCTCGAACAGGCCGCGGGTGTTGCCCTGCCGGACGAAGTTGGTCAGGTCGCCGCCGAAGGTGACGTTGAAGATCGCGTCGGGCTTCGAGGCTTCCAGCGCCTGCACGGTGGCGCCGGCATCGATGCGGCCGAGCGCCGGGAACTGCTCGGCGACGAACTCGACATCGGGCTTGGCCTTCTTCAGCAGTTCCTTGAACCACTTCACGGCCGACTGGCCATATTCGTAGTTCGGCGCCACGACGGCCCATTTCTTGGCCGGGAGCTTCGCGGCTTCCTCGACCAGCATCGCCGCCTGCATGTAGGTCGAGGGCCGCAGCCGGAAGGTGTAGCGGTTGCCCTTGGCCCAGACGAGCGCGTCGGAGAGCGGCTCGGAGGCGACATAGAGCCGCTTGTTCTGGTTGGCGAAGTCGGCGATCGCGAGACCGACATTCGAGAGGAAGCCGCCCGAGAGCAGGTCGACCTTCTCGGCGTTGATCAGGTCGCCGGCATGGCGCACCGCATCCTCAGGCTTGCCGCCGTCGTCGCGGAAGATCGTTTCGATCTTGCGGCCGAGCGCACCGCCATTGGCATTGATCTGCTCCAGCGCCAGTTCCCAGCCCTGACGATAGGGCTTCAGGAAGGCCGGCTGGGCCGTGTAGCTGTTGATTTCGCCCACCTTGATGGGCCCCGCCGCCTGGGCCCGCACCAGGGACGGCGCGGCGAGGATGGCGGCTCCGGCGGAGGCGCCGGCCAGAAGACTGCGACGGTCGATCGTCATGCCTGTTCCCCATGTCTGGCCCGGTGGCGGAGGCCCCGGTGCTCTTGGAAGATGTCGCATGCCGACGAAACCGCGTCAGCCGCGAATTCATTTGTATGCCTACGAATTTGAAGAGGCCCAAACTGCCTGTCAACGCCGAAAAATCAGCATGAACTGCGCAGGGCGGCGGCAGTGACGCAGCGGGCCCAGGCTCGGTTTGCCGTGGCAGTGGGCCCGGCAGAGGCATGATGCGGGGCACAGCCCACGGGATCTGCCGAAAAAATAGGACAACGATGCTGCCCTTTTGCGCTTGTGAGGCCGGCACGGCCTCCTTATATATGACGCACCGCAGCAGCGATGTTGCGTCGCCCTCCTTGGGCGTTTCCTCCCTAGACTTGGGCTGCGCTCACGCGCGGCCCTTTTTTCTGTCCGGTGGGTGGCAGCGCCCGCCTCGTCGCAACGAGACGGGCGGAAACAGCGGGCCACACCCGGCCTTCCGCCCTCAGCGCGAGAATTTCACCGGCACGGAGAGGGCGATCGTGCCGCCGCCCAGCCCTTCGGGCGGCGCCGGAACAGGGCTCGCCCGCCGGATCATCGCGACCGCCTCCTCGTCCAGCATCGCATCGCCCGAGCCGCCGACGAGGCGGGCCGAGACAACCCGCCCCGACCGGTCGATGCTGAACGACACCTGGACCGTGCCCGGATTGGCGCCACCGGGGAACCGCTTGTAGCGGTTGAGATGCGCCAGCAACGTGCCGCGCCAGCTCGCACGCGAGGCGGCGGAATCGGTGGCGGCCCCCTGGTTCGGCGCGGCCGCCGTCGGCGCGGCCTGCGCCTGCGCCATCGGCGCGCTCGTGCGCTCGGCCTGGGGCTTGTCCGGCTGGATCGGCTTGGCGCGCGCGACCACCTTCTTGGGCGGCTGCTTGCGCTCGACGATACGCGGCCGCACCGGCGGCGGAGGGGGCGGCGGCGGCGCCAGCACGGCCGCGGCGTCAGGCAGCGGCGGCAGCTCGGGGATCCTGATCTCGGGTTCGGGTTGGACCACGCGCTGCGGCTCCGGCTCGGGCGGCGGCTCGACCGGGGGCGGCGGTTCGACGACGGGCTCCGGCGGCACGGGCTCCGGCGGCGTCTCCACGACGGGCTCGGGCTGCGGTTCCGGCTGGGCCTCGACCATCTCGGGACCGGGCGCGACCTCCTGTGGCGGCGCCTCGGGGGCCACCGGAAGCGGCGCGAGTTCGATCATCACCGCGGCCGGCGGGGCGCCCATCGCGGCTTCGGCCCGCTGCCAGGTCACGATCATCCAGCCGGCGACGCCATGAGCGCCGGCGACGACGACCGCGGCGAGCGCCCAGCGCAGCAGCGCGGGCCAGAGCCGCGCCCAAAGCCCGGTCTGGCGACCGCTCAGGCTCGCGAGCCCGCTCATGGCCGGGGCCCTTCCGCCGGGGCGGCGGCGCCCTGCCCCGTATCCTCGAGACCGACCAGGGCGATCTTGAGATAGCCAGCCTGGCGCAGCAGGTTCATCACTTCCATCAGCTCGCGATAGGCGACGGCCCCGTCGGCCCGCAGGAAGACACGCTTCTCGCGATCGTTCTGGGTCTGCCGGTCGAGCGTCGCGCCCAACGCCGCGCGCGGCACGCCGTCATTGCCGAGCGCCAGCGACAGGTCGCTCTTCACCGTCAGGAACACCGGCGTGTCGGGCCTCGGCTGCGGCTGCGCGTTGGAGACCGGCAGGTCGACCGCGACATCCACCGTCGAGAGCGGGGCCGCGACCATGAAGATGATCAGCAGCACCAGGATCACGTCGATGAACGGCGTGACATTGATGTCGCTGACCTCGCCGAGGTCGCCGTCCTGCGCATCTTTCAGTGAAACGCCCATTGGCTCACTCCGCCGGCACGCGCGGCAGCGCGGGTTGGGCCGCCCCCGGCACCGCATGCAGCGAGGCGCGCGGGGTCGCAGCCGGCACCGGCTGGCGCTGCCGGCGCTCGAGATCGCGCGAGAGATGGCGCAGGATTTCGGCCGAGGCATCCGACAGCAGGGCGCGGTAGCCTGCGATCGAGCGCGCAAAGACGTTGTAGACGATCACGGCGGGAATGGCGGCCACGAGGCCGATCGCGGTCGCCAGCAGCGCCTCGGCGATACCGGGCGCGACCACGGCGAGATTGGTGGTCTTCGCCTGGCTGATGCCGATGAAGGAATTCATGATGCCCCAGACCGTGCCGAACAGGCCGACGAAGGGGGCCGTCGAGCCGATGGTCGCGAGCAGGCCGGTGCCGCGGGTCATCGCCCGCCCGGCGCGGGCCTCGATCCGCGACAGCGCGATCGCGACGCGCTCCTTGGTTCCCTCCTCGCCGAGATCGACGGACCGCCGAGTCTCGTCGAGCGCCGCGCCGAACAGCAGCCCGACATCACCGCGCGGGCGTCCCGTGCGGCCGGTCATGCCCTCGGCTGCGCCCGAGAGGCTGTCGGCGCCCTCGAGCCGCCGCAGCGCGCGCCCCGCCGCCGCCTTGGCGGTGGCCAGTTCGAGCGCCTTGGCGAGCCAGATCGTCCAGGTCACGACCGAGGCGAAGGCGAGCCCGACCATCACCGCCTTCACGACGATGTCGGCCGCCATGAACATGCCCCAGGGCGACAGATCATGCGGCATCGCCGCAGCCGCGGCCACGGGCGCCGCGGCGGGAAGGGCCGAGGCCGGCTGGACGGCCGGCGCGACCGGATGCGCCGTCGTCGGCGGCGCGATCCCGAGCTGCGGCAGCGCCGGCGGCAGCGCCATCGTCGGGACGGTCGCAGCCCCGCCGGGTTGAACCGGTGCGACGGTCGCCTGCGGCGCTGCAGGAGCCGGCTCGCCCTGCTGCGCCCACAGCGGCGTCAGGCTCGCCATCAGGCAGAGCAGGACCACGCCGAGCCGGCGCGGAAGAGCCCTCAGACCGGTCACAGCCGGGAGCGGGAGCGTGAAGGACGACACCGCCTTCTCCTTGGAATAATTAAAAAAAGCCTGTGCATTCAATGGGATGCGCATGGCGATACGCCTCTCCCAAGCCATCCGTCCTGTCAAGGCTGTGCCTCGCGGGGCCGGTGTCGGCGATGCCGGCTTGCGCCGCGCGCGCGCCGCGTCCATCTGCCCCATGCGACGTCGGGCGGGGCGCCCTCAGGGGGATCGGCATCATGGAACGGATCACCACCATCGCAGGCCCCGACGGAACCGCGATCCCCGTTCGCTACCGGCGCTGGAAGAACCACCCGGTGCCGGGCGTCGACTTTCCGGACATCTCGCCGCTGGCGACCGACGCCCAGGCGACGCGGCACGTGATCGATGCCATCGGGCGCCGGCTCTCGGACGAGATCGGCGTCGTCGCCGGGATCGATGTCGGCGGCCTCGGCCTCGCCGGGGCGCTGGCCTATCGCAACGGCCTCGGCCTGCTCGACATCCGCAAGGTCGGGGCGATCCGGGTCGAGGTCATCCGCAGCATCATGGCGAATTACGAGCTCGGCGACGGCGTCGCGATCTCGCAGGCCCACCGGATCGCGGGACGCACGGTCGCGGTCGTCGACGATTGCCTGATGAGCGGCCAGACGGCGCTCGCCGCGGTCAGGCTCCTGCGCCGCCTCGGCGGCCACTGCGACACGGCGATGTTCGTCTTCGAGATCGAGGGGATGCCGGGCCGTGCCCTGCTGGAGGAGGCCGGCATCGCCGTCCACAGCCTGCAACGCCTGCCGCAGGCCGATCCCGACGGGGCGACGGTTGGCGAGGCCGTCGCTTCGCCGCCGTCCTAGTCGAGCAGCTCTCGGATCCGCACCGCGAGTTCCATCGCGCTGTAGGGCTTCTTCAGCCAGCTCGCCTCGGCGGCGAGTTCGCGGACCGCGACGCTGGGCTCGGCGAAACCGGAGGTCAGGATGATCTTCAGGTCCGGCATCAGGCGCCGCGCCTCGCGCGCGAGTTCGTCGCCGGACATGCCGCCGGGCATGACGATGTCGGTGAAGAGCAGCGCGACCTCAGGATGCGCGGCCAGCATCCGCAGCGCCGCGGCGGCGTTCTCCGCCTGCAGCACGCGATAGTTCATGTCCTCGAGCCGGGCGACCGCGACACGCCGCACCCGCGCGTCATCCTCGACCACGAGGATCGTCTCCGATCCGCCGGGCAGGCTCGGTGGCGGCTCATGCGCGGCGGCCGGCCCCGTGGAGGTCTCCGCCGGGGCCGCCTCTACGACCGGCAGGAACAGCCGCACGCTCGTGCCCTGCCCGACCTCGCTGTAGAGCTGGACATGGCCGCCCGACTGCTTGGTGAAGCCGTAGACCATGCTGAGCCCGAGCCCCGTGCCGGCCCCGACGCCCTTGGTGGTGAAGAAGGGCTCGAAGGCCCGCTTGCGCACCTCGGACGACATGCCGACGCCGGTATCGGTGATCGAGATCAGGACATAGCTGCCGGTGCGCACCTCAGGGTACATGCTGGCATAGTCGGAATCGAGCTTCGCCGCCGAGATCTCGACGGTCAGCCGCCCGCCGCGCGGCATCGCATCGCGGGCGTTCAGCGCGAGGTTGAGCAGCGCGTTCTGCAGCTGCGACGCATCGACCAGCGCCGGCCCCGGCGATCCCGACACGATCATGCGCAGCTCGATCGTCTCGCCGAGCGCCCGGCGCAACAGGTCGGAGAAGCGCGAGACGAGCTGGCCGATATCGGCGCGCTTGGCGTTGAGCGGCTGCTTACGCCCGAAGGCGAGGAGCTGGGCGGTGAGCTTGGCGCCGTCCTCGGCTGCGCTCTGCGCCTCCCGCAGCAGCGCCCGGGCGCGGTCGTCGGTCAGCCGCCGCTCGATCATCTCGAGGTTGCCGCTGATCACCGTCAGCAGATTGTTGAAATCATGGGCGATGCCGCCGGTGAGCTGCCCCACCGCCTCCATCTTGTGCGCCTGGCGCAGCTCTTCCTCGATCCGGTGACGGCTGGTGAGATCGCGGATGAAGCCGGTGAAGATGCGCCGGCCGGCGGCGCGCGCCTCGCCGATCGCGAGCTCCATCGGAAACTCGGTGCCGTCCTTCTTCTGCCCGGTGACGACGCGCCCATAGCCGATGATGCGGCGCTGCCCGGTCTCCAGATAGCGATCCATGTAGCCGTCATGCGCGTCGCGATCCGGTTGCGGCATCAGCATCCGGACATTGCGGCCGAGCACCTCCGAGGTGGCGAAGCCGAAGAGCTTCTCCGCCGCCGCGCTGAAGGAGGTGATCGTGCCGCTCTCGTCGATCACGACCATCGCCTCGGGCACGGTGTCGAGAATCGAGCGCAGATGCGCCTCGCGCGCCACCAGATGCGCCTGCATCGTGCGCAGGTCGCTGACGTCGACATTGGTCTCGATGATCGCCGTCCCCGCCTCGCCCTCGGTCTCGGCGACGACCCAGCGGCTGGCGACCGAAACGGGCGTCCCGTCCTTGCGGCGCTGGCTGAGTTCGCCGGTCCAGACGCCATGCGCCTTCAGATGCGCGACGATCTCGGCGAAGGGCTGGGGAAACACCGTCTCCAGCAGGTCATGCGCGGCGCGGCCGCGCGCTTCGGCACGGCTCCAGCCATAGAGGCCCTCGGACCCGCTGGTCCAGCGCGTGACCACGCCGTCGAAGCCGTGGACGATGACGTTGGCGCTGTCGAGGATGCGGGCGATCTCGTCCAGACTGGACTCGTTGGTGACGGTCGCCCCCATGGTCTCTCTCGGTGCTGCGCGCTCAGTTCGGCCAGACGGCCTGCTGGATCGCCCGGCCTCCGGCGCCGTCTTTATCGTCGGCCTCGGTCTCGCCTGCAAGCATCGCCAGCTTGCCGAGTTTGCGCACCACCAGGGCGTGGCGGCTGCTGGGCGCGATCACGCCGCAATTGGTCAGCCGCGTCATCGTGCGCGAGACGGTCTCGATGGTGAGGCCGAGATAGTCGGCCATGTCGAGGCGCGTCATCGGGATCTCGATCACCGGCTGGCGCTCGTCGCCGCCGAGCCGGCGCGCGATCAGCAGCAGGAAGCTGGCGACGCGCTCCTCCGCGCTCTTGCGGGCGAGCAGCACCATCTGGTCCTGCGCCGCCGCCATCTCGTCGCAGAGGCAGGCGAAGAGCTGCGGGCGCAGCTCCGGCGAGCGGTTGATCTCCTCCTGGAAGCGGCCATGCTCGTAGCGGCGCAGCTTCGTCCGGTTCACCGCCTCGGCGGTGTAGAGATACTGGTCCTTCAGCGAGACGCCGAGCAGGTCACCGGGATAGAGGAAACCGGTGATGACGCGGCGGCCGTCGCTGAGGATGCGGAAGACGCGCAGCACGCCCTCCACGACCTCGAAGACATGGCGGGCCTCGTCGCCCTCCCAGAACACCGCCGTCCCGGGCTCGAAGGTCTCGACCGGCTGCCCGCCGAAGAGGCTGTTGAGGCTGGCCGGGCAAGACGGGACCGTCGCGAATCGCCTGACAGCTCCGTGCGGCTGTGACATGGTGGCTTGCGAAAGCATCGGCTTGTCATCCCTCTGTGATCGACGAGCCGACTTGAACCGATCCCGGTAACGGGCGAACGCCGCCACGGTGACGAACCGTGCAAAGATGTGACGGTTTGTAACAGCCGGGATCGCGAGGGAAACCCACTGCCTGCCATGACCGAGCCGAACGCCCGCAACGAACACATCCTGGTGGTGGATGACGATGTTCGAATCCGGCAGATGCTGATCACCTATTTCGAGGACGAGGGATACCGCGTGACCGCTGTCGGCGACGGCGCCGCCATGCGCGACGCCCTGCAGCGGCATCCGGTCGACATCATTCTTCTCGATCTGGTCCTGCCCGGCGGCGAGGACGGGCTGATGCTGGCGCGCGAGCTGCGCTCCCGCTGCGAGACGCCGATCATCATGCTGACCGGCCGCGACGACGTGGTCGACCGCATCGTCGGGCTCGAGGTCGGCGCCGACGACTACATCGCCAAGCCCTTCCATCTGCGCGAGGTTCTCGCCCGGCTGCGCACGGTGCTGCGCCGGCGCCAGCCCGCCGCGCCCACCCGCGCTGAGGCCGGCGAGACGATCCATTTCGACGGCTGGCGGCTCGATCTCGCCCGCCGCCAGCTCGTCACCGCCGAAGGTGTCGAGATCCAGCTGACGACCGGCGAGTTCGACATGTTGGCGGCCCTGGCACGCGCGCCCGGCCGCGTCCTGTCCCGCGACGTCCTGATGGACCTCACCCATGGCCGCAGCCTCGAGGCCTTCGACCGCACGATCGACGCGCAGATCGCGCGGCTGCGCAAGAAGATCGAGCCCAACCCGCGCCAGCCGACGCTGATCAAATCGGTCCGCGGCGTCGGCTATGTCTTCACGGGCAAGCCGGCGCCCTGACGCCCCAGGGGGGCTCGCCCATCGGCGAGGAATCGAGAATCACCGCGATGCCCGCGCCGCCACTGCGCCTGGCGCGGTCCATGCCTTGGAGCGCCCGCGGCGAATGCCCGGTGCGGATGCGCACGGCGGCACAGTCCAGCCGGCCGGCGATGGCGCAGAGATCGGCGACCAGCGCGGAGGCGACGCCCGGCCCGTCCGCGGCGCTGGCGACGACGAACAGCGGCACGTCGAGGATGGCGCCATGCACCACATGGCGCGCCTGTCGGCACAGGCACAGGCCCTGGACATAGCCGCGCGGGTTGGTCGCCACCCGCACGTCCTGGCACCGCCCGGCGGAGACCGCCGCATCGCCGCCGTCCCGGCGCCAGCCCGCGAGATCCGGCGGCGGCTTCATCGTGCCCACCAGAAGGTCGGCGGCATCGACCTGATCGGGGGTCATCCCCGCGATGGTATAGGCTCCCTGCATGGCGAGGCTCCTCTCCCCGCGATCCGTCCGCCGCGCCATCAGGCGGCCGCCCGGTCGGTCTCCGGCCCGGACGCGGCGATCGGCAGCGACAGATCGAGCACGATCCGCCCCTCGACCGCGCCGCGCTTGAGCCGCGCGAACACCGCGTTGATGTCGCTCAGCGGCACCGTCGCGATCCGGGCCGTGACCTTGCCCTCCGCCGCAAAGGCGATGGCCTCGTCCAGATCCCGTCGCGTTCCCACGATCGAGCCGCGCAGCGTCACCCGCTTCAGCACCACCTCGAAGATCGGCGTCGGGAATTCGCCCGGCGGCAGCCCGACCAGCGCGACCGTGCCTCGGCGCCGCGCCATCCGCACCGCCTGGGCGAAGGCCGGCGGCGAGACCGCGGTGACCAGCACGCCATGCGCCCCGCCGCCCGTGGCGGCGATGACATCCTCGACGGCCGTCGGCGAACGCGCATCGACGGTGACGTCGGCCCCCGTCGCGCGGGCCAGGGCCAGCTTGTCCTCGGCGATGTCGACCGCCACGACCTTGAGCCCCATCGCCCGCGCATACTGGATCGCGACCTGGCCGAGCCCACCGATGCCGGAGATCACGACCCATTCGCCCGGCCGCGCCTCGGTCTCCTTCAGGCCCTTGTAGGTGGTGACGCCGGCGCAGAGGATCGGCGCCATCGCCGCGAAATCGATGCCGTCCGGCAGCCGCGCCGCGAAGGCCGCCGAGGCGATCGCATATTCGGCGAAGCCGCCATTGCAGCTGTAGCCGGTGTTGTGCTGGTGCTCGCAGAGCGTCTCCCAGCCGGTCTCGCAATATTCGCAGCGCAGGCAGGAATCATGCAGCCAGGCGATGCCGACCGCGTCCCCCAGCTTGAAATCGCTGACGCCGGGCCCGAGCGCCGCGACGGTTCCGGCGACCTCGTGGCCGGGAATGAAGGGCGGCACCGGCCTGACCGGCCAGTCGCCGTCGGCGGCGTGGAGATCGGTGTGGCAGACGCCGCAGGCTCGCACCTTGACGAGCAGCTCGCCCGGTCCCGGAACCGGCACCGGCACGTCCTCGATCACGAGGGGCTGGCCGAACGCCCGCACGACCGCAGCCTTCATCATCGTCGCCATGATCCGCTCTCCCTCCGTCACCGCCATGGTACGGCGTCGCGCGGATCGGACCTTGAGGGAGATCAAGCGGCGCCGGAGAGGTCCGTCCCTTCAACCATCGCGCGGGCCTCGCGGCAGACGGCCTCGGGGCCCGCCTCGGTGGAGAGCCGCCTCCAGTCTTCCACCGGTGTGGCGCGGCCAAGCTGCTGGCGCACGATCTCGCCCGTCGCGTCCGAGGGATCACCCCGGCGCGCCTCGACCCGCGCGATCAGGGTCGGCGCCGGCGCCTCGAGCCACAACCCCTGGAAGGCCACGCCTGCCTCATGCGCGGCCCGCGCGATGCGCTCGCGATCGGGCGCGCGGTCGAACACGGCATCGGCGACGACGCCGTGCCCCAGCCGCAGGATCGCGCCCGCACGCTGCGCCTGTTCCGCAAAGACCGCCTCGGAAACGGCCGGCCGATAGGCCTCCGGCGGCAGCCGCATCTGCGGCTCGACCCCGTGGCGCCGCTTGCGCAGCCGGTCGGAGGCGAGGATCCGCGCGCCGGGAACCGGCCCGAGGCCCGGCGCCACCGCCGCCGCGACGGTCGACTTGCCCGCGCCCGACAGGCCGCCCACCGCGACGAGGCGCGCGGCCTTCGGCGCCAGGCAGCGCAAGGCCAGCGCCAGATAGGAGCGCGCCTCGTCCAGCACGCGCGCGTCCCCGCCGTCCCGCGCCTGGACGGCGACGACATGGGCCCGCACGGCGGCGCGCACCGCCATGAAGAAGGGCAGCAGCGGCAGCCCGGCCTCGTCGTCGGTGATGTCGAGATAACGGTTCAGCAGCGTGTTCGCGTGTCCGGCGAGGTCGCGATGCCAGAGATCCATCAGCACGAAGGCGAGATCGTAGAGCACATCCGTCGTCGCCAGCGCCTCGTCGAATTCGAGCGCGTCGAACAGCGTCGGCTCGCCCGCGACGAGGCAGATGTTGCGCAGGTGAAGGTCGCCATGGCAGCGGCGGATCCGCCCCTCCCGGCCGCGCGCATCCAAGAGCGACCGGTGGCGGTCGAGCGCCTCCCGGCAGGCCGCTTCCAGCGCCGCGACCTCGCCGGCCGGCAGGAGATCGGTCAGGGCGAAGCCGTTGGCGTTGATCGCGAGGACGGAGGCCATCGCCTCGGCGCCGCCGCGGCCGCGCGCGATCTCGGCCCCCGCATGGAAGCGCGCGATGGCGCGCGCCAGCGTCGTCACCAGAGCGGACGTCAGCCGTCCCTGCTGCGCCATCCGGTCGAACAGCCCGTCCTCGTCGAAGCGCGCCATCTCGACCGCGGCATCGACCAGGACGCCGCCGCCATCCAGCGCCAGCCGCCCGTCGCGCTCGCGCGTCAGCCGGCGCACGGCCCGGTAGAGCGACGGCGCCGTCCGCCGGTTCAGCCGCAGCTCGCGCTCGCAGGCGACGAGCCGCTTCTGCGGCGTCGAGAAATCCAGATAGGGCAGCGCGACCGGCCGCTTCAGCTTGAAGGCCCGCTCTCCGCCCAGCAGCACGACCGAGATATGGGTGGTGATCACCCGCGCCTGCGCGGGCGCCACGCCCGCCTCGGCCGCCAGCAGCTCCAGCGCCTCCTCGAAATCCTCGGCCGCCATCGTGCTCTCCCGGTTGCGGCCCGCATCATCGCGGTGCGGGCCGGCCGCATCGTTGCGTTCGATCAACGCGAAGTGACGGCAGGCGGTTCGACCGCGGCCGCGGCTTGGACTACACCGGAGAGGATGGCCGGCGCGATCTCGCCGCGCCAGCCCTGCCCTCCCTCTGCAGAAAGCAACGCGCGTCATGATGAAGGACTTTGCCGGCAAACATGTCATCGTCATGGGCGGTAGCCGCGGCATCGGCCGCTCGACCGCGCTCGCCTTCGCCCGGCGCGGGGCCGCGGTGTCGATCTGCGCGCGCACCCCGGGTCCGCTCGCCGCGACGCGGCAGGAGATCGCGGATCTCGGTGTGAGCGCCCATGCCGCCTCCGTCGACCTCGCGGACGCGGCCGCGATCGACGCCTATCTTCCCGAGGCGGTCAAGGCGCTCGGCGGCCTCGACATTCTCGTCAACAACGCCTCGGGCTTCGGCCATTCCGATGACGAGGCCGGCTGGGGCGCCTCCTTCGACGTCGACATGATGGCGGTCGTGCGCGGCAGTCACGCCGCCATCCCGCACATGACCGCCGGCGGCGCGATCGTGAACATCTCCTCGATCTCCGGGCTGCGCGCCACCTCCCGCTCGGCGCCCTATGGCGCGATCAAGGCGGCGGTGATGCACTACACTGCGAGCCAGGCGAAGATGCTGGCGCGGCAGGGCATCCGCGTGAACTGCGTCGCGCCCGGCTCGGTCGAGTTCCCCGGCGGCACCTGGGAGGACCGGAGGACCTCCAACCCCGATCTCTACAACTCGACCCTGGCCACCATCCCCTTCGGACGCATGGGCCGCCCCGAGGAGATCGCCGAGGTCGTGCTCTTCCTCGCCTCCGAGCGGGCGAGCTGGGTCACCGGCCAGAGCCTCGTTGTCGATGGCGGCCAGCTCATCGGCCCCTGACGACACCGACGGACGACCGGCCTGGGCGGACGCCCCGCTCAGGCCTCAGCCGGAGCGCCGCCCTGCGCGGCGCCCGGCTCGCAATAGAGTGCGTGCAGCGTCTCCAGCACCGCCCTCGCCTCCGCGCTGGCGAGCGAGAAGGTCACCGCGACGCCGCGACGGCGCGCCGCGATCAACCCCTGCCGCCGCAGCTGCGCCAGATGGGCCGCGACGCCGGCCGGGCTCAGGCCCGTGATCCGCGCGAGTTCGCCCGCCCCCTCCTCGCCCTCGACCAGCCGGCACAGGATGGCGAGGCGGCGCGGGCTCGCCATGGCGGCGAGCAGCGCTGCCGCCGCCTCGATCGGTGCCGCGATGCCGGCTTCGTCGCGCGTCAGCAAGGCCGTTGACATATTCGATAATCCATATATATGGAGGATATTAGTTCTTAACGGGAGATCGTGATCATGGTCAATGTCGGTTCGCTGGATCGGACGCTTCGCTTCGTCGTCGGCGCCGTCCTCCTCGTCGCCGTCTTCGTGCCGCCCCTCGCCGGCTGGGTCGCCCCGCTCGGCGCCTGGAAATATGCGCTGACGGCCTGGGGCGCGGTCATGATCGGGACAGCCGCGATGCGCTTCTGCCCGGCCTATACGCTGCTCGGCCTCAACACCTGCGGGACGCGCCAGCCGTGACGGTCGCGTCGAGCTTCACGCCGCTCGCCTCGCTGGCGGGCGGTGCCCTGATCGGGCTGGCGGCGGCGATGCTGATGCTGTTCCAGGGCCGCATCGCCGGGATCAGCGGCATCGTCTCGCGGCTGCTCCTGCCGGCCGGCGACGGCCAGTCCTGGGGCCGGCTCGCCTTTGTCGCGGGCCTCGTCCTGGCCCCGCTCGTCTACGGGGCGCTGACCGGGATCGCGCCGCAGCCCAACATCGAGACCGGGCCCTTTCTGCTGGTGGTGGCGGGCGGTCTCGTCGGCTTCGGCGCCGTCTGGGGCAATGGCTGCACCTCCGGCCATGGCATCTGCGGTCTGTCGCGCCTCTCGCTGCGCTCCGCCGTCGCCGTCGCCACCTTCATGACGACGGCGATCGCGACCGTCTTCCTCGTCCGACACGTGCTGTGAGAGCCTCGATGTCCGTGATCCTGCAGTTCCTGACCGGCCTCGCCTTCGGGCTCGGGCTGATCCTGGCGGGCATGGCCGACCCGACCAAGGTGCTCGCCTTCCTCGATCTCGCCGCGATCCCGGCCGGCGCCTGGGACCCGAGCCTGATCTTTGTCATGGCGGGCGGCATCGCCGTCACCTTCACCGCCTACCGGCTGATCCTGGCCCGCGAGCGCCCCGTCATGGCCGAGCGCTTCCTGCTGCCCGAACCCGGCCCGGTCGATGGTCGGCTGCTGACGGGCGCCGCCCTGTTCGGCATCGGCTGGGGCCTCGCCGGCCTCTGCCCCGGCCCCGCGCTCGTCTCGACCCTCACCGGCGGCCAGCCCGCCATCATCTTCATCGCCGCGATGCTCGCCGGCATGGCGATGGCGCGGCTCCTGTCGTCCGCCACGACGCCCCTGCGGTCGAAGACCGCCTGACGAACCGAGGAGGTTCCCCATGACCGCCATTCCGCACCCCGTCGACCTCGCGACCAGGCCCGAGGTCACCGCCTTCTTCGACGCGCAGACCAACACCGTCAGCTATGTCGTCAAGGACCCCGGCTCCCGCGCCTGCGCCATCGTCGATTCAGTGATGGACATCGACTATGCGGCGGGCCGGATCGCCTATCACTCGGCCGACGAGATCGTCGCCTTCGTCCGCGAGCACGGCCTCGAGGTCGAGTGGCTGATCGAGACCCATGTCCATGCCGACCACCTCTCCGCCGCGCCCTATCTCCAGGGGCTGCTCGGCGGCAAGATCGGCATCGGCGACCGCATTACGATCGTGCAGGAGACCTTCGGCAAGGTCTTCAACGAAGGCACCGAATTCCAGCGCGACGGCAGCCAGTTCGACCGTCTCTTCGCCGAGGGCGACACCTACACGATCGGCGGCATGACCGCCTTCGCCATGCACACGCCCGGCCACACCCCGGCCTGCATGACCCATGTCATCGGCGATGCCGCCTTTGTCGGCGACACGCTGTTCATGCCGGATGGCGGCTCGGCCCGGGCGGATTTTCCCGGTGGCGACGCCCGGACGCTGTATCGCTCGATCCAGCGCGTACTGGCGCTGCCGCCGCAGACCCGGCTGTTCATGTGCCATGACTACGGCCCCAACGGCCGCGACATCCGCTGGGAGACCACCGTCGCCGAGCAGCGCGCGCACAACATCCATGCCCGCGACGGGATCACGGAGGACGAGTTCGTCCGCACCCGCGAAGCCAGGGACAAGACGCTCGACATGCCCAAGCTGATCATTCCCTCGTTGCAGGTGAACATGCGCGCCGGTGCGCTGCCTCCCCCCGACGAGCGCGGCAAGGTCTTCCTCAAGGTGCCGGTGAACGCCCTGTGATGAGCGCCGGGCCTGGCGGGCCATCACAGCCTCGCCGGGCCAGCAGGGCCTGAGCTGGCCTCAGCGGTCTTGCCCTCGACCTTGCGCAGCGAAGAACAGATGGCCTGCGTCAACGGGCGCGTTGGCCGCGCGACCACGCAAAAAACGTCAAACCGACACGCAAAGGGATCGGTCATGTCCAAACTCGCCAACTGGCTCGTCATGCTCAGTCTTCTGGCCGCGGCCCCAGCCCTGGCCGCGCCGGAACCCGCCGATCCCGAGCGGCAGACGCCCTGGAAGCTCTATGTGGATTCCAGGGAAGCCTTCGCGATGAAGCAGGCGCAAGGCAACAAGGTGCTGCTGGTCGATGTGCGCGACCCCATCGAGATCATGTTCACCGGCTTTGCTCCGGCCGTCGACGTCGTCGTGCCGTTCATGTCCGCCAATCGGTCGAAGTGGAATGACAAGCGCTCCGTGTATCTGGTCGAGCGCGATCCGGCTTTCGCCGACAAGATCGCCAAGGCGCTGGCCGATCGCGGCCTCGGCAAGGACACGCCCATCCTTCTGATGTGCCGCTCGGGCGGCGAGCGCGGCGCACCCTCGGCCAAGGATCTGTGGGGAAAGGGGTTCGCCAGCGTTTACATCGTCGTGGACGGATTTGAAGGCGATACGATCAAGGACGGTCCGCAGAAGAACTGGCGGCGTGTCGACGGCTGGAAGAACTCCGGCCTCCCGTGGGGTTACACGCTCGACCGGTCGAAGTTCCCGATCGGCAGCGATTGAGCGTCGCAGCGAGCACGCATGGTGATCTTGGCGATGACTCCCCTCGTGACCTTCCAGGACAAGCGGATGAAACCTGTTTTGAAGACCCTCTCGACCGCCCTGCTGGCCACTGGACTGATGGCATCCCCCGCCGTCGCCGGCCAGAAGATGCTGATGCTGCTGAGCGCGCCGGCTGCGGAGGCTCAGGCCTTCAATCTGGTACTCGCCAACCAGTTGCAGGCGAGCGGACACGGCGTCCACGTCGTCCTCTGCGGCGAAGCCGGCGACGTGGCCCTGAAGGCCGTTCCGGACGCAGCGACCAAAGCCGTCACGCCGCAGGGCATGACGGTCCGTTCGCTTCTCGAGGGGCTCCTGAAGAAGGGGGGTACGGTCCAGGTCTGCGCGATCTATCTGCCCAACCGCAAACTCCAGGCCGACGCGCTCATGGAGGGCGTCAGCGCGGCTCGTCCCCAGGATGTCGCCGCCATGATCGCGGATCCCGCGATCAAGATCATGGGCCAGTGACGCCGTCTGAGCCAACAAGCGTGCAGCAGCAATCTGTTGAATGACGTTAGAGCCGTGAACGCCAAGACGATGACCGAGCAGCTCGCGGCTCCACAAGGACCGACCGACCGGCATGACCGCCAGCTTCGCCGACCGGTGATGTCCCTCGGGACGGCCGACACGCCTTCCGTCGCAGGGCCAGCCGCATCATGATCGCCACAGCTGACATCGCCTCGCTCGGCTCCGGTTCGCTCGTCGGCTTCACCCTCGGTCTCGTCGGCGGCGGCGGCTCGATTCTCGCCGTGCCGCTGCTGGTCTATGTCGTCGGCGTCGCCTCCCCGCATGTCGCGATCGGCACGAGCGCGGTCGCGGTCGCGCTCAGCGCCTTCGGCAATCTGCTCGGCCATGCCCGCGCCGGCCATGTCCGCTGGCCCTGTGCGCTGGTGTTCTCCGCCGCGGGCATCGCCGGCGCCGCACTGGGCTCGGCACTCGGCAAGCGGCTCGACGGGCAGAAGCTGCTGCTGGTCTTCGGCGTTCTGATGCTCGTCATCGCCGCAGCCATGCTGCTGCGCCGCAGCGAGAGCGGCGTCGGCTTCGAGCCGCTCGGGCGCAAGACCGCGGCGAGGCTCCTGCCGCGGCTTCTCGGCATGGGCGGCCTGGTCGGCGGCCTCTCCGGCTTCTTCGGGATCGGCGGCGGCTTTCTGATTGTCCCGGGGCTGATGACCGCCGCGAACCTGCCGATGATCGTCGCGATCGGCTCCTCGCTCGTGGCGGTGACCGCCTTCGGCCTGACGACCGCCACGTCCTATGCGCTGTCGGGGCTGGTCGACTGGCCTGTCGCCGCCCTCTTCGTCGCCGGCGGACTCGTCGGCGGCATCGCCGGCACGCTGCTGGCGCGCCGGCTGTCCGGCCACAGGACGCTGCTGACGCGGCTCTTCGCCGGCCTCGTCGCCGTCGTCGGGCTCTATGTGATCGGGCGCGGCCTCGGCGCCCTCGCCTGAGCAGGACCCCTTCTCAGACCATCCCCTCGATGGCGAAGATTCGGGCGGGCGAGCCGTCGGCATTCGGCAGCTTCAGCGGCGCCGCGCAGAGGAAGGTCCGCGGCCTGGTCAGCGCGCGGGTGTTGACGACATATTCGATCAGCGTGATGCCGGCCCGCAGGCAGATGTCATGCGTGACATGTTGCTCGAACGGCACGTGCTTGTCGTCGAGCAGCAGGCGGATCGGATAATCCTGCGGGAAGTCGAAGGCGAGCGCGGTGGGCTTGCGGTCCCTCAGCCAGAGCGCCGCCTCGCGCGTGAGGTACGGTGCGTCGAGCCAGAATTCGCGCGTGCGGTAGTCGCGCTTCGTGTCCCAGCCGCTGGAGAGCAGCAGGATCTCGCCCTCGGGCCCGCCGGGGTCGGCCGCCGCCAGCCTGTCGGCGTCGATCGCCTGGTTGGGCGCGACGTCGCGCAGGTCGAGCACCCGGCAGGGGCCGACGACGCGGGAGAGCGCGGTCGCCTCGATCGTCGGGCTGTGGGCGATGACATGCGCCTGCGCATCGACATGCGAGAAGCCGTGGCAGGTCATGCTGATGCGGGAGACCCGGAACGGGTCCCCCGCCGCGATGTCGCCCTTGATCGCCAGGTCGACCGGCCAGCGGAAATGCGGCTCGATCGGCATGGAGAGGTCGATGATCTCCATCACACCGCCGCTTTCTTGATCGCCTCGAGCGTCTCGCCGCCGAATTTGGTGACGAACTCCTTCTCGACTTCCGCCGTGACGATCTTCGAGAAGGACTCGCGGTCGGGGTTCTCGACCGCCTGCATGCCGGCCTTCTTCAGCGCGGCGAGGCTGGAGCCCTCCGTGTCCTCGTTCATCTGGCGCTGCACGCCGGCGAGTTCGATCGCGGTCTCGGTGAGGACCTTCTGGAGATCGGGCGCCATCGCGTCGAACTTGGTCTTGTTCATCACCACCGGGCCGGTGGTGAAGGCGTGGCGCGTCAGCGAGAGATGCTTCTGCACCTCGGCGAACTTGGCGTTGAGGATCAGCGTCACCGGGTTCTCCTGCCCGTCGACCGCGCCGGTCTCGAGCGCCGAGAACAGCTCGGTGAAGGCCATCGGTGTCGGCACGGCGCCCAGCAGCTGGAAGGCGCGGATATGGGCCGGGTTCGGCGTGGTGCGGATCTTCAGCCCCTTGATGTCGGCCGCCGTCGCCACCGCGCGGCGGCTGTTGGTCAGGTTGCGCCAGCCGATCTCCCAGGTCGCCAGCGCCTTGAGGTTCGAGCCCTCGAGCTCCTTGCGCAGGCCGTCGCCGATCGGGCCGTCCATCACCGCGGCCGCATGCTTGCGGCTCTGGAACAGGAAGGGCAGGTCGAGCACGTTGAGCTTCGGCGCAAGGCCGGTGAAGAACGGGTTGCCGGTCAGGCAGATGTCGAGCGAGCCGCCCCGCACGGCGCTGATCGTCTGCGGATCGGAGCCGAGCGCGCCGTTCGGGAAGATCTGGACCTCGAGCTGGCCACCGCTCTTGGCCTTGACCTTCTCGGCGAACTGCAGCGCGGCCTTGTGCCAGCTGTCCGATTCCGGATGGGGATGCGCGAAGCGCAGCTTCGCCGCCTGGGCGAGCGCCGGGCGGCCGATCGCGAAGAGGGCGAGGCCGGAGCCGGCGGTGATCAGAGCGTGGCGCCTGGTGATGGTCATCTTGTCTTCCTCCTGGGGTGTCGTTCTTGTTGCTTCTCGTCTTCGACGCGGCGCCTCCTCAGCGCCCGTAGAACCATTTCGCCGGCACGGTCACGATCTCCGGGACCAGAACCAGCAGGGCGAGCACCGCGAGCTGCGCCAGCAGGAACGGCATGACGCCGCGCACCACCTTGTCGACGGGCACGCGGCCGACCGCGCAGACCACGTTGAGCACGGTGCCGACGGGCGGCGTCAGCAGGCCGATCGCGTTGTTCATGATGAAGAGGACGCCGAAATAGACCGGGTC
Source organism: Bosea sp. RAC05 (assembly GCF_001713455.1). NCBI lineage: Bacteria > Pseudomonadati > Pseudomonadota > Alphaproteobacteria > Hyphomicrobiales > Alloboseaceae > Allobosea > Allobosea sp. RAC05. The sequence continues at coordinate 3,154,478 of NZ_CP016464.1, forward strand.
GATTCCCGCCTGCTTGACGATCGGCATCAGCACCGGCGTCAGGATCAGCACGGTCGGGATGAAGTCGAGCGCCGTGCCGACGACGATCACGAGCAGCATCATCGCTGCCATCAGCAGCGTCTTGTGCTCGATCAGCGGGCCCAGCAGCGCACCGACCTCGGCGGGAATGTTGGCGATCGTGATCAGCCAGGCCGAGACCAGCGCCGCCGCGACCAGGAACATCACCGAGGCCGACATCTTCAGCGCCGCCAGCAGCGCCGGCCGCAGATGCGCGATCTTCAGCTCGCCATAGACGAACATCCCGATGAAGAAGGCGTAGACCGCCGCCACCACCGCGGCCTCCGTCGGCGTGAACACGCCGAGCTTCATGCCCCCGATGATGACGAAGGGCAGAAGCAGCGCCCACAGCCCGTCGAGCGCCGCCTTGGTGATGCTGCGCACGCTCGGCCGCGGCAGGGTCGAGACCGGCTCGTCCTTGGCGAGGAAATACCAGGTGATGACGAGGGCCAGCCCCATCAGCAGGCCGGGCACGATGCCGGCCAGGAACAGCCGGGTGATCGAGACGCCGGCCGCGACACCGAACACCACGAAGCCGATCGAGGGCGGGATGACAGGCGCGATGATTCCCCCGGCCGCGATCAGCCCGCAGCTGCGATCGAGCCGGTAGCCGGCCTGCCGCATCATCGGGATCAGCAGGGCGGCCAGCGCCGCGGTGTCGGCGACCGCCGAGCCGGAGATGCTGGCCATCACGATCGCAGCGACCACGGCGACATAGCCGAGCCCGCCACGGACATGGCCGACCAGCGCCATCGCGAAGGCGATGATGCGCTTGGAGAGACCGCCGGCATTCATCAGCTCGCCGGCCAGCATGAAGAAGGGCACCGCCATCAGCGGGAAGCTGTCGGCGCCGCCGATCAGGTTCTGCGCCAGGATCTGCGCGTCGAACATGCCCAGATGCAGCATCAGCGCGACGCCGCAGACCATGAGCGAGATCGCGATCGGCATCCCCAGCGCCATCGCGCCGAGCAGCGAGACGAGGAAGACGAGGACGGTCATGAGCGCGGGCGCTCCCGCTGCTGCGCCTCGAAGGCGGCGAGTTCCTCCGACTCCGCCCCGATGATGAGCTGGTCGGGCGGCATGCGCCCGGTTGCGATCCTGACCAGGGTCGCGAGGTTGATCGCCCCGATCCCGAGCCCGCAGGCGAGCCCGGCGATATAGAAGATCGCGGTCGGCACGCCCATCACCGGCGAGAGATTGGCCATGTTGAGGCTGCTCTGCTGCCAGCAGCCCCAGACCAGCAGGCCCATGCAGAACAGCGACAGGCTCTCGGCCACGAGCCGCGCGATCCGCCGGCCGCGCAGGCCGAGCATCTGCACCACCGTCGTCATGCCGAGATGCCCGCCCTCGAGCGCGACCAGGAAGGCGCCGCCGAAGGTCAGCCAGACGAAGATCATGCGCGAGGCTTCGTCCGACATCGTGATGCCGGAGTTGAAGCCGTAGCGCAGCACGACATTGCCGAAGACCATCACGATCATCGCGACGAAGGCGAGGATGAGCGCATTTTCGAGCAGGCGCAGCAGCGTTTTCGGCAGGTTCATCGGCAAGGGGCTTTCAGGCTTCGTCGCGGTGCGGGGGCCGGCGGGGTCAGCGCCACGGCCGGCGGCACGGCCAAAAGGCCGCCGGCACCCGCCCGGGACGGCTGTCCGGCACGAATCGAACGCGTGATCGGCGAGAGCGCATGACGCGACTCCGGAGGTTTCCAGGCCCGGGACGGCAGCCGGTTCGCCCCGGCTGCATTCTTGTATGCTGCATACTGCGCGCCGGCGGCAGGCACTGTCAATCGCGCCCTTCCCCTGCGCCACCACGACGGCGCGATCCCGGCGGGGGATGGCGGCGGGCGGCGGAAAGGCGCGCCCGCAAGGCGTCGCGGACCCGATCTCCGCCCCTGGCGCCGCGGCCGCCGGCACGCCCCGGCCGCCCCTCGGTGCCGCCCAGAGACGCCGCGCAACCGCTCGCCCCGACGCGCAGGCCCCCTCGCGGCGACCGGCACATTCGGGGCTTGCCATTCGGCGAAGCATTGATTAGACCCCGCGACACCAAGGCGAGCGCGCCAACGCCGACCGCCATTGGGGGATCGTCTAACGGTAGGACCCCAGACTCTGACTCTGGTTGTCTAGGTTCGAATCCTAGTCCCCCAGCCACTCTTTAGTGGCTCTGCTAAAATCAATGAAATCAAGGGCTTGCTGGGCTCAGAAACTGCCGTGGTAGCCCAGCGGTAGCCCATTCTGGTATCCCAGAGGCGAACTGCAACTTAATGTGTCACTTGGCGCGATACGCTCTCAGTGATCCATCGCTTTTCGCGATGGGAATCGGCCGCTTCTCGCGCGACGCGCCCTAGCAGCGGAGACCGCCCGCCTGACAATTGGCTCGAAGCAGGCGCGGTGCGATGATTGCGCCGAGTATCTGCGGAGGCACTTTGAGCTCGCGCCGACCCTAGCTGAACCACTGCTTCACATGGCGGCGCTGTCTGGCTGCCTCGGGCCAAGGTGGAGTCACGCGGTCATCACTCGGCGCCTATCGGCAAGCTGTTGAGAAGGTTCCGAACTTCGCGCCAATGTGGCAGGTTGTGATCGAGCACCGAGAAGAACGCTTCCGAATGAGTTCTCTCCAGGAGATGCGTTAGCTCGTGCAGCACCAGGTAGTCTAGGCATTCTGGCGGCTTCTTGGCTAGGTCGGTATTCAGGCGGATGTTGCCGCTCTCAGGGTGACAACTTCCCCACTTCGTTTTCATCCGCTGGATGAAAATACCCTTCACTTTCACGCCGAGCCGTTCCTCCCACCGGGCCACCGTTGGTTGGGCAACTCGTCGCAGTTCGTCCCGGTACCATTTTTCCACAATGTCGTGGCGCTCATCGCGGGTGGCATTTGCACGCGTCGTCAGCACCAGTGTGCGGTGAACTAGATCAACAGATGGAGGGGCAGCGCGGTGGACGAGCTTGAGCAGAACGCGCTCGCCCCAAACGAAATGACTCTCTCGATCGACGAAGTCGCGGACAGCCTCTCTTGGCTGCGTGAAGAGCTTCCGCTGGTTCTTTCTGATCCACCCCATGCGCGAGACAGCGAACGCACGAATCGCGTCAATCTCCAGCGAAAGAGGTGCGGCGATCCGAACACGGCCGGTAGGCGGGTGAACGCTCAGATGGAGGTTTTTGATATCTTTGTGAACGACCTCCACCGTGAGGTCGCCGAGGGTAAGGACCTGCACGATCAATACTCCCGTTGATGGAATATGATCGCGAAGATCGCCTCGGTCTGTTTCTCGTCGCGCACGATGCCGTAGATCGCAGCCTTGATTTCCTGTTCCCGCGCCTGCACACCCCTCCAGTCCGCTGGCCGGACCTGCTTGATCTTCTCGTCGATCCGCATCGCAAGGTCGGCATCCTTGCCTAGGTTGTTGTAGAGCGCCCGCTGGCCTTCCGTCTTGATGTTGGACGGTCGGTCGCCCTCCTGCCCGGCGTTCACAGTGCCGATGAGTTTGGCGATCTCCTTCAGGTACAGCTCATACTCGATGGCCTTGGCTTTCCGCGCGGCGATGATTTCGTCGAGCAGCTTGGACATCTTGTCGTAGAAAACCGGGTCCGTAAGGCGCTCCTTGATGATCTTCGCCCGGACGTTGTTCTCGATGGTCTCGGCGACGGCGTCCCGGCTGCCCCTGAGTCCACCGGGTAGCGTACCAATGGCACCGCCGATCCCGAGCGTCGCGATGATGTCGAGCAGCGGCATATCGTCGAATGGCGAGATTTTCCGTGGCTCTTTCGCCTCGATGTAGGTGTCGATCAGGTGGCGCATATCGGCCTCGTAGGCCTTCAAGTCGAGCGTCTCACCCGCTGCGTTGCGCACCATATCGCGCAGCTTCACGTAGTCGGTGATCAACCGCTTGATCTCGTCGACCTCAGCGGCGGAGAAGCCAGCCATGTCCAGATCATCAGCGATGTTGGCGAAGGCCCGGACAAGAGCTGCGCATGCCTTGTAAAAGCTGGCCCGCAAGGGCTCCCGGTCGGCCAGATCAGTGGCGACCTCTGTGTTGCCGCAGAAATAGCGCCTGAAGGCGTCGTCGCCGCGCGGTGGCGGCACAGGCTCACAGATGAGGAAGATCGCCTCCAGCGCCTCCTTGAGCCGTGTGCGGCCCTTGGTGAGGCGATCCTGTAGGATGACCTCTGGATCGACGCCACCTACGCTATGGTCCAGCTCGGACGAGTAGACCTTGATGGCGCCCTCGACCTTCTTGAACAGGTCCATGTAATCGATGATGTAGCCGAACTGCTTGTCCTCGCCGTCGAGCCGGTTTGTCCGGCAGATCGCCTGGAACAGCCCATGGTCCTGCATCGACTTGTCGATGAAGAGGTAGGTGCAACTCGGCGCGTCGAAGCCGGTGAGAAGTTTGTCGACCACGATCAGCAGTTTCATGGTCGCGGGCTCTTTCTTGAAGAGCTGCTTTGCCCGTTCCTCGTAGACCTCTGTTTTCGTCATGCCAGGCTGTGTCGGCACGTCCTTCAGGATCGCCTGATAGAGGTTGTAGATGAACTGCTTGTCGGTCTCGCTGGCTGCGCCCGTATCCTCCAGAGTCACATCGGCAGCCTGCGGATTGTAGGACGTGATGACCGCGCAGTGGCCCTTGAAGACGGTTTTCTGGAACAGATCGTAGTATTTGCTGGCCTCATAGATGCTGCGGGCGACCAGCATCGCTGTTCCTCGCTCGCTGCTGAGACGCGGCTTCACGCTGAAATCGAAGACGATGTCGGCGACGATGCGCTCCATCCGTGAGCGGGACGACAGCACGCGCTGCATGGTGCCCCACTGCTTGCGCAGCTCGTCCTTCTGCCAGTCGTTCAGCCCCTTGGTCTTGGCGTCGAACCACTGGTCGATCTTCTCCTGCGATCCGAGTTCCTGATCGACGTCACGAGCCTCATACACAAGATCGAGCACGACATTGTCGGCCACGGCCTCGCTGTATTTGTAGGTGTGGATATAACTGCCAAACACCTCAAGACTGGATTGCTTGTCCTCCTTTAGGAGTGGCGTGCCGGTAAAGCCGATGAAGACCGCGCCGGGCAACATCGCCTTCATGATGCGGTTGAGCTTGCCGCTTTGCGTCCGATGGCATTCATCGACGAAAACAAATAGCTCGCCCACGGGGCGCATCGGGTTCGCCTCCAGCTCGCGGATGAAGCGGTCGAAGTTCTCGACATCCTTGCGCCCGAACTTCTGGACGAGCGAGCAGATCAGGCGCGGCGTCGGTGCGCCGGAGAGTAGGCCCATCAGGTCCGCGCCGCTGGTCGTTCGGCGCATGGGCTCGCCTGCTGCCGCGAAGTTACCCTCAATCTGATCGTCGAGTTCGTCGCGGTCGGTGACGACGATCACACGGGCACGCGGGTTTGTTTTGAGAATCCATCGGGCGAGGAGCACCATGACGATGCTCTTGCCCGACCCTTGCGTATGCCAGATGATCCCGCCCTCGCGCTTGGCGATGCGCTCTTGCGCGGCCTTGATGCCAAAATACTGGTGGACACGGGGCAGCTTTTTCACCCCGCCATCGAACAGCACGAAATCGTGCATGAGTTCGAGGCAGCGGCGCTTATCGCACATCTTCAGGAGGTACTTATCGAGCTTGTTCTCGGTATCGTCGTCCTCGTCTTCCTTCCACGTCAAAAACAGTTTCTCGGGAGTGCCGATAGCGCCATAGCGCAGGCCCTCGCTGTCGTTTCCCGCTAAGATGAATTGCACGGTCGGATAGAACCACGCGTTGAACTCGGTCGACTGGTTTGAAATTGATTGCCGGATGCCGTGGCCGATAGTAACGCGGCTGTTCTTCAGCTCCAGCACGCCGATGGCGATACCGTTCACATACAGCACGATGTCAGGGCGGCGCGTGTTGCCGCCCAAGAGCGTCACCTCTTCGGCAATGGCGAAGTCGTTCCGCTCCGGTATCGCCCAGTCAATCAGGTTGATCTTATCGGTCAGCCCGCCCGCCTCGGTCTTGGCGTCGTGCCCATAGCGCAGCAGCTCATGCACGGCCTTGTTGTTCTGATAGAGGCTGCGGCTGTGGTTCGTCGCTTCGCGGCGCAGGCGCTCAAGCGCTGCGGCAACCTGTGCGTCGGTATAGCCCCGAGCCTTGAGGTTGGCGGTGAAGAGATCGGCCTCGATGTTGGTGTTCGCCCGCTCTGACCAATCGCCGAGATAGCGCCACTTCAGGCGGTCGCGGAACAGCACCACCACGCGGTTTTGTGTTGAACGTTCCGGTTCGCCGATCATGCCGCCCCCGCCCGCGTGTCGTGCGGCAGCCAAATCCAGCCCTCATCAGGCGGTGCGTCGTCTGTCGGTCCCTCCAGCTCAGCTGGCGAATGCATGAAGGTTGATGCCACCCAGGCGCATAGACCCGCGTCGACGATGTCATCATGCCCGGCGACGCCATCGACCGATGAATTGCCCCCGTCCATGAAGCGCCGACGACAGGCCGCCGGATAGGTCTCGATAATGCGCAATGCGCCCCCGTCGTGCCAGACGCCAGTCGCCTGCTGGATCGGCGTGAACCGGCGCAGCGCATGAATGGCCTTGGTGCTCTGGCTGCCGATCATGTCCTTGACGACCGAGAGGGGCGTCGACGACGGCTCAGCCAGTCGCCGTTCGGTGAACCGGTAGAGGTATGGGTTGGCTGCGCTGTTGCCGATCTGGCGCTGATAGGTGTGCCCTGCCAGCAGGGACAGCAAGGCATTTGGGAAGGCGAGCGGCGCGTCAATCGCGATGACCACCTCGTCATGTACCGGATGCGGGGGCACCTTGCAGCGGTCCAGCATGCCGCGCACGAAGTCGCCTGCACTGATGGCTTCGTTCAGCAGGGCACGCAGATTGCCGCGCCATGGTTTGCCCATGAGGAGGCCATTTGCATTCAGAACAACGAGCGCATCGCGGCTCTTGCCGTTCCTGTCGCAGTTCCAGCCGCCGACATCCCAGCCTATGGCTATCTTCACGCCCCCGCCGCCGGTCATGCCTTCACCAGCTTGAACTTGATTTCGTAGCGGTAGAACGAGACGTTCGGCACCGCCGCCAAGGCCCAGCGCAGTTTCTGGTCGTCATGGAGCGCGATGATCGCGCCCTCGACCGTCTGATCTGCCTCGGCGATCTCGCTCTTCACATAGCCCATGTAGCGGAGCACCTGGCCGACTACGACATCGTTGGCGCGGCCTCGCTTCAGCTCCACCACCAGCAGCCGCTTGCGGTCCTTCGAGATGGCGAGGATGTCGATGGGACCGGCGTCGGTCTCGTATTGCTGGCCGACGCGCTCGCCGTTCTCCTCGTAGATGGCGAAGGACTTGGCGAGTTCGGTCTGGTCCCAGTTGCCGACGAGGAAAGCTTCGAGATGCGCCTCCATGGCGAATGCTGCCGGGTCCTCGATGGTGGCGTCAGAGCCGATAATGGTGAGCGGCACGGGCGCGACGGCTAGGAAGCGCTCGATCTCGGCGCGGTGGTCGCTGATGGTGCTGATCGTGCCGATCGAGCCGGTGGAGTTCTGCAAAGCCTCGCTCATGGCGGCGCGCGGCACGAGCATGTCGAGCCAGTTCACCTTGCGCCGGTGCGGCAGCGGCCCGGCGGCGATGAAGTGATAGCCGCCGGTGATCTCGCCGACGCGGTAGTTGCCGGAGCCATCGGGACAAAGCACGATGTCACCCGGCTGCATGCCCCTGGCGATGCGCCAGAGCACGCCGCAGGCGAGGCCCGTCGCGATCTTCGACCAGCCGGGGTTATGCTGGCGCATCAGCGGCGCATAATGGTGGTTGAAGGCGCGAAGCTCGTCGGGGATGTGGCGGGAGATGTCGCCCGTACCGTCATCGTTCACGCCGATGAAGCCGCCCGCTAAACCGGCGGCGGCGTGCACATGTTTCTTGCCGAGGATGACGCGGTAATACCCCTTCATACGAGCCTGATCTCCCCGGTCAGCAGCACCTGCATCATGCCCTGCTTAACCTCGCGCGCCTTGGCGAGCTTATCCTCCAGCGCGGCGATCTCGGCATCCATGTCAGAGAGCACGGTGGCGATGGCGCGCTGTTCGTCGAGGGTAAGCGGAAAGTGCAATTCGACCTCTTTCATCTGCGATTTTGATATTCCGAAAACTTTCATGCCTGTCGCGCTTCGCATCACTTGCGACCTGAACGATGAAGCATAGGCCAAATAGCCTTTGAACCTCGGCGCAAACGTCTCAACGCGTTCCCGGAGGATGAATGTATGCAAACCTGCAACAGCGCTCCTGTCGACTGGCAACTGGATTACTTCGACAGCCTTCGCGACCCCGTCATAGTCTTCCGAGGCGTCCGCGAAGACCCAATCGCCAACCCTAAGCGGCGTCGCAGCGCCGCAAAGCGCCTTGTCGGCCCCCGGCGTCGGGGTGCGTTGGAAGTCGAGGTGCGTGTGAAGACGTGTGTGGATGTCGCCATAGTGGACATAACTGACGTCGCCCTCTTCGCTCAACTGCGCGCGGGACAGCGGCACGGATCGCCCGAAATCAAACAGATTGCCGATGGCTGCCTTCGCCCACTCCCCCCGAAATCCCGGCAAGCGGCGTTGGCCGGTGAGGAGGTCCTGCATCGCGCCCTGCTTGATGTCGCGCTTCTTGGCGATCAGCGCCTCCAGCGCCTCGATCAGCGCATCCGCATCGCCCAGCGCCTCGACAATGGCCTGTTGTTCTTCTGTAAATGTTGGGTAGCAGAGCGCGAGTTCGTGGATGTCATTCCGGTTAATTCCCGGAACGCCGCTTTTGCCACTATGCGACGCAAAATCTACCGTCTTGAGGATATAGTAGCAGAATTTAGGATGGTTTCCGTGAAAATCACTGACGAACAGCGTGGTGTTCAGCGGCCAGTAGTCCCCCTCGACATAGAATGTCTGGCCGATTGTGCCGTATCGCCCGGTTACGACTCCGGGCCCAATTGACGCTGCTTCAGCGTGGAAATCGGAAACGCCAGACGAGGAAACAATCGGGATTGCTCCCCCTCGGCGCAGACGACTAGGGAGGTCATAGCCCCTTTGAAGCGTCATGACCTTGCCAAGCTCGGTTACTGCCCAAGACCGCAGGGTGCTCATGCGAAGCCCATCCGCTTGAGATGCGCCGCGACCTTTCCCTCAAGCTCCTCCACACGCTCCGCAAAGCGCGGCAGCGGCGCGGTGTAGCGCTCGCCCAGTTCCTTCACCCGCTTGGTCAGCCCCTGCGCCACCCGCGCCGTTTCGTCCGCAATGCGCGCCTCAAGGTTGCCCATCCATTTGTCATCGACGACGAGGGCCTTCACCTCGTCCTCGGTAAGCTTGGGGTAGCGCCCGTAAGCGAGATCATCGAGCGCGGCGTCGGCGTCCCTGATCGCCTTCTTGAGGTCCTTCTCGCGCTCTGCGAGCCCTAGCCACTCGCCCAAAGCCCTGGCCTCGTCCGCTGCCGTCCTGTCGCCTTTGATCTCCTTCAACCGCGCCTTGGCGCTGGCCACGGTGACGACGACTTCGCCCTCCTCGATCAGCTCGGAGAACAGCCCGTCTTCGTTGCCGTGCTCCTCCTCCAACGCTAACACTTCGGCGGCGAGGCGCTCGCGCTCAGCCTCAGCTTCCACAATCGCCGCTGCCTCCTTGGCGAAGTAGCGCGCGACAAGCACCTCCTTCGGCACGAGATCGCAGGCCCAGCCTTTATCGGAGGTCTTCTCCTTGCCGTCCTTGCCCTTCTTGGTCTCGATGATGCGGGCGGTTTTCGCCACCCAGCCGTCCTGGGCGATCATGTAGGCGTCATCCTGCATCATCTCGGCCCAGTAGCTCATGAGGTGCTGATAGACCGCGTAGGCGTCGATCAGCTTGCGGGCCTCGTAATGCTCGAGCAGCCGCTCGCCTAGCTCGCCAATCAATCCCTTGGGGTGGAAGCCGGGTTCGAGTGCCTTGAGCCGCGCCGTCTCGCCCTCGCGCCATGCCGCGAAATGCTGCGCGAGCCCCTCGGTGAAGGTGCGGAACTCCGGGTGCTCATGGATCGCGGCGCGGATGTTGGCGGGCTCGACTGCCAGATCGACATAGCCCGCACGGTTCGGGCGGAAGAGTGCAGCCTTGAGACCGGGGCAAATCGCCCAGTAGTCGCCCAGCGCCTCGACGTCGCGCTCCGGAATGCCGCCTTGCAGGTGCCCGGCAATGTCATGCCGGTCCTCCGGCGGCTGGCTGTCGATGTAGCGCGGCAGGTTGAGGTTACAGTCATTCTTTTCGATTTCGTCACGACTGACCATGCGGGCATAATTCGGTACGTCCTGCCCACGCCGGAACACATCGACGATGCGGTGGATGTCCATCTCGCGCAGGCGGTTCTTCGGCCCGTCCTTCATGAAGCCACGGCTGGCGTCGATCATGAAGATGCCGCGTCGGGCGGCTGCGTTTTCCTTGTCGATGACGACGATGCAGGCGGGGATGCCCGTGCCGTAGAACAGGTTGGCGGGTAGGCCGATGATCGCCTTTATGTAGCCGCGCCGGATCAGGTTCTTGCGGATCTCAGCCTCGGCATTGCCCCGGAACAGCACGCCATGGGGCAGGATGCAGCATGCCTTACCGGTCGATTTCAGCGACTTGATGATGTGCAAGAGATAGGCGTAGTCGCCCTGCTTGGGTGGCGGGACGCCGAAGCCATCGAAGCGGCGGAAGTCCACCGTATCAGGGCTGTCGTCCTTAATCGCCAGCCCCGGCTTCAACTCGTTGGGGTCTATACCCTGCTGCCAGCGCTTGTCACTGAAGGGCGGATTGGCGACCACGTAGTCGAAGGTCTTGAGACTGTCACCGTCACGGAAGAAGGGCGCAGCGAGCGTGCTCTGGCCGGGATGGATCACAGCGCCAGCATAGTCGTGCAGGATAAGGTTCATCTGCGCGAGGCCAGCGGTGCTGCCATCCTTCTCCTGCCCGTAGAGCGTGACCTTCACGCCCGCCTCGTCGGCCACCTTGATGAGCAACGAGCCCGAGCCGCAGGTCGGATCATAGATGGTTGTCTGCGGCGTGGTCGTGGGGTTCCGAATGCCGATGATCTGCGCCATCACGCGGCTGACCTCGGCGGGGGTATAGAACTGGCCCTTCGACTTGCCGCTCTCGGTAGCGAAGTGGCGCATGAGGAACTCATACGCATCGCCGAGGATGTCATCACCGTCGGCGCGGTTCTTCGAGAAGTCGAGATCAGGATGCTCGAACGTGGCGATGAGCCCCGTGAGCGTGTCGATCATCTGCCTTCCGGAGCCAAGCTTCCCCGCGTCTGCGAAGTCGGGGAAGCCGCCCAGCTTGTTCGCATTGGCAAGCGGGGCCACGATCTTTTTATTGATCTGGTCGCCGATGTCATCCTTGCCCTTAAGGCCCACCAAATCCGCGAAACTGGCTCCCTCCGGAACCTTGATCAAGCCATAGGGCTGGCCAGCATATTTATCAGACACATATTTGATGAACAGGATCGACAGCACATAATCCTTGTACTGCGAAGCATCCATTCCGCCGCGCAACACGTCGCATCCCTGCCAGATGCGGTTGTAGATTTCGGATTTTTTGACTGCCACGACGCCCTGTGCGATTCGGTTGAGGATGGGACCCCATCAGTAGCCGTCGCGAAGCTCTCGCGCCAAGCGAGGTCCGACAAAGAACGGCTGCCGCGCTGCGGCGCTGCACCTAAAGCTACTCTGGCAGAGAGTTTTCTGCCGCAGCGCCCCCGCACAAGCCAATCTCGCAGGGCGTCGCCACCTCTATCTCTCCCGGCCCCCCTCACCCTCACGACTGGCGCAATGTAAGCCCGACAATGAGCCCCGCCCGGAGATGATCCGAGCGGTGCAATCGCAGATGGCGAAGGCTGATGCGAGTGGTGCTGGCGGCTTGAGATGTAGGGCTGGAATTCAGTTCGCCCAGCTAGGCTCGACAGTTGAGCGCGCGATCAACTCGGCGCGAACCATACGTGCGCGAGGCGCGCGCGAAAGCGATGCGAGAATGAGCACGTGATCGAGGTTGAGCCAGAAGTTGAAGTGATCCGCTGAACATTCAATTGTCGTCGGCATCTCCAAAAGGTCGCCGTAGCTTTCTAGCTCGTCGCGATGTTTGATGATCGTCTTTCTGACGTTGGTTGGGCACGAGAAGCCGAGCCACTGTGCCAAGACGATGTCCTCGCAATGGCCCTGCTCATTGAATTCAAGGGTCGAAATCATCTGTGACCTTTCAGCGCAAAGCGCGTGGTTGAAAGCAAGAAAAGCCCCGCCCGGCGGAGGCCGAACGAGGCTGTGATGGAACGCGTTGGAGGGATGCCAGCTGGAAAGAGCTACTGCGGCGGACTAGGCGGGGTGCGCTCCAGGGCGAGCCCCGAGGGCCCGTCAGCCTGCCACCCGAACATGGGCGTCCACACGACTTGAGCGAGCCCCCTTAAGCCGGCTACGAAGCCGCCTGCGTCGTAGGCGATGAAAAGGCGACCGAGGTGGAGAGCAAAGTCCATGGCGGGGTGGTCCTCAGCGGAGATGAGCCTACGGCGGTTTCGGTTTGACAGGCTTCGAGTAGCTTCGGTCAAAGTGGGCGCCAATGCGGCCAAACGACCTCTTCCCCCGAACCAGACATCTTTGTAAGATATTGAAATAGCTACCCTATCCTAAGTTAATCCCACTACTGGGCAGGCCCTTCGGGTGAGCAGCGAAGTGGTGTTCAACGCCTGCGCCGCCGCCGGCTGCAGCCACGAGCAAGGAGGGCGAAGGCGCCGGAGCGCGCTTCCTGCTCCTCGGCTACGATAGCCGCTAAGCGTGTCTCAAATCGCTGGCCTACCGCCCGCAGCTCTGCCGCACCGGTGGTGTCCACCGGAGCTAGCCGACCATCGGCCGCCATGGCAAAGATTTCGGCGATGGACACGGCTAGGCTGTCGGCCCGCTTCGTTCCGGCCTTTGCAATGATGAACGCGGCTTGTGCTTTCGTCAGGCGGTATTCCGTTACGGATCTCTGAGCGCCCTTACCTGCAACGATCATCGCTTCATGGTGAAGCAGTGATCCCATCGCTTCCAGCGAGGCCTCGTGACGCTTGATGAGATTGCGGATGTTCGTTGGCCGCTCGTAGCCGAGGGCTTTTGCGAGGTCGAGGTCTTGAATCGCCGGCTCGCTCAAGGCGAGCGAATGCGCAGCCGGGGCGGCTGTTATGGGAAACATGATGATGTCCTTGGGGGTCAGGGGGCGCTTTCGGCGACGCTGCCGTTAAGTGCCTTATGGGTGGAAGGGAGGGAGTGTTAGGCGTCAGGTTGCGTTGGTGCGAGCTGCCCCGGAGCTGGGCGTGATGGTGACGGGCAGGATGGCTCCCGTCTGCCGGTGTCCGACCTCCATCATCATCGTCCGCACTGAAGAGGCATCCGCGATGGAGACGATAAGGCCGTCGTGCAGGTTGAGGGCGACGATGCCCATCGTCATCAGGCAATCAAGGATGGCCAGCATGATGTCGCTCTCCCGCCGCATGAGTTCATGACCGAGACCATGGCCGAAGCTGGCACGCAGGGCAGGATGGCGGTCAAGGATGGCTGCCCGCGTCTTCGCCAGCGACCACCCCTTGGGGATGACCAGCCCATCATCCTGTGGCCACGAGTGCCGCTGCCGCTGGTCGAAGAAGAGCGTGCTGGTCAAGACCTTCACAGCCTCCCGGTGGCCCTCCAGACCCGGCAGGGCATAAAGGTCTCCCGGCGGTGGCACGACGCCGATCTTGGCATAGGCGAGACGGACGAACATCGACGAGAAATCCACGACAGCGGTTTCCTCTCCGTTGATCCGCAGGCTGCTCCTGCGGTCCCGCTTCAGGTTCTGCCAAAAGCCGCCGTAGAGCCGCCCGTTGCCTTGGAGCGGTTCCTGGGGCGGACCATTGAACAGCCTTCGCTGATGGCGGTCGTGGGCATTCACGGCCCCTCTGCCGTCGTCGAGAAACACGATGTCGGCCCCCGCAACGTGGGCATTCAAGGCGGCGACCATGGACCTCATCCCTTCAGTCTCGCCGGTTTCGGCATAGTCGAGCAGCACGACAGGCGCTGCCCCCGCGATTTGGTCGCGGCGACTTCGGGCAATAATCGTCTCCTCCTCGGGCAATCGTCCGAAGTCCGGCAGGCTGACCTGATGGTGCTGGCAAAGAGCGGCCAGGGCGGTCGTCGGGGCCAGACTGGAGGCCTCACCACGGCGGCGGGAACGCTCTATCGCGACGAGATCCAGTGCCTCAAGCTGCTCCAGCAACGCCACTAGCATGCGACCATCGGCCGGGCTGAGGTAGCGCTTGGGAATTGACGCGGCCTGTACGGGCTTGCCAAGCACAACGGCCAGCCTCCCGGCACCGGCTTGGTCGAGCACCGTGTGGGCGAGATTGCTGACGACGACGCCGATAGCCTGCTCCCGTGCTCTCTCGACATGACCACGCCGTCTGCGGGTGCGTAGTCCGCGTTCTTCCTCGTCGCGGTCGAGACGTGCGGCTATGGCCGACGCCAAATCATGCAAGGCGTCTCCCTTCGGGAAAGCCCACTGATCGAACCAAGGGAGCCGCTGCGGTGCGGCGCGTCGGGCGGGGACACCTGCTGAATGATGGATGATGGACGTGAGTGCGCGGTCGGCAGCCATGGCTGTTTCCTGGAGTCTAGACGTGAGCAGGAGGCCGGTTAGGGCGCGGCTGGTGGGCGTGTGCAGCCGGCCGGCGCTGCCGCTCTGGGCGGACTCTCGGGCCGCCTTAGCGGTGCCGCTGCAGTGGGCGGATGAGGTTGTCGGAACGAAGGTTCAGGCTGTCGCCATCGCGGTATCGGACGGCGCCTCGATCCACCCCAAGAATGAGCCGCGCAATCATGACGTTGCGGGCCAAGGCCGGGTGAAGCGCCCGGACGTACCTGTTGCCTTTGCCGTTGGTGTCGAGGAACCACGAGGCGGTGCCAAGGGGGGCGAGCACGCGCTCGTAATCGGGGGAATAGAGGACGGCTTCGGCGGACGCCTTGGCGAGTTGAACGCGCACGATGGGGCGCCCGCAGTTGTCCTCAGCGAGTTCGATGGGGCTCATGGGCTCAAGTCTGAGGCCAGCAGCGATGTGGAGAAGGGTGCCGGGCGGGGCGAAAAGGCGCAAACTCCACATGCGCCAAACAATGGATGCACCAGCTCGCTGACGAGCGTTCATGTATCCGATAGTGGGTAGTAATCGTTGGCCCATAAGTGGGTGGCAATCGGCGCCAGCGGCCGCGCAGAGGCCACATATGGCCACAGTTCCTAGCTCATTGCGAGCACGACAATTCCTCGTGTGAGGGAAAATAGCCTCGACAAATCAGAGCTTTGCGAGCAGCCTCTTCACGGTTTCCTGTCCCCGCGTCGTCAGCGCCAATATGTTGGTTCTGCGGTCCTCGAAGTCTTCACGCGCCGTAACGAGCCCCAGCCCCCCACGATCCGACAGACGGTCCACGATGCGAGCGGCAGTGGACTGCGACAGGGGCACGTACTGCGGCAGTTCCCGCTGATAGATGCTGGGCTTGCTGGCGATCCGCAGGAGGACCAGCGCGACGTTGATCTGCATCCCCTCCTCGACTTCCGTCAGCGCTTCAAGGAATTGGATGGCTCGGGAGAGTGCGGGTGTCGGCAAGGCGCTGTCCTGGGATCGGGGGCGGGCTCGTCCGCTTGTGGGAAAAACCCGCCCCTTAGGTCCAATCAGTAATCGGAATCGATGAACTTCGACCGATTCACTTCCGTGATGATTGGTGCCCGATTGTTGCCAGCCTCGTTGGCGTTCTGAATTGTAGCCGAGGCCTCGGTCTCGCTGGCCTCCTGCGAGTGCTCCACGTCCCAGAGAATGTCCGCCAAATCGCTGTCAGCAATGAGGGCGTCATGGAGCAACTCGTTGCCTTCGGGCGCCACGTCGGCATGCGTCGCGCTTGCCTGAAGAAGCTCGGTGGCGAGGTCGCGCCAGCTATCGCGTGCTGCGATTGCCACTGCGAGCGCTTCGTCGGAGATAAGC
Source organism: Bosea sp. RAC05 (assembly GCF_001713455.1). Lineage (NCBI taxonomy): Bacteria > Pseudomonadati > Pseudomonadota > Alphaproteobacteria > Hyphomicrobiales > Alloboseaceae > Allobosea > Allobosea sp. RAC05. Next base: position 3,170,493 of record NZ_CP016464.1, read on the forward strand.
TCGATGTGGGTCGTCATGGTTGGTCCTCACGGTGATGGAGACAGAGGGAGCCTGCCTTTTCCTAGTGTGGGGGGCATTCCCATGTCGACCTCTCCAAGCCATTGTTAAAAAACGATTTTTCGTACCACTTGGCAGTTGCTGTAGGGTGGCTCCAAAACTTATGTCGCTGCGGTGGCCGCGTTGTCGGCTTTCAAGATGCGATGCACTGACCCCTTGCCGATCCCCAACCGTTTGGCGATGTCGCCCATACTGGCACCCGAGGCGGCAAGCTCGCGGACCACGTCAGCTTTAGCCCTGGCGGTCGGCGCACGTCCCTTGTACCGCCCCTCCGCCTTCGCCTTCGCGATGCCCTCGCGCTGCCGTTCCAGCATCATGTCGCGTTCGAACTCGGCAACGCTGCCCAGCACGTTGAGCATCAGCTTCCCGGTAGGGGTCGCGGTGTCGATACCCATGGCCACGATGCGGAGCGCGACGCCCCTTGTCTGGAGGCGCCCGACGATTTCCCATAGGTGAGAGACTGAGCGAGCGAGGCGGTCGAGCTTCGTAACGACCAGCGTGTCCCCATCGCGGGCGAACGAGATGAGGTCGTCCAGCTTCGGCCGCACGCCAACAGCGCTGGTCTGTTCGGCCACGACCTTCTCACAGCCGAGGGCTTCAAGGTCGCGAACCTGAGCAGCCAAGCCGGCCTCCTGTTCAAGGGTCGAGGTGCGCGCGTAGCCGATCAACATGGCGGGTCTCCGTTCCAAAAGGTCCTAGAGGAATGAGTCCCGCCGTTCCATAAGTCAATCCCCTACTTCTGTGGGACGACATGAGCGCGAGTTGGAACGGTCAGCTAGGGCTTGCCCTGTGGAACGGGAGGCCCGCGAATGCAGGACAGCGCGCTGCGGCGGGAACGCGGGGTGGCAGCGCTGGGCGGGGCTAGAGCGGCCCAGAACGATGCGGCAGAGAGGTGGCACGGGGGGAAGTCGCGCGCTGCCTTTTTATCGAAGGCTCTCAGATTTTTCCGGTGAAACCAAAGTTAATGCGGCCCGCGTAGAGAGCGGCGACTGTAGCTTGGTTCTCGCTCCATCATCTTCCACGGGCGCACGGTGACGTAGTCCACGGGGGTAGTCGCGGCGCGGTCAGGGTGGGGACCGCGCTCGCATTTTTGTAATAAACCTCTCCCCGAGATAGCATAATCGGACAAGGCCGACGCCGTTAGATCTGGATCAGACGCAAGCGATGATAAAAAGAAATGTGTGTTACCGATGCTTTGATGATCAAGATCTCCGCGTAATGATCCGGGGTCACGGCGGTCCCAGGGGATGCTTCTTTTGCAACCGCAAAGATGCCGCAACGATGCCCTTCCAAGAGGTTGTCGACTTTATTTTAGAACGCATTGAGACATTCTACGGAAAAGCGGGCGACCAACTCCCCTATGAGTCTAGAGAAGGCGGATACCAAGGCTGGCATATCGATAGCTACGACATGATTAACGACGAGGTAGGCCTCAGTCTGCCCCGAGACGACGGTCGGAGGCTTTTCCATGCAATTGTCGACGGTATTGGAGACGACATTTGGTGCGAGTATGACTGTCTAATACTCGAGCCGAATGAAAGCCTCAAGTTATCGTGGGATCAATTTTGCGAAACCGTCAAACATCGTCGCCGATTTTTCTTTCAGAATATTGGCGAATCGGACGGACGCGACCCTGATTCCCGTTCTCCTGTTCAGTTCCTAGAAACCGTCTGTCAGCATGCCGAGAGAGCAGGCTTGGTCGTCGAAGTGCCGGCTGGAAAGGCCCTCTATCGGGCACGGGCGCGCAAACCGCGTCGGCCAATCGCCAGCGCTGCAGCACTCGGACCGCCGCCCGACGAGTTGGCAACTCAATCAAATCGTATGAATCCGCCCGGCATTTCGATGTTCTACGGGGCAGACAGGCGCAAATTGGCAGTTGCCGAAATTAGGAATTCAATGGCGTCCGTTGGCACTTTCAAGACCAATCGCCTCATCCGCGTTCTTGACTTGGCGAATTTGCCCACAGTTCCTGGTTTCTTTTCGACCGCATATCGCATGGAGCGGCATATACTCAGCTTTCTAACTGAATTTGCTGACCTAATTATCCAACCCGTTGATCGGAGCGACCGCGTCAATGTCGATTACATTCCCACCCAAGTTTTGACCGAATTTATGCGAGATTTCCGATTTGAGAATGGCAGGATCGATGGGCTTCGCTATCGAAGTGCGACAGGCGAGAAGGGGACAAACTACGTACTCTTTGCAGGTCAGCAGGATGTTGTTAATGCAACATCTCCGGAACCATTTTGCAACCGAACGCCGTGGCTAGAGCTTGTCAGGGTTATGCACGTCCGCCTGTAACGCGCGATGTATCAGTGATTGCCCGATAAGCCTGCATAACTCACACTCTCGATCGGATCGATGTCATTTGAGATTTGCACGGCATCGCCTTGTCTGCCGAGCCTCGGCGGGTTTACGAAGGCCACCCATACGATACCTGTCCGCTTCCGCCCTTAGGGAGCATCTGTCGGAGTGCGACGCCTGGCCCTCGATCCCTATCGCAGGACGGAGGAGATATAAGCGCTTTGCGTCGCCTTCTGTCAGTTCCTGTACGTTCGCCCGCGAATTCTACTCGATGGGGATTGTAAGAAAGCCATTGATTATGACTATGAATATCATCACGAGAGCGGCTGAGAAAAGATGCACGAAAAATAGTTTCCGCCGGTCATGTAGAAATACCTTTCGAGGCCCGGGTGTATAGTTCGCCTTAAAAGTCTGATATGTTCCTGAGTATTCATGGAAATAAACCATCGGTATTTTAATATACTGACGTGCAACGCGTGGCCAGAGCAATAAGTCCATGGCGCGCTTCAGCCATATGGGCGAGCGCTGGTACATCACACTCAGCCCTGCGCCTTGTATACTGGTAGATCCATCCCGGTTATGTCTAGAATAGAGCCCTTTAAACGCATACAGAAAGCTAGTGTCATGGGTAGAGTAGATGCCCTCCGCTTGTCTCGCGCGCATGAATGCGCCGCCTATTATAAAATAGATGAATATGAGATCTTTGATCCATCCGGGCAGCTTCCATCCGAATAAATAGAGCGCCCAATCGATGGAACCGTGAACAATAGCCTGATAGGTTTTGAGTAGTGTTGCGACCACTGTCGAGAGCGGTAATTGCGTTACAGAGAACATGAAATTTGTGATCGCTATTCCGGCGACAAGCACGCCGAGCCATGAGTACCAAGTGTTCATTGCCTTGGGAACATGTGCAAACAGAGCGCGATGGTTGTCGTTCATGTGGTTCGTACTGTTTGCTGATAGTGGGTAGACGCCAGAAGATGCGAGGTTCCGAGCGTCAAACCAGGAAGTTGGCTGGTTCTCAATCTCATCGCTTACGTCTCTTGTCCAGCACGGAAGGCCGTTGGACCTCCAGCTCTCTGACACTTATGGCGGGCCTTGATTGGCCTAGCGGCTACGTTCTGGCGTGTCTATGAGCCGAAGTGAGATGCCACGGACTGGCTGCCCAGACGCTGCTAGGGCGCCTGTGGGCCGACGGGCGGTGACGAGGGGCTGCCGGAGGTCTACACCACAGTTCCGGGACGCACCTCTCGTCCCCTCTCAAGAGGCTGCGGCTGGGTCCTGCACCGAGGGCGCCGGGTCCGTCTTATTCCTGTCCTGCGGCAGCTTCACGGCTTCTACAACGGCCCTGAATTGCTCCCGCAACGGCCCCGCCGAATATCCGCCAAGGCTCATACCGAGGCGTTTGTGACCGACAACGGCCTCGATGAAGTGAGGCAGTTTCTCCGCCTGCTCGGCTTTAGTGATGAAAAAGCGGCGAAAGCTGTGGAAGTCCACGCGGGACTGGCGCGCACTTTCTGGCACGTCATCAACTTCCATCTTGCGGCGATAGGCGGTGAACGCCTTCACGACCTTCTGCGACCGCTCCACAGCGGAACCCTTCTTAGGGACTGGCAGCTCGGGAAAGAGCGGGTCTTCGGCCTTCTTGCCGTCGATGCGGCGAGCGACAATGGGTTTCAGCGCGGGGTGTATTGGCACCATGCGGATGCCCGCCTTGGTCTTCGCAATGGTGATGTCGAAGCAGTCTTCGACGATGTTCTCAGCTTTCAAGCGGGCAATCTCGTCCACACGCATGCCGGACAGCGCAGCAATGTGCATGAAGTCGGAGAGCAATTCGCCCGGCTCGCCGCTGAACAACTTCTTCATCTCGGCGTCGGTGTAGGGACGTTTCTGCTCGTCTTTGGGCACCTCCCGCTTGGCTAGAGCCTGTCCCCGCCAGATGTTCTCCTCGGCGTGCCCTTTCAGCTCTGCCCATTTCCATAGGCTGGAAAGGCAGGAAATGTCCTTGTTGGCCGTCTTGGGGTGTGTACCGCCTTCCACGAAAACATCCGTGACGTACCGACCGGCAATCTTCCGGGTGACAGCCTCAATCGAGACCGGCAGCTTGGTCGCCGCCAGCCAGCCCGCGAACTTCTCCACGGCGCGGCGATAGTCCACCTGTTGCCGGGGCTTCATGGGACGCTCGGCTAGCCACTTGTTGATGAGCTTGGTGATGGGCGACGCCTGCCCGATAGCGACGGCGTGGAAGTCCTTGGCCCTCGTCACTCCTTCCTTCACGGCAATCTCTTCCGCGCGGTCGCGGACAAGCGCGAGGGTGATATCGTGACCGTCTTCGATCACGTTCCCTTCCTCGTCCTCATAGGCGTAGAAACTAGGGTCGTCTTCTGACCGCTCCACAGCTTCCCGCCACCGCAAGGCCTCATCAGCCAGCAGGTCGGGAGCCTCCTTGGATTTGCGGCGCAGCTCTGCCTCGGACTTCTCCAACTGCTCCTTGAGGGTGGCAACGACGCGGAACTTCTCCCGGTTCGCCACGGCGAGGCTATCAGTGTGCAGCGGGTGCTTAAGGTGCGCCTTCCCAATGGCTTTGCGGAGCCGCTCGGGGACCTTAATGACGACAAGCCACTGGTTGCCATGCTTCTTAAGGTAGCGTCGATCAAAGGCCATAGGTACTTCTATTCAGTTTGGTAGCTCAGCGGTAGCCCAACTCGGTAGCCCAGCACAAGGGATAAATGTATCGATTTTACAAGGCAGTAAGGCGATGTCGAAAACCGAAAATGGGGCTCCTAGTCCCCCAGCCACTCCGGTGGCTCTTTTCAATCTCTCGATGACATCGCGAAGCGGAACGATTACGCGCCCCCCGCCGGCGGTGCGCGTCCGACCGCCTTTCCGTCAGCCGCAGCGGGCTTCGCGGCGCCCGACCCGCAGATGCCCATGACGGCAAGAGGACCGGGTCGGCCGACCCGCGCGCAGGACGGCGTGGCCTGGCGCTCCGCCGCGCGCGCCCTAGATCTCCCTGGCGTCCAGCGACCGGTAGAGCGGCAGGGCCAGCGGCGCGATCCTGCGGATCAGGCCGCGCATCGGCTGTGCCTTGAGCTGCGACAGCGGCAGGCCGAGCGTCCTGAGAGGCACGCCCTGCGTCGCCAGCGCCAGTTCGCGCCCCAGCGAGATCGAGAGCGCCACCGCCCGGCCGTTGCAGCCGACCCAGCCGAAGCCGTTGGGTCCGAGCTGGTGGATGCGCGGATAGCCCGGCACCTGGGGCTTCAGCACATCGTCGGGCGTCATGCCGACATAGCCGGACCAGACATAATCGAAGGAGACCTCGCCCAGTTGCGGCCAGAGCCGCTTCAGCCGCTCGGCGACGGGCCCGCGCAGATTGGTGCCGCCGGCACCGGGAAACACCGCGGCCCCGCCCGTCACGAGCCGGTTGCGCGCGTCCCAGCGGGCGAAATACAGCTCGCGATGGGTATCGGACATGGCCTGGCGGCCGGGAATGATCGTCTTGGCGATGTTGTCGCTGATCGGCTGGGTCGCCATCTGCCAGGACAGCACGGGGACAACCTCGGCGGCGATCTCGGGAGCGAGCCCGCTTTCGAATTCGTCCGTATAGGCATTCGTCGCCAGCACCAGCGCCCGAGCGGTGACCGAGCCGCGCGCGGTCTTCACCAGCCAGCGGTCGCCCTGGCGCGTCATGCTGGCGACGGGCGAGCGGGCAAAGATCACCGCCCCGCGCTTCAACGCGACCTCGGCCAGCCCCCGCGCCAGCGCCAGCGGATTGATGTGGCCGCCGCTCCGGTTCCAGAAGCCGCCATACCAGGCCTCGGAGCCGGTCATCTGGGCCGTCGCCGCCCGGTCGAGCAACTCGACCGGCGCATCGATCGTCGACCATTCGCGCACCCGCTGCTCCGCCAGCCTGAAGCGGCCGGGCGAATGCACCGGCTGGACCCAGCCCGCCTGCTCGGCCTCGGCGGCAATGTCGTATTTGCGGACCGTGTCGAAGAGATACTGCGCGCTGTCGCGCAGCACTGCGTTGAAGCGCTCGCCGGCCTCGCCATGGCGCGCCACCATGGCGGACGGATCGTGCCCCGCCAGCGTCGGGATGACCTGGCCGTTGTTGCGGCCAGACGCCCCCCAGCCCGGCTCGGCCGCCTCGACCACCGTGACCTCGACGCCGGCCTCGCGCAGATGGATCGCCGTCGACAGGCCGGTGAAGCCGGCGCCGATCACCACCACATCCGCCTGCACCTCGCCCTCCAGCGCGGGCAGGACCGGACCGGCCGGAGCGGTCGCGGCCCAGAGCGAGGGCGGCCAGGTGACGGAGGCGGAGCTGGACATGGGCGGATCTTCCCGAGGCAAGGCGAAGAGCGGCGGCGCGCTGGCGAGCATCCTCGCGACCTCACGGCGCGGACGCAAGAGCCCCCCTTCTCGCACCAGAGCGGGCCGGGGGCAGATTTTCTCCCCGAAACATTGAAGGCGAACAACTTCTTCCAAAATTGTCGATATATCATTCCGCTCTTGGAATATTCATCCACGTCCCGTTATGTTTGCGATGCAGCAGGGGGCTGTCGGAATGGAGCGACCGGGCGATTGCGCCCTGGCCCCGCTTCGGCTGAACTCGCACCCCTGTCGGCTTTCGACACAAGGGCTCCCCATGTCGCTCCAGCACATCCTCGGCCTCGACCATGTCGTGGTCACCGTCCGCGATCTCGACGCCGCCGCCGCGCAGTGGCGTGCCCTCGGCTTCACCGTCTCGCCGCGCGGCACGCATTCGCCGATCCTGGGCACCGGCAACTACACGATCATGTTCGGCGACGACTATGTCGAGCTGCTCGGCATCCTCACCGAGACCGAGCAGAACAAGCCGACGCGCGATTATCTCGCCAAGCGCGAGGGCCTCGAGCGCGCCGCCTTCACCACGGACGACGCCGCCGCCGGCGCCGAGGAGCTGAAGAGCCGCGGCATCGAGGCGCTGGGGCCGATCCATTTCGGCCGGCCGGTCGAGCTGCCCGGCGGCGGCACCGGCGAGGCGCGCTTCAACGTCTTTCGCTGGCCGCTCGGCGAGCAGCCGGGGGGGCTGCGCATCTTCGCCTGCCAGCATCTGACCCGCGAGACGGTCTGGATTCCCGAGCTCCTGAGCCACGCCAATGGCGCCAGCCGCATCCTGCGGCTCGAGGTGCTCGCGGCCGACCCGGCAGCGGCCGCCGCCCATCTCGGCCGGCTGATCGACGAGCCGGCCCGGGCCGAGGGCGATGCCTGGCTGGTGCCGAGCGGCGGCCGGCGGGCCGACATCCTGTTCTATGATGCGGCCGCCTTCGCCCGTCGCTATCCGCCGGCCGTACGCGACGGTGCCGCACCGGAAGGCGCCGTGGCGCTGGTTCTGGCGACGGCCGACATCGCTGCCGCGCGGGCCAGCCTCGGCGGCGCCGCCACGGCCCATGACGGCGCGCTCAGCGTCGCCGCGAGCGCGGCCAACGGCATCATCGTCAGCTTCCACCCGCACTAGCCCGCCGGTTCCGGGAGCGGCGTCGTTGACGCCCGCTCCCCCCGCGCCCATCGTTTCCCTTACGTGACCGCAGGACCGAGGATCTTCTCATGGATATGACCCGCCGCGCCGCGCTTCTGACCAGCGCCGCCATCGCCTCCAGCGTCGCCTTCCCGATGCGTTCGCTCTTCGCCCAGGAGACGCCGCGCAAGGGCGGGGTCTTCACCGTCCATTACGGTGCCGAGCAGCGCCAGCTGAACCCGAGCCTCCAGGCCTCGACCGGCGTCTACATCATCGGCGGCAAGATCCAGGAACAGCTGGTCGATCTCGACGAGGCCGGCAAGCCCGTCGGTGTGCTGGCGACCAGCTGGGAAGCCGCGCCCGATGGCAAGACCATCACCTTCAAGCTGCGCGACGGCGTGAAATGGCATGACGGCCGCCCCTTCACCTCGGCGGACGTGCAGTTCACCGCGATGGAGATGTGGAAGAAGATCCTCAACTACGGCACCACGCTGCAGCTCTTCCTCACCGCCGTTGACACGCCCGACCCGCTGACCGCGGTCTTCCGCTACGAGCGGCCGATGCCGCTGAACCTGCTGCTGCGCGCTTTGCCGGATCTCGGCTACATCTCGCCGCGCCACATCTACGAGGGCAAGGGCGACATCCGCCAGAACCCGGCCAATCTCGCGCCGATCGGCACCGGCCCGTTCAAGTTCGTCACCTATGAGCGCGGCCAGCACGTCATCGCCGACCGCAATGCCGACTACTGGCGGCCCAATGCGCCCCATCTCGACCGCATCGTCTGGCGCGTCGTCACCGACCGCTCGGCCGCGGCCGCCCAGATGGAAGCCGGCCAGATTCACTACAGCCCCTTCTCGGGCCTGACGATCTCGGACGCCGCCCGGCTCGGCAAGGACAAGCGCTTCATCGTCTCGACCAAGGGTAACGAGGGCAACGCCCGCACCAACACGATCGAGTTCAACTTCCGCCGCAAGGAGCTGGCCGACATCCGCGTCCGCCGCGCCATCGCCCATGCGCTCGACATCCCCTTCTTCATCGAGAACTTCCTCGGCGACTTCGCCAAGCGCGGCACCGGCCCCGTGCCCTCGGTCTCGACCGACTTCTACCCGGCCGACAATGGCCCGCAGTACCCCTTCGACAAGAAGCGCGCCGCCGCCCTCCTCGACGAGGCCGGCTTTAAGGCCGGCGCGGGTGGCACCCGCTTCTCCCTGCGCCTGCTGCCGGCGCCCTGGGGCGAGGACATCACGCTGTTTGCCACCTTCATCCAGCAGTCGCTGGCCGATGTCGGCATCAGGGTCGAGGTCGTCAGGACCGATGGCGGCGGCTTCCTGAAGCAGGTCTATGACGAGCACGCCTTCGACCTCGCCACCGGCTGGCACCAGTACCGCAACGACCCCGCCGTCTCGACCACGGTCTGGTACCGCTCGGGCCAGCCCAAGGGCGCGCCCTGGACCAACCAGTGGGGCTGGACCGACGAGACGATGGACAAGATCATCGACGACGCGGCGACCGAGGTCGACGTCGCCAAGCGCAAGGCGCTCTATGGCGATTTCGTCCGCCGCGCCAACACCGAGCTGCCGATCTGGACGCCGATCGAGCAGATCTTCCTGACCGCGATCAGCGCCAAGGCGCGCAACCACTCCAACACGCCGCGCTGGGGCTCGAGCTCCTGGCACGATCTGTGGTTGGCCGAGTGAACGACCTCGATCTCGCTGAACTGCTGAGCTGATGCGCATCCTGACCCTCGCGGGGCGGCGTCTGGCCGCCTCGATCCCGACGCTGTTCCTGATCCTGATCGGGGTCTTCGTCCTGCTGCAGTTCGCGCCGGGCGACACGGTCGATGCGCTGATGGCGCAGATGGGCGGCGGCGACGCCGAGACCGCCAAGCAGCTGCGCCAGTACTACGGGCTCGACGTCTCGGCCTGGGCCCAGCTCGGCAACTACCTCTGGCGGCTGGTGCGGCTCGACCTCGGCTTCTCGGCGATCTACGGCAAGCCGGTCGCGACCGTCATTGCCGAGCGCCTGCCGGCGACGATCCTGCTGATGACGGCGTCGCTCTCGCTCGCCTTCTTCTTCGGCCTGATCTTCGGCGTCATCGCCGCGCGCGGCGTCAACCGCTGGCCCGACACGCTGATCTCAACGCTCGGCCTCGTCTTTTACGCCATGCCGACTTTCTGGTTCGGGCTGATGGCGATCGTCGTCTTCTCGATCTACCTGCAATGGCTGCCGGCCGGCGGCTTCGAGGACATCACGGTGGCCCGAACCGGCTTCGCGCGCACGCTCGACATCGCCAGCCATCTCGTCCTGCCGACGCTGACGCTCGCGCTGTTCTACATGGCGATCTATCTGCGCATCATGCGCGGCTCGATGCTGGAGGTGCTGACGCTCGACTTCGTCCGCACCGCCCGCGCCAAGGGCATGGACGAGACCCGCGTCGTCGTCCGCCACGTCCTGCGCAACGCGCTGCTGCCAATGGTGACGCTGATCGGCCTGCAGGCCGGCACGATGCTGGGCGGCTCGGTCGTGGTCGAGAGCGTCTTCTCCCTGCCGGGGCTCGGCCGCCTCGCCTATGAATCGGTGATCCAGCGCGATCTCAACACGCTGCTCGGCATCGTCTTCGTCTCGGCGCTGCTCGTCATCACCGTCAATTTCATCGTCGACCTGCTCTACGCCCGGCTCGACCCGCGCATCACGACGGGGAGCTGACGCGATGTCCTTCCTGAAGCTCTATTTCCGCAGCCCGCCGGCGGTGATCGGCCTCCTGCTCCTGATGCTCGTGCTCGCCATGGCGGTCAGCGCCGACTGGCTCTATCCGCGCGATCCCCTGGCGTTGGCGGGGCGGCCGCTGATCTGGCCATTCGCCAATCCCCGCTTCCTGCTCGGCACCGACAATTCCGGCCGCGACATCGCCGCCCAGATCTTCCATGGCGCGCGCATCTCGTTGCTGATCGGCCTCGTCGCGACGCTGATCTCGGTGGTGATCGGAATCACCATCGGCGCCGTCGCCGGCTATTACGGCGACTGGGTCGACACCGTCCTGATGCGCGTCACCGAGGCGTTCCAGACCCTGCCGAACTTCATCCTGCTGCTGGTCCTCGTCGCCGTCTTCGGCTCCACCATCACCACGGTCACGGTCGCGATCGGCATCGTCTCCTGGCCGGCCTCGGCGCGGCTGACGCGGGCCGAGTTCCTGTCCCTGCGCAACCGCGAATTCGTCCAGGCCGGCCGGACGCTGGGCCTGCGCGACGCCAGGCTGATCTTCGGCGAGATCCTGCCCAACGCCCTGCCCCCGGTCATCGTCTACGCCAGCGTCGTCATGGCGATCGCGATCCTGCTCGAAAGCGCGCTCGCCTTCCTCAAGCTGTCGGACCCCAACGTCGCCTCCTGGGGCAATCTGATCGGCGCCGGCCGCGACGTGCTGCGGGTGCAGTGGTACGTCTCCGCCATTCCCGGCATCGCCATCCTGGTCACGGTGCTGGCCGTCTCGCTCGTCGGGCAGGGCCTGAACGACGCGCTGAACCCGAGGCTGAAGGGCCGATGAGCGCCATCCTCACCCTCGACGCGGTCAGCGTCAGCCTGCCCCGGAATGCCGACCGCCCCCATGCGATGAGCGAGGTCTCGCTGTCGCTCTCCGCCAACGAGATTCTCTGCGTCGTCGGCGAATCCGGCTCCGGCAAGTCGATGACGGCCAATGCCGTGATGCGTCTCCTGCCGCCCGGCGTCGCCCTCGATGGCGGGCGCATCCTGTTCGAGGGGCGCGATCTCGCGGGCCTCACCGAGCCGCAGATGCGCAAGGTCCGCGGCGCCGGCATCGCGATGATCTTCCAGGAGCCGATGACGGCGCTGAACCCGCTGCGCTCCATCGGCGACCAGATCGGCGAGATGTTCCAGCTCCACACCGATCTCGGCAAGGCGCAGATCCGGGACAAGGTCCAGGCCCTGCTCGACGAGGTGCGGATCCCCGATCCCGTCGCGGCCGCAAAAGCCTATCCGCACGAGCTCTCCGGCGGCCAGCGCCAGCGCGCCATGATCGCCATGGCGCTGGCGCTCGATCCGAGGGTGCTGATCGCCGACGAGCCGACGACGGCGCTCGACGTCACCACCCAGGCCCAGATCCTCGAACTGATCCGCGACCTCCAGAAGCGCAAGGGCACCGCCGTCCTGTTCATCACCCATGATTTCGGCGTCGTCGCCGAGATCGCCGACCGCGTCGCGGTGATGAGCCAGGGCCGCGTCGTCGAGCAGGGCACGGCGGCAGAGGTGCTCGGCAATCCCCAGCACCCCTATACGAAGCAGCTCATCGCGGCCGTCCCGCCGCTGAAAGCCCCTGCACCCCGCGAACTCGCGACCGAGACGATTCTCGCGGTCGAGCACGTCTCCAAGACCTATCGCAGCGGCGGCTTCCTCGGCCGCGGCCAGCGCGTCACCCATGCGGTCAAGGATGTGTCGCTCGTCCTGCCCAAGGGCGCGACGCTGGGCATCGTCGGCGAATCCGGCTCGGGCAAGTCGACGCTGGCGCGCTGCCTGGTGCGCCTGATCGACCCCGAGAGCGGCGCCATCCGCATCGGCGGCACCGATATCGCCAGCCTCTCCAAGTCAGAGCTGCGCGCCGAGACGCGCCATATCCAGATGGTCTTCCAGGACCCCTTCGCCTCGCTCAACCCGCGCCGCAAGGCGGGCGATGCGGTCGCCCAGGGCCTGATCGTCCACGGTACACCCCGCGCCGAGGCGCGGGCGCGGGCGCGCGAACTCTTCGCGCTGGTCGGGCTCGACCCGGCGGCGACCGAGCGCTACCCGCATGAGTTCTCCGGCGGCCAGCGCCAGCGCATCGGCCTGGCGCGCGCGCTCGCCCTGGAGCCGCGCGTGCTGGTCGCCGACGAGCCCGTCTCGGCGCTCGACGTCTCCGTGCAGGCGCAGGTGCTGAAGCTGCTGGCCGACCTGCGCCAGCGCCTCGGCCTCTCGATCGTCTTCATCACCCATGACCTGCGCGTCGCGGCCCAGGTCTGCGATCTCGTGGCGGTGATGAAGAACGGCGAGGTTGTCGAAGCCGGCCCGATCGGGCAGGTCTTCGGCGCGCCGCAGCACGCCTATACCCAGGCCCTCCTCGCTGCGATCCCCGGCCGCGACTTCGGCGTCAGGTCGCACGCCGCAGCCGGGTAGAACGCGCCGCGGACGTGCAGGGTGATCCCGCGCCGCCTCGCGCGAGGCGGCTGCCTCAAGGGTCGCTCAGCGTCCGCCGCACCGCGTCGCGCCAGCCCGCGATCTTGCGGCGGCGCTCGCTGTCGGCCATGCCGGGCGTGAAGCGGCGTTCCAGGCGCCAGAGATCGGCGAAGCGGTCCGGCTCGGGCAGCAGCCCCGCGTCGAGCCCGGCGAGATAGGCCGCCCCCAGCGCCGTCGTCTCGCGCAGGCTCGGCCGGTCGACCGGCAGGTCGAGCAGGTCGGCCAGGCGCTGCATCGTCCAGTCCGAGGCCGCCATGCCGCCATCGACGCGCAGCACCGAGCGGGTCCCTTCCCCGGCGCCGCCCGCGCTCTGTCCCCAGTCGGCATGCATCGCTTCGATCAGGTCGAGCGTCTGGTAGCAGACGGCCTCCAGCGCCGCCTTGGCGAATTCGCGCGGACCGCTGTTGCGGGTCAGCCCGAAGATCGCGCCGCGCGCCTCGGCGTCCCAATGCGGCGCGCCGAGCCCGACGAAGGCCGGCACCAAATAGACCTCCTGCGCCGGATCGGCGGCGCGCGCCAGCGGGCCGGTTTCGCTCGCCTCCTTGATCAGGCCGAGCCCGTCGCGCAGCCATTGCACCGCCGCGCCCGCGATGAAGATCGAGCCCTCCAGCGCATAGGTCCGCCGGCCCTCCAGCTGATAGGCGACCGTGCTGAGCAGCCGGTGCTGCGAGGCGACCGGCGCCTCGCCGGTGTTGAGCAGCGCGAAGCAGCCCGTGCCATAGGTCGACTTCACCATGCCCGGCGCGAAACAGGCCTGGCCGATCGTCGCCGCCTGCTGGTCGCCGGCGATGCCGCGCACGGGGATGGCGGCGCCCAGCAGCGCCGGGTCGGTCTGCCCAAACAGCCCGGCGCAGTCCCTCACCTGCGGCAGCAGCGAGGCCGGGATATCGAACAGCGCCAGCAGCTCCTCGTCCCAGACGCCGCGATGGATGTCGAAGATCAGGCTGCGCGAGGCGTTGGTCGCGTCCGTCGCATGCACGGCTCCGCCGGTCAGGCGCCAGAGCAGGAAGCTGTCGACCGTGCCGAAGGCGAGTTCGCCGGCTTCCGCCCGGCGCCGGGCGCCCGGCACATTGTCGAGCAGCCAGGCGATCTTGGTCGCCGAGAAATAAGGGTCGATGCGCAGGCCCGTGCGGGCCGCGACCAGCCCCTCATGGCCGGCCGCGACGAGCGCCGCGCAGGCCGGCGCCGTGCGGCGGTCCTGCCAGACGATGGCGCGGTGGATGGCACGGCCGGTCTTTCGGTCCCAGACCAGCGTCGTCTCGCGCTGGTTGGTGATGCCGATCGCAGCGATGTCGGCGGCGGCCAGCCCGGCCTTCGCGATCGCCTCGCGGCAGGTCGCCAGCACGCTTTCCCAGATGTCCTCCGGCTCGTGCTCGACCCAGCCGGAGGCCGGAAAGTGCTGGGCGAACTCGCGCTGCGCGCTGGCGACGAGCCCGAGGCCCGAATCGAAGACGAGCGCACGCGACGAGGTCGTGCCCTGGTCGATCGCGAGGAGATGGCGTGCGGCGGCCATGTCGGCCTCCCTTTCTGCAGCTGCGGCCCGTCTTGCCCGGGCCATGGCGCCGGAGACTGGCGCAAGCCTCCCCGCCAGGGCAAGGCCTGAGCCTCCACCGCCGAACGGACCGCGACAGAAGGTTCCGCTTGGCACTGCGGTCCCGCTGTTGTTACGCTTCGAATCCAAGGCGCGTCAGGGCTTTCGCCCGATGCGTCCGCAGGGACATCCGTCGCGAGGCGAGCCCGGCGGCAGGTCAGGGGAACGGCGGCGTGGAGGTCGAGGACCGGCAGGAGCGGATGATGGCGGCGGCGGCGCTGCCGCATGGCCACGGCGCCAGCCCGCCACCGGCCAGCGCCTTGCTCGGCGCGGCTTTCGGCCAGCACATCGCCGGACCCGGAGCCCCCCTCGGCGGCACCCGCCCCGCCGCCGGCCCGCAAGCCACGCCACGCAATCCGCCCGCGACCTATGCCGCGCTCGACCTCGGCACCAACAATTGCCGCCTGCTGATCGCCCGGCCGGCGCAGCACGGCTTTCGCGTCGTCGACGCCTTCTCGCGCATCGTGCGGCTGGGCGAAGGGCTCGCCGCCAGCAGCCGCCTCTGCGACGCGGCGATGGACCGCGCCGTCGAGGCGCTCAAGATCTGCCGCGGCAAGATGCTCCACCGCAATGTCAGCCGCGCCAGGCTGGTGACGACGGAAGCCTGCCGTGCGGCGATCAACGGCTCCGATTTCGTCCGCCGCGTCGCGGCCGAGGCGCAGCTCGAGCTCGAGATCATCGACCAGCGCACGGAAGCCGCGCTGGCCGTCTCCGGCTGCGCCGCGCTGGCCGACCCCGCCGCCGAGGGCGTCATCGTCTTCGACATCGGTGGCGGCTCGACCGAGATCATCTGGATGGGCGGCCGCAACGAGGCGCGCGACCCGGCCGCACGCATCCGCGAATGGGCCTCGCTGCCGATCGGCGTCGTCACCGTGGCCGAGCGCTACGGCGGCGTCGACGTCAGCCGCGCGCTGTTCGAGACGATGGTCGAGGATTGTGCGCGCGAATTGAAGGCCTTCGCCGCAAAGGCCGCCGCCGCCAGCGGCGCCCGGAATTTCCACCTGCTCGGCACCTCCGGCACGGTGACGACGGTCGCCGGGATCCATCTCGGCCTCGCCCGCTATGACCGGCGCGAGGTCGACGGCTTGTGGATGCGGCAGGACGACATCCTCGCCGTCATCGACCGGCTCGTCGAAATGGACTACGCAGCCCGGGCGGCCAATGCCTGCATCGGCCGCGAGCGGGCCGATCTCGTGCTGGCCGGCTGCGCCATCTTCGAAGCGATCCGCCGCGCCTTCCCCAGCGAGCGCGTCCGCATCGCCGATCGTGGCCTGCGCGAGGGCATCCTGCTCAGGATGATGCATGAAGACCGCGCCTGGCGCCGGAGATGAGATGACGCTGTCCCCACGACCCGCCTTCGCGATCCGGCCCCCGGCATGAGCGGCGGCGGCAAGACAGGAGGCGGCAAGGCCGGGGGCAAGGGCACCGGTTCGTCGAAGACGGGCGCGACCAAGGCCGGCGGGGCCGGCGGCGCGCGCGTGCCCGGCAAGCAGGCTCCCAAGACCGTGGCCGGCGGCGGCGGCGCGCGAGACATGCGCGTCAAGGTCAAGAAGGCCGGCAAGCTCAAGCATTCCTCGCAGCTCTGGCTCGAGCGCCAGCTCAACGACCCCTATGTGAAGCGCGCCCGCGAGCTGGGCTACCGCTCCCGCGCCGCCTTCAAGCTCGAGGAGATGGACGACAAGTACCATTTCCTGAAGCCGGGCCAGAAGCTGATCGATCTCGGCTGCGCGCCGGGCGGCTGGTGCCAGATCGCGGCGGCGCGGATCGGCCTCGACAAGGGCAAGGGCCGCATCGTCGGCATCGACCTGCTGCCGGTCGACCCCATCCCCGGCGTCGACCTGGTCGAGATGGACTTCATGGACGAGGAGGCCCCCGCCCTCCTCACCCAGCGCCTGGGCGGTCGCGCCGACGGGGTCATGTCCGACATGGCCGCCAACACCACCGGCCACAAGAAGACCGACCACATCAAGATCATCGCGCTCGCCGAGGCGGCGCTCGACTTCGCCCATTCGGTGCTGGCCCCGGGCGGCTTCTTCCTCGCCAAGCTGTTCCAGGGCGGCGACAGCGCCACCCTGCTGGGCGGGCTGAAGCGCGACTTCACCACGGTGCGCAACATCAAGCCGGCCTCGAGCCGCTCGGATTCCTCGGAACTCTATGTCCTGGCGACGGGGTTCCGGCGCAGGGCGGAAGAGCCGGGCGAGGACGCCGCGTAGTGTTGGTTGGGCGCCAGGAGGCCGCCGTTCAGTCCCGCTCCGGAAACAGATCGCGCGGCAGCCGATCGGGCCGGTAGGTCCCCGGCTTGCTCTTCTCCACCGAGTGCCAGACCCATATCCCGAAGCCGGCCAGCGCGAGCATCGGGAACAGTATCTCCGCAACAGGGATGGTGCCGTCCGCCGTCTTCAGCAGGATGAAGCCGCCCGCGCCACCGAAGACGATCAGGAAGATGACGAGCGCGATCTGCAGGACGCGGTGCCGGCCCTCCGGCACGCCGCGCAGGAAGCGGATGCGCGCGGCTTCCTCCAGCGGAATGCGCCGGTGCAGATCCTCGACAAAGGCGATGAAGACGGGATCGCGCTCGGGATCGTCGGCGCCCCATTGGCTGCCGGAATGCACCTGCAGCGGGTTGCCGCGATCGAAGACGAGTTCGATCATCGTCTCCCAGGGGCTGCTCTTGCCGCCCTGGACTGCCTGGATCCGCACCGAGCGCAGTTGCGAGAAGGGGCGCAGCCCGTCCCGGCCGTCGAGCGCATAGCGGACGCCCTCGTCGCTCAGCGTCAGCCGCGCCTCCGCGCGCTTGAGGCGCATCGAGCCATCGCCGATCGCGAGGTCGTAATCAGCCGGGGCGCGAGGTTCCACCGGGTCCATGCCGCATCCTGCCCTGCCGAGCCGGCCGATGACAAGACGCGCGCGACGGCCGCTACTCCAGCGGCTTCTGGTCCGAAATCGCCTGCGCCGTCGCCTTCGGCGCACTGGTTGGCGGCTCGGTCAGGATATGCCCGGACACCTCGGCCCCGGCATCGGGGGCGAGCCGCGCCATCATCAGCACGGAGGAGGCCGAGATCAGTCCGACCAGCACGAAGGCGGGCCAGAAATCGGCCGCACCCAGCGCGCCCCCGCCATGGACGAGATTGGCGGCCTCCAGCGCGAAGGCGCCGATGGTGACGCCCATGCTGAGCGAAAGCTGCTGCGCCACGCTCGACAGGCTGGTCGCGCCCGACATGTCCCGGTTGGAGACATCGGCATAGCTCAGCGCATTGATGCCGGTGAACTGCAGCGAGCGGAAGCAGCCGCCGACCAGCAGCACGCAGAGCATGATCCAGTGCGGCGTCGACGGCGTGAACAGCCCGGACGCCGCGAGGAAGGCCGCGCCGACCACGGCATTGACGGTCAGCACGCGCCGGAAGCCGTAGCGGGCGAGGATGGTCTTGGCCGCCGTCTTCATCAGCAACGCGCCCGCCGCCGAGACGAAGGTGATCAGCCCCGACTGCAGCGCGTCGAGCCCGAACCCGAGCTGCAGCATCAGCGGCAGTAGGAAGGGAATCGCGCCGATGCCGGTCCGGAAGATCGAGCCGCCGACGACCCCGATCCGGTAGGTCGGGATCTTCAAAAGCGACAGGTTCAGCACGGGATGGGCGACGCGTCGCGAATGGAACCAGTAGGCGACGAGCGACGCGATGCCCGCGGCGACGCAGCCATAGGAGACCGCTTCGGGCACGAGATGGCGCCCGCCCGTCGCCAGCCCTAGCATCAGGCTGGCGAAGCCGAAGGCCGAGAGCAGGAAGCCGCGAATGTCGAGCGGGGCGACGTCCTCCTCGCGCACATCCTCGAAGAACAGGCTCGCCAGCACGATGCCGACGATGCCGATCGGGATGTTGATGAAGAAGATCCAGCGCCAGTCGAAATAGGTGGTGATGAAGCCGCCCAGCGGTGGCCCGACGACGGGGCCGACCAGCGCCGGAACGGTCAGATAGGCGAGCGCGCCGACGAGCTCGGCCTTGCTGACGCTGCGCAGGATCACGAGGCGGCCGACCGGGACCATCATCGCCCCGCCCATGCCCTGCACGAAGCGCGCGCCGACGAAGGCGCCGAGCGAATTCGACAGCGCGCACAGCACCGAGCCCAGCATGAACACCGCCAGCGCCGCCCGGAAGATCGTGCGCGCGCCATAGCGGTCCGCCATCCAGCCGGAGATCGGGATGAAGACCGCGAGGCTGACGAGATAGGAGGTCAGCGCCAGCTTCAGCGCGATCGGATCCTCGCCGAGCGACTGCGCGATCACCGGCAGCGAGGTCGCGATCACCGTCGAATCGGTGTTCTCCATGAACAGCGCACAGGCGACGATCAGGGGCAGGAGCTTGGCGCGCTGCAAGACGGATGTCCTCGCGGGGAGATGGCAGCCTTAACGCCCGCAGCCGGGCAAGACGAGGGCAGGATCGGCGCAGAATCGGCTCCAGACCGGGCGCGACGCGCAAGGCCGCCATGCGTTTCATTCCAGACCCAGGCTCCGGAGCAGCGCTGCCATGCGTTTTGCGCCGTGACATCCAGCGAAACGGACCCCCATCTGAAGGATGCAGGGGCGCAAACCGTCACGCTTCCGGAGGTCTCCGATGTTCGACCGTCTTCCTTTCCCCGCGCTGCGCCAGGGCCTTCGCTTCACCGGGCTGTGCATCCTCGCCGGGCTCGGCCTCGCCGGTGCGAGCGGGCGCGCCGCCCAGGCCCAGCCGGCCCCGGGCCCTTCGACCAGCTGGGAAATCGGCTGCGCCCAGAGCGTGGTCTCCCCCGGCTACGGCGACGCCCTTCGCGTCATGAACTGCATGCGCCAGAAGGACTGCCAGGAGATGGCCAACCGCGAGGGCCACAGCGTTTTCGCTGCCGGCTGCTTCGGCGTCTCCCCGAGCCCGGCACGCGTGCCCGCCGGCGCCGTGCGCTCGAACCCGCAGCGCCAGGGTTAGCCCCGTCCCTCTCCCGACCGCCAACCTTCGCCGCGCCGCAGCAAATTTTGTGGCGCGGCGCTCTAGCGGCGGCGGGGAGCCCATGCTAACGGGCCTCGTCAACCCGGTCGCGGGCGCCTCCCGCAAGACCGCAGCAGAACCGGCCCCGGGCCGGTGTCGGAGTTGACGATGACGCTTATGCTCGATGGCCTGATTCGCGACGGTCTCACCTTCGACGACGTGCTGCTCGAGCCCGGCCCCTCCGAGGTCATGCCGGCGGATGTCGACATCCGCACCCAGCTCACCAAGACCATCTCGCTGAACCTGCCGATCATCGCCTCCGCCATGGACACGGTGACGGAGGCCAGGATGGCAATCGCCATGGCGCAGGCCGGCGGCCTCGGCGTGGTCCACCGCAATCTCGAGGCCGACCAGCAGGCCGCCCAGGTCCGCCTGGTCAAGAAGTTCGAATCGGGCATGGTCGCCAACCCGATCACGATCTTCCCCGACGAGACGCTGGGCGATGCGCTCGCCATCATGAAGCACAACTCGATCTCGGGCATCCCGGTGGTCGAGCGCGGCCCGCAGGGCCACAAGGGCAAGCTCGTCGGCATCCTCACCAACCGCGACGTCCGCTTCGCCGCCAATCCCGAGCAGCCCGTCTCGGAGATCATGACCAAGGACCGGCTGATCACGGTGCGCGAGGGCGTCACCCAGGAGGAGGCGCGCCGCCTCCTGCACCAGTTCCGCATCGAAAAGCTGCTCGTCGTCGACGACCATCACCGCTGCATCGGCCTGATCACCGTCAAGGACATGGAGAAGCAGGTCGCCCACCCCAGCGCCGCCAAGGACGCCAAGGGCCGCCTGCTGGTGGCGGCGGCGACCACGACCGGCGATCTCGGCTTCGAGCGCTCGGAAATGCTGATCGACGCCGGCGTCGACATCATCGTCGTCGACACCGCCCATGGCCATTCCGCCAAGGTGCTGGAGGCGGTGACGCGGGTGAAGCGGCTCTCCAACGCCGTCCAGGTCATCGCCGGCAACGTCGCCACCGCCGGCGGCGCCCAGGCGCTGATCGATGCCGGCGCAGATGCGATCAAGGTCGGCATCGGCCCGGGCTCGATCTGCACCACCCGCATCGTCGCGGGCGTCGGCGTGCCCCAGCTCACCGCGGTGATGGACGCGGCCAACGCCGCCAGCAAGCACGGCATCCCGGTCATCGCCGATGGCGGCATCAAATATTCCGGCGACCTCGCCAAGGCGCTCGCCGCCGGCGCGTCCTGCGCCATGGTCGGCTCGCTGCTGGCCGGCACCGACGAGACGCCGGGCGAGACCTTCCTCTACCAGGGCCGCTCCTACAAATCCTACCGCGGCATGGGCTCGGTCGGCGCGATGGCGCGCGGCTCGGCCGACCGCTACTTCCAGCAGGACATCAAGGACGCGCTCAAGCTCGTGCCCGAGGGCATCGAGGGCCAGGTCGCCTATAAGGGCCCGGTCTCCAGCGTGCTGCACCAGCTCGCCGGCGGCCTGCGCGCCGCGATGGGCTATGTCGGCGGCAAGGACCTCGCGGACTACCAGTCCAAGGCGCGCTTCATCCGCATCACCAGCGCCGGCCTGCGCGAGAGCCATGTCCATGACGTGACGATCGTGCGCGAGAGCCCGAACTACCCGACGCGCTCCTGACAACGGGCAGCGCGTCTATCCACCGTCTTCTGCGGCACGGCGGCCCTTCGCGGGGCCGCCGTGCTTGCATTCGGGCCCCATCTTCGCTTCCCTGCCGGGCATGCGAGGTCCGGCCCGTGGCCGCGCGCCCGGCCGGTCGGAGACGCAGATGTCGCTGAAGCTCGTCTATCCCGCGCTGGCCCTGATCTTCTGGATGTTCGTCGTCCTCGGCATCCTCTTCCTGCGGCGCAAGGCCGCCTTCGCCGGCAAGCACGTCCGCATGGCCGACGTCGCGGTCTCGACCGAGGCCTATCCGCAGCCCGCCCGCCTGGCGGCCGCCAATTTCGCCAACCAGTTCGAGACGCCGGTCATCTTCTTCGCCCTGATCATGCTGGCAATGGAGGTCGGTGCCACCGGTTATGCCATGGCGGTGCTGGCCTGGCTCTTCGTCGCCAGCCGGGTCGCCCACACGCTGATCCATGTCGGTTCGAACGATCTGCGCCTGCGTGCGCCGGCCTTCGGGCTCGGCGTCGTCGTGCTCTTCTGCATGTGGATCGGCGTGGTTCTCGCGGTCCTCTGACGACGCCAGTCCCGCGCCAGCCCATCGCGTTAAGCATCCGGCCCGTTTTGCGGGGAGCGGGTCGGCCCGGCGTTGAAGCTTAACGGAAAGTAAACTACACCCTTCGGGCGGCGGACGGGTCATCGAGCGTAGAGTGGAGTCGACGCGATGTTGCGTGTCCGGGAGATTATAACGCAGGGCTCGTCCTGCGCTGGCGGCGCTTCGGTCGCGCCCTCTCCCGAGGCGATGCCGTCACCCCATGGACGCCCCCTTCGCCTCGCGGCCCTCGCCGCGGCCGGGATCGCGCTCGGCGCGGCCGGCACCGTGCTCACCGTGTCGATCGTCCAGGCGGAGGACGATGCCGGAATCCGCGCCTTCCACCTCCAGGAAGCGGCCAACCGGCAGGCCTCCCGGCAGGGAGGCTATGGCACCTATGGCGCCACCGGCCGGCCGCAGCCGCAGGCGGCCGCCTATGCCCCGGCCCGCTCGGGCTGGCAGGTCCCGCTGCTGCAGATGCAGCCGGACGGCCGCATCGCCCACCCGCCGGTCGATCTGAACCCCTTCCGCCAGGGTGCCGCCGACGCAGCCCGCAAGCCCGCCAAACGCAATCAGCAGGCCCGCATCGACGCCGTTTCGGGAGCGACCGATGTGGCGCGGACCTTCTGCGTGCGCCTCTGCGACGGGTTCCACGCGCCCCTCGGCCATCTCCGGGCGGGCTCCGACCTGAAGGCCCATGAAGCCCTCTGCAAGGCCAACAACCCGGGCATCCCGGTCAAGGTCTTCCGCCTCGCCTCCGGCGTCGCCGACATCGGCGAGGCCCAGTCGGCCGACGGCCAGCGCTACCGCGCGCTTCCCATGGCCTACAGCCACGAGACCACGCGCGACGCCGCCGCCTGCCGGCCGGCCATCGTCCAGGCCGGCGAGCGCCGCGTCTCCCTGCTGCGCGACTTCACGTTGCGCCCCGGCGACAGCGTCGTCCTCGACGGCAAGGTCCGCACCTTCGTCGGTGGCTCGGGCTGGCCCTACAGCCCGCGCGACTTCCGCGATTTCCGCAGCGCCGGCGAGCTCTCCAAGAGCCAGCGCCGCGAGATCGACGAACGGGTCGGCATCTCCCGCCTGGAGGCCCAGGCGCGCGGCGTCCGCCGGCAGATGCTGCTGCGCGAGGCCAGCCTGCGGGACGACAGCGTCGCCAGCGACGCCGACCGCTTCATCCTGCGTGGCTCGCTCGATCCGGTGCGCCGCGGCCCCGTCCGGGTGATCTCGCTGGTCGTGCGGGATTGAGGCCGGGCCGGGAGGCCGGGTCACCGGCCGAGGACGTGCTGCCCGCATTGTTTAGAAACCGTCAAAACAAGATGCAGTTTTGAAGCGATCTAAGCCTCTGTTCTAACAGGCTTTTTAGTTGACGACCGCGTTGCCCGTCACTACCGCTCCTGACGCAATGCGAAGAACGGGCCTTGAACCCGAAGGAGCAAGAACATGATCCACGCGACCCGTCTGTCGGCTCTGGCGCTCGCCTCCTGCCTGCTGGCCGCCCCGGCCCTGGCCCAGACCGTCAACCTCTACACGACGCGCGAGCCGGCTCTGCTCAATCCGGTCATCGACGCTTTCACCAAGGACACCGGCATCAAGGTCAACGCCGTCTTCCTGAAGGACGGCCTGCAGGAGCGCGTCGCGGCCGAGGGCGCCAACAGCCCCGCCGACGTCATGCTGATGGTCGATGTCGGCCAGATCAACGCCCTCGTCGATGCTGGCATCACCCAGCCGATCAAGTCCGCGCTCGTCGACAGGACGGTCCCGGCCGCGCTGCGCGGCCCGGCCGACAACTGGGTCACGCTGACCCAGCGCGCCCGCATCGTCGTCGTCTCCAAGGATCGCGTGAAGCAGGATGCGATCACCTATGAGGAGCTCGCCGATCCCAAGTGGAAGGGCAAGGTCTGCATCCGCTCGGGCCAGCACCCCTACAACAACGCCTTCTTCGCCGCCTACCTTGCCCGCAACGGCGCCGAGAAGACGGAAAGCTATCTGAAAGGCCTGAAGGCCAACCTCGCCCGCAAGCCCGGCGGCGGCGACCGCGACGTGGCGCGCGACATCCTGTCCGGCCAGTGCGACATCGCCGTGATGAACACCTATTACATCGGGCTGATGAGCGAGGCGAAGAACGAGCAGAAGGGCTGGTACGAGGCGATCAGGCCGCTGAAGTCGACCTTCGCCAATGGCGGCACCCATGTGAACGTCTCGGCCGCGGCCATCGCCAGGAACGCGCCGAACAAGGACAATGCCGTCAAGCTGATCGAGTACATGCTCGGCGACAAGGCGCAGACCCTCTATGCCGACGGCAATTTCGAGTTCCCGGTGAACCCGGACGTCAAGGAGAGCGCCGCGGTCAAGCTCCTCGGCACGATCACCCCCGACACCACGCCGCTCGGCGACGTCGCGAAGAACCGCA
Organism: Bosea sp. RAC05; assembly: GCF_001713455.1. Lineage (NCBI taxonomy): Bacteria > Pseudomonadati > Pseudomonadota > Alphaproteobacteria > Hyphomicrobiales > Alloboseaceae > Allobosea > Allobosea sp. RAC05. The sequence continues at coordinate 3,194,763 of NZ_CP016464.1, forward strand.
AGGCCGCGGCCGATCTGGTCGACAAGGTCGGCTTCGACAATTGAGCCTGAGCGTCTCCCGCTCCGAGATCCGGCGGCCGCCCCTTCTGGGGCGGCCGTCGACTCGTCTGGTCTATGTCGCGCTGCTGGGGGCGGGCCTCGTCCTGCTGCCGGTCCTGGCGCTCGCGCTGACGGCCCTGTCCTCGCAGGCGGCGTCGATCTGGCCGCATCTGGCGGCCAATGTCCTGCCGGCGGCGCTGCGCGACACCGGCCTGCTGCTGCTCGGCGTCGGCCTGCTCTGCGGCCTGATCGGCGTCGGCACCGCCTGGCTGGTGACGCAATTCGAGTTTCCGGGCCGGCGCAGCCTGGAGTGGCTGCTGGTGCTGCCGCTCGCCCTGCCGACCTACATCACGGCCTATGTCTATGTCGAAGTCCTCGGCTTCCAGGGCCCGTTCCAGAACGCCCTGCGCGCCCTGACCGGCTGGCGCTCGCTGCGCGACTACTGGTTTCCCGATCCGCGCAACCTGCCGGGCGCGATCTGCATCATGGCGATCGTGCTCTATCCTTACGTCTATCTCAGCGTCCGCGCCCTGTTCGGGCTGCAGGCCGCCGCGATCGTCGAATCCGCCCGCACGCTGGGGGCCGCGCCGGGCCGTCTGTTCTGGCGCATCGGGCTGCCGATGGCGCGGCCGGCCCTGGCGGCGGGGCTGACGCTGGTGCTGCTGGAGACGCTCAACGACATCGGCGCCAGCGAATATCTCGGCGTCCGCTCGCTGACGCTGTCGATCTACACCACCTGGGTGAACCGCAACTCGCTCGCCGGCGCCGCCCAGATCGCCTGCGTCATGCTGCTGCTGGTCGTGCTGCTGATGGGGATCGAGGCCAGGCTGCGCGGCCAGCGGCGCTTCGCCCTGCCGGTGCGCCAGCCGCGGGCCGTGGGGCGCGTGCCGCTGCAAGGCGGGCGGGCCGCCGCCGCCACGCTCGCCTGTGCCCTGCCCGTCCTCTTCGGCGCCCTGCTGCCGATCGGCTTCCTCGCGACGGAGGTGCTGCGCCGCGGTCTCTGGCAGCAGCTCGACGGCGCCATGCTGCGCGCCCTGTTCAATGCGCTCGCCTTTTCGGCCCTCGCCTCCGGCATCGTCATCCTGCTCGGCGTCGGCATCGCCGCCGCCCGGCGCCAGGGGCGCGAGCCCTGGCTCCCGGCCCTGTCGCGCCTGGCGTCCCTCGGCTACGCCGTGCCCGGCACCGTGCTCGCGCTCGGCCTGCTGGTGCCGCTGGCGGCGCTCGACAATGTCGTGGCGGACGCGCTGCGCCGCTGGTTCGGAGTGAACAGCGGCCTGCTGCTGATCGGCTCGGGGGCGGCGCTCGTCCTCGCCTATGTCGTCCGCTTCCTCGCCATCGCCGTCTCGGGCGTCGAGAGCGGCCTGTCGCGCATCTCGCCGCGGATCGACGACGCCGCCCGCACGCTCGGCGCCAGCGCGCCCGAGGTGATGCGCAAGATGCACTGGCCGCTGGCCCGCCCCGCCGTCGCGGCCGCCGCCCTGCTCGTCTTCGTCGATTGCCTCAAGGAGCTGCCGGCGACGCTGCTGCTGCGTCCGCTCAATGTCGAGACGCTCGCCACCACCGTCTATGGCCATGCCTCCCGCGGCGCCTTCGAGGACGGGGCGCTCGCCGGGCTGCTGATCGTACTCGCCGGCCTCTACCCGGCGGTGCGGCTGGCCCGCGCCGGCGGGCGGCAGGCCTGAGCCGGCTCGACAAGCCCCGGCCATCGTCCTAAACCGGGATATGAGCGGAACGGGGAGCCGGGCGGTGCCCGACACCTCGCCCGCCGGCTGGACGTGACGCGGGGCTGCTGCCCGGACCGAGGCTGCGCCGGCCGGCGCCGCCTTCCGCTCTGGCGAGGGTTCGCAGGCCTGCCGGCAGGGGTCTTTCGCCGCTGACGATCTCCCGAACGGCGGCCCGCCGGCGTTCGCAGCGCCTCCCGTGCCGTTGCCCCCTCTCTCGCCACACGGATACCCGCCCCCAAGCTTCATGACGCGACGCGCCTCGATCCTCGCCTACAGCCTGATCCTCGTGCTCGGTCTCCTCGGCCTTCAGTCCTGGGGAATCGCGGTCGCGCGGGTCGAGCGGCATGTGATCGGGGCGATCGAGGCGCGCACCGGCCTGACGGTGACCGCGCTCGAGCGCGCCGAGATCGCCTTCCTGCCGCTGCCGCGGATCAGCCTGTCGCAGGTCGCCTTCGCCCAGCGGGACGGCTCGCTCGCCGGCCGCGCGCTGCGGCTGCGGGCCCAGGCCCGGCTCCTGCCGCTCTTGGCCGGCCGGATCGATTTCGACCGGATCGACCTCGTCGGGCCGCAGCTCGACGTGGCGGTCGCCCAGGCCGGCGACAGCCCGGCCGACTGGCTGGCCGGCCCGCTCGACGACCTCCAGCGGCTGCGCGGCCAGAGCCGCATCGTGATCACGGCCGGCTCGGTCTTCCTGCGTTCGGAGGGCGCGATCCGCAGCATCCTGCGCGACGTCAACCTGGTCCTGGCCGAGCGCGAGGCGCTGGCGCCGCTGGCCGTGACGGGCACCGTCACCTGGCGCGGCGTGCCGGCCGAGATCAGCCTGCTCTGGCCGGTCGCGACGGCGCGCGGTCGCACCCTGCTGAGCGTCGATGCGCCGCTCCTGAAGCTGCAGTTCGACGGCCAGCGCAGCAGCGCGCCGGAGACGATCACCACCGGCCAGCTCACGCTGGCGACCCGCTCCCTGCCGGACCTGCTCGGCTGGTTCGGCGAGGCGCCGCGCCTGGCGAGCGCGATCGGGCCGCTCTCGCTCAGCGCCGATCTGCGCGTGCGGCCCCACGACACCGCCCTCAGCAATGTCGTCCTGCGCCTCGACGGCGACCGCCTCGACGGGGCGCTCAACCTCGCGACGGCGGCGGGGCGGACCGCGCTCTCGGGCACACTGGCGGGTGCGACGCTGGATGTCGGGCGTCTGCTCGGGCGGGTCGCCTGGCCCTCCGCCTCGCTCGCGCCCGATGCCGCCCCCCTGCCCTTCGAAGCCTGGACCGCGCAGGATCTCGATCTGCGCATCTCGGTCGAGACCGCGCGGCTGGACGGCGCCAGGCTCACCGATGTCGCGACCTATCTGCTGGTCAAGAAGGGGCGCTTCGAGGCCGGGATCGGCCGCGCCAGCGCCTATGGCGGCAGCCTCAAGGGGCGCCTGCTGGCGACCACGACCCCGGCCGGCGTCGACGTCAAGCTCACCGGCGGGCTCGACCGGCTCAATCTCGGCCGCGCCGGCGCCGATCTGCCGCCGCTGGCGCGGCTGAGCGGCACCGCCGCGCTCCAGTTCGCCCTCGACGGGCTCGGCCACACCCTGCCGGATCTCGTCGCCTCGCTGAGCGGCAAGGGCAGCCTGAGCCTGCGCCAGGGCGAGCTGTCGGGCTTCGCCTTCGCGGAGCTGATGCGCCGCGCCGAGCGCAATCCCGGGCTCGCCCTGCGCGACTGGCGCCAGGGCAAGACGGCGTTCGAGAGCGCCGGTGCCACCGCCACCATCGCCAACGGCGTGCTCACCCTCGCCGACGCGCAGATGAGCGGCCAGGGCTACCGCCTGACCCTCGTCGGCACGGCCGGCCTCGCCGATGCGCAGCTCGACATGGCGGCGCTGCTGCAGCCCGCCACCGGCCCGCTGCGGCTGCCCTTCCGCCTGAAGGGCCCGCTCGCGGCGCCCGCCTTCGACCTCCAGGCCGAGTCGCTGCTGCGGCCCGCGGCAGCCGGCGAGGCCGAGCCAGCGCCCTCGCGCTGACGCCTCGCATTTGCCCTTCCGTCGCCGGCCGCCTTGCGCTTGGATGCGGCAAGGCCGCGTGACGGCCGACCGGGACGGCGACGGGAGAGCGGACGATGAAACACTGGATCGCGGCCACGGCAGGCCTTTTGGGATGGGTGGCGATGGATCTCTTGAACGGCGGCGCCCCGGCGGCGGCCCAGGAGCTGATGACCGAGAAGAAGGTCTTCACCCTGCCAAGCTACACCACGCAAAGCGGGCGCACCCTCAAGGACGTCAAGGTCGGCTGGGAGAGCTACGGCACGCTCAACGCCGACAGGTCGAACGCCGTGCTGATCTGCCACTTCTTCTCGGGCAACTCGCACGCCGCCGGCAAATACGCGGCCACGGATGCCGCGCCCGGCTATTGGGACGCGATCATCGGCCCGGGCAAGGCGATCGACACCAACAAGTATTTCGTCCTCTCGTCCGACACGCTGGTGAACCTCAACACCGGCGATCCGAAGACCACCACCACCGGCCCGGCCTCGATCGACCCCGACACCGGCAAGCCCTATGCGCTCGACTTTCCGGTCGTGACCATCGCCGACTTCGTCGCTGTCCAGAAGGCCCTGGTCGAGAGCCTCGGCATCAAGCGCCTGGCGTTGGTCGCCGGCCCCTCGATGGGCTCGCTCCAGACCTTCGAATGGGCGGCGCGCTACCCCGAGATGGTCGCCAAGGCGATGCCGGTGATCGGCGCCGGCGAGGCCGATGCGCAGCTGATCGCCTGGCTCGACGTCTGGGCCGCGCCGATCCTGGTCGACCCCAACTGGAACAAGGGCGACTATTACGGCAGGACGCCGCCCCATGCCGGCCTCGCCAAGGCCCTGACCGTGGTGACCCTGCAGGCCAACCATGCCGACTGGGCCAACGCCACCTTCGGCCGCCGCCCGGCCAGGGAGGGCGAGGACCCGGCGAAGTCGCTCGGCAGCAAATTCCAGGTCCAGAGCATCCTCGACAATGCCGGCGAGGCCCGCGCCAAGGTCTCCGACGCCAACCATTTCCTCTATCTGGTCAAGGCCAACCAGCTCTTCGCGGCCGGCGGCACCTCGATCGCCGACGCCGCCACGAAGATCAAGGCGCCGGTCCTGCTGATCACCCAGCCCAGGGACCTCGTCTTCACCGCCGACATGGTCGACCGCACCGCCGACACGCTGAAGAAGGGCGGCGTCGACCTCAGCCATGTCCACATCCAGGGCTCGCGCGGCCATCTCGACGGCGTCATCTCGATGAAGCAGGCGGAGGGCGCGATCCGGGCGTTCCTGGAGAAGTAGCCTCACTCCCGACCACAGCACTCTTCAGCACAACTTGCATGTCTCTCAATTGAGAGACATGCTTGGTGGGGTCCTGATGGGAGCACAGACGGTGGCCGCACGAACCTCGATGTTGCATGTCCGAATCGACGATCAGCTCAAGGCCGAGGCCACGGAAACGCTCGCAGGTTTCGGTCTGTCCGTTTCTGATGCAGTCCGGATCCTGCTGACCCGCGTGGTGAAGGAAGGCGGCCTGCCGGCAGGGCTGGCCGTCGATCCGGAGGCGCATGACCTCTGGTTTCGGGCCAAGGTTCGCGAGGCCCTGGCCGACCCGGCGCCTGGCCTGTCGCATGATCAGGTCATGGACGATGTTCAAGCGCTGATCGACAGGAAGCGTCTTGCCAGGGCCTGAATGGCTTCCCGTTGCGCGCGATGACCTGATGTCGATCGTCGGTTACATCGCCGACGACAACCCGGATGCTGCTCAGCGGCTGAAGGACGAGATCGAAGCGAGAGTGGCGAAGCTGATCGCATTCCCCGACCGATTTCGCCCCGGGCGCGTTGAAGGCACCCGCGAAATGAGCGTCGGGCCGAACTACGTCGTCGTCTATGCTACCGGTGGCGCCACCATCCGCATCCTGAGGGGGTTGCACGCCGCCCGGCAATGGCCCCCGGACAGCGACTAGCTCCCGCCTTTCTCAGGCCCCCTACCCCGCCCGGACCACCGCCCGCACCCCGTCGATCACGAACTGCACCGCCAGCGCCGCGAGGATGACGCCGAGCAGGCGGGTCAGGACGATGTTGCCGGTGATGCCGAGCAGGCGGGCGAGCGGCGTCGCCAGCAGGAAGACGACGAGGCAGGAGAGGATCACCAGCCCGCAGATGATCGCCAGCGCCGCCAGCCGCAACGGGTCTCCCTCCGCCCGCCCCGCGAGCAGGATGATCGCGGTCAGCGCGCCCGGCCCCGCCATCAGCGGGATCGCCAGCGGGAAGGCGGCGACGTTGCGGATGTGATCCTGGGTGATCGCGGTGGTCGCGGTCTGCTGCTTGCGCTCGGTGCGCCGCTCGAACACCATCTCGAAGGCGATCCAGAACAGCAGCAGACCGCCGGCGATGCGGAAGGCCGGCAGCGAAACGCCCAGCGCCTTCAGCACGATATCTCCCGCGACCCCGAAGAAAGCGAGGATGCCGAAGGCGATGATGCAGGCGCGGATCGCCACCTGCCGGCGCTCGGCCACCGACATGCCCTGCGTCAGCGACAGGAAGATCGGCGCCAGACCCGGCGGGTCGAGCGTCACGAGCAGGGTGACGAGCGCAGAGGTGAGGAAGTCCAGTTGCATGGCGGTGATTTGACCACGCCGCGCGCGGCACAGGAAGAGCCGGGGGGCGGATGAGCGGCGGCCCGCGCTCGGCCCTCATCCTGAGGAACTGCGCAGCCGCGTCTCGAAGGATGCTCCCGGAGGCTCAGAGACCCCTGAACCATCCTTCGAGACGGTCGCTGAAGCGCCCTCCTCAGGATGAGGGTTGGAGCAACTGACAAGTCTCCGGCACATCGGACGGAGGCCAAATCGAGCCGCGCCGACGCTCAATCAAGGCGGCAATGTGGAGGGCATCGGTAGGGGATTCCGAAATGACACTCAAGCAACTGATTTCATTGACTTAATTTTCCACCGAAAAGCCGGCGGCGCGGCTGGCCTAAACCGGCGGAATCGGCTAGCCAGAAGCTTGAAAAACAACCGGAATCGGGACCCCATCCCTTGAGCGACGACACAGACGACAAGCGCCCGGGCGAGCCGCAGTTCGGCGGCGAGATCAAGCCGATCGCCATCACCGACGAGATGAAGAAGAGCTATCTCGATTACGCCATGAGCGTGATCGTGAGCCGCGCTCTGCCCGACGTCCGCGACGGCCTCAAGCCGGTGCACCGGCGCATCTTGTTCTCGATGCACGAGAACAAGAACCTGCCCGACCGGCCCTACACCAAATGCGCCCGCATCGTCGGCGACACGATGGGTAAGTACCATCCGCACGGCAATCTCGCGGTCTATGACGCGCTGGTCCGCATGGCGCAGGATTTCTCGCTGCGCCTGCCGCTGATCGACGGCCAGGGCAATTTCGGCTCGATGGACGGCGATAGCCCGGCGGCCGATCGCTACACCGAAGCCAGGCTCGACAAGGCGGCGATGCCGCTGCTCGAGGATCTCGACCTCGACACGGTCAACTTCCAGCCGAACTATGACGGCAAGGAGCATGAGCCGACCGTCCTGCCGGCGCGCTATCCGAACCTCCTCGTCAACGGCGCCGGCGGCATCGCTGTCGGCATGGCCACCAACATCCCGCCGCACAATCTCGGCGAGGTCATCGACGCCTGCGTCGCGCTGATCGACAACCCCGAGATCACGATCGACGAGCTGATCGAGATCGTGCCCGGCCCCGACTTCCCGACCGGCGCCTCGATCATGGGCCGCAGCGGCATCCACGCCGCCTACCACACCGGCCGCGGCTCGATCGTGATGCGCTCGAAGACGCATATCGAGGAGCTGCGCAAGGAGCGCGAGGCGATCATCGTCACCGAGGTGCCCTACCAGGTGAACAAGGCCTCGATGGTCGAGAAGATCGCCGACATGGTGCGCGAGAAGCGCATCGAGGGCATCTCCGACCTGCGCGACGAATCCAGCCGCGAGGGCGTGCGCGTCGTCATCGAGATCAAGCGCGACGCGCTGGCCGATGTCGTGCTGAACCAGCTCTACCGCTTCACCCAGCTGCAGACCTCCTTCGGCTGCAACTTCGTCGCGCTCAATGGCGGCCGGCCCGAGGTGCTCAACCTGCGCGACTTCATCGTCGCCTTCGTCGAGTTCCGCGAGGAGGTCGTCTCCCGGCGCACGCGCTTCCTGCTCAACAAGGCCCGCGAGCGCGCCCATGTGCTGTGCGGCCTGGCGACGGCCGTGGCCAACATCGACGAGGTCATCCGCCTGATCCGCACCGCGCCGACGCCCGCCGTCGCCCATGCCTCGCTGATGGACCGCGACTGGCCGGCCGAGGACATCGCCCCGCTGATCGCGCTGGTCGACGATCCGCGCCACCCGATCAACGCCGACGGCACCTACCGCCTGTCGGACGCCCAGGCCAAGGCGATCCTCGAGCTGCGCCTCGCCCGCCTGACGGCTCTGGGCCGCGACGAGATCGGCGACGAGCTGCAGAAGCTCGCCACCGAGATCGCCGATTATCTCGACATCCTGCGCTCGCGCGCCCGCATCCAGGACATCATCAAGGGCGAGCTCGCCGAGGTGAAGGCCGCCTTCGCCACGCCGCGCCGCACCGTGATCCAGGACTGGGGCTCCGACCTCGACGACGAGGACCTGATCGCCCGCGAGGACATGGTCGTCACCGTGTCCCATGCCGGCTACATCAAGCGCGTGCCGCTCTCGACCTACCGGGCGCAGAAGCGCGGCGGCAAGGGTCGCTCCGGCATGGCGACCCGCGACGAGGATTTCGTCGCCCGCCTCTTCGTCGCCAACACCCACACGCCGGTGCTGTTCTTCTCCTCCGAGGGCCAGGTCTACAAGGAAAAGGTCTGGCGCCTGCCGCTGGCGGCGCCGAACGCCAAGGGCAAGGCGCTGGTCAACATGCTGCCGCTCGATAAAAACGAGCGCATCACCACGATCATGCCGCTGCCGGAGGACGAGGCGAGCTGGGACACGCTCGACGTGATGTTCGCCACCGCGTCCGGCGGCGTCCGGCGCAACAAGCTGTCGGACTTCGTCAACGTCAACCGCGCCGGCAAGATCGCGATGAAGCTCGACGAGGGCGACCACATCGTCGACGTGCAGATCTGCACCGAGAACGACGACGTGCTGCTGACCACCTCGGCCGGCCAGTGCATCCGCTTCGAGGTCACCGAGGTCCGCGTGTTCAAGGGCCGCGATTCCACCGGAGTGCGCGGCATCACGCTCGGCAAGGGTGACGAGGTGATCTCGCTCGCCATCCTGAAGCATCTCGACGCCACGCCGGAGGAGCGCGCCACCTATCTCAAGGACGCCGCCGCCCAACGCCGCGCCCTCAATGGCGAGGCCGAGGATGCGGCGGAGGCACCGGCCAATGGCGATGGCGAGGAGGCGGCCGGCGAGGTCGAGCTCGGCGCCAAGCGGCTGGAGATGCAGCTCGCCGAGCAGTTCATCCTGACGGTGTCGGAGAAGGGCTACGGCAAGCGCAGCTCCTCCTTCGAGTACCGGGTCACCGGCCGCGGCGGCAAGGGCATCGTCGCCATGGTCGTCAACGACCGCAACGGCAAGCTGATCGCCTCCTTCCCGGTCGAGGACCGCGACCAGATCATGCTGGTCACCGATGGCGGCCAGGTCATCCGCGTCCCCGTCGATGCCGGCCCGGGCAACCGCATCCGCATTGCCGGCCGTTCGACGCAGGGCGTGACGGTGTTCAACACCGACGCCAGCGAGAAGGTCGTCTCGGTCGAGCGCATCGGCGACGAGGGCGACAGCGAGGATGGCGAGGCCGAGGCTGGCCCGGCGCCGGAGGGCGCGAGCGAAGCGTAAGCGCTTCGCTGCCAGCGAAAACACGAAAGGGGCTGCAGCGATGCAGCCCCTTTTTCATTGAGGTTCGAGTTGTTCCGGGGACGCGTGTCATCCCGGCCGCAGCGAAACAGAGCGCCGGGATCCATCGTGGAGCAAAACGAACCAAGGTCTTGGTTCTACGATGGATTCCGGATCAGCGCGGCTTCGCCGCTTGTCAGGAATGACGGCCGATGTGACGCCTGCGGGACGGCCCGGCTTGCGGCGCTACCGCGCTCACACCGTCTCCAGCAGCCCCTTGATCAGCGCCTGCCGGGGCGCGATCGACGAGATCAGCGCGTATTCCGACAGCGTATGGGCGCCCTCGCCGTCGATGCCGAGCCCGTCCAGGGTCGGCACGCCGAGCGCGGCGGTGAAGTTGCCGTCGGAGCCACCGCCCGTCATCGGGCAGTCCTGCAGATCGAATCCGATGCCGGCCGCGATGGCCCGCGCCGTCTCGAACAGCGCCGCGCCTTCGGGGGATTTCTCATAGGGCGGCCGGTTCATCCCGCCGGTCACGCTGATGCGGACGTCCGGGTCCTTGGGCACGAGGCCGAGGATCTGGCTCTCCAGCGCGGCGCCATCGGCGGCCGTGGCGACGCGCAGATCGACGCTGAACCAGGCATGCTGCGGAATGACATTGGCCGCCGTGCCGCCGCCCATCAGCGCCACCGTGGTGGTGACGCCGCGGGCGTAATCGGTCAGCCCCTCGATGGCGAGGATCTGGTGGGCGGCTTCGCGGATCGCGCTGCGGCCATCCGCGTGGCGCGCGCCGGAATGCGCCGGGCGCCCCTCGAGCTTGACCTCGAAGCGCCCCACACCTTTCCGCGCCGTGACGATCTTGCCGCCCTCGCGCGCCGGCTCGGTGACGAGGACGGCGGCCGAGGCCCGGCCGATCTCCTCGATCAGCCCGCGCGTGGTCGGCGAGCCGATCTCCTCGTCGGGCGTGAACAGGAACACCAGGGGCCGCTTCGCGCTGCCCGCCAGCGCGACCTGCTTGAAGGCCTGCAGCGCGAGATAAGCCCCGCCCTTCATGTCGTAGACCCCGGGCCCATAGAGCCGGTCGCCCTCGACCCGCACGGGCAGGTCGCGCGTACTCGTGCCGACGGGATGGACGGTGTCGAGATGCGACATCACGGCGAGGCCGGCCTCGCCCGTGGCGCGGCCCGCCCGCAGGATCAGGCTGTCGCCGAGCCCGTCGCGGCCGGGAATCCGCTCGACCGCGATCGGCAGGCCTGCGACCTCGGCGGCGACGAGATCCATCATGCCGTTGACGCCGGGGGCGTGATGGGTGGGGCTCTCCAAAGCGAGCCAGACGGAGAGGGCGGAGACGGGATCGGGCGTTCTCATGATGCGCGAACCTTGGCCGCGAGCGCCCGCGCCGGCAAGCGCGGAGACGGGCATCGGCGCCCTGCCCTGTTCGCATGGCATGCGTGTCGAACCCGGCTTGACTTGTATTGGATTTGTATCTTTCATGAGGCCTCCTCATCCGGGATGCGCGCGTGATCCGCTACCAGGAAATCGCCGAAAGCCTCGAACGCGGCCTCGCGGCCGGCGGCGGCGGCGCCCGTGCGGTGCCCTCCGAGCATGACCTCTGCGAGCGCTACGGCGCCAGCCGTACCACCATCCGCGCCGCGCTGAAGCAGCTCCAGGAGCGCGGGCTGATCGAGCGCCGCCAGGGCCAGGGCACCTTCTACCGTCCCCGCCACATCGCCAAGCATCTCGGCAGCCTCGTCGATTTCCACACCGAGGCGCGCATGGCCGGCCGCGTGCCGACCACGCGCGTGCTGTCGCTCCGCGCCCGCCCGGCCACCGCCGACGAGGCGGCGCTGTTTGGGCCGGCTGCCGCCGCCGGCCTCGTCGACCTCACTCGCCTGCGCGGCCTCGACGATCAGCCCGCCGTGCTGCAGCGCTCGCGCCTCGGGCTCGCGACGCTGGGCGAGACGCGCGACGCCGATCTCGAGAACGCCTCGCTCTATCGCTATCTCGCCGAGTGCCGCGGGGTGCAGGTCGCCACGGTCGAGGAGACGCTGGAGCCCTGGTCCGTCAGCGCCGAGGAGGCCGGCCCGCTGGCGATCGCGCCGGGCACGGCGGTGTTTCGGTCCCAGCGCGTGGCGCGGGACGCGGATGGCGCGGTGGTCGAGGTCAGCGACAACCTGATCCGCGGCGACATCTACCGCTTCACCATCCATCGCGACGTCACGGACGCGGCCCCGGGAGCCACCGCATGAGCGTCGTCCTCGCCTGCGATCTCGGCGGCACCAGTTTCCGTGCCGCGCTGATCGACGAAACCGGCACGACCCGCGCACAGGCCATGATCCTCGGCCCGACCGCGATCGACCGTATGGGCTGGTCGGAGATCGACGCGACCGCCTGGTGGCGCATCCTCGTCGAGGCGGCCGGACAGCTCGCGCAGGCCGAGCCGGACCTGTTTGGCCAGACCGAGGCCATCGCGATCTGCGGCGTCACCCGCACGCAGGTTTTCCTCGGTCGCGACGGGCGCCAGCTGCGCCCGGCCATGACCTGGAAGGACACGCGCTCGGAGGCTGCCGCAGGGCGGCTGCGCGAGCGGCTGGGCGACCATCCCGAGGCGCAGCGCATCAACGCCTTTCACCCGCTGGCGCGGCTCGCCTGGCTGCGGGAGGAGGAGGAGGCCTGCTTCCGGGCGCTCGCCTGCGTGCTCGAGCCCAAGGACTACCTCAACGCCCGCCTGACCAGCCGCCAGGCCGGCGACCCCGTCTCGATGGCGCGGCTGCTGGCCTCCCGCGAGGTGGTCGGTGGCGTCGATCCCTTCGCCGCGATCGGGCTTGCCGCCGGCCTCCTGCCGCCCATGCTGGAGCCCTGCGACCCGGTCGGGCCCGTGCAGCCCGGCCTGCCCGCGCCGCTCGACCGGCTGGCCGGCCTGCCCGTGTTCTGCTCGTCCAGCGACACCTGGGTCGCGGTGGCGGGCCTCGGCGCGCTGCGGCCGGGCTATGCCTACAACATCTCCGGCACCACGGAGGTGCTGGGCGCCGTCGGTCTGGAGCCGGTCGAGGCCGAGGGCCTGCTGACGGTCGACTGGCGTGGCCTCTGGCAGATCGGCGGGCCGAGCCAGAACGGCGCCGACACCGTCTCCTGGCTGCTTTCGCTGCTGGCGCGGGATGCTCAGGACCGGGGATCGACCGGCCAGCGCATCGACGCGCTCTTGGCCGGACGCCGGCATCCGCAGCCGCTGCTGTTCCTGCCCTATCTCCAGGGCGAGCGCGTGCCCTACTGGAATCCCGCCCTGCGCGGGGCGATCCTCGGGCTCGGCCGCCAGCATGGCGCGACCGACCTGGCCTATGCCGTGCTGGAGGGCGTCGCCTTCCTGAACCGGATCGTGCTGGAGCGGGCCGAAGCCGCACTCGGCTCAGCCGTCGGCGAGATCCGCTTCGGCGGCGGCGCAGCGGCCAATCCGGTCTGGAGCCAGATCAAGGCGGATATCTGCGGGCGGCCCGTGGTCGTCGGCGCCTCCGGGGAGCCAGGCCTGCTCGGCGCCGCGATCGTCGCCTGGACCGGGCTCGGCCGCTTCGCCTCGCTGGCGCAGGCCCAGGAGGCGCTGGTGCGGCCGGCGCGGCGTTTCACCCCGGCGCCCTCGCGCCGGGCCGCCTATGAGGCGCTGTATGCGCTCTACCGGCGCAGCGAGGCGGCGCTCGCCCCCCTCTCCGCCGACCTCGCCACGCTCTCGCGCAGCGCCGGCGCCCTGCCCGGCATCCACGCCGCGCCCCTGATCGCCAGCAAGGACTGACCGCCCATGAAGACCCTCGTCCAGACCGATTTCGGCCGCGACCATCTCCTCATCGGCTGCGTCCACACCCTCGCCCTGCCCGGCACCCCGCTCTACGACCGCGCCGGCGGCATGCGGAAGATCGTCAGGCAGGCCAAGGAGGAGGCGAAGATTCTCGAGGAAGCCGGCTTCCATGCGCTGCTCTACACCAATGAATCCGACATGCCCTATGAGGCGAACATGCCGATCGAGGTCGTCGCCGCGATGACCGAGGTGATCGCCGAATGCCAGGCGCAGACCACCTTGCCGCATGGCGTCAACATGCTGATCGATCCGCCCGCCTCGATCGCGGTGGCCCATGCCACGGGCGGGCGCTTCGTCCGCGCCTTCCTGACCGGCGGACTCGTCGGCGACATCGGCATGATGACGCCGGACGGCGCGAGGGCGCTACGGCTGCGCGCCAATCTCGGCGCCGAGCACATCCGGATCATCTGCAACGTCACGCCGGGCTTCTCGATCAACCTCGACACCCGCCCCGTCGAGCAGAAGGCCTCGGGCGCGGTCTTCATCGGGCTCGCCGACATCGTCTGCGTCGGCGGCCCGGCCGCCGGCAAGCAGGCCGACATCGCGGTAATCGAGAGCGTCGCCCGGCAGGTGCCCGACACGCCCGTCGCGGTCGGCACAGGCGTGGCCGAGGAGAACATCGCGCGGCTGGCGGAGGTCGCCGAGCTCTTCATCGTCGGCACCTCGATCAAATACGACCGCCAGACGCTGAACCCGGTCGAACCGCGCCGCGCCCAGGCGCTGGTGCGCGCCTATGAAAACCGGAAGGCGGCCTGAAGCCATGGCGGGACCGGTCACGCTCGTCACGGGCGCCTCGGGCGGCATCGGCGGCGCGCTCGCCGCGCTGCTGGCGCAACAGGGCCACCGTCTGGTGCTGTCGGGGCTCGACCAGAGCGGGCTCGATGCGCTGGCTAACGACCTTGCTGCACAGGGTACTGGCGTCGCGACGCTGGCCGGCGATGTCCGCGAGCGCGATCTCGCCCAGGCCTGCGTCGATCTCGCGGTCGAGCGCTTCGGCCGGCTCGACCATCTCGTGACCGGGGCTGGCGCCTCGCGCCCCGTCCCGATGGTCGAGATGGAAGATGACGAGTGGGACCGGCTCGTCGACATCAACCTCTCTGCCGTGTTCCGCATCTCGAAGGCGGCCGCGCGCCGGATGATCGGCCAGGGCGAAGGCGGCGCCATCGTCCACATCTCCTCGATCGCCCATGCCAATGGCGGGGCCAATCTCGCCTATGGCTCGGCCAAGGGCGGCGTCGCGACCCTCACCTACGGCATGGCCCAGCAGCTCGGCCCGCATGGGATTCGCGTGAATGCGGTTGCGCCCGGCATCATCGATACGCCTATGGTACGCGGCGGCTTCGCGCAGCAGTTCGATGCGCTGGTCGCCGGTGCGGCCCTGCGCACGCCGCTCGGACGTTTGGGACGACCTGAGGATGTCGCTGCCGTGATCGCCTTCCTGCTTTCGCCCTCGGCTGCCTTCGTGACCGGGGCGCTGATCCCGATCACCGGCGGCATCGAGATCCTCTCCCCGATCTCGACCATCGCGAAGGGGGCCTGAGGCGATGAGCGGGCTCGATGTTCGCGAGGTGATCGGGCGCTACGGCACGGCCATCGCCGGGCTCGCGCTGGTCCTGTTCTTCCTGCTCTTCGCGCCGAATTTCGCCAGCACGATGAACATCATCAACGTGCTGAAGGACACGAGCTTCCTCGCCATCCTGGCGCTGGGCTTCGCGCTCGCCTTCACGGTCGCCGAGCTCGATCTCTCGATCGCCGAGATGGCGAGCCTGGCGGCGGTCGTCTGCGGCTGGATGGTGCATTCGCAATACCCGCCCGCCGTCGCCTTCGGGGCCGCCATCGCGGTCGGCATCGTGCTCGGCAGCCTGAACGGCTACGGCGTCACGGTGCTGCGCATCCCCTCGCTGATCATGACGCTGGGCACGGCGGCCATCGCCAAGGGGCTGGCCTTCATGATCACCCAGGGCGTCGCCTTCACCGGGCGCTGGCCGGTGAGCTTCACCGGGCTGGCGCGCGGCTACAGCTTCGGCATTCCCAATCTCGTGCTCTGGATGACCGGCGCGACGCTCTTCGCCTGGATCCTGGTGAAATGGACCCGCACCGGCGCGCATATGGTCGCCACCGGCGAGGCGGACGAGGCGGCGCGGCTCGCCGGCATCGCCACCGCCCGGATGAAGCGCATCGGCCTGCTGCTGGCGGGCGTCTTCGCCGGGCTGATGGCGGCGCTGCTCGCCGCCAACCTGTCCTCGGCGGCGCCCAACATGGCGGGCGACTACCTGCTCTATGCCATCGCCGCCGTGCTGCTGGGCATGACCATGTTCGAGCCCGGCAAGCCCAACATCGCCGGGACGGTGTTCGCGGCGCTGGTGCTGAAGGTGCTCGGCAACGGCTTGGTCCTGCTCGGCGCGCCCTATTACATCCAGGACATCGTGCTCGGCGTCATCATCATCGGCTCGGTCGCCTTCTCGGCCAGCGCGATGAAGAAGGCGGCCTTCAAGGTCTGAGAACCACCACAAGAACGAGGGGAGAGGTCACATGTTCGGATTGAGGAAGATGCTGCTGGCCGCGGTCGCGATGGTCGCGCTGGGTTCGCAGGCGCAGGCCTTCGAGGTCGGGATCATCGGCTTCCAGTTCTCGTCGGAGACGCATGCCCGCGTCGCCAACGCCGCCGCCGCCGCCGCCAAGGCCAAGGGCTGGGGCGTGACGCTGCTGAACTCGGAGGGCGCACTGCCCAAGCATGCCGAGCAGTTCGACGCGCTGATCGCCAAGAAGGTCGACGCCATCATCATCGCCATGGGCAAGCCGGTCGAGGCCGACGCCCAGTTCAAGGCCGCCAAGGACGCCAAGATCCCCGTCATCACCGTGCAGTCGGGGTCGAGCCCGCATGCGCTCTTCGACATCCAGACCAATGAATACAAGGTCGGCGCGGATGCCGCGCTCTATCTGCTCGGCCAGCTCGGCTACCAGGGCAACATCGTCACCGCCCGCTTCGACCTCAACGTCGCCTCGCGCATCCGCGGCCGCATCCTCGATGCGGTGCTGGCCGAGAACCAGGCGGTGAAGGAGGTCGGCAAGTTCTCGATGGCGCGCACCCAGAGCTGGCGCGACGACGTCCGGGCCGGCATGCAGGCGCTGCTGCTGCAGAACCAGGGCAAGATCAACGGCATCTGGGCCTCGTTCGACGGCCAGGCTTACATCATCGACGATCTGCTGCAGGCCCAAGGCGTCAAGAAGGGCCAGATCCCGCTCGTCTCGGTCGATGGCGGCAAGGAAACCTATGCCCGCATCGCCGACCCCGCCTCGACCTTCCTGGCGACCGTGGCCATCCCCTTCGAGGCGATGGGCAAGCAGGCGGTCGACGCGATCCAGACCATCGTCGTCGAGAAGAAGCCGAAGGAAACCGTCACCAGCGGGCCCTATCTCTTCACGGAGGCCGTGCTGGTCGACAAGACGAACGTCCAGCAGTTCCTGAAGTGAACCCATGCGCGTCAGGCTCGGGCGAAGACCCGAGCTTTTCGGAAACCAGTGCCTTCTCGGCATGAGATTCTCGGGTCGGAGCTGCGCTCCGCCCGAGAATGGCGCCGCGTTGCACCGTAGCCGGACGGACAGATCATGACCGACCCCACCCCCCTCCTCTCCCTGCGCGGCATCGGCAAGGCCTACGGCCCCGTCGTCGCCGTGCGCGAGGTCGATCTCGACATCTTCGCCGGCGAGGTCGTCGCGATCTGCGGCGACAACGGCGCCGGCAAGTCGAGCCTGATCAAGGTGATCTCGGGCGCCGAGGAGCCGACCTCGGGGTCGATCAGCATGCGCGGCCAGCCGGTGGCCTTCGGCTCGCCGCATGACGCGCTGGAGCATGGCGTCGCCACGATCTACCAGGATCTGGCGCTTGCGCCGCGGCTCTCCGTCGCCCAGAACGTGTTCATGGGCTCGGAGCTGACCAGGCCCCTGCTGCTGCCCTTCCTGCGCGTGCTCGACAAGAAGCGCATGATCGCGGAATCGCAGCGCTATCTCTCGCAGCTCTCGGCCGCCGTCACCGACATGACCCGCCCGGTCGAGCGGCTCTCGGGCGGGCAGCGCCAGGCGGTGGCGATCTCGCGCGCCCTGCGCTGGAATGCCGAGATCATTATCATGGACGAGCCGACGGCGGCGCTCGGCGTCAAGGAAAGCGCGCTGGTGCTCGACCTGATCCGCAAGCTCAAGGCCGACGGGCGCACCGTCATCCTGATCAGCCACAACATGCGCGACGTGGTGGCACTGGCCGACCGCGTCGTGATCATGGGCGCGGGCCGCAAATATGTCGACCGGCCGATCGGCGATCTCAAGGCCGACGACATCGCCCATCTGATCATGGCCGGCAACGCCAGGGCGGCCTGAGCCGATGCGCGAAGCCATCCTCATCGACACCGACCCCGGCCAGGACGATGCCGTCGCGCTGCTGCTCGCCTTCGCGTCGCGCGCGCGGCTCGACCTGCGCGCCATCACCACCGTCGCCGGCAATGTCCCGGTGGCGCAGACCACCGCCAACGCCCTGCGCATCCGCGATCTCGTCGGGGCCGCGGCGGCGGCCGTCCCCGTCCATGCCGGCGCCGAGGGGCCGCTGCTGTTCCCGCTGGAGACGGCCGAATTCGTCTGCGGCCCCGACGGGCTCGCCGGGGCCGACCTGCCCCCGCCCGCGAGCACCGTCACGGCCGGCCATGCGGTCGAGGCGATCATCGCGCTCTGCCGCGCCGCGCCCGCAGACGGCGTCACGCTGTGCCCGCTGGGACCTCTGACCAATCTGGCGCTGGCCTTCCGCCTGGCGCCCGACATCCTGCCCAGGATCAGGCGCATCGTGCTGATGGGCGGGGCATTGGGGCTCGGCAACATGACGCCGGCGGCCGAGTTCAACGTTCATGTCGATCCCCATGCGGCGGCGATCGTCTTCGGTTGTGGCCGGCCGATCGTGATGATGGGGCTCGGCGTCACGCTGCAGGCGATAGCGAGTCCTGAGCAGGTCGCGCGGATCGGCGCGCTCGGCACGGCCAGCGGCCGGGCCGTCCATGGCATGCTGACGCGCCCGCGCCCGGGCGGGCTCGGCACGGCCGGGCATCCGATGCACGACCCCTGCGTCATCGCCTTCCTGCTCTGGCCGGAGCTGTTTGCGGGGCGCGACTGTCACGTCGAGATCGAGACCGGCGCAGGCTCCCTGCGCGGACGCACGACGATCGACTGGAACGGGCGGCTGAAGCGCGAACCTAACGCCCATGTCGTCGCCACCGTCGAGGCGACAGCGCTGTTCGAGCGGATGATCGAACGCCTCGCCACCCTGCCCTGACCGCCGTCGAGGATCCGCCATGCCCCATCTGGTCGAGGAATTGCGCGCCGAGGCGGACGCCGCCATCGCCGCGATGCGCGCAGCGGCCCTGGCCGCCCGGCAGGTGCATGCGCGGGCCGAGCTGATGCGCCACATGCTGACGACGGCGCGCAAGGTGAAGGACAGGCCGAAGGCGGAGGCCGTCGAGACCGTGGTGCGCGAATGGATGGACGCCTGGAATCTCGACCGGCACGACTGGCCGCAGCTCGCGCAGGAGATGGAGGCCTTCACCGCCGCCTTCCACGACTATGCCAACGAGCCCTCAGACAGCCATGACGCGAGGCTGCGCCAAGCCTGCGCCGCCCTCGATGCGGCACTGGCGAAGCAGGACACCTCGATTGCGGAGCAGATGGCCTTCCGCTCGCAATGCGCCCATCGCTGGTGGGAGCTGGTCGCGCCAACGCCGGCCGATCTGCCCGGCGCCAAGCCGCGCCCCTCGATGCCGGAGCGGCGCCCCGACGCCCCCTTCTGGGAGGCCGGCTGCGCCGATTTCTGCCGCTGAGCCGACGTCCCGACGCCACCAGACGCCATCCGGGCGGGCCGTGAGGCCCGGGCCCGGAGGTCGCGCAGGGTCGGGACCGCGCGAGGTCCTAGAACGGGATGTCGTCGTCGAGATGGCTCGAGGAGGAGCGCGAGGCGCCGCCGCCACCACCGGCCATCGCCGGCTGGCGCGAACCGCCGCCACCGCCGCCCATCGGGCCCGAGCGGCCGAAGGACGAGCCGGAGGAGCGATCCTCCATCATGCCGCCGCCCTCGCCATACTCGTCCGAGCCGCCCTGGCCGCGGCTGTCGAGAATGGTCAGTTCGCCGCGATAGCGCTGCAGCACGATTTCGGTGGTGTATTTCTCGACGCCCGACTGGTCCTGCCATTTGCGAGTCTGGAGCTGGCCCTCGATATAGATCTTCGAGCCCTTCTTCAGATACTGCTCGGCGACCTTGGCGAGGTTCTCGTTGAAGATCACGACCGAGTGCCACTCGGTGCGCTCCTTCTTCTCGCCCGACTGCTTGTCGCGCCAGGTTTCCGAGGTGGCGATGCGCAGATTGACGACCGGCTCGCCCGAGCCGAGGCGGCGGACCTCCGGGTCGCGCCCGAGATTGCCGACCAGAATGACCTTGTTGACGCTACCAGCCATGAGAGGCTCCATTTCCTGCGCACATCGAAACCGGCCCACGACCGGAGCCGGACCTTACCGGCCGACCGCCGCACTATCAACGATGTTCCCGTTTTGTTCAAGGGCCCCTCGCGGGGTTGTCCCCTGATTTCGGCGGGCACCTCTTCGCCGGGCCGTCACCCCGCAGGATCAGTCAGGGACTTCAGCCGCCCTCGCCCCACACCCGCGCCTCGCTCAGCCCCAGCGCCGCGAACTCGCCAGCCCGCAGATCGGCCTCGCCCACCGAGAAGAACTCGTCGAGCTGCGGCGGCGCCACCGATGCGCCGCTGAGCATGGCATGGGCCTGGCCGCGATGATGGATCTGGTGCTGGAACAGATGCAGCAGCAACCGGTCGAGCCGCTCGCGCTGGATGCGGGCGCCGCGATGCACGCTGACGATCCGCGCCAGCCCGCCCTTGTCCGGCTCCTCACCCACCGCCGCCTCGACCACCGCGATCAGCCGCCGGTCCATCGCCTCCTGCGCAGCCTGAAGCTCGGGCAGGGTCGCACAGGGCTCGCGGTTCGCCCAGGCGGCGGGGCCGAGCGTGCCGCCCTCCATCGCGTCGACATAGAAATGGTCGATGATCAGGATGTGGTTCAGCGTCGCCCGCAGGCTCGGGAAGAACCCGGTGCGCGGCGCCACCCACTCGGCCCGCGAGAGCGCCGCACAGGCGGTCAGCAGCCGGTGATTGGCCCAGAGGTTGTTGAAAGCCATCGCGCGATAGGGTCGCAGTTCGTCCATGATCGGTCCTCCTTGGCGAGGAGACTGACAGGAAGCCTGCGACGCGTCATGACAGCAGGCGCCCGGCTCAGGCCGCCGGCTCGACCACCCGCCGATAGAGATGCCAGGTCGCATGGCCGAGCACCGGCAGGAGCACGACGAGCCCGAGGAAGAGCGGCAGCATCGCCACGAAGGACAGAGCCGCGATCGCCGCCGCAAAGCCCAGCATCGGCAGCGGATTGGTCGCCACGGCCCGCACGCTGGTGATCATGGCCGTGATGAAATCGACCTCGCGGTCGAGCAGCAGCGGAAAGGAGATCACCGTCAGCGAGAACAGGGTCGCCGCCAGCACGGCGCCGACGAGGTTGCCCACCGCCAGGAACATCAGCCCCTCCGGCGTCGTGGTGATCACGGTCAGGAAGCCGGCGAAGCTGGCGAAGGACTGGAAGCCGAGGAACAGCGCCAGCAGCAGCCGCACCTGGTAGAGCCACATCATCATCACGAAGAGCGTGACGAAGGCCATCCAGCCCATCTCCCGCTGGCCCTGCGCGAAGACGACGCCGAGCACCTGGCCCCAGGCGAGCGTCTCGCCCGCCTCGCGCCGCCGCGACACCTCGTAGAGCCCCACCGCCACGAAGGGGCCGATCAGCACGAAGCCCGCCGCGAGCGGATAGGCGAGATAGGGCATGCCGAAGCGCGTCAGCGACAGCAGGATCGACAGCCCGCCCAGCGCATAGATTCCGCCGAAGAACAGCCCGAACAGCGGCGCCGCCTGGAAATCCCTGAGACCGGCGACAAAGGCCTCGACCACTTCATGCACGCCGATGCGGCGCACCACCGGGTCGGGCCGGCGCGGCTCCGCCGCTCTGGTCTCGCTCTGGATCTCGTCCATGGCCTCTCCCCCGCTCGCGCCTCCGGCACGCGGCCGGGGCTTGGCTTTTGGGGGTCAGCCTAGCGAGGCCGCCGCCGCGCGCATTGGGGCAGATCAATCCGCACCCGCTTCAGTGCCCGGGGGCCGGCGCTCCGTCGGAGTCGAGACGGGGCAGGAACCAGGCGAGCAGGCCGATCGCCGGGAGGAAGGAGCAGATCGCATAGACCGAGGCGATGCCGATGCGGTCCGCCAGTTCGCCGAGCAGCGCCGCCGCGATCCCGCCCAGCCCGAAGGACAGACCGTAGAACAGCCCGCCGACGAGGCCGATCCGGCCCGGCATCAGCTCCATCGCGTAGACCAGGATCGCGGCGAAAGCGCTCGACATGATCAGGTTGATCATGATCGTCAGCACGCCGGTCCAGAACAGGTCCGCGAAGGGCAGGATCAGCGTGAACGGCAGCGCCCCAAGGATCGAGAACCAGATGATCTTGTTGCGGCCGATCCGGTCGCCGAGGATGCCGCCGAAGATCGCGCCGGCCGCCGAGGAGCCGAGGAACAGGAACAGCATGATCTGCGAGGTCTGCACGCTGACCCCGAACTTGCCGATCAGGTAGAAGGTGTAGAACGAGCTGAAGCTCTGCGAATAGGCGTTCTTCGAGAACAGCAGGATCACCAAGATCGTCACCGCGACGGCGACCGTCGCCGCCGAGCGCACGGGGGGCGCCGCGGCGGCTTTCGCCTTGGCCGAGGGCGCGGCCGCCTGCTGCTGGCGCCGCAGCTGGGCATAGCGCCCCGCCGTCCAGGTCATCAGGACCATCGCCAGCAGCGCCGTGGCCGAGAACCAGGCCAGGCTGGCCTGGCCGCGCGGCACGACGATGAAGGCGGCGAGCAGCGGCCCCAGCGCCCCGCCCGTCTGGCCGCCAACCTGGAAGATGCCCTGCGCCAGCCCGTGCCGCCCGCCCGACGCATTGCGCGCCATGCGCGTCGCCTCGGGATGGAAGATCGACGAGCCGAGCCCGACGCACCCCGCCGACAACAGCAGCAGCGGGTAGCTGCCGGCATAGGCGAGGCCTATGAGCCCGAACAGGGTGAAACCCATGCCGACGACCATCGAATAGGGCATCGGGTTCTTGTCGGTATAGGCGCCGACCAGGGGCTGGAACAGCGAGGCCGTGATCTGGAAGGTCAGGGTGATCAGGCCGATCTGCCCGAAATCGAGGCCATAGGCCACCTTGATGATCGGGTAGATCGCCGGGATCAGCGACTGCATCATGTCGTTGAGCAGATGCGTCGCGCTGAGCGCGATCAGCACCGGCATGGCGGCAGCCTGGGCGATGCGGGCGGGGGGCGTGGTGGCGGTCATGTCCGAGGGGTATCCGGTTCGATCCAGGCCAGAGCATCGAGCCATTGAACCGGCGCCGGCTCCCAAGCCAGCGAAATATTGACAGGGGCGCCATGCGTGCCCATCGGCGGCAACAGCATGACCCTGCGGCGTGCACGGCTCTTGCTTGTGACCCGGCACTGTCGCTATGCGACAGCGTCTTCACCCTTCGGCACCCCGCCTCCACACAGGATTCCCGTCAGATGAGCGTCGCCAACGGCCGGCACATCCTCGCGATGCCGGGGCCGACCAATATTCCCGACCGCGTGCTGCAGGCGATGATGCGCCCGGCCGAGGAACTCGCCTCGCGGACGATCATCGATCTCACCGAGTCCATCCTCGCCGATCTCAAGCGCGTCTTCCGGACGACGGGCGAAACCTTCGTCTACGCCGCCAATGGCCATGGCGGCTGGGAGGCGGCGCTGACCAACGTGCTGTCGCGCGGCGACAAGGTGCTGGTGCTGGCGAGCGGGCGCTTCGCCATCGGCTGGGGCGAGATGGCGGCCTTCATGGGCGCCGATGTCGAGGTGCTGCCGGGGAGCTGGCGCGCCGCGATCGACCCCGCCGCCGTCGAGGCCAGACTGCGCGCCGATGACGGGCACGCCATCAAGGCCGTGCTGATGGTGCAGATCGACACCGCTTCCGGCGTCGTCAACGACGTCCCGGCCGTGCGCCGCGCCATCGATGCAGCCGGCCACCCGGCCCTGTTCATGGTCGATGGCGTGGCCTCCGTCGGCTGCATGCCCTTCGAGATGGACGCCTGGGGCGTCGACATCGCCATGTCGGCCTCGCAGAAGGGGCTGATGACCTCGCCGGGGCTGGCCTTCGTCGCCGCCAACGCCAAGGCGATCGCCGCGCACCAGACCGCGACGATGAAGACGCTCTACTGGGACTGGTCGTTCCGGATGAACACGCTCGCCTATATGAAGCACTGCGGCACGGCGCCGGAGCATCTGCTCTTCGGGCTGCGCGCGGCGCTCGACATGATCTTCGAGGAAGGGCTCGAGGCCGTCTGGGAGCGCCACCGCCTGCTCGCCGGCGCGACCCATGCCGCCGTCTCGCGCTGGGCCGAGGGCCAGGCCGTGACCTTCAACATCACCGATCCGCTCCAGCGCGCCCCCTCGGTGACGCCGATCCTGGTCCAGGGCGTCGAGTCGAGCGTGATCACCGACTTCGCCCGCGACATCGGCGGCGTCTCGCTCGGCCTCGGCATCGGCGAACTCAGCGGCAAGGCCTTCCGCATCGCCCATATGGGCCATGTCAACGCGCCGATGGTGCTGGGCACGCTCGGCGTCGTCGAGATGGCGCTGCAGGCCAAGGGCATCCCCCATGGCTCGGGCGGCGTCGATGCGGCGGTGGCCTATCTCGGCGCGGCGACGGCCTGAAGCGCTTCGCGCGTCCCGCTCCGGGCCCTCATCCTGAGGAGCGCTCCGCAGGAGCGCGTCTCGAAGGAGGCTCCAGGAGGCTCCGCAGACATCTGGAGCATCCGTCGAGATGCCGCGTTCCGCGGCGCCTCAGGATGAGGCCTGCGCTCCTCGTCGACCCTCCCCGCTCCTGCCATACCCTGTCAGCATCGCCGCGCCGCGACGACGCGCCGCTGGCGGCTTGCGTGATAGACAACGCCGCCGCCCGCCCCATGGGCTGGTGTGGCGCGGCTTTTGCCCTATCTCTACGCTTCATCCCTGACCGGACGCCCCCATGGCTCGCAAACCTTCCACCGGCGGCACATCCGCGTCCGGCTCCCGTACCGCCCCCGTCGGCAACAAGACCTCGCTCGCCGACCAGGCCGCGTCGCTGGAGGCGATGTTCGACGAGGCCCGCCGCACCGACTCGCGCATGATCACCGTGCGCGGCGCCCGCGAGCACAATCTCAAGAACGTCGACCTCGCGATTCCGCGCGACAAGCTCGTCGTCTTCACCGGCCTGTCGGGCTCCGGCAAATCCTCGCTCGCCTTCGACACGATCTATGCGGAAGGCCAACGCCGCTATGTCGAGAGCCTCTCGGCCTATGCCCGCCAGTTCCTGGAGATGATGAGCAAGCCCGATGTCGACCAGATCGACGGGCTCTCGCCGGCGATCTCGATCGAGCAGAAGACGACCTCGAAGAACCCGCGCTCCACCGTCGGCACCGTCACCGAGATCCACGACTATATGCGCCTGCTCTGGGCGCGCGCCGGCGTGCCCTATTCGCCCGCGACCGGCCTGCCGATCGAGAGCCAAACCGTGCAGCAGATGGTCGACCGGCTCACCGAGCTGCCGGAGAAGACCCGCGGCTATCTGCTCGCCCCCGTGGTGCGCGGCCGCAAGGGCGAGTTCCGCAAGGAGATGGCGGAGTGGCTCAAGCGCGGCTTCCAGCGCGTCAAGATCAATGGCGAGTTCGTCGAGATTCCCGATGCGCCCGCGCTCGACAAGAAGTTCAAGCACGACATCGACGTCGTCGTCGATCGCCTTGTGATCAGGCCCGATCTCGGCGCCCGGCTCGCCGACTCGCTGGAGCAGGCGCTCGACCTCACCGACGGCATCGCCGTCTTCGAATATGCCGACGAGAAGGAGGAGGACGGCTCGCCGCGCCGCATCGTCTTCTCCTCGAAATTCGCCTGCCCGGTCTCCGGCTTCACGATTCCCGAGATCGAGCCGCGCCTGTTCTCCTTCAACAACCCCTTCGGCGCCTGCCCGGCCTGCGATGGTCTCGGCCACGAGATGCGCATCGACCCGGACATGATCGTCCCGGACTCATCCCTCAGCCTGAAGAAGGGCGCCATCGCCCCCTGGGCCAAATCGACCTCGCCCTATTACGGCCAGACGCTGGAGGCGCTGTCGCGCCATCTCGGCTTCTCGATGACCAAGCCCTGGGCCGAGCTTCCCGACAGCGCCAAGATCTCGATCCTCTACGGCACCGGCGCCGAGCCCGTCCGCATGGCCTACAACGACGGGCTGCGCGCCTATGAGGTGAGGAAGCCCTTCGAGGGCGTCATCACCAATATGGAGCGGCGCTGGAAGGAGACGGAGTCGGACTGGGCCCGCGAGGAGATCGGCCGCTTCATGTCCGAGACGCCCTGCAAGGCCTGCCAGGGCTTCCGCCTCAAGCCCGAGGCGCTCGCGGTCAAGATCGACGGCTGCCATATCGGCGAGATCTCGCGGCTCTCGGTCAAGGACGCGCTCGACTGGGTCTCGCGCCTGCCCTTGCGGCTCTCCCAGAAGCAGAACGAGATCGCCCCGCGCATCCTCAAGGAGATCCGCGACCGGCTGACCTTCCTGCTCGATGTCGGTCTCGAATACCTGACGCTGGCCCGCGCCTCGGGCACGCTCTCGGGCGGCGAGAGCCAGCGCATCCGGCTCGCCAGCCAGATCGGGTCGGGCCTCACCGGCGTGCTCTATGTGCTGGACGAGCCCTCGATCGGCCTGCACCAGCGCGACAATGAGCGGCTGCTCGGCACCTTGCGGAGATTGAGAGACCTCGGCAACACCGTCATCGTCGTCGAGCATGACGAGGACGCGATCCTTACCGCCGATTACGTCGTCGATGTCGGCCCCGGCGCCGGCATCCATGGCGGGCGCATCGTCGCCCAGGGCACGCCGCAGCAGATCCTCGACAACCCCGACTCGCTCACCGGCAAATACCTCACCGGCGAGATGTCGGTCGCGGTGCCCGTGCGCCGGCGCAAGGCGCAAAAGGGCCGCTCGCTCAAAATCGTCGGCGCCCGCGGCAACAACCTCAAGGATGTCACGGTCGAGATCCCGCTCGGGCTGTTCACCTGCATCACCGGCGTCTCCGGCGGCGGCAAGTCGACGCTGGTCATCGACACGCTCTACAAGGCGGTGGCGCGCAAGCTCAACGGCGCGATCGACCACCCCGCCCCGCATGACCGCATCGAGGGCATCGAGCATCTCGACAAGGTCATCGACATCGACCAGTCGCCGATCGGCCGCACCCCGCGCTCCAACCCCGCGACCTATACCGGCGCCTTCACGCCGATCCGGGACTGGTTCTCCGGCCTGCCCGAGGCCAAGGCGCGCGGCTACCAGCCGGGCCGCTTCTCGTTCAACGTCAAGGGCGGCCGCTGCGAGGCCTGCCAGGGCGACGGCGTCATCAAGATCGAGATGCACTTCCTGCCGGATGTCTACGTCACCTGCGACGTCTGCAAGGGCAAGCGCTACGACCGCGAGACGCTCGAGGTGAAATACCGCGACCACTCCATCGCCGATGTGCTCGACATGTCCGTGGAGGAGGCCAAGGATTTGTTCAAGGCCGTGCCCTCGATCCGCGACAAGATGGAGACGCTCGCCCGCGTCGGGCTCGACTATGTCAAGGTCGGCCAGCAGGCGACGACGCTCTCGGGCGGCGAGGCCCAGCGCGTGAAACTCTCAAAAGAGCTCTCCAAGCGCGCCACCGGCCGCACCCTCTACATCCTCGACGAGCCGACCACCGGCCTGCATTTCCACGACGTCGCCAAGCTGATGGAGGTGCTGCACGAGCTGGTCGAGCAGGGCAATTCCGTCGTCGTCATCGAGCACAACCTCGAAGTGGTGAAGACGGCCGACTGGGTGATCGACATGGGCCCCGAGGGCGGCGACGGCGGCGGCGTCGTGGTGGCCGAGGGCACGCCCGAGGCCATCGTCAAGGCCGGCAAGGGCCACACCGCCCGCTTCCTCAAGGAGGTGCTGGAGCGCCGGCCGATCGCGAAGGGCAAGGCGGTGGCGCGGGAGGCGGCGGAGTGAGTTTGCAACGAACTGATTTGACGATCTAGTCGCGAGTTTTAGATGGCGCGCTATAGACAGCATCAGCAGTTTTCCTCGCACCGAAGCGCCCAGCTAATATTCAAGCTAAGGCGTCAGCGCTTTCGCAAAATGCTCTCTATGGCGGATGACGTAGAATTGATGCGCGCGTCGTGGGTTCTGGATCGCGCAGTCGACCCTTCGTTTAAAATACCGATCGGCTACGACTATCCAGAAAAGTATCTCCGAGCCGGGATCGACGAGCCCGGTCGGATATGGCCATGGGAGTTGGAAACACTACTCATAGAAGCCCTTGGAACGCCCAAAAATCCAGGTAATCGCAGCGCCAATCCTCGGGCTTGGAGTTTTTGGGCCGAAATTGTCTCTGCGTTGCGTAGCGCCGAGAACGCAGAGGGCGGTAACAGGCCACGCGGCCCAATCCTCCGCCACTTAAACCGTATTTTATATCGTCAGGTTCAATGGCAGGCTCGCCAGCAGAATTTAGCAGATTTTGTCAGGTGGAAATCGATCTTTTCCGATCCGAGTCTTTCAGATTTATATGTTACAAAAAATGGAATGTGTCCGCTCAAATTCCAAATGATCGGATTAGGCCTTAGTTCAATTCTTGATGAATCTCAAGAAACCACCATTTCATACGAATATGAGTCAAAACAATTTCGCTCAGATGAAATAAGAACATTCATCAAAATGGCATCAAGAACCATTACCCAAATTAGGGAAGACTGTCATTCAGTAGTTATGAGATCAGAGCTTGCTCATCGCGAAAGTCCGCTGAGACGCTTTCCGTTAATAAAGATCTCCGACAATCCAACTCGATTGATTAGCCCCCTTAGACAACCCTTGTTCTGGCGAATTACGGAAGGCATGTACTACGATGTCGTCAGCATACCCGCATCCCGCAATTTAATCGGATCGGGGTTTGAGATTTTCCAGCGAAGATTAATTTCTACTGCTTACAAAGATTATAATGTTTCAGGCGACATTTCATATGGCCCTATTCGCCTCAATAGGCGCTCGCCAGATGTAACTATCACACAAGACAATAACCTAGAGATCGCATTTGAATGTAAGGCTAAGAAAATTCCGCTCGTTGATAAAATTTCAATTGAACACGATCTTGCCAATTCGATTGCCGTTAGCGAGATTGCCAAAGGAGTATTTCAGCTAGCGCGTTTTCGACATGACTTAAGAAGCGGCATCGTCGAAGGCATGCAAGAAACTGAACATTCACAATATGTGATCCTAACTCTCGATGAATGGAATTTCGTGGGACCGATTACAAAAGACGCAGCCTTTTTGAAAGCTGCTGAAATGCTTGATCGGCAGCGTATTAACATAAATTTTGATTTGAGAGAAATTACATTTTGCACAGCAGGAGACCTAGATTTGTTTGTGACCCGCCTCCCTCTCGGTCGACTTCGCGAACTATTTGCAAAAAATCGGCAACCGCAGTTTCGAGAGCATGCGCCGAATTCACTCGCAGCTGAATTTTACGAAAAGCCGGCCAAGTGGCGCGATTACCCTCTCGCATCGGAATTCGTGTTTGATATTTGAGTTGAGCTACGTTGCCCAAGTGAAGCCTTTCGGCGCGGAGTCTCATGAGCGGCGCCCCCTCGCCCAGCGCTCTGCTTCTCCTGCACTATCCGAGAGAAGGAAGGGACGTCGCGGCGCCCTCGCCTTCCGCCTTGGCCGCATCCCGCCTTTGCGGTAGGACGCCGCGGCCCACAACCTGAAGGAGGGTGCCATGACCAGGACCACGCGCAACATCTTCGACCAGCCGTCCTTTTGAGGTCACGAGCAAGCGTCGGAAGTCTTACCCGTCCGAAACCCGCGTGAAGCGCGGCGTCCGCATCGTCCATGGCGATGTCGAACTGCAGGAAAAGCTCGGCCGCAACGACCTCTGCGTCTGCGGCTCCGGGCGCAGATTTCAAGAAGTGCTGCATGCCCAGCGGCCGCTTCGACGGCTCCGACCGGGATGACTACTTTCAGGGAGTGATGCGTCCCGTCATGGTCGGGCTTGTCCCGACCATCCACGCCTTGCGCCAATGGGGGCGGGCGCGACGCCAGCGACGAAGCGCGAACCCGGTCCTTCCCGCGCAAAGGCGTGGATGGTCGCCACAAGGGCGACCATGACGGCGGGGCCTTCGGGCGCCAAGTCATGCAAGTTCGCCGCAAAGATCGTCCCAATCGGGATTCCGGATCATGATCGTGCGGGTCTTGTAGGCGCGATACCAGCGCTTCATCGAGGTTTCGCGCTGGATCGCGGCCTCGATGTCGTCATGCCATTCGTACCAGACGAGGCGTTTGAGGCCATGTTTCCGGGTGAAGCCGGGCAACAGGCCCTCACGATGCTCATGGACGCGCCGGCCGAGATCGCTCGTCACGCCGATGTAGAGCGTGCCGTTGGGCCGGTTCGTCATGATGTAGACCCAGCCGCCCTTTTGTTTCATGGCGTCAGGATGTCTTCGCGCCACAGGTGCGACAAGGCCTCCCCGTCATGGTCGGGCTTGTCCCGACCATCCACGCCTTGCGCCGCTGTGTTCAGGCGCGAGGCCAGCGACCAAGCGCGAACCCGGTGCAACCCAAGCGAAGACGTGGATGGTCGCCACAAGGGCGACCATGACGGTGGAGACCGGAAGCAACCTTATCCCCGCCCTCCCAACCGCCCCCATACTCCCCTCGCCCATCACCCAAACGGGGCGGCCATCCGGAGGTGTGCCAGTGGCTGGGTGACGGGTCGGCGCCTGCGGGTGGAGTCACGATCCACTCCCGGGAGGCTTCGGGGCACCGCCCTGGGGGTACTACGGCCCCTGTGCGAGGAGCTCGCTGGAACGGTCGCATCGCATCACGCCTTCGTCCCATGCCTGACGGCGCGACAACCCGATGAGGGGAACTGGCGTCTAGGGCTCGCGGCGGGGGCTGGCCTTCGACCCGATAAGCGCGGCCCGGAGCCCAAAATCGCCGAAGGCGGAGCGCCGGGGGGCGTGCGACGGGTGGCTCAATCCCGCCGCGCCGCGACCTGGCTCAACGGTTGCGGACCTCTACCCTCGCGCCCCGCGGCGCTCCGCCAGCCCCGTTCGACCACCGACGCTGCAACAGCGGGCGGGGGCTGGCGCGCGCCCCCCTCCCCGCAGGGAGACGACCCATGACCCGCAACAAACCCTCCGGCTTCTCGCCCGAGCACATCGCCAATTTCCACCGCACGCAGCAGATCCGCCGCGACCTTCTCAGGAAGATGGGCGACATCCTCGAGGTCTGGCGCGACTGCACCGACAAGGCCTGCCAGCGCGGCCGCAGCTGCAAGCGCAGCGACGCCGCCTGCCTGCGCGGCTTCATGGGCGCCCTGCCCGACCAGGACCGCCGCCTCGCCGGCTACATGATCCAGAACGGCGCCGCCGGGATGAAGCCCGACGCGGCGCTGGCCAAGGCGCAGGAGCGTGTCGCCGCCGAAATCGCGCAGGATGGCGGGTGAGTGGCGCCGCACCCCTCCCCGTCATTCCGGCCAAGGCGCAACGCGCCGCAGCGCCGGAATCCATCGGAGGGCTCCGGCGCCCCAGGATGGATCCCGGAGCGGCGCTGCTGCGCAGCTTGTCCGGGATGACGGCATCGCGGGGGACTATTTGACCACAACGGCCCGCCCGGCCCGCTTTCCGCCCCGCAGCGCGCCGATTCGCAGCGGAAAGGGTGAATCAGCGCTTAGCTGCAGCGCAACATCGTTAAGGCCCCGATCCTGCCCAAACCGGCGGCAAATTGGCCTGACCGGTGAGGTGTCGCCGGCCCGATGAGCAGACATTAGGCAGAATTCCGTCGAATCTGACCGAACCGTTAACCGCTGGACGCGGGCGAGGAGGCAAAAGTGAAGGTTTCGAGAATGGTTCATGCTCCAAACGCATGACGGAACTGACATCATGCCTCTGTTTGGGGCGGGCTGGCTCACTTATATGCACTGCACAACGAATTTGTCGCTGTGGGCACCGACCCGCTCCGGAAACCAGTAGGAAACCCGTTATGTTCGTCACCATGATCGCCGCCAAGATCCGCTCTTACCTGCGCTATCGCGAGACCGTTCGCGAGCTCTCCCGCCTGACCGACCGCGAGCTCGACGACCTCGGCCTGTCGCGCTCGGAGATCGCCTTCGTCGCGCGCACCCACGCCGCCGTCTGAAGACGCTTTCGCCCCGCGCAGGCGGGGCGCCGTGTAGTGTCTCCCGGACTGAGCGACCCTCCCTCGCGAAGACCGGTTGAAGAGCGAATGCCCGCCGCAAGGCGGGCATTTTGCATGTGCGGCCCCGGCTTCCCTTGACGGCGGCGGCGGCGGGCGACACATCGAGGCGATGGAACCCGTTCACATCATCGGCGGCGGTCTCGCCGGCTCCGAAGCCGCCTGGCAGATCGCCCAGGCCGGCGTCCCCGTCATCCTGCACGAGATGCGGCCCGTCCGCGGCACCGAGGCGCACAAGACGGAAGGGCTGGCGGAGCTGGTCTGCTCCAACTCCTTCCGCTCGGACGATGCGCTCTCCAATGCGGTCGGCCAGCTGCACTGGGAGATGCGCCGGCTGGGCTCGCTGATCATGGCCAAGGGCGACGCGCATCAGGTCCCGGCCGGCGGCGCGCTGGCGGTCGACCGCGACGGCTTCTCGCAAGCCGTCACCGCCGCGCTCGAGGCCCATCCGCTGGTCACGATCGACCGCGCCGAGATCGCGGGCCTCCCGCCCGGGGCGTGGGACAGCGTGATCATCGCCACCGGCCCGCTGACCTCGCCCGCGCTCGCCGCCGGCATCCAGTCGCTGACGGGCGAGGACGCGCTCGCCTTCTTCGACGCCATCGCCCCGATCGTGCATTTCGACTCGGTCGACATGGACCAGGCCTGGTTCCAGTCGCGCTACGACAAGGCCGGTCCCGGCGGCACGGGCGCCGACTACATCAACTGCCCCCTCGACCGCGACCAGTACGAGGCCTTCATCGACGCGCTGCTGGCCGCCGAGACGACCGAGTTCAAGGAGTGGGAGGGCACGCCCTATTTCGACGGCTGCCTGCCGATCGAGGTCATGGCGCAGCGCGGCCGCGAGACCCTGCGCTGGGGCCCGATGAAGCCCGTGGGGCTCACCAACAAGCACAATCCGACGGTCAAGGCCTATGCGGTGGTGCAGCTGCGCCAGGACAATGCGCTCGGCACCCTGTTCAACATGACGGGCTTCCAGACCAAGCTGAAATATGGCGAGCAGGCCGCGATCTTCCGGATGATCCCGGGCCTCCAGAACGCCGAGTTCGCGCGGCTCGGCGGCATCCACCGCAACACCTATCTGAACTCGCCGAAGCTGCTCGACGCGCGGCTGCGGCTGAAGGCCGATCCGCGCCTGCGCTTCGCCGGCCAGATCACCGGCTGCGAGGGCTATGTCGAGAGCGCCGCCATCGGCCTGCTCGCGGGCCGGCTCGCCGCGGCCGAGCGGCTCGGCCAGGAGATCGAGATCCCGCCGGCGACGACGGCGCTGGGCGCGCTGGTCAACCACATCACCGGCGGCCACATCGTCACCATCGACGAGGGCCCGCGCTCCTTCCAGCCGATGAACATCAATTTCGGCCTCTTCCCGCATATCGAGGGCCAGGCCACGCATGGCCCCGACGGCAAGAAGCTGAAAGGCCCGGCCAAGAGCGTCGCCCGCAAGCACGCCCTGACCGCCCGCGCCAAGGTCGAGATGGAGGCCTGGGCCGGCGGCGAGCAGGCTCAGGCGGCGGAGTAGCGCGCTTTCAGCCTGCCGTCCGGGCCATCCGCCAGATCGCCCATTGCCGGCGCCAGGCCGGCAGCGTGATGATCGTGCGGTAGGGGTCGTAGCCCGAGCGCTCCATGCGAGCGAGATAGGGCTCGACCAGCGCGACCGGCAGGAAGGCCGGCATCACCGCGGAGGGTACCGTGCTGCGGAGTTCCCGCAGCTTCGCCAGATGCCCGCGCGCGATGCCGCGCAGCTCCTTCAGCGTATAGAGAACGCCCGGCCCGCCGCGCCCGCGCACGATGTCGTCGCGGGTGACGCCGTTGCGGGCGAGGATGTCGCCGGGCAGATAGACCTGCCCCTCGGCCGCATGCCAGGGGAAGGCGCGCATCAGCCCCGTCAGCGCATAAGCGACGCCGGCATAGCCCGCAGCCGCCGCCCCGCCGGGATCGCGGCCATTGGCGAGGATGATCGAGGCCAGCCGCACCAGCGCGCTCGCGGTCTCGCCGGCATAGCCCTCGAGATCGCGCAGCGACGGCATCGGGTCGTCATAGAGGTCGAAGATGCGCGCCTCGATCAGCCCCGTCAGCGGCGCGATCGGCAGGCGATAGCGCGCGATCGTGTCGAGCAGCGCGGCGGCGACGGGGTGCCCTTGCGTCTCGCCGCTCGCCTGCCCCTCGAGCAGGTCGCGCCACCACTGCATCCGGACTTCGCCCGGCAGCGGCTCGCTGACGAGGGCGCGGATGCGGGCGATCTCGAGGCTGAAGGCATAGAGCGCAAACAGCGACGGGCGCTGCGATTCGGGCGCATAGAGGCAGGTGATGTAGCGGTCCTGGTCCTGCTCGCGCACCAGCGTGGCGCAATGGGCATAGGCCTCGGGCAGGGCTGAAAGCGCGGCCTGGCTGCGACGGTCGGTCTCGGTTGCCTGCGGCATCATCTGGCCTCGATCCGGTGCCTGCCCCTTGGCCACGACATCGGCAGTGTAGGACGAGGCGCAGGTCGATGGCTACGCCTTCACGACATGGGCGGCGCGATTTGCGGCGATGCCGCTTCGGGCGGGCGCCCGGAGAGCCGGCGTGTCAGTCCACCGCGATCAGGGCTGCGGCCACGCGCCGCTCCTCGGCCACCAGAACGTTGTAGGTCCGCGCCGCGGCGCCGGACGCCATGCCCTCGACGGTGATCCCGCGCTCCTTCAGCAGCGCCCGCCAGTCATGCGGGATGAAGGCGATGTCGGCGCCGGTGCCGATCAGCAGGAAGTCGATGCTCTCCGCCTCGTCCAGCACAGGCTGGAGCGTGGCCGGCGTGATCTCGGAGAAACGCGCCACCGGCCAGATCCGGATGCCGCCGGGCAGCGCCAGGACCGAGCCACGATGGCTCATCCCGGCGAAGCGGAAGCCGCCCGCGCCGAAGGCGTCGAGCTGGTGGCGCCCAGGAACGAATCCGTCGAAGCGGCTCATCGCGACGGCGCCGCGCCGCTCAGCTCTTCGCGCCGGCGGCGACCTTCTCGTCCGTGGCCTCGCCGCGGCTGACGCCCGAGCGCACGTCGAGATAGAGCAGGACCGGCGTCGAGATGAACATCGCCGAATAGGTGCAGACCACCACGCCGAACAGCATCACGAGCGCGAAGCCCTCGATCGCCGTGCCGCCGAACAGCACGAGCGCGACCAGCGCGAGCACCGTCGTGGTCGAGGTGATCGCGGTGCGCGACAGCGTCGAGTTGACCGAGAGGTCGAGCAGATCGGGAATCGACATGGTCTTGTAGCGCCGCAGCAGTTCGCGCGTGCGGTCGAAGACGACCACGGTCTCGTTGAGCGAGTAGCCGACGATGGTCAGGATCGCCGCGATCGAGGTCAGGTTGAACTCGAGCTGCGTGATCAGGAAGAAGCCCATCGTCAGAACGATGTCGTGAAGCGTGCCCAGGATCGCGCCGATCGCAAGCTGCATCTCGAAGCGGAACCAGAGATAGATCAGCACGCCGACGATCGCGAGCACGACGCCGAGCGTACCGGCCTGGACCAGCTCTCCGGAGACGCGCGGACCGACCGTCTCGACCCGGCGGAAATCATAGGTCGCGGAGAACGCCTCGCGTGCCTTGACGACGACCTGCTGCTGCGCGGGCTCGCCGCCTGGCTGCAGCGCGAAGCGCATCGAGATCTCGCCGCCGGAGCCGAATTCCTGCACCTCTGCCTCGCCGAAGCCGAGCGCATTGGCGGTCTGGCGCACCGAGGCGATCTCGGGCTTGCCGGATTTCGCCTGCATCTCGATCAGCGTGCCGCCGCGGAAGTCGATGCCGAAATTGAGGCCCACCGTCAGGAACAGAGCCAGCACCAGCAGCGAATAGGCCGCCGAGAACGGGTAGCTGAACCGCCGGAAGCGGACGATCTTGAAACGGGTGCCGTCGGGAACGATGCGAAGCAGACGCATGCGCTGATCTCCTTGAACAGTTGGCTTGCGTCAGAACGGAAGGGTCTTGGGCTTAGCCCAGCGATACCAGAGCGCGATCAGCATGCGCGTCAGCGTCACCGCCGTGATGACCGTGGTCAGGATGCCCAGGATGAACACCACGGCGAAGCCGCGCACCGGGCCGGAGCCCAGCGCAAACAGCGCCAGCGCAGCGATCAGCATGGTCACGTTGGAGTCGATGATCGTCGCGAAGGCGCGCTGGAAGCCCGCCTCGAGCGCCGAGACGAGCGAGCGGCCCTGATGCGATTCCTCGCGCATGCGCTCGTAGATCAGCACGTTGGAGTCCACCGCCGTGCCGATCGTCAGCACGATGCCGGCGATGCCGGGCAGCGTCATCGTCGCCCCCAGCACCGACATCAGCCCGAAGATCAGGCAGACATGGACGAGCAGCGCGATCGAGGCGATCAGGCCAAACACGCCATAGGTCCCGATCATGTAGAGGATCACCAGCACGGTTGCGATCAGCGTCGCCATCTTGCCGGCCTGGATCGAATCCTGGCCGAGGCCGGGGCCGACGGTCCGCTCCTCGACGATCGTCATCTTCGCCGGCAGCGCGCCGGCGCGCAGCAGGATCGCGAGGTTGTTGACCGACTCGACGGTGAAATTGCCGGAAATCTGGCCGGATCCGCCGGTGATCGGCGACTGGATGACCGGCGACGAAATCACCTTGTTGTCGAGCACGATCGCCAGCGGACGGCCGAGGTTCTCCGTCGTCGCCTGGCCGAAGCGCTGGGCGCCGCGGATGTTGAAGCGGAAATTGACGATCGGCTGCGAGGTGCGAGAATCGAAGGCGGGCTGCGCGTCGATCAGGTCCTCGCCCTCGACGATGACGCGCCGCTCGACCGGGACCAGCGATCCGCCGGCATCCTGCGAGGGCAGCATGTCGACATCGCCACCCTGGCTGTCGGCGACCATGCGGAACTGCAGCTTGGCGGTCTGCCCCAGGATGTCCTTCAGGCGCTGCGGATCCTGCAGGCCCGGCACCTGGACGAGGATTCGGTCGAGCCCCTGGCGCTGGATGTTCGGCTCGGTCGTGCCGAGCGCGTCGACGCGGCGGCGCAGAACCTCCATCGCCTGCTCGACGGCGCGGCGGACGCGCTCATTGGCGCCGGCCTCGGTCACCGCAAGCTGGATCAGCCCGTCGGGCTGCTCGCTGACCTCGATAGAGCTGTTGCCCGACGGCCCGAAGGCGCCGAGCGTTCCGATCGGCTGTGCCAGCTCGCGCAGCTTCGGCAGAAGCTTGGCGCGGTCGGCGGCATCCGGAACGCGCACGCTGACGCCGCGCGCCGTCATGCCGATGCCGCCCGAGAAGCTCACGCGCTCCTCGCGCAGGATGCGGCGGACGTCGTCGCGCAGCTGCGTCACCTGGCTGCGCACCAGATCGGCCCGGTCGATCTCGAGCAGCACATGCGAGCCGCCCTGCAGGTCGAGCCCGAGCACGACGGCGTGGATCGGCAGCAGAATGCGTGGGATCCAGGACGGGGCGCCCTGCTCGATCGCCTTGCGGGTCTCGGGCGAAAACAGGTTCGGCAGCGCGAAGCCGCAGCCGAAGAGCAGCACGAGCAGGACGACGATGACCTTGCGGGTCTGGAAACGGAGCATCTGCGTGTAGCGCCTTGTTGTCGCGCACCGGCCCCTCGCGGGGCCGGGCCTGATGGAACCCGCCCGGGGCTGGTCAGCTCTTGACCGGCTCGCCCTTGGCGCGGACGTCGGTGATCATGCCCTTGACCAGGCGGACGCGGACGCCCTCGGCGATCTCGGCCTCGATCTCGCCATCGTCGATCACCTTGGACACCTTGGCGACGATGCCGCCCGAGGTGACCACCGTATCGCCGCGGCGAACGTTCTTGACCATCTCCTGATGCGCCTTCACCCGCTTCTGCTGCGGACGGATGATCAGGAACCACATGATCACGAAGATCAGGACGAACGGCACCAGCGAAATCAGCATGTCGGTGGAGCCACCGCCACCAGCGGCTTGAGCGAAAGCAGGGGTGATCACGAAACGGCTCCTTCATCGCGGCGGCGCGGGCGCCCCCGGCCGCAGGGCGCGGCAGAATTGGTCACAGGCCTCAAAAAATCGCGCGGACTATAGCCAGAGGCGCCGTTAAATCAATCGGACGCGCCCGGCTCGCACGAGCCGCTCATCACCTATGGGCTCGCTGCAGTTCGCGCAATGGCCTTGCGCTCCGCGCCGACAAGCCGTTAACCGTTGCGATCGCCGTACCGCCCGGTACGGCTCCGTGCCGACCCGCTCGAAGGCCCGCCATGAACGCCTCCTCGCCGACCGCCGCCGACCCGACGCTGGCCGCCCTGCTGCGCATCGCCGACGCGCTGGAACGCCTCGCCCCGCCCGCCCGCAAGCCCGCGGACCTGACACTCGCCGACGCCTTCGTCTGGCATCCCGCCGGCGCAGAGCTGGCGCCCGTCGCGCGCGTCAACCGCGTCGCGCTCTCGCTGCTGCGCGGCGTCGATCGCGTGCGCGACACGCTGGCCGAGAACACCGAGCGCTTCGCCCGCGGCCTGCCGGCCAACAACGTCCTGCTCTGGGGCGCGCGCGGCATGGGCAAGTCCTCGCTGGTCAAGTCGGTCCATGCCGACACCAACACGCGGCTCGCCGGCCAGGCCCTGCCGCTCAAGCTGATCGAGATCCACCGCGAGGACATCGAGAGCCTGCCCGTGCTGATGGGCCTGCTGCGCCCGGATGCCCATCGCAGCATCGTCTTCTGCGACGACCTCTCCTTCGACGGCGACGACACCTCCTACAAGTCGCTCAAGGCGGCGCTGGACGGCGGCGTCGAGGGCCGGCCCGGCAATGTCGTGTTCTACGCCACCTCGAACCGCCGCCATCTGATGCCGCGCGACATGATGGACAATGAGCGCGCAACCGCGATCAACCCGGGCGAGGCGATCGAGGAGAAGGTCTCGCTCTCGGACCGCTTCGGCCTCTGGCTCGGCTTCCACAAATGCAGCCAGGACGAATATCTCGCGATGATCGACGGCTATGTCGGCCATTTCGGGCTCGCGCTCGACCCCGAGACGCTGCGCCACGAGGCGCTGGAATGGGCGACGACGCGCGGCTCGCGCTCCGGCCGCACGGCCTGGCAGTTCATCCAGGACCTCGCCGGGCGCCTGGGCAAGCCGCTCGAGGGGTGACCGCCGCCGGGCGGGCGCCAGACAAAAAAGCGGCGGGGCGGCCTTTCCTGGGACCACCCCGCCTTGTTCCGACCGGTGGGGTCTCGCGGAGACCGGTCGAAGATAAACCCGTGATCAGTTGTTGAGATAAGGCGTCGGATCGACCGGCGCCGAACCCTTGCGCAGCTCGAAATGCAGCTGCGGCGAGGAGACGTTGCCGGTCTGGCCGGAGCTGGCCACGACCTGGCCGCGCTTGACCGTGTCGCCGCGCTTGACCTTGAGCTCGCCATTGTGGGCGTAGGCCGAGACATAGCCGTTGGGGTGGCGGATCAGCACGAGATTGCCGTAGCCCTTCAGCTCGCTGCCGGCATAGGCCACGGTGCCGCTCTCGGCGGCCTTGACCGGCGTGCCTTCCGGCACGGCGATGTTGATGCCCTCGTTGCCACCGCGACCGGAGAAGCCGGCGATGACGCGGCCGCGGGCCGGCCAGCGGAAATCGGCCTTCTCGCCGCCCTCCTCGGCCTTGGGCAGGCTGGCGGTCGTGGTCGGCTCCGCCTCGGCCTTCGGCACGGCCGTGGCCTTGGGCTCGGCGGCCGGCGCGCTGGCGACGACGACCGGCTTGGCCTTCTCGGCCGCGGCCGGGCGGGCGGGCTGGGCCTGGGCGACGGCCGGCTTGGCGGCGGGAGCGGCAGCCACAGTGGCGGCGGGCTTTTCGACCTTGGCGGCAACCGCCGGCTTGGCGACGGCGGCCGGCGCAGCCGCGGTGGGCGTGCCGGCCTTGGCCGCGGCCTTCGCCTTGGCCTCCGCGGCGAAACGGGCGCGCGATTCGCGCATCGCCAGCGCGTCGGCCTCGGCCTTCGCCTTGGCTTCGGCGGCCGCCTGCGCCTTCGCGTCCGCAGCGGCCTGGGCCCTGGCGCGGGCGTCCGGCACCGGCGCGGCGGGACGCGCCGCGGCGACGGAGGCCGCCGGCGCGGGGCCCGTGACGAAGCGCGACGCATCCGAGCGCGTCTCGGCCGGAGCCTGGGCGAGCTGCTGGCGCGGGACGGCCGGCATGGCCGCCGCCGCGGCTGGAGCCGACGCCGCGGCGTTGTAGACGGGGATCGTCAGCCGCGTGCCGGGCGCGACATTCGGGCTGGACAGGCCGTTGGCCGACATCAGCGCCGCCCGCGGCACGCCGTAGCGCGAGGAAATCGTGTCGAGCGTCTCGCCCTGGGCGAGGACGATCGGGCTGCCGCCCTGGGCCGACCAGCCGGCAGCGCTCCCGGCCATCGGCTGCGGCGCCGCGCTGCGCAGGGCGACGGCCGATTGCGGCGGCGGCAGGGGCTGCGAGCGCACCGCCGCGGTCGCCGGAGCCGGCGTCGCGTAGACGGGCGTGTTGGCCGAGCGGCTGATCGAGCCGGTCGTGGCCGGATCGCGGGCCGGGGCCTGCGCCGTCTTGAACGGGCTGTCGAAGGGCGTGTCGGTGAAGCGCAAGGTATCCGACGAGCAGGCGCTCACACCCAGCGCCAGGAGGCACGCCGTCGAAGCGCGCAGGACGAGACTGAACTTGACCGATCCGGCAGGGCTACGCATGGAACTGGCACTCGCAAACGACGCAACTCGATTGCCAGCATTAAAACCGTGTTCAGGTTACGAAAGCGTTTCGCTGCGCGACTCCGCGTTTGCTTTTCGATGCAACCGGCGCCGCCTCAGAGCGCCCGGGCCAGCCCCGACACCAGCGGCGGCAGTCGGACCGCCGGCCCCGGCGCATGGTCGAAGCTGCCATCGGCGAGCCGCGTGACCACGACGCGCCGCGCCGCGCCCGCCACCCGCATCGCGCCGACCAGGCGCCCGCCCGGCGCCAGCCGCGCCAGCAGCATCTCGGGAATGACCGGCGTGACGCCGTTGACGAGGATGCGGTCGAAGCGCCCCAGCGTCCGGTCGGGCTGGAGACCGTCGGCATGGCGCAGCTCGATCGCGCCCGCAAAGCCGCTGCCGGCGACGCGCTCCTGCGCGGCGAGCGCCAGCGTCCGGTAGCGCTCGAGCGAGACCACCGCCCCGCCCATCGCCGCCAGCAACGCCGTGACATAGCCCGAGCCGGTGCCGACCTCGAGCACCCGCGCCCCGGCCTGCAGGTCGAGCGCGGTCAGGAGCGCGGCGACCGTATGCGGCGCCGTCATCGTCTGGCCGCAGGGCAGCGGCACCGAGACGTCCTGCCGGGCCAGATCGGCGAAGCGGGCGGGCGCGAAGCGCTCGCGCGCGACCTTCTCCATCGCCCTGAGCACGGACAGATCGCGCACCCCCTGCGCCCGCAGCGACAGGAGGAAGGCGACGGTGCGCTCGCCCTCGCTCGCCGGCCGCTCCTCGGTCATGGCGTCGCCCTCGCCTCGCGTCATGTCAGGATGAGGGCTGAGGGTGTCATGCGCCGGCGCTCACGCAAACACCCGCGCAAACCGCGTCAGCGTCGGCTCATGGGTCAGGTCGAGTTCCAGCGGCGTCACCGAGATCTTCTTCTCGGCCAGCGCGCGCAGATCGGTGCCGTTGGCCGGCTCGCTCCTGCCCCGCGCAAAGGCGATCCAGAAATACGGATTGCCGCGCCCGTCCTGCCGCGGCTGGAGCTGCATCAGCTCCTGGTCGCGCCGGCCCTGCACCGTCACCGCCACGCCGGCGACCTCGTCGGGCGCGACATTGGGGAAGTTCAGGTTGAACAGGATCTCCTTCGGGATGCCCTCGTCGAGAATCCGGCGGATGATTCCCGGCGCATGATGCTCGGCGCAGTCCCAATGGATGTTCTCGCGTCCGCCCGGGCCGTAACCCTGGCTCACCGCGATCGAGGGGATGCCGAGCAGCGTGCCCTCCATCGCGGCGGCGATCGTGCCGGAATAGGTCACGTCCTCGGCGACGTTCTGGCCGCGATTGACGCCCGACAGCACGAGATCGGGCCGGTTCTCGATCATGATCGAGCGCACCGCCATGATCACGCAATCGGTCGGCGTGCCCGCGACCGCGAAGCGCTTCTCGCCGACCTGGCGCAGCCGCAGCGGGTTCGACAGCGACAGCGAATGCGCCACGCCCGACTGGTCGGTCTCGGGCGCGACGACCCAGACATCGTCGGAGAGCTGCGCCGCGATGCGCTCCAGAACCGCCAGCCCCTCGGCATGGATGCCGTCGTCATTGGTCACGAGAATGCGCATGGCGAGAACCTTCAGCAATCGGCAGCAAGAGAAAGGCGCGGGGAACCCCTCTCCCGGAGGGAGAGGGGCAGGGGTGAGGGGTCGGCCCCTGGACCAGCTTTGTGACGGTCTGATCTCAGCCGGCGCAGGCCAACGATAGCGGGCCTACACCTCACCCCTGCCCCTCTCCTTACAGGAGAGGGGTTCCCCGCGCCTGTTTCGGACAGGTGGCGGCTCACGCCTTCTCGATGCGCGTCACGCCGCGCATATAGGGCACCAGCACGTCGGGCACCGTGATCGAGCCGTCGGCGTTCTGGTAGTTCTCCATCACTGCGATCAGCGCCCGGCCGACCGCCGTGCCCGAGCCGTTGAGCGTGTGGACGAAGCGCGGCGCGCCGCCCTCCTTCGGGCGGTAGCGCGCATCCATCCGCCGCGCCTGGAAATCGCCGCAGACCGAGCAGGACGAGATCTCGCGATAGGTCTTCTGGCCGGGCAGCCAGACCTCGATGTCGTAGGTCTTCTGCGAGGCGAAGCCCATGTCGCCGGTGCACAGCGTCATCACCCGATAATGCAGGTCGAGCTTCCTGAGCACGGCTTCCGCGCAGGCGAGCATGCGCTCATGCTCCTCGGCTGATTTTTCCGGCGTGGTGATCGAGACCAGCTCGACCTTCTCGAACTGGTGCTGCCGCAGCATGCCGCGCGTATCGCGCCCGGCCGAGCCGGCCTCGGCCCGGAAGCAGGGGGTGAGCGCGGTGTAGCGGCGCGGCAGTTCCTCCTCGGAGAGGATCGATTCGCGCACGAGATTGGTCAGCGGGACTTCGGCCGTGGGGATGAGCCAGTGATCGTCCCCGGCACGAAACTGATCATCGCGGAACTTCGGCAGCTGCGCCGTACCGAACATCGCGTCGTCGCGCACCATCAGCGGCGGCATCACCTCAGTGTAGCCGTGCTCCTCGGTGTGAACGTCGAGCATGAACTGCCCGATCGCGCGGGAGAGCCGCGCGATCTGGCGCTCCAGCACGACGAAGCGCGAGCCCGAGAGCTTCGCCGCCGTCTCGAAATCCATCTGGCCGAGCGCCTCGCCGAGCTCGAAATGCTCCTTGGGCGCGAAGTTCTGGCCAAACAGCCGCCCGCCGGTCTTCTCGGGCGCCTCGCCATGCACCGACTTGACGACATTGCCGTGCTCGTCGGCGCCCTCGGGCACCTCGTCCTTGGGCGTGTTGGGGATCGCGGCGAGCGTGTCGTCGAGTTCGGCCTTGGCCGCCTTCTCCTGCGCCTCGAGCTGCGGCTGCAGTTCCTTCAGGCTCGCGACCTCGGCCTTGAGCTGCTCGGCGAGGGCCACATCCTTCGCGCCCATCGCCTTGCCGATCTCCTTCGACAGCGCGTTGCGGCGCTCCTGCGAGGCCTGGGCCTTCGCGATCGCCGCGCGGCGCGTGTCGTCGAGCGCCAGCAGCGAGTCCGAGAGCGGCGCGAGCCCCCGCCGCTTCAGCCCGGTGTCGAACGCCGCGGCGTTCTCGCGAATCCATTTGATGTCGTACATCGTCGTCAGGCCACGCCGTCAGAGGTCGGAAAACAGGCCGATGCTCTAGACCGGGACGGGCGCGGAGGGAACCACCTACATTGCGCTCGCACGGCGGCACCCTGCCCCGTCATGGTCGGGCTTGTCCCGACCATCCACGTCTTCGCTGGGCGAGACCTGAGTTCAAGACGTGGATACTCGGCACAAGGCCGAGCATGACGTGCAACGCACTCGAGGGCTGATCGCTACGCGCTCGGCGCGTCCGCGGCATCGTCAGCCGCCTGCTTGGCGGCGCGCTTCTTCTCGACATAGCCGACCGAGAAGATCGAGAGCTCGTAGAGCAGCAGCATCGGCACGGCGAGCATCAGCTGCGAGATCACGTCGGGCGGGGTCAGGACCGCGGCGACGACGAAGACGAAGACGATCGCGTAGCGGCGCTTTTCCTTCAGGAACACCGTGTCGAGGATCCCGGCCTGGCCGAGCAGGGTCAGGATCACCGGCAACTGGAAGGAGATGCCGAAGGCGAAGATCAGCGTCATGATCAGCGAGAGATATTCGCTGACCTTGGGCAGGAGCGCGATGCCGGCCTGCCCGTCGGTGGCGGCCTGCTGCATGCCGATGGAGAACTTCATCAGCACCGGCATGGCGAAGAAGAACACCATCGCCGCGCCCGCGACGAAGAAGATCGGCGTCGCCGCCAGATAGGGCGCGAAGGCCTGGCGTTCGTTCTTGTAGAGCCCCGGGGCCACGAATTTGTAGATCTGCGTCGCGATCACCGGGAAGGCGAAGAAGCCCGCCCCGAAGGCCGCGATCTTGATCTGGGTGAAGAGATATTCGAGCGGCGCGGTGTAGATCAGCTGGACGTTCGCGCCCGGCCCGGCCGCCCAGACATAGGGCTGGACCAGGATGTTGTAGATCTGCGTCGCGAAGGCGAAGCAGATGAAGAACATCACCAGGAAGGCGACCAGCGACTTGATCAGCCGCGAGCGGAGCTCGATCAGATGGTCGATCAGCGGCGCCCGGGAGGCCTCGATCTCGTCCTCGCCCTCGCGCGGATTGGCGACGCTCATGCCGCGCTCCCTTCACCGGGCTCGGCGGCCGCGGTCTTGCGCTTGCGCGGGGTCTTGACCGGCGCGGGCTCGGAGGGCTCTGCAGCGGGCTCCGGCGCCGCGGCCTGGGCCACGGGCGCGGCCTCGGCAGGTGCGATCTCGGCAGATGCGATCTGGGCAGGCGCGATCTCGACCGGCGGCAGCGGATCGGGCGGCGGCAGCGCGGC
The DNA here is from genome assembly GCF_001713455.1 of Bosea sp. RAC05. Lineage (NCBI taxonomy): Bacteria > Pseudomonadati > Pseudomonadota > Alphaproteobacteria > Hyphomicrobiales > Alloboseaceae > Allobosea > Allobosea sp. RAC05. The sequence goes on from NZ_CP016464.1 coordinate 3,239,658, forward strand.
GAGCTTGGCCTCGGCCTCCTTCAGCGCCGCATCGTCGAGCCCGGTCGAAGCCGGCATCTCGATCGGCTTGAAGTCGGTGTTCATCGCACTCGAGACCGTGCCGCCGACGTCCTCGACCTGCTTCTTCAGGTCGTGGAGCTCGGCTTCGCGCATGGCGTCGTTGAACTGGCCCTGGAACTCGGACGCCATGCGCCGAATCTTGCCGACCGCCTGACCGACGGTCCGCATCGCCTTCGGCAGGTCCTTGGGGCCGATCACGACGAGCGCGACCGCCCCGATCAGCATGAATTCGCTCCAGGCGATGTCGAACATCGACAGTTCGTCCTCTCAGCCTCCCGCGAACGGAAGGCCAGGCCTCAGGCCTTGGTCTCGGCCTTCGCGGGCGCGGAAGGGGTGGCCTGCGCGTCGATGATCTTGGGATCGGCAGGGGTCGCGGCGGTGGGCGCCGGCGGAGGCGTCTCGTCCTCGGCCATGCCCTTCTTGAACGACTTGATGCCCTTGGCCACGTCGCCCATGAGCTCGGAAACCTTGCCGCGCCCGAACAGCAGCATCACGATGACGCCGACGACGATCCAGTGCCAGATGCTGACGCCACCCATGGCGGACTCCCTCAATTCGAATGTTGCCGGGGGATTGCGACCCCGGATCAAGCTGTTGCGGCGGAACCTATGTGTCCCCCGCGGGGAACACAAGAACTTCGTCGGTCTGAATGTCGAGGCCGACATCGTCGCCCTCGGCCATCGCGCCCGCCAGCGATGCCCGCACCGAGAGCAGCCGGTCGAAGCCGTCGACCGCGATCAGCAGATGGTCGACCTCGCCGAGGAAGCGCCGCGTCACCACCCGGCCCGGCAGGCAGAAGCCCTTGGGCACGATCCGCACCGCATGCGGGCGGATGCAGGCCACGGCCTCGCTGCCCTCCGCCAGGCCCCGCGCCGGGAAGCGGCCAAACGGCGTGTCGACCGCCCCGCGCACGACAGGGCCGGCGACTTCGGTAAAGTCGCAGAAGAATCGGGCGGCAAAGAGACTGCCCGGCCGGCGATAGAGGTCCTCCCCGGTGCCGATCTGCACGATCGCGCCCGAGCGCATCAGCACGATCCGGTCGGCGATGCGCATCGCATCCTCGGGGTCGTGCGTGACGATGATCGAGGTCGCGCCCGTCTCGTGCAGCAGCGCCGCCGTCTCGTCGCGCACCACGTCGCGCAGGCGCCGGTCGAGATTGGAGAAGGGCTCGTCCATCAGCAGGACGCCCGGCCGCGGCGCCACGGCGCGGGCCAGCGCGACGCGCTGCTGCTCGCCGCCCGAGAGCATGTGCGGATAGGACTCCGCCAGATCGGCGAGACCGACGCGCGCGATCGCGCGGCGCGCCGTGGCGTCGACCGCCCCGCCCTCGCCCCGCCGCGCGAGCCCGAAGCGCACGTTCTCCAGCACGGTCAGATGCGGGAACAGCGCATAATCCTGGAAGACGAGGCCGACGCCGCGACGCTCGGGCTCGACGAAGCTCTCGGGCGAGGAGACGTCCCGCCCCTCCAGCAGCACACGGCCCGCGCTCGGCCGCTCGACGCCGGCGGCCAGGCGCAGAAGTGTCGTCTTGCCGCAGCCCGACTGGCCGAGCAGCGCCACGATCTCGCCGGGCTCGACCGAGAGCGACACGTCCTTGAGCGCCGTGACTGCGCCGAAGCGCTGCGTCACGCCGTCGAAGGCGAGCGCCATCGGGATGGCGGCCCCGGCCGTGCCCCGGCGCCCCCAGCTCAGCCAGCGCGATTTCGTCTCGTTGGCGACCAACGGATGCTCCGCCTCGTCTCTTGGAACGCGACGTCGTCCCGGGCGGAGCGAAGCGCAGACCCGGGACCCATGCCGGAACGGTTCAGGAATGGGTCCCGGGTCTCCCTTCGGTCGCCCGGGACGACGCGGCGGATGATGTGACAGCCGCCCTGTGCGGCGCTCAGCCGTTCTCGTCAAGCGGCGTGAACAGGTCACCGAGTGGGTCCTCGTCGGCGCGCAGCTCCGGATCGTCGTCGGGAACCGGCACGCTGAGGTCGCGCGTCAGCCGCCCCTCGATGAAGCCGGAGCCCTTCAGCTCCTCGAGCCCGGGCAGGTCGTCGATCCGGTCGAGCCCGAAATGATCGAGGAAACCGGGCGTCGTGCCGAAGGTCACCGGCCGCCCGGGGGAGCGGCGCCGCCCGCGCAGCCGCACCCAGCCGGCCTCGAGCAGGATGTCGAGCGTGCCCTTGGCGGTGGCGACGCCACGGATCTCCTCGATCTCGGCCCGCGTCACCGGCTGGTGATAGGCGATGATCGCCAGCACCTCGAGCGCCGCCCGCGACAATTTGCGCGGCGGCTCGGCCTCCGCGGCCAGCAGATAGCCGAGGTCGGCGGCGGTGCGGAAGGCATAGCCACCGGCGACGGGGCGCAGATTGACGCCGCGCGCGTCGTAGAACGCGGTGAGCCGCGCCAGGACCTCCTCGATCGCGACGCCCGCCGGCACCGAGCGCGCCAGCTCCTCGGCCGACAGCGGCTGGGCGGAGGCGAAGAGCAGCGCCTCGACGACCCGCATCGCCTGCGCGAAGGCCTCGGCCGCGCCGTCGTCGCTCGCCTCGGGAGCCTGCGCGGCGACCTCCGTCACGGGCCGTCCCCGCGCGTCAGCGGCAGGACCGGCGGGGCCGCCGAGCGGCGGCGCAGATAGAGCGGCGCGAAGGCGTCGTCCTGGCGCAGGTCGAGCACGCCCTCCTTGACCATCTCCAGCATGGCCGAGAGCGCGGACGCCCGCACGGTCGCCGCCATCTCGCGGGCGGGTAGCCCGTGCGAGGCCATGTAGCGCGCGAGATAGGGGTCGATCTGCGTCCAGTCGCCGGCCTCGCCGACCAGCCGCTGCAGCGCCTCGCGCGCCTCGACCAGCGACCAGACGACGCGCTGGCCGACCGAGATATGGCCCTGCACCCGCTTCATCCGCTGCTGGGCATAGGCCGAGAGCAAATCATAGAGCTCCGCCTCCCAGACCGGCCGGGCGCCGGCGACGACCGCCTCGGGTGCGCCGCGCGCGAACACGTCCTGCCCGAGCCGCTCGCGCGAGGCGAGCCTGCGGGCGGCGGCGCGGATCGCCTCGAGCCGGCGCAGCCGCAGCGCCAGCGAGGTCGCGAGATCGGCCGCGCTCGGCTCCTCGCCCCTGGGCGGTTCGGGCAGCAGCAGCCGGGATTTGAGATAGGCCAGCCAGGCCGCCATCACGAGATAATCGGCCGCGAGTTCCAGGCGCAGCGCCCGCGCCTGCTCGACGAAGACGAGATACTGCTCGGCCAAAGCCAGGATCGAAATGCGGTGGAGATCGACCTTCTGCCGGCGTGCGAGATCGAGCAGCAGGTCGAGCGGGCCCTCATAGCCGTCGACATCGACCCGCAGCGCCGGCTCGCCGTCGCGCTGTGGGCCGTCCTCCTCGAATGGCAGTTGTGCCGCCATGGCCGGCCATCCCCCTCCCGCCCCTGCGACACACGCGGGGGCGCCGCAGGTTCGACGGTTCAGCCGCCCAAGGCAAGCGCGCTCGCGAGCTGCGCGCGCGCAGCCTCGACATCGAGCGGCTCGGGCGCGTGGCGGATGCGGGCGAGCGCCATCGCGGCGCGGCGGGCGCGGTCGCCCCGCATCTCCGGCACGGCCCCGGCGATGGCGACCATCTCCTCCATGATGCCGTGGCAATGCAGCACGACATCGACCCCGGCCCGGATCGCCGCCCTCGCCTTCTGGGCGAAGCCGCCCGAGAGCGCCTTCATCGAGATGTCGTCGGTCATGATCAGCCCGTCATAGCGCAGCTCGCCGCGCATGATCTCGCGCACGACCTTGCGGGAGATCGTCGCCGGGTTTTTCGCATCGATCGCGGTGAAGACGACATGCGCCGTCATCGCCAGCGGCATGTCGGCGAGATGGCGGAAGGGCCGGAAATCATGCGCCCGCAGCGCCTCGAGCGAGGCCTCGACGACGGGCAGGTCGTGATGGCTGTCGGCCCGCGCCCTTCCATGGCCGGGCATGTGCTTGATCACCGGCAGCACGCCGCCGGCCAGGAGCCCCTCCGCCGCCGCGCGTCCGAGCTGGGCGACGCGATCGGGCTCATGGGCATAGGCGCGGTCCCCGATGACGTCGTGGCTGCCGGCCACGGGAACGTCGAGCACCGGCAGGCAGTCGACATCGATGCCCACCGCCTTGAGGTCATGCGCCATCAGCCGGGCGGAGAGGCGCACGATCTCGCGCTGCTGCAGCGGGTCGTTGATACCGAGGAAGGCGCGGGCGGCCGGATATTTCGGCCAGTGCGGCGGCGCCATGCGCTGGACCCGCCCCCCCTCCTGGTCGATCAGGATCGGCGCGTGCCAGCCCACCGTCTCGCGCATCTGGGCCGTCAGCGCCGCGACCTGGGCCGGGTCCTGCGAGTTGCGCCGGAACAGGATGAAGCCCCAGGGGCGAGCGTCGCGAAAGAACGCCCGCTCGTCCGGGGTCAGGCTCGTGCCGAGGCAGCCGGCGATGAAGGCGCGCGAGGTCATGATCGAGGGGTAGGAAGCACTGCGAGCGCGGTCAACCCTCTGCCGTCATCCTGGGCCCGCCGCGAAGCGGCGCGGCCCGGGATCCATCGGAGGGCATCGGAGCCCCAGGATGGATCCCGGACGACCTGCGGTCGCCCAGGATGACGGTTGAGGTTTGGACGAAACGCCTCAACGCATCTGCTGCGCCATCTGGGCGTTGAAGGCGTCGAAGGGCAGTTCGGCGACGCGGAACCAGAGGTTCTCCTTCTTCCAGTACGGCAGGAAGGAGTCATAGAACGTCTTGAACTCGGCGTTCTTGGAGGCAAGGTCGGCATACATCGCGAAGGCCTCCTTGAAGGCCGCCGCCATCACCTCCTGCGGGAAGGGCCGCAGCTCGGCGCCGGCACCGGCGAGGCGAATCAGCGCGTCGGGGTTGCCGTGGTCGTACTTCGCCACGCAGAGCGCGTTCGCCTCGGCGCAGGCCGCCTCGACGATCGCCTTGTAGGCCGTCGGCAGGGCGTTCCACTTCTCCAGGTTCACCAGGAAGCTGACATTGGCGTTCCCCTCCCAGAAGCCGGGATAGTAGTAGTACTTCGCGACCCGCTGGAAGCCGAGCTTCTCGTCGTCATAGGGCCCGGAGAACTCGACCGCGTCGAGCGTGCCGCGCTCCAGCGCGGGATAGATGTCGCCGCCGGCGATCTGCTGCGGCACGACGCCGAGCTTGGCCATGATCTGCCCGCCGAGCCCGGCGATGCGCATCTTCAGGCCCTTGAGGTCCTCCAGCGACTTGATCTCCTTGCGGAACCAGCCGCCCATCTGCGCGCCGGTGTTGCCCGAGGGAATCGTGTAGAGGCCCTGCTTCTGCATGAAGGCCCGGCACAGCTCGAGCCCGCCGCCTGCATAGAGCCAGGCGTTCTGCTGGCGGGTGTTGAAACCGAAGGGCAGCGAGGTCTCGAAGGCGAAGGCCGGGTCCTTGCCGATGTAGAAGCTCGACAGGGTATGGCTGCATTCGACCGTGCCGTTCTGCACCGCGTCGAGCGCCTGCAGGCCGGGCACGATCTCGCCGGGTGCGAAGACCTGGATCTGGAAGTTGCCGTCCGTCGCCTCGGCCACGCGCCTGGCGACCTGGGTCGAGAGCCCGAACAGCGTGTCGAGGCTCTTGGGATAGCTCGAGGTCAGCCGCCAGCTGATCTTGGGCTGCGACTGGGCGATGGCGGGCGCGGCGATGAGCGCGCTGCCGGCCGCGCCGCCCGCGGCGGTCTTGACGAAACGACGACGATCCATGGTGTCCTCCGGAAGGCATATTGGGTCTTGGCTCGGGCACCGCGCGCCGGTGGCGGACGATCGCGGCGGCCCATCGGCGGGGTGATGACATGAAAGCCGTGGCGAAACCACGGCGGTCCCGCCGGGGCCGCCCTGCGCCCGACGCGACGAAAAAAGCCGGCGGCACCCTGTGCCACCGGCTCGTTTCCTCGCCGCCACCGATGCGGTGGCAGCCGATGCTGCGGGATCAGTTCTTCGCGATGAAGCACTGTCCGCCGGCGGCCTGAAGCGCCGTGCACATCGATGTCGCATCGTCGCGGGAATAGGGACCGACGCGCAGGCGATAGACGGTCTTGCCACCGGCGAGCTCCGTCTTGCGGATGATCGGGGCCTGGCCGCCGAGCTGGCCCGGATATTTGCGCTGGAGCGCGGCAAATGTGGCGCGCGCCTCGGATTCGCTGCCCGGCGCGCCGAGCTGGACCACGAAATCGCCGGTGCCGCTGCGCACGGCGGCGGTCGCGGGAGCGGCCGGAGCCGGCGCGGCCTGCGGCGCGCTGGCGACCCGCACGGGCGCGGAGGGCGTCGCAGCCGGTGCCGCGGCACGCTCCTGGACCTTGGGCGCTTCGGCGGCCGGCGTGGCCGACGGGCGCGATGGCGTGGTGGCGGCAGCCGGGGCGGACGTCGGAGAGGCCGGGACGATGCCGGCCGGACGCGCCGGCGGCGCGGAGCCCGTGGCGAGCGGAACGGCGCCGTTGGTGTAGCCGGCCGTGCCATTGGCCGGCGGGGCGGGCGTGCCGTCCGGGCGGATCGAGACGGTGCGGACGCGGCGCGGCTCGCCGAGGCCCGGAACCGGCGGGACCGGCGTCAGGGCCGGCTCGGCGGGTGCGGCCACGGGAACGGCCGAGGCGGGCGCCTGGGCCAGCGCATTGCTGGCCGCCGGGGGCGCAGCGGGGGTGGCGGTCGCCGTGCCCGGACCCGGCAGGACCACGCGCGTCGGCAGCGAGCGGGCCGCCTGCTGCACGTCGACCGGCTGCTCCTCGCGGCTGACCACCTTGGTCTGGCCGGACTGCTGGTCGCCGGGCCGCTCATAGATCTGCTTGTTCTGGTTGGGGATTTCGGCGCCGCCCGGATTGACCGGCTCGACCTTCGTCGGTCCGGTCGCCGCCGTGATCGTCGGCGGCAGGCCATCGCTGGTCTTGGGCGTGCCGCGCATCGACATCATCGCACCGGCACCAACCACGCCGACGACGATCAGCGCCGCCGCCGCATAGAGCCCCTTGCGCGAACGGCGCGGCTCGAGATCCGGCATGTCCTCGTCGGCGGGAACCCCGCCCTGATAGGCCTGCATGTCCTCGGGAGGCGGTGGCGCATAGGCGGCATGGACGTCGCGCATCTCGTCGAGATCGCGCGCCGTCGGCACGGACTCCGGCACCGCGGCCCGGAGATAAGGTTGCGGCTCGGAACGCTCGAAGCCCTGGTTGACATCGTCGAAGCGCGGCTCCGCGCGAACCGGGGCGACAGCCGGCTCGGACCGGACGGGCTCGTTGCGGCGCAGCAGCGCCTCGAACTCGTCGAGCGCACCGCGCAACTCGGCCGGCGGCGGCGACTGCGCGGCAACGGCCTGGAAATGGCTGACGGCGTCGAGCGGAACATCGCCCGCTGGCGCAGCCGGGCGTACGGCCTCGCGGGTCGCGCTCAAAGGCGAAGGCGAAGGCTCGGGGGCAGACCCCGGCGCCTGCCAGGAGGCAGCGGCCCGCTGCTGGCTGGCGGACGGGCCGCGCTGACCGAAGATATCCTTCAGCGGATCGCCCTGGTCGACGATGCGCGTCAGTTCCGCCAGCGGATCGGCCGGCTGGCCGGAGCGCGGCGCCTGGCCGGCACTGCGCAGCTGGCGCTCGAGATCCTCGAGGTCGAGGGCGAAACGGTTTCTAGCTGGCTCACTCATGGCACGATCCATTCCAGCGCAGGCCGCCAGCGCGAAAGGGAACGCCCTCTCCGCCGCGCGGTCAACCTGACCTTGTGCGCGCCGAGAGCCCTGCGGCCGTCAACGCATCTCTTCCGGCGCCGCAACTCCGGCGACAGCCAGACCGGAAGCAAGGACGCTGCGCACGGCATGCACAAACGCCAACCTCGCCACAGTCGACTCTCGATCAGTTTGATTAACGAACCGTAATTGCGGCGAGTCTTTGCCCTTGTTCCATAAGGAATGGAACGCGCTGGCCAACTCATGCACGAAGAAGGCCACGCGATGTGGCTCATGCGCCGTCGCGGCGCCTTCGATGATTCGCGGATAGGCGGCGATCAACTTGACGATACCCACCTCGGCCTCGTCGGTGAGGCGCGCGAGATCCGCCTGCGCGAGGGCGGCCGGCGACACATCGAGATCGGGATACGCCTCGCGCGCCTGCCGGAAGATCGAGGCGCAGCGCGCATGCGCATACTGGACGTAGAAGACCGGATTGTCCTTCGACTGCTCGACCACCTTGGCGAGGTCGAAGTCGAGCGTCGCGTCGTTCTTGCGGAAGATCATCATGAAGCGCACCGCGTCGCGGCCGACCTCGTCGATGACCTCGCGCAGCGTGACGAAATCGCCCGAACGCTTCGACATCTTCACGGGCTCGCCGTTGCGCAGCAGCTTGACGAGCTGGCACAGCTTGACGTCGAGCGCGCCCTGCCCCGCCGTCACGGCCTTCACCGCCGCCTGCATGCGCTTGACGTAGCCACCATGGTCGGCGCCCCAGACGTCGATCATCTGGGGAAAGCCGCGGGTGAACTTCGAGCGGTGATAGGCGATGTCGTTGGCGAAATAGGTATAGCTGCCGTCGGACTTCAGCAGCGGCCGGTCGACATCGTCGCCGAACTGGGTGGCGCGGAACAGTGCCTGCTCCCGGTCCTCCCAATCCTCGTCCTTCTGGCCCTTGGGCGGCGGCAGCCGGCCCTGATAGATCAGGTCCCGGGCGCGCAGATCCGCGATCGTCTCGGCGACGGCGTCGACGCCGCCATCGTTCTGCAGCGAGCGCTCGGAGAAGAAGACCTGATGGACGACGCCGAGCGCGGCGAGATCGTCCCGGATCATCGCCATCATGCCGTCGATGGCAGCCGCCCGCACCAACGGCAGCCATTCAGACTCCGGCTTCGCCAGCAGCGCCTCGCCATGGGCCTTCGCCAGCGTGTTGCCGACCGAAACCAGATAGTCGCCGGGATAGAGCCCCTCGGGGATCGTGATCGTCTCGCCGAGCGCCTCGCGATAGCGCAGGAAGGCAGAGCGGGCGAGCACGTCGACCTGCGCCCCGGCATCGTTGATGTAGTATTCGCGCGTCACGTCATGGCCGGCGAAGGCGAGGATATTGGCGAGCGCATCGCCGAAGACGGCGCCGCGGCCATGGCCGACATGCATCGGCCCGGTCGGGTTGGCCGAGACATATTCGACATTGACCCGGGGATGGGGCTTCGGCGCGCCGCGCCCGTAATCGAGCCCGCGCTCGACGGCATCCTTGAGGATCGCGGTGAAGACGGAGGGCTGCAGCGTCAGATTGATGAAGCCCGGCCCCGCGATCTCCGCATTGACGATCTCGGAGTCCTTGCCGAGCTGCTCGACCAGCAGCGCCGCCAGCGCGCGCGGGTTGGTGCCGGCCTCCTTGGCGAGCACCATCGCGGCATTGGTGGCGAGATCGCCATGAGCCGGATCCTTCGTCGGCTCCACCACGACGCGACCGAGATCGAGCCCGGCGGGCAGCGCCCCGCGTTCGGCGAGCGCCGCGAGCGCGGCGGCGACACGGGCGGAATAGGTCTCGAACAGGTTCATTGCGGCCAGGATCTGCTGAAAGGGAGCGCCCGGCCCTATCGCAGCGTGGGGGTTGCGTCAAACAGGCGCCGATGCTCGTCGAGCGCGTACCAGTCGGTCATGCCGGCGATGTAGTCGGCCACCCGCCGCGCCAGGCGGGGCACGTCGAGGCCGTCGCAGCCCGCGGCCCAGTCGGCCGGCATCAGGCCGGGATCGGCCCGGAAGCGCGCGAAGAGGTCGCGCACCACCTGCGCCGCGTCGCGGCGGATCGGCGCGATGCGGGCGTGGCGGTACATGTTGGGATAGAGGAAGGCCTTGATCTCGGCATCGGCCCTCGTGATCGCATCCGGAAAGGCGATGACCGGCCGCCCGGCCCGGCGCACCGCATCGGCGTCGGCCGGGGCCAGCGCCGCCAGCAGGCTTTGCGACTCCGTGATCACGCCCTCGACGAAGCGGGTGATCACCCGCCGAACCAGTTCGTTCGTCGCGCGCGCGGTCTCCAGCCCCGGATGCAGGGCCTCGATCTCGTCGAGCAGCCCGGCCAGGAAGGGCACCGCCCGGAGTTCGCCATGGCCGAAGAGCCCGGCCCGCAGGCCATCGTCGATGTCATGGGCGTTGTAGGCGATGTCGTCGGCGAGCGCCGCCGCCTGCGCTTCCGCCGAGGCGTAGGTGTCGAGCCAGAGATCCTGCCGGTCCTGGTATTCGACGATCGCGGCGGGGATTCCGCCCCGCGCATAGCGCTCGGTGGGCGAACCATCGCCGGTGAGCAGGGGGCCATTGTGCTTGACCAGCCCCTCCAGCGTTTCCCAGGTCAGGTTCAGCCCGTCGAACCCGGCATAGCGGCGCTCCAGCCGCGTCACGATCCGCAGCGTCTGGGCGTTGTGGTCGAAGCCGCCGACCGCGGCCATGCAGTCGGCCAGCGCATCCTCCCCGGTATGGCCGAAGGGCGTGTGGCCGAGATCGTGGGCCAGCGCCAGCGCCTCGGCGAGGTCCTCGTCGAGCCCCAGCGCCCGCGCCAGGGCCCGCGCGATCTGCGCCACCTCGATCGTATGGGTCAGCCTTGTGCGGAAATGGTCGCCCTCATGCGAGACGAAGACCTGCGTCTTGTGCTTCAGCCGGCGGAAGGCCGTCGAATGGATGATGCGGTCGCGGTCGCGCTGGAACGGGTTGCGCGTCGGCGAGGCCGGCTCCGCGATCAGCCGGCCCCGGCTCGTCGCCGCCCGGCAGGCATAAGGCGCGCGCCAGCGATCGCCGGGTTCGCGCCCGTGAGGCTCGCCGAAGGCGGGGATCTGTGGATGCGGCATGGCGGGTCCGTCGCCGCCCCCGGCTTGTAGAGGGGCTGGCGCGCAATTACCTTTGCGGGCAACCAAGGTGCAAGGAGCTTCTGCTCCGGGAGATCGCCATGACCACTTCTCTCGAAGCCCCCCTGAGCCGCGTCGCCGTGACCCAGAAGGCGGCCAGCCGCATCCTCGCCGTGATGGCGACGGAGCCGCCCGGTTCCATGCTGCGCGTCAGCGTCGCCGGCGGCGGCTGCTCGGGCTTCCAGTATGTCTTCGACGTCGACCGCGAGAAGGCCCCGGGCGACTTCGTCATCGAGCGCGACGGCGCCACCGTGCTGATCGACGAGACCTCGCTCGACCTGCTGGCCGGCAGCACGATCGACTTCGTCGACGACCTGATCGGGCAGTCCTTCAAGATCACCAACCCGAACGCGACGAGTTCCTGCGGCTGCGGGACGTCGTTCGCGCTGTAGGACAGGCGTCTACCGTCATTGCGAGCGCAGCGAAGCAATCCAGGAGCCGTCGAACGGGCCCTTCTGGATTGCTTCGCTGCGCTCGCAATGACGACGCGTAAACCGCGACGGACGTCAGCTCAGTGCGAGCTCGGCGCCCCGCCCTGCTCCAGCCGGATCTCGGCGGCCATCAGGCCCTTCGGCCCGGGTCCGTAGCGCACCAGCACGACCTGACCAGGAATCAGCTCGACGAGCCCGTAGCGGCGCATCGTCTCCATATGGACGAAGACGTCGGGCGCGTTCTCGCCGGCCGAGACGAAGCCGAAGCCGCGCAGCCGGTTGAACCACTTCACCGTCATCCGCTCGAGCCCGCTGGTCGGCGTGACCTGGACGTTGGTGCGCGCCAGTGGCATCTCGGCGGGATGGCGCGCGGCGGTGGTGTCGATCGACAGAACGCGGATGGCCTGGCGGCCGCGCGGCTTCTCCACCGCTTCGAGCACGATGTGAGCGCCTTCGGCGATCGCGTTGAAACCATCGCGCTTCAGGATCGTGACATGGACGAGGACGTCGGCCCCGCCATCCTCGGGCACGACGAAGCCATAGCCCTTGCTGACGTCGAACCACTTCACATAGCCGCTGAGTTCGACGCCGACATCCGCAGCGAGGCCCTCGGGCCCGTCGAGCCGCATCACGCGATTGAGCGACTGGATCGGTCCCACCGGCCGCCGCCCGCCCTCACCGAACTCGTCGGACATTGACTACCCACCCCCGCGCGAAATGGCTTGATTCGCTCCGTCACGATACCATTCCCGGGGAGTCGCGATACAGCCGGCTTCGCGTCATCCACATCCGCGATCGGCCAAAACACCATGCGAGGCGGGGCCGTCCCATGCGATAGAGGGCTCCCGAGTCGACCCTGCAGCGACGAGGATCGCCATGCCCGATTTCGCCACCCTCGCACTCTTCACCGCCGCCTGCGCGGTGCTGACGGCCACGCCCGGCCCCGACATGCTGCTGATCGCCTCGCGCAGCCTCGGTCAGGGCCGCGCCGCCGGCTTCCTGACCTATGCCGGCATCGCCACGGGGAGCTATCTCCAGGCCTTTGCGGCAGCCTTTGGCCTGTCGCAGCTCTTCCTGCTGGTTCCGGCGGCCTATGACGCGCTGCGCTTCCTTGGCGCGGCCTATCTCGCCTGGTTGGCCTGGACGACGCTGCGCGCGCCCGCCGCCCTGTTCGCGCCGCGCGCCGACCAGCCCCCGCTCCGGCTGCGGGCAATCTTCCTGCAGGGGATGCTGACCAACCTGCTCAACCCCAAGATGGCGCTGTTCATGCTGGCGCTGCTGCCGCAGTTCCTGAAGCCAGAAGCCGGCGCGATCGCCCTGCAGGTGATGGTGCTGGCGACGATCCTCAACCTGGTGGGGCTGATCGTCAACGGGCTGGTCATCCTGACGGCGGGAAGGCTCGGCCGGGCGCTCGCCGCCCGCCCGCATCTGGCGGCCTGGCCGCAGCGGCTGATGGGCGCGGTCTTCGGGGCGCTGGCGCTGCGGCTGGCGCTGGCCTCGCGCGATTGAGGCTCAGGCCGCGGCCGCCGCCACACCGAGCAGCACCGCCACCGCAGCCGACAGGCCGAGACGCAGCCGGCCATACCATTCTGGCACGACATCTCGGCAGTACAGGCCGTAATCCATCAGCCCGAGCAGGATGAAGGAGACGCACAGCGTCCAGAGCGCCGCGCCCGGCGCCAGCAGCGCCGCCGCCCAGCCGATCAGCGCCGGCACCACCGCGATGATGAAATCCCGCCGCTGCGTCGTCTCGCTCTCATAGCCGATCGCGATGCCCCAGCGCACGCCGCCGAGGAATGAGAGGATCGCGACCCCGTAGACGATCAGCGCCTGGGACAGGCGCTCGCCGCCGCCGATGCCCGGCACGGCGAAACCGGCCGCGAGCCCGGCGGTGCAGGCCAGGAACGGGATGACCCCGGCCGCGCCGAGCGCGAGGGCGGCGGAGGGGATGGTCTTCTCGCTGGACATGGATCGCCTTGCGACTGCGGACGGGAACTCCCCGCTCGCATAGCTGTTTTTGCCGCCGCCTCAAGCCCCGGCGCCCGCGCGGGGCCGAAAGGTCGCAGGGGCGTCAGCCCGCCAGCGGGCCGAGCGCCGCGCCGATCTCCGCCCGCACCACCAGATCGGCGATGGCGTCGAGCTCCGTCGGCTCGCGGTTGACGATGACCAGAGTCGCCTCCCGGCGCTTGGCGATGACCGGCAGCGTCGCCGCCGGATAGACCACGAGCGACGAGCCGAGGACGAGGAAAAGCTCAGCCTCCAGAGCCAGTTGCTGGGCCCGGATCATCTTGTCCTGCGGCATCGCCTGGCCGAAGGAGATCGTCGCGGATTTCACCGGCCCGCCGCAGGCGCCACAGTCCGGCGGCTCGCCCGTCGCCTCGAAGGCGGGGCGGATCTCGGCCAGTTCGTGGCGGCGGCCGCAGCCGAGGCAGGTCGCATAGGTGCCGTTGCCATGCAGCTCGATCACCTGCGCGTCGGGCACGCCCGAGGCCTGGTGCAGCCCGTCGATGTTCTGGGTGATGATCGCGGGCGACCGGCCCTGCCCGACCAGCCGGGCCAGCGCGCGGTGCCCGGCATTGGGCGCGGCACCGGCATAGTGGTCATCCATCGCGAATTTGCGCCGCCAGGCCTCGGCCCGCGCCTCGCGGCTCTTGACGAAGGCCTGGAAGGGGATCGGCTTGTTGACCATCCAGGGCGAGCCGGCCGAGCGGAAATCCGGGACACCCGATTCGGTCGAGATGCCCGCGCCGGTGAAGGCGACGATGCTGCCGGCGGCGTCCAGCATCGCGTGCAGCGTCTCGATGGCGTCCTGCGTCCCGTCCGGCATGCGTGCTCCCTGGCCCGAGGGAGGATACGGCGCCGCGAGGCCCGTAGCCAAGCGCAGCCCGGCTCGGCGCGAGGGCCGATTGACGCAGGCCCGGCTGCGTCCCAATGCTGCCGGCCATGGCCGACATGACGCTCCCCGCCTTGAACCCCGACCTCCTCGACACCGCCACGCCGCCAATCCCGCAGGCGCAGGGCTGGGCGCGCGCCTATGACGGGCGCAGCGGCCCGCTGGTCGACCTCTCGCAGGCGGTGCCGGGCTCGCCGCCGCCGGCCGCGCTGCTGGAGCGGCTGGCGCAGGCGGCTGCCTCGCCCGACGCCACGCGCTACGGCCCGATCACCGGCGACATGCCCCTGCGCGAGGCCTATGCGGCCGAACTCGCCAGGGTCTATGGCGCGCCCTTCAAGCCGGGCGAGGTCGCCATCACCTCGGGCTGCAACCAGGCCTTCGTCATGACGATGATGGCGGTGGCGCGGGCCGGTCAGAACGTGCTGCTGCCGACGCCCTGGTACTTCAACCACGAGATGACGCTGCGCATGCTCGGCATCGAGGCGCGCCCGCTGCCCTGCGATCCGGCCGCCGGCTTCGTGCCCGATGTCGCGACGGCCGAGGCGCTGATCGACGCCGGCACGCGCGCCATCGTGCTGGTGACACCCAACAATCCGACAGGCGCGATCTATCCGCCCGCCACCATCGCCGCCTTCGCGGAGCTGTGCGCGCGGCGCGGTCTCTGGCTGGTGCTCGACGAGACCTATCGCGATTTCCTGCCTGCCGGCGCTGCCACGCCGCATGAGGTCTTCGCGACAACGCCCTGGCAGGACTCCGTCATCGGCCTCTACAGCTTCTCCAAGGCCTACGCCGTGCCGGGCTGGCGCCTGGGCGCGATTACGGCGGGCGAAGCGGTGATGGCCGAGATCGCCAAGGTGCTCGACTGCGTCCAGATCAGCCCCGTGCGGGCCGGCCAGGCGGCCGTGACCTGGGGCATCGAGGGCATCCGCGACTGGCGCGAGGCCAACCGCGCGCAGATCAACGCCCGCGCCGCGCTCTTCCGCGAGGCGATGGCCCCGCTCAACGACTGGCGCGTGCTCGCGGCGGGCGCCTATTTCGCCTATGTCGCGCATCCGTTCCCCGGCGTGCCGGCGGCGGATGTGGTGCGCGCCCTGGTGCAGGAGCGCGGCGTGCTGGCCTTGCCCGGCCCCTATTTTGGCCCGGGCCAGGAGCGGCATCTGCGCATCGCCATCGCCAATGTCGCGGCCGACCGGATCGGCGCGCTGAGCGAGCGGCTGCGCGGGTTTACGCTCTAGCGCCCGTCATTGCGAGGAGCGCAGCGACGAAGCAATCCGGGGAGACGTCGAGCGCGCGGCTCTGGATTGCTTCGCTTCGCTCGCAATGACGGGGGAGCGGCCTCTCGCTGAGCATCACCGCAGCAGCGCCGCGTAGCGATCGCGATAGGCGACGACCAGCAGCGAGCCCAGCACCACCAGGATCACCGCCACGGGAATGCCCTGCGGGTTGATGACGAGGTGGAAGAGCACGATCACCGTCATCACCGGCGCGATCAGCGCAAGCCCGAGTGCCGGCGCGATATTGCCGAGCAGGCTGAGCGCGCCGACGAGGTTGATGGTCTTCAGCAGCGGCCAGAGGAAGCCGGAGGCCTGCAGCGCCTCCTCGAAGGCGACACCGCGGGTGCTGGTCGGCGGATGGATCAGATGCGTGCCGGTGGCCAACCACCAGAAGCCGTCGACGGCTGAGACGAGGAAGAGCAGCCCGAGCAGCACGCGCGGGACCGTGACGAGAAGCAGGGTCTTCATGAGGGTCCTTGAATCGCAAAGGCCCGCCGCAAGCGGCGGCGGGTGTCCCGCCTTTGTCGCGGTGAGGCCCGTTCCGGTTCACCATGCGCGACCCCACGCGCTTGTGAGATGCGCCGGGCCGCATTTCATGGCCTGCCATCGCCCGATCGTTTTGCCTTGCGAGCCGTCCCGATGACCCCTGCCCTGACCCGCCGCCTTCTCCTGCAACTTGCCGGCTGCGCCTCCCTCTCGGGCGCGCTGGCCGGTGCCGTCCGCGCCGAGGGCGGGCCCGTCACTTCCCCTCCCGCAGGACCCGGCTTCGCCAATGCCACGCCGCTGCGTATTGGCCAGGCGGCACTGCGGGTGCGCGACGTCGAGCGCATGAGTACCTTCTATCGCGACGTGCTCGGGCTCGCGGTGCTGGCGCGCGGCGAGGCCGGCGTCACGCTGGGCACGGCCGAGGGCGGGCTGCTCCTGCTGTCGCCGCGCCCAGGCGCCGCTCTCGAGCCGCCGACCCAGGCCGGGCTCTTCCACACCGCCTTCCTGATGCCGACGCGCCGCGACCTCGCCCGCTGGCTGGTCCATGTCGCCCGCAACCGCACGCCGCTGACCGGATTCGCCGACCACAGCGTCAGCGAGGCGGTCTATCTCAACGACCCCGAAGGCAATGGCATCGAGGTCTATGCCGACCGTTCGCCGGAGCGCTGGCGCTGGGAGGGCGGCAGCGTCGTGATGGGCACCCACCGGCTCGACGTCGACGACATCCTCGCCCTGACCGACACCCGCGCCAGCGACTACGCGAAAGCGCCCGATGGCCTGCGCATCGGCCATGTCCATCTGCGCGTCGGCGACGCCGCGGCGGGAGACCGTTTCTACCGCGACCTCCTCGGCCTCGAACCGACGCTCCGGCGCGACGCGGCGAGCTTCCTGTCATCGGGCCGCTATCACCACCATCTCGCGCTCAACAGCTGGAACAGCGCAGGTGCCGGACCGCGCGACGCCGGCGCGACCGGCCTCGACTGGTTTTCACTGCTCTCGGCGAAGGCGGATCTGCTGGCGGGCACGCATCAGCGCCTGCTCACGGCGGGCCAGGCGGCCCGGCCGGTCGCCGGCGGATTTGAGAGCACCGATCCCTGGGGGACGCGCGTCAGGCTGCTGCAGGGCTGAAAGGCCCCCTCGCCTCACATCGTTGCGCCGATCTGCCAGGGCACGAACTCGGCGTCGCCATAGCCCATCTCCTCGGACTTGGACTTCTCGCCCGAGGCGACCTTCAGCAGATAGTCGAAGATCTCCTGGCCCTTCTCCTCCAGCGTCACGCCGTCGAGGACATCGCCGCAATTGATGTCCATGTCGTCGGTCTGCTTGAGATACATCGGCGTGTTGGTGGCGAGCTTGATCGAGGGCGTCGGCTTGCAGCCATAGGCCGAGCCGCGCCCGGTGGTGAAGGCCAGGATGTTCGCCCCGCCCGCGACCTGACCCGTCGCCGAGACAGGGTCGTAGCCGGGCGTGTCCATGTAGACGAAGCCCTTGGAGCGCACCGGCTCGGCGTAGTGATAGACGGCGGCCAGCGTCTTGGTGCCGCCCTTGGCGGCAGCGCCCAGCGACTTCTCGAGGATGGTGGTCAGCCCGCCCGCCTTGTTGCCCGGAGACGGGTTGTTGTTCATGTCCATGCGGGCGCGCGCCGTGTAGTCCTCCCACCACTTGATGATGCCGACGAGCTTCTCGCCGGTCTCGCGGTTGGCGGCGCGGCGGGTGAGCAGATGCTCGGCGCCGTAGATCTCCGGCGTCTCCGAGAGGATGGCCGTGCCGCCATGCTCGACCAGGATGTCGACCGCCTTGCCCAGCGCCGGGTTGGCGGTGATGCCGGAATAACCGTCCGAGCCGCCGCATTGCAGGGCGAGCATCAGTTCCGAGGCCGGCACGGTCTCGCGCCGCGCGCGGTTGGCAATCGGCAGCATCACCTTCAGCGCCTCGATTCCCGCGGCCACCGCCTTGCGGGTGCCGCCGGTCTCCTGAATCGTCAGCGTGCGGAAGACGTCGCTCTCCTCGACGCCATAGGCCTCCTTCATCCGCTTGATCTGGAAGCCCTCGCAGCCGAGCCCGACGACAAGGACCGCGGCCATGTTGGGGTTGCAGGCATAGCCCCAGGTGGTGCGCTTCAGCACCTCGAAGCTCTCGCCATTGTAGTCGATGCCGCAGCCCGTGCCGTGGGTCAGCGCGATGACGCCGTCGACATTCGGATAATCGGCGAGCAGCCCGGAGCGCTTGACCTCCTCGGCCATGAAGCGCGCGGCCGAGGCCGAGCAGTTCACCGAGGTCAGGATGCCCACATAATTGCGCGTGCCGGCCTTGCCATTGGCGCGGCGGAAGCCCTCGAAGGTCGCTTGGCTCTCGATCGGCAGCACGAATTCGGGCTTGGCCTCGGCACAGAAATCATAATCCCGCTCGAAGGCGTGGAAGCCGGTGTTGTGCTCGTGAACCCATTCGCCGGGCGGAATGTCGACGGTGGCGAAGCCGATGATCTGGCCGAACTTGCGGATCGGCTCGCCGGTCGCGATCGGGCTGAGTGCCAGCTTGTGGCCGCGCGGAATGCGCTTTTGCGCCGTCACGCCCGCCGCACTCACGCCGATGTCGATCGGGTCCACGGCGACCGCGACATTGTCGCTGGCGTTCAGCCTGAGGGTACGCGGCGGTATGGCTTTGTCGAGCATCGGAGGAACCACTGGCTTGCAGGCCGCGGCGCGCGCGGCGACGGGCAAGACATGCGCTTCCTCGCGACAGTTTTCAATCGGTTCAAAACAACCATCGCCACGGCGCGACCCGTCGCGGCGGATGTACGGCTCGGCTCGGCATCACCGAGACCGGGCTAGGCACCGCTGAGCTTGGCGAAGTAGGTCACACTGCCGAGCCCCTCGAAATGCGCGTCGCAGGTCAAGAGATCGGCGCCGCGGTCCAAGGCCGTTACGTAGACGATCGCATCGGCGGTCGACAGCCGGTGCCGGGCGCAGAGTTCCGCCGCCAGCAAGGCCAGTCGGGTATCGAGCGCGACGACGACGCACATCTGGCTGAAGGCGATGACTTGATCAGCCTTGTCCTCACCGACCTCGCGGACGAGCCATTTGCCGAGCTCGAGTTGAACGATGGTCGGGACCAGCCAATCCTCGCGCGGCAGCAGCCAGGATTCCAGGGTTTGGCCCGTCGGCGATGCGATCAGCCACTCGATCCAGGCCGACGTGTCGACCAGCCGCATCAGGCCCGATCGCTGCGATCACGAAAATCAGCCGGGTTGGCCCCTTTGGCCAGCCCCTTCAAATCTCCCGGCGACGGCACGGGGACCAGCAGGACGCCCGTGCCCTTCGGCACAAAGGCGAACTCCTGGCCCGCTTTCCAATGGCGCGCCTGTCGGACAGCCTTCGGGATCGAGATCTGGAACGTCGCGGAAAGGGTTGCGGTGTCGGACATGATCGCATTCCCTCATCGATCGATGGGAAGCCAGAGGTAACAGGAAACCCCGTTCGCCGAAAGCATGACGCCGCGCGCGCAGGCATCCGCGGGCTTGCTCGGCGCCCAAAGACGAAAAAACCCGGCCTCGCGGCCGGGCTTTGATTCAGCGGTGAGGCCTGGCGCCGCGAGCGGGCGGCGCCGGTCAGCTCACTTGGTGGCCGGAACGGCCTTGGCGACGATGCCCTCGAACGGCTTGTAGGCGTCCTTGGCGATCGAGGCGTAGAGCTCGCCCATCTTGGTCATCTGGGCGACGGCGCCCTCGAAGGCGGTCTTGACGTAGTCGGTCTGGATCTCGATGGCCTTGTCCAGGGTCTTGACGCCGGCCAGCTTCTCGAGCGTGGCGGTGCCGGTCTCGAAGGACTTCTTGGCGTAGTCGGTCGCCTCGACGGCGAGCGTCTGCACGCCCTTCGAGGTGGCGCCGAAAGCCTTCAGGGCGGCGTCGACGTTCTCTTTGGAGGCCTTCTGGATGGTTTCGAACTGCTGGATCATGTTTCTTCCCTCGGCACGCATGCCGCCTCTTGCTGACGAGCCTTCAAGGCCCGGGTCTGTCGCCCCTGGGTCAGATGAAAAAGGGTTCACCACCGGGACCGCATCCATATTGTGCACCGCAACATGAATGTCAAGGTCGTGCTGCATTGCACGGGCTGCATCACGACGCCGCTCGCCGCGCTGGCGAAATAGCCGGCATTTTAACGGACCCGTAACCGCACGCTCCTAACCTCCTCGACTGTATCCCATATGCCACGTCGCGTGACGCCGGCTGTGGGGAACGAGAGTTCCGGTTGAGGCGGGTTGCATGGCTTTCAGTTGCGTTGGGTCCCGACGTGTGCGTTCGCGTGCGCTGGTGGCAATGATCGGCATCGTCGCGATCGCGGTCGCGGCCGTCGCCTCTCCCGCCGAGGCGGCGCGCAAGAAGAAGCGCCCTGCCGGCGGCGGCTATGCGCCCCCCTATGCGGCGATGGTCGTCGATGCGCGCACCGGCCGCACGCTGCACGCGGTCAACGAGGATGCGCCCCGCATCCCCGCCTCGATCACCAAGGTCATGACGCTCTATGTGCTGTTCGAGCAGATGGAGCGCGGCCGCTTCACCATGAATTCGGAGCTGACGGTTTCGGCCCATGCCGCCCGTCAGGAGCCCTCCAAGATCGGCTTTGCCCCAGGCGAGACGATCTCCGTGCGCGACGCGATCCTCGCCCTGATCACCAAATCGGCCAACGACGTGGCGATGGCGGTGGCCGAGAATGTCGGCGGCTCCGAGGATGAGTTCGCCCGCATCATGACGGCACGCGCGCGCTCGCTCGGCATGGCCCGGACCACCTTCTACAACCCGCACGGCCTGCCCCACAGCCCGCCGAACATGACCACGGCGCGCGACCTCACCATTCTCGCCCGCGCCATCCAGGAGCGCTTCCCGCGCTACTACCCGATGTTCTCGACGCGGGTGTTCAACTATGCCGGCGGCGCCTATCGCAACCACAACAAGCTGCTCGGCCGCATCGAGGGCGTCGACGGCATCAAGACCGGCTACACCCGCCTCTCCGGCTTCAACCTGATGACCTCGGCCAAGGCCGATGGCCGCCACGTCGTCTCGGTCGTCCTCGGCGGGCGCTCCGGCGCCTCGCGCGACAAGATCATGGCCGACCTCGTCGTCGCCACGCTGCCCAGGGCCGCGACCAGCGGTCGCGCCTCGACCATGGTCGCAGAGGCCCCCGAGCCCGAGGAGCGTCCGCAGGAGCGCGTTCAGGAGCGCGCCCCGGAGCGTCAGCGCCCGGCCGCGCCGGTCGTCGCCGCCGCCGCGCTCGAATCCAGCCCTCTCCCGGTGCCGCGTCCCCGCATCGAGGCGGAAGCCCCGGCGCCGCTGCCCGCCGCCGCCCGTGCCTATGCGCCCGTGCCGACGACGACGCCGGTCGCCCCGCCGCGCCCCGTCAGCGCCAGCGTCCAGCCGCCCCTGCAGGTCTCCGGCATGCGTCCGGTCACCGCCACCACGACCCCGCCGGCGATGCGCTGGTCGATCGGCGCCCCCGCCGCCGACGGCAAGGTCCTGCGTCCGCCCGCGAATGTCGACGTCACCTCCTCGATCGCCAAGGTCGCCGAACCCGCGGAAGCGCCGGCCCCGAAGCTCGCAGCCGCCCCCGCTGCCGCGGAGAAGGCTCACGAGGCGGGGGTGACCACCGTCGCCAAAGCCGTCGACAAGGCGCCCGAACCCGCCCGGAAGGCCGAGGTCCGCCCCGCCACCACGACCGGCAAATGGATCATCCAGCTCGGCGCGACCGATGACGAGGCCAAGGCGAAGGACATCCTCGCCCGCGCCCGCGCCAAGGCCGCCGGCCCGCTCGCCGAGGTCACCGCCGTGACCGAGAAGGTCGAGAAGGGCGGCTCGACGCTCTTCCGCGCCCGCTTCGCCGGCTTCGACGACTCCAAGGACGCCCAGAACGCCTGCGCCCGGCTGAAGCGCGACGGCTTCGCCTGCTTCGCCACCCGCGGCTGACGGTCAAGGACAAGGACAAGGAACGCTGGCATGTCGTACCCGACTTCCTCCCTCTTCCCGGCGGGCAGCTCACTTCAGAAGGACGTCCTTGGCCTGGTTGACGCGGGCGGCAAGACCGCTGGTGCCCCCGGCATCCGGGTGGATGCGCTTCATCAGGGTTCGATGAGCCTGGCGAATCGCCTCCTCACCCGCCCCCGGCTGAAGCCCCAGGATCTCGTAGGCCTCCTGATCCGACATCGCGCCCGCGCCCGGCGCGCGGCCCTGCCCCGCGTCGCGGTGACGATCAGCGTCTTCACGCCAGCCGGGCGACCGGCGGTCGAGATAAGCCTCTAGCAGGCGGGCGCCCTCGGGATCCTGCGCGAGGCATTCGCGCATCAGATCGGCAATCTCCGCCAGCGTCAGATCATCGAGGCTGCGGCCGGCGAAGCGGCCGGCGCTGACCGTCCCGGTCATGCCGCCGCTGTCATGATCGAGTTCCATCGCCAGCAGCTGCGAGGCGACGCGCGAGCGCGCCCCAGGCGTCTCGGTCGAGGACGCCCCCCAGGGAAAGCGGATGCCGCCGGGCCCGGTCGCGCTCCAGCCGAGCAGCCAGGCGCCGATGCCGCCGACGAAGATCGCCATGTCGGCGCGGCCGCGCATCATCAGCAGGGCGGCGACGCCCAGCGACAGCACACCGCCTCCGCCCTTGAGCGCCTTGGCGAGCACCTTCGGATTGGTGCTCGCGAACAGCTTCGACAGCCACCAGATCAGCAGAACGGCGGCGATCCCGTAAAGCAGCGTCACCGCCGACCTCCGTCCATCGATCCCAGCAGCCCGCGCACGGCCGGGCTGCCGGCGGCGAGCTTCAGCATCGCCTCGCGCCCGCCCGCCGCATAGGCGGCGGCGGCGCGCAGCAGATCGAGCAGCGAATCCGGCGCGGCCGCGTCGAAGCGGGCATGGGCGCCGCCGGTCAGCCGGGCCATGGTGGCGAAGGCCGCGCTTGCGGCGGGATCATGCCCCTCCTGGAACAGGAAGCCGCGGATGCCGCGCAGGCCGAGCTCGCCCGCCAGACCGGCCAGCGCATCGACCTCCTCCTCCATCGCATCGCCGACGAAGACGAAGGCGCGGATCGGCACGCTGCGCGCCTCGTCGCGGACATGCTTCAGCACGCGGGCGATCTGCGTCTGGCCGCCCTGGCAGGCAATGCCCGACATCAGCCCGTTCAGCCGGCGCGGCTCGCCGACCCAGCCCGAGGCGCGGCATTCGGCCAGCCCGCGGAAATAGACGAGCTGCACGGCGAGCCCGCCGCTCGTCGCCGCGACCTCGAACATCCGCGCCTGCAGCGAGCAGGCGAGGTCCCAGGTCGGCTGGCGGCTCATCGTGGCGTCGAGCGCGAAGACGAGCCGTCCCGCCTGCCCCGTCGCCAATGGCGCGAGTTGCTTCGCCGCCCCCAGGAAGCGGTCGATCTCGCCGGGCGCCGAACGGCCCGCCGCCACGCCCGTGCCGGCCCGCTTGTCCAGTGCCTTGTCGCTCTTGTCCGTCATGGCCTTGATATTGGCGGTTTGCCGGACATTTGCTACCCGTCCCCCGACGCGACATGACCGACTGCACAGCCCATTGACGAAAGAAGCGCCATGACCGGGATCGCGATCTTCGAGACCGTCGCCGCGATGCGGCAGGCCGTCGCGGGCTGGCATGCCGCGGGCAAGAAGGTCGGCCTCGTGCCGACGATGGGCGCGCTCCATGAAGGCCATATCGCGCTCGTCAAGGAAGCGCAGCGGCGCGCACAGCGCGTCATCGTCACGATCTTCGTCAATCCGACGCAGTTCGCACCGCATGAGGACTTCAAGAAGTATCCGCGCACCTTCGACGACGACTGCGCCAAGCTGGTTGCCGCCGGCGCCGATGCGGTGTTCTTCCCGCCCGTCGAGGAGATGTACCCGGCCGGCTTCGCCACCCGCGTGCTGCTGCTGGGGCCGGCCGCGGTCGGGCTCGACGACCGCTTCCGGCCGACCCATTTCGAGGGCGTCGCGACAATCTGCTGCAAGCTGTTCACCCAGTCGCGCGCCGATCTCGCGGTCTTCGGCGAGAAGGACTACCAGCAGCTCAAGGTCGTGACCCGCATGGCCGCCGATCTCGACCTCGGAATCGAGATCGTGCCGCTGCCGACCTTCCGCGAGGCCGACGGCCTCGCCATGTCCTCGCGCAACCGCTACCTCGCGCCGCAGGATCGCGCGCTGGCGCCGCTGCTGCATACGGTGATGCAGGCGCTGGCGGTCCGCATCCGCAACCGCGAGGACCTCTTTCGCGCCGTCGGCGAGGCTCAGGGCGAGATCATCTCGGCCGGCTTCGAGCTCGACTATCTCGAAGCCCGCCATGCCGACACGCTGGCCCCGGTGACCTCGCTCGCCGACGGACCGATTCGCCTGCTGGTCGCCGCCCGGCTCGGCGCGACGCGGCTGATCGACAATATCGCGGTGTGAGAGGCGGGCGAGGACGCAGGCTCGAGCCGCCAGGCGCTGTTTCCCGCCGATCCCCTTCCCGCGCGGCAGCATGGCCGTTATCTCTGGCGAAGGCTCGTCTGGACGCGGCCTCCCCCTGAAGTGGCTCGGCACGGAGGTGTTGATGCGGATCTGGATGATGGCCCTGGGCGTGTTGCTGGCGGTGGCCACCCCGGCAAGGGCCGAGCAATCCCTGATCGTGCTCGACGCCTCGGGCTCCATGTGGGGCCGGATCGACGGCAAGCCCAAGCTCGAGATCGCCCGCGAGGCGCTGAGAACCGTCCTGGGCGGGATGGCACCGGAGAATGAGATCGGCCTGCTCGCCTATGGCCATCGCGAAAGGGGCAATTGCTCCGACATCGAGCTGGTGGTGGCGCCGGGCCGCAACAAGGCCGGCGCGATCAACGAGGCAGCCGGGAAACTGCGCTTCCTCGGCAAGACGCCGCTGACGGAGGCGGTCAGGCAGGCCGCCATCGCGCTGCGCTATACCGAAGAGAAGGCCACCGTCATCCTGATCACCGACGGCATCGAGACCTGCCAGGCCGACCCCTGCGCGCTGGGGGCCGAACTCGCCAAGGCGGGGGTTGGCTTCACGGCACATGTCGTCGGTTTCGACCTGTCGCGCGAGGACGGCCGCAAGGTCGCCTGCCTGGCCGAGAAGACCGGGGGCCGCTACATCGCCGCCGCCAATGCCGCACAGCTGCAGGATGCGCTCAAGACCACCGTCAGCGGCACGGTCCGCCCCGCGGCAGCGACCGCCGTCAAGCGGCCGGCAGCGACGGTCCGAACCAGCGCAAAGCCGAGCATCGGCCAGAGCTTCGCCGCGGACTGGACCGGCCCCGGCGCCGCCGGCGACTATCTCGACATCGTCCCGGCCGGGAGCAAGGGCTTCGACGCGGAGCTGTCCTACGTCTATGTCGAGGGCGGCAAGGGCGCGACGCTGCGCGCGCCCGGCCGGCCCGGCAGCTATGAGCTGCGCTATGTCTGGATGGGTCCCGACGGCCGGCATGCGCTGGCGACGACGCGCATCGAGGTGGCAGACGCCCCCCATGCGCTCGAGGCCCCGGCCCGCATCGCGGCCGGCACGAGCTTCGACGTGTCCTGGAAGGGGCCCGGCCAACCGGGCGATTATGTCGATCTCGTCCGCCGTGGGCATACGGCGCCCGATGGCGAGATCGCCTATGCCTATCTCGACAGCGGCAACCCGGTCCGGTTGAAGGCTCCCGGCGAGGCCGGTCCCTATCAGCTGCGCTACATCCTCGCCGCCCCGGACGGCCGCAAGACGCTGGTCGCCATCCCGCTGGAGGTCACGCCCTCCGTGGCGACGCTCGCCTTCCCGCCCGATGCGGTGGCCGGCTCCAATATCTCGGTCCACTGGCGCGGTCCCGGCGCGGCGGGAGACTATATTGATCTGGTACGACAGGGGCATCGCGACGCCTCAGGCGAGCTCGCCTATGCCTATGTCGAGCAGTCGGAGGACCAGGAAACCGTGGCGCTCCGGGCGCCCGGCGCTCCCGGCGCCTACCGCATCCGCTATGTCCTCGCGGCGGCCGGAGGACACACGATTCTCGCCGAGGTGCCGCTGACCGTCCGGGCCGCCACGGCCAGCCTCGAAGCCCCCGCCAGCGTCCGGCCGGGCGAGGACTTTGCCGTGTCATGGCAAGGGCCCAATGGCGAGGGCGACTATGTCGACCTCGTCCCGGCCGGCTCCCGCGAGACCAGCGGCGAGCTGAGCTATGTCTATACGCAGGCTGCCTCGGACGGACGGCTCGCAGCGCCCGACAAGCCGGGACGCTACGACATCCGCTACATCCTCAAGGCGGGCGACGGCCTCAGCGTGCTGGCGAGGCGGAGCATCGAGGTCCGCTGAGCGGCGGGGCCCGCCCCTGTCCCGTTCTGCACCGCATCGCGAGCGACAGATGGCGTTTAAAGCAGCCCCAGCTCCGCCAGTTCCCGCCGCAGCGCCTCCGGCATCGCGCCGAGATCGCCGCTGCGGCCGTCGATGTCACGCGGCGCATCCTTGTCGGTGAGGTAGCGCCAACCCTGGAACGGCCGGCACGGGCGCGGCTCCAGCGGCACGACGACCGGCTCCAGCACGAGATGGCAGCGGCCGATGCCGTCGCCATCGGTGAAGGGACGGACCGCCAGAAGCTTCTGCCGCGCGCAGATCTGGCCCTTGATCACCCAGTAGAGCGAGCCGCCGTCGAGCAGTTCGTCGAGACGCTTGGGCACCATGCGGGTGGTGTGGATCTGCTCGGCCGTGCGGCCCAGCCGCCGCTCCAGTGTCAGGCGCTCCTCGATCCAGTCTTCGAGATCGCCGATCGAATCGGCGCCGACGCAGAGCTTGAGCAGATGGAGAGCCATGGCCGACAATCTAGTGCGGGAGGGACAACCGGACCAGCGCGGTCGGCGTTGCTCTCCACAGCTGCGCTGGGCCAGACTGCCGAAGCGACCTCGGGCCGCAGGGCAAATGGAATCGAACGGAGCATGTCATGCGTGGGTTGTCGGGCAAGGTCTTTCTCGTCACCGGCTCCTCGCACGGAATCGGACGCGCCATGGCGGAGCGGCTCATCGCCGAGGGCGCCAAGGTCCTGGTTCACGGCCTCGACCAGGCCGAGGTCGACGCCACCTGCCGCGAACTCGGACCGGCCACGCGAGGTGCTTCGGGCGACCTCGCCGATCCCGCGACGGCGCAGGCCCTGGTCGATGCGACCGTGGCGGCCTTCGGCCGCATCGACGGGCTCGTCAACAATGCCGGCATCTATCCGCGCGGCGTGATCGGCGAGACCACGGCCGCGTTCTTCGACCATATGTTCGCGGTCAACACGCGCGCCCCGCTGCTCTGCGCCGAGGCGGCGATCCGCGCCTTCCGCGCGCAAGGCTCGGCCGGCGCGATCGTCACCGTCGGCTCGCTCAACGCCTGGTGCGGCCTGTCCAACCTCACCGTCTATTCCATGTCCAAGGGCGCGCTGATGACGATGACGCGCAACCTCGCCGACGCGCTGGGGCCCGAGCGCATCCGCGTCAACCAGCTCAATGTCGGCTGGACCTTCACCGCCAACGAGGACGCGACCCAGCAGCGCGAGGGCCGCAAGCCGGGCTGGGAAACGCAAGTCCCGCTCCGCCACGCGCCGACCGGCCGCATCATGCAGCCCGCCGAGATCGCCGCCCATACGGCCTTCTGGCTGTCGGAGGAGAGCGCACCGGTTTCCGGCCAGATCTACGAGGTCGAGCAGTTCCCGGTCGTCGGGCGGCTGGGGTAGCGGCGCCTCCACCCGGAATTGCGAGCGCAGCGAAGCAATTCGGCCTGCGCGCTGGGTGTCTGCTGGATGGCTTCGCTCCGCTCGCAATGACGCGTGGTCCTCGCAAAGCAAGCAAGCAAACGCCGGCAAGTGACGCCCGCGATTCGCCTATTCTTCCAGCACCACGACCTTCGCGCCTTCCGCCACCTGCGCGCCAGGCGCGGCGCCGATCTCGCTGACCGTGCCGTCGCGCGGGGCGGTCAGGACATGCTCCATCTTCATCGCCTCGACGATGGCGAGCCGCTGACCCTTCACGACCGCATCCCCGGCGGCCACGAAGAGCGCGATCAGCTTGCCGTGCATCGGCGCCTTGATGACGCCGCCGGACCCCGCCGCAGCGTCGAGATCGACGGCGAAGGGGTCGAACAGCGCAACGGAGGTCTGCCGGCCGCGATGCAGCGCCAGCCAGGTGCCGCGCTCGCCTTGCGCCAGCGCGATCTCGTGCTCGCCCTCGTCGATGTCGTGGCCGGGGAGACTGACGCGGGCACCGGCCTCGTGCCACTCGATCCGCGCCTCGACCCGCTCGCCATCGACCAGCAGCGGCAGTCCGAGCGCCGGACGCGGCATCAGCGAGAAGGCGTCCGCCACGAGCCAGGGCGAGCGCGCCTCGCCATCGGCCCGCTCGGCCGCCTGCATCACGACCGCGACCTCCCGCTCCTCCTCGAGCTGGAGCGCCGCCGCTGCGACCGCCGCGGCATCGAGCGGCTGCGGCTCGGCCCCGAGCGCCGAGATGTTGCGCTCGATGAAGCCGGTGTCGAAGGGCCCCTCGCGAAAGCCCGGAGCCTCCGTCAGCGCCTTCAGGAAGGCCAGATTGGTCCGCGGCCCGGCAACGGCCGTCTCGCCCAGCGCCGCGCCCAGACGGTCCAGTGCCTCGTCTCGCGTCGCGCCATGGGCGATCACCTTGGCAATCATCGGATCATAGAAGGGCGTCACCGTGTCGCCGGCCTCGACGCCGGTGTCGATGCGGATGCCCTCGGCCTCCGGGAACTGCAGCGCCCAGAGCTTGCCGGTGGACGGCAGGAAGCCCTTCTCCGGATCCTCGGCATAAAGCCGCGCCTCGACGGCATGGCCGGTCGCTGTAACCTCGGCCTGGGAGAAGCCGAGCGGCTCGCCGGCGGCGACCTTCAATTGCAGCTCGACCAGATCGAGCCCCGTGATCGCTTCCGTCACCGGATGCTCGACCTGAAGCCGCGTGTTCATTTCCATGAAATAGAAGCGGTCGGCGCGCAGGCCGTCGCGCCCGTCGGCGATGAACTCGACGGTGCCGGCCCCGACATAGCCGACCGCTTTCGCCGCTTCGGTGGCGGCCTTGCCCATGGCGGCGCGGACCTCCGCGGTCATGCCCGGCGCCGGCGCCTCCTCGATGACCTTCTGGTGGCGGCGCTGCAGCGAGCAGTCGCGCTCGAAGAGATGGACGACGTTGCCATGGCTGTCGCCGAAGACCTGGATTTCGACATGGCGCGGCGCGAGCACATATTTCTCGACCAGCACGCGCCCGTCGCCGAAGGCGCTCTGGCCCTCGCGCTGGGCGCTCGTCAGCGCATCCGCGAAATCCTCCGGCCGATCGACCTTCTTCATGCCCTTGCCGCCGCCGCCGGCGACCGCCTTGATCAGCACGGGATAGCCGATCCGCTGTGCATCCTTCGCCAGGAAATCGACGCCCTGCTCGGCCCCGTGATAGCCCGGCACCACCGGCACGCTGGCCTTCTCGACCAGAGCCTTGGCGGCATCCTTCAGCCCCATGGCCCGGATCGCGGAGGCCGGGGGCCCGACGAAGACGATGCCGGCCTGCGCGCAGGCCTCGGCAAAGTCGGCGTTCTCCGACAGGAAGCCGTAGCCGGGATGGATGCAGGCGGCGCCGGCTTCCTTCGCCACCGCCAGGATCTTGGCCGCGTCGAGATAGCTCTCGCGCGCCGGCGCCGGGCCGATCCGGTAGGCCTCATCGGCCATCTGCACGAACAGCGCTTCCGCATCGGCATCGGAGTAGACGGCGATGGTGCGCAGGCCCAGGCGCCTGGCCGTACGGATGACCCGGCAGGCGATCTCGCCGCGATTGGCGATGAGGATGGAGGGCAGTTTCTCGGCGATCGACATGGCGGCTTTCCCGGGAAGGCAGGCCGCCTTTATAGCCCGGCTGCGGGGGCTGTCGCCGCCTTGTTCTGCACAGGCACCTCGGCAGGCTTCGGGCGGAGCGACCGCCAGATCGCCCAGCTCGCCTGGAAGCACAGGCCCGCGACGAAGAGATCGAAGAGATATTCCGGCCAGCGCACCGGGGCGACGCGGGCCGCCAGCCCGAGCAGGGCGAAGCCGGTCGTCGAAATCACGTCGTTGCGCGACGACAGCCAGGTCGCCTTGATCACCGGGTTGGCTTCGCCCCGGAAACGCCAGAGGACGCCGACGATCAGAACCGCGATGACGACCGCGCTGCCGGCCGAGAAGCCCAGCGCCCAGACCTCGATCGGCCGTGGCGTGATGATCTTGGCGGCGAGGTCGTAGAGCGTGTGCAGGCCGGCCATCGCCATCACCGCGCCGATCGCCATGGCCGCCAGCCGCTCGGCCCGGGCATCGCGCCCGAAGACGATGGCGGCGATGCCGTAGAGCGCGACGTCGTAGACCCAGTCGACGCCGTCCTTGAACAACTGGGCATTGCCGACCGCCAGCGCCCAGGCGACGACGCCGCTGGCGAAGACGAGGATGCCCAGCGCGATTCCCCAGATGGTCAGGGTGTAGGCGCGGGCGGTTTTCGCCTCGACCGGAAAAGGCTCACTCATTTGGGGCTACCAGGCCGTCATTCTCGGGCGCAGCGAAGCGAAGACCCGAGAATCCCCTGCCGGAGATGCCCGGGTCAAGCCCGGGCATGACGCTGCAATCAACCCCGCCCGACGAAAGGCGCGGTCGTCGCCATCACCGTGACGAAGAGCACATTCGCCTCCGGCGGCAGGCTCGCCATGTGCAGCACGGTCGTCGCGACGTTGTCGACGTCCATGACGGCCTCGACCTTGATCGAGCCATCCGCCTGCGGCACGCCCGTGGTCATCTTGCGGGCCATCTCGGTCAGCGCGTTGCCGATGTCGACCTGGCCGACGGCGATGCCGTATTTGCGCCCGTCTAGCGAAGCGGTCTTGGTCAGGCCGGTGATGGCGTGCTTGGTCGCCGTGTAGGCGACCGAGTTCGGCCGCGGCGCATGGGCCGAGATCGAGCCGTTGTTGATGATGCGGCCGCCCTGGGGAACCTGGTCGCGCATCGCCTTGAACGCCTCCTGCGTGCACAGGAACGGGCCGGTCAGGTTGGTGTCGACCACCTTCTGCCAGTCCTCCAGCGAGAGGTCTTCCAGCATGATGCCGCCCGGCGCGTTGACGCCGGCATTGTTGAACAGCACGTCGACGCGGCCGAAGGCGGCGGTCGTCCTGGCAAAGAGCGCCTGCACCGAGGCCTTGTCGGTGACGTCGGTCGGCACCGCCAGGGCCCGCCCGGCGGCGACGCCCGACAGCGCGATCGTCTCCTCGAGCGCATCCGCACGGCGCCCGGCCAGCACGGTGCGGTAGCCGTCCTTCAGGAAGGCGAGCGCCACCGCCCGCCCGACGCCCGAGCCGGCTCCGGTGATGATGGCGACCTTGTCATGGGCGGGCGTGCTGGCGGCGGGCATGGCGAATCCTCTGGTTTCTTGCCGGTTCAACCGTTTCAAATCCGGTGACGCCAGCATAGCAGCGTGCTGCATACAGGGAACTGCGATTCGCGCAGGCGCCTTGCGCGGCCAGGGCGCGGGGGCCGCTTCAGCCTATCCCGCGATCGCCTGCTTGGGGTCGAGCCAGGGGCAATTCACGGCGGTCTGCGGCTGCTCGACGGGGCGGCCGACGAGATAACCCTGGAAGGAATCGATGCCGAGCGACAAAAGCGCCGCCGCCTGCTCCTCGGTTTCCACCCCCTCGGCCACGATCTGCAGGTCGAAGCGCCGGGCGATCAGCGCGGCGCCCTCGATCACCGAGCGCGACCGGCCGTTGATGTCGGCGATGAAGGACTTGTCGATCTTGATCTGCCGCATCGGGAAATCGCGCAGCCGCGCCAGAGACGAATAGCCCGTGCCGAAATCATCGACGGCGAGGCAGATCCCGAGCGCGTCGAGCTGCGTCAGCACCGCGAGGATCTGCGCGTCGTCGGCGGGCAGGAACACCGATTCGGTGACCTCGAGATGCAGCCACTTGGCCGCGAGCTGATGACGATCGAGCGCATGGCGGACGATGTCGACGAATTCGGGCTGCGAGAGCTGGCGCACCGAGCAATTGACCGCGACGGCGGCGCGAACGCCGCCCCCCTGCCAGCGCGCCGCCGCGGCACAGGCCCGGTCCAGAACCCAGGCCCCGACCATGGCGATCTGGTTGCTCTCCTCCGCGATCGGGATGAACTCGTCGGGCGCCAGGGTGCCCAGCGTCGGGTGGTTCCAGCGCAGCAGCGCCTCGAACCCATGCAGGTCTCCGGTCGCGGCCGCGACGATGGGCTGGAAGGCCAGCCAGAACTGATCCTGCCGGAGCCCCGGCGCGATGTCGTCGGCGATGCGCTCGCGGCGCTGCAGGGCGACCGCGAGCGAGTGATCGTAGCGCAGCGGCGAGGCCGAGTTCTGCCGCTTGGCCTCGGCCGCCGCGAGATCGGCCGCCCAGATCAGCTCCTCGAGGCTCTGCCCGTCGGCCGGGCTGCTGGCGACGCCGATGCTGGCACCGACGTCGAGCGTCTGCCCGTAGAAGACGAAAGCCGTGCGGAACAGGCTCTCCAGCCCGTCGATGACCGGGGCCTCGCTGAGCGAGGCCGGCATCACCACCACGAGTTCGTCGCCGCCCCAGCGCGCGATCATCGCCTCCTTGGGCAGGCGGGTCATGAGGCGCGTCGCGACCTCCCGCAGCACATAATCGCCGGCCTCGTGGCCGAGCGTGTCGTTGATGCGCTTGAAGCGATTCAGATCGAGGAAATAGGCCCGCATGGGCTCGTCCTCGGCAATCCGCTCGAACTGTTCGGTCAGGCCGCGGCGGTTGAACAGGCCCGTCAGCAGATCATGCGAGGCCTGATGCTCGAGAGTCTCGGTGCGTTCGCGCACCTTGTTCTCGAGAGTCTGGTTGGCGTCCAGGATCTCCGCCATCAACTCGTTGTTGCGCTGCCCGAGCTGGACCGATTGCAGCAGCAGCATCCGATTGGCGCGATGCCCGACGATCATCACGCCCGCGAAGATCAGCCCGAGGACGCCGATCACCGATTCCTGCCCCGGCAGCGTCATCAGGCGAACGCAACCGGGCACCATCAGAAGCGTGATGTAGAACGGCCCGATCCAGCTGAAGGGCGCCAGGATGCCGATGGCCCCGGCCGCCATGCCGGCAAAGACGATGCTGGCGCTGTAGCGAACCAGAGGGTCGGGCGTGGTGAGCAGCAGCCAGGCCAGCACGGCCCAGCAGCCCGCCGCCGCCAGCATGCCGAGGCCCGCGATCAGGATCTGGCGCTCGGGCGTGACGGTGGCCCGCATCGCGCCACCGAGTGCATGGTGGGCGACGATTCGCAGCAGCGACACCGCCGCCACCAAGGCCAGCCACCACCACACCCACACGATCCCGGCGGACCAGGCGAGCAGGGTGACCGCAAGCGACGCCGCGAAATTGACGAACAGCGCCGGCAGATAGTTGCGGCGCACGATCGGGAGAAGCGCGGCGGCGACCTGACCCGACGGTTGCGAGGGCGCGGGAGGATACGAAGTCAACCGGCTCGTCCAGTCTGAGAGACTCACACGTGTGTGTCACACATACACGACAATCGGCATCCAAACGTAAACATCGCACAAAGAATGGCGCGGGCGTTCCGATCCTACTGCGCCGGGGTCCAGTTCACGGTCTTGCAGAGCACGCCGATGATGCAGCCGCGCGTCGAGAGACCGTCAGGCTTGACCGTCAGCGTCATCGCGAAGCGGCGGTTGCGCTTGGGATCGAAGGCTTCGCCCTTCAGGCTGTCGCCGCCCTCGGGCTTCAGCGTCAGCACCAGCCGGTCGCCGACCTCCTCGCCGCCGCTCGTGTCCTTGATCCAGACATTGGTCGCGCAGATGTTGCTGCCGCAGGGCGCGATGCGCACGCGCGCATTGCCGTCGTCGCGCAACCAGACGCCGCTCGGATCGGCACTGTTGGCCAGCGCCGGCAGCACCGGGGCGATCGACAGGCCAAGGGCGATCAGCATCGTCTTCAGCATCATGGCGTCCTCTCCAATCGTTTCGGTCCCTGAATACGCGGCAGGAGCGCCGCCGGTTTCACGATCACGCGCAATGTGATCCCGCCGGCATCTGGGGGCGTAACCATCACACAGCAACCCGGAGAGCCCCCTTGAAAACCCTCCTGACGGCCTATGTCGCCGCCGCCCTCGCCTTTCTCGCGGTCGATGCGGTCTGGCTCTCGACCATGGCCGATCTGATGTACCGCCCGCTGCTGGGCGATCTTCTGGCCCCGAGCTTCCGGCTCGCGCCCGCCATCCTGTTTTATGTGATCTACATCGCCGGCATCGTCTTCTTCGCGATCCGCCCCGCCCTCGCGACCGGCCGGCTGGCGACGGCGGCGCTGCACGGCGCGGCGCTGGGTTTCGTCGCCTACGGCACCTATGACCTGACCAACCATGCGACGCTGCGCGACTGGCCGGCCATCATCACCGTCGCCGACATGATCTGGGGCACGGTGCTGACGGCAAGCGCCTCAGTCGCGGGCTATGCCGCCGCCCGGCGCTTTGCCTGAGGCGGCGGTCTCCGCCTCCGCCAGCAGGGTCGAGAAGGAGAGCGCGGTGAAGGCGGTCAGCCCTCCCGCGCTCATCATGTTGAGGCGCAGCAGGGCGGCATATTCCGCCTCGCTGTAGAGATGGAACGGCGCGCCATAGGCGCCGTGAAACAGGGCGTAGGCCAGGAAGCAGAAGCCGGCGAGCGGGAAGGCCGCGATCCAGCGCTCATGGGGCCGGAAAATCAGCAGCGCCAGCACCGCGCAGGGCACGAGGAAGATCTCGACGCCCGAGGCGACGCCGAACACCTTGGCCGAGAGCAGCGTGTTGGCGATGCCGGCGACAGGCAGCATCGCCCGCCCGATCAGCGTGTTCCAGCGCGACAGGGCGGGCACCGCCAGGAAGAACGGCGTCGACAGGAAGGTCCAGGCCGTGGGGCCGATGTCGGGACCGACCGTCCAGTAGAAGTACAGCGGGTAGAAGGGCTGGTTTGAGGCGACCAGCAGCGCGAAGAAATTCGCCGTGGCGACGCGGGGATCGGGATGATCCGCATAGGCCTTGAGCGCGGCCAGGCCGTCCTGGAACCGGGCGATGAGGGACATGACGGGCATCCTCGTGCGGGGGACGATGCCGCATCTACGCCCCCCGCCGCGGCTTGGGTCACAGCCTCGGGCGTTGCCTACATCCGGAAGACGCCGAACTTCGTCTCCGGCACCGGCGCGTTGAGGCAGGCCGAGAAAGCCAGCGCCAGCACCCGTCGGGTCTCGGAGGGCAGGATGATGCCATCGTCCCAGAGCCGCGCCGTGGCGAAATAGGGCGAGCCCTCGGACTCGATCTTGTCGCGGATCGGCTTCTTGAAGGCCTCCTCCTCCTCCGCGGACCAACTCTTCCCGTCCGCCTCGATGTTGTCGCGGCGTACTGTCGCCAGCACGCTGGAGGCCTGCTCATGGCCCATCACCGAGACGCGGGAATTGGGCCAGGAAAACAGGAAGCGCGGCGAATAGGCCCGCCCGCACATGCCGTAATTGCCCGCACCGAAGGAGCCGCCGACCAGCACGGTGATCTTGGGCACCCGCGCCGAGGCAACCGCCGTGACGAGCTTGGCCCCGTCCTTGGCGATGCCGCGGGTCTCGACATCGCGGCCGACCATGAAGCCGGTGATGTTCTGCAGGAACAGCAGCGGGATGCGCCGCTGGCAGCACAGCTCGATGAAATGCGCCCCCTTCAGCGCGCTTTCCGAGAACAGGATGCCGTTGTTGCCGATGATGCCGACGGGGATGCCGTGGATGCGCGCGAAGCCGGTGACCAGGGTCGTGCCGTAGAGCTTCTTGAACTCGTCGAACTCCGAGCCGTCGACAAGCCGGGCGATGACCTCGCGGATGTCGTACTGCTTTTTGAGATCGGTCGGGACGACAGCCTCGAGCTCGGCCGGATCGTAGAGCGGCTCGACCGGCTCCGCGATGTCGATGTCGGGCCGCTTCACGCTGTTGAGGTTGCCGGCGATGCGCCGCGCGATGGCGAGCGCATGGGTGTCGTCGCCGGCATAATGGTCGGCGACGCCCGAGAGCCGGGCATGGACGTCGGCGCCGCCGAGATCCTCGGCGCTCACGACCTCGCCCGTCGCCGCCTTCACCAGCGGCGGGCCACCCAGGAAGATCGTGCCCTGATTCTTCACGATCACGGTCTCGTCCGACATGGCCGGCACATAGGCGCCGCCGGCCGTGCAGGAGCCCATCACCACCGCGATCTGCGGAATGCCTTCCGCCGAGAGCGTCGCCTGATTGTAGAAGATCCGGCCGAAATGCTCGCGATCCGGGAAGACCTCGGTCTGGTGCGGCAGGTTCGCCCCCCCCGAATCGACCAGGTAGAGGCAGGGCAGCCGGTTCTCGCGTGCGATCTCCTGCGCGCGGAGGTGCTTCTTCACCGTCATCGGGTAGTAGGTGCCGCCCTTGATGGTGGCATCGTTGCAGACGATGACGCATTCGCGCCCGGCGACGCGGCCGATGCCGGCGATCATGCCGGCGCCATGCACGTCGCCCTCATACATGCCGTAGGCGGCGAGCGAGCCGATCTCGAGGAAGGGCGAGCCGGGATCGAGCAGGCGCAACACGCGCTCCCGCGGCAAAAGCTTGCCGCGCGCGACATGGCGCTCGCGCGAGCGCTCGTTGCCGCCGAGCGCAGCGGTGGCGCGCCGCTCCAGCAATTCGCCGCGCAGACCGGCCCAGGCCTGCGCATGGGACTGCGCATCGGCCGAAGCCAGATCGACCTTGCTCTCGATGACCGGCACGACGCGCTCTCCCAGCAGAAGATATCCTCGCCGGGTTATGGCGCGGACCGCCGCAAACGCCAACCGCCGGGATGCTCACAGGGGATGGTCGGAATCCCCCATGCCCGGCCGCGCCCTAGTCGGCGCTGCGGTTGATCGAGCCCGTCACCGTCGGGCCGGCGACGGCGCCGATCGCGCCGCCGGCCACGGCACCGATCGGCCCCAGAACGATGGCGCCGGCTCCGGCGCCGGCGGCGGCACCGGCAATGCGCTTGTCGGTAGTGGTACAGGCCGCAAGGCTGGCCGCGAGCGCAGCCGCGAGCATGAAACGCGTCATGGCCGTCCGTCTCCTGTCGTCCGTTTCGGAAGGGGCAGGATCGCCGGGGATGGTCAACGCGGCGTAAACGCCTCCGGCCGCCAGCGCCCGCCTCAGGCCGCGACGCTCGGCCCGAAGATCCGCTCGAACGCGACACGCAGCGCGACGTCGACATCGGCCATGGCGACCGGCAGCCCGAGATCGACCAGCGAGGTGACGCCGTGCCGGGTGACGCCGCAGGGCACGATCCCGTCGAAATGGGCGAGTTCCGGCTCGACATTGAGCGAGATGCCGTGGAACGAGACCCAGCGCCGCACGCGAATGCCGATGGCGGCGATCTTGTCCTCGGCGTCGGGCGCCTTCTCGGGTCGCCGGACCCAGACGCCGACCCTGTCCTCCCGGCGCTCGGCCCGGACGTTGAAGGCGTCGAGCGTGCCGATCAGCCAGGCCTCCAGCGCCGCCACGAAACGCCGGAGGTCCGGCTCGCGCCGCTTCAGGTCGAGCATGACATAGGCCACGCGCTGGCCGGGGCCATGATAGGTGTACTGCCCGCCGCGCCCGCTGCGATGCACCGGGAATCGCTCCGGCGCGATCAGGTCCTCGTCCTTGGCCGAGGTGCCGGCGGTGTAGAGCGGCGGGTGCTCCAGCAGCCAGACCCGCTCGGGGGCAAGACCGTCGGCGATCAGCCCGGCGCGGTGTTCCATCTCGGCCACCGCCTCGTCATAGCCGACGAGCCCCTCCGCCACGACCCATTCCACCGCCGGCGAGCCGGCGGCGGGCCAGAACATTTCGGAGAGCGCCTCGCGCGTCTTCACTGCGCATTAACCCTGTTGCGACCAACTTCGGAAGGAAGCGGCGGCGAGCCTCATGCTCCCTGCCGGAGCAACAGGCAAGTTTGGTTGTTCGTATTCTGAAGTAGGGTTCCGGAGGCACGACTTGAAGGCCGATCTCGATCTCGTCCCCGTCGAACTGACGGTCGTGCTGGGTTCCGCGCGGATGCCGATCTACAAACTGCTGCGCATGGGCCGCGGCGCCATCATCGAGCTCAACGCCAGCGAGACCGACGAGGTCCAGATCCTCGCCAACAACCACCCCTTCGCCAAGGGCATCGTGGTGGTCAGCGGCCAGAAGATTTCCGTCGAGATCACCCAGATGCTGAAGCGCCCGACGGTCTACACGCTTCAGACCGTGGCGGCTGCCTGATCGCCTTTTCCTGCGCATGGCCCTTGTGGCGACGGATTCGATTTGCTAGACCCGCGCCGCTCCGGAGTTCACCGCCACGGCGGGATGCTTCGACGCCGCGGTCATGGCGGAATTGGTAGACGCACTACCTTGAGGTGGTAGCGGGGAGACCCGTGGAGGTTCGAGTCCTCTTGACCGCACCAGATTGGGGCCCAGGCCCGGCGAACGGCGATCCGCGAGGATCGCCGTTCGCGTTTCGGGCCCCGCGCGCTTTTCGCCGCAATCGCGCCGTGTTGCATTGCAACGACGCCGGGCCGCTGACACAAGGGCGGCAGGCGCCGCGCCGGATCCGGTTGGGCCGAACCTGTTTCTCGCAGCACGGAGCGGCCCATGACGGACACCGAGAACGCTGCCGTCGAATCGTCCGAGCGCCCGATCCGCGACGAGGACGGCGCGATCGATTCCCGCCTCGTCGAGCAGGTCTCGCAGGCGCTGCAGCTCTCCGACCTGACGACGCTGCGCGCCGTCGTCGCCGACATGCACGAGGCCGATCTCGGCGCGCTGCTCGAGGCGCTCGACGCCGAGGAGCGGACGCGGCTGATCTCGCTGCTCGGCCGCGACTTCGACTTCACCGCGCTGACCGAGGTCGACGATTCGGTCCGCGAGGAGATCCTCGAGACGCTCTCGGCCGAGACGGTCGCCGAAGGCGTGCGCGACCTCGACACCGACGACGCGGTCTACATCCTCGAGGACCTCGACGAGGCCGACAAGCAGGACGTGCTCGACCGGCTGACGCCGGCCGAGCGCATCGTCCTGCAGCAGGGCCTCGATTATCCCGAGGGCAGCGCCGGCCGGCGCATGCAGAGCGAGATCCTCGCCGTTCCCGCCTTCTGGACGGTCGGCCAGACGATCGACCATCTGCGCCAGACCGAGGACCTGCCCGAGCGCTTCTTCGAGATCCTCGTCGCAGACCCCGCGCACCACTTCGTCGGCTCGGTGCCGCTCGACCGGCTGCTGCGGACGCGGCGCCCGGTCGAGATCGCCACCCTGGTCGAGGAGGACAGCCGGGCTGTGAAGGCGACCGACGACATCGAGGACGTCGCGCGCCTGTTCCAGCGCTACAACCTGATCGCCGTCCCGGTCATCGACGAGGCCTCGCGGCTGGTCGGCGTCATCACCGTCGACGACATCGTCGACGTGATCGAGGAAGCGGCCGACGACGACGTCAAGCAGCTCGGCGGCGTCAACGCCGACGAGGAGCTCTCCGACCCGGTGCGCCAGATCGCGCGCAGCCGCTTCAGCTGGCTCTTCGTCAACCTCTTCACCTCCTTTCTCGCCGCCGCGGTGATGAGCCTGTTCGAGGCGCAGCTCTCCCAGGTCGTGGCGCTGGCGATCCTGGCGCCGGTGGTGGCGAGCCAGGGCGGCAATGCCGCGACACAGACCATGACGGTGGCGGTGCGGGCGCTGGCGACGCAGGAGCTCGGCGGCTGGAACCTGCGCCGCTTCTTCACCCGCGAGATGATCGTGGGGCTGATCAACGGCGTCGGCTTCGCGCTGATCACCGGCCTCGTCGCCGCGCTCTGGTTCGGCAGCCAGGGGCTGGGCGTCGTCATTGCCATCGCCATGGTGGTCAACCTGCTGGCGGCGGCCATGGCCGGGGTGCTGATCCCCGTGCTGCTCGACCGATTCGGGATCGACCCCGCCGTCGCCTCGGGCACCTTCGTCACCACGGTGACCGACGTGGTCGGCTTCTTCTCGTTCCTCGGCGTCGCGGCGATCTGGCTCGCCCAGGCCTGAAACGGACGGATCGCGTCAGCGTAAACGGCCCGTCAAGCTTTCTCCTCAATCTTGCGGCACATGACTCCTCGCCGCATGACCCCATTCAAGCCCGCAACCCTTCTCGCCGCTGCCGCGCTGGTCGTGCTCGGCGGCTGCGTCGCCATGGAGGGCCACTACCCGGCCAAGGGCGATGCGCGCCCGCATCCGGGCGTCGCGGAAGCCCTTCGCTATCCGATCCAGGGCATCGACATCTCGCGCTGGCAGGGCGAGATCGACTGGACCGCCGTGAAGGGCGCCGGCACCCGCTTCGTCTTCATGAAGGCGACCGAAGGCGGCGACCACCTCGACCCCGCCTTCCAGCGCAACTGGGAGGGCGCGCGGCGCGCCGGCATTCCCCGTGGCGCCTACCATTTCGTCTACTGGTGTCGCCCGGCCCATGAACAGGCGCTCTGGTTCAAGCAGCACATCCCCAACGATCCCGACGCGCTGCCCCCGGTGCTCGACGTCGAGTGGAACGGGCATTCGAGAAGCTGCCCGAAGAAGATCGCGCGCGACCTCGCGCTGGAGAAGATCCGGCTGATGTTGACCGAGCTCGAGCAGCTCACCGGCAAGAAGCCGGTCATCTACACCGACATCACCTTCCACAAGGACGTGCTCGAGGGCGAGTTCAACGACTACCCCTACTGGATCCGCTCGACCGCCGGCCTGCCCGAGACGCGCTACGCCAACCGGCCCTGGGAGTTCTGGCAGTTCACCACGACGGGCCGCGTGCCCGGCATCAAGGGCGACGTCGACCGCAACGCCTTCTTCGGCAACGAGGGCGAGTTCATCGGCTGGCGCACCGGCGAATTCGACATCGGCACGCGGCAGTGGAATCGGCAGCGGCCGGTCCCGCCGCAGCCGAGCCCCGGGCCCGAGCGGCCTGCGGCCCCCTCGCCCACCATCGCCGCGATCCCCGGCAGCGTCGCCCCCGTCTCGTCGGCCTTCGCGCCGGCA
Source organism: Bosea sp. RAC05 (assembly GCF_001713455.1). NCBI lineage: Bacteria > Pseudomonadati > Pseudomonadota > Alphaproteobacteria > Hyphomicrobiales > Alloboseaceae > Allobosea > Allobosea sp. RAC05. The sequence goes on from NZ_CP016464.1 coordinate 3,280,649, forward strand.
GCCGACGCGGTCGCCGACGACGAGTGACCCGTCGGCGCCCGGGCCGGTTAACCAAAGCTGAAACAAGCGCGGCGCATTCGATCCAATTCTAACCGGCCCTTAACCACGGCCTCGCCATCTCGGAAGGCAGGTCAGGAGAAGGAGATGCCGGTGCGATCGACGATGTGGAAGCGGGTGGCCCTCCCGGCCGTCCTTGCCGGCCTGCTCGCCGTCCTCACCGGCCCCGCCGAGGCGCTCTATCCCAAGAAGAGCGATTCCTCGCCGCATCACGGCGTCCGCGATGCCCGCCGCCAGGCGATCCAGGGAATCGACGTGTCGCGCTGGCAGGGCGAGATCGACTGGGAGAAGGTCAAGGACGCCGGAACCCGCTTCGTCTTCATGAAGGCGACCGAAGGCGGCGACCATCTCGATCCGAACTTCCGGCAGAACTGGGCCGGCGCCAAGCGGGCCGGCATCGCGCGCGGCGCCTATCACTTCGTCTGGTGGTGCCGCCCGGCGCACGAGCAGGTGCGCTGGTTCAAGCGCCACATCCCGCGCGATCCCGACGCCCTGCCCCCCGTCCTCGACGTCGAGTGGCAGCACGGCTCACAGTGCAACCGCAAGGTCTCGCGCACGCAGGTGCTCGAGAAGATGCGCATCATGCTCGCCGCCCTGCAGGAGCACACCGGCAAGAAGCCGATCATCTACACCGACATCAACTTCCACGAGGACATCCTCGAAGGCGAGTTCAACGACTATCCCTATTGGCTGCGCTCGACCGCCGCCCCGCTGAAGCATCGCTACAAGCGTGAGAAGTGGGAGTTCTGGCAGTTCACCACCACCGGCCGCGTCCCCGGCATCACCGGCGACGTCGACCGCAACGCCTTCTTCGGCAGCGAGCGCGAATTCGCCGCCTGGCGCGAAGGCCGCTTCGACATCGGGACCCGGCGCTGGCGCAGCGGCGAGCCGAAGGTCGCCGGCGGGAAGCCGCCCGCGACCGCGGCCGGCGCGCGCACCCCGCAGGCCGCCGGCGGCACGCCGCTGCGGCCGCCGCCCGCCCGCATCCCGCAGCACACGGCCAGCGCCGACTGATCCGGCAGCCCGGCGTCGCACCGTCATCGAAGCGTCATCGAGCGGGCGCAGGCCTCGTCCTGCCCCTCGCACACGATGTCCCGCCTCGATGATGAGCCTCAACGCCACCCGATCCGACGCCCAGTCCAGACTCGGCATCATCTGGGCCTACCGCTTCGATCCCGAGGGCGTCCCGACCCTGATCGAGCGGAGCACCGTCCCGGAGGTCACCCCGGACACCGGCTTCGTCTGGATCCATCTCGATCTCGTCCACAGCCGCGCCAAGGACTGGATCACACAGCAGCCCTGGCTGCCGGCGGCGGCCGAGGACATGTTCGTCTCGCCCGAGAGTCATCAACGGCTGGACCACTCCTCCGGCCTGGTCTGGGGCGTCTCGCACGACCTCGTCCGCGACGTCGCCGCCGATTCCGACATGGTCGGGCCGCTCTACTGGATCGTCGGCGAGCGCCTGCTGCTGACCGGCCGGCGCGAGGCCCTGCAGTCGATCCGCCTCGCCGCCGATGCGCTCAGCCGCGGCGAGACGGTGGAGAGCCCGGTCCTGCTCTTCGAGCTGATCATCGAATACATCATCGACGACGTCGCCCGGGCGGTCGTGCGGCTGATGGACGAGACCGACGATGTCGAGGACCAGGTGCTGGCCGACAGCTTCGACGACGCCCCGCCCGCGTCGGTGCGGTCAGGCGCATGGCGGTCAGGCTGCACCGCCAGCTCGGCGGCCTGCATCTGCTGTTTCGACGCTTCTCGGAAACCAATTCGGGGCGCAAATCGCCCGACGAGGTCAAGGCCGCCGCGGCGCGCCTGCTCCAGCGCATCGACGGCCTGCATCACGACGTCCAGTCGGTGCAGGACCGCGCCCGCCTGCTGCAGGACGAGATGTCCGCCCGCACGGCGAGCCAGACCAACCGCCAGCTCTACGTCCTCTCGATCCTGACGGCGCTGTTCATGCCGGCGACCTTCATCACCGGCATGTTCGGCATCAATGTGAAGGGCCTGCCCTGGATGGAGCACGATCTCGGCGCGCTCTTCGTCGCGGTGACCTGCCTGGGTGCCGCGCTGCTGACGCTCGTGATGCTGCGCCGTCGCGGGGTGATCGGCGGCTGAGGGGCGGCGTCCGCAGCCCTTCCGCACCGATGCCCAACCCGCTGCGCGCGCCCGCGCGCTGACTTGGGCGCCAGCCGCGCTATAAGTCGGGGAAACGCCGGACGCCCACGCCGCGCCGGCCCCTCGGGAGGTCCACCATGCTCGCCAATGCGCCCCGCCCCTTCAATTTCGATCTCGGCGAGACCGCCGACGCGATCCGCGACACCGTCCATGCCTTCGCGCAGGAGACAATCGCGCCGCGCGCCCAGGAGATCGACGCGACCAACCAGTTCCCGCGCGATCTCTGGCCGCAGATGGGCGCGCTCGGCCTGCACGGCATCACGGTCAAGGGGGAGGATGGCGGCGCCGGGCTCGGCTATCTCGAGCATGTCGTGGCGATCGAGGAGGTCAGCCGCGCCTCGGCCTCGGTCGGCCTCTCCTACGGCGCCCACTCGAACCTCTGCGTCAACCAGATCGCCCGCAACGGCAACGCCGCCCAGAAGGCGAAATACCTGCCCAAGCTGATCTCGGGCGAGCATGTCGGCGCGCTCGCCATGTCCGAGCCCGGGGCCGGCTCCGACGTCGTCTCGATGAAGACGAAGGCGCTGAAAAAGGGCGACCGTTACGTCCTCACCGGCAACAAGATGTGGATCACCAACGGCCCCATCGCCGAGACGCTGGTGGTCTACGCCAAGACCGATCCCGAGGCCGGCTCGAAGGGCATCACCGCCTTCCTGATCGAGAAGGGCATGAAGGGCTTCTCGACCCACCAGAAGCTCGACAAGCTCGGCATGCGCGGCTCCGACACCTGCGAACTGGTCTTCGAGGACTGCGAGGTGCCCGAGGAGAATGTGCTGGGCAGCGTCGGGCGCGGCGTCAACGTGCTGATGTCGGGCCTCGACTATGAGCGCGTCGTGCTGGCGGCCGGCCCGCTCGGCATCATGCAGGCGGCGCTCGACGTGGTCATGCCCTATGTCCATGAGCGCAAGCAGTTCGGCCAGGCGATCGGCGAGTTCCAGCTCGTCCAGGGCAAGATCGCCGACATGTATGTGATGATGAACGCCTGCAAGGCCTATGTGTACGCCGTCGCCAAGGCCTGCGATCGCGGCGAGACCACCCGCGAGGACGCCGCCGGCGCGATCCTGATCGCGGCCGAGAAGGCGACCCAGATCGCGCTCGACGCCATCCAGCTGCTCGGCGGCAATGGCTACATCAACGACTATCCGACCGGGCGCCTGCTGCGCGACGCCAAGCTCTACGAGATCGGCGCCGGCACCAGCGAGATCCGGCGCATGCTGATCGGGCGGGAATTGTTTCAGAAGACGAAGTAAGGGGAGGCGCTCCAAGGCAAGGCGAAAGGCGGGGGGAACCCCTCTCCTGTAAGGAGAGGGACAGGGGTGAGGTGTCGGCCCCTGATCACTGCTGCCGTGACCTCACCGCGGCCAGACCCGCGCCCAACTCGTCCTAAGGCCGACACCTCACCCTGCCCTCTCCTTACAGGAGAGGGTTCCGCGTCGCGGTTCCGGAGCGCGTCTGAATGCCCCTCTATTTCGCCTATGGCCTCAATATGGACCCCGCCGGCATGGCGCAGCGCTGCCCGCGCTCCAAGCCGCTCGGGCTCGCGCGCCTGCCGCGTCACCGCTTCCTCGTCACCACCGACGGCTACGCCTCCGTCGTTCGCGACCCGCGCGAGGAGGTCCATGGCGTGCTCTGGGATTGTTCGCTCGGAGACATCCGCACGCTCGACAAGTTCGAGGACCTCGCCAGCGGGCTCTACGTCAAGATCAGCCAGCCGGTCATCGTGCCCGGCGGCGCCAAGCGCGCACTCGTCTATATCGGCCGCTCGGGCGATCCCGGCCGGCCCAAGCCCGGCTATATGGAAACCGTCATTGCCGCGGCGAAACACTGGGCCTTGCCAGAGAGTTATGTAGCCGGCTTGAATCGCTTTCTGAGCAAGCCGACTCTGGATCTGAAGACGATGGCTCAGGATGCGAGCGAGCTGCCGCCCGGCCCGGTCGCAGGGGTCAGGCCGCGCGCGCTGGCGCCGAAATAGGGCCCAGCCCTACTTCCAGAACAGCGCCACGAGCCGCACCGCAATCACCAGCGCAAAGCCCAGGATGATCGTGCCGACGATGCGGTGACGCTTCGCCCGGTCGGGAAACTGGCGGTTGAACAGGCGGCCCAGCGGCTTGCGGAACAGGAAGGCGACGACCAGCAGGATGACGACGACGTTGACCGGGCTCACGCGGTCGCCTTCGACGCCGGATCACGGGGCTCGGCCGCATCAAAGGGCGCGCCGGCCTTCTTCCAGGCGCCGAAGCCGCCGGCCATGTGCGCCACGGGCTTCAGCCCCATCTCCTGGGCGGCCTTCGCCGCCAGCGCCGAGCGCCAGCCGCCCGCGCAGAAAAAGACGAAGCGCTTGTCCTGCTGGAAGACCGGCTTGGCGTAGGGGCTCTCGGGATCGATCCAGAACTCGAGCATGCCGCGCGGGCAGTGGAAAGCCTCGGGCATCCGCCCTTCCCGCTCCAGCTCGCGCGGATCGCGCAGATCGACGAAGACGACGTCGTCGCGTCCCAGCAGCGCCTGTGCCTGGTCGACGCTCAGCGTCTCGACGACGGCCTCGGCTTCCGCCAGCAACGCCTTGTAGCCCTTGGTGATGGTCTGCGGCACGGCCGGCCTCCCTCCCTGAAACGGGCGGCACCGTGGCCATTGCCGCAGCCTGCGTCAATCGCGCCTTGCCGCGCCCGCGCCCGCGCCGCACTGTGCGCGCCGGAGATGGGAATGATCGGATTCGGAACGCTCGACATCATCGGCGCCGCCTTCTTCGCGGCGGCCTGGATCGGCTACCATTTCGCCGTGGAGATGGGCCCGCATGCCGGCAAGAGCCTGAACATGCGGATGAACCTGCGCCGCGCCCGCTGGATTCGCGAATCGATGGGGCGCGACAACCGCATCGTCGACACGCAGATCATGAACGGCCTGCAGAACGGCACGGCCTTCTTCGCCTCGACCTCGCTGATCGCCATCGGCGGCACGCTGACGCTGCTGCAATCGACCGATCGCGTCGTCGCCCTGTTCTCGGACCTGCCTTTCGGTACCGTGCCGACGCGGGCCGTCTGGGAGCTGAAGGTGATCGGGCTCGCCCTGATCTTCGGCTACGCCTTCTTCAAATTCGCCTGGAGCTACCGGCTGTTCAACTACTGCGTCATCCTGCTGGGCTCGCTGCCGCCGGCCAAGAACCATGATCCGGCGGATGCGCAGCGCGCCGTCCACGAGGCGATCGAGATGAACGTCGCCGGCGGGCGCCACTTCAACCGCGGCCAGCGCGCCTTCTTCTTCGCGCTCGCCTATATGGGCTGGTTCCTGGGTCCGACGACCTTCATCCTCTTCACCGGCGCCGTGCTGATCGCGATGTACCGGCGCCAGTTCGCCTCCGATGCCGCCCGCGTCTTCCGCTATCCCGACACGACGCAGGCCAAGTCCGAGCCCTGAAGAAGTCCGAGCCATGACGAAACCCGACGAGACCGAGCTGGAAGCCACGATCCTGGCGCTGACGGCGCAGCGCGGCGAAGGCCGCACGATCTGCCCTTCGGAAGCGGCACGCGCGCTCGGCGGCGACCATCCCGATGGCTGGGGGCCGCTGATGCAGCCGATCCGCCGCGTCGCGGTCCGGCTGATGAAGGAAGGGAAGGTCGTCATCACCCGCAAGGGCCGCCCGGTCGACCCGGATGATTTCCGCGGCGTCTACAGGCTTCGGCTGCCGGAAGGCGAATAGCCCCTCACGGCCCCGGAAACAGCGCGTCGGTATAGCCGGCCAGGCGATAGGCGACGAGCCCGACCCACTCCTTGAAGCCGTCATCGGCGATCATCAGCCCGCGTGGCGCGCGCCCCGAGACGCGCACGAACTCGGACGCCTTCTCCTCGGTCAGGTAGTCGACCGGGAAGGCCTCCACCGCGAAGCCCGCCTTCCGGAACACGCCCATCGAGCGCGGCATGTGCCAGGCCGAGGTCACCAGCAGCCAGCGTTCGCCGGGCTTCGGGTCGACCAGCTGCTTGGTGAAGAGCGCATTCTCGCGGGTGTTACGGGACTTGTCCTCGAGCAGGATTCGCTCGCGCGGCAGGCCGAGCCCCTCGAACAGCACGCTCGCGCCGTCCGATTCGGTCTTGGTCACCGGCGAGATCAGATTGGCGGCGCCGCCGGTGAAGACGATCTTCGCCTGCGGGTGCAGGCGGGCGAGTTCGACCGCCTTGGTCATGCGCGCGGCAGCGCTCGTCAGCACCACGTCGCCGCGGGCGACGCCGATCGCCCCGCCCAGGATGATGATCCCGGTGACGGGCCCCTTCTCGGCCGGCTGCTGCGGAAAGCGGTTCTCCAGCGGCCACATCACCAGCCGCGGCAGCGGGCTGAAGGCCATCAGCGCCAGAAAGCCCAGCGACGCCACGCCGAGCCAGCGCGCCGCCCGCGCGAAGCGCGTGAAGGCGAGCAGTGCCGCCAGCAACGCCAGCAGGATGGCGAGGTTCACCGGCGACAGGACGAACCAGACCACCTTGGAGAGAACGAAGAACATGGGCGGCTTTCGGGCTGCGGCAACGGCGCGCTTCTAGCCGGGGAAAGCTGACGGCGCGTGAACGCCGCTCAGCGGATGATCTGCGGCGGCTGCTGGGACGGGCGGCGTGCCGGCGCCTGCGGCCGGGCAGCCCGCTCGAGCTCCAGCACCCGCGCCGCCACCTCGCGCAGCTCGCAGCCGGCCTGCCGGCCGGGCTGGAGGGCTTCGCGCTGGCTTGCGGCATAGAAGGCGCATTTCTGCGCGACATAGCCTTCCCAGGACATCTGCAGCGCGACGAGGCGGCTGCGCTGGCCGGCATCGAGCGGCCGCCCGCTCTGCTGCACGGCCAGGACCAGCCGCTCGCGCCAGACCGCCTCCTCCCGCCGCGCGCAGCCGGCCTCGGCCGCGTTGCGGTTGGTTCCTGCCGCGACGACGCAGGCCACCGCGATCGAGCCGATGCAGGACGGCGCCGCCCCGCTGTTGGTCTGCAGGCAGGAGGCGAGCTGGGCCCGGTCGGCCGCCAGGGTGGGGCTGGTCTGGGCGGCGGCGGGCGCGGCAGCCCAGAGGGTGAGGCCGAGGGCGAGACAAATCGAGCGCATGGCGGCCATTGTGCCAGCCACCGCGCCGCGATCAAGCCACCCGCCGGTCACCTTCATGCGACCGGCAGCGGCAGCGCAGGGGCGGCCGCCGGGCGCGCGACGATGGTCGCATACCAGCGCGCGACATGCGGCCGCGCAACGCGCTCGACCGGCATGTTCAGCCAGCGATGCGCCCCGCAGCCGACGACGATGTCGGCCATGCCGAAGCGCTCGCCGCCGAGGAAGCTGCGCTCCGACAGATGCTGGTCGAGGATCGCCATCAGCGCCTCGGCCTTGGCGACACCAGCCGCGACGATCTCGGGAGCCGTGTATTCGGGCACCTTGCGCACCAGCCCCCACAGCACCGGCATCAGCGCCGGCTGCAGGGAGGATTGCATCCAGTCGAGCCAGCGATCGGCATCGGCCCGGCGCGCCGGGTCCTCCTCCCAGATCCAGCCGGCGCCATAGCGGGCGGCGAGATAGCGCACGATGCTGTTGGACTCCCAGATGCAGACGTCGCCGTCCTCGAGCACCGGGATCTGGGCATTGGGGTTCTTCGCCAGGAACATCGGCTCGCGCAGGCCGCCGAACGGCCCGCCGCAATCGATGCGCTCGAAGCTCTGGCCGACCTCGCCGGCCGCCCAGACGACCTTCTGGACATTGATGGAGCTGATCCGCCCCCAGATCGTCAGCATGTGAACCTCCACAATCGCGTCGTGCTCGCCCGTGTGGCGAGCATCCACGTCTTCAAGCACCGCCCTCGATCAAGGACGACGTGGATGGTCGGGACAAGCCCGACCATGACGAACCCGCGCAGAGTCGGACCTGGCCCGCCCTCTCTCAGGCGAATTCCATGATCACCGCGTCGACCGCGAGCGATTCGCCCTCCTTCGCCAGGATCTTGGCGACGGTGGCGTCCTTCTCGGCGCGCAGCACGTTTTCCATCTTCATGGCCTCGACCATGCACAAAGCCTCGCCGGCCTTGACCTCCTGGCCGACCGCGACCGAGATCGCTTTGACCACGCCCGGCATCGGGCAGAGCAGCACCTTGCCGGTGTCGGCCGCGACCTTCTCCGGCATCAGCGCGGCGAGTTCCGCCTCGCGCGGCGTGCGCACGATCGCATCGGCATAGGCGCCGGCATGGCCGAGCGCGAAGCCGTTCGCGATCGGGCGGATCTGCGCGGCGATGACGACGCCGTCGAGCGTTCCCTGCCAGACCGGCTGGCCCGGCCGCCACTCGCTCGAAACGGTGATGCTGCGGGCGCCGAAGTCGATGATGACCGCCCCGCCCTGCTCCCCGACCTGCCCCTCGAAGCGCTCTCCGCCGATCAGCACGACCCGAGTCCGGTCGAAGGCGACGCGGCGCCAGCCCTCCATCTGCGCGCTGACCGCGCGCTTGCGCTGGTTGAGCTTGTGGTCGCAGGCGATCGCGATCGCCGCCAGGCGCAGCGCGATCTCGCCCTCGGGCACCGGCAGGGAGAAGCCTTCGGGAAACTCTTCGGCGATGAAGCCGGTCGAGAGATGGCCAGCGATCCAGCGCGGATGGTGCATCAGCGCCGAGACGAAGGGGATGTTGTGGCGGATGCCGTCGATCGCGAAGGCGTCGAGCGCGCGCCCCTGCGCCTCGATCGCCGCCTCGCGCGTCGGCGCATGGGTGACGAGCTTGGCGATCATCGGGTCGTAATAGATCGAGATCTCGCCGCCCTCGAAGACGCCGGTGTCGTTGCGCACGACCGCGTCGCCGTCGGGCCCCTCGACCGGCGGGCGATAGGTCACCAGCCGCCCCGTCGATGGCAGGAAGTTGCGGGTTGGATCCTCGGCATAGACGCGGCTCTCCACCGCCCAGCCGTTCAGCTTCACCTCGGCCTGGCTGAGCCGCAGCTTTTCGCCATAGGCGACGCGGATCATCTCCTCGACGAGGTCGATCCCGGTGATCATCTCGGTCACCGGATGCTCGACCTGGAGGCGGGTGTTCATCTCCAGAAAGAAGAAGGACTTGTCCTGGCCGGCGACGAACTCGACCGTGCCGGCGGAATCGTAGTTCACGGCCTTGGCCAGCGCGACGGCCTGCTCGCCCATCTTGCGGCGCGTCGCCTCGTCGAGCAGCGGCGACGGCGCCTCCTCGACGACCTTCTGGTTGCGCCGCTGGATCGAGCATTCGCGTTCGCCGAGATAGATGACGTTGCCGTGCTTGTCGCCCAGCACCTGGATCTCGATATGGCGGGGATCGACGATGAACTTCTCGACGAAGACGCGGTCGTCGCCGAAGGAGGACGCGGCCTCCGACTTGGCGCGGGCGAAGCCCTCCGCCACCTCTCCGGCCGAATGGGCGATGCGCATGCCCTTGCCGCCGCCGCCGGCGGAGGCCTTGATCATCACGGGATAGCCGATCTCGTCGGCGATGGTGACGGCGTGCTCGGGGCTCTCGATGATGCCGAGGAAGCCCGGCACGGTCGAGACGTTCGCCGCGGCCGCCGCCTTCTTGGATTCGATCTTGTCGCCCATCGCCGCGATCGCGCCGGGATTGGGGCCGATGAAGACGATGCCGTTGTCCTTGAGCGCCTGGGCGAAGGCCTCGCGCTCGGAGAGGAAACCGTAGCCGGGATGCACGGCCTGCGCCCCGGTCTGCTGGCAGGCCGCGATGATCTTCTCGATCACGAGATAGGACTGGGCGGCGGGCGCTGCACCGATATGGACCGCTTCGTCGGCCATCTCGACATGCAGCGCGTCACGGTCCGCATCCGAATAGACCGCGACGGTCTTGATGCCCATGCGCCGCGCCGTCTTGATGACCCGGCAGGCGATCTCGCCGCGGTTCGCGATCAGGATCTTCGAGAACATGCGTGGCGCCTCCCCCGGCCGTCGACGAGCGGGGCATGCCGGCTCGAACCGCGCGGCTCGTGCGACCTGCCCTCACGCCAGTTAGAGCATGTCGCAGGAAACCGGCTACCGGTTTTTCGCACAGCCCCGATGGCGAAACCCGGACCGTGACGCCGCTCGGCGCCGCGATCCGGGTCCGGGTGTATGGGAGGGCGTGGCCGCCGTCCACCGATGCGAAAGTCGGTGGTCGGCGGGAAGGCCTGGCTGCTCAGCTCGCCAGCAGGACGCGCTCGGGCCAGGCCGGCATCGTCTTGGCATGGCCCTTGTCGAGGGCGAAGCCGATCAGCGCCTCGTCGCAGCGCTCGGCTTCCCGCACGATCTCGAAGGCGATCCGGCGGGCGGTCGCGGTCGGCCCCTCGCCGGCCGAGAGCGTCGTCACCAGCCAATGCGCCTTGTCGCGGTCGATCACGCCGGTCGGACGGTTCTGCCAGACCGCGAAGTCGACGACGACCGCGACGAGCACGTCGCCGAAGGCCTCGCAGCGCTGGGGCACCGCCCGGTCCAGCGCCACGAGGACATCGATGACGTCGCGGGTCAGGATGCAGTCCGCGAGGATGTCGCGCTGAAGAACAGCGACGTCCTCATCAGTGATCGTCAGACGATCCATCACCTGGTCGACGAATTCGCGAAGCTCATGACCCATCATTGTTCGACCCCTGTCCGGCGTTGTTTTTTGCCGGTCCGTTCCTGTTGTAGGAACACCATGGATCGACACCCGCCAGCAGGTGGTTAACGCGCAAAGCTGAACGCGTGTTCAGGTTAAACGGCCCTGAGCGGATGTGGTTGCGAGGATGTTACTGGGGGCGGCGCATGCGGCACTGACCGCCCTATCGCGCCGTCATTCTCTGGCGAAGCGAAGCGCAGACCCGAGAATCTCGCCACGGAAGAACGCTGGTTGCCGAGAGGCTCGGGACAAGCCCGAGCATGACGCTCCAGGTTACACCGGCGCGTCGACCACGACGGCCTCCGGCAGCCCCAGCACGCCCGGCAGATCGGTCGAGCGCGCCAGCACATGCCGCGCACCGAGCGCCACCAGTGTTTCCACCGGCTGGAATCCCCAGGAGACCGCGACGGGGATGACGCCGGCAGCCACCGCCATCTCGATGTCGAAGGAGGCGTCGCCGACCATCGCGGTCCGCGAAGGCTGCGCGCCCGTCTCCAACATCGCCCGCAGGATCATGCCCGGATGCGGCTTGGAGGGCGCATCGTCGGCGGTCTGGATCGTGGCGAACAGGCCCTGCCAGCCATGCCGCTCGACGATGTAGTCGGCCCCGCGCCGGGATTTCCCGGTGGCGATGCCGAGCTGGACGCCCGGCATTTCCGCCAGGGCCGCCAGCGTCTCGGAGACCCCGGGGAAGAGCGGCTCGTCGAGCGCGGCATCGGCCTGCGCCTGAAGCCGCATCGCCCCGAAGACCTCCTTGTAGGTCGCCGCCAGCGCCGCATCGGGGGCGGGCAGCCCGCCGAGCCGCATCAGCGCGATGTCGAGCGTCAGCCCGACGACGCCAAGCCCCGCCTCACGGCCGGGATGGGCGAGCCCATGCCGCGCGAAGGTCTCGTGCTGCGCGGCGAGCAGGATCGCCTCGGAGTTGATCAGCGTGCCGTCGAGGTCGAAGAGAATGAGGTCCATGGCGGCGCTGTAGCGCGGATCGCCGGCCCGATCCACCGGCTGCGACGCCGCCCTGCCCCGCGGCGGCCGCTCAGGAGCGCGCCTCGCGCGCGCAGCTGTCCACCGCCTTGCGCAGCTCCTCGCCGTCGAGCCCCTTGCCGCGCGCGTCCTTGCGACATTCGGCGCGCTGGGCGAGGTCCGGGCGCTTCTCGTTGAAGCAGGCGACGAGCGCGGCGGTCCGCATCGAGCCGGTCAGCCCGCGCGCATCGACATCCGCCTTGCAGGCGGCCCGCGCCGCCACCGCGGTGGGCTTGCCGTCGCGGGTGACGCCGTCGCGCGCATAGAGCTGCACGCCGGGGAACTTCGCCTGGATGCAGTCGCGCATCGCCACCCGCAGATCGTCGCCCGAGAGCGCGACATGTTCGGCCACGCAATCCTGGCGGGCCTTGGCGCGCTCGGCCCGCGGAACCGGCTCGTCGGCGGGGGCGGCGGCGACGCGCGCCGGCACGGGGCCCGGGCTCTGCGCCAGGGCAGGACCGGAAACGGAAGCGGTGAGAACGAGGCCAGCCAGCAGGAAAGCGCAACGGATCATCGGAGCACCAGCGTCAGAGGGATGGGAACAAAACAAAAACACATTTCGTTTTGTTCCGCAATCGTTCTCTTTCGCCCGTCTCGGGCGAAGCCGTAGGGTCCGAGCTTCGATCGGCCCAATCAACTCCGCGCAGACCCGAGTATCGCCAGCGGGAGATGCTCGGGTCGAGCCCGAGCCTGACGAACCTCACTCGTCCGGCGCGTCCACGATCGGGTCGTAAGGCGCGTCATCGAAGCCGAGCAGGTTCCAGGACTGGCGCATATGCGGCGGCAGCGGCGCGCTGACGTCGATCGTGCCCTTGCCGCGCGGATGCGGCACGACGATGCGCCGCGCCAGCAGATGCAGCTTGTTCTGGATGCCGCCGGGCAGCTCCCAGTTCTGGATGTTGAAATATTTCGGGTCGCCCACGATCGGGTGGCCGATATGGGCGGCGTGCGCGCGCAGCTGGTGGGTGCGCCCGGTCACCGGCTTGAGCGAGAGCCAGCCGAGCTTCTGCGCCGCCGTCTCCACCACGGCATAGTAGGTCACGGCGTGCATCGCGCCGTCCTCGCCATGCTTGGCCACCGCCATGCGCTGGTCGCCGTCATAGGCCTCCTCGCGGGCGAGATAGGTCGAGATCCGGCCCTGCCGCACGCGCGGCACGCCGGCCACGAGCGCCCAGTAAACCTTGCGGGCCGAGCGCGAGCGAAAGGTCTTGGCCAGCGTCGCAGCCGCGAAGCGCGACTTGGCGATGACGAGGCAGCCGGCCGTGTCCTTGTCGAGCCGGTGGACCAGGCGCGGCTTCTGCCCGCTTTTGTCCGTCAGCACGTCGAGCATCTGGTCGACATGGCGTGTCGTGCCCGAGCCGCCCTGGACGGCCAGACCCGCCGGCTTGTTGAGGACCATGACGTCCTCGTCCTCGTAGAGCGTGATCGAGCGCAGGAACTCCAGCGTGTCGCCATCGGCCTTGGCCGAGCGCGGGCGGCTCTCCTGCGGCTCGAGCTTGAGCGGCGGGATGCGCACCGTCTGCCCCTCTTCCAGCCGGTCCTTGCTGTCGGCGCGCTTGCCGTTGACGCGCAGCTCGCCCTTCCGGACGATGCGCTGGATGTGGCTGAAGGAGAGCTGCGGGAATCGGCTCTCGAGAAAGCGGTCGATCCGCATCTCGTTCTCGTCGGCGGTGACGACGAGCTGCTGAACGCCGGTCGCAAGCACCTGCGCCGTTTCCGCCTTCACCTCGGCGCGGGTCGGCGTGTCGCTCACCGGCGCGCGGCGGGTGGCGGCGGGCTTGCCGGCCGGCCTGGGCGCGGGTTTGGCGGCCGGCGGCCGCGGCCCGGCCGCGCGCGGCGCCGGATGATGCGGCTTGGGGTTGCGCGTCGGCGTGGTGTTGACCTCCGCCTCCTCGCGCTCGGGCCGGGCGCGGGCCGAGGCCTGCGCCGAGCGGCGGGCGTCATGGCTCGGGCGCTTGGCCTTGGCCCCAGGCCCGCGGGGAGCACCCGCGGCTGACGGACGGCCGCCACGCCGGGGGCCGGCTCCCGTTCCCTTGCCGCCCGTTCCCTTGCCACCGGTTCTCATGACAGGCTCCGGACGAGTGCGAGGCCGGCGAGCAGGGCCGCCAGCGAGAGGATGACGGAGCCGAGCACATAGGCCACTGCCAGCCCGGTCTCGCCGCGCTCCCAGAGCAGCACGGCGTCGAGCGAGAAGGCGGAGAAGGTGGTGAAGCCGCCGAGGATGCCCGTCGTCAGGAACAGCCTGGCATGCTGCGACCAGCCGGCCTCGGTCCTGAAGGCGAGCCAGCCGGCGATCAGCCCCATCAGCGCCGAGCCGAGAATGTTGATCAGCATCGTGCCGCCGGGAAAGCCGGTGCCGAACCAGCGCGGCGAGACGAGGTTGATGCCGTGCCGCAGCACGCCGCCGAGGCCGGCGCCGAAAAAAACGAGGAGCGTGGAGGTCATCGCCCTGCAATAGCCAGCCCGTCGCCCCCACACAAACGAAATCGGCCCCTTGCCGCGGGAGCGCCAAGCTGAGAGGTGTAGCGGCAGGGGCTTGACGTAACGGCCTGACGTAAGGGCCTGGGGGAGGCGCAGAGGCAAGATGCGGACGGGGGCCGACACCACGGCTGGCGCTGCCCTGTCTTGGGCGGGACGCGCGTTCCTGCTGGCGCTCGGTGCCTCCTGTGTCGCTCTCGGGCCGCGCAGGCCGCCGCGCCCCGCCCGCTCCCGGCCAGCGCCCCGCAATTCGCCCGCAGCTGCATCATCAAACCGGCCGACATCGCCCCGCTCTTCCCCGCCGCCGAGGAGGCGAGCGCGGCGGCCGCGACGGACGACGACGACGACACCGATGACGACGCGGACGATGATGATGACGACGACGATGACGGGGACGATGACGACAACGTCCCGGGGCTGATCCTGCCGGGCTCGAGCACCTGCCTCGCCGTCTCCGGCAGCGTCACCGCCGGCCTGCAATTCGACAGCTACCGCATTCCCAAGGCCGGCGACGCCGCGCCCAAGCCCACCTATTCCTGGCCGACCAACACCTCGCTGCGGATCGAGACCGCCCATGACCTCGCCTCGGGCCTGCGCATCGGCTCTGCTTTCGAGATGTCGCTGCGGCCGACCACCGACCAGCCCGAAAGCATGACGGTCGACGAGGCCACCGTCACGGTGGGGACGATGACCTTCGGGTTGACCGGCACGTTCTTCAGCTTCTGGACCGGCGAGGAGTTCGCCTTCAGCGCCCGCCTGCCCGGCCGCAATGTCGGGCTGATCGGCTGGGAGCGCGATCTGACCGAGCGCTGGAACCTGGCGCTCTCGGCCGAGGACACGACGCTGGGGACGACCTCGACCATCCCCGTGGTCAAGGGGCGCGTGCCCGACGGCGTCGCGCGCCTGACCTACACCCAGGGCGAGCTGACGCTGCACATGGCCGGCGCACTGCGCGACGTGCCGGGCTCGGTGCCCAAGCTCGGCCGCGCCGGCATCGTCGGTGCGACCTATGAGCTGCCGATCCTCGGCCGGCCCGGCGAGATCACGGCGCAGCTCGCCGGCGCGGTCGACGCCCCCGCCTATATCGGCTCCTCGCTCGACGCGACCATCGTCAGCCAGGTCCTGACGAGCGCCGATTCCAGCCGCGGCTTCTCGGGCGTGCTGGCCGCGCGGCGCGAATGGACCGACGAGCTCGCCAGCAACCTCTATGTCAGCCGCTACCAGCTCACCCTGCCGCTGGCCAACCAGGCCACCGGCAAGCTCAAGATCGACCGCGCCAGCGCCAATCTGGTCTGGACGCCGGTGGACGGCCTCAAGGCCGGGATCGAGGGCTCGGTCGCCTGGTCCCGCGTCGCCATCGCCAACCGCGCCGTTCCGGCCTCCCTGGGCGGCCGCCAGCTCTCGGCCCAGCTCTTCATCGAGCGCTCGTTCTGAGGGAAGAGAAATCCGGGTCTCAGCGCCCGGAGACACCAGCCCTCATCCTGAGGAGCCGCGAAGCGGCGTCTCGAAGGAGGCTCCAGGAGGCTCCGGAACCCGCTGGACCCTCCTTCGAGACGCGCTCTCCGAGCGCCCCTCAGGATGAGGGCTGAGGCTGGCTTGCACCCGCCCCTACCCCTCCCGCCCGCGCCGCAGCAGCGGATGCACATAGAGCTCGAAGGCGATGGTCAGCAGGATGAAGACGAGCCCGATCGCGAAGGCGACGACCCAATAGGCGACATCATCCTCCGAGACGAACCAGCCCGCGATCAGCGAGGGGACGATCAGGAGGACACGGGCGATGAGCGAGATCATGGACGAGGCACCGGCACGGCCAAGGGGCGGCCGCGAGGATGAGGATAGGCCGGTGCGGGTGGACGGCTTTGTTTTCGATCAACGTGGACCGGAGGAACGTCAGCCCTCCCCCCGCTCGCTCCGCAGCTTCTCCCAATACTCCAGCCGCTTGCGGATCTCGCGCTCGAAGCCGCGTTCGGGCGGGTCGTAGAAGCGCTGGCGGCCCAGCGCGTCGGGCCAGTAGTCCTGGCCGGAGAAGGCGTCGGGCGCATCGTGGTCGTAGGCGTAGTCCGCGCCATAGCCCTCCTGCTTCATCAGCTTGGTCGGCGCGTTCAGGATCGTCTTGGGCGGCATCAGCGAGCCGCGCTCGGCCGCGACCCGGCGGGCGGCCTTGTAGGCCTTGTAGGCGGCGTTCGATTTGGGCGCGGTGGCGAGGTAGATCACCGTGTTGGCGAGCGCGAGTTCCCCCTCCGGCGAGCCGAGCTGCTCATAGGTCTCGGCCGCGGCGCGGGCATGGACCAGCGCCTGCGGGTCGGCGAGCCCGATATCCTCGACCGCCATCCGCACCAGCCGCCGCGCCAGGAAGCGCGGGTCCTCGCCGGCATCGAGCATGCGGGCGAAATAGTAGAGCGCCGCATCCGGATCCGAGCCGCGGATCGTCTTGTGCAGGGCCGAGATCAGGTTGTAGTGGCCGTCCTGCGCCTTGTCGTAGATCGGTGCGCGGCGCTGGATCACCTCGCCCAAACCCGCCTCGTCGAAGATCTCGCCCGGCTTGGCGGCGCGCCACAATTCCTCGGCCAGCGTCAGCACGGCGCGCCCGTCGCCATCGGCGAAGCGCGCGAGCGCCAGCCTCGCCTCCGGCGTCAAAGGCAGCTGGCGGTTCTCCAAAAGCTCCGCCCGGCCGAGCAGGAAGAGCAGCGCGCCCTCGTCGAGCGACTTGAAGGTCAGCACCCGCGCCCGCGACAACAGCGCGGCATTGAGCGCGAAGGAGGGGTTTTCGGTGGTGGCGCCGACCAGCGTGATCGTGCCGTCCTCCATCACGGGCAGGAAGGCGTCGAGCTGGGCCCGGTTGAAGCGGTGGATCTCGTCGACGAAGAGCAGCGTGCCCTTGCCGCCGAGGCGGCGCCCGCGCGCCTGCTCGAACACCTTCTTGAGATCGGCGATGCCGGAGAAGATCGCGCTGATCTGCTCGAAGCCGAGATCGACCTGCCCCGCCAGCAGCCGCGCCACGGTGGTCTTGCCGGTGCCGGGCGGGCCCCAGAAGATCAGGCTGCCGAGCGAGCCGGATTGCACCAGCCGTGTCAGCGCGCCGTCCGGCCCAGTCAGATGCTCCTGGCCCGCGACCTCGCCCAATGTCGTCGGCCGCATCCGGTCGGCGAGCGGGCGTGGCCCGGACTTGTCCAGCCCCGAGGCGGCGAAAAGGTCGCTCACCCCGGGAAGACCGAGGTCACGCTCTGGCCGCCGCGCGAGATCGTCACCTCCCAGGAGCGCTTGCGCTCCCTCAGCGCCGCCTCGACGTCGCGCGAGCGCGTCATCGCCTCGCCGTTCAGCGCCTGGATGATGTCGCCCTTCTGGAAGCCGACGCGGGCGGCCGTGCTGCCCTCCTCGATCGCAGCGACGACGACGCCCTCGGTGCCGGCGTCGATGGCGAGTTCCTCGGCCAGCGCCGGCGACAGGTTCATCACGGTGATGCCCGACAGCGGCGTGCGCCCCGCCAGCGTCACCGGCTCGCGCGGCCGCAGTTCGGGCGCCGGCACCAGCTTCACCGGCAGCACGACGCGCTTGCCGGAGCGCAGCACGGTCAGCGTCGCCACGCCGCCGAGTGGGCGCGTCGCGAAGCGGTAGCCGAAGGATTCGGGATCGTCGACGGCGAACCCGTCGACCGCCAAGATGACGTCGGAGCGGCGCAGCCCCCCCTCCGCCGC
Organism: Bosea sp. RAC05; assembly: GCF_001713455.1. Classification (NCBI taxonomy): domain Bacteria; kingdom Pseudomonadati; phylum Pseudomonadota; class Alphaproteobacteria; order Hyphomicrobiales; family Alloboseaceae; genus Allobosea; species Allobosea sp. RAC05. The sequence continues at coordinate 3,298,662 of NZ_CP016464.1, forward strand.
CGGGCCCTTCTCGACCACGCCCGCCACCACGGAGCCGGCCGGCCGGTCGAGGCCGAGCCCGTCGGCGACATCGGGCGTCAGCGCCTGCAGCCTTGCGCCGAACCAGGGCCGCCGCACCGTCGTGGCGCCCGTCCGGGCGCTCTCGACGACCACCCGCACCATGGCGGCGGGAATGGCGAAGCCGATGCCGTGGCTGCCGCCAGAGCGCGAGAAGATCGCCGTGTTGATGCCGATGACGCGCCCCTGCATGTCGACCAGCGCGCCGCCGGAGTTACCGGGGTTGATGGCGGCGTCTGTCTGGATGAAGGACTGCGCGTCGCCGACGCCGATCTGCGTGCGCGCCAGTGCCGAGACGATGCCCTGCGTCACGGTCTGGCCGACGCCGAACGGGTTGCCGATCGCCAGCACGATGTCGCCGATCTCGACCTTGTCGGAATCGGCGAGCTCGATCGCCACGAGGTCCTTGGCGGTCTTGAGCTTGAGCACGGCGAGATCGGTGCGCGGATCGCGCAGCAGGATCGTCGCCTCGACCTCGCGCTTGTCGGCGAAGGCGACCTTGACCTCGCTCATGCCCTCGATGACGTGGTTGTTGGTGACGACGAGCCCGCTCGCATCGACCACCACGCCCGAGCCGAGCGAGCGCTGCACCCGCTCCTGCGGCACGCCGAAGCCCCGGTCGCCGAAGAAGCGCCGGAAGAAGGGATCGTCCATGAAGGGGTTGCGCGGCTGCTTCTCGACGCGCGCGCCATAGACGTTGACGACCGCGCCGGCGCTCTTCTTGACGACGCCGGAGAACGACAGCGAGATCTCCTGGCGCGACTCCGGCACCTGCCGGAGCGGCGTCTGCGCCGCCACGGGCCCTGCGGCCAGCGACGACACCATCAGCGCCGCCGCGAGGAGGGCCCCGCGGGAAAAGGTGGCCTTGCGCTGCATCTGGCGTCTCCTCTGCGACCGGCGCGACTCATCGCGAGAGATAGGCCGATGGCAGGGCGATTTCCAGCGTGGAGCCGCCGCCACGCCCCGGCGCTACTTGTCCTGCAGCAGCAGGCGGTACTTCTCGATCTCGGCCGGGACCATCTTCGCCACGAAGGCCGGCGACATTTCCTCCGCCGTCGGAACGACCGAGGACAGGGTCTTGAACCGCTCCTGCAGGTTGGGGCTCGCCAGCGCCGTGCGCAGCGCCGCATTCAGCTTGGCGATGACGGGCTCGGGCGTGTTCTTCGGCACGAAGATCGCGTTCCAGCCCTGGGCCTGGAAGGCGGGCAGCCCGGCCTCGACCGAGGTCGGCACCTGAGGCAGGCTCGCCAGCCGGTCCGGCGTCGCGACGACGAGCGCCCTCACCTTCTCGCCCTGCACCGCCCCCGACAGCGAGGTCGCGGCATCGCAGACACCGTCGATCTGGCCGCCCATCAGATCGTTGAGCGCCGGCCCCGCGCCGCGATAGCTCACGAGCGCGACGTCGACGCCCGACGCCTTGATGAAGGTCCGGCAGATCAGATAGTTCGACGAGCCGACGCCGGCATGGCCGAGGCTGATCTTGCCGGGGTTGGCCTTCGCATAGGCGACGAACTCGGCCAGCGTCTTGGCCGGGAAATCGAGCTTCAGCGCGATCATCGGCGAGGTCTTGGCGACGAGGCCGACCGGCGCGAAATCCGCGTTGGTGTATTTCAGGTCGGGATAGATCGTGTAGGAGGCGGCGTTGGTGCCGCTGTTGCCGATGACGATGGTGTAGCCGTCGGGCTCGGCCCGCGAGGCCCGCGACAGGGCGGTCGCCCCGCCCGCCCCGCCCATGTTCTCCATCACGATGCGCTGCCCGAGCACGCGCCCCATCTCGTCGCCGACGAGCCGCGCGATCACATCCGACGAGCCGCCGGCCGCGAACGGCACGATCATGGTGATCGTCTTGGCGGGGTAGTCCTGCGCGGAGGCGGACTGAGAGCCCAGGGCCAGCATCGCACCCAGGATCAAACCGGCCGTCTTTTTCATCGTCATGTTCGTTTCCCCCTGACGGCGAGAGACGCCGTCTTGATTCATTGGCGGAAAGCGTAGTCGCGAAGCCGCAGGCCGCCAAGGGAGCGCACCGCGTCGTCCTCACCGCCCGCCAACGAAAAAGGGCGGCCCGAGGGCCGCCCTTCGAAACTGCCGGACCAGGGAAACCCTCAGGCCGCCTCGTCGTCCGCCGTGAAGACCGGGCCGGAATCCTTGCCCTTGGCCTCGACGTCGCGATCGACGAACTCGATCACGGCCAGCGGGGCGTTGTCGCCGAAGCGGAAGCCCGCCTTCATGATGCGCAGATAGCCGCCATTGCGCTCCTTGTAGCGCGGGCCGAGAACCGCGAAGAGCTTGCCGACCAGGGCGACGTCCTTGATCTGCGCGATCGCCTGGCGGCGGGCATGCAGGTCGCCGCGCTTGGCGAGCGTGATCAGCTTCTCGACGACCGGACGCAGGTCCTTGGCCTTCGGCAGCGTGGTGGTGATCTGCTCGTGCTTGATCAGGGCCTGGGACATGTTGGCGAACATCGCCTTGCGGTGCTCGACCGAGCGGTTGAAACGACGACCGCGGAAACCGTGACGCATGGGTGGCTCCTTCGTGATTTACGGCCGCCGTGCCACGGTACGGCCGTTCTTTGTGCTCCGGCGCTCAGGCGCCGGGCGGGGAAACGGCGCGGGAACGAGCCCGCGCCGGTGGGATCAGTAGTGCTCCTCGAAGCGCTTCGCGAGCTCTTCGATGTTCTCCGGCGGCCAGCCGGTGACGTCCATGCCGAGATGCAGGCCCATGGTGGCGAGGACCTCCTTGATCTCGTTCAGCGACTTGCGGCCGAAGTTCGGGGTGCGCAGCATCTCGCCCTCCGACTTCTGGATGAGGTCGCCGATATAGACGATGTTGTCGTTCTTCAGGCAGTTCGCCGAACGCACCGAAAGCTCGAGCTCGTCGACCTTCTTGAGCAGCGCCGGGTTGAAGGGCAGCTGCGGCGCGGTCGAGACGGCCTCTTCCTTGCGCGGCTCCTCGAAGGTGATGAAGACGGCGAGCTGGTCCTGCAGGATGCGGGCGGCCAGCGCCAGCGCGTCCTCGGGCGTCACCGAGCCGTTGGTCTCGATGTTCAGGGTCAGCATGTCGCGATCGAGGTTCTGGCCCTCGCGGGTGTTCTCGACGCGATAGGAGACCTTCTTGACCGGCGAGTACAGGCTGTCGACCGGGATCAGGCCGATCGGCGCGTCCTCGGGGCGGTTCTGCTCGGAGGGGACGTAGCCCTTGCCGGTGTTGACGGTGAACTCCATGCGGATCTCGGAGCCCTCGTCCAGCGTGCAGAGCACGAGGTCGGGGTTCAGGATCGAGACGTCGCCGACGGTGTTGATGTCGCCGGCCGTGACGATGCCCGGGCCGGTCTTGCGCAGGGTCATGCGCTTGGGGCCTTCGCCCTGCATCTTGACCGCGATCGCCTTGATGTTGAGGACGATGTCGGTGACGTCCTCACGCACGCCGGGGATCGAGGAGAACTCGTGCAGCACGCCGTCGATCTGGACGGCGGTGACGGCCGCGCCCTGCAGTGAGGAGAGCAGCACGCGACGCAGCGCGTTGCCGAGGGTCATGCCGAAGCCGCGCTCCAGCGGACGCGCGATGACGGTGGCCTGACGCTTCGGATCGTCGCCGACCTTGATTTCGAGCTTGTTGGGCTTTGACAGATCCTGCCAGTTCTTGCTGATCACGACCGCACTCCTGGTGCTTGAATTCAATGGCGGCGGCGGGCCGCCCCGGACAGGCGCCCGCCGGTGCGGGCGCCTCGAAGCACGCGCGTCAGACGCGACGGCGCTTGCGCGGACGGCAGCCGTTATGCGGGATCGGCGTCACGTCGCGGATCGAGGTCACGGTGAAGCCCGCGGCCTGCAGCGCGCGAAGGGCCGACTCACGACCCGAACCCGGGCCGGTGACCTCGACCTCGAGGGTGCGCATGCCATGCTCGGCGGCCTTGCGGGCGGCGTCCTCGGCGGCGACCTGCGCGGCGTAGGGGGTCGACTTGCGCGAGCCCTTGAAGCCCATCGTGCCGGCCGACGACCACGAGATCGTGTTGCCCTGCGCGTCGGTGATGGTGATCATGGTGTTGTTGAACGAGGCGTTCACATGGGCGACGCCGGAGACGATGTTCTTGCGTTCGCGGCGGCGAACGCGCTGGGCTTCCTTGGCCATAGTCTTTTCTCTTGTCCTTCAGGCGCGCCCGTGATGCCAGGCGCTGGGGATGCCGCCCGCCCCGAGGGGGTCAGGCGGCGCAAAGCAGCGGGCCGGAGAACCGGCCCGCCGAAATCACTTCTTCTTGCCGGCGATCGGCTTCGCCTTGCCCTTGCGGGTGCGGGCGTTGGTGTGGGTGCGCTGGCCGCGGACCGGCAGCGAGCGGCGATGGCGCAGGCCGCGATAGCAGCCGAGATCCATCAGGCGCTTGATGTTCATCGAGACTTCGCGGCGCAGGTCGCCCTCGACGAGATAGTCGCGGTCGATCGTCTCGCGGATCTGGAGAACCTCGGCGTCGGTGAGCTGGTTGACGCGACGCTCGGCGACGATGCCGACCTTGTCGCAGATCTCCTGGGCCTTGGCCGCGCCAATGCCATGGATGTACTGCAGGCCGATGACGACGCGCTTGTTGGTCGGAATGTTGACGCCGGCAATACGTGCCATGACGATCTCTCCATGTCGGCCGGCAGACGCCCGGTGGCGCGCCAGCGGTTTAAAGATGCCTCGCGCCGGTGGAGGCCGGCCTCTGCGAAGCGTTGAACCCGTTCCATGCGGGAATGCGACGTCGCCCCTTCTCTCGAAGGTAACGGCATCGCTGTCATGAAACCGGAAGTCGGGTCGTTAGTCGCTCGGCCGCGCCGAGTCAACCCCGCGTTCGCCCACAATGGCGAGCATGATCAGGTTCCGCGGAGAGAACCACGGCGCCGCAGCACCAGCATGCCGAAGAGCGCGCCGGTGATGTACATCGAGATTGAGTAGAGCGCCGCCGGCAAGCCGATCGCGACGCTGCCAAGCACCGACAGGGCGATGTACATCGCGAGGGTCGCGTTGTGAATGCCGATCTCGTAGCCGATCGCGATTGCGATCGAGCGGTCGAGTCCGACTGCCCGCGCCAGAAAAAAGCCCGAGGCCAAACTGACCAGGTTGAACAGAGCCACAGCCGGCCCGAGCGATGCCAGGCTCGCGATCAGCAAATGGCGTTCCTGCACAATGGCGACAAGCACGAACGCCGCCAGAACCGCGATGCTGAAGAGCTTGAACGGCCTCTCCGCCCGCGCAGCGAAATCCGCCCGGCGCGCCGCCACCAGCATGCCGATGCCCGCCGGGATCAGCACGACCGCGACGACCTGCAGCACCTTGCCGAATTGCAGCGGGACCACGGGCAAGGCGCCCGGCCCTGCCGGAGCGAACTGGCCTATCGCGAGATTGGCCACCAAAGGCATGCTGATGATCGACAAAACGGTCGTGATGGCGGTCAGCGAGATGTTCATCGCGACATTGCCGCCAAACAGATGGCTGAACAGGTTCGCCGACACACCGCCGGGCGAGGCGGCGAGGATCAGCAGCCCAATGGCATAAGCCGGAGACAGGCCAAACAGAACGACGATCCCGAAGCAGACAGCTGGCAGCACGACCAGTTGGAGCAAAAGCGCCAGTGCCAGCGCGGCGGGCTGTCCGAGCACGCGCGTGAAATCGTCGATGCGTAACGACAGTCCGAGACCCAGCATGACCAGCGCGAGCGCGATCAGCAGCATCGTCGGCAGAACATCCAGAAAGGTCACCGCGATCGCACTCCCCGCCGCCGCACTGGGCCTGACGCGGGGGCCGGCTGCCTGGCGAATCGCCCAGAAGCGCCGCCCGTCCCTCGTTCCGTATGGCACCACAAAACGGGAAGAGGTTCAAAGCACCTTCCGGTGACGACGGCTACCTGCAACTGCAGAAGTCAGCGGGCCTCGTCACCCGCCCCGCTGCACCCAGGCAACCACGCACGCCGATCGGCTCTTGCGAGACGACACATCCGACCAATCACCGTCGGCATGCTGCGATGGCGATCAGCCCGCCAGCGCCTTCTCGATCGCGGCCGTGACGTCATCGACAGACTGCATGCCGTCGATCTCGATCACCTGGCCGCGCGCGGCGTAATAGGGCGAGACCACCGCCGTGTCGCGGTTATAGGCCTCGAGCCGGGTCTTGAAGACCTCCGGATCGTCGTCCTTGCGGACGGGCTGCCCCGCCGCCTTCGCCTCTTCGGCGCGCTTGACGATGCGGTCAACGAGCTTGCTCTGGTCGACCTTGAGCTCCAGCACCGTGTCGAGTTCCAGATGCTTGGACGCGAGCATGACGTCGAGCGCCTCGGCCTGCGCCAGCGTGCGTGGAAAGCCGTCGAGGATGAAGCCCTTCTTGCAATCGGGCTCCTCGATCCGGTCTGCGACGATGCCGATGACGATCTCGTCCGAGACGAGGCCCCCGGCGTCCATCACCGCCTTCGCCTTGACCCCGACCGGCGTCTGGGCGGCGACAGCCGCGCGCAGCATGTCGCCCGTCGAGAGCTGTGGAATACCGTGCTTCGCGACGATGCGCGCAGCCTGAGTGCCCTTCCCCGCCCCCGGCGGCCCCAGGAAGATCAGTCGCATCAGCGTTTCGCTCCTCGCAGCTTGGCCTTCTTGACCAGCCCCTCATATTGATGGGCCAGCAGGTGCCCGTGAACTTGCGCCACGGTATCCATCGTCGTCGTCACCACGATGAGCAGCGAGGTGCCGCCCAGCAGGATGATCGGTATCTGGGCATAGGTGATCATGAACTCGGGGATAAGGCAGACGATAGTCAAATAGCCGGCGCCCAGCACGGTGATGCGCGTCAGCACGCGGTCGATATGCTCGGCCGTGCGCTCGCCCGGCCGGATGCCAGGCATGAAGCCGCCATGCTTCTTGAGGTTGTCGGCCGTCTCGACCGGGTTGAACACGATCGCGGTGTAGAAGAAGCAGAAGAAGATGATCAGCGCCGCGTAGAGGATCATGAACAGCGGCCGGCCATGGGCGAGATAGGTCGCCATCGTCGCCATGAAGCCGGTCCCGCCGGCCGCCTGCGAGAAGCTGGCGATCGTCGTCGGCAGCAGCAGCAGCGAGGAGGCGAAGATCGGCGGAATAACGCCGGCGGTGTTCAGCTTGAGCGGCAGGAACGAGGTCTGGCCCTCATACATCCGGTTGCCGACCTGGCGCTTGGGATAGTTGATCAGCAGGCGGCGCTGGGCGCGCTCCATGAACACGCAGAAGGCGATGACGCAGATCGCCATCAGCAGGATCAGCAGCAGCAGGCCCGTCGAGATCGCGCCCTGGCGGCCGAGCTCCAGCGTCTGCGCGAGCTGCGAGGGGAACTCCGCAATGATGCCCGCGAAGATGATCATCGAGGTGCCGTTGCCGATGCCACGGCTGGTGATCTGCTCACCCAGCCAGAGCAGGAACATCGTGCCGCCGACGAGCGTGATCGTGGTCGAGAGCAGGAAGAAAGGCCCCGGCTCCAGCACGAGATTGCCCGAGCCCTGCAGGCCGACGCCGATGCCATAGGCCTGGAACACGGCCAGCACGAGGGTGAGGTAACGCGTATACTGGTTCAGGATCTTGCGACCCTGCTCGCCCTCTTTCTTCAGCGCCTCGAAGGTCGGGACGACGCTGGAGAGCAGCTGGATGATGATCGAGGCCGAGATGTACGGCATGATCGCCAGCGCGAAGATCGCGAGACGGCCGACCGCGCCGCCCGAAAACATGTTGAACAGGCCGAGCACGCCGGTCTGGGTCTGCTTGAACAGATCCGCGACCGCGTCGGGGTTCATCCCCGGCAGCGGGATATAGGTACCCAGCCGATAGATGATCAGCGCACCGAGCGTGAACCAGATCCGCTTCTTCAGCTCGTCCGCCTTGGCGAACGCCCCGAAGTTCAGGTTTGAAGCCAGCTGTTCAGCTGCCGATGCCATGCGTTCGGTCCTTGGTCTTCAGATCCATGGGCACGATGGACTGCGCCCGGTCAAACAGTCGAACGGCGGCCAGGGCTTCTGGCCCGGCCGCCGTTCGCGAGTCGTCATGTAAGCGCTCGGCTCACGCCTGTGAAGCGGCAGCCAGGATCTTGACCGAACCGCCGGCCTTCTCGATCGCAGCGACGGCCGACTTCGACGCGCCGGCGACCTCGAAGGCGAGCTTCGCCTTCAGTTCGCCCACGCCGAGGATCTTCACGCCGTCCTTGGCCTGATGCGTGATCACGCCCGCGGCGACCAGCGCCTCGATGGTGATCGCGCCGTTGGCGTCGAGCTTGCCGGCTTCCAGCGCCTGCTGGACGCGGCCGAGATTGACCTCGTTCAGCTCCTTGGCGAACAGGTTGTTGAAGCCGCGCTTGGGCAGGCGACGGTAGAGCGGCATCTGGCCGCCCTCGAAGCCCTTCACGGCGACGCCGGCGCGGGCCTTCTGACCCTTCACGCCACGACCACCGGTCTTGCCCTTGCCCGAGCCGATGCCACGGCCGACGCGGATGCGCGACTTGTGCGCGCCTTCGTTGTCACGGATCTCGTTGAGTTTCATCGAACGATCTCCCTCACTTCGCATCGACGACGCGCACGAGGTGCCTGACCTTGTCGATCATGCCCCGCACGGCCGGCGTGTCGACCAGGGTCGACTGACGGCGGATCTTGTTGAGGCCGAGACCGATCAGGGTCTGGCGCTGCGACGCCTCGCGGCGGATCGGGCTACCGATCTGCTCGACGACGACGGTCTTGGTGTCGGACTTTGCCATGGTCGCCCCCTCACGCTTCAGCGGCGGCATCGGCACCCGCATCGCGACGACGCGTCTGCAGGGCGGAGACCTTGAGGTTGCGACGCGCGGCGACGCCACGCGGGCTGTCCTCGTTCTTCAGCGCGTCGAAGGTCGCGCGGACGAGGTTGTACGGGTTCGAGGAGCCGAGCGACTTCGACACCACGTCCTGCATGCCGACCGCCTCGAAGACGGCGCGCATCGGACCGCCGGCGATGATGCCGGTACCGGCCGGGGCAGCACGCAGCACGACCTTGCCGGCGCCGTGACGGCCCTGGACGTCGTGATGAAGGGTGCGACCCTCGCGCAGCGGGATGCGGACCAGGCCGCGCTTGGCGGCTTCCGTCGCCTTGCGGATGGCTTCCGGCACTTCGCGGGCCTTGCCGTGGCCGAAGCCGACGCGGCCCTTCTGGTCACCGACGACGACGAGCGCGGCGAAGCCGAAGCGACGCCCGCCCTTCACCACCTTGGCGACGCGGTTGATATGGACCAGCCGGTCCACGAATTCCGAATCGCGCTCTTCGCGATCGCGGTCACGAGGCTCTCTCGCCATTGTCTTTCCTCTTACTTGCGCGGTGACGGAACAGGCCGCACCGCTCGCTCGAGCGTCCCGTGTGGGACGACGTTTCCCAGAATGCCCGATCCCGGCCCCCTGCCCGGCGCCGTGAGGCGCCACTGCAGAACGGCCGGGACCGACGATATCAGAAGTTCAGGCCGCCCTCGCGGGCCGCCTCGGCCAGCGCCTTGACGCGGCCATGATACATGTAGGAGCCGCGGTCGAAGACCACGTCCTTCACGCCGGCCTTGACGGCACGCTCGGCGATCAGCTTGCCGATCGTGGCGGCGGCCTCGACATTCGCGCCCGACTTGAGGTCGCTGCGGATGTCCTTGTCCAGGCTCGAGGCAGAAGCGAGGGTGACCCCCTTCGCGTCGTCGATGACCTGGGCATAGATCTGCTTGCCGGTGCGATGCACCGACAGGCGGGCGCGGCCATTGGCGACGGCCTTGATCGCGCGGCGGACGCGGGCCTTGCGGCGCGCAGTGTTCTCTGTCTGCTTGCTCATGGCCCTTACTTCTTCTTCCCTTCCTTGCGGAAGATGAATTCGCCGGCGTACTTCACGCCCTTGCCCTTATAGGGCTCGGGGCCGCGATAATCGCGGATCTCGGCGGCGGTCTGGCCGACGACCTGCTTGTCGATGCCGGTGATGACGATTTCGGTCGGCTTCGGCGTGACGATCGCGACCCCTTCCGGGATCGGATAGTCGATGTCGTGGCTGTAGCCGAGCGACAGCTTGAGCACCTTGCCGGTGACGGCGGCCTTGTAGCCGACGCCGTTGATCTCGAGCTTCTTCTCGAAGCCCGCGGTCGTGCCCGTCACGAGATTGGCGATGCGGGCGCGCGAGGTGCCCCAGAGCGAGCGCGCGCGCTTGCTCTGCGAACGCGGCTGAACCGCGATCGCGCCGTTCTCCATGGCGACCGAAACGTCGTCGGGAACCGTGAAGGAGAGTTCCCCCTTCACGCCCTTGATCTTGACGAGCTGGCCGGCGACGTTGGCGGTGACGCCAGCGGGAACCGGAACAGGCTTCTTACCGATACGAGACATTGGATTTCTCCTGAAAACGAGCGGCGCGAAAGGTCAGAAGACCTTGCAAAGCACTTCGCCGCCCACGTTCTGCTCGCGGGCAAGATGATCGGGCATCACACCCTTCGGGGTCGAGATGATGGTCACGCCAAGGCCGTCGGCCACGCGGGGCATCGTCTCCACCGAAGAATAGACGCGGCGGCCGGGCTTCGACACACGCGAGATCGACCGGATAACCGGCTGCCCCTCGTGGTACTTCAGCTCGATGTCGAATTCGGTCCGGCCGTTGCCGAACTCGGTCTGGGTGTAGCCGCGGATGTAGCCCTCGGCCTGAAGCACGTCGAGCACGCGGGCCCGCAGCTTCGAGCCCGGCGTCGAAACGCGGGACTTGCGCCGCATCTGCGCATTGCGGATGCGGGTCAGCATATCGCCGAGCGGATCAATGATCGCCATGATGCGTCCTCCTCACCAGCTCGACTTGACGAGGCCGGGAACCAGCCCCTTGTTGCCGAGCTCGCGCAGCGCAACGCGCGACATCTTCAGCTTGCGGTAGAAGGCGCGCGGACGGCCCGTCACCTCGCAGCGGTTGCGCACCCGGTTCGGAGCCGAGTTGCGCGGCAGTTCGGCCAGCTTCAGGCGAGCGAGGAAACGCTCGTCCATGGACTGGCCTTCGTCGTTGGCGATCTCAAGCAACCGGGCGCGGCGGCCGGCGAACTTCTTCACCAGCGCCTTGCGGCGGTTGTTGTTCTCGACGGAGCTCTTCTTAGCCATCGATCTCTCCTGGTTTCCGCGTATGAACGCTTGAGTTCACTGCCGGAACGGGAAGTTGAAGTGCTTGAGCAGAGCGCGTGCCTCGTCGTCCGACTTCGCAGTCGTGCAGACGATCACGTCCATGCCCCAGACCTGGTCGACCTTGTCGTAATTGATCTCGGGGAACACGATGTGCTCCTTGATCCCGAGCGCGAAATTGCCGCGCCCGTCGAACGACTTCGGGTTCAGACCGCGGAAGTCACGCACGCGCGGGAGGGCGATGGTGACGAGCCGGTCAACGAACTCGAACATCTTGGTCTTGCGCAGCGTGACCTTGCAGCCCACCGCCATGTTCTCACGCAGCTTGAAGCCGGCGATCGCGAGGCGGGACTTGGTGATGACCGGCTTCTGGCCGGCGATCAGGGCGAGGTCGCCGGCGGCGTTGTCGACCTTCTTGCGGTCGGCAGTCGCTTCGCCCACGCCCATGTTGATGACGACCTTCTCGATGGTCGGCACTTCCATGGCGTTCTTGTAGCCGAACTCGGCGATCATCGCCGGACGGACGACGTCCTCGTAATGCTTCTTCATGCGCGGCGTGAGAGCCGCCTGCTGGTTCTCAGCCATCGATCAGATCCCCCGAACGCTTGGCGAAACGGACCTTGCGGCCATCGTCCAGAACCTTGAAGCCGACGCGGGTCGGCTTGCCGTCCTTGGGATCGGCCACGGCGAGATTCGACAGGTCGATGGTGGCCTCCTTGGAGATGATGCCGCCCTCGGACTGAGCCGATGCCTTGGTGTGCTTCTTGACGAGGTTGACGCCACGCACCACGGCGCGGGCATCCTTCGGCATGACCTGGAGCACTTCGCCGGCCTTGCCCTTGTCACGGCCGGCCAGCACGACGACCTTGTCGCCCTTCTTGATCTTCGCAGCCATCACAGCACCTCAGGCGCAAGCGAGATGATCTTCATGTGGTTCTTCGCGCGCAGCTCGCGCGGGACCGGTCCGAAGATGCGGGTGCCGACGGGCTCTTTCTGGTTGTTGATCAGAACGGCCGCATTGCGGTCGAACCGGATCACGGAGCCGTCGGGGCGCTTGACGTCCTTGGCGGTGCGAACGACGACCGCCTTCATGACGTCGCCCTTCTTCACGCGACCGCGCGGGATGGCTTCCTTGATCGAAACAACGATGATGTCGCCGATGCGCGCATAGCGACGCTTCGACCCGCCGAGAACCTTGATGCACATCACGCGACGGGCGCCGGAATTATCCGCGACCTCGAGATTGGTCTGCACCTGGATCATGGCCTTGATCCTTCCAGTGTGTATCAGCGCGGTTTCCCGAGCGCACCAGCGCCCCCGGGACTACGACTGACGGGGGTCGATCGCCCCCTGGCCTCAAAACAAAGCATGATCCGCAAAAGTGGAGCCCACCTTTGCGGCGAAACATGCCCGACTACCTATTCCGCCGCGCCGCCTCCCGATGTGATTCGGGCAGCGGCAGCCGCGTTGACTTACGCCTTGGGAGCGTTGTCGAGCACAACCCAGCTTTTCAGCTTGGAAATCGGCTTGGACTCCTCGATCCAGACCTGATCCCCGACCTTGGCCACCTCCGCCTCGTCATGGGCGTGATAGTTTTTGGTGCGGCGAACCGTCTTCTTCAGGAGAGGGTGCGTATAGCGCCGCTCGACCTTCACCACAACAGTTTTGTTCTGCTTGTCGCTGACGACGACGCCCTGCAGCACGCGCTTCGGCATTGTCTAACTCCTCAGGCGCTCGCCGCCACGGTCTTCGACCGCTGCAGCGTCTTGATGCGGGCGATGTCCTTGCGGACCTCGGTCACCCGGGCGGTGTTCTCGAGCTGGCCGGTGGCCTTCTGGAAGCGCAGGTTGAACTGCTCCTTCTTCAGCTTGAGCAGCTCGTCCTGGAGCAGGTCGGTGCTCATGGCCTTCAGGTCGGACAGGCGTTGCGAAGCTTTCATCTCGTCCTCCCTTCTTACTCGGCGATGCGCTGGATGAAGCGCGTCTTGATCGGCAGCTTGGCGGCGCCGAGGCGCATGGCCTCGCGGGCCGTCTCTTCCGGCACGCCGTCGATCTCGAACATGATCCGGCCCGGCTTGACCTTGGCTGCCCAGAATTCAGGCGCGCCCTTGCCCTTGCCCATGCGGACTTCGGTCGGCTTCTTCGACACCGGCACGTCCGGGAAGATCCGGATCCAGACCCGGCCGGCGCGCTTCATGGCGCGGGTGATCGCGCGGCGGGCCGCCTCGATCTGCCGGGCGGTAACCCGCTCCGGCTCCTGCGCCTTGAGGCCGAACTGGCCGAAGTTCAAATCCGTGCCGCCCTTGGCGACGCCGGAAATGCGCCCCTTGAACTGCTTGCGGAATTTCGTCTTCTTAGGTTGCAACATGGCTCTTCTCGATCAGCCTTATGCATGCTCGCGACGATGGCCACCGCCGGAACGGCCGCCCTCGTCTGCCATGCGCTTGTCCTGGGCCATCGGGTCGTGTTCGAGGATCTCGCCCTTGAAGATCCAGACCTTGATGCCGCACGTGCCGTAGGTGGTGAAGGCGGTGCCGACACCATAATCCACATCGGCGCGCAGCGTGTGCAGCGGCACCCGCCCCTCGCGATACCACTCGAGGCGCGCGATTTCGGCGCCGCCGAGACGGCCCGAGCAGTTGATGCGGATGCCCTCGGCGCCCAGGCGCATGGCCGACTGCACGGCGCGCTTCATGGCGCGACGGAAGGCGACGCGGCGCTCGAGCTGCTGCGCGATCGAGTCGGCGACCAGCGTGGCGTCGATCTCGGGCTTGCGCACCTCGACGATGTTGATCGTCACGTCGGCCTTGGTGAGCTTCATCACCGACTTGCGCAGCTTCTCGATGTCGGCGCCCTTCTTGCCGATCACCACGCCCGGACGCGCCGAGTGGATGGTGACGCGGCACTTCTTGTGCGGGCGCTCGATGATGATCTTGGAGACCGCGGCCTGCTTCAGCAGCTTCATGAGGGCGGCGCGGATGGCCATGTCCTCATGCAGCAGCTTGCCGTACTCGCCCTTCTGCGCGAACCAGCGGGAATCCCAGGTCCGGTTGATGCCGAGGCGAAGCCCGATCGGATTGATTTTCTGACCCATCGTTCTCTCCTCAGGCCTTGGCCGCGGCGACTTCGCGCACGATGATCGTGATGTTCGCGAACGGCTTCAGGATGCGGGCGCCACGACCGCGGGCGCGGGCATGGAAGCGCTTCATCACGAGCGCCTTGCCGACGAAGGCCTGGGCCACGACGAGATCGTCGACGTCGAGATCATGATTGTTCTCGGCGTTGGCGATCGCGCTCTGCAGGCACTTGCGCACGTCCAGCGAGATCCGCTTGCGCGAGAACTCGAGGTCGGCGAGCGCCGTCGAGACCTTCTTCCCCCGGATCAGCTGGGCGACGAGGTTGAGCTTCTGCGGCGAGACGCGAAGGTTGCGGGCGACCGCGACGGCTTCGTTCTCGGGCAGCGCACGGGGGGCTGATGCTTTACCCATGGCTTACTTCCTCTTCGCCTTCTTGTCGGCGGCGTGGCCGTGGAAGGTGCGCGTCGGCGAAAACTCGCCGAACTTGTGGCCCACCATTTCCTCGGACACGTTCACCGGCACATGCTTGTGGCCGTTGTAGACGCCGAACGTCAGACCGACGAACTGCGGGAGGATCGTGGAGCGACGGCTCCAGATCTTGATGACCTCGGACCGGGCCGCCGAACGGGCGACCTCGGCCTTTTTCAGAAGGTATCCGTCGACAAACGGACCTTTCCAAAGCGAACGCGCCATGACGGACCTCAGTTCTTCTTCTTGCGGGCGTGACGGCTCGACACGATGAACGTATCGGTCCGCTTGTTCGAGCGGGTCTTCTTGCCCTTGGTCGGGAGACCCCAGGGCGTGACCGGATGACGGCCACCCGAGGTGCGGCCTTCGCCGCCGCCATGGGGATGGTCGACCGGGTTCATCGAGACACCGCGGTTATGCGGGCGACGGCCGAGCCAGCGCGAGCGACCCGCCTTGCCGTCGTTCCGGTTCATGTGGTCGGGGTTCGAGACCGCGCCCACGGTGGCATAGCACAGGCCGCTGATCAGGCGC
Source organism: Bosea sp. RAC05 (assembly GCF_001713455.1). Lineage (NCBI taxonomy): Bacteria > Pseudomonadati > Pseudomonadota > Alphaproteobacteria > Hyphomicrobiales > Alloboseaceae > Allobosea > Allobosea sp. RAC05. Next base: position 3,313,910 of record NZ_CP016464.1, read on the forward strand.
TGCTCGCCCGAGTTCAGGCGGACGATGACGTAGCCCTGGTCGCGACCGACGATCTGGGCGTAGTTGCCGGCCGAACGAGCCAGCTGGCCACCCTTGCCGATCTTCAGCTCGACATTGTGGACGATCGTGCCGATCGGCAGCGAGCCCATCGGGGCGGCGTTGCCGGGCTTCACGTCGACCGACGGGCCGGACACGACGCTGTCGCCGACGGCGAGGCGCTGCGGAGCCAGGATATAGGCCTGCTCGCCGTCGCTGTACTTGATCAGCGCGATGAACGCCGTGCGGTTGGGATCATACTCCAGCCGCTCGACGACGGCCGGAATGCCATCCTTGCCGCGGCGCTTGAAGTCGATCAGGCGCAGCGTCCGCTTGTGTCCACCGCCGCGGAAGCGGACGGTGATGCGGCCGAGATTGTTGCGGCCGCCGGAGGACGACTTGCCCTCCGTCAGCACCTTCAGCGGCTTGCCCTTGTAGAGCTCGCTGCGGTCGACGATCACGAGCTGGCGAAGGCTCGGCGTGACCGGCTTGAAATTCTTCAAAGCCATGGTTTGCGATCCTTCCTTACAGGCCCGTGGTCACGTCGATGGAGTGACCTTCCTCGAGGGTCACGACCGCCTTCTTGACGTCGGCGCGCTGGCCGAGACGGCCGCGGAAGACCTTCATCTTGCCCTCGGTGACGAGCGTGTTGACGCTCTTCACCTTGACGTCGAACAGCTTCTCGATCGCGGCCTTGATCTGCGGCTTGGTCGCGGTCTTGGCAACCTTGAAGACGACCTTGTTGTGCTCGGAGAGCATCGTCGCCTTCTCGGTGATCACAGGCCCGCGGATCACGTCGTAATGACGCGGGTCCAGGTTCTTGGCGGACTGGCTCATGAGAAGCGCGCCTCCAGCGCATCGACAGCCGCGCGCGTCAGGACGAGCTTGTCGCGACGCAGGATGTCATAAACGTTGATGCCCTGGATCGGCAGGACGTCGACATTCGGGATCGAACGGGCCGCCAGGCCGAAATTCGTGTCGATCTCGGCGCCGCCGATCACCAGCGCGCTGGAGAGCTCCAGCTTGCCGAAATGCCCGAGCAGCACCTTGGTCTTCGGCTCGGCCAGCTTGGCGTCGTCGAGAATGATGATGCCGCCGTCCTTGGCCTTGGCCGAGAGCGCATGACGCAGAGCCAGCGCACGGACCTTCTTGGGCAGATCATGGGCGTGGTCGCGAACGATCGGACCGAAGGCCTTGCCGCCGCCGCGGAACTGCGGAGCGGACGCCGCGCCGTGACGGGCGCCACCGGTGCCCTTCTGCTTGTAGATCTTCTTCCGGGTGCGGTCGACTTCCGACCGGCCCTTCGACTTGTGCGTGCCGGCGCGGCGCTTGGCGAGCTGGTAGCGCACCATGCGGGCCAGGATGTCGGCGCGCGGCTCGAGGCCGAAGATCGCATCCGAGAGCTCGACCGAACCGGCCGAGCCACCTTCGAGGGTGGTGATATCGAGCTTCATCACGCGTTCTCCTCAACCGTCTCGGCTGCGGGAGCCGGCGCATCGCCGCCATTCAGCTTGAACTTGCCCGGAAGCGGAGCATCCTTGGGCAGAGCGCGCTTGATCGCGTCGCGAACATGGATCCAGCCGCCGGCATGACCGGGGACGGCGCCCTCGACCAGGATCAGGCCACGCTCGACATCCGTCTGGACGACGCGCAGGTTCTGCGTGGTCACGCGCTCGGCGCCGAGATGGCCGGGCATCTTCTTGTTCTTGAAGGTCTTGCCGGGGTCCTGACGGCCGCCGGTCGAACCGATCGAGCGGTGCGAGACCGAGACGCCGTGGGTGGCGCGCAGACCGCCGAAGTTCCAGCGCTTCATGCCGCCGGCAAAGCCCTTGCCGAGCGTCGTGCCGCTGACATCGACGAACTGGCCGACGACGAAGTGGTCGGCCGTCAGCTCGGCGCCCACCGGGATCAGCGCATCGTCGCTGACGCGAAATTCGACGACCTTGCGCTTGGGCTCGACCTTGGCGACGGCGAAATGGCCGCGCTCAGCCTTCGAGACATTCTTGACCTTGGCTGTACCCGTGCCGAGCTGGACGGCGACGTAGCCGTTCTTCTCGATCGTGCGGTGAGCGACGACCTGGCAGTTATCGAGCTTCAGCACGGTGACCGGGATATGTTCGCCGGCATCGGTGAAGATGCGGGTCATCCCGACTTTCTGTGCAATCACACCGGAACGCATCGGTGCATACCTTCCCTTGGGGTCATACTCATCCAACCGAGATGTTGGAGGCAGAGGACCCGGCTAAAATCGGATCAGAGCTTGATTTCGACGTCGACGCCGGCGGCGAGATCGAGCTTCATGAGGGCGTCGACCGTCTGCGGGGTCGGGTCGACGATGTCGAGAACCCGCTTGTGGGTCCGCATTTCAAACTGCTCGCGCGACTTCTTGTCGATGTGCGGCGAGCGGTTGACCGTGAACTTCTCGATGAGCGTGGGCAGCGGGATGGGGCCGCGGACCTGGGCGCCCGTCCTCTTCGCGGTCGACACGATCTCGCGCGTCGAAGCGTCGAGAATGCGGTGGTCGAACGCCTTGAGGCGGATCCGGATGTTCTGACCGTTCATGGTCTTATCTTCCTCGTGACGTGAAAGGGCGAAGGCCCGGCAGGGCCTGCGCCCTCACGAAAACGCGTTACGCGATGATGCTGGCGACGACGCCGGCGCCCACGGTGCGGCCGCCTTCGCGGATGGCGAAGCGCAGCTTCTCCTCCATCGCGATCGGCACGATCAGGTGCACTTCCATGGCGATGTTGTCGCCCGGCATCACCATCTCCGTGCCCTCGGGCAGGTGCACCACGCCCGTCACGTCCGTCGTGCGGAAGTAGAACTGCGGGCGATAGTTGGTGAAGAACGGGGTGTGGCGACCGCCCTCCTCCTTCGTCAGGATGTAGGCCTCGGCCTTGAACTTCGTGTGCGGCTTCACCGAGCCCGGCTTGCACAGGATCTGCCCGCGCTCGACGTCCTCACGCTTCGTGCCGCGCAGCAGCGCGCCGATGTTGTCACCCGCCTGGCCCTGGTCCAGCAGCTTGCGGAACATCTCGACGCCCGTGACCGTCGTCTTGACCGTGTCCTTCAGGCCGACGATCTCGATTTCCTCGCCCACCTTCACGATGCCGCGCTCGACGCGACCCGTCACAACCGTGCCGCGGCCCGAGATCGAGAACACGTCCTCGACCGGCATCAGGAACGGCAGGTCCAGCGGACGCGCCGGCTGCGGGATGTAGTCGTCGACCGTCTTCATCAGCGCGACGATCGCGTCATGGCCGATCGCCTTGTCGCCATTGTCCAGCGCAACCTTCGCCGAACCCTTGGTGATCGGGATGTCGTCGCCGGGGAAGTCGTACTTCGACAGGAGCTCGCGGATCTCCATCTCGACCAGCTCGAGAAGCTCGGCGTCGTCGACGAGATCGACCTTGTTCATGAACACCACCAGCGCGGGAACGCCGACCTGGCGCGCCAGCAGGATGTGCTCGCGGGTCTGCGGCATCGGGCCGTCGGCCGCCGACACAACCAGGATCGCGCCGTCCATCTGCGCCGCGCCCGTGATCATGTTCTTCACATAGTCGGCGTGGCCGGGGCAGTCGACGTGAGCATAGTGACGCGCAGCCGTCTCGTACTCGACGTGAGCGGTCGAGATCGTGATGCCGCGGGCCTTCTCCTCCGGAGCCTTGTCGATCTGGTCATACGCCGTGAACGACGCGCCACCCGACTCAGCCAGAACCTTCGTGATCGCAGCCGTCAGAGACGTCTTGCCATGGTCGACGTGACCAATCGTTCCAATGTTGCAATGCGGCTTCGTGCGAGCGAATTTCTCTTTGGCCATCGTAGCCTCCGTCAGTCAAATCGTTGTTGCGTTAAAGCAGGTCGGGCGGGTGATCAGGCGTACTTGGCCTGAACCTCGGCGGCGACCGCCGACGGAACCTGCTCGTAGTGGTCGAACTGCATGGTGTAGTTGGCGCGGCCCTGGCTGAAGGAGCGCAGCTGGTTGACGTAGCCGAACATGTTGGCCAGCGGCACCATCGCGTTGATGACGACCGCGTTGCCGCGCATGTCCTGGCCCTGGATCTGGCCGCGACGCGAGTTCAGGTCGCCGATGACCGAGCCGGTATAGTCTTCCGGGGTCACGACCTCGACCTTCATGATCGGCTCGAGCAGCACGGAGCCGCCCTTCTGCAGACCTTCGCGAAGGCCGGCACGCGAGGCGATTTCGAAGGCCAGAGCCGAGGAGTCGACCTCGTGGAAGGCGCCGTCGATCAGCGAGACCTTGACGTCCACGACCGGGAAGCCGGCGAGCACGCCCGACGAGATGACCGAGTTCAGGCCCTTCTCGACGCCCGGGATGTACTCCTTCGGGACAGCGCCGCCGATGATCTTCGACTCGAACTCGAAGCCCTTGCCGGTCTCGTTCGGCTCGACGACCAGCTTGACGCGGGCGAACTGGCCCGTACCGCCGGTCTGCTTCTTGTGGGTGTAGTCGATCTCGACACGCTTCGTCAGCGTCTCGCGATAGGCCACCTGCGGCGCGCCGATGTTGGCGTCCACCTTGTAGGTCCGGCGCAGGATGTCGACCTTGATGTCGAGATGCAGCTCGCCCATGCCCTTCAGGATGGTCTGGCCGCTCTCCTGGTCCGTCGAGACGCGGAACGAGGGATCCTCGTTGGCGAGCTTCGACAGGGCGAGACCCAGCTTCTCCTGGTCGGCCTTGGACTTCGGCTCGATCGCGATCGTGATGACCGGCTCGGGGAACTCCATGCGCTCGAGGATCACGGCCTGGGCCGGATCGCACAGCGTGTCGCCGGTGCGGACGTCCTTGAGACCGGCCAGGGCGACGATGTCACCGGCAAAAGCCTCCTTGATGTCCTCGCGGTTGTTCGCGTGCATCAGCAGCATGCGGCCGACGCGCTCTTTCTTGTCGCGCGTCGAGTTGATCACGCCCTGACCGGCGTCGACCTTGCCCGAATAGACGCGGCAGAAGGTGATCGTGCCGACGAAGGGGTCGTCCATGATCTTGAAGGCGAGCATGGAAAACGGAGCCTCGTCCGTCGGCTCGCGGGTGACCGGCTCCTCGGTCTTGAAGTCGAGGCCTTCAACCGCGCCGCGATCGACCGGCGACGGCAGGAAGTCGACGACCGCGTCGAGCAGCGGCTGCACGCCCTTGTTCTTGAAGGCCGAGCCGCAGAGAACGGGGTGGAAGGCGCGGCGCTGCACGGCGGTGCGGACCAGGCGGCGCAGGGTGTCGGCGTCGGGCTCGGTGCCTTCGAGATAGGCTTCCATCGCGACGTCGTCCATCTCGACGGCGGCCTCGATGAGCTTCGAGCGATACTCGGTGGCCTTGTCCTGGAGGTTGGCAGGAATGTCCTGCTCCTCGAAGGAGGCGCCCAGCGCTTCGCCGTTCCAGACGATCGCCTTCATCTTGATCAGGTCGATCACGCCGGCGAAGTCCGACTCGGACCCGATCGGGATCTGCAGGCAGACCGGCTTGCCGGCGACGCGGTCGATGATGTCCTGGACGCAGCGATAGAAATCGGCGCCGATCTTGTCCATCTTGTTGACGAACACGATGCGCGGCACGTCGTACTTGTCGGCCTGGCGCCAGACGGTCTCGGTCTGGGGCTCGACGCCCTGGTTGCCGTCGAGCACGCAGACGGCGCCGTCGAGCACGCGCAGCGAACGCTCCACCTCAATGGTGAAGTCGACGTGGCCGGGGGTGTCGATGATGTTCAGGCGCATGTCGCGCCAGAAGCAGGTCGTCGCGGCGGAGGTGATCGTGATGCCACGCTCCTGCTCCTGCGTCATCCAGTCCATGGTCGCAGCGCCGTCATGGACTTCGCCGATCTTGTGCGACTTGCCCGTGTAGAACAGGATTCGCTCGGTCGTCGTCGTCTTGCCGGCATCGATGTGGGCCATGATGCCGAAATTGCGATAACGGTCGATGGGATGGGAGCGGGCCATGGGAATGCTCTCGTCTTTCCAGAGGGTCGCGGACGATTACCAGCGATAATGCGAGAAGGCGCGGTTGGCTTCCGCCATCCGGTGCGTGTCTTCACGCTTCTTGACCGCGTTGCCACGGTTGCTGGCCGCATCCATCAGCTCCGAGGAGAGACGCTCGACCATCGTCTTGTCGTTGCGGCCGCGAGCGGCCGTGATCAGCCAGCGGATCGCCAGCGCCTGGCGGCGCTCGGTGCGAACCTCGACCGGAACCTGGTAGGTGGCGCCGCCGACGCGACGCGAACGCACCTCGATCGCCGGAGCGACGTTCTCGAGCGCGCTCTTGAAGACGGCGAGCGGGTCGCTCTTCATCTTGGCCTCGATGATGTCGAAGGCACCGTAGACGATCCGCTCGGCGGTCGACTTCTTGCCCTCGTACATGACCGAGTTCATGAACTTGGTCACGATCACGTCGTGGAACTTCGGATCGGGAATGATCTCGCGCTTTTCGGCGCTATGGCGGCGGGACATCGTCTAGTCTCCGGTCAAATCTTCAACGCTGCGAACCGGCTGGGCTTTCGCCCCGCCGGTCGGGCAGAACTCACTTCGGACGCTTGGCGCCGTACTTCGAACGGCGCTGCTTGCGGTTCTTGACGCCCTGGGTGTCGAGCACGCCGCGCAGGATGTGGTAGCGCACGCCCGGAAGGTCCTTCACGCGGCCTCCGCGGATCATGACCACCGAGTGCTCCTGGAGGTTGTGCCCCTCACCCGGGATGTAGCCGATCACTTCGAAGCCGTTGGTCAGGCGCACCTTGGCAACCTTGCGGAGCGCCGAGTTCGGCTTCTTCGGGGTCGTCGTATAGACGCGGGTGCACACGCCACGCTTCTGCGGGCAGGACTCCAGCGCCGGAGCGGTGTTGCGCGCCTTGACCGGCGAACGCGGCTTGCGAATGAGCTGGCTGATTGTCGGCATTCTGGCCTCTCGCTCCCACTGAGCGTTTGGAAATCGCTAAATCCGTGGCCCAGTCCGACTGTTGCCATGACACAAACGAAGCCGCGCCATCGGCTCCCGGTTAAGGAGGCCTCAGGCGCGTTCGCCAGCAGAGGAACACGGTTCTCACCGCGTTCATGCATCCTGCCATGTCGTCAATCGACGCTGGAATTCCGGTGGAGTTTCGGTCGCGAAATTCGCCAGCAACAGAGGCTTAAGGCGACATACGTGTCCGACAACCACCGACAGTGGCGCGCTTATGACTCGGGGACAGATTCGCGTCAAGCCCGAATATCGCGAAAGCCGCCGCGCGGGCGGCATTCGCGGCCCGTCACCGCGCCTGCGCACGGCCCGGCGCCGACATCCGGCGCCACCACAGAGGCTAATCCCTCCGGTGCGGGCCCGGCAAGCCCGCAGGCGGGCTGTGTCCACACCGGCGCAGAGGGACCACCCACGAAAAAGGGCCGCCCCGAAGGGCGGCCCTGATCCGATGACCGTGGGTCGGCCGGCTTACTCGGCGGCGGGCAGCGCCGCCTCGACAGCCTTGGCGGCGGTGGCCGCGGCCTTGGCCGCCGCATCCGCCTTCTGGCCGACGATGAGATCGTCGCGACGCGTGGCCACCTGCTTGATGCGGGCGACCTGGGCGCCGGTGCCGGCCGGGATCAGCGAGCCGACGATGACGTTCTCCTTGAGGCCTTCCAGCGTGTCGTACTTGCCGTTGACCGCCGCCTCGGTGAGGACGCGGGTGGTCTCCTGGAACGACGCCGCCGAGATGAAGGAGCGGGTCTGCAGGCTCGCCTTGGTGATGCCCAGCAGCACGGGGACGCCGGATGCGGGCTTCTTGCCCTCCTCCGCCATCTTCGCGTTGATCTCCTGCAGCTCGATCCGGTCGACCTGGTCGCCGGTCAGGATGTCGGTGTCGCCGCCATCCGTGATCTCGACCTTCTGAAGCATCTGCCGGACGATGACCTCGATGTGCTTGTCGTTGATGCCGACGCCCTGGAGGCGATAGACCTCCTGGATCTCGTTCACCAGATAAGCCGCCAGCTCCTCGACGCCCTTGATCGCCAGGATGTCGTGCGGGGCCGGGTTGCCGTCGAGGATGTAGTCGCCCGTCTCCACGACGTCGCCGTCCTGGAGATGGATGTGCTTGCCCTTCGGGATCAGGTACTCGAGCACCTCGGAGCCGTCATGCGGGGTGAGCGTGACGCGCCGCTTGTTCTTGTAGTCCTTCCCGAAGCCGATCACGCCCGACTTCTCGGCGATGATCGCGGCGTCCTTGGGACGACGGGCCTCGAACAGCTCGGCCACCCGCGGCAGACCGCCGGTGATGTCGCGGGTCTTGGCCGAGTCGGTCGAGACACGCGCCAGCACGTCGCCGGCCTTGATCGAGGCGCCGGGCTCCATCGAGATGATGCCCTCCACCGGCAGGATGTAGCGGGCTTCGCCACCGCGGGCGAGCTTCGCCACCTTGCCGTCCGGCCCGTGCACGGTCAGCGCCGGGCGCAGGTCCGAGGTCCGCGCCGAACCGCGCCAGTCGATGACGACGCGCTTGGAGATGCCGGTCGCCTCGTCGGTCGTCTCGGTGATCGACATGCCGTCGACCAGATCCTCGTAACCGACGGTGCCGTCGACCTCGGCCAGGATCGGGCGGGAATAGGGATCCCACTCGATCAGGCGCTGGCCGCGCTTGACCTTGTCGCCCTCGTCGACCCGCAGCTTCGAGCCGAACTGGACGCGATGGACCGCCCGCTCGGCGCCGTCGGGCCCGACGATGACGATGGCGATGTTGCGCGCCATCGCGATCAGGTCGCCATCCGAGTTGCGGGCGAGGTTTCGGTTGCGGATCTTGACCGTGCCTTCGAAGTTCGACTCCGTGAAGGACTGGTCGGCGATCGTTGCCGCGCCGCCGATGTGGAAGGTGCGCATGGTGAGCTGCGTACCCGGCTCGCCGATCGACTGCGCCGCGATGACGCCGACGGCCTCGCCCATGTTGACGGGCGTGCCACGGGCCAGATCGCGGCCATAGCAGGTCGCGCAGACGCCGTTCTTGGTGGCGCAGGTCAGCACCGAGCGGATCTTCACCTCCTGGACCCCGGCGGCGTTGATCTTCTCGATATGGCTTTCCTCGATCATCGTGCCCTTCGGCACGAGGATGTTGCCGTCGATATCCGTGACGTCCTCGGCCGCGGAGCGACCCAGAATGCGGATGCCGAGCGAAGCCACGACCTGGCCGGCGTCGATGATGGCGCGCATCTTGATGCCGCTCTCCGAACCGCAATCGGTCTCGGAGATGATGGCGTCCTGCGCCACGTCGACGAGACGGCGGGTCAGATAGCCAGAGTTGGCCGTCTTCAGCGCCGTATCGGCGAGGCCCTTGCGGGCGCCGTGGGTCGAGTTGAAGTACTCGAGAACGTCGAGGCCTTCCTTGAAGTTCGAGATGATCGGGCTCTCGATGATCTCGCCCGAGGGCTTGGCCATCAGGCCGCGCATCGCCGCGAGCTGCTTCATCTGCGCCGGCGAACCGCGCGCCCCCGAGTGGCTCATCATGTAGATCGAGTTGATCGGCTTGTCGCGGCCGTGCTCGTCCTTCTTCACGGTCGAGATGCGCAGCATCATCTCCTGGGCGAGCTTGTCGGAGCACTTGGCCCAGGCATCGACGACCTTGTTGTACTTTTCGCCCTGGGTGATCAGGCCGTCCTGGTACTGCTGCTCGTAATCCTTGGCGAGCGCACGGGTCGTGTCGACGATCTCCCACTTGTTCTCCGGCACGACCATGTCGTCCTTGCCGAAGGAGATGCCGGCCTTGAAGGCGTGGGTGAAGCCCAGCGACATGATGCGGTCGCAGAAGATCACCGATTCCTTCTGACCGCAGCCGCGATAGACGGCGTCGATCATCCCGGAAATCTCCTTCTTCGTCATCAGGCGGTTGCTGACGTCGAAGGTCATGGCCGGGTGCTTGGGCAGGGCGGTCGAGAGGATCACGCGGCCCGGCGTGGTGTCGTAGATCTTGGTGTAGTCCTTGCCGTCGGCGCCGACGCCGGTCCAGCGGTATTTGATCTTCGAATGCAGCGTCACGACCTTCTCGTGCAGCGCGTATTCGAGTTCGCCGAAGTCACCGAAGATCTTGCCCTGGCCCGGCTCGCCGTCCGAGACGATCGAGAGGTAGTACAGGCCGAGCACGATGTCCTGCGACGGCACGATGATCGGCAGGCCGTTCGCCGGGTGCAGGATGTTGTTGGTCGACATCATCAGGACGCGCGCTTCCAGCTGCGCTTCCAGCGACAGCGGGACGTGCACGGCCATCTGGTCGCCGTCGAAGTCGGCGTTGAAGGCGGCGCAGACCAGCGGGTGCAGCTGGATCGCCTTGCCCTCGATCAGCGTCGGCTCGAAGGCCTGGATGCCCAGGCGGTGCAGCGTCGGCGCGCGGTTCAGCATCACCGGATGCTCGCGGATGACCTCGTCCAGGATGTCCCAGACCTCCGGCTTCTCCTTCTCGACGAGCTTCTTGGCCTGCTTGACCGTGGTCGAGTAGCCCTTGGCGTCGAGGCGCGCATAGATGAACGGCTTGAACAGCTCGAGCGCCATCTTCTTCGGCAGGCCGCACTGGTGCAGCTTCAGCTCGGGACCGACGACGATGACCGAGCGGCCCGAATAGTCGACGCGCTTGCCGAGCAGGTTCTGGCGGAAGCGGCCCTGCTTGCCCTTCAGCATGTCGGCGAGCGACTTCAGCGGGCGCTTGTTGGCACCCGTGATGACGCGGCCGCGACGGCCGTTGTCGAACAGCGCATCGACCGATTCCTGCAGCATCCGCTTCTCGTTACGGATGATGATGTCGGGCGCGCGCAGCTCGATCAGGCGCTTCAGGCGGTTGTTGCGGTTGATGACGCGGCGATAGAGATCGTTCAGGTCCGAGGTCGCGAAGCGGCCGCCGTCGAGCGGCACCAGCGGGCGCAGATCGGGCGGGATCACCGGGATGATGGTCATCACCATCCATTCCGGCTTGTTGCCCGACTGCTGGAACGCCTCGATGATCTTGAGGCGCTTCATCAGCTTCTTGGGCTTCAGCTCCGACGTCGTCGTCGCGATCTCATGCTTGAGATCGGCGTTGATCTGGTCGAGGTCGAGCGCGCGCAGCATCTCGCGGATGGCTTCCGCGCCGATCATGGCGGTGAAGGTGTCGGCGCCATACTCTTCCTGGCAGCGGACATACTCTTCTTCCGAGAGCAGCTGACGGTCCTTGAGCGGGGTCAGGCCCGGCTCGATGACCACATACGACTCGAAATACAGGATGCGCTCGAGGTCCTTGAGCGGCATGTCCATGAGCAGGCCGATGCGCGAGGGCAGCGACTTCAGGAACCAGATATGCGCGACCGGGGCGGCGAGCTCGATATGGCCCATGCGCTCGCGCCGGACGCGGGCGAGCGTGACTTCGACGCCGCACTTCTCGCAGATGACGCCCTTGAACTTCATGCGCTTGTACTTGCCGCACAGGCACTCGTAGTCCTTGATCGGCCCGAAGATGCGGGCGCAGAACAGGCCGTCGCGCTCGGGCTTGAACGTCCGGTAGTTGATGGTCTCCGGCTTTTTGATCTCGCCATACGACCAGGACAGGATCTTTTCGGGCGACGCGATCGAGATCTTGATCGCGTCGAACGCCTGCTGCACCGGCTGCTGGCCGAAAAGGTTCATGACCTCTTGCTTCATCGCCCATCTCCTGCCGCCGGCGGGGGTGAGAACCGCCCTGCCCGGCCTTGATCATCATCCGCCTGCGGCGTGAGTGCCGCAGGCCTTGTCTTATCTGGTCGGCACGGCGACGGGCCGTGCCGCGCGGCTCACTCGGCCGCTTCGGCCGGCGGCAACTCGCCCGGCTTCACCTTGTTGCTGACCAGCTCGACGTTGAGGCCGAGCGAGCGCATTTCCTTGACGAGAACGTTGAAGCTCTCGGGGATGCCCGCCTCGAAGTTGTCCTCGCCGCGCACGATCGACTCGTAGACCTTGGTGCGGCCCGCGACGTCGTCCGACTTCACGGTCAGCATCTCCTGCAGCGTGTAGGCGGCGCCATAGGCTTCCAGCGCCCAGACCTCCATCTCGCCGAAGCGCTGGCCGCCGAACTGCGCCTTGCCGCCCAGCGGCTGCTGGGTGACGAGCGAGTACGGGCCGATCGAACGCGCATGGATCTTGTCGTCGACCAGGTGGTGCAGCTTCAGCATGTAGATGTAGCCGACGGTGACCTTACGGTCGAAGGGCTCGCCGGTGCGCCCGTCATAGAGCGTCGACTGACCCGAGGAGTGCAGCCCCGCCTGCTCCAGCAGCCGCTCGATATCGGCCTCCTTGGCGCCGTTGAACACCGGCGTCGCGATCGGAACGCCGCGGCGCAGGTTCTGGCCCATTTCGACCAGCTCGTTCTCGTCCATCGAGGCGATGATCTCGTTGTCCTCGTAGACGGCGTCGAACGAAGCCCGCAGCGCCTTGACGTCATGGCCCTTGCGATAGGCGTCGAGCGCGGCGCCGATCTGCTTGCCGAGACCGGCAGCAGCCCAGCCCAGATGCGTCTCCAGGATCTGCCCGACATTCATGCGCGAGGGCACGCCGAGCGGGTTGAGCACGATGTCGGCATGGGTGCCGTCCTCGAGGAACGGCATATCCTCCACCGGCACGATGCGCGAGACCACGCCCTTGTTGCCGTGGCGGCCGGCCATCTTGTCGCCCGGCTGGATCTTGCGCTTCACCGCGACGAAGACCTTGACCATCTTCATCACGCCGGGCGGCAGCTCGTCGCCGCGCTGCAGCTTCTCGACCTTGTCGAGGAAGCGCTGCTCGAGGCGCTTCTTCGACTCGTCGTACTGCTTCCGCATCGCCTCGATTTCGGTCATCAGGGCGTCGTCGCCGGTGGCGAACAGCCACCACTGCGAGCGCGGGAACTCGGACATGCCCTCGCGGGTGATGACCGTGTCCTTCTTGAAGCCCTTCGGACCGGCGAGACCGACCTTGCCGGTCAGGATGTCGGCCAGACGCGCGAAGGTGTTGCGGTCCAGGATCGCCTGCTCGTCGTCGCGGTCCTTGGCGAGACGCTCGATCTCCTCGCGCTCGATCGCCTGGGCGCGCTCGTCCTTGTCGACGCCGTGGCGGTTGAACACGCGCACCTCGACGATCGTGCCCTGAACGCCCGGCGGCACCCGCAGCGAGGTGTCGCGGACGTCGGACGCCTTTTCGCCGAAGATGGCGCGCAGCAGCTTCTCTTCCGGCGTCATCGGGCTTTCGCCCTTCGGCGTGATCTTGCCGACGAGGATGTCGCCCGCCGCCACTTCCGCGCCGATGTAGACGATGCCGGCTTCGTCGAGATTCTTCAGCGCCTCTTCCGAGACGTTGGGAATGTCGCGCGTGATCTCCTCCGGGCCCAGCTTGGTGTCGCGGGCCATGACCTCGAACTCCTCGATATGGATCGAGGTGAAGACGTCGTCCGAGACGATCTTCTCCGAGAGCAGGATCGAGTCCTCGAAGTTGTAGCCGTTCCACGGCATGAACGCGACGAGCACGTTGCGGCCGAGCGCGAGCTCGCCGAACTCGGTCGACGGGCCGTCCGCGACGATGTCACCCTTCTTGATGACGTCGCCGACACGCACCAGCGGCCGCTGCGTGATGCAGGTCGACTGGTTGGAGCGCTGGAACTTCTGCAGCCGGTAGATGTCGACGCCGGGCTTCGTCGGATCCATCTCGTCCGAAGCGCGGATGACGATACGCGTCGCATCGACCTGGTCGACGATGCCGGCGCGGCGGGCCGCGATCGCGGCACCCGAGTCACGGGCGACGACGGCTTCCATGCCGGTGCCGACGAAGGGCGCGTCGGCGCGAACCAGCGGCACCGCCTGGCGCTGCATGTTCGAGCCCATCAGCGCGCGGTTGGCGTCGTCGTTCTCGAGGAACGGGATCAGCGCCGCGGCGACCGAGACGAGCTGCTTGGGCGACACGTCCTGGAAGTCGACCTTGTCGACCGGCGTGACGATGACTTCACCGGCACGGCGGCAGACGATCAGGTCGTCGGTCAGACGGCCGTCCTTGTCGACGGCGGCATTGGCCTGGGCGACGTTGTACTTCGCCTCCTCCATCGCCGAGAGATAGATGATCTCGTCAGTCTGGCGGCCGTCGCGGATGCGGCGGTAGGGGCTCTCGATGAAGCCGTACTTGTTCACCCGCGCGAAGGTGGCGAGCGAATTGATCAGGCCGATATTCGGGCCTTCCGGCGTTTCGATCGGGCAGATGCGGCCGTAATGGGTCGGGTGCACGTCGCGCACCTCGAAGCCGGCGCGCTCGCGGGTCAGACCACCCGGGCCAAGCGCCGAAAGACGACGCTTATGCGTGACTTCCGAGAGCGGGTTCGTCTGGTCCATGAACTGCGACAGCTGCGACGAGCCGAAGAACTCGCGCACGGCGGCCGCCGCCGGCTTGGCGTTGATCAGGTCCTGCGGCATCACCGTGTCGATGTCGACCGAGGACATGCGCTCCTTGATGGCGCGCTCCATCCGCAGCAGGCCGAGGCGGTACTGGTTCTCCATGAGCTCGCCGACCGAGCGCACCCGGCGGTTGCCGAGATGGTCGATGTCGTCGATCTCGCCCTTGCCGTCGCGCAGGTCGACCAGCGCCTTGACGACCGCGAAGATGTCTTCCTTGCGCAGGATGCGCACGGTGTCCTCGGCGTCGAGATCGAGGCGCATGTTCATCTTGACGCGGCCGACGGCCGAGAGGTCGTAGCGCTCGGAGTCGAAGAACAGCGACTGGAACATGTTCTCGGCGGTCTCGAGCGTCGGCGGCTCGCCCGGGCGCATCACGCGGTAGATGTCGAACAGCGCTTCCTCGCGGCGCGAGTTCTTGTCCACGGCGAGCGTGTTGCGGATGTAGGGGCCGACCGTGATGTGGTCGATGTCGAGCACCGGGATCTCGGTGTAGCCCTTGTTGATGAGCTCGATCAGGTTGCCCTTGGTCTCGCCCGTCTTGGCCTCGACCGACATGGTCAGCTCTTCGCCGGCCTCGGCATGGACTTCGCCGGTCTGGAGATCGACCAGGTCCTCGGCGATGTACTGGCCGACGAGATCCTCGTCGGTCGCGCGCAGGAACTTCAGCCCCTTCTCGGCGAGCTGGCGGGCGGTGCGGGCGACGAGCTTCTTGCCGGCCTCGACCACGACCTCGCCGGTGTCGGCGTCGATCAGGTCGACGGTGGCCTTGAAGCCCTTCATGCGCTCCGCGTCGTAGGGAACGCGCCAGCCCTTGGCGTCACGGGTGTAGGTGATCGTGTTGTAGAAGCGGTTGAGGATCTCCTCGCCGTCCATGCCGAGCGCAAACAGCAGCGACGTGACGGGGATCTTCCGCTTCCGGTCGATGCGCGCATAGACGATGTCCTTGGCGTCGAACTCGATGTCGAGCCAGGACCCGCGATAGGGGATGATGCGCGCGGCGAAGAGCAGCTTGCCCGAGGAATGGGTCTTGCCCTTGTCGTGGTCGAAGAACACGCCCGGCGAACGGTGCATCTGCGAGACGATGACGCGCTCGGTGCCGTTGACGATGAAGGTGCCGTTGTCGGTCATGAGCGGCATGTCGCCCATGTAGACATCCTGCTCCTTGATGTCCTTGACCGACTTCGCCTGGGTGTCGGGATCGATATCGAACACGATCAGGCGCAGCGTCACCTTCAGCGGCGCTGAGAAGGTCATGCCGCGCTGGCGGCACTCGTCGACGTCGTACTTCGGCGGCTCGAAGGTGTACTTGACGAATTCGAGCAGCGAGGCGCCCGAGAAATCGCCGATCGGGAAGACCGACTTGAAGACCGACTGCAGGCCCTCGTCGCCACGACCGCCCTTCGGCTCGTCGATCATCAGGAACTGGTCGTAGGACGCCTTCTGAACCTCGATGAGGTTCGGCATCTGCGCCACTTCCTTGAGTTTCCCGAAGAACTTGCGGACGCGCCTGCGGCCCTGGAGCGAATTGACCATCTTGTTCCTCGCAATCTCTACGGACGGCTCACCCGGAGGTCCGGGGTGGCGGCCGGGCCGCCGGGTGAGCCGTTCGGCGCATCATCGCGCCGACATCATCCGAAACACGCCGATCGCAACCCTTGGTTGCCGAAGGCGCCTGAACCATCGTTTTCGCATCGATCTGCGGAAACGACGCGACAGCCCCGGAGGCGGATGCCCGCCCCGGGACTGTCTGGTGTTGACTAGGGTCGGACCGGCATCACGCCGGCCCTGCTCACTTGAGCTCGACCTTGGCGCCGACGGCCTCGAGCTGCTTCTTGAGCTTCTCGGCCTCGTCCTTGCCGACCGACTCCTTGACGGGCTTCGGCGCGGCCTCGACCAGGTCCTTGGCCTCCTTGAGGCCCAGGCCGGTGATGGCGCGGACTTCCTTGATCACCTCGATCTTCTTGTCGCCGGCGGCGGCAAGAACGACGGTGAACTCGGTCTGCTCTTCGGCAGCGGCAGCCGGAGCGGCGCCGGCGGGGCCAGCGGCCACGGCGACGGCGGCAGCGGCGGAGACGCCCCACTTCTCTTCGAGCATCTTGGCGAGGTCGGCCGCCTCGAGGACGGTCAGCGAGGAGAGCTCGTCGACGAGCTTGGTCAGATCAGCCATTGTAGGCTCCTATATAGGTAAGAGGTTCGAACGATTTCAGGGGTAACTGGCCTGGATCAGGCCGCATCCTTGTCGGCATATGCCTGGAACACGCGCGCCAGCTTGGCAGCCGGTGCGGTCGAGAGCTGGGCGATCTTCGTTGCCGGGGCCTGCAGGAGGCCGAGCAGCTTGGCGCGCAGTTCGTCGAGCGAGGGCATCGTGGCCAGGGCCTTGACGCCATCGGGGTTCAGGGCGGTCTTGCCCATCGCGCCGCCGAGGATGACGAGCTTGTCGTTCTCCTTGGCGAAGGCGGTGGCGACCTTCGGCGCCGCGACCGGATCGCTGGAATAGGCGATCAGGGTGGGACCCGTCAGCAGCTTGCTGATGGACGCGACGTCGGTGCCTTCAAGAGCGATCTTGGCCAGCCGGTTCTTTGCGACCTTCACGGTGGCGCCATTGGCCTTCATCTCGCGACGAAGCTTCTGGAACTGGGCCACCGTCAAACCCGCATAGTGGGCCACGACGACGACCGAGGTGTTCGCAAACACCGCGTTCAGCGTCGCGACGGCATCTGTCTTTGCCGCTTTATCCACTGGGCTCTCTCCGGTAGGCGGCAGGCCTGTAAGGGCTCGCCGCCGGTTGCACTGCCGCTCCTTCGAAACCCCGGTTGACACCGGTGCATCGGCGGAGCGACGCTCAGTGCCCTGTCCCCTCTCCGGCGCGAGGCCGTGATCGGGCGAGATGGTTCGAACCGTCTTCGGGGTCTCGCGACCCCCTTCGAGCTCTTGCACCGTCTATGCAGGCCTCTTGGCGAAATTATGCCCTCGGGCCGAAGCCCTCGACGCACCTGCAGTCTCAGACAGGACTGGGCGATTCGGGTCCAACGATCGCTCGCCGCACCCCAAACACCCATCTTTCGGCGGCGAACCGCCAAAAAACGCGAAACAGACCCCTGCGCGACGAGCACGCCGGAGCCCACATCACTTATGGAAACAGGCGGGCGTCATAGCGCCTTCGTCTGTCTCTGCCAAGTGGCATCCTGCGGATCTCCGGGACGGAGCCTCCGCGGCCGGCCTCCGTCGCCGGGGCCGGGACGCTTCGGACGGCGCAGGGCCGGCCGAAGCGCGCGGCGGCATCAGCCGCCGAGAACCGTATTCGGCTCGATCTTGACGCCCGGACCCATCGTCGAGGAGATCGCGACGCGCTGGATATAGGTGCCCTTGGCGCCGGCCGGCTTCGCCTTGGCGACGGAGTCGGCGAAGGCCTTGATGTTCTCGGCCAGCTTCTCGGCCGAGAACGAGACCTTGCCGACGGCGGCATGCACGATGCCGGCCTTCTCGACGCGGAACTCGACCGAACCGCCCTTGGACGCCGCGACCGCATTGGTCAGGTCCATGGTGACGGTGCCGACCTTCGGGTTCGGCATCAGGCCGCGCGGGCCCAGCACCTTACCGAGACGGCCGACGAGCGGCATCATGTCCGGCGTGGCGATGCAGCGATCGAAGTCGATCGTGCCCTTCTGGACGATCTCGACCAGGTCCTCCGCACCGACGATGTCGGCACCGGCCTTCTTGGCCTCTTCCGCCTTGGCGCCGCGGGCGAACACGGCGACGCGCAGGACGCGGCCCGAGCCGTTCGGCAGGTTGCAGACGCCGCGGACCATCTGGTCGGCGTGACGCGGATCGACGCCGAGATTCATCGAGACCTCGACGGTCTCGTCGAACTTGGCGGTCGCCCGCTCCTTCACCAGGCCGACGGCCTCGGTCAGGGGGTACAGCTTGGTGCGGTCGATGCCTTCACGGCCCTTGACCACGCGCTTTCCGATATGTGCCATCTTCGCCCCCTCAGCCCACGACTTCCAGGCCCATCGACCGGGCGGAGCCCTTGATCATGGACGCTGCGGATTCGACGCTGTCGCAGTTGAGATCGGCCATCTTCTTCTCGGCGATCTCGTTGATCTGCGCGGCGGTGACCTTGCCGACATTGCCGCCGCGGCCCGGAGTCTTGGAACCCGAGGTCAGGCCGGCGGCCTTCTTCAGCCAGTACGAGACCGGCGGCTGCTTCATCTCGAAGGTGAAGGAGCGGTCCTGATACGCGGTGATGATCACCGGGATCGGCATGCCCTTCTCCATCTGCGCGGTCTTCGCGTTGAAGGCCTTGCAGAATTCCATGATGTTGAGGCCGCGCTGACCCAGCGCCGGACCGATCGGCGGCGACGGATTGGCCGCGCCCGCCGGAACCTGAAGCTTCACGTAACCCGTGATCTTCTTCGCCATGATGGCTGCTCCTGCCGCCTGCCCCGATGCCGATCGGAACGACGACGTCCCGCCCGCGGATCAGATCCGCCCGGGGTCGGGATGGTTGCAGAGCGTGGTGCGGCATGAAGCTCCGGCTGGCGACCGGCATGCCTCCCACGCAAGTGAGGTGGGGCCTATGGCACAGAAGGCGGCGAAGGGGAAGCCCCGTTCGCAGTGCGGCGCCCGTAAGCCCGCCTCAGGCCTCGGCGCGTCGCCTCTGCCCGATGAAGCCTTCCACGACGTCGCGCAGTCCGGCCGCCTGGCGGTCGAGGTCGGTCGAGGCCAGCATCGCCGCCTCCGCCGTCTGGCGCCACTTCTCGGTCATGGCGGCCACCTGCTCGACCTGCTCGGCCACGAGACGCACATCCCCGGCGGTCTTGCCCGTGCTCTCGGCGATGGCGGAGGAATTGGCGTCCTGCCGCCCGGTCAGCTCGGCGATCGAATCGGCGGCGGCCTCGACATCGTCGATCGAATGCACCAGCGCACCGACGCGGCCGGTGAGCCGGTCTGCGGCCACCCGGATCAGATCGAGCCCGCCCTGAACCTCCGAGGTCGCCTGGGCCGTCCGCTGCGAGAGTTGCTTGACCTCGGAGGCGACGACCGCGAAGCCCCGCCCCGCCTCGCCGGCCCGCGCCGCCTCGATCGTCGCATTCAGCGCCAGCAGATTGGTCTGGCTGGCGACCGAGGAGATGATGTCGATGATGCCGGAAATCCGCGCCACGGCGTCGTGGAGCGCCTCCGTATCCGCCCTCGCCTCGCCGACGAGCGCCTTGGCGCCGACGCTCACCTCGGCACTTCGCTGCGCCTCGCGGGCCGCGTCCCGCACCAGCGACGTGACCTCGCCGATGGTCACGGCGACGTCGCCGACATGGGCCGCGACACGCTGGGTCGATTGCGCGGCTGCGCTGGCACGACGGTCGACCTCGCCGGAATAGCCGCCGAGTTCCCGTGCCGCCTCGGACATGCGGCTCGAATGGGTCTCGAGCGCGGTCGCGATCGCCGCGATGCGGTCCTGGAAGGCGATGCTCTGCGCCTGCGCCTGTTCGCGCTGCTGGATCTCTTCCGACATCGCGGCCATGCGCTGGACCGCGGCCTCCTGCCCGGCCTTCTGTTCGCGCAGATGCGCCTTCAGGGCCCGCGCGAGCGCACCGATCTCGTCGCTGCGCACGGCGAGGCCGGCCAGCCAGGAGGTTCCGCCCTGCCCCTCGCGCAGCGCCCGAGACATCTCGATGATCGGCCTGACCAGCCAGCGGTATTCGAGCGCGACCACCAGCACGACCAGCAGCAGGCAGACGGCGCCGAGCAGGCCCTCGAACCGATCCGCCCCCGCCTTCTGGGCCTTGAGCCTGCGGGTGATGTCGACCAGCGCCTTGTTGAGGGCGAGGTGCATGTCCTCATGCACCGTCGGCCATTGCCGCATCAGCTTCTGGCCATCGGGCGTGCCGGCCTGTCCGCGGACCTCGTTCAGCAGCGCCTCCGCCTGCACGGCGCGCTCGCGGACCTCGCCCTGTGCGGCAGCGGCGATCGCGCTCATGGCCTTCGCCATGTCGTCGACGAGGGCCCAGTCTTCGGCCCGGGTGAGCGACTCGTCGGCGAGCGAGTGGATCTTCTCGAAGAGCGCCGACGCCTCCTCGGTCCGCAACAGCGCCTCGCCATTGACCGACATCTCGGCCGCGAGACGGTCCATCCGGTCCGAAGCGACGAACTCGTTGGCGACGAAGAGAGACACGACGAATCCGAGCGCGACGCTCCACAGCGCCATACGCTGACCGACAGTCGCCCTGAAACGCTTGAAAACCATGTGACCGCGCTTGTTTGTGCCTCAAGACGGTAAGGATAGCCGTCTTAAGAGCAACTTAACGTTGCGTCACAATTGGCGCCCCAGCGCGGCCCGGCGGCCGCTCAGAGCTTCTCGACCTGGCCGTATTCCAGCTCGACCGGGGTGGCGCGGCCGAAGATCGAGACCGCGACCTTCAGGCGGGCGCGACCATGGTCGACATCCTCGACGACGCCGTTGAACGAGGCGAACGGGCCGTCGGCCACCTTCACCTGCTCGCCGACCTCGAAGACGATCGTCGGCTTCGGCCGCTCGATGCCCTCGGCGACCTGGCCCTTGATCCGCAGCGCCTCGGTCTCGGGAATCGGCATCGGCTTGGCCTTGTCGGCGCCGAGGAAGCCGGTGACCTTCGGCGTGTTCTTGATCAGGTGATAGACCTCGTCGGTCATCTCGCACTTCACCAGCACATAGCCGGGGAAGAACTTGCGCTCGGCATCGACCTTGCGGCCGCGGCGAACCTCGACGACCTTCTCGGTCGGCACCAGCACCTCGTCGAACTTGTCGGCGAGATTGCGCTGCGCCGCCTGGTCGCGGATCGACTGCGCGACCTTGTTCTCGAAGTTCGAATAGGCGTGGACGATGTACCAGCGGGTGCTCACGTGTCTGATTCCGTTCAACGGGCGCCGAGGATGAGGCCGAGCGACCAGCGGATGATGGTGTCGGTGAAGAAGAAGAACAGGCTGGACACGACCACCATCAGCAGCACGAGGCCGGTGGTGATCAGCGTCTCGCGCCGCGACGGCCACGTCACCTTGGACGCCTCGTTGCGCACGTCCTGCAGGAAGCTGAAGGGGCTGCTCTTGGCCATGGGTCACCTCGGGTTCCGGGCCGGCACCCGGCTCTCGCCGGCGCCGATTCGGCCGTCCTGAAACATTCGCGGCGCGGGGCTCAGGGAGCCGCGCGCCGTCGTGAGAAGGCTTCTACAACGCCCCGAGGCGTTCGCCAAGAGGTTTTGCCGGCTGGCGTCCGGAGGGCGCGAGGCCCTGAGCCGGAGCCCAGACAGACGCAGCGCCCGGACGCCCCGACCTGTTTTATCCAACGCAAGGAAACCGACCGAGGACGCGCTGGGCGCCGAACCGTTCACACCCCGGTCGATGGGCGGGAACTGGCAGGGGCGGCAGGGCTCGAACCTGCGACACCCGGTTTTGGAGACCGGTACTCTACCAACTGAGCTACACCCCTGTAGTCGCGGTTCCTTTGCCCCAAGCGGCTGGGCTTTTCAAGTCGAAAGTGTATGGCGCCTCGCGTCCAGTTCCGGAACGCCCTTGGCCGATCGCGACACCGCCGCGCGGGTGAAAACAGCATCGCGAGTGCCTCTGGAGGCATCCCAATCCGATGTTAACGGGACGCCGTTATGGTGCCTCCGACATCATCGTGGGGCAAACCATGTGGTCCGGCTATCTGAATCGACGCGGCTATATTCTGCGCGCCGGAATCGCTGTCGCTCTCGTCCTGGGCTTTCCGTATTTGTTCTCGATCGGGTGGGTGCAGCTTCGCAATTCGATCGCCCACGACGCGCGAGGTGCCGTCCAACTCATCCTCTTCGTGCTGTTGAAGAGCGGGATCACGCTGATCTTCGCAGCCTATATGCTGGGCGTGATCGCGAAACGGCTACGCTTTCTCGGATCCAACCCGTGGTTCTCCGTCCTGCTGTCGGGATTATATGCGCTGGATGCGGTCAAGTTCGCGACACTCGGTTTCCAGGCCTATCTCATGCCGAGCTTCCTGGCTCCGCAGTGGAGTTTGATGGCGCTGGGCATGATAGCGGCGCTGGCGATCATCAAGGATCCCGAAAGCGATCCATCCGATGCCGAAACGGCGCTCTCCTCTCCGCCGCTCGCACAGACAAGACAGCGCGCACCATCGGCGCAGCCTCCCGAGGCCACGAGGACATTCGGCAAGCGCCCGTGAGCAGGGACCACCGGATTTGGAGCCCTATCCGCGCTGACAAAAAAAGGGCGGCGTTTCCGCCGCCCCTTCAGAGCTTTGCAGCGATCGCTTGAATCAAGCGATGATGCTGGCGACGACGCCGGCACCGACGGTGCGGCCGCCTTCGCGGATGGCGAAGCGCAGCTTCTCCTCCATCGCGATCGGCACGATCAGGTGCACTTCCATGGCGATGTTGTCGCCCGGCATCACCATCTCCGTGCCCTCGGGCAGGTGCACCACGCCCGTCACGTCCGTCGTGCGGAAGTAGAACTGCGGGCGATAGTTGGTGAAGAACGGGGTGTGGCGACCGCCCTCCTCCTTCGTCAGGATGTAGGCCTCGGCCTTGAACTTCGTGTGCGGCTTCACCGAGCCCGGCTTGCACAGGATCTGCCCGCGCTCGACGTCCTCACGCTTCGTGCCGCGCAGCAGCGCGCCGATGTTGTCACCCGCCTGGCCCTGGTCCAGCAGCTTGCGGAACATCTCGACGCCCGTCACCGTCGTCTTGACCGTGTCCTTCAGGCCGACGATCTCGATTTCCTCACCGACCTTCACGATGCCGCGCTCGACGCGACCCGTCACCACCGTGCCGCGGCCCGAGATCGAGAACACGTCCTCGACCGGCATCAGGAACGGCAGGTCCAGCGGACGCGCCGGCTGCGGGATGTAGTCGTCGACCGTCTTCATCAGCGCGATGATCGCGTCATGGCCGATCGCCTTGTCGCCATTGTCCAGCGCAACCTTCGCCGAACCCTTGGTGATCGGGATGTCGTCGCCGGGGAAGTCGTACTTCGACAGAAGCTCGCGGATCTCCATCTCGACCAGCTCGAGCAGCTCGGCGTCGTCGACGAGATCGACCTTGTTCATGAACACCACCAGCGCGGGAACGCCGACCTGGCGCGCCAGCAGGATGTGCTCGCGGGTCTGCGGCATCGGGCCGTCGGCCGCCGACACAACCAGGATCGCGCCGTCCATCTGCGCCGCGCCCGTGATCATGTTCTTCACATAGTCGGCGTGGCCGGGGCAGTCGACGTGAGCATAGTGACGCGCAGCCGTCTCGTACTCGACGTGAGCGGTCGAGATCGTGATGCCGCGGGCCTTCTCCTCCGGAGCCTTGTCGATCTGGTCATACGCCGTGAACGACGCGCCACCCGACTCAGCCAGAACCTTCGTGATCGCAGCCGTCAGAGACGTCTTGCCATGGTCAACGTGACCAATCGTTCCAATGTTGCAATGCGGCTTCGTGCGAGCGAATTTCTCTTTGGCCATGACACCCTGTTTCCTGACACCGGCCCTGCGAGGCCTTCCGAAAGCGCGGTCGCATTAGGGGGTTTTGGCCGCGATTGCAAGGCGCAGGCGGCCAAGGCCGCCGGCTCAGCCGCCATAGAGATACTCGGGCAGCCACAGTGTCAGGCCCGGCCAGATATACATCAGCACCATGCAGAGAATGACGATCAGCATATAGGGCATCATCCCCGCGAAGATCTGGTTGATCGTCACATGCGACGGAGCGACGCCCTTGAGGTAGAAGGCCGACATGGCCACGGGCGGCGACAGGAAGGCCGCCTGCAGATTGACGAAGACCAGCACGCCCCAGAGGATCGGGTCGATGCCGAAATGCTTCAGCATCGGCAGGAAGATCGGCACGAAGATCACGATGATCTCGGTCCATTCCAGCGGCCAGCCCAGGACGAAGATGATCGCCTGGGAGAGGATCATGAACTGCAGCGGCGACAGGTTCAGCGACAGAACCCAGCTCTCCAGCAGGGCCTGCCCGCCGAGCAGCGCGAACACCGCCGAGAAGATCGCCGAGCCGACGAACAGCCAGCACACCATCGAGGTCGTCTTGGCGGTGAGGAACACCGCTTCCTTGATCTTCTTCCAGTTCAGGCTGCGGGCGTGGAAGGCGAGCAGGAAGGCGCCCGCCGCCCCGACGGCCGCGGATTCGGTGGCGGTGGTGATGCCGAACAGGATCACCGCCAGCACCACCGCCGTCAGCAGGCCGAGCGGCAGGACGGCGTCGGTCAGCATGCGGATGACCTCGAGCCGCTCCGCCGTCATCCTCGCATAGTAGCGCGCCATCAGCGCCGCAAAGCCGAAGGCGATGGCGCCGAACCAGACATAGAAGGCGGTCGGCGGCCCCTTGCTGCCCTGGCCCGCGTCATCGGGCACGAGATCGGGCGTGCCCAATTGCTCGACCGCCGTCACCGCCTCGACCGCACCGGCTTGCTGGTGGATGACGACGTACCACCACACCACGGCCAGCGTCAGCGTGACCAGGGTGAGCGGCACCAGCGCATAACCCCAGGCCTGCAGCAGCGCGCCACGGGTCACGGGCTGTCCGTCACGCTCGATCCCGCGCGCGCGCGCCGGCGACAGCAGGGCGCGGCTCAGCGCCGGGAACACCCGGCCGCGATGCGGCTCGGCGAGGGTCCTCGTCCAGTCGGGAACGGGAACCTGCCTCTGCTCCGGCGGCAGCTTCGGCGCCACGCGCGGATTCAGCAGCGCCCAGCCGACGATGTAGACCAGATAGAGGAAGGCGAGGAAGAAGCCGGGAAACATCGCGGCGGCATAGAGCTTGACCACCGACTGCCCGGCCACCGCCGCATAGACGATGATCATCACCGAGGGCGGGATCAGGATGCCGAGCGTGCCGCCGGCCGTGATCACGCCGGCAGCGAGCTTCACGTCGTAGCCGGCCTTGAGCATCGGGTTGAAGGCGATGACGCCCATCAGGACGACGACGGCACCGACCAGGCCGCTGGCGATGCCCCAGAAGGTGCAGACCAGCAGCGTCGCCACCGCCAGCGCCGCCGGCACGTTCCGGAAGGCGAGCTGGACGGCGTAGAACATCTTGTCGACCAGCGCGCCCCGCTCCATCACATAGCCCATCAGAACGAAGAGCGGGATCGAGATCAGGACGTCGTTGGTCATCGCGCCATAGGTGCGCTGGACC
Source organism: Bosea sp. RAC05 (assembly GCF_001713455.1). Classification (NCBI taxonomy): domain Bacteria; kingdom Pseudomonadati; phylum Pseudomonadota; class Alphaproteobacteria; order Hyphomicrobiales; family Alloboseaceae; genus Allobosea; species Allobosea sp. RAC05. The sequence continues at coordinate 3,339,478 of NZ_CP016464.1, forward strand.
ATCAGGTCGAAGATCCGGTTCGCGTACCAGGCCTGGGTCGGGTCGTAGAAGGCGACGTAGCCGAAGATCATCCCCAGCCCCATCAGCGTGAAGGCGGTGGGGAAGCCGAGGATGATGACGACGACGATGAGCCCGAGCATGCTCAGGCCGAGGGCGGGGTCGCTCATGGATGCCGGTCTCCGCCCAGCCCGCGCTGGCGGGCCGTCTCGTCGATGCTGTGCGTGCGTTCGATCGCGGCCCGCCGCGTCGCCTCGTCGATATGCTCGCTGGCGGCCAGTTGCTCCTCGACGACGTCGATCTCGGCGACGTCCTTGAGCCGCGCCGGCCAGGCACCGGTCTTCAGGCAGACGAGGCAGCGGATGATCTCCGCCATGCCCTGGAGCAGGACGAGCGCGCCGGCGACCGGGATCACCGTCTTGAAATGATAGACCGGCGGCCCGTCGGCGGTGACGTTGGAATGCTCGCCGATGCGCCAGGAATCGCCGGCATAGCTGTAGCCCGCATAGACCAGCGCGCAGATGCCCGGCAGGAAGAACAGGATGTAGAGCGCGAGATCGAGGCCCGCCTGGGTGCGCGGCTTCATCGAGCTGTACAGGAAATCGCCGCGGACATGGCCGTTCTGGGCGAGCGTGTAGGCGCCGCAGAGCATGAACAGCGAGCCGTAGAGCATGTTGCTGGCGTCGAAGATCCACGCCGTCGGCGCGTTCAGGATGTAGCGCTTGAAGACCTCGGCACAGACCAGAAGCATCAGGCCGATGATCAGCCAGGCCGCCATCTTGCCGAAGAAGGTGCTGACGCGATCACAGGCGAGAAGGACTTTCTCGACGCTCATTCGAGGCCTCGCAGGCAGGCGCCATGGCCGGCACACGGGGTGCCGGCCATGGCCGATATCGGGAGAGGCTCAGAGCTTGGTGGCGACGCCGTTGGGACCCCAGTAGTGGTCGAACGCCATCTTGCGGTTGACCACCGTGTCCTGCTCCCAGCGCGTCGCGCGCTTGGCGAAGGCGAGCTGCGACTTGAGGATCTCGGCGAAGAGCGGGTTCTCGGCCGCCTTCTTCTTCGCCACCTCGTCATAGAGCTCGAGCTGGCGCTTCAGGATCGCGTCCGGCGTCTTGTAGAAGCGCACCTTGTCCTTCGACTGCAGCTCGACATAGTCCTGCGAATAGCGGTCGATCGCCTTCCAGGACATCTCCGCCGAGCCGGCCTCGACGGCGTTCGAGATGATCGCCTTCATCTTGTCGGGCAGGGCGTCGAACTTCGTCTTGTTGAACATGATCTCGAACTGCTCGGCGTTCTGATGGTAGCTCTGCAGCATGCAGACCTTCGAGACGTCGGGGAATCCGAGCACGCGGTCGGAGCTGGCGTTGTTGAACTCGGCCGCATCGAGCAGGCCGCGATCCATCGCCGAGACGATCTCGCCGCCCGGCAGCGCGTTCACGGCCAGGCCCATCCCCGTGAAGATGTCGATCGAGATGCCGACGGTGCGGTATTTCAGCCCCTTCATGTCCTCGAGCTTGGTCACCGGCTTCTTGAACCAGCCGAGCGGCTGCGTCGGCATCGGCCCATAGGGGAAGGACTGCACATTGGCGCCGATCGAGGCATAGAGCTTGGCCAGAAGCTCCTTGCCGCCGCCGTATTTGTGCCAGGCGAGCAGCATGTTGGCGTCCATGGCATAGGCCGGGCCCGAGCCCCACAGCGCCAGCGCAGTCTGCTTGCCGTAGTGGTAGACGAGCACGCCATGGCCGCCGTCCAGAGTGCCCTTCGACACCGCCTCCAGCAGGCCGAAGGCCGGCACGACCGCGCCGGCGGGCAGCACCTCGATCTTCAGGTCGCCGCCGGTCATGTCGTTGACCTTCTTGGCGAAATCGAGCGCGTATTCGTGGAAGATGTCCTTCGCCGGCCAGGTGCTCTGCCAGCGCATCGCGATCGGCCCGGCCTGCTGCGCGATCGCCGGCGCAGCGACTGTCGCGGCCGAGGCGACCAGCGAGGTCTTCAGGAATTTCCGACGCGATTGTCCCTTGGTGTTCGCAGACGTCATGTCTCTCTCCCCTGTTCAAGCACCACTTTTTGGCTGTGGCGTCTTGATCGCAGGAGAGCAGGAAGGCTTGTGTGACGCAAGGGCCGTGGCGTCGCGTGCACTAGTCATCAGACGAACGAACTATAACGCTTTCGCGAGCGGACTGTTCTTGGGCGGATCGCTCGCGGGCCGAAGGCCGTGTTTGGGTTCAGCCGCTCCCGAACACGCGCCGATAGCGCGCCACCGCCTCGCCCTCACCCGAGACCTTTTCGGGATTGTCGGAGAGCTTCACCGCGGGGCGCCCGTTCGCCCTGGTGACCTTGCAGACCAGCGACATCGGGTCGAGCGCGCGCGAGCCGTCGGGCAGGCAGCCGACGAGATCATTGGTCAGGTCGGTACCCCAGCCGAAGGCCATGCGGACCTTGCCGTCGAAATGCCGGTAGACCCGCTCGATCGCATCCACGTCGAGCCCGTCGGAGAAGACCAGCAGCTTCTCCTTGGGATCGCGCCCGCGCTCGCGCCACCAGGCCATGATCGCCTCGCCTGCCTCGATCGGCGGCGCCGAATCCGGGCGAAAGCCCGTCCAGTCCGCCACCCAGTCCGGCGCATGACGCAGGAAGCCGCTCGTTCCGAAGGCGTCCGGCAGGGCGATCAGCAGATTGCCGCCATAGACCTGACGCCACTCGTCGAGCACGCGGTAGGGCGCCCGCAGCAGCTCGGCGTCGCTGTCGGCCAGCGCGGCGAGCACCATCGGCAGCTCATGGGCGTTGGTGCCGATCGCCTCGAGATCGGCGTCCATCGCCAAAAGCACGTTCGAGGTGCCGCTGAATTTCGGCCCCAGCCCCTCCTTCAGCGCCTCGACGCACCAGCGCTGCCAGAGATGGCCATGGCGCCGGCGCGTGCCGAAATCGGAGAGTTTGAGGTTCGGCAGCCTCTGCAGCCGCTCGACCTTGTCCCACATCTTCGCCTTGGCACGGGCATAGAGCACATCGAGCGCAAACCGCTTCTGCCCGACCATGACGCGCCGCGCCCGCAGCTCGTTGATGATCGCCAGCGCCGGCACCTCCCACATCGTCGTATGGGTCCAGGGCCCCTCGAAATGCAGCTCGTACTGCCCGTCGACCTGGCGCAGCTCGTAGTCGGGCAACTGGAAATCGGCGAGCCAGGCCAGGAACTCCGGTGAGAACATCTGCCTCTTGCCGTAGAACGAGTTGCCCGCCAGCCAGATCAGTTCCTTCTTGGTGAAGCGCACCGAGCGGGCATGGTCGAGCTGCGCGCGCAGCTCCGCCTCGTCGACGATGTCCGCGAGGCGGATGTGCTTCGAGCGGTTGATCAGCGAGAAGGTGACCTCCACCTGCGGATGGAAGGCGCGGATCATCTGCAGCATCAGCAGCTTGTAGAAATCCGTGTCGAGCAGGCTGCGGATGATCGGATCGAGCCGCCAGCCATGGTTGTAGGTCCGCGTCGCAATATCGGTGACGGTCATGGCGGTTCGGAATCCGGTGGTTCGCCGCGACGGCGTGTGGGCGTCGGGCGCTTCGCGCGCATCTGAGCGCTGCGGCGTCTGCGGCGCAAGCCGGGTGTAACCGTCGCCGGGCGCTCGGTCGCGTTGACAGACAGGGTGATCTCGGCAAGGACCGCGGGCTGGCCGGCCCGCCGTTTCGAACGGGCGCCGGCTCCGCGCGAACCGGAGGCGAGAGTGCAGGAATTGGCTGATGTCGCGCAGGATTTCGTCGGGAAGGTCCGCGACCGCTCGGTGGTGATCGGCGTCATCGGGCTCGGCTATGTCGGCATCCCGCTGGCGCTGGCTGCGCTCCGCCAGGGCATCCGCGTCATCGGCTTCGACATCGATCAGGCCCGCGTCGACCAGATCAATGCCGGCCGCGAGACCATCAAGCACATCCCGATGGAGCTGATCGTCGCCGGCCTCGCGGCAGGCCGCTTCGAGGCGACGACCGATTTCGACCGGCTGTCGGAGCCCGACGCGCTGCTGATCTGCGTGCCGACTCCGCTCTCGCGCCAGCGCGAGCCCGATCTCTCCTATGTCGAGCAGACCACGCGGGCGATCGGCCGGCGCCTGCGTCCCGGCCAGCTCATCGTGCTGGAATCGACGACCTATCCGGGCACGACCGACGAGCTGATGCGGCCGATCCTGGAGGACGCCGCGGGCCTGAGCAGCGGCAAGGATTTCTTCCTCGCCTATTCGCCGGAGCGCGAGGACCCCGGCAACGCCCAGTTCGGCACCTCCGATATTCCGAAAGTCGTCGGCGGCGACGGCGCCTCGGCGCTCGCCATGGCGGACGCGCTGTATGGCGCCCTCGTCGTCAGAACCGTCCCGGTCTCCTCGACCGCCACGGCCGAGGCGGTGAAGCTGACCGAGAACATCTTCCGCGCCGTCAACATCGCCCTCGTCAACGAGCTCAAGCAGGTCTATGCCGCCATGGGCATCGACATCTGGGAGGTGATCGACGCCGCCAAGACCAAGCCCTTCGGCTTCATGCCGTTCTATCCGGGCCCGGGCCTCGGCGGGCACTGCATCCCGATCGATCCCTTCTATTTGACGTGGAAGGCGCGCGAATTCGACATCGCAACGCGCTTCATCGAACTCGCCGGGCAGATCAACACCGAGATGCCCTATCGCGTCGTCGATCGTCTCGCCGAACTCGTCGACCGCCAGCTCGGCCGCAGCTTCAGCGGCGCGCGCATCCTCGTGCTCGGCCTCGCCTACAAGAAGAATGTCGAGGACATGCGCGAGAGCCCGGCCCTCAAGCTGATCGAGCTGATCGAAGCCCGCGGCGCGCAGGCCGCCTATCACGACCCCCACATCCCGGCGATCCGCAAGAGCCGGAAGCATGGTGCACTCGCCGCCCGCCCGAGCACGCCGCTGACGGCAGAGGCGATCGCCGGCTTCGACGCGGTGCTGATCGCCACCGACCATGACGACGTCGACTACGCGCTGGTCGCCGCCCATGCGAAACTCGTCGTCGACACGCGCAACGCCTGCGCCCGCCACGGGTTGACGGGTGCGACCATCTTCAAGGCCTGAGACCGGAATGACCGAGACCGGAATGACGCAGACGGAAACCACCTACGACCTCGCCGTCATTGGCGGCGGCATCAATGGCTGCGGCATCGCCCGCGACGCGGCGGGGCGCGGCGCCTCCGTTGTCCTCTTCGAGAAGGACGACCTCGCCGGCGCCACCTCCTCCGCCTCGACCAAGCTCATCCATGGCGGGCTGCGCTATCTCGAGCATTACGAGTTCCGGCTCGTGCGGGAGGCGCTGATGGAGCGCGAACGGCTCTGGGCGATGGCCCCGCACATCATCTGGCCGCTGCGCTTCGTGCTGCCGCATCACAAGGGCCTCCGCCCGGCCTGGCTGCTGCGGCTCGGCCTGTTCCTCTACGACCATATCGGCGGCCGCAAAAAACTGCCGGCGACGCGCACCGTCGACCTCTCGCAGGACGCCGCCGGCCGGCCGCTCAAGGACAATGGCGCCACCGCCTTCGAATACTCCGACTGCTGGGTCGAGGATTCGCGCCTCGTCGTGCTCAACGCCATGGACGCCGCCGCGAAGGGCGCCGCGATCCACACCCGCGCCCGCGTCGTCTCGGCCGATCGCGAGGGCGGCGTCTGGCGCATCACCGCGGAGACGAACGGCACGAGCCGCAGCATCCGGGCGAAGGCGCTGGTTAATGCGGCCGGGCCCTGGGTCGGCGACGTGCTCGGCGGCGTCGTCCGCTCCAATACCAAGGCCGCCGTCCGCATGGTCCAGGGCAGCCATATCGTCGTGCCCCGGCTCTACGATCACGACCGTTGCTACATCTTCCAGAACGCCGACGGGCGCATCATCTTCGCCATCCCCTATGAGCGCGACTTCACCCTGATCGGCACGACCGACCGCGATTATCGCGGCAATCCCGCCGACGCCAAGGCGACGCCCGAGGAGATCGACTATCTCTGCGCCGCCGCGAGCGAGTATTTCCGCGAGCCGGTGACGCCGGCCTCCGTGGTCTGGACCTATTCCGGCGTGCGCCCGCTCTATGACGACGGCGCCAGCAAGGCGCAGGAGGCGACGCGCGACTATGTCCTGACGCTCGACGCGCCGCAGGGCCAGGCGCCGCTGCTCTCGGTCTTCGGCGGCAAGATCACGACCTATCGCCGCCTCGCCGAATCCGCGCTGGAAAAGCTCGGGCCCCATGCCGCCTGGGCCGCGCGCCCGACCTGGACCATCACCGGCACGCTGCCGGGCGGCGATTTCCCCGTCGAGGGCTATGACGCGCAGGTCGACGCGCTCGCATCCGCCCATCCCTGGCTGGCCCGCACAACGATCGCGCGGCTGGTGCGGGCCTATGGCACCAAAGCGCGCGAGATCCTGCAGGGCGCTGGCCAGGAGGCCGATTTCGGCCGCCATTTCGGCGCCGATCTGTACGAGCGCGAGGTCCGCTACCTCATGCGGGCGGAGTGGGCGACGCGGGCCGCCGACGTGCTCTGGCGCCGCAGCAAGCTGGGCTTGCGCCTCTCGGCGGACGAGCAGGAGGCGCTGGAGGCCTTCATGGCGGAGGCGGCGGCAAACGGCTGACGCCTCCCGTCATTGCGAGCGTAGCGAAGCAATCCAGGGGACGTCGAGCGAGCCCTTCTGGATTGCTTCGCTACGCTCGCAACGACGAATTCCCCGGCTACCTCACCCCCGGCGGCAGCGAGGGCTGCGACAGGCGGGTGCCGACTTCGATGAACTTCAGCGGGTTGGTCGCTTCGCCGGCCAACCGCGTCTCGTAATGCAGATGCGGGCCGGTCGAGCGCCCGGTCGAGCCGAGCCGGCCGATAATGGCGCCGGGCGGAACGATCTGGTCCGGCTTCACGTCGAAGGCGCTGAGATGCGCGTAGCGGGTGGTCAGCCCATTGCCATGGTCGAGCTCGACCAGATTGCCATAGCCGCCCGCGACCTCGGCCCGCAGCACCTTGCCGGCGCCGGTGGCGCGGATCGGCGTGCCGGTCTCGCCGCGGAAATCCATGCCGGAATGCATCGCCGCCGCGCCGGTGAAGGGGTCGGTGCGCATGCCGAAATTGCTCGTCGTGCTGTCGTCGCCGTCCAGCGGACGGCGCAGCGGCACGATCTGCGCCAGCTCGCGCCAGCGCCCGAAAGTCGCCTGCGCCTCGCCGAGCTGCAGCACGCGATGCTCGAAGCTGCCGGCGCGCATCGTCACCGAGAGCGGGATCAGCGGCCCGCCCATCGCCTGCCGGGCCGGGGGCAGCCGGACCTTACCGACATCGAGCCCGAGATCGGCCAGCGCCGCCCTCACCTCCTGCACCCGCCCGGCGAGGCGCAGGCCCAGCGCCGAGACCTGCTGGCCCTGCGCCTGGTCGATGCGGTCGAGCGATTGCTGCAGCAGCGCCACGCGCTCGGGGAGCGGCATCGCCTCCTCGGCCCGCAGCGCGACGGCCGCCAGGCGCTTCTGCGGGGCGACGACGGCCGGGTTGATATGCTCCAGGATGTTGCCCTGGAACGGATCGACGGCCGCCAGCCCCCCGGCCCCGCCCGGCGCCTGCGCGCCGCTATTGGGCAGCACGGGCGCGACCGCCTGGCCCGTCAGCGTGCCCAGCAGGTTCTGCCGCGCCTCGAGCTCGATCTGCCGCGCGATCAGATCGGCGAGCTGATCGTCGCCGCCACCCTCGCGTGGTGCGGCGCCGGGGGCGCGCTGCGTCGCGATCGAACTCACGAGGCGGCGGGTCAGGACCCGCATGCGCTCGTCATGGCTCGCCTGCAGGATCTGCTGCTCCTGCTGGAGCGCCGCCACCACCGCCTTCTCCTGATGGAGCAGCCAGGTCGCGACGCCACCCCAGGCGATGCCGAGGATGGCCGCCAGCAGCACCAGGATGCGGCCGAACCGCCCCACGCGCGAGGGTCTACGGCGCCGGGGCGCCGAGCCATCCGACGCATCGTGCTGCCGCTCGGCCCTGCCTTCGGAGCCCGACCGGCTCTTCAGCCGCGCTGGTTGCAACATCCGCCGCCCTCTCCCTGCCGACTCGTCCTCCCTAGGGGAGCTTCTGGACCAGCTTGCTGGCAAAGACGCGGTTCAGCTGCGCGACGCTCAGATAGGCCGGTTTGCCGGTGCAGACAGGCGCATTGCACATCAGATTGGCGTCCTCGTCGACATGAACGGGCGCGAAACTGGAGCCCAGCAGGACATGGCAGACCTCGTGGGCCATCGTGGTCTTGTCGATGGCGCTGGCGGCGATCATCACCGCCGGACGCGTCGGCGCGTGACCGGCACAGCCCTGAAGGGTGTTGCCGCTGGTTTCCCGCAGCTCCGTCGCGAAATAGACCGTGACGTCGTTGATCCCGACGATCTGGTTGCTGCCGGAGTTCTGCAGCAGCTTCTGCTCGTCCGAGACCTGGTCCCATTGGCAGTCGCCGTCGACGACCTTGAGCGTCAGCCGCTCGCCCGGCTTCAGGCCGACGCTTTCGCCCGACATCATCACCACATTGATCAGGTACTGGCCGAAAACCTCCTGCATGACCTTGAGCTGAGTAAACTCCGGGACCTTCGGGTTGTCGATCGACCGCATATGGACGTTGATCCTGTGCGTCATCTTCGCCGGCGGCAGCGGCTTCGGCGGCGGCCCGTTCGTCGGAAGCAGCGCGTCCAGCGTCTCGAGTGTCTCGCGCCCGATCACACCGTCGCGCGACAGCCCCGTGCGCGCCTGAAACTGCCAGACCCGGCTCTCGGTCTCGCCCCCGAAGACGCCGTCCGCCTTGCCGCTCTTCTTGGTGCTGATCGCCATGCCCAGGCCGAGATCGATGAGGGCCTGCTGGACGATGGAGACATGTTGGCCGCTGGAGCCCCGCCGGATCGGCGGGGCATTCTTCGCCGCCTGCTGCAGTCGCGGCTGGGCGGCAAATCGCGTCGATCTCAGGGCCATGGCCGGCATCCTTCATCCAGTCGGTTGCGAGGTGGAAGCGATCGGGGCATCTCCATGCAGGCTGACTGCGCTGCGGCGGTTCACGACACGGCGTAGGCGAAGGCGCCGTTCTCGACCGAAACCTTCGCCTCCGTCAGCGGCTTCTTCTCAAGCTGGAGGCCGAGGATCGCGCGCGAAAGCGCCGGCAGCATCGAATTGGTGACGATGTTGTCGATCATACGCCCGCCGGAATCGGGGTCATTGCACTGGGCGACGATGTGGGCGACCACCGCGTCGTCATAGACGAAGGCGGCCTCGTGATTGTCGCGGATCCGCTTGCCGATGCGGCCGAGCTGCAGCCGCACAATGCCGCCGAGCATCTCGGGCGAGAGCGGGTAATAGGGGATCGTCACCAGGCGCCCGATCAGGGCCGGCGGGAACACCTTGAGCAGCGCCGGCCGCAGCGCCACCGCGATCGACTCCGGGTCGGCGCGCTGCGCCGGGTCGGAGGCCATCGCCATGATCTCGTCGGTACCGACATTCGAGGTCAGGATGATCAGCGTGTTCTTGAAGTCGATGCGCCGGCCGGTGCCGTCCTCCATCACGCCCTTGTCGAAGACCTGGAAGAACAGCTCGTGGACGTCCGGATGCGCCTTCTCGACCTCGTCGAGCAGGACGACCGAATAGGGCTTGCGCCGCACGGCCTCCGTCAGCCGCCCGCCCTCGCCATAGCCGACATAGCCGGGAGGCGCGCCCTTCAGCGTCGAGACGGTGTGCGCCTCCTGGAACTCGGACATGTTGATGGTGATGACGTTCTGCTCGCCGCCATAGAGCTGCTCGGCCAGCGCCAGCGCCGTCTCGGTCTTGCCGACGCCCGACGGGCCGCAGAGCATGAAGACGCCGATCGGCTTGTTGGGGTTGTCGAGCTTGGCGCGGTTGGTCTCGATGCGCCGCGCGATCATCGCCAGTCCGTGATCCTGGCCGACGACGCGCTTGTTGAGCGTCTCCGCCAGCTTCAGCACCGTCTCGATCTCGTCGGCGACCATGCGGCCGACGGGAATCCCGGTCCAGTCGGAGACGACCGAGGCGACCGACTGCTCGTCGACATGGGCGTAGATCATGCGCTGCGCCGGATCGATCTCCGACAGCGCCGCGAACTTCTCGGCCAGCGCCGCGCGCGCCGCGGCCGGGTCCGGCGTCTCGGCAGGGGGTAGTGCTTCCGCGCCCGACGCCTCGGCCGCGACCTGCTGGGCGACATCGGCCTTGGGATCGGCGGCCGCGGCAGCCGTCTCGGCGAGCTTCGCCCGCAGCGCCTTGATCTCCTCGACGATGGCGAGCTCGCTCGCCCACGCGGCCTCCAGCGTGGCGAGCTTGCCCTGGCCTTCGGCGGTCTCGACCTCGATCTCGGCCAGCCGCTTGGCGGTGTCGCCGCCGAGATCCTGGTCGGCCGTCAGCGCCGCCTTCTCCTGCGCCAGCGCGGCGATGGCGACGCGCGCATCCTCGATCGCGGCCGGGGTCGCGCTCTGGCTGATCGCGACGCGGGCGCAGGCCGTGTCGAGCAGGCTGACCGCCTTGTCGGGCAGCTGGCGGGCCGGGATGTAGCGATGCGACAGCGTCACCGCGGCGACGATGGCCGCGTCCGAGATGCGCACCTTGTGGTGCTTTTCCATGGGAGCGATGAGCCCGCGCAGCATGGTGCAGCAGCGCGCCACATCCGGCTCGTCGACATTGACCGGCTGGAAACGCCGGGTCAGCGCCGGGTCCTTCTCGAAATACTGCCGGTACTCCGACCAGGTCGTCGCCGCGATGGTCCGCAGCGTGCCGCGCGCCAGCGCAGGCTTGAGCAGATTGGCGGCGTCGCCCGTGCCGGCCGCTCCGCCCGCGCCGATCAGCGTATGCGCCTCGTCGATGAACAGGATCACCGGCGTCGGCGAGGACTGCACCTCGTCGATGACGGAGCGCAGCCGCTGCTCGAACTCGCCCTTCATCGAGGCGCCGGCCTGCATCAGGCCGATGTCGAGCGCGCAGACGCGCACGCCCTTGAGCGGCGGCGGCACATCGCCGGACGCCACACGCTGGGCGAAGCCCTCGGCGATCGCGGTCTTGCCGACGCCGGCCTCGCCGGTGAGGATCGGGTTGTTCTGGCGCCTGCGCATCAGCACGTCGATGACCTGGCGGATCTCGTCGTCGCGGCCGAGGATCGGGTCCATCGTGCCCGTGCGCGCCTTGGCCGTGAGGTCCTGCGAGAAGCGGTCGAGCGCGGTCGTCCCCTTGGCGCCTTCAGCCTGTTCGGCGCCGGGCGTGCCGGCCGCCCGAAGGCCCGAGCCGTCCATCGGCCGCAGGTTCTCCTCCTCCGAGGCCTCCCAGATCTTGGCGTGGCCTGCGGCGAGCTCGTCGACCGGGATCTTGCCGAATTCCTTCGAGATGCCCGTCAGGACACGGCGCAGATCGTTCGACTTCAGGATCGCGACCAGGACGTGGCCGGTGCGGATCTGCGTCTCCCCGAAGAACAGCGTCGCGTAGTGCCAGCCGCGGTCGAGACCGTCGACGATGCTGTTGGCAACGCCCGGCATCTCCGTCTCGTTCTTGCGGAAACCCTCCATGACACCGCCGATGTCGGTGGCCAGCCGGCCCATGTCGAGGCCGTAATGCTGCGCCGTCAGGCCGATATCGGTGGCGGGCCGGAGCAGGATCTGCGCCAGCCAATGCGCCAGCTCGACATTGCGGTTGCCGGCGCTCTTGGCCCGCCGCAACGCCTGGATGAAGGCCTCATAACCGACCCGGTTGAGCTTGCCTGTGACGGCTTCGAGACTGATGTCGGCCATAATGGTCTCCTCGGACGTCAGGATGTTCGGGTGTTGGGTTTTGAACGCGCCCGGCTGCGTTGCTCGCGCAGGCGCTCGGCGGGGTGGAAACGGGCATCGCGCCGCAGGGCGCCGGGCGGGGCATCCCAGTTCGGCGACATCCAGCTCGTCCAGCCGAGCTGGCCGAACTGCCCCAGCCGTGCCGGCTTGACCTGCCCGACCGGGAGCGCCAGCTCGACATCCCACTCGAACTGCTCGCCGAGATGGAAAAAGACGGCGTCCGCCAGCTTCTCGCAGCGGTCGCCGCTCGGCAGGAAGCGCGAGAACTCCTCGAGATCTCGCGCCACGATGCAGACCCGGAACTTGTCCTCGACGCTGTAGACGCTGGCGCCGAGCAGCGCGTCGCCGCCCAGCGTGCAATGCCGGCTGCCGAGCCGCGTCCGGTCGGCCGGATCGAAGACCAGCCGCATGCCGACGAACTGCTCGATCTCGACCTCGGCCTTGAACAGCCCCGCCAGCAGCCCGCGCAGCCGCGAGGCCGACTTCGCCTGAGCGCCGATCAGCCCGGCATGGGCGAGCTTCTCCGCGTCGGGCACGCTGTCGCGGTTGAGATAGGGCGCCGAGCCCAGCCCGATCTGGCTCCCGACATAGGCCGCAAAACGGTCCCGCTCCGGCCGGTCGTGCTGCGCCACCGGCCGCGAATCCGCCCAGGCCCGGAAGAAGAGCTGCAGGAAGCGGTGGTTGAAGATGTCGAGGAAGCGCGGAAAGGCATCGTCGCGCGCGAGCTGCCAGTGATAGCTCTCCTCGGTCGTGGCCAGCGGCAGCGCGCCCTGCGGCCCGAGCAGGCCGAGGAACTTGACGAGGAGGCGCAGGCGCCCCTGCCCGTCCCGGTCGGCCTGGGCGATGCTTGAGGCCGCGAAATCGAGATAGGCCGGCTCGCCGAGCGCGACATACTCGTCCCGCCGCGCTGCGACCGCGCCGATCCGCCCACGATCCGGAAAGCTGCGCTCCAGCCGGCGCATCACCGCATAGAAATCGAAGCGCCAGGGCTCGTCCTGGAGCTGCTCGGCATAGCTCGGCTCGCGCTGCAGGGGGGCGCTGTCGGTCACAGGATCCGCCTCGATCCGGCGCGCGGCGGCCAGCGCATCACCTCGCCGCGCTCGACGGTGCGGATCACCGTCTGGGTGAAATGGTTCATCGCCGCATATTCGGCGAAGAAGCGGTCGAGCACCGCCCCGAGCAGGAAGACACCCGAGCCCTCGAAGGCCTTCTCGTCGAGCACGACGGTGATCTCGAGCCCGCGCGCCGCGCCCGTGCCCGCGCGCTGCGGAAAGCGCCGCACGACTGGTCGGCTGTCGACGCTCTTGATGCCGCGGATGCGCCGCTCGGTGGCGCTGTCGGCGAGATCGGCGAAGAGCGAGAGCAACTCGCGCAGCGCCTCCGCATTCTCGCCGGCCCCGCGCTGGACGAGGCCGAGATGGTTGAGGCTGAGCAGGTTGATCAGCCGCCAGGTGACGACGCCCGTGCTCGCCGTCTCCGAACGCAGCCGCAATTGCGAGACGATCGGCTCGCGCGGCGGCGTCGGCCCCGACAGGCAGGCGACGTCGAGCGCGACATTGTCGATCAGCCGGAAATCGGCGCCGCCCTCGCCGGTGGGCAGATGTTCCGGCAGATGCCGGTTCGAGCAGAGCGCCCGCACGCTGAGTTCCGCCACCGAGGTCGCGTCGGTCACGCCCGCCGGCTCGACCAGCGAGATGAACATGTCCGTGCCGGTATAGTCCGATGCCCGGCCGAGCCGCCGCTCGGCGGCGGAGCGGCGCCGTGGCAGCCGGCGCTGGGTGTAGAGCAGCCCCTGCGTCGGCGAAGCGCCCTCCGGCGAGGAATAGAGCGGATGCACCGGCTGCTTCTCCCGCCCGCCGACATAATGGGCGTGGACGGAGAGGATGCTGTGCGGCTCGTAGTCGAGCTGCCGGCTGCGGTCGGGCACGACGTGGAACTCGTGCTGGTTGGTCCTGACCGGCATGCGGTCGAGCGTCTTTTCGAACAGGTTGATCGCGGGCGCGGCGTAGAGCGCGAACATCGACCTCTGCACGGCCGCGGCCAGCCGTGCATTGACCTCGTCGAAGACGAAGATCACGTCGACCGCCTTCGCCGTCAGCTTCGGCATGATCCGCGCCAGCCCGTCGAGCCGGAACCCGAGGAACTTGCGCGGGAACCAGAACATCTCGCGCAGCAGGTCGAAGCCGCGGAAGACGCGCGTGTCGCCGGGCAGCAGCGCTTCGTCCTCGCCGAAGCCGAGCTGCTCCAGCGAAACGCCGTCGGCCGGTGTGATCACCGGATCGCCGAATTCGTCGAGGTGGCGGAAATAGATGCCGACGCAATCGGAGAAGAGCTGCTCGTAGAGCGCCACCGCATCGGCCTCGGCCCCGAGCAGATGGACGGTCAGATCCTTGCAGCGGCAGCCCGAGAACCAGCTCGTCGGCATCTTCAGCGCCTGCGCCGCCGTCGGCTCCTGATCGGGATCGCTCATGGTGCGGTGAACCAGCGACAGCCGCAGCCCCGACAGCGCGCGACGGTCCGTCGAGAGCCCCAGCGCCTGCAGCGGCCCCGGCGCGGGGATGTACTCGGCCGCAGCGATGTCGAACGGCCAGAGCGTCACCTCCGCGCCGAGCCGGTAACGGCAGGCGACACGGCGCTCGCGTTCGAGATAGGTCGCGTCGAGATAGGCACCGCGCGGGATCGTCATCCCCTCGCGCAGGCCCGGATCCGAAAAGGGCGGGCGGATGCCGGCGAGCAGCGCCGACGGCGTCGGCGCGAGATAGTTCGGCAGCAGCTGCTCGATCAGATTGTTGGTGAACTCGGGAAACTCGTGCTTCAGCTTGAGCTGGACACGCGCCGCCAGGAAGGCCGCGCCCTCCAGCAGGCCCCCCACCATCGGGTCCATCCGGTCGCCGACGAGCCCGCCCAGCCTTTCGGCAATGCCCGGATACTCTTCCGCGAACTCCTTCGAGTGCTCCATGAAGAGGCGGAGCTCTTGATTGTAGAGATCGAGAAACTCCTGGTGCATCGCCCTATCGGCTCCTGATCGCCATCTTGCCCGTGTCGAGCTCGAGATCGGCGACGAACTCGACGGGCACGTTGAGCGGCTCGCAGTTGAGATCGGCCTGGACGAGGAAGCGGACCTTGAGCTCGGCGTGGTCGAGCGAATGATCGCGTTCGACCGCGATCGAGTTGCGGATCAACCGCGGCTCATAGCCGAGCAGCGCCGCCACCATGTCCTCCGCGATCAGGTCGACCCGGTGCTCGTCGATCGAGCGGCTCGTCAGGTCGGGGAAGCCATGGTTCAGGATCGACTTGCGGACATGCTCGTGGCGCGACAGATCGACCGAGGAACCCAGATTGATCGTGTTGACGAGGGCGTCGAGATCAATGGCGATCTCTCGGCGCAGCTTCGGCTCGGTGATCGCGGCGCGGGGCGCGGCCCGACGCTGGGCGATCACCCGCTCGCCGCCGGCATCGCGCAGATCGAGCGACACCTTCGCATCCTTTTCCAGATGCGCCTCGCGGAAGGCGAACATCAGGGGCGGACGCAGCCGCTTTTTCGTCAGCGTGCCGTTCATGGTAACCCGTGCAGCATGACGCCCGCACACCCTGTCGATGCCCTGGACACGCACGATGGCCGTTGCGGAACACGCCCGCAACGGCCATCGCGACACAGCAGACCGGGAGCCCGGTCCGCCGCCGTTCTCACGGGGCGTTCAGCTTCAGGTTCCAGGTCATGGTGACCGGAGCGTCGAGCGTGCCGTCCTTCTTCTGCGGCTTGTACTCGTACTTGACCTTGGCGAAGTTCAGCGAGAACTGATCCGTCGGCACGCCGGAGCCGCCGGCCGCATCACCGGACTGATAGCTCGACACCAGCAGGTCCTCGAGGGTGATGGTGTAGTATTCCTGCTGCGATTCGCCCTGCTTGCGGACATGCAGCACCGCCTTCTTGATGTGCTTGCCGTTGGCGCAGGAGAGCGCGAGGTTCGGCGAGGCCTTGCTGACGGGCGCGGTGAAGTGGATGTCCTGGAAGCTGGCCTTGGCGGCGCCGCCGCCCTGGCCGACCGCATGGGAGCCGGCATTGCTGATGCCCCAGGAGAAGGAGTCGATGTCGATGTTGTTCTCGAGCTTCTTGTCCTGGCTTTCGCCCTTGATGCCGTCGAGCTCGAGAATGAAGTCGCTAGCCATGGTGATCTCCTCTGGTTGGGATTGGGGGACACTCGGTCGAAAAACCCGGATACTGGACGCAATTCTCCTCTGCGCCCGGTCGCGAACGACACGGGCGCCTGGGATCTTTCTTGGCTGACGTCACCGGCTGGTCAGGTGACGGTCAGGTCTTGGGAGCTGGCAGTCGCGAGACCAGGCTCAGGCCGATATCCATGCCCTCGAGCTGGAAATGCGGCCGGAGATAGAACTTGGCCGAGTAGTAGCCGGGGTTCTCCTCGTCCTCGAAGACATCGATGCGCGCATCGGAGAGCGGGCGCCGCGCCTTCGTCTCTTCGCTGGAATTGACCGGATCGCCGTCGACATAGTCGGTGATCCACTCCTGCAACCAGCGCCGCAGCGGCTCCTTTTCCTTGTAGGAGCCAACCTTGTCGCGGACCATGCACTTCAGGTAGTGCGCGAACCGCGAGACTGCGAACATGTAGGGCAGCCGGGCCGACAGGTTGTCGGACGCCGTCGCCGCCACCCCGTCGGGGCCCGAGAACGCCTTGGGCTTGTACAGCGACTGGGCGCCGATGAAGGCGGCCTTGTCGGTGTTCTTGCGGTGGATCAGCGGGATCAGGCCGGACTTGGCCAGTTCCGCCTCGCGGCGGTCGCTGATGGCGATCTCGGTCGGGCACTTCAGGTCGACGCCGCCGTCATCGGTTGGGAAGGTATGGGTCGGCAGGTTGATCACCTCGCCGCCGGACTGGACGCCCCGGATGCGCGTGCACCAGCCATATTCCTTGTAGGCCCGGTTGATGTTGACGGCCATCGCATAGGCCGCGTTCATCCAGGCGTACTTCTCGCCCGTGTGACCGTCGGTCTCCTCCTCGAAGGCGAACTCCTCGACCGGCTCCGACTTGGCGCCGTAGGGAACCCGCGACAGCACCCGCGGCAGGCACAGGCCGACATAGCGGGAGTCGGCCGCGTCGCGCAGGCCCTTCCAGGCCGCGTAGTCGGGCGTGTCGAAGACCTTGCTGAGATCGCGCGGGTTCGACAGTTCCGTCCAGGTATCCATGCCCATCAGCGTCGGGTCCGCCCCGGCGAAGAAGGGGGCATGGGCCGCCGCCGCCACCTTGGACAGGTCGCGCAGCAGCTGCACGTCCGTGGCCACATGGCTGAAGTGGTAGTCGCCGATCAGGCAGCCGAAGGGCTGGCCGCCGAGCTGGCCGAACTCCTGCTCATAGACCTGCTTGAACAGCGGGCTCTGGTCCCAGCGCGCGCCGGGATAGGTCTTCAGGTTCCGATACAGCTCGTTCTTCGAGACGTTCATCACCTTGATCTTGAGCTGCGCGTCGGTCTCCGAGTTGAAGACCAGATAGTTCAGTCCGCGCCAGGCGCTCTCGATCTTCTGGAACTCCGGTGCGTGCAGCACCTCGTTCATCTGCTCGGTCAGCTTGGCGTCGAGCCGCGCGATCATCTCCTCGATCGTGTCGAGCACGTCGTTCTTGATCAGCGTCGAGTCCGCCAGCGCCTGGTTGACCAGGGTCGCGATGCCGGCCTCGACCTCGGTCGCGGCGCGTTCGGTCTTCGGCTTGAAGCTCTGCTTCAGGACCGAGGCGAAGTCCTCGACGTCGCGCGTCTCGGCAGCTGCGCCGGGCTGCTGGGATTGTGTTTCCGCTGCCATTGCCGCCTCGCTCACTTGGTCTCTTCGGCCGGGGTGCCGTCGGCAGGCTTGTCGCCAAGCTTGTCCTTCAGCGCGGCCATCAGCTGCGGATCGGCCAGCAGCGCCTTGATCTGGTCGCTCGCGGCCATCTTGCCGTCCATGAAGCGCACCAGGTTGGCGAGCTGTTCGCGCGCCTCCAGCAGCTTGGCCATCGCCGGAATCTGCCGGGCGACGGAGGCCGGGTTGAAATCGTCGAACTTGGAGAACTTCAGCGCGACCGAGAGCTTGTCGCCGCCGTCACCGAGCTTGTTGGGAACCGCGAAGGCGACACCCGGCTCGATCGCAGCCATGCGCTGGTCGAAATTGTCCATGTCGAAGTCGAGGAACTTGCGCTGCGAGATCTCCGCCTTCTCGACGCCGGCCGCATTGCCCGAGAGATCGGCCATCACCCCCATGACGAAGGGCAGCTCGACCTTCTGCTCCGCATTGTAGGGATCCTCATAGGTAATGTGGACCCGCGGCGGCCTGTTGCGGCGAATGAACTTCTGACCTGAATCTCCGGCCATGTTGCCAGCCCCTCTGCAGTTGCGTCACGCCGATGTAACGCGACACCGTAACCGTTCTTGCCGTCTATCGATATAGTCGCGCGAGCCCCGCAACCGGTTCAAGCGAATAAAACAGAAAGCGCTAGTTCTCCGCCTCAGGCATCGCCGCCACCTCCGGCAGGATGCTGCCGAGCAACGCCAGGAAATCCTGCTGCGCCAGCGCGCAGGCCTTGTCCATCAGCAGGGGCGTCGGATGTGACGGCTCGACCTGGCGGTAGAAGGCCGCCACCGCCCGCATCCCCGCCACCGCGTCGGCGCGGCTGGCGACATACAGGGGCGGCGGCTCGGCCGGCGAGGCCGCTCCGGCCACCTCTCCGTCGTCCTCGCCGTCGCCGAGCGCCTCGGCTTCCTCGAAGGTCTCCTCCTCCGACGTGTCGTAGGAGGTCTCTTCATAACCACCGTCGTCCGCAGGCCCCTCCGGGGCCCCCAGGCGTTCGAGCGGCAGCCGGAACCGGGTCCGGTCGCCGATCTCGAGCACGGCCTGGCCGACATGCTCCGGAAACATGATCTGAATGACCTCGATCAAGGACTTGCCGATCAGTTGCTGCGCCTGGCCGATCAGGAGGACCGCCGGGCTGGAAGGTTCCATGCGGCGAAAGTAGCCGAGGCAGGCCGCCAGCGTATCCTTCACTTGAAGGATGTTGCCGCAGGCCCCTGGCGCGACAGTGGAATGGCCTGCCGGAGCGGCCTCCCCCGGCGCCGGACCCGCCACCGCCTGGTGGCCGGGAACGCGCCGCGCCACCGCCGCATCGAGAAAGGCGACGATCTGATCGACGAGCGCAGAGAGGCGCGGAAAGCTAAGCGCATGATCGGCACCCACCTTTTCCAGCCAGATCGCACGGATGCCCGCGAGCGCTTCCTTGATCGCGCCAACCCGCGCGAGCGCGGCGGTCAGGTCGTCGATGTCGAGATCGCCCAGCGCCGCCTGGATCATGCCCTGGTCGGGATGCTGCTCGCCCTCGACCAGCTTGGTCTCGCCCGTGGCGACGAGCTGGCTGCGGAAGGCGAAGGGGCCGAGCCGCCGGCTTGTGAAAAGCGGCGCATGCTGCAGCGGCAGAACCACGGTCGGCAGTTCGTCGAGGCTCTGCAGCGCGACCTCGCGCATGACGAAATCGCCGTCCATGGCGCGCGGATGCACCGCCTCCCACTGCTGCGCGAGGAGCGTTGCGATGGTCGTTAGGCAATCCGCGAAGCCCGGCACGTCGCGGTTGAGGATCGCGAGCTTGCCGCCCAGCACCAGCGCCCTGAGGTCGCGCGAGCGGTTCAGCAGCTTGCCGAGATCGGAAAAGGCGGCGGGAAACTCGATGCTGCTGCGGTCGAACGCAACCTGCCTCCCGTCATCGTCGCGGCGGAAATACTGCGCCGGCAGCGCGACCTCGAGCCGCGCCGTGACGTTCATGAAGTCGGTATCGTCCTCGAGGTCCGGCCCGCAGGGATCGTCGTCGGAGATCGCCTTCGCGAACTCAGCGAAATTCAAAGACGCCATCGCCCTCACCGGTTACGCAGGTGGCGGCTCGGCCGCCGGGTGGCTTGCGGGAGGGGCTCCCCAGCCCCGCTCATTCCGTCCGAAGCCGGGTCTCGACCCGGCGGTTCTCGCCGGCGAAGGGGTCGGCCACGACCGGCTTGGTCTGGCCGTAACCGCGCGCCTCGAGCTTGGCCGTGTCGACGCCGCGCTCGCGCAGATAGCGCACCACCGCCTGGGCCCGTCGCTCCGAGAGGTCGAGATTGTACGAGGGCGTGCCGGTCGCATCCGTATGGCCCTCGACGACGAAGCGGCTGGCGCCGAGCTGCGGCGTCTTCAGCGCCTTGGCGAATTCGTCGAGATTGACCCGCGCATCGGGCTCCAGAACGTCGGAATTGTACTTGAAGCGCACCACGAGATCGAAGGCCGCCGCCGCAGCGGGCTTCACCGCATGGCCCGCCTTGTTGCAGTCGGCCTCGGTTCCGATGCACAGCCCGCGGGTCGCGCTGACGGGCGGCGGCGCCGGGTTGAAATGCTTGACGATGTCGTCCGCCTTGTAGGTCTGCGCCTGCGCGACCAGCGAATGGGCCCCGTAAAGACAGGCGGCGAGGACGGCGATGGCTGTAATCGCGGGTTGCTTGCGCATGGTCCCCCTCCCGTTTAGCTTCGCGCGTGCGGTCGAAGATTGACGGCGCACACCATGACTCGCGCCATCCGCCACGTCAATAATAAAATAGCATCTAGAACCACGGGGTTTCGTTGATGAACGCCGATCTTCGACAGCTGAAAAGAACCGCGTCGTTTACGACGCCTTTGGGTCAAGATGTCTTTACACTGACACAGTTCGAAGCCTCTGAGGGCTTGAGCGAACTCTTTACTTTTCAGGTTGAGGCCAGAAGCACAACTGAAAACGCCGATCTGCAGAGCATCATGAGCCAGAAATGCTCCATCACGATGACGCTCAAGGATGGCAGCGAGCGGATCTTCAACGGAACGCTGGTCGATGCGCAGTGGGTCGGCAAGGAGCAGGACCTGCATCAGTACCGGTTCACGCTGCGCCCCTGGCTCTGGCTCCTGTCCCAGCGGGCTGACTGCCGCATCTTCAAGAACAAGACCGCCATCGAGATCATCAAGCAGATCTTCGCAAAGGAAGAGAGTGCGAGTTTCGAGGACCGCACCAGCGACCGGCTCAACCCGATCGACTACTGCGTGCAGTATCGCGAAACCGATCTCGATTTCGTCCTGCGGCTGATGGAACAGTACGGAATCTACTACTATTTCAAGCATGTCGACGGCGACCACAAGCTGGTGCTCTCGGATGCACGCTCCTCGCACGACCCCGTTCAGGCGGCGGCCCAGCCGACCTTCGCAGGTGCCGGCACAGCCTATCCGGTGATGCCGCCGAGCAGCCGGATGCCGCGCCACATCGAACACGTGACGCACTGGTCGACGATGCGGCGGCTGCGCACCGGCAAGATCGAGCTGAGGGACTATGACTTCCAGCAATCGGGCTCCGACCTCACGGCGCAGGCCGAGGCCGGCTTCGACAAGGCCAAGGCCTACGAGGCCTATGACTACCCCCGCAGCTACATCAAGCGCGACGAGGGCGAGCATTTCGCCCGCGTCAGGGCCCAGGCCGAGCAGGCGCCCGACGACCGGCGCCACGCCGCCGGCGATGCGCCGAGCCTGTTCCCCGGCGCCCTGATGACGCTCTCGGCCCATGCCACGGCGTCGGAGAACACCGAGTACCTCGTCGTGCGCTGCCGTCACGCCTTCAGCGGCCAGAGCTACCGCTCGGGCGGCGGCGACGACACCCACTACAGCGGCTCCTACGAGCTCCAGAAGAGCGACCGCCGCTTCCGCGCCCCGCTCCTGACGCCGCGGCCCACCGTGTACGGACCGCACACCGCCAAGGTGGTCGGCGAGCGCAACCAAGGCGAGGAAGGCGACATCGACGTCGACGAGTTCGGCCGGATCTATCTGCGCTTCCACTGGGACCGCGAGGACGGCTCGACCTCCTGCCGCACCCGCGTGGCGCAGATGTGGTCGGGCAAGAACTGGGGCGGACAGGTCATCCCGCGCATCGGCCAGGAGGTCGTCGTCGAATTCCTTGAGGGCAATCCGGACCTGCCGCTGGTGACCGGGACGGTCGTCAACGACCAGCACAAGCCGCCCTACAACCTGCCTGACAACAAGACCCAGTCCGGGCTGAAATCGGAATCGACCGACGGCGCCGGCTTCGCCGACTGCTACAACGAGATCAAGTTCGAGGACCGCTTCCGTGAGGAGGTTTTCAGCATCCAGGCGGAAAAGGACTTCAAGGCCCTGATCAAGAGCAAGGAGACGCGCGAGATCGGGCCCGCTTACAGCGACGGTGGCTACTCGCGCGAAACCACGCTCAAGAGCGGCGACGACAAGCTCACCATCGAGCAGGGCAAGCTCGACATCGAGGCCCAGACCGAGATCAACCTCAAGGTCGGCCAGAGCACGATCAAGATGCTGCCCACGAGCATCGAGATCTCCTCGCCGACGATCACGATCAAGAGCGTGGCCAAGACCGAGGTGCTGAGCGACGCCACGGTGATCGTCAACGGCGCCCTCGTGAAGATCAACTGAGCATCGATGACGCGTCTGCGCTTCAGCACCGCCCGGGAGGTGTTCGAGACCTTCCCCTCCGCCGGCAAGGTCATCGCGACGAAGCCGGCGGCCGAGCATCCGCTGGCTTTTCTCAGGCGCCTCGCGCAGGGGCCGGCCCCGGCCGAGGCGATCTCCTACTGTGCCTATGTGCTGCCCCGCCGCGAGGCCGTCTGGTGGGCGGCACAGTCCCTGCGCGCGATGCTCCCGCCCGGCGCCGCACCCGATGACGGGCTCGCGGCGGCCGAGGCCTGGGTCCGCGATCCGCGCGACGAGACCCGGCGCGCGGCTCTCGCCGTGGCCGATACCGCCGATCCGGCGCAAGCCGGCACCTGGGTCGCCTTCGCGGCCGGCTACTCCGGCGGCAGCATGGTCGAGGGGCACGCCGTGCCCTGCCCGCCGGACCTCACCGCCAAGATGGCGCGCATCGCCGTCCTTACCGCGCTCGGCCAAAGGAGCGGCCGCGATCACAAGGCCGCATTGCGCAATTGTGTCGAAGCATGCATTCGATTGGCCGATGACGACGGCAAGCCCGCCTCCTGAGCACCGCCCGCGCGAGACGGCGGCCGCCTCCGCGCCGCGCCCGGATTCCCCGCCATGCCCCTGACGCTGACGATCGAGAACGAGACCGCCCTGCCTGATGGCGGCCCGCTGACTGTCACCCTCACCGGCAGCCGGGGGCTCGACATCGGGCGCGACCAGCATCTCGACTGGTGCCTGCCGGACCCGACCCGCGCCATTTCGGGCCGCCACTGCGAGGTGCGCTTCCGCGATGGTGACTACTGGCTGCGCGACGTCTCGACCAACGGCACCTATGCCAACGGCTCCAGCCAGCGCGTGCAGTCGCCCTATCGCCTGCAGCATGGCGACCGGCTCGAGATCGGCCATTACGTCATCGCCGTCGCCATCGACGAGGGCACCCGCGCCGAACCCGAGGACACCCCGGTGCAGGCGCCCGCTCCCGATCCGGATTCGCTCTGGTCGGCCAGCGGCGACGTCGCGCCGCCGATCCCGCGCCGGGACCTGCTGCCGCCGAGCCGGCACCGCCCCGTCCATGACGGCTTCATCGACTGGGCGGCGGACATTCCGGCACCCGCCGCCGCGCCCGCACCTGCTCCGCCGCCCCCGGTCGCGCCCCTGCCGTCGGGAGACGATTTTGCCTGGGCGCCCTATCAGGCGCCGCCGGCCGCGTCCGAGCTGCCGCAGGCCCCGATCCCGACGCCGCGGCGCCCCCTGACCGCCGACCTGCCGCCGGGCGATCCCTGGAGCGACGCGGCCGCCCAGCCCACCCCGCCGATTTCGCCCCTGCCGCCGCTCGAGCCGCCGCCTCCCGCTGCCGCGCCCTTCGCAGCGGCCGCACCGCCGTCTCCCGCCATGGCACCGGCCGGCATGCCCGCGATCTCGGCGGCCGAATTCGTCCAGCGCTTCGCCAAGGGGGCGGGCCTGTCGACCGGCGACCTCGCCTGGCAGGACCCCGGCGCCTTCGCCGAGCAGCTCGGCGGGCTGATGCGCCTCGTCGCAGTCGAGCTGAAGCAGCTGCTCGCGGCCCGCGCCGAGAGCAAGCGCATCGCGCGCAGCGCCAACCAGACCATGATCCAGGCGCAGGACAACAACCCGCTGAAATTCTCGCCGACGGTGGACGATGCGCTGCAGCTCATCTTCGGCCGGCCCAAGAGCGGCTATCTCAGCGCGCAGAAGGCCTTCGACGAGAGCTTCAAGGACCTGAAGGCCCACCAGATCAAGACCTACTCGGCCATGCAGCACGCGCTGCGCATGCTGGTCGAGGATCTCGATCCCCAGGCGATCGCCGAGAGCACGGCTCAGGAGCGCGGCCTCGATTCCCTGCTCGGTTCGCGCAAGGCCAAGATGTGGGACGCCTATGTCGCCCGCTGGGACGCCAAGACCGCGCCTTATGAGGACGGACTGGTCGACGCCTTCATGCTCTATTTCGCCGAGTGCTACGACCGCGGCGGGAAGTAGCTGCGGCCTCTCTCGTCATTACGAGCGAAGCGAAGCAATCCAGAGGACGTCGAACTCGACAGCTCCTGGGTGGCTGTCGCTCCGCTCCTCGCAATGACGGCAGAGCAAACACGAATCAGGCGGCTTTCTTCGCCGCCACCGCCGTGATCTCGATGTCGTGGCCGGGCGAGGCGAGCTTCGCCTCGACGGTGGCGCGCGCCGGCGCGGTGCCCTTCGGCACCCAGGCGTCCCAGACCTCGTTCATCTCGGCGATCTTCGCGATGTCGGTGAGGAAGATCTGGACGCTCAGGATGCGGCTTTTGTCGCTGCCGGCGGCCTCCAGCGTCTCCTCCAGCAGCGCCAGGACCTCGGTGGTCTGCTCGCCGAGCGATCGGCCTTCGGTCTTTTCGGCGACATGGCCGGCGAGGAAGACGATGCCGTTGAAGATCGCGGCATCGCACCAGCGCTGCGTCACTCCGATGCGGTCGATGGTCATGGTCGGTATCCTCGGACTGGAGTGGGGCGCGATAAGCCGCGCGCCGCCCCTCCTAGCCGAGGCGCAGCCGCCCGTCAGCCGCCGATGATCACCGTCGTCATCCCCATCGTGATCTTGTTGGGCGGCCCGACCGCCTCGATGATCGTATCGCCCACCCGGCAGGCCGCGAGCGCGTTGATCAGCACGGTCTTCGACCCGTCGACCACAACGCCGGGACCATGCGGCGGTGCCGGCAGCAGCGTCAGGCAGTTGTGGATGTCGGCCCCGGCCGCAGCCCCCGTGATCATCGAGCCCATGCCGGCCGCAGCCGTCGCCTTGGCGGTTTCCTCGGCCGTCTTCGCGGCCGGCGCGCCGGGTGTCCCCGAGGCGGCGGTCGCGGCCGCTTCCGCGGTTGCAATGGCGGCGTCGGATATCTTTCGCGCCGCTTGAATCGCGGCGGCCGCCGCTGCGGAAACACCGCGCCAGGCCGGCATTCCGCCGATCAGGACATTGGGGCTTCCCGGCCCCGGCTGGAGCACGCCCGGCAGGGGATGGGCCACCATATCGAGAACGCGGGCAGCGGGACCTTTCGGCATCGGGGGCTCCTCTCGGCCTTCATGTCAGCGACTCTGCTGGACTGCCGGGAAACGCGCAACCGCGCATCCTTCAAGTCAATGACGGCAGGGCCTTCGCGCCGCCCTAGCATTCGCTTGGTGACGCTTGTCGGCGACCTGTATAAGGTCCCCGGCATGCCCTTGAGTGAGCGAGAGCCGGATGTCGTGGTACAGCAAGGTCGTCTGGTCGGAAGGGCTGTTCCTCAGGCCGCACCACTTCCAGCAGAGCGACCGGTATCTTGAGAATCTGCTGGAAAACCGCGTCCGGCACGTCACCCCTTACCCGTGGGGATTCTCGGTGCTGGAGATCGACCGCGACCTCGCCCAGCAGAGCCGCATCGGCCTGCGCCGCGCCGTCGGCGTGATGCCGGACGGCACGCCCTTCGCGATGCCCGACAACAGCCCCCTGCCCGCCGCCATCGAGGTGCCGGAGAATGCCGCCGGCCAGATCGTCTGGCTCTCCCTGCCGCTGGCCTCCCCCAATACCCGCGAGGTCGAGGACGCGCTGAGCGGCAGCGCCAGCCGCTATGTCCCGGCCACCGAGATGCTGATCGATTCCACCGCCTCGCTGCGCATCGAGGAGGAGATCGACGTCGCCCATCCGCGCCTGAGCCTGGAGCTGCGCAAGACGGCGAAGGCCGGCTATGTCGGGCTGGCGCTCGGTCGCGTCCTCGAGGTGCGCGATCGCGCCATCCTGTTCGACGAGAAATTCGCCCCGCCCGTCCTGATTTGCTCAGCCTATCCAGTGATCGAGGGCTGGCTCGACCGGGTGATCGGCTGGATCGACAACAAGCTCGAGGAACTCGCCCGCTACGCCGCAGACCCGACGGCCGGCGGCGGCCTGCAGAGCGCCGACTATTTCATGCTGCAGCTGCTGAACCGGCAGATCCCGCAGCTGCGCCATCTGCGCCAGTCGCGCTACGTCCATCCCGAGCGGCTGTTCGAGACCTTCCTGGGGCTGGCGGGCGAACTCGCGACCTTCACCACCGCCGAGCGCCGCGCCCGCGATTATCCGGCCTACGATCATGACGATCTGGAGGCCTGTTTCACGCCACTGGTGCGCGACATCCAGGACTTCCTTTCCGCCAATCTCGGCCGCCGCGCCATCCGGCTCGAGATCACCGAGCGCGCGCCCAACGCCTTCATGTCGACGATCCGCGACCGCAGCCTGGTCCGCAACGCGACGCTGGTTCTGGAGGTCGCGGCACGCCGCCCCCTCACCGAGATCCAGGCCCAGTTCCCGCAGCTCTTCAAGGTCGGCCCCAACACCAAGATGAACGAGATCGTCCATGCCCATCTGCCGGGCATCAGCCTCGTCCATCTGCCGACGCCGCCGCCGCAGATCCGCGCGCTGACCGACCACGTCTATTTCTATCTCGACCGGACCTCGCCGCTCTGGCCGGAATTCTCGACCGCGAGCTCGATCGGGATGCATTTCTCCGGTGACTGGCCCGATCTCGAACTGGAGCTCTGGGCCGTGCTCGAGGGACGGCGATGAGCGATCCCGGTTCGCCGTCCGATCCGTTCGGCCGTTCCGACCGGACCATCATCAGGCCGAACCCGGCCGGACGCCGCGCCCCCCTGCCCTCCCGCCCGGCGCAAGCCACGCCGGCGGCGCCCAGCCCCTATGCCCCGCCCGCGACCGCCTCGCCCGGCGTTCCCGGCGGCAGCGACGACTGGATTTCGGCCGCCCAGCCGGCCCCGCCGCGGCCGGCGCCGCCGCCCGGCCCCGCCGCCGGGCCGCTGCCGGGCCGCGGCCAGCTCCTGACGCCCAACGCCAACCCGCTGCTGCGCGCCGCGTCGCCCCTCCTCCTGCTGCTCGGCCGGCTGCGCTCGCAGCTCAGCAGCGCGCCTCCCGCACAGCTGCTCGGCCAGGTCACGGAGACGATCGAGGCCTTCGAGCACGAGGTGCGCGCCGCGGGCGCCTCGGCCGAGCAGACGCGCACCGCCAAATACGTCCTCTGCGCGGCCGCCGACGACATCGTCCAGAACATCCCCGGCGAGGACCGGCATGTCTGGACCCAGTACAGCATGCTCTCGAAGTTCTTTGGCGAGCGGGTCGGCGGCGTGCGCTTCTTCGAGGAACTCGACCGCGCCAAGGCCGACCCATCCGTCAATTACGACCTGCTCGAACTGATGCATGCCTGCCTGGCGCTGGGCTTCCAGGGCATCCACCGCACCTCCGCCGGCGGGGCCGCCAATCTCCAGATGATCCAGCGCAACCTGTTCGAGACGCTGCGCCGGGTGAAGCAGCCCGACCCCGAACTCTCGCCGCGCTGGCGCGGGCAGGCCGTCGCCTCGCAGGTGGCGCGCTTCAAGGTTCCGGTCTGGTCGGTCGCGGCGCTCGCCGGCGTCGCGGTGCTCGGCCTCTATTTCGTGTTCCGCTTCCTGCTCTCGGGGAATGCGGAGGCGGCCGCCACCGCCATGCTCTCGGTCCATCCCAAGGGCGAGCTCGGCATCGTGCGCAAGGTGTTCTCGGCCCCGCCGCCGCCGGTGCCGCCGCCGCCCGTGCCGCCCAAGGTCTGCGGCGCGGTCCAGCCGCCGATCGTCTGCCAGGTCACGCCCAACGTCATCATCGTCCGGCTCGTCGACATCACCCTGTTCGAGCCCGGCCAGGCGGCCGTGCGCGACGAGTTCAAGCCCCTGATCGAGCGGATTGCCAGCGTGCTGGAGACAGAGGGAGGCGCTGTCAAGGTGCTCGGCCATACCGATAACGTGCCGATCCGCACCGCCCGCTTCGCCTCCAACCTGCAGCTCTCCCAGGCCCGCGCCAAGGCCGTCGGCGACCTGCTGCAGACCAAGCTGAGCAAGCCCGACCGCATCACCGTCGAGGGCAAGGGCGCCGATGCCCCGATCGCCGACAATGCCAGCCGCGAGGGGCGTGCCAAGAACCGGCGCGTCGAAATCGTGATCCAGCGGCAGGGCTGAGGAGGGCGCCAGCGCATGAACCTCGCCACCTGGCTCCGGATCGCCGCCATTACCGTCGGGACGCTGGCGCTCGGCCTGCTCGTCTGGTTCGGCGCGCCCTTCGTCGCCATCGGCGAGGTCCGCCCGTTCGACTCCGTCTGGGTGCGGCTGCCGATCGTCCTGCTGATGGCGCTCGGCGCGCTGGCCTGGATCGCGCTGATCGTGATCCGCCGGCGCCGCGCCACCGCCGCGCTCACCGAGGCGCTGGAACAGCAGCAGGAGGCTACCGGCGACGGCGCCGCGCTGTCGGCCTCGATGCGCGACGCGCTGGCGACGCTGCGGCGCGCCCGCGGCAAGGATGGCGGCGACTATCTCTACGACCTGCCCTGGTACGTCATCATCGGCCCGCCCGGCGCCGGCAAGACCACCGCGCTGGTCAATTCCGGGCTGAAATTCCCCCTCGCCCGCGGTGGCGCGGCGCCGGCCGCGATCGCCGGCGTCGGCGGCACCCGCTATTGCGACTGGTGGTTTTCCGAGGAGGCCGTGCTGATCGACACGGCCGGCCGCTACACCACGCAGGACACCGACGCGAAGGCCGAGAAGGCCAGCTGGCTTGCCTTCCTCGACCTGCTCAAGACCCATCGCCCGCGCCAGCCGATCAATGGCGTCATGGTGGCGATCAGCGTCGAGGATCTGCTGACGTCGAGCCCCGAGGAAATCGCCGCCCATGCTGACGCGATCCGCAACCGGCTGCTGGAGCTGAACGAGCGGCTCAAGGTCGATTTCCCGGTCTATGCCGTCTTCACCAAGGCCGACCTGATCGCCGGCTTCAACGAGTATTTCGGCGGCCTTTCCGAGCCGCAGCGCCGGATGGTCTGGGGCCACACCTTCCAGACCGGCGACAAGACCCGCAACATGATCGGCGACGTCGCGCCCGAATACGACGCGCTGATCGAGCGGCTGAACGAGCGCCTCCCCGACCGGCTGCAGGACGAGGCCAACCCGACCGCGCGCGCCCAGATCTTCGGCTTCCCAAGCCAGATGGCGACGCTGAAGCGCTCGATCACGGATTTTCTCGGCCGCGTCTTCGAACCGACGCGCTACCACGCCAATGCGACGCTGCGCGGCTTCTATTTCACCTCCGGAACGCAGGAGGGCACGCCGATCGACCAGCTGATCGGCGCGCTCTCGCGCAATTTCGGCAGCAGCCACGCCAGCGCCGGCGCCTATTCCGGCCGCGGCAAGAGCTATTTCCTGACCGACCTGATCCAGAAGGTCATCATCGGCGAGGCCGGCTGGGTCTCGACCGATCTCGGCGCGGCCCGCCGCGCCACCCTGCTGCGGGCCGCCGGCTTCGCCACCGTGGCGCTCGTCTCGCTCGCCGCGCTCGGCCTGTGGTGGACGAGCTTCTCGCGCAACAGCGACCTGATCACCGCGACCAATTACGGCCTGTCGGATTACCGCGCCAGCGCCGCCCCGGTCCTGCAGGAGACGACGATCTCCGAGCGCAATTTCAGCCGCGTCCTGCCGCTGCTGCACAAGCTGCGGCACCTGCCGGCGGGCTACGCCACCCGCGAGGAGCCGACGCCGACCGCCGCCACCTTCGGGCTCAGCCAGCGTGCCCGCCTGCAGAACGCGGCCGAACTGACCTACCAGCAGGCGCTCGAGCGGATGCTGCGCTCGCGCATCATCTTCCGGCTGGAGGAGCAGCTCGAGGCCAACCAGACCAATCCCGGCTTCGTCTACGAGGCGCTCAAGGTCTACATGATGGTCGGCGGCCAGGCGAAGCTCGACCGCGACCTCGTCATCGCCTGGATGCGGCTGGACTGGGCCGAGAACCTCTTCCCCGGCGCCGCCAACGCCAAGGGTCGCGAGGCGCTGGAGGAGCATCTGGTCGCGATGCTCGATCTCGACGACGGCGAGGCCGAGCCGCTGGTCAAGCTCAACCAGTCGCTGATCGAGAACAGCCAGCGCACGCTGCGCCGCCTCAGCATCGCGGAACGCGCCTATGAGCTCTTGCGCACCCAGGCCCGCTCGCAGAGCCAGAAGGACTGGGTCGCGGCCCGTCGCGGCGGCTCGGATGTCCGCCTGGCTTTCGAAGGCGTCGGCGGCGAAGACCTCGACGCGGTCCGCGTGCCCTATTTCTACACCTATGACGGCTTCCAGAACGCCTTCGTCGACCGCCTCGGCGACATCGGCGACCGCATCGAGAAGGAGCGCTGGGTGCTGGGCGAGAATGTCGACCAGCAGGCGATCATCTCGCAATACGCCACGCTCTTCCAGGACCTGCTCAAGCTCTACAGCCGCGATTTCGTCGCCTCCTGGCAGCGCACCCTGGCCCGGCTCAAGCTGCGCCCGCTCAACGCCGACAAGCCGCAATATGTCGCGCTCAGCGCCATGGCGGCGCCGACCTCACCCTTCAAGCAGATCCTCGAATCCGTCCGCGACGAGACGCAGCTCACCAAGGAGCGCGCCTCGCCGCGCAAGGCGGCCGCAGCGGCCGCGACCGATGTTCTGGAGAAGCGCGCCAGCGAGGCGCTGAGCCGGCTGGGCGCCAACCTCCCGCTCAGCGCGCCCGGCGTCGAGCGCGTGCTCGGCGGCGGCGGCAACGAGGCGCTCGGCGCCGATATCGAGGCCCAGTTCAAGCCCTTCCATGTCCTGGTCGAGGGCGAACTCGGCCGCCGCCCGGTCGACCAGCTCCTGCAGGTCCTCTCCGAGATCAACCAGAACCTCGCCACCGCCGCGACCAACCCGGCCCAGGCGGCGGCGGCCAACGCCGCGCTGGTGCCGCTGATCGCGACGCTGCGCGCCAATTCCTCGCGCTACCCCGCACCCTTCGGCGCCATGGTCGTCTCGGCCGTCAACGACTTCGAGGGCGATGCGACCGGCGCCACCGTCGCCCTGCTGCGCCAGGCGCTGGGCGACCAGGTCAGCCGCGTCTGCACGGAAATCCTGACCAACCGCTATCCCTTCGTGAAGGGCAGCGCGCGCGACGTGCCGCTGGCCGACTTCGCCCGCCTGTTCGCGCCCGGCGGCATCATGGACAAGTTCTACAAGGATCGGCTCGAACCCTATGTCGACAGCTCCAAGGCGCAGTGGAGCTGGCGCGCCGACAGCCGCGTCGCCCGCTCGCTCTCCGCGACGACGCTGCGCGAGTTCCAGCGCGCCAGCGAGATCCGGGAAGCCTTCTTCCCGACCGGCGGCAACCTGCCCTCCTTCCAGATGATCGTGGTGCCGACCGCGCTCTCGGCGGATGCCGCCAATGCCAAGCTCGAGATCAACGGCTTCACCGTCACGAGCCAGCAGGGCGTCAACACGCCCGCCCCGGTGATGTGGCCGGGCGCCGGCATCGGCCGCACCGCGATCACGCTGACGCTGGGCGGGGCGAGCGGCGGCGTCTTCGGCGGCGGCTTCTTCTCCTCGGGGCCGAGCGCGCCATCCGGCGAAATCAAGCTGTTCGAGCGCGACGGCGTCTGGTCCTTCTTCCGCCTGCTCGACACCGGCTCTGTGCTGCGCCAGGGCGACAATGTCGGGCTGACGCTGGCGGCGGGCGGGCGCCAGGTCGGCTACCAGTTCGGCGTCGGCTCGCTGAAGAACCCGCTGATCCTGCCCGCCCTGCGGGAGATCCGCTGCCCGTCGGGGATCTGAGGCGATGAGCTGCGGCCTGTTCGGGAAGCTGCCGGCCAAGCGCGACTTCATCGCGCTGAACGCGCCGGCGGCCTTCCTCAAGGTCTACGAGGCCTGGCTCCAGGGCGGGCTGACCGCGAGCCGCCTCGCGCTGGCCGGACGCTGGCAGGAGGCCTTCCTGAACGCGCCGATCTGGCGCTTCTGGATCGGCCAGGGCCTGTGCGGGCAGGCCGTCGCGGGGGCCTTCATGCCCTCGGTCGACGGTGTCGGCCGCTACTTTCCGCTGACCGTCTTCGCCCTGGCGCAGCCCGGCGGCGCGATCCCGCATCCGGAGCTCGACCCGCAGGACGCCTGGTATGCCGGGATCGAGGACTTCCTGCTGCAGGCCCTCGATCCGGGGGCGAGCTTCGAGGCCGTCTCGGAGCAGCTGGCGCGGCTTTCCGCACCCAATGACGCGCTGCTCGCGCCGCCGCCGCAGGACATGGTGCGCCTCTCGGACGGCACCATCGTCACCGCGCTCGATGCGGCCGGCTTTCCCGCCCGGCTCGCCGCCCTGCGGGTCGAGGATCACGCCCGCGCCTATGCCCATTCGACCTGCTTCTGGACCGTCGGCGGCGAGAATTTCGAGCCGCTCGCTTTGGTCGGACACGGGCTGCCCGACCCCTATCTCTTCGCCGGCCTGCTGACCGGCCATTTCGATGCGTTCCTCGAACCGGGGCGGGCCGTGTCATGAGCGATCTCAGCCAGAATCCGAGCCAGACCGCATCGGCCTTCGAGACCGGCGCCGTCAGCCATGTCGGCCGGATCCGCAGCGCCAACGAGGACAATCTCGTCGTCCGGCCCGAATTCGGCATCTGGGCGGTCGCCGACGGCATGGGCGGTCATGAGAACGGCGCGCTCGCCAGCGCCACGGTGGCCGCCGCGATCGAGAGCATCGGCAAGACCCAGTCGGCGCCCGACCTGCTGGCCCGGCTGGAGAATGGCGTGCTGGACGCCAATGCGACGCTGCGCCGCCACATCGCGGAGGGCAACGGCGCGGCAATGGGCTCGACGCTGGCGGTCCTGCTCGTCCACGAGCGTCACTTCGCCTGCGTCTGGTGTGGCGACAGCCGGATCTACCTCATCCGCGCCGGCCAGATCCTGCAGATCTCGCGCGACCACACCGAGGTCCAGGAACTGGTCGAGCGCGGCGTGATGACCGCCGCGGAAGCCAGGCTCTCGCCGCGACGCCATGTCATCACCCGCGCGATCGGCGTCCACGACGTGCCCGAACTCGACCTCGACAGCGGCGAGATCGAGGATGGCGACGTCTTCGTGCTCTGCTCCGACGGCCTGACCGAGCATGTCGCGGAGGCCGAGATCCTGGAAGCGGCCGAGGAGAGGGGCGCGCAGCAGGCCTGCAACGCCCTGCTGCAGCTCACCCTGCAGCGCGGAGCGCGCGACAACGTTACGGTGATCATCATGCGCTATAGCCGCAGGGACGACCGGACGACCCGGTGGATGCCGAACAGGCGCATGCAGGAGACCGACACGCCATGAGCGACTCCGAGCGCACCGTCTTCGCGCCCCGCGCCGGCGCCGTCTCCGTCGGGACCACCCTGAACGGCATCTACGAGGTCGAGCGGCTGATCGGGGTCGGCGGCATGGGCGAGGTCTACAAGGGCCGCGCCATCCAGACCGGCGATGCGGTGGCGATCAAGATGATCCGCCCGGAACTCGCGCGCGACGAGGCGGCGCTCGCCCTGTTCCGGCGCGAGGCCGCCGCGCTGCACAACCTCTACAACGAAGCCATCGTCCGCTATTACGTCTTCACCATCGATCCGGGCACGCAGTCGCCCTATCTGGCGATGGAGTTCGTCGACGGCCAGCCGCTCTCGGAGCGCATCAAGCAGGCGCCGCTGAGCCTCGACGAGGTCGATGTGCTGCGCCGGCGCATCGGACCGGGCCTCCACGCCGCCCATCTGCTGGGCATCGTCCACCGCGACGTCTCGCCGGACAACATCATCCTGCCCGGCGGCAGCATCGCGCGCGCCAAGATCATCGATTTCGGCATCGCCCGCTCCAGCATCCTGGGCGAAGGCACGGTCATCGGCTCGGGCTTCGCCGGCAAGTACAACTACGTCTCGCCCGAGCAGCTCGGGCTCTATGGCGGCGACGTCACCGGCCGCTCCGACATGTACAGCTTCGGCCTCGTCCTCGCCGAAGCGATGACCGGCAAGCCGCTCGACATGGGCGGCAGCCAGGTCCAGATCCTCGAGAAGCGCCGTCGCCTGCCCGACCTCTCGGGCATCGACGCCCGCATCCGCCCGCTCCTGGCCCGCATGCTCGCCGCCGACCCGGCCGAGCGCTTCGCCGACATGTCGGAGGTCGCCGCCTGGCAGCCGCAGGCGCCGGCCGCCGCGGCGGCGGCAGGCAAGTCGCCGCTGCGCGCCGTCGCCGGCATCGCCGCGCTCGCCCTGCTCGCGGGCGGCGGCTTCTATGGCTGGACCCTGCTGAACGACGAGCCGCCGCGCGGCAGCGCCCCGCCTCCGGCTCTCAACGAGACCCGCAGCGACCCGCCGGCCCAGGCCCAGACCCCGGCCCAGACACCCAACCCGGCGCAGGCCCAGAACCGCGTGCCGGAACTGGTCGAGCCACCCGCCGTACCGACACCCGCCGTGGTGGCCCAGCCGCCGGCGACCCAGCCTCCCGCCATCGCCGCGCCGGCGCTGCCCGAGCCGCCGGCCGCCGCGGCCGCACCGCCACAGCCCCAGCCACAACCGCAACCGCAGCCGACGCAGCCCTCCCCGCCGCGACCCGAGCCGCAGACCGCCGTCGTCGCCCCGCCGCCGGTCGCGGCCCCGACCCGGCCCGATCCGCGCATGCCGCAGCCGACCGTGGCCGAGCCGGCGCGCCCGCCGGCGACGCCGGCCGTGCCGCCTTCCGCGCAACCGCGCCCGGAGACACC
Source organism: Bosea sp. RAC05 (assembly GCF_001713455.1). Taxonomy (NCBI): domain Bacteria; kingdom Pseudomonadati; phylum Pseudomonadota; class Alphaproteobacteria; order Hyphomicrobiales; family Alloboseaceae; genus Allobosea; species Allobosea sp. RAC05. Next base: position 3,374,284 of record NZ_CP016464.1, read on the forward strand.
GCCCGCAGCGCCGGGGCGCAGCGACCCAGCCCAGGTCGCGGTCGCTCAGCCGCCCCGCCCGCCGATCGAACGCGTGCAGCGCTACATCGCGACCTATGACGGCGGCCCTTGCTTCTTCCTCTGGCCGACCGAGCTGACCGCGACGCGCGCGGTGCTGGAGGGTTTCGGCAACCGCACCGAGCCCTTCGTCGCCTTCGACAGCGCCTTCAAGGCGGCGCAGGGCTTCGAGGCGCAGATCCATCTGCGGCCGATCACGGCGGCGCAATGCCCGATGGCGGACTTCCTGCGCGCGCTCGGGGACAACATCGACCGCACCCCGCGGCTCCAGATCAACGCCTTCAACATGAAGAGCGGCGAGGTGCTGAGCGGGACCATCGACAATGACGGCGGCCGCAACGTCGCGGTCGTGCTGATCGGCGACGACGGGCTGGTCTACAATCTCGGTAGCTATCTGCGCCGCGACGGACGGCGCGCCACCTTCAACCTCAAGCTGGAATCGGCGGGAGGCGGACCGCGGCCCCAGACCGTCCTGACCTTCGTCAGCACGGCGCCGTTGCCGGCGCTCTCGGGCCCCAACCCCACCCCGTCGACGGACTTCTTCGCCAGCCTGAAGCAGGACGTCCTGCGCCAGGGCGAACCGCTCGGGCTGGGCGTGCGCTATTTCCGGATCGACTGAGCGATCGCCGATCCGCCCGCTCAGTCGGCCTCGCGGTAGAGCACGCCCCAATCGTCCTGCCAGAGCCCCTGCGGATCCGCGACGACGATCGGCGCCCGGATCTCGTTGGCGAGCCGCACCGCGGCGCGGAAAGCCTCGACCGGCGGCATCGGGTCGCTCAGGAAGTCGTTGACGAGATGCCCGCCCGCCAGTTCGGCCGGGCAGGCGATCTGGCCATGGGTCTCGCCGTCGCCGGCGCTCAGACTGAGCGTGATCGCGTCCGGCTGCGGTTCGTCCACCTGCTCGAAACGGTTGGCCGCCATGATCCTGGTCTCCTCTGCGGTCCGGGCGGGCGGCATGCCACGCCCGTCTACTTCTTCGCGCGCTCGGCCTGCTGGGGCGCGGCGGGGCGCACCGTCTTGTAGCGGTCGAGCCTGACCTTGATCATCTCGTTGAACTTGCGGTGGACCTCGGAGACCGACAGCGTCTTGGTCTCGCCGCCGGCATCCGCATAGAAGATCGGCCGGTTCGCCTGGGCCGGCCGCGGCAGCAGCTCCGCCGCCTTGACGTCGGGGGTTTCCTCCATCGTCTCGATGAAGGTCTGGGCGGCGTCGGGCCCGAGGAAATGGATCAGGTAGATCTCGCCGCCGGTGAGATGGCGGCCCATGGCCTTCTCCAGCCGCAGCGTGTCGCGCTTCAGCATCTCGCCGGCCAGCAGCGCCGAGAGATAGGGCTCGCGCCTGAGATCGAGGATGCGCTGGCGTTCGGCCGCATCGGCGACGACGAACTGGCGGCCATTGCGCCCGATCAGCTTCGCCTCCGCCGCCAGACCGTGCTTCGTTCCGAATTCGCTGACGACGCCGAGCCAGGTCTGCTCGATGAACTGGTAGAGGCCGGTGGCCGAGGATGTCTTGGCCTGAACCGAGGTCGAGAACGACGATTCCTTGTCCGCCACCGCCATCAGCAGCGTCGGATCCGCACCCACCACCTTGCCGGCACGCACGATCGTCTCGACGAGATGCCGCCGGATCCGGATCGGCCCGAAGGTCAGCAACTGCTCGGGGTCGCCGCCGGTCGTGATCGGCGCCTGCGGAATCCGCGAGCGCGGGCCCGGCGCCGCCTGGCCCGGGGGCAGCTTCGGCGGCACCAGCAGGATGTTGGACGGCGGCTGCGTCAGTGGCACGACCGGGATCTCCGGCGGGCCGTCCGCCTGCTCCTTGATCGCCGCCAGGCTGGGATCGGCCCTGAGCGCGAACTCGGTCGCCTCGCGCGCCGCCTCCAGATCGCTCTCGACCGAGGACAGGATCAGCGAGGGACGCGCCGCCGTCTGCAGCGCGGGCGCGCTGGCGACCGCGACCGTCTCGGGATCGCGCGGCGCCTCCGGCTGCCGCAGCTTGACGAGCGCGACGCCGAGCACGGCCACCGCGAGGCAGGCGATGCCGGCCGTCAGCGCGATCATCGTCGCCCGGCCGGAGCCTCCCGCGCCGGACACAGGCGCCATCGCGGCACGGGACGGCGCCGCACCCTCCGCCCCGGCAGCGGTCGAAGCCGGCCCGGGCGAAACCGGGGCCGTCGGCGCCGCCTCGCCGGCCACGCGCCGGCGCAGCACCACGAACCAGTCGGCCCCCTGGGCCTCCAGCGCCGCGAGGTCGCTCACCAGCCGCCGCGCGGTCAGCGCCGGCACACCCGCCTCGCGCTCGACGGCGCCCGCCGCCGCCTTCGGGCCCTGCTCGGCGCTGACCCGCAGCGTGAAGAACCAGAGCTGCAGCGGCGTGCGGCGGCTGTCGAGCGCGGTGCCGGCTCCGGGCTGGACCAGGTAGTTGCAATGCTCGCAGGCGAAGGCGCGCAGCTTGACCCGGGGCTGAAAATGGCTCGGACGGCCGCAGGCGGCGCAGGTCAGCTGCGTGCCGCCATGACGCGCGCGCATCAGCGCGTCGAGGCAGGCCTCCTCGGGAAACACGGCCTGGAACTGCTTGAAGCGTTCACCCATCGGCCCTCACCCGGCCGGCCCTCCGCCTCGGCCGCAGCGCCGGCGAACGGTTGCCGACCCAGTCTGCCGCTGCGTCAGCATAGGCACCGGTGCTGGCGGCGACAATCGCCGTCGCGCCGCTCAAGGATAGAGCAGGCCGAGCCGCGCCACATCCTTCAGATGCATGGCCACCTGCTCCGCCGTCGCACGCCGCGGCACATCCGCGACATCGGCTCCCGAGGCATGGATCTCGTCGAGGAACGCGTTGAGATCGGCCAGCAGCATCTCAGGCGTCCGCGAACCATCGAGCAGAGTGACGAATTTTCGCCCGACGATCCCGTCCAGCCCCACCGTGCGATGGCGCAGATTGGCGACCTCCCGCGAGGTCTGCGCCTGCCAGCGCGCCACCATGCTGGCGCACGGCCGCTCGGCCACCGCCGTCGTCAGCGGCGGCGGCTCCAGCTTGATGTCGAGCAGCCCGGCCTTGAAGATGGCGATCAGCGCCTCCTCGAGACGGGCGACCTGCCCGGCCCGATCCGGCTCGAGCGCCGCGCCGACATCGGCCACCGCCTGGCTGACGAGCGTGTCGAAGGCGATGCTGCCGGGCCAGGCCTGGCTCAGGCGCCGCAGCGCCGCCTTGCACATATGGAGGTCGACGGAGAGCCGCACGCCCCCCTCGAATTCGAACCGGTCGATGCCCGGCCTGCCCTCCTCGCCCTCGCCCGGCTCGACCAGCGTCGCATGCGCGGCAACATGGTAGGGCGCGAGCGAACCCGGGCCGATGACGCGCCGCAGCGGGATTCCGTCGCGGCAGAGCAGCGTCTCGCGGAAGGCGCGGCCGATCAGCAGGTCGACCGTCTGTTCCCTCAAGACCCCCTGCTCGGCGGGAATGGTCGCGAGCATCGCCTGGGCCGGGCCCTTCGCCGCCGCGAACATGTTGGGAAAGGAGGCTTCGGCCAGGAACTGCAGCCCGTGCCGTTGCGCCGCGTCGAGCACCTCATGCAGCGCGAAGGGCCGCGCAATCGGGTTGAGATCGTCGTGGTAGAGGACGTTGTCGGGCGTATCCGCCAACTGGGTCAGGCGCTGCCGCAGAGCCGCCCCGTGGAAGGTCTCGCCGTCGCTCGCCGCGGCGAAGGCCGCGAGCGCGGCACGCGCCACGCGCACCCGCTCGGTCGGCTCGGTGACGTCGCGCGTGGCGTAGAGCATCACGTCGCGGGCGAGATCACGCAGGCGGCAGCCCGGCAGCGCGTTGTAGCTGACATAGGCGATGCCCTGCGGCGCCAGCAATCCGCCGATGAGGGCCATGATCGCCTCGCGGACCGCATCCGGCACCCAGGAGTAGACCCCATGGACGAGGATGTAGTCGAAGCTGCCGAGCTCCGGCCCGACCGCGAGGATGTCACGATGGTGGAAGACGACATTCTCCAGGCCGAGCTCCGCCGTCGCCCGCTTCGCCTCCGCGATCGCGCTGCCGCTGAGATCGATGCCGACGAAGCGGCTCTCGCGGTGCTGCGCGGCCATCGGGATCAGGTTGCCGCCGCGGCCGCAGCCCAGCTCCAGAACCCGCATCGCATGCGACGGCGCCGCCTGCATGCCGTGGAAATGCGCAATCGTCGCCAGCCTGGCCGGATGCGTCTGCTCGAAGGCGTGGCCTGGATAGGCGACCGCGTCATAGGGATTGGTCGCCATGTCGTTCATGCCCGCCGCCTGTTCCCGGACGCCGCCTTGCCTGGAGCCGCATCGGACCCCGGACAGCGGCGAAGCGCCTCATCCATTCGAAGGAGCCGACGCCCGCCCGGACCTGGAAAGACCGCGGCGCCGGATGGATGGCGCCGGCGGGCCTGGATCCGTGCGCTCAGCAGCCGATGACCTTGAACTCCACCCGCCGGTCGAGCGCGTCGCTCGCATCGTCCTTGCCGGTGCCGACCAGATTGTCGCGGAAGCCGCGCCCGCTCGCGATCATCCGGCTGCGGCCATCGGGCATTCCGGTCAGCAGCAGGTCCATGATGAACTGCGCCCGCAGCACCGAGAGCCGTTCGTTCAGGGATGGCGGCCCCGTGCGCGAGGTGTGGCCGACGATCTCGAGGCAGGCGTTCTTCTGGCGCACGCGCGTCGCGATCTGGCTCAGCCACATCGGATAGGGCTCGGTCGTCTGCGGATTGTCGATGAACTGCGTGGAGCCCGGCCGGAACAGCAGCCGGACCGACAGCTGTTCGGTGCTCAGCCCGTAGTCGACGAGATCGCCGAAGGCATCGACCGCGTCGTCGCGGCGGCCCAGCTTCGCATTGGCGAGGTAGGTGCCGACGCGCACGCGGTGCTGGTCGCCGCCCGGCAGCTTGCGCGCCGTGCGGTAGAAGGCGAGCGCCTCGCGAAAGCGCTGCGCCTCGTATTCGGCGATGCCGTCCTGGATCAGCGCATTCGCCGGCAGCCGGTCGACATAGGCCGGATCCAGCCGCCCGCCCATCGGCGTGCCCTGGCAGGTCTTCACATAGGCGTCGGTCGCCTGGTCCTTCGCCCAGACCGGGACGTCGCGGAAATAGGGTGTCGGCGTGACGTCGACATCCTCGGGCGTGGCACGGGCCACGCCCTTGGCGACCACGGTGCGCGAGGCGAGATCAGCCAGGCTCAGGCAGATCCGGAACGCGTCGGGCGGGGCCTCGTTGCCGGCCTGACTGATCGCCGTGAAGGTCCCGACGAGCACGACCGGATTGCGCGCCAGAACCTCGGGCGTGAACGGCTGCACGACGAAGCGCGGATACGAGGTCCGGACGATCTCGACGAGCCTCTGCTGCATCGCGCGCGTCGCGGCCGATTGCGCCCCCGACGCGGCGTCGATCAGCGGATCGATCACCAGTTCGACGCGGTCGCCCGTGATCGCAGCCCTGCCGAAGAGCTCGGTCGCCGCCCGCTGCAGCGCCTCGGGGAACGGCACGGGCGTCGGCGCCGCAGGCTGGGCCCCGGCCGGAGCCGGAAGGACGGCCAGGGGCGCGATCGCCAGGACGATCCGCGCCAGCCGCAGCAGGGCGGCTCCACCGCGAGAGCGGGTGCGGACGAATGATGTCACCGGCACAGCTGCAGCTGCTCCTTGGCCTGCGCCGTCAGTTCGCCGAGCTGCGCCCGCAGCAGGATCTCGCTGCAGGTCGCGGCACTCGGCCGCGTCGCCGGGGCCCGGGCCGCCTGCGGCCGCGCGCCCGGCGCGACCGTGCTGGTGGCCGGCTCGGCCGCGGGGCGCCCGTTCAGCGAACGCTCCGGCCCCGTGGCCGTCGCCCCCAGCGAGAGGCTCGGCTGCGCCGGGACCGACATGGTCAGCGTGCCCATCCGCGCCGCCATCGCCTGCTCCATCAGCAGCCGCTCATCGGCGAGCCGCTTCTTCTCGGTCTCGAGCGAGGCCAGCTCGCGGTCCCGCCGCGAAACCTCCTCGGCGAGGCGGTCGCGCTCGGCCTGCTCGCGCGCCGGCGGGATCGCGACCGGCCGCACCGTGCCCGAAGAGGGCGCCGGGGGTGTCCGCGCCGCGGCGCCGGGCGGCGGCGCGATCGTCAGCGAGGCTTCGGTCTGGCGCTTGGCGAGGTCGGTCGCCGCCTGCTGGCGCACCCGCTCGGCCCGCTCGACGCGCTCCAGCAGGGCGCGCTCGCGCGCCGCGAAGTCGCGGGCAAGCTGGTCGCGCTCCCTCGTCTCGTCGGCGCGGCGCTCGAGCAGGTCGAGCCGCGTGCGCGCATCGATGGTGAAGAAGCTGGTCGGATAGCGGCGGATGAAGTCGTGATAGACGGCCGGGTCCTCGCTCGTCCGGATCCGCCCCCAGACGTCGCTGTCGGTCTCGGAGCGGTTCAGGTAGAAGTCGCCGAGCAGCGACAGTGAGAGTTCCGGGGTCTGGCGGCCGTTGGTGGCCTCGTAGACGCTCTTCTGGACGCGCCGGAACAGGGTCGCGACCTCGACGCCGGGCTGGTCGATCTCGCGCACCAGCGCGGCGGTGAAGGGGCTGTTGCGGCCGGCGCCGTCGGCTGCGACGTCGTTGGCCTGCGTGGCATAGGCGATCACCATGCCCTGCGCCCGCGCGACGGGGGCGAGCCCGGTGCCGACGGCGAAGCTGCGCGTGCCCTGGCGCCTGGCGAGATGGGTCACGAACGGATTGTTGCGGCAGGCGTCGAGCACCATGATCTTGACGCCGCGCGAGAAGTTCAGCGCCGTCACCACGTCGTTGAGCCGCGTCGTCTCGTACTGGACGCCGATCTCGTCCTCGACCCGCGCCTCCACCGGCACGAGATAGTTCTCGCCGTTGAACTGCAGCCCATGCCCCGCATAGTAGAACATCGCGGCATCGGCATCCTGCGCCAGGCGCGCGAACCGGGTCACCGCCTGGTCCATGCCGCGCTTGTCGAGGTCGACGCCGTCGACCACCTCGAAGCCGACCTTGCGCAGCGCGGCGACCATGTCGCGCGCATCGTTCACCGTGTTGGGCAGCACGGGCGCGTTGGCATAGGTCGAGTTGCCGATCACCAGCGCGACGCGGCGCTCCGTCGCCGCCGCCGGCAACGCCAGCAGCAGCAATGCGAGACCCATCAGCAGAGGCAGCCGGGCGATCGGGATCATGCGGTCCTTCCTCGATGCAATCTAGCGGAGCGGCCGCCGGAAATCCAGACGGCGACACCGTGCCACGCCATCATCAATGACACGCAAACCGTTGAGGAAAAGGCTATTTGGCTTGCCGGGCGAGGCGGCCGCTGGTAGCTTTTCAAGCGCTGGGGCGCGCAAGGGAGAACAGGGCCGGTGCACAGGGTTCGGCTCGGCGTCATGTCGGTGCTCCTGACGCTGGCCGTCGCCGCGACGGCGTTCGTTCCCCCGGCTTTCGCCCAGGAGGCGGCCCGGCCGCGCAGCAAGGCCCCGGCCGATGCCCGGCTCGATTTCGTCGATATCGCCGACGGCGCGCGCCTTCCGGGCAAATTCGTCGTTCGATTCGCGCTTTCGGGCATGGAGGTCGCTCCCGCCGGCCTGCCGCAACCCAATGCCGGCCACCACCATATCCTGATCGACACCGAGCTGCCGCCGCTCGACCAGCCGATCCCGAGCGATTTCAACCACCTCCATCTCGGCAGCGGCCAGACCGAGATCGAGGTCGTGCTGCCGGCCGGCCGCCACACGCTACAACTGCTCTTCGCCGATCACGATCACGTGCCCCACGACCCACCGGTGATGTCGCGCCGCATCACCGTCGAGGTCGGCGAGGAGCCGCAGGAGCAGGCGCGTGTCGCGGCAGCCCCCGGCGCGCGGGTCTTCTTCGTCGACCTGGTCGATGGGGCGACGATCCCGACCCGCTCGATCATCCGCTTCGGCGCGGAGGGCGTGGCGCTGTCGCCGGCCGGCACCAAGCATCCCAATGGCGGCCATCACCACCTGCTGATCAACACCGCGCTGCCGCCGCTCGACCACGAGATTCCCAGCGACTTCAACCATGTCCATTTCGGGCGCGGCCAGACCGAGGCCGAGATCACGCTGCCACCGGGCGAGCATACGCTGCAGCTGCTGCTGGGCGACCACGACCATGTCCCGCATGATCCGCCGCTCATGTCACCGCGCATCCGGGTGCGCGTCGTCGAGGGCGAGCAGCTGGCCTCGGCGGCACAGCCGGCAACCCGCCCGGACGGCAAGCCCGCCTTGACGCCCGCCCCGCCGGACGCGGCCGTCTATTTCATCTACCCGCGCGACGGCGACGTGATCTTCCCCAACAGCACCGTCCGCTTCGGGCTGCGCAACATGGGCGTCGCGCCCGCCGGCGTCGCCAAGCCCAACACCGGGCACCACCACCTGATCATCAACGCGCCGACGCCGCCGCTCGACGAGGCGATCCCCGCCGATCTCAACCACATCCATCTCGGCGGCGGGCAGACCGAGCGGCGCATCACCCTGCCCCGCGGCGAACACACGCTGCAGCTGATCTTCACCGACGAGAACCATGTGCCGCATGATCCGCCGATCCTGTCGGAGCGCATCCGGGTGACGGTGGCGCCCGGCGGCAAACGGCCGGAGAAGCGGCGATGACCGCCTGTCGCCGATCCCGCCGCGGCCTCGCCGCCCTGCTGGCTGCCGCCACGCTGCTGGCGGCGCTGGCCGCTGGCGCAAACCCCGCCCTCGCGCAGTCGGCCTCGGGCCGGCATCCCGCGCCCAAGGGGGCGGAGGTCTATTTCCACTATCCCCTGGACGGGCTGCGCGTGCCCGAGCGCTTCACCGTCCGGATGGGTCTCAAGGAGATGGGCCTCGCCCCCGCGGGCACGGAATGGCCCAACACCGGCCATCACCATCTCTTGATCAACACGGAGCCCGGTCCGCCCGACCAGCCCATTCCCGCCGACTACAACAACATCCATCTCGGCAACGGCCAGAGCGAAGTGGTGGTGACCCTGCCCAAGGGCCGCCACACCTTGCAGCTCCTGCTGGGAGACCATAACCACGTCCCGCATGATCCTCCCGTGATGTCGCGCAAGATCACGGTCTATGTGCGCTGAGGCGGCGCGATGCGGTTGGGAGGATTTGGGAGGGAAATGAGGAACGGCATGTCCTGGTTGCGCGGCCTGGCTCTGGCGGTCTGCGTCTCGCTGCTGTCGGCCGCGCCGGGCTTGGCCCAGTCGGGCGAGCCGGAGGCCGCGCGCGTCGGCCTCGTCATCGGCAACGGCGCCTATCCGCTTTCGCCCGTGGCCGGCGCCACCGCCGATGCCCGCGCCGTGGCCCAGGCCCTGCGCGAGGGCGGCTTCGACGTCGTCACCGCCGAGGACGCGAGCGGCCCCGCCCTGCAGGACGCGATCGCCGCCTTTTCCGCCAGGCTGCGCCGCGGCGCCCAGGCGGTCGTGTTCTATGCCGGCCATGCGGTGCAGCAGCGCGGGCGCAACTTCCTCGTTCCGGTCGATGCACGGCTGCGCTCCCCGGCCGAAATCGGCCAGGCGGCTGTTGATCTCGACCTGCTCCTCGACGCGCTGATCGTGGCGCGGCCGGCCAGCGCCCTCGTCGTCCTCGATGCCAGCCGCGACAATCCCTGGCAGGCCGACCTCGCCGGCCCGTCCAGGGGCCTGCTCGCCATCGACCGGATGGAGGCGATCAGCGTGATGTTCACCGCCGCGCCGGGCCGCACCCAGGCCGATCGCGGCAATCCGGCCGTGGACGAGTGGGTCAAGGCGATCCGCACGCCGGGGCTCGACATGCAGGCCGCGCTGGCCCGCACCCGCGACGCCGTGGCGAGACAGACCCGCCGCGCCCAGCAGATCTGGACCTCCTCCGAGCCGCCGGCGGGCCTCATCGTCACACCGGTCGCCCGCCCGGCGCAGATCGCGCAGACCAACCGCGCCGTCATCCCGCTGCCGCCGCCGGAATCGCCCGCCGCGCGGCAGGACGCCTATGAGCTCGCCTTCTGGGAGTCGATCCGCTCCAGCGAGAACCCGGCCGAGTACCGCGCCTATCTCAACGCCTATCCCGACGGGCGCTTCGCGGCCCTCGCCCGCACGCGCGAACAGCAATTCTTGGCGCGGCAGAACGGCGCCGCCCCGCCCGCCGCGCCTGCGCCGCCTGTCGCCTCGCTGCGCGAGCCGCCGCGCGCGCCGGCCCGCCGCCGGCCGCGGCCACGGCCCGCACGGTGCGCGACTGCGACGACTGCCCGGAGCTCGTCGCGATCCGCCCCGGCAGCTTCGAGATGGGCGCCAACGAGCTCTATGAGTTCGAGAAGCCGGTCCATACGGTGACGATCCGCGACGGCTTCCACATCGGCGTGCGCGAGGTCACCTTCGACGAATGGGACGCCTGCGTCGACCAGGGCGGCTGCAGCCATCGCCCCAACGACCGGGGGCTGGGCCGCGGCAAGCGCCCGGTGACCGACATCCACTGGAACGACGCCAACGCCTATCTGGCCTGGCTCTCGACCCGCACCGGCAAGCGCTACCGCCTACCGAGCGAGGCGGAGTGGGAGTATGCCGCGCGCGGCGGCACGACCACGACCTATCCCTGGGGTGCGACGCTGGTGAAGGAGCGCGCTAACTGCGTCGGCTGCAACGAGCCGACGCGCCGGCAGGCGGTCGAGACCGGGCTGTTCCCGCCCAACGGCTTCGGGCTCTTCGACATGGCCGGCAACGCCGCCGAATGGGTCGCCGATTGCTGGAGCGACAGCTACCGCGCAACCCCACGCGACGGCAGCGCCTTCACCGCGCCGGGCTGCCGCGAGCGCGTTCTGCGCGGCGGCTCCTTCAACAACGATCCGCGCTATCTGCGCTCGGCCGCCCGCTTCAAATACGAGGCCGATGTGCGCTTCTTCACCAACGGCTTCCGGGTCGTCAGGGAGCCCTAGAGCCGGCGTCCCGGAACCACAGGCGCAGCGGAATTTGCTGCTCGCCGCCGCAGGCGACGAAGCTGTGGCGCTCCGGCGAGAGCGTGCCGGAGAAGCGGCAGGAGGCGCCCGCCAGCGTCATCTCGGCACTGTAGCGCTCGCCGCGCAGGGTCAGGCGGATCTGGCCGCTCTTCTCCGGCGTCTCGCCGGGCCCGCAGACGGCATTGTGCTTCATCAGCAGCGGGCCCGACAGGGAGGCTGCGCCCGAACGCCCCGCCCGCTCCTCGGAGAGCGTCGCGCTCACGTCCCATTCGCCGAGATAGCCGAACTTGCCGACGAGGTCGCGCGCCGGGGCCTCACCCCCGCAACCGATCAGGCACAGCACCGCCAGACAACCCCGGATCAAGCGCATCACGCTCCTCTACTCCGGATAGAATCTAGCATGGCGACGCAATGCAGCAAGGCTTGCGCGAGGCAGCGGCGGCATCGGACGGACAATGGGGAAAGGGGCTGGAGCGGGTACCGGGAATCGAACCCGGGTATTCAGCTTGGAAGGCTGCTGCTCTACCATTGAGCTACACCCGCGCTGCCTCCGAAATTCCCCAGCGGCGGCAGGAAGTCAACCCGTTCCGAGCACGGGCCGCGCCGTTTCCGGCGTCGCAGTGCGCGCCGTCGCGGCCTCGCTGCGGAAATAGCCGAGCAGCCGCAGCGCGTTGAGCGTGACCAGCACGGTCCCGCCGGTGTCGGCGAGGATCGCGACCCACAGCCCCGTCGCGCCGATGACGGTGGTGACGAGGAACAGCGCCTTCAGGCCGAGCGCCAGCGCGATGTTCTGGCGGACATTGGCCATCGTCGCCCGCGCCAGCCCGATCAGCGCCGGCACGTCGCCGACGCGGTCATGCAGCAGCGCCGCATCGGCCGCCTCGATCGCGACGCGCGTGCCCGAGCCCATGGCGATGCCGACCTGCGCGCTGGCCAGCGCCGGCGCGTCGTTGATGCCGTCGCCGACCATGGCGACGCGGCCGCCGCGGGCGAGCTCGGCCACCGCCTTCGCCTTGTCGGCGGGCAGCATCCCGGCGGTGACCGCGACGCCGAGCGCCTCGCCGACCGCCCCTGCTGCGCGCGGGTTGTCGCCGGTCAGCATCAGCGGGCGGATACCCATGGCATTGAGCCGGCCAATCGCCGCCGCCGCATCCGGCCGCGGCTCGTCCCGCAGCGCCAGCAGCCCCACGGCGCGCGCCGCACTGACCACGACGACGACGGTCTTGCCCTCCCCTTCGAGCCGGTCGATCGCCGCCAGGGCCGCCTCCGGCAGGGGAGCCCAGGCGGCGGCGTGGCGCGGCGCGCCGACGAAGACGGCTGCCTCCCCGATCGTGCCCGCCATGCCCTTGCCCGGCACGGCCGCGACATCCTCCGCCGCGACGAGGGCCACCGCCTCGGCTTCAGCCCGCGCGACGATGGCCGCCGCGAGCGGATGGCTGGAGCGCCGCTCGACCGCCGCCGCCAGCGCAAGAACCTGCGGCGCACCGCCCTCCAGCGCCACGACATCGGTGACGACGGGGCGGCCGATCGTCAGCGTGCCCGTCTTGTCGAAGGCGACGGTGTCGACGCCCGCCAGCGCCTCGATCACGGCCCCGCCCTTGATCAGGAGCCCGCGCCGCGCCGCCGTGGCCAGGCTGGACGCGATGGCGGCGGGAACCGAGATCACCAGCGCGCAGGGGCAGCCGATCAGCAGCAGAGCGAGCCCGCGATAGATCCACTCGCCCCAGACGCCGCCCGCGAGCAGCGGCGGCAGCACCGCCACCAGCAGCGACAGCCCAACGATGAAGGGCATGTAGATCCGCGAGAAGCGGTCGATGAAGCGCTCCGTCGGCGCCTTGGCGTCCTGCGCCTCGGCGACGAGCGCGACGATGCGCGCGATCATCGTGTCCTGCGCCGCGCGGCCGACACGGATCGTCAATGCGGCCTCGTGATTGACCGTGCCGGCGAAAACCTCCGAACCGGGCTCCTTGGCCTTGGGCATCGATTCACCGGTGATCGGCGCCTCGTCGACGCTGGAGGCGCCGGTCAGCACCGTGCCGTCGGCCGGGATGCGGTCGCCCGGGCGCACCAGCACGCTCTGGCCGATGCGCAGGGTCTCCGCGGCGACCTCGCGGACGGAGCCGCCCTCCTCCAGCCAGGCGGTCTGCGGCACCAGCGCGGCGAGCGAGCGGATGCCGGAGCGCGCCTTCTCGGCGGCGACGCCCTCCAGGACCTCGCCGACACAGAACAGGAAGACGACGATGGCCGCCTCCTCCGCCGCGCCGATGACGAGCGCGCCGGCCACCGCGATCGTCATCAGCATCTCGATGGTGAAGGGCGCGCCGGCCCGTGCCGAGACGATCGCCCGGCGCGCCACCGGAGCCGCCGCGATCAGGCCCGCAGTGATGAAGAGCGGGTCGTGCCAGCCCGGCGCGAACACGCCGACCAGATAGGCCAGCGCGACCAGCGCGCCCGAGGCGATGGCGAGCCGCCCCTTGGACTGGCGCCACCACGCGGAAGGCGCCTCGCGCCGCAGCGGGGCGACTTCCGTCGCCGCGAGCCGGCTCGGCTTGTAGCCCAGCGTCGCGATCCGGCTCTCGATCGCCTCGGGCCGGGTCAGCCCCTCGTCGAGGCGCAGCGCCAACGTCTCCTTGGTCACGGAAATGCGGATGTCGGAGACGCCCGGCAGGCGCTCCAGCGCGGCGCGGAGGGTCTGGGCACAGTTGCCGCAATCCATGCCCTGCACCTGCCAGAGCAGCGCGCCCGGCTCATGCTCCGGCAATGCTTCGGCCGGTTGCGCCGCATGCGCATGCGCGTGCTCGTGGTCGTGGTCGTGATCATGGCCGCAGCCCGGGCCGTGGCTATGCCGGGCGCTCGCGGCCGCAGCGGGAGGCGGCGCATGATCATGGCCGCCGCAGCAGGCGGACCCGCAGGAGGCCGGCGCCACAGCGACGGCGTCAGGGACCTTCGGGGCGAGAGCGGAATCGGGTTGGGACATGGGGCACCGGGCGTCGTGAATCGCGAACCGGCCAGACCCTACTTCCTGTAGCCACTAGAGGTTCAAGCGCCTTTTTCAGCTGCGCTCAGGCCGCCGCCGCAGCCCGGCCATGCGCCGCGAGCGGCGGCCGGAAACCGCGCAGCCGCAGCGCATTGGCGACGACGCTGACGCTGGAGAGCGCCATGGCGAGGCCGGCCACCATCGGCGACATCAGGATGCCGAAGGTCGGATAGAGCACCCCGGCCGCGACCGGGATCAGCACCGCATTATAGCCGAAGGCCCAGAACAGGTTCTCGGCGATGTTGCGCAGCGTCGCCCGCGACAGCGCCACCGCGTTCGCCACGTTGCGCAGATCGCCCGACATCAACACGACATCGGCGCTCTCGATGGCGATGTCGGTGCCGGTGCCGATGGCGAGCCCGACATCGGCCTTCGCCAGCGCCGGCGCATCGTTGATGCCGTCGCCGACGAAAGCGACGCGGGCGCCCTGCGCCTGCAGCCGCTCGATCACCGCGACCTTGCCGGCGGGCAGCACCTCGGCCACGACCTCGTCGACCGGCAGGCCGCGCGCGATCGCCTCGGCGGTGCGCCGGTTGTCGCCGGTGATCATCACGATCCGCAGGCCCTGCGCCCGCAGGGCCTCGAGCGCCTCGCGGCTGGTGTCCTTGACGGGGTCGGAGACGGCGAGGATCGCGGCGAGCCGCCCATCGATGGCCGCATAGAGCGGCGACTTGCCCTCCCCGCCGAGCCGCGCCGCCGTGGCGGCGAAGGGGGACAGGTCGATGCCCGCCCGCACCAGCAGCCGGTCGGCTCCAACGAGCAGCGCCCGCCCCTGGACGGTGGCCGTCACGCCATAGCCGGGCTCGGCGGCGAAGGCGGCGGGCTCGGCCAGGGTAAGGCCGCCATCGCGGGCCGCGGTTACGATGGCCTGCGCGATCGGGTGCTCCGAGCGCGTCTCGACCGCCGCCACCAGCCGCAGGACCTCATCGCGCGCGAAGCCCTCGATGACCTCGACATCCGTCAGTTCGGGCTTGCCCCGCGTGATCGTGCCGGTCTTGTCGAGCGCGACGACCGTGACGTCGCGCAGGGCCTGCAGCGCCTCGCCGCGCCGGAACAGCACGCCCATCTGCGCCGCCTTGCCGGTGCCGACCATGATCGAGGTCGGCGTCGCCAGCCCCATCGCGCAGGGACAGGCGATGATCAGCACCGCCACCGCATTGACGATCGCCAGCGACAACGCCGGGCTCGGCCCGAAGATGAGCCAAACCCCGAAGGTCAGCAGCGCGGCGGCCATGACGGCCGGCACGAACCACATCGTCACCTTGTCGACCAGCGCCTGGATCGGCAGCTTCGAGGCCTGGGCTGCCTCCATCGTCCGCACGATTCCCGCCAGAAGCGTGTCCGCGCCGATGCGCGTCGCGCGGAAGCGGAAGGCGCCGGTCCCGTTGACCGTGCCGCCGATCACCGTGGAGCCGACCGCCTTCTCCACGGGAATCGGCTCGCCGGTCAGCATGGATTCGTCGACGAAGGAGGCCCCCTCGACCACCTCGCCATCAACCGGCAGCCGCTCGCCGGGGCGCACCAGCACGATGTCGCCGGGCCGCACCTGTGCGACGGCTAACTCCTGCTCGCGGCCCTCGCGCAGCACGAGAGCCGTCTTGGCCTGCAGCTTCAAAAGCCGGCGGATCGCATCACCGGTCTGGCCCTTGGCCCGGGCCTCGGCATAGCGGCCGAAGAGGATCAGCGTGACGATGACCGCGCCAGCCTCGAAATAGGTGTGGTCGAGCCCGGCCGGCAGCAGCGCGGGCGCAAAGGTCGAGACCACCGAATAGAGATAGGCCGTCGTGGTGCCGAGCATGACGAGCGAGTTCATGTCGGGTGCGCCGCGCAGCAGCGCCGGCCCTCCTTTCCGGAAGAACTGGAGGCCCGGCCCGAACTGCACCAGGCTCGCCAGGATGAAGGACGCGATGCGCAGGTTGGCCGCGCCAAAGCTCTCCGCCAGCGCGTGATGCAGCGTGTCGGAGAGATGCGAGCCCATCTCGATCACGACGATCGGCAGCGTCGCCAGTGCGGCCAGGGTCAGGTCGCGGCGCAGCCCCGCCAGCTCGGCCGCGCGCCGCGCACTGTCGCGATCGGCCTGGACGCCGGCCTCCCGCACGGGCTCGGCCGGATAGCCGGCTTCAGCCAGGGCCGCCGCGATCGCCGCCACCGTGCCCTGCCCGCCGACATGGCACGCATGGGCGCGGCCCGTCGCGAGGTTGACGCTGCCCTCCACCACGCCGGGCACGGAAAGCAGCGCCCGCTCGACTCGCCCGACGCAGGAGGCGCAGCTCATCCCCTCGACGGAAAAATCGGTCTCGTCCTCCTGCGGCGTGTAGCCGGCCGCCCGGATCGCGGCGAGGACGGGTGCCACGCCGGCATCGGCGTCGAGCCCGACGCTCGCCCGCTGCGTCGCGAGATTGACGGACGCCTCGCGGACGCCCGGGACGGCCAGGATCGCCTTCTCGACGCGCCCGACGCAGGAGGCGCAGCTCATCCCCTCGACGGGGATCGCAAGCGTCGTCGCGCCGTCCGGCTTGCGGAGATCGGTCAGGGTCATCGGCTCAGGCTCCGACTGTCGCATCGGAGCCGGAGATGGGGCTTCCCATCATGGGAAGGTCAAGGGGCGGACGGCAGATATCCGTCAGGTGATGCGGCGCACGCTCGCCGCGATCTCCTCCGGCTCGAACAGCCGCTTCCAGTCCGGCTTCAGGATCGTGTCCTTGCCGAAGACGATCGCCTTGTTGCAGGCGTCCGAGAACACGCCCTGCACCTGCTCGAAGGTGACGGCGGCGAGGATGTTCATATGGCCGAGCAGGAAGTCGCGCGCCGCCTCGCGCGGGACGCCGCGGGCGATCGCCTCCTCCATCGCCTCGCGCATCGCGTCGAGCAGCGTGGCGCAGACGGTCTCGGACAGGCCAGGCTCCAGGATCGCCATCTGCTCGACCGTGACGCGGTGCGAGCGCATCACCGGCGCCCAGATCGCCCGCGCGACCTCCTCGCCGAGCGCGTAATGCTCTTCAGGCCCCTGCATCAGCGCATTGACGATGTGCTGCTTGGCCGCGATGCCGCCGAAATGGTCGGCCTTGGCGGCCGGGTTGGTCTCGTCGTTGAAGATCGGCGGGTGGCAGGGATGGGTGACGAAATAGGTGATGTCGGCCCGCTCCGGCAGATGCCCGGCATGGGGCGCGGCAGCGTCGAGGATCACAACGATCGTACCCGAGGCCAGCTTCGGCAGCAGCATCGTCGCCACCGCGCCGACATGGGTGTCCGGAACGGCCAGCACGACCACCTCCGCCCCTGCGATCGCCTCCTCGGCCTCGAGGCAATCGAGCCCGAAGGCGGCGCGCACCCGCTCCTGCCCGGCCGGGCTGACCTCGACCGGCCGCATCGTGAAACGCGAGGCCGCGAGATTGCGGCCCAGCCGCATGCCCATCTTGCCGCCCGCTCCGAACAGAGCCACCACCGTCATCGTGACCTCCCCAACTGGTATGATGAGTTCGTCCCACAACAGTGCTTGGCGGTCAATCTGGTATGATGACATAATGAATGATGTCTCCCGCCTTTGACGAGCGCCCCGTGACGACCGAGCCGATCCCCCGCCGCAAGCTGCATCAGGAGGTCCTCGACCGGCTGATGGCCCGCATCCGCGCCGGCGAGTTCGCGCCGGGTGCGCAATTGCCCTCCGAGCGCGAGTTGATGGACGCCTATGGCGTCGGCCGCCCCTCGATCCGCGAGGCGCTGCAGCAGTTGGAGCGCGCCGGCATCATCGGGATCAGCCATGGCGAGCGGGCGCGCGTGTTGCTGCCGACCGCGCAGGGCATCGTCGGGCAGATGGCCGAGTCGGCGCGCTATCTGCTGAGCGTCGATCCCGATGCGCTGGAGCACCTCAAGGAGGCGCGCATCCTGCTCGAAGCCGGCGTCGCCCGGCTCGCCGCCCAGCGCGCCGATGCGGCCGGCCTCGCCCTGCTGCGCCAGTGCCTCGAGGAGCACCAGGCGGCAGGGCTCGACGACTTCCTCAGCCGCGACATCGCCTTTCACCGTCAGATCGCGGTGATGAGCGGCAACCCGGTCTTCCCCGCCGCGGTCGAGGCGATGCTGGGCTGGCTCGGTGCATCCTATGTCACGCTGGTGCGGGCACCGGGCGCCGAACGCCTGACGCTGGCCGAGCACCAGCGCATCCATGATGCGATCGCGGCGGGCGATGGCGAGGCCGCGGCCCGGGCGATGACGGACCATCTGAGCCGGGCCAATGCGCTCTACCGCAGCCTCGCCGCGCCCACCGCGGCGGACGATCGCCGCTGAGGCGCAGCCCGGGCGACAGCCTCCGCCCTTTCAGCGTCGGGTTTCAGCGCAGCGGCGGCGCATAGAGCACACCGCCCATGCTCCAGAGCTGGTTGAGCCCGCGCGGGATGGCGAGCTTCGAGCCGGTCCCGAGATTGCGCTCATAGATCTCGGCATAATTGCCGCCCGCCCGCACGGCCTTGACCGCCCAGTCCGGATCGAGCCCCAGCGCCTTGCCGAAGCCGCCCTCGGCGCCGGTGAAGCGGCGCACATCGGGCTTCTGCGAGGCCAGCGCAGCCGGGATGGTGGTGGTGGAGATGCCCAGTTCCTCGGCATTGACCAGGGCGAAATTCACCCATTTCACAACCGTGAACCAGGCGAAATCGTCGCTGCGCACGACCGGGCCGAGCGGCTCCTTCGAGATCACGTCCGGCAGGACGATCGCCTCGCCCGGCTTGGCCAGCCTCAGCCTCTCGCCATAGAGCGCCGACTGGTCGCGGCTGAGGACGTCGCACGTGCCGGCCTCGAAGGCCTTGAAGGCCTCGGCGGCGCTGCCGAAGGGCTTTTCCTCATAGGTCAGCGAGTTCGCCCGGAAGAAGTCGGCGAGGTTGGCCTGCGAGGTCGTGCCCGTCTCGACGCAGATCTTCGCCTTGTCGAGCGCCAGCGCCCCGTCGACGCCGAGCGCCCGCTTCGCCAGGAAGCCCTGCCCGTCATGATAGGTGATGCCGGCGAAGGCGAGGCCGAGTTCAGCCTCGCGTCCGAGCGTCCAGGTCGAGTTGCGCGAGAGCAGGTCGACCTTCGCCGCCTTGAGCGCGTCGAAGCGCTCGCTCGCCGAGAGCGGCGTGAAGCTGACCTTCTGTGGATCGCCCAGCACGGCGGCCGCCAGCGCCCGGCAGAAATCGACGTCGAAGCCCGACCACGCCCCTTGCGCGTCCTTGGCGGAAAAGCCGTTCAGCCCCTCGCTGACGCCGCAATGGAGGACGCCGCGCTGCTTGACCGTCGCCAGCGTGCTGGCCGCGGCCGGCAGCGCGAGCGCGGCGGCGGACGCGACCGCGGCGAGCAGACCCAGCGTGAACCGGCGAAGCGATGAGACCTGCGACATGACGTTCCCCCTGGGCCTGTGGTCTGGGCGCGCCCGCGCGCTACAGCGTCGCCTGATGACGGATGATCACCTTGGTCCCGAGCGGCACCCGCTCGTAGAGATCCGCGATGTCGCCATTGGCGAGGCGGAAGCAGCCGGAGGAAATCGCCTCGCCGATCGTCTCGGGCTGGTTGGTGCCGTGGATGCGGAACACCGTCGAGCCGAGATAGAGCGCGCGTGCGCCCATCGGATTGCCGGGGCCGCCCGCCATGAAGCGCGGCAGATAGGGCTGCCGCTGCAGCATCTCCGGCGGCGGCCGCCAGTCCGGCCATTCCGCCTTGCGGCTGACCTGCACCAGGCCCGACCACTGGAAGCCCTCGCGGCCGACACCGATGCCGTAGCGCAGCGCACGGCCATTGCCCTGCACGACATAGAGGAAGCGCTCGGCCGAATGGATGATCACGGTGCCCGGTGGCTCGTTCGAGCGGAACAGCACCATCTGGCGCGCGAAGGGGCCCTCCGTGATGCTGACCTCCTCGGTCGAGACCCGGCCTGGCTCGTCGCCGATATCCATCGTCTGCTGGACGGCGGCGGGCGGCCGCGGCTGGGCCACGCCCGGCTGCGACAGGGCGAAAAGGGCTGCGAGCCCTGCGGCGCCGCGCAGCAGGCGGAGCGAAAACGTCGTCGCTATCGTCATGAGCAGCCTCCTCCCGTCAGCGGCAGCGCACATAGATGAAGGTGCCGTAGCGGCGATGGGCGTCGGGATCGACGAAGCGCATCACCAGCATCGAGTCGGTCGCGGACAGGATCTCACGGTCCTGGAGATCACCGGGCGGGGCCTCGAAACCGAGGAAGTTGCGCCCGCCGGGCCCGGCCTTGAGCCTGAGCTCATAGAGCTTGGCGTCATCGGCGACATGCATCATGACGCCGTCGCGCGGCCCCTTGGTGATGACATAGGGCTGGTTGCAGGCCGCCTGCGCCTGCCCCTCCGTGCGCTTGCGATCCTTCTCGTTGTGGAAGGACGCGATGCCCCATCGCCCGATCACGGTGTCGACGCTGATCGTGCTCGGCGCCGCGGCGGAGGCGACGACCTGCGCCTGCGGCGCCCGCGGCTCGTCCCCGCCCGAGAGGCACCCGCCGAGCCCCGCGGCAAGCGCCAGGGCTGCGACGCTGGACAGGGGCGAAAGCCGCAGCCTGTTCTTGACGTTGCTGGTCACCATCCCCCCGCTCCGCTCTGATGCTGGCGCTGTGCCGGCCCGGCCTTTACGGAAATAGGACACGGTTTCGGCACGAGGGCAATCGCCCCGGCCCCGCCGCAGGGTCGACCCGTGCAAAAGGCGGACTGCGCGCCGCCCGCGGCGCTCGCACAATACGGGCCCGCTGGTGTGCCCCATGGTCTGAGGTGGAGCCGGGCTGAGCCGCGGCGGCGCGCCCCGGCGAAGGCGGCTTGGAGAAAGATGGTGGGGGAAGCAGGACTCGAACCTGCGAAGGCATAGCCAGCGGATTTACAGTCCGCCCCCTTTGCCGCTCGGGACATTCCCCCGCCTGCGCCGCCAGCGGCTTGGCCGCGGGCGTCTCTCTCGTGTCACTGGTGTGACGGCGACAGGCGCGGCCGGACTTATGGTGACCGGGCCGCCCCCTGTCAACGCCAAAAAGCCACCGGCCTCGCCGGCATGGTGAAGCGCCGGGCCATTTCCATGCTGGTCAAGCCGGGGATGTCATGTCAGGGCATGCGCGAGCACTGCAGGAGAACCCCCATGCCAGCACCGTTCCGCCCGAAATCGGATCGTGATCGGCCGGATCGCGACCGGCCGCGCCGCGAGGGTGCGCGCGGGGACGGCCCGCGCCAGACCAGCCCGCGCCGCGCCGACGGCACCCTGCACCACCGCCCCGGCGACATCGACGAGGCCGTGCTCTACGGCGTACACCCGGTGATCGAGGCCCTGCGCAATCCCAAGCGTCGCCATCGTCGGCTGCTCGCCACCGAAAACGGCCTCAAGCGCCTTGAAGAAGAGGTTGGCGAGCTGCCGCTGCAGGCGGAAATCGTGCGCCCCTCCGAGATCGACCGGCTGCTCACCCCCGATTCGGTGCATCAGGGGCTCTATCTGGTCTGCGATCCCCTGCCCTCGCTCGATCTCGACAGCCTGCCCGACGACGCGATCGTGCTGGCGCTCGACCAGATCACCGATCCCCACAATGTCGGCGCCATCCTGCGCTCGGCCGCCGCTTTCGGGGCCGCAGCCGTGATCGTGACCATCCGCCACTCCCCGGCCGCAACGGGCGTGCTGGCCAAGTCGGCCTCCGGGGCGCTCGAGCATGTCCCGCTGATCGCCGTGCGCAATCTCGGCGACGCGCTCGCCGAGCTCGGCAAGCGCGGCTTCCAGCGCATCGGCTTCGATTCGGATGGCGAGGTCGCCTTCGAGGACGTGACCCTGACGCGCCCGCTGGTCATGGTGATGGGCGCCGAGGGCAAGGGCCTGCGCCAGCGCTCGCGCGAGCTCTGCGACCAGGTCGCACGGCTCGAGGTGCCGGGCGCGATCACCAGCCTCAACGTCTCCAACGCCACCGCGATCGCGCTCTACGCCGCCAGCCGGCGCCGCTGAGCCGGCCCGGCCTCAGCGGCCGGGCACGACCAGCAGCAGCGCGCCCGTCTCGGCATGGGCGAAGCGGCTGCGCCGGCCCTGCCGCGGCTCGGGATCGTTGATCCGGATCACGCGGGTCGCCGGGCGGTCGCGCCGCCCTTCGAGGCGGTACAGCGTCGGCTCGGGCGTCGGCGCACGCGCGATGCCCATCCGCACCGGCATGTGCTCGAAGGACTGGCGATCCACCGGGCGCTCGGCATCGAGCGCGTGGGAGGAGGTGCCGCCGGCCGGGACGCTCCAGGCACCCGGATAGCCCACGGCGGCCAGCGGGCCGCGTCCGTAGCGGCGGCCATGGCCATCGCGGAAGCGTCCGGCATCGGTGCGGACCCAGCGGTCGCGTGTCAGGCGCTGGTGAACCGCCGCACCCCGTTGGACGGTCGGAGCAGCGGTCGCGAAGGATCGGGATGCCGGCCCCGCAGCCTGCGCCGCAGTCCAGTCAAGCGGAACGCAAAGGCCCGTCATCGTCAGGCCGAGACAGATCGTCGTGGCGCGCAGCATGGCGCTCCTCCTTCTCCGCATCCTCAGGCCTCCGCCGTCGACTATAGGCGCTCACGCCGGGCTGGGAAGCGGATTCGCGGACTCGTTCCATCTGAGACCATCGTCGTACGACCAATTATGCAAGACCAAGTGCTTGATTGAACTTGAAATTTTCCGCGCGCATTCCTGTCGCCGACGGATCGCGGAACCGGGTTTCGCCTCCGCCTCCGCCGCAATCACGTCGAACAAGGACGGTGGGCAAACGGGCAGCGCGGATCGTCCCGCTGCCGGAGACCTCGCAGGGAGAATCGCCATGAGCATGGCAGCGAACGTATCGGGGGCGAAGAGCGCGCCACGCCCCATGACGAAGGAAGAGAAGCGCGTCATTCTCGCATCGTCGCTCGGCACCGTCTTCGAATGGTACGACTTCTACCTCTACGGCTCGCTGGCCGTGATGATCGGCGCGCACTTCTTCTCGGCGTTCGATCCCAACACCCGCGCCATCTTCGCGCTGCTCGCCTTCGCCGCGGGCTTCCTCGTCCGCCCCTTCGGCGCGCTCTTCTTCGGTCGCCTGGGTGACCTGATCGGCCGCAAGTATACCTTCCTCGTCACCATCGTGATCATGGGCGCCTCGACCTTCCTGGTCGGCCTGCTGCCGAGCTACGCCACGATCGGCTGGGCGGCTCCGGTCATCCTGATTGCGCTGCGCATGCTTCAGGGCCTGGCGCTGGGCGGCGAGTATGGCGGCGCCGCCGTCTATGTCGCCGAGCACGCTCCGGTCGGCCGCCGCGGCTTCTACACCTCCTGGATCCAGACCACCGCGACGCTCGGCCTGCTGCTCTCGCTGCTCGTCATCCTGGTGATCCGCGTCAACATGGGTGAGGCCGAGTTCGCCGCCTGGGGCTGGCGCATTCCGTTCCTGCTCTCGATCTTCCTGCTCGCCATCTCGGTCTGGATCCGCCTGCAGATGCAGGAATCCCCGGCCTTCCAGAAGATGAAGGAAGAGGGCACGGGCTCGAAGGCGCCGCTCACCGAGGCCTTTGGCCAGTGGAAGAACGCCAGGATCGCGCTGATCGCCCTGTTCGGCCTGACCATGGGCCAGGCGGTCGTCTGGTACACCGGCCAGTTTTACGCCCTGTTCTTCCTCCAGAGCATCCTGAAGGTCGATCTCTACTCGGCCAACGTGCTGATCGCCTGGGCCCTGATCGTCGGCACCGGCGGCTTCATCTTCTTCGGCTCGCTGTCGGACCGCATCGGCCGCAAGCCGGTCATCCTGGCCGGCTGCCTGATCGCGGCGCTGACCTACTTCCCGCTGTTCGGCGCCCTGACCAAGGCCGCCAATCCGGGCCTCGCCGCGGCGCATCAGAACGTCAAGGTCCAGGTCGTGGCCGACCCCGCCTCCTGCGGCTCGGTCTTCGATCCGGTCGGCATCCGCACCTTCACCGCGCCGTGCGACATCGCCCGCCGCACGCTGGCCACCCAGGCCATCGTCTACACCCAGGCGCCGGCGCCCGCCGGCACCCCGGCCAAGGTCACCGTCAACGGCAAGGACCTCGCCATCGACGGCTCCTTCGCGGCCAATCTTGCCAAGGAAGCCGTGGCCGCCGGCTATCCGGCCCCGGGCGATGCCCGCATCGTCAAGGTCGGCTTCTTCAGCGCCCTGACCACCGGCCAGTCGCTGACGATCATCGCCATCCTGACGATCCTCGTGATCTATGTGACGATGGTCTACGGCCCGGTCGCCGCGGCGCTGGTCGAGCTCTTCCCGACCCGCATCCGCTACACCGGCATGTCGCTGCCCTACCACATCGGCAACGGCTGGTTCGGCGGCCTGCTGCCGGCGACCGCCTTCGCCATGGTGGCCGGCACCGGCGACATCTACTACGGCCTCTGGTACCCGATCGTCTTCGCCCTCGCGACCTTCGTGATCGGCATGCTGCTCGTGCCCGAGACCAAGGACCGCGACATCAACACCCACGAGAACTGAGCGACGCTCGCCTCTCGGCGACACCCGGGCCCCGCCTCACCAGGCGGGGCCTTTTCTGTCGGGATCGTTCTGGTGGCGCCTGCGCCGAAGGGCCCGCTTGCCCTGGACGGACCCGGCTGCTAACCGCTAGTCCGTCGAGCCCGGCCGGACCGGACCAGGCCGACGACGCCGGCGTAGCACAGCGGTAGTGCAGCGGTTTTGTAAACCGAAGGTCGGGAGTTCGATCCTCTCCGCCGGCACCATTGGGCCTGTCGCCCGCTACCCGCTCCGCGAAGCCGGGGCATGCATGAGACGCGCCGGACAGGCCCTGTCAGGGCCTGCATCTTGCGTCACACACGAGATGTGACTCGCCAGACATGAGTCACAAACACGATCGTTCCGCCTTCCCCGTCCGAGACCAGGCCTGCATGGACCGCCCCGAACATCTGCTCGCTCTCGCCGATCGCTGCGAAACCGCGCAGAAGCCGGATCGCGCGCTCGACGCGGACATCTACGAGGCGCTGGGCTTCAACGTCCGGCGCAAGCCGAGCCATCTGGTCGGTCGCCGCACCCCGCCGGGCGGCATCTACCAGGAAGGCTCGCTCTGGAAGACGCTCGGCTCCGTCAGTGCCAACATCGACGTCGCCGTCGGCCTGCTCCGGCAGAAGGCGCCCGACTGGCGCTGGAGCCTGCAGTCCATGGCCGTCGACGAAGCCGCGACCTTCCAGGCGCTGGTGGCCGAGTGCCAGGCCAGCGGCACGATCGGCGCGCTCGCGCTCTGCGCCGCGATGCTGCGCGCCTTCGCCGGCGGCCCTGCCGCCGCAGCACCTGCACCCGCACGCGCCGAACGCGAGAGCGATCCCGTTTGAGGGCGGCCACCGGCCCTCACGAAAACTTGACCCCGTCCGTGCCGTTGCGACAGCGCTCCGGCGTTGAACGCTGGGCGCCGCCCGCTAGGGTCCGACACCGGCTCTGCCCGAGCCGAGGGAGACAACAACGATGACCGATCTCAATCTGTCGCGCCGCGGCGTGATCGCCGGTGCGGGCGCCCTCGCCGCTGCCGCCACATTCGACCTGCCCGGGCTCGGCCCGGCCCATGCCCAAGGAGCTCCCGTGAACCAGGCCCCCGGATTCTATCGCTACAAGATCGGCGACATCACGCTCACCGCCATCAATGACGGCTTCGCCCGCCGTCCGCTCGAGGGCTTCGTCCGCAACGCCGAACTCGCCGACGTCAAGAAGGCGATGGAGCAGGCCTTCCTGCCCGCCGACGCGCTGAACATCTCCTTCACGACGCTGGCGATCCAGCAGGGCGGCAAGCTCACGCTGATCGACACCGGCAATGGCGATTCCGGCGCGCCGACCTCGGGCGCCTGGGCCGCCAACTTCAAGGCCGCCGGCTTCGATCCCAAGGACGTCTCGGCCGTCGTGTTCAGCCATTTCCACGGCGATCACATCAACGGCTTCCGCCTCAAGGACGGCACGGCGATGTTCCCCAATGCCGAGGTCATGGTCCCGGCCGCCGAATGGGCGTTCTGGATGGACGACGCCAAGATGGGCGCCGCTCCCGAGGCCATGAAGGGCGCCTTCGGCAATGTCCGGCGCGTCTTTGCGCCCATCGCCAAGGATGTGAAGCAGTTCGAGGCCGGCAAGGAAATCGTGCCCGGCATCACCTCCGTCGCGGCCTATGGCCATACGCCGGGCCACACCACCTTCACTGTCGCCTCGGGCGGCAAGTCGCTGATGGTGATGTCCGACACCACCAACCATCCCGCCCTGTTCGTGCGCAATCCCGACTGGTCGGCCGTATTCGACATGGACGGCCCGCAGGCCGCCGCCACCCGGCGCAAGCTGCTCGACATGGTCGCGGCCGACAAGATGCAGGTCGCCTTCTACCATGCGCCCTTCCCCGCCACCGGCCACATCGCCAAGTCCGGCAACGGCTTCGAGATGGTGCCGGTGCAGTGGAGCACCGCGATCTGAGATCGCGCCCCTCCGCGAGGTTGCCAAGGCCGGGGGAAACCCCGGCCTTTTTCGTGGCCGCGTTTTCAGGCCGCGCCCGCTCGCGATCCGGCCGCCGCCTGTGCTAAGGCACGCCTGCGCCGCCACGGCGCACTGCCTTCAGGACCCGTGATGACCGAGCGCTTCCAGGCCATCTCCTTCGTCGCCAGCGATACGCCGGAGGCGCAGGCCGCACTGGCGAAGCTGACCGGACGCTACGGCAATGCCGACACGGCGACCGCCGACGTGATCGTGGCGCTGGGTGGCGACGGCCTGATGCTGCAGACGCTCCACCGCTTCATCGGCACGGGCACGCCGATCTACGGCATGAACCGCGGCTCCGTCGGCTTCCTGATGAACGAGTTCCGCGAGCGCGGCCTGCGCAAGCGCCTGACCGAGGCGCAGCGCAGCGTCGTCCACCCGCTCTCGATGCGCGCCGTCGACAAGGACGGCACCGAGGTGCGGGCCGAGGCGATCAACGAGGTCTCGCTGCTGCGCCGCTCCTACCAGGCCGCGAAGCTCAGGATCTCGATCGACGGCCAGGTCCGGCTCGACGAGCTCGTCGCAGACGGGGTGCTGCTGGCGACGCCCGCCGGCTCTACCGCCTACAATCTCTCGGCCAACGGACCGATCCTGCCGCTCGACGCGCCCCTGCTGGCCCTGACCCCGATCTCGGCCTTCCGCCCGCGGCGCTGGCGCGGCGCGCTCCTGCCCGACCATGCCAAGGTCACGATCGAGGTGCTGGAGGCGCAGAAGCGCCCGGTCAGCGCGGTCGCCGACCATGTCCAGATCGACAACGTCCTGCGCGTCGAGATCGAGATCGACCGCACGGTCGATCTCGTCATGCTCCATGACCCCGGCCACAGCCTCGACGAGCGGATCCTGCGCGAGCAATTCGGGTACTGAGCGGTCTCGGCCCGGGAAGCGATGGCCGCGGCGGCCGCGAAGGTCTAGCCTGCATCGACCCAGACCGCCCCGAGGACCTTTGCGCCATGAACCGAGACGAGATCACCGAGGCCGCGACCGACCTCGGCAAGGCCAGCTTCATGGCGACTTTCGGCCGCGTGCCGGACAATTTCAGCCTTCTGTCGGAGCATGCGCCGGGCGCCTTCGCCGGCTACGGCCTGATCCGCGCCGCGATCATGCGCGACCGGGACGAGGGCGGCGCGCTCGACCTCAAGACCAAGGAACTGGTCTTCGCCCTGCTGGACACGCTGATCGGCCAGAAGAACGGCGCGAAGAACCACGCGGCCGCCGCGATGAAGCTCGGCCTGACCCTGCCCGAACTGGCCGAGGGACTGGTCCAGGTCATCATGGCCGGCGGCATCACCACCTGGAACGAGACCGGCGCCGACGTCATGCGCCACTGCGTCCAGCTGGAGGCTCAGCGGACGGCGGAAACCGGCGAGACCTGATCCACTCACAGAAGATGGCCCGCGGAGCGCGCCAGCATTGCCTGGGCCGCACTGCAATGTTATATTCAGATATAACTGAAGGAAGTGGCCATGCACACGACCAATCTGCGCAAGGTCGGCGGCTCGATCATGCTCGCCGTCCCGCCGGCCCTGCTCGACGTCTTGCGCCTCTCCGCGGGCGCCAAGGTCGGACTGGCCGTCGACAATGGCCGCCTGGTCGTCGAGCCGCAGGCCAGACCCCGTTACACCATGGCCGAACTGCTCGCGGCGTCTGATTATTCCCAACAGCAGCCGTCCAGCGAGCGCGAATGGGTCGATGCGCCGGCCGCCGGTGAAGAGCTGCTGTGAAGCGCGGCGATGTCTACATGGTCGACCTCGAGCCGACCCACGGACGCGAACAGCGCGGGCATCGGCCGGTCGTCATCGTCTCGCCGGATGCGTTCAATCAGGCGACCCAGTTGCCCGTCGTCGCGCCGATCACGAATGGCGGCGACTTCGCGCGTCGCATCGGCTTTGCGGTCCCGTTGGAGGGAACCAGTACCAGCGGCGTGATCCGCTGTGACCAGCCCCGTGTTCTCGACCTGAAAGCTCGTAACGGCCGCAGGATCGAGACCCTCCCACCGGAGATCATGGACGAGGTGCTGGCGCGTCTCGCAACGCTCTTCGAGTGAAAGCCTTTTGGCCCTGACAGGCCCGCCGCGCGCCGGTGTCGAGCGGAATCAGGCCGCCTGCCGGATATCCCCGATCTCGAGCTCTACCAGCAGCGCCGGATCGGCCTCGACGAGATAGGCGAAGGCGGCGTCGTCGGCGAGCGAGTCCGCCATGGCTCTCGCTTCCTCGCGCGCCGCCTCGGCATCCATGCGGCGCAGTAGGCCCATCAGGGCGCGGGCGTCCGATCCCTCCAGCGCCTCGCAGGCGATCAGCACCTCGCGCAGCAGCGGGCGGTCGATGCCCTGCCCTCGCCCCCCGGCATCGAAGCCGCGCGCATTCAGCGCCACGATCGCTGCCGTGAAGGCGGGTTGCAGGGAGTCAGGCAGGCCCGCCTTGCGATAGAGCGCCTTCAGCCCAGCGCCACGCCGGTCGCGCAGCAGGGCGCCGACACGGCCCGTCGGCAGGCCCGACAGCGCCACAAAAGCGGCCTCCGCCAGCGCCGGTTCGCCGGAGAGCAGCGAGCGCAGCATCAGACCCGGCGTCAGGCGGCCATGAGCCCGCAGCACCTCGACGATGGCCGGTGCATCGCTGTCTTCGCCGCCAGCCGCGAGCGCAACCGCGACGCGCTCGGTCGATTCCCGCGCCAGCCGGGCGCTGCGCTCCGGCGTCAGCCAGCCGCAGCCGGTGACGAAGCTCGCCAGCGCATCGGAGACCCTGGCGGCGATGGTCTGGCGCAGGCCGGCCGGCAGATCGGCACGGGCCAGCAGGGCCTCGCGCAGAGGCCCGCAATCGCCGGCGCGCTCGACCATGCGCTCCAGCGAAAAATCGGGAATGTCGGCCGTGCGGTTGCCGGCGAGCGTCACCAGCGCCTCCTCGCAGCCGACTTCGGCCAGCGCGGCGCAGACCCCGGCGGACAGCTGCGGACGCAGCGCGATCGCCTTCTGCGCCAGCGCGTCGCCGATCGCGGCCGCATCGACCAGATCGGCCTCGCTCAGCACCGGCGAATGCGCCAGCACCAGCGCGGCCACGTCGCTCTGATCGGCGATCAGCCCGAGCACGAGATTGCGCGGTGCCCGCGGCGACGAGGCCATTTCCTCGGCGATCGCCCGGCGCACCCGCGGCGAGGGATCGTCGATGAGCGAGATCAGCGCGGTTTCGGCCTCGGCCCGGTCGTCCTCGGCCATGCCCGAGCGCAGATAGGCGCCGGCCAGGGCGGCGGCGCCGTTGGCGCGCTCCTCGGCATTGGCGGTGCGGGCCCAGAGCAGGAAACGACGAACGATCATCGGGCGTTCCGCTGGATCATGAAGGCGGAGAGATCGAGCGGCGCCCGGCGCGTGCGCGCGGCGCTGCGCTCCTGCACCGCCGGCGTCGGCTGCGTCAGCTCCACCGGGCGAGCGGGCGGCAGCGGCGCCTGCACGGCCCGTGTCGAGGCCGCCGCATTGGCGGCGGCGGCGTCGGCCGCCGTCGGCGCGGTCGCGGTGGCATCGGATTTCGTCTGCCGCGGATAGAAGCGGTCGGCGGCATCGAGCGAGGCGGTCCGGCTGGCGTCACCGCGCGGCGTCGCCCAGAGAGTGGCCACCGCCTGCGACACCGGCGCCCGCGAGCCCTCGGTCGAGAACAGGCCGATCAGGCCCTTGGCGCGGCCGGGCGCGAGCGCGGCGGCGATCTCGGCCGGCTTGTCGCCGCCCTGGGTCGAAGCCGTCTGGGTGACGGTCGCTGTGGCGGCGAGCTGGGTGTTGGCATGGCTGGCCGCCAGCACGCCGTAGACCTCCTGCGCGCTGCGCGCCCGGCCGGCCTTGTCGAAGAAGATGCTGCGATTGGCGGCGGCCGCCTCGGGGAAATCCTTCACGGCGGCCCGGGTCGGATCGGCTGCCGCGGTCTTGATCAGGTCGGAGGCCCCGCGCGCCCCCAGAACATGGGCCATGTAGAGCTCGCCCGCATGCGGCTGGCGGCCGAGCGCGCCGGCGAGCTGCTCGCGGTTCTTCTGCGTCAGGGCACCCGCCATCACGGCGGCGACCTGCGGGTCCTTGCGCAGCTCCAGGATCTTCTCGCGCGCCGCCGGATCGGCGACGGTCAGCCGCCCGCCACCCGTCTCGCTGATCGCGTCGGCATAGCTGGCGAGCCCCTGCTTGGGCCCCTCCTGCTTCACCATGGACAGCCAGGTCTGCTCGATGAACTGGAACAGGCCGGTCGCGCTCGAGGTCTTCGCCTTGGCGTCGGGCTCGAGCGAGGATTCACGCTGGGCGGTCTTCAGCAGATAATCGAACCCCGCCCCGGTCTTGGCCGCGCCGTCGCGGATGGCGCTCACCACCGGGTTCGCCGGCTGGGTCTCGCGCGTCTGCGGAGTGGTGAACAGGAACATCGGGACTCTCGGGCGCACCCGCCGGCGGCGGCCGCCGCAGGACGCTGCGGCGCGGTCTGGAGAGTGGCCCGGTTATGGTAAGCGAAGCGTTAATCACGACGCATCGTCACCGCGTCGTCGCAGGGGATCGGGGGCGCCCTTTCGCCGGCGTGATGCGCTAGAGTGCCGGAATCGACCGGGGCATGGAGAGGCCAGGATGCCAGAGCTGAAGCGCCACAAGCGCGGCGGGATCTATTTCGAGGATTTCGAGGTCGGCGCCGTCATCGAGCACGGCCTGACGCGCACCGTCACGCAGATGGACAACATGCTGTTCTCCAACATGACGCTGAACCCGCAACCCCTTCACATCGATGCGCATTTCTGTGCGACCGAGACGGAATGGGGCCAGCCGCTGATGAACTCCCTGTTCACGCTCGGCCTGATGATCGGCATCTCGGTGAACGACACCACCGTCGGCACCACCATCGGCAATCTCGGCATGACCGACGTCACCTTCCCGGCGCCGCTCTTCGAGGGCGACACGATCAACGTCACGACCGAGATCGTGGCCAAGCGCGAATCGCGCTCGCGGCCGGATGCCGGCATCGTCGAGTTCCACCACCGCGCCTACAAGCAGGACGGCACGCTGGTGGCGCAATGCCGCCGCCAGGCCTTCATGCGCCGGCATCCCGCCCCAGTCGCTCTGGACGTCTGACCCCGATGCGCTCGCTCCTCTTCGTTCCTGGCGACAGCCCCCGCAAGCAGCAGAAGGGCCTCGCCAGCGGCGCCGATGCGCTGATCCTCGACCTCGAGGATTCGGTCGCTCTCGACGCCAAGCCGCAGGCGCGCGAGATCACCCGCGCCTTTCTGGAGGCCGCCCGCGCCCTGCCCCGCCGTCCGCGCCTGATCGTGCGCGTCAACGCGCTCGCCACCGGCCTGACCGAGGCCGATCTCGACGCGGTCATGCCGGGCGCGCCGGATGCGATCATGCTGCCCAAATCCGAGAGCGGCAGCGATACCGGGCATCTCGCCGCCAAGATCGCGGTGCGCGAGGCCGAGTGCGACCTGCCCGACGGCGGCACCCGGATCATCCCGATCGCGACCGAAACCGGCAAGGGCATCTTCGGCCTCGGCAGCTATGCCGGCGCCACCCACCGGCTCGACGCCCTGACCTGGGGCGCGGAGGACCTGTCGGCCGATCTCGGCGCCGAGACCAACCGCCTGCCGGACGGCCAGTACACCGATCCCTACCGGCTCGCCCGCTCACTGACGCTGTTTGCGGCGGCCTCCGCCCAGGTCGACGCGATCGACACCGTCTTCACCGCCTTTCGCGACGCCGAGGGCTTCCGCGCCGAGTGCCTGGCGGCGCGGCGCGACGGCTTCACCGGCAAGATGGCGATCCACCCCGACCAGGTCGCGACGATCAACGAGGTCTTCTCGCCCGCGCCCGAAGCCCTCGCCCGGGCGCAGGCGATCATCGCGCTGTTCGCGGCCAACCCCGGCGTCGGCGTGATCGGGCTCGATGGCGAAATGCTCGATCGTCCCCATCTGATCAGGGCGCAGCGCCTCGTCGCGCGCGCTCGCAAACTGGCTGAATGAAGCGCTGGAGGCTTTTCCAATGACTCGGGTTTTCGAGGTTTCGGGCATGCATTGCGGCGGTTGCCTGTCGCGCGTCCAGGTCGCGGCGGAGAAGCTTGCACCGGGTACGACCGTGACGCTGGAGCCGCCACGGCTGACCCTGCCGCAGACGGCGACGCTCGACGCCGCCGCCATCAACGCGGCGCTGGCCCCGCTCGGCGACTACCGCGTGAAGCCGGCGGGCTGAGGAGGTTGCCGCCGAAACGGCCAAGGCGACCGCTTCGCCGCCTTCAGCCGCCCGGCGGGCGCTCGATCGAGAACAGGTGGTCGACCTCGGCATAATCGGCATAGCCGCAGCGCGCCACCGGATGCGCCGCGGCGGTGTCGAAGCGGCCGTTGCGGATGAAGGCATCGTCCATG
Organism: Bosea sp. RAC05; assembly: GCF_001713455.1. NCBI lineage: Bacteria > Pseudomonadati > Pseudomonadota > Alphaproteobacteria > Hyphomicrobiales > Alloboseaceae > Allobosea > Allobosea sp. RAC05. The sequence continues at coordinate 3,407,121 of NZ_CP016464.1, forward strand.
AAGATGCCGACGACCTGCCCCAGCACCATCCAGCGCTCGACGCTGACACCGTCGAGATCGACCAGTTGCTGCACCGAGAGCAGCTTGCACTCGAGCGCGGCTGGGCTGCCCGCCACGCGCGGCGGTTTGACGAAGCGCGAGGGCGCCATCTCCAGCCCGGCATGGCCGTACTCGCTGGTGCCGCGCGGCAGCGGCGCCGAGGTCAGGTTCATCGCGCCGACCAGCGACTTCGTCACCATCGAGCAGGTGAACTCGCCCGTCTCCTCGATGAAGGCGACCGCATCCTTCTTGCCCTCGGACGAGAACATCACGATGTGGGGCCGCGTCGAGACGGCGTTGAAATAGCTGTAGGGCGAGAGGTTGATCTCGCCCTTCGCGCTCATCGCCGTGATCCAGCCGATCGGGCGCGGCGTCACGATCGCCTTGAACGGGTCGTGCGGCAGGCCGTGATCCTGCGCGGCGGGCGAATAGATCATGGGCTCACGCTCCGTAGTGGCTGACGATGTCGGCCAGGACCGGCCGCTCGCGATCCGCCGGCACCGAGGTCGCGGTTCCCAGATGGATGAAGCCGGCGATGCGCTCCTCCGCCTCGAGCCCGAAGGCACTCAGCACGCTGCGATCGAAGGAAAACCAGTTGGTCAGCCAGCAGCCGGCGAAACCCATCGCCTGCGCCGCGACCAGCATCGACATGCAGACGGCCCCGGCCGTCAGCTCCTGCTCCCATTGCGGGATCTTCACATGGGGGGCGGCCCGCGACACCACGGCCACGATCACCGGCGCCTGCAGCAGACGGTTGCGCTCGAAGGCGACCTGCTCCGGCTTGGCGTCGGGATTGCGGTTCTGGAAGGCCTGCGCCACCACCTCGGCCGCCTTCTCGCGGGCAGCGCCCGAGAAGACGATGAAGCGCCAGGGCACCAGCTTGCCATGGTCGGGCACGCGCGAGGCGATGGTGAGCAGCTCCTGGAGCTGCCCGCCCTCGGGGCCGGGCGCGGCGAGGAATTGCGGCGGCACCGATCGGCGCAGCTTGAGCAGGGAGAGCGTATCGGTCATGAAGCATCCGGATGCGAGGAACCCGACCAGACCTAGTCTCTCGCCATGATCGCGACAAGCGAGCCTGCTGAGACATGGACGCAAGGGTACCGAGGGCTGGGATCATGTTTGAATTCGAGAGGTTCGAGAGACGAAGGCTGGCGAGTGGCCTGCTCGCGGTCGCGCTGACGCTGCCGCTCGGCGCCGTCCATGCGCAGGCCCCGGCGACGCCCGCCCCTCTGACCGTCCCGGCTCCCGCACCGTCGCCCTCGATCGGCGGGACGGTCGACCCGACTCCCGTCCAGCCCGGCCCGGCGCCATCCGCCCGGCAGGCCTCCCTGCGGGTCGCCGCCCAGTTCGCCAGCGACCGCCGGCCGATCCGCTCGGGGCTGGTCTGGCGTGTCCTCAGCGAGTCGGCCGATGGCTCGCCGCCGCGCATCGTCGCGCGCTCGTCCGAGCCGGAGCCCAGCTTCGCGCTCGATCCCGGCACCTATCTGCTGCATGCGGCCTATGGCTTCGCCAGCGGCACCAAGCGGGTCACGCTCGGCCCGCAGGGGCTGCGCGAACAGGTGGCGATCAGCGCCGGCGGCCTCTCGCTCGCGGGCTCGATCGGCGATGCGCCGATCGCCCCCGCCCAGCTCGGCTTCCAGATCTTCGTGCCGCTCCAGGGTAATTCGGAAGGGCGGCTCGTCACCAATGCCCGCGGCGGCGAGCTGATCCGGCTGCCGGAGGGTACCTATCACATCGTCTCGACCTACGGCGATTCCAACGCGATCCAGCGGGCGGATGTGAAGGTCGAGTCCGGCAAGATCACCGACGCCACGCTGCACCACCGGGCTGCGCGCGTGACGTTGAAACTCGTCGCGGCGGCGGGCGGGGAGGCCTTCGCCGGCACCGCCTTCAGCGTGCTGACGCCGGGCGGCGACGTCATCCGCGAGGCGATCGGCGCCTTCCCGCAGGTGATCCTGGCCGAGGGCGACTATGTCCTGATCGCGCGGCAGGAGGGCCAGGTCTTCTCGCGGGATTTCAAGGTCGAGTCCGGGCTCGACCGCGACATCGAGGTACTGGCGCGCTGAGGTCAGGCCGCGCTGGCGGCATGCTCCGCCGCGATCAGTTGGTCGGCCGCGGCGGCGCCGGGCGCTCGACGCGCGGGCCGGACAGGGCAGACGCCACGCCGTCGGCGATGCGGATGGCGAGGCAGCGATAACCAGCCTCGACCAGCTCCGTCCCGTCCATCCCGATCAGCTCCTCAGCGGTGAAGCGGCGCGATTGCGCCCATTCCCGCATCATGCCGTAGCGCGGGAAGACCGGAACCGAAAACTCCGCCGCGACCGTCTTCAGCACGCCACGATAGTCGTCGTAATGCGGATAGCGGCCCTCGCGCGGCAGCCAGGGCAGATCCATCATCACGAGATCGATGCCGGCCGCCTGCACCTTGCGGATCCCCTTCTTGAGGATCTTGGCGAGCTTCTCCTCGCCGATATGGTTCACCACATCGGCCGCGACCGTCTGCCAGATCACCAGCCCGGGGGCCTTGTCGATCACGTCCGTGTCCATCCGGGAGACCATGTCGAAGGCGCTCTGCCCGCCGACCCCCCGGTTGATGACGCGGATCTCGGCCTGCGGCAGGCGCCGGCGCAACTCGTCCTGCAGCATCGCCGGATAGCTCTTGTCCTCGGCCGAGGCCCCGGCCCCCGCCGTCGTCGAGGAGCCGATCGTGACGATGGAGAGCTGCCCGGTCTCGCGCAGGGACTGGACCGCGCGCGGCAGGATCGGCTGGAAGCGTTGCGAGGCCGCCCCGGCGCGGCAGCGCTGGTCGGCCGCATGGGCGAGGGCCATGGGCCCTGCCACGGCCGGCGCGAGCGGCGCGCAGAGGACTAGCGCGCAGAGGCCTGGTGCGACTGCGGCGAGGCCTGCCGCGCGGGCGCGGCGGAAGCGCTGCCGGAGTGCGTGAGCGACTGGTACCACGTCAGGAACATCCCCAACCCGACGAGAAGTGTAACGCCGGCCAGGCAGACCAGCAACTGCGGGCCGACCGCGAAGCCCGTCTCGGCCATGACGATCTGCCCGGCGATCGACAGCACCGTCCCGGCGCAGAAGATGTCGAGCGAGTGTTTGCCGACGATCGCGAGCGTCCGCCCGACGGCGAAGCGCAGCAGCCCCGCCCCCGCCGGCAGCCAGCGCATCGCCAGCCAGGCCAGGGCCGCGACATGCAGCAGGCGGCTCCAGGCGAGATGAGTCTTGTCGGAGCCCAGCTGGACCGAGTCGAACCATTCGTTGAACAGGGCGATGCCAGTCGGGTTGCCGGAGGCGGTCTTGGCCAGATAGGCGAAGACGAGAAAGCCGACGGCGAGCGCATCGACGCTGCGCAGGGGCGGCAGGGCGACGCCCCGCAGCATCGCGAGGCCGACGATGATTCCGACCAGAAAGGTGACCTGCCAAGCGAAGGGATTGAAGAACCAGCCCGCCGCATGAACGTTCGGGAAGTTCAGGCCGAGCGCGAGCGCCGTCTGCCAGACCGCCAGCGAGACCAGAAGCGCGCCCAGCGGGCTGAGCCGGACCGCCAGATACAGCAGCGGGAACAGCCCCAGCAGCACGATGTAGAGGGGCAGGATGTCGAGATAGGAGGGCTGGTAGCGCAGCGTCAGCACATCGATCAGCGCCGCCAGCGTGTCGCTGAAGAAGGGCTGGATGTTGATGGCTTCGATGTAGAGCGGGTTCTGCGTCCGCGTCACCGCCGCCGCCACGACGCCGCAGACGACGATGAACAGCGCGATATGCGCGATGTAGAGCGTCCACAGCCGCCCGCCGATCTTGAGCGCACCGACCGCCAGCCCGCGCCGCTCGATCAGGCTGCCATAGGCCAGCGTGGCCGAGATCCCGGCCAGCAGCACGAAGGCGTCCGCCCCGTCCGAGAAGCCGAAGTTATGCGGCATCCAGGCCGCGACGACATTGCCCGGCATGTGGTTGATGAAGATGACCAGCAGCGCCAGCCCCCGGATCACGTCGATCCGCGCATCCCGCCCCGCGGTCGCGGCCGTGCCACCCGGGCCATGGCCCAGGAGCAGAAACCGCGAAAGGGCAGAAGACGGCTGCACCGGCGAGATCCGACTATCGACGAAGGAACAGGGCGAACGCGAGGCCGGCGCAGCGGGTTCCCCCGACATGAACAAGCGCACGGACTTCGTTCATGCGCCGTTCATAAAACGCGCAGGGTTAAGGGTCACTAAACATCGCATCACAACCGCGTGTCGGGGCGTGACCGGCAGGTGTGCGCGGAACGGCCGGACCAGGCTCAGTAGGGCGGTTCGGCATAGACCAGCTTGCCGTCGATCAGCAGTCGCTTGATCGCGGCCGTGCCGTCGGTCGCGACGGCGGCGACGACCTCGATGCGCGCCCGTGGCGTCGTCTCGATGGCGCGGCCCTGGCCCTGCGGCACGAAATAGCTCTCCAGCCCATAGGCGACGCGCATCCGCCCCGCGCCGGCGGAGCAGTCGGTCTGCCCCGCCTCGTTCAGCGCGCAGGCGCCGGTGGAGAGAACACGCCCGACGATGACGACCTCGCCTTCGCCTGCAGCGGGACGGGTCGTCGCCACGGCCTTCGCCTGAGCGAAGCCCTCCGCGTCACGCGTCAGCGTCACGAAGACGGTGTCGCCCCGCCGCACGCCCGTCGCGCTGCCAGGACCCGGTGTCACGGTGCTGATCGGATAGGCGAGCACGACATAGTCGCCCCGGAACAGGTCGCGTGGATCGACCGGCACGGTCCGCAGCCGCACCTCGGTGCCATGGCGCAGGATCGAGGCCCGGCTCTCGACCAGCGCCAGCAGCCCGCCGCAGAGCAGAAGCATGGCGGCGAGCATCCGCCCGATCAGCGGAATCCGCGCCAGCAGCGCATCGGCGCTCGGCAGCTTGGTGACGGTCGGGTTCATGGCGCAGCCTCTCCCGGCGGTCGCGCGAGCCGCGCGAACAGACGCCGCGCGCCACTGGCGAGGCCAAGCAGCACCGCGCCCGCGACCAGGAAGAACAGCGACTGGTCGAGCAGCGTGCCGATCGTCTGCCAGAGCAGGATCAGGATCGCGAGGCCGAACAGGCCGGAACCCGCCAGCGTCAGACGGCGCACCCCGCCGGACACGCCCGCGATGACGAGCGCGATCGCCGACGCCAGCACGAGGCTCGCCACCACGACCTTGCCGGGCAGGCCGACCGCAAGCCCGCTCCAGAACACCAGCGGCACGACGAGGCCGAAGATCAGCGCCAGCGCCAGCGGCCAGGCGAAGCGCCGGTCGCGCGCAAGCCAGGCACAGGCAGCGATCGCAGCGAGCGCCGCGGCATAAGCCGCATAGTTCGCCCAGGAGGCACGCCCGGCGCGCGAACCATGCAGGTCGAGGATGCGGATCAGTTCGAAATCGAGCATCACCACGAAGCCGAGCAGCCCCCAGGGCAGGCAGCAGCCAAGCAGGGCGAGTCCGCCGCGGTCGAGCGCCATGGCGCCGAGCGCGACGAAGGCGGCCGAGATTGCCAGACCATAGGCAAGCAGGCCGTAGTCGAAGGCGCGGCCGAACCAGTCGCCCGGCACCATCACCAGCCAGAACCCCAGCGCGAGCACGGCGAGGTGATGAACGAGGCGGTTCTGCCGCCCCCAGGCCAGCCACAGCGCCGGCAGGTAGATCAGGAAGAACGGCAGGTGGATGGCGCCCTGGCTCTCATGCCAGCGCCCGCCGCTCCAGGCGCACAGCGCGACGAAGGTCACCACCAGCGCGCCGTTGGACCCCATCAGAAAGGCGACGGCGAGCCCGCCCAGCGCCACCATCAACGCGCCCGCCGGCCAGTCGGCCGGCAGATGGTACATCTGCCCGATCAGCGCGATCCCGGCCCCGAAGATCAGCACGGCGCAGGTCGCAGCCGCATCGGCGCCGGCAGCGGAACCCCGGCGCTCCAGCCGCGCGGCCATGCCCAGCGCACCGACGACACCGGCCAGGATCATCGCGAGCTTCAGGAGCCGCGGCATCGCCTCCCAGTTGGCGGCGACGAAGGCGGAGACGCTGGCGGCGATCAAGAGCCCGCCGAACAGGCCCAGCAGCGCCGGCAGCCGGAAGCCGCCCTCCGTGGCGAGCGAGCGGCGGATGGCGCCGGCGGACTCCGCCGTCAGCAGCCCCTCACCGACCCAGCGCGTCAGATCGGCTTCGAGCCGCTTGCGATAGGACCCCGTCAGCATGGCCGGCAATCTGGCATGGGGGACTGGCGGTTGGCGAGGGGGCGCCGGCCGTCATTGCGAGCGCAGCGAAGCAATCCAGTCGACCTGCCGCGCGGGCCTCTGGATTGCTTCGTCGCTACGCTCCTCGCAATGACGATCAGCCCGCAGCCTTCGCCGCGCGCGCCGCCTTCACCCGCTTCAGGTCCGGCGGCGTCGCCTCGTCCAGCATCGCCTCCAGCATGGCGTCGAGGCTCATCACCGTCTGCGCCTGGCTGCCGAGGCGGCGCACGGTGACCGTGCGCTCCTCCGCCTCGCGCTTGCCGACGGCCAGGATCACCGGGACCTTCGCCAGCGAGTGCTCGCGCACCTTGTAGGAGATCTTCTCATTACGCAGGTCGGCGCGGGCCCGCAGGCCGGCCGAGAGGCAGGCCATGGTCACGTCCTCGGCATAGGCATCCGCCTCGGAGGTGATCGGGCAGACCAGGATCTGCTCGGGCGCCAGCCAGAGCGGGAAATGCCCGGCGAAGTTCTCGATCAGGATGCCGGTGAAGCGCTCCAGCGAACCGCAGATCGCGCGGTGGACCATCACCGGCTGCTTCTTCTCGCCATCGGCACCGATATAGAAGGCGCCGAACCGCTCGGGCAGGTTGAAATCGACCTGCGTCGTGCCGCACTGCCAGTCGCGGCCGATGGCGTCCCGCAGGACGTACTCGAACTTCGGCCCGTAGAAGGCGCCCTCGCCCGGATTGATCTCGGTCTTGATCCGCCCGCCCGACTGCGCCGCGATCTCGATCAGGACGCGGTTCATCACATCCTCGGCATGGTCCCAGAGCGCGTCCGAGCCGACGCGCTTCTCCGGCCGTGTCGAGAGCTTGATGACGAGGTCGTCGGTGAAGCCGAAATCCTCGTAGACCGACAGGATCAGGTCGTTGATCTTCAGGCACTCGGCCGCGAGCTGGTCCTCGGTGCAGAAGATGTGCGCGTCGTCCTGCGTGAAGCCGCGCACGCGCATCAGCCCGTGCAGCGCGCCCGAGGGTTCGTAGCGATGCACCGCGCCGAATTCCGCCAGCCGGATCGGCAGATCGCGGTAGCTCTTCAGACCGTGCTTGAAGATCTGCACATGGCCGGGGCAGTTCATCGGCTTCAGCGCGAAGACCTTCTGGTCCTTCGTCGCGTCGTTGGGGTTCTCGAAGGCCGAGGCCGACTTCACCGCGAACATGTTGTCCTGGTACCAGCCCCAGTGGCCCGACGTCTCCCAGAGCGACTTGTCGAGGATCTGCGGCGCGTTGACCTCCTCGTAGTCGGCGGCGAGCCGGCGACGCATATAGGTCAGGATCTCCTGGAACAGCCGCCAGCCCTTGGAGTGCCAGAAGACGACGCCCGGCCCCTCCTCCTGGAAGTGGAACAGGTTCATCTCGCGGCCGAGCTTGCGGTGGTCGCGCTTCTCCGCCTCCTCGATCTGGTGCAGATGGGCGTCGAGTTGTTCCTGCTTGGCGAAGGCCGTGCCGTAGATGCGGGTCAGCATGGCGTTGTTGCTGTCGCCGCGCCAATAGGCGCCGGCCACCTTCATCAGCTTGAAGGCGGTGCCGACCTTGCCCACCGAGGTCATGTGCGGGCCGCGGCAGAGATCGATCCACTCGCCCTGCGCATACATCTTCAGCGTCTGGTCTTCAGGGATCGCATCGACGAGCTCGACCTTGTAGGCCTCGCCCTTCGCCGCGAAGAACGCCTTGGCCTTGTCGCGGCTCCACTCGTCCTTGGTGAAGGGCGCGTCCTTGGCGATGATCTCGCGCATCTTCTTCTCGATGACCGGCAGGTCGTCGGGCGTGAAGGGCTCGTTGCGGGCGAAGTCGTAGAAGAAGCCGCCCTCGATCACCGGGCCGATCGTCACCTGCGTGCCGGGCCAGAGCGCCTGCACGGCTTCGGCGAGCACATGCGCGCAGTCGTGCCGGATCAGTTCGAGCGCACGTGGGTCCTCGCGCGTCAGGAACTCGATCTTCGAGTCCTTGCCGATCGGATCGCCGAGATCGACGACGACGCCGTCGATGGCCATGGCGACAGTGCGCTTGAGGAGAGAGGGAGAGATGCCGCCGGCAATCTCCTTGCCGGTGATGCCGGAGGGAAATTCGCGCTTTGCGCCATCGGGAAAGGTCAGGGAGATCGTCATCGATCGTCGCTCCTGCTCACTCGGGGATACGAACCCCGTAAGACAAGGCCGGATACTGGGAAGAGCTGGACCAGGGCTGGACCGGCGCGGCGCTGTCCGTATCCGGGGGAGGACAGCGCCGGGAACGCCCCGCCTATACGAGCGCGCAGTGGCAGGCAATCGGGACGGCCACCGAAAACGCCGAGGGCGCGCGAGCGGCACCTGTCCGTTTCGTCATGATCCGCCCACCGGCCGGCAAAGCGCGATCCGCACAATCGCCGTGGTTGCGCCACCGCCTCGCCACAGGGAGATCCCGCCATGCCGCCCCTCCGCGCCGCCCTTTGCGCCGCCCTCGCCAGCCTCGTCCTCACCACCGCCGCCGCGCCATCGCAGGCGCAGGACCGCAACGCGATGCGTGAGGCCTGCGGGCCGGACGCCGCCCGCCTCTGCCCCGGCGTGAAGCCGGGCGGCGGCCGCATCCTCGCCTGCTTCAAGGAGAAGGCGGCCGATCTGTCGCCGGGCTGCCGGAGCGCCCTGCAGCAGGCCCAGGCCCAGCGCTGACCGCGCCGGCCTCGGCCCCGGCCTCCGCGTCCGGCTCCGCAGGCGGCGCGTTCACGCCGCGCCAGCGGCCATAGGACCAGGGCCGGTACCAGGCGGCATCGGGCGGCAGCTCCTCGCAGACGAGGTCGATGCCGCTCGTGCCGAGCGGGGTGCAGCGGCAGATCCGCGCCACCCCGACCCAGCCCCCGCGCCACAGGCCGAAACGCTGGATCGCCTCGTCGGTATAGGACGAGCAGCTCGGCCAGTGCCGGCAATGGCGCCCGATCAGCAGCGACAGGCTGAGCTGGTAGCCGCGGATCGCCCAGTGCGCGGCGCGCCGCGGCGCCAGCCTGACCGGAGCGGCCTGCGCGAAAAGACGTGACAAGCGCTGCTGCGATGCCATTTCATCCCGCTCGTCATCCAAGCCGAGATTCGCCATGCACCGCCCCGTTTCGCGACCCCGTTCCAATCGCCTGGGAGCCGCCGCGTTGGGGCTCGCGCTGGCGCTTCTGCTGGCACCGGCGCCGGCCGACGCCCAGCAGCGCACCAACCTGCTCTGGCTCGAACCCGGCAGGGTCGACCTCGCGACGCTGATCGGCCTGCCGCCGGCGATGAACTCGCCCGAGCAGAAGCGGGAATTCGACGAGGTTCTCCAGATCACCCTCGCCCGCACGCCCGAGCGCGAGAAGGCGGCGATCGCCGACCAGTACCAGACGCTCGCGCGCTTCCTCGAGGGCGCCGACATCGCCTTCGCCGGCAACGAGCACCGCGAGGTCCGGCTGCTCTATCGCGAGGCGCAGATCGAGCTCGGCATCGTTCTGCTCGGCGTGCGCCGCCTGACGAACCGGCAGCGGCCCTTCACGGTCTGGAACAAGGTGCGGGTCAAGCCCTGTCCGGGCGGACGGCCGGAAGGAACCTCCTTCCCGGCCGGCCATGCGGCGACCGCGGCGCTCTATGCCGAACTCCTGAGCACGGCGGCGCCGGAAATGGCCGCCAAGCTCGAGGAGCGGGTCAAGGATTACGGCGAGAGCCGTCTCGTCTGCGGCTTCCATTATCGCAGCGACCTCGCGGCGGGGGACAAGGCTGGCCGCGCCGTCGCCAAGGCGCTGCTCGCCGACCGCGCCTTCAGGGCCCGCTTCGACGAGACCCGCGCCGAGACCCGGCTGGCGCTCGGCCTGAAGTGAGCCGGCGCGCCGCCGCTCACGCGACCGCGGCGGCCTGGCGCCGCTGCTCGATCTGGCCGATCGCCTCGACCACCGCATCGAAGGTCAGCATCGTCGAGGCGTGGCGCGCCTTGTAGTCGCGCACCGGCACCAGCACCGAGAGATCGGCCCATTTTCCCTCGGGCGGCTCGGCCTGGTCCTTGAGGATGGCGCGGGCCTGCTCGCGGACCCGGCGCAACTCGTCGGCCGTCGAGCCGATCACATGCCGCGCCATGATCGAGGACGAGGCCTGCCCGAGCGCGCAGGCCTTCACCTCGTGCCCGAAGCCGGTGACGACATCGCCCTCCATGGTGAGATCGACGGTCACGGTCGAGCCGCAGAGGCGCGAATGCGCCTTGGCCGTCGCGTCGGGCTGCGGGAGCCGGTCCAGCAGCGGGATGTTCGCGGCGAGTTCGAGGATGCGCTTGTTGTAGACGTCGCTCAACATATCGTGCTCTCCACCGGCTCTGGAGTGACCGGCGCCCGACCCCAATATAGGGTTCATGCTCGCTCAGTGGGAGAGCATCCACGGTCGCGCCCCGCCCTCGCGAAAAAAAGCGCGTCGTCGTGCCGGCCGCGTGGTCCAACCGGGATCGCGCGACGTATCAGGACCACCAAAACGGGAGGCGCCACATGAACCCTGTGGTTAAGTCCTTGTCGGTCGAGCGGGCTCTGGGGCCCTCCGCGGACAAGTTTCTGATCAAGCAGCCGACGCAGGAACAGGCGGAGGAGGCCGTGCGGACCCTCCTTCTCTGGGCCGGGGATGACCCGTCCCGCGAAGGTCTCCAGGACACGCCGCGGCGCGTGGCCAAGGCCTATAAGGAATTCTACAAGGGCTATGAGGAGGATGCGGCCGAGATTCTCGACCGGGTCTTCGAGGAGGTCGAGGGCTATCGCGACATGGTTCTCGTGCGCGACATCCCCTTCTATTCCCATTGCGAGCACCACATGGTGCCCTTCGTCGGCAAGGCCCATATCGGCTACTACCCGGCCAAGGGCGTCGTCGGCCTGTCCAAGCTCGCCCGCGTCGTCGATGTCTATGCGCGCCGGCTGCAGACGCAGGAAACGATGACGGCCCAGATCGCGGATGTGATCGACCGCGTGCTCGCTCCGCGCGGCGTCGCCGTCCTGATCGAGGCCGAGCACATGTGCATGTCGATGCGCGGCGTGCAGAAGCAGGGCTCCTCGACCATGACGACCCGCTACACCGGCCTGTTCAACGAACCGTCCGAGCAGGTGCGCTTCTTCACCATGGTGAAGTCGCCGGGCCTCTGAGGCGGGGCTCTTTGCGATTGGCCCGCGCCGCGGGCGGCTCTACAAGGGCGCATCCTCATGGATGCGCCCTCTTTCGTTCCGGAGCCCGGCATGCCGCCCTTCCCCGCCGCCCCCGACAAGCAGGCCCTCGAGGAGGGCACCACCTTCGCCCCGCGCTTCGACGCCAATGGGCTCGTGACCTGCGTCACCACCGATGCGGCCACCGGCGAGCTGCTCATGGTCGCCCATATGAACGCGCAGGCGCTGGCCCGTTCGATCGAGACCGGCGAGGCCTGGTACTGGTCGCGCTCGCGCGGCGAGCTCTGGCACAAGGGCGCGACCTCCGGCCAGGTCCAGACCATCGTCGAGATGCGGGTCGATTGCGACCAGGACGCGCTCTGGCTGAAGGTCCAGGTCGCCGGCGATGGCGGCTGCTGCCACACCGGGCGCCGCTCCTGCTTCTACCGGGTGCAGCCGCTGCGCGAACAGGCCGACGCCCCGCTGCGCTTCGTCTGAGCCCTCGCTCCCGAACCGGCGCCTGCCCCGCGGCGGGTGACGGTCGCGTGCTGCGCCGCCGGGATCGCGCCGCCGTCACGCGGCGGACACGAAGCACTGGCAGGCGATTTGCCTCACCGTCGCCGGGGCGAGGGTGGAGGGATTCGACCCATGAACGATGCCAGCATGCCGAAGGCCGGTCCCAACGGCCGGCCGAAGATCGGCCTCGCGCTCGGGGGCGGCGCCGCGCGCGGCTGGGCCCATATCGGCGTGCTGCAGGTCCTGACCGAGGCGGGGCTGCAGCCGGACGTGATCGCCGGCACCTCGATCGGCGCGGTCGTCGGCGGCTGCTTCGCCGCCGGCAAGCTGCCCGAACTCACCGACTTCGCCACGGGCCTGACCAAGCGCCGGGTCGTCGGCCTGATGGATTTTCACATCGGTGGCGCCGGGCTGATCGGCGGCGGGCGCCTCAGGCGTCTCCTGGAGCGCGACCTCTCGGGCCTGCGCATCGAGGGTCTGTCGACCCGCTTCGTCGCGATCGCCACCGAACTCGGCACCGGCCACGAGATCTGGCTGACGCAGGGCACGCTGGTCGACGCGCTCGGGGCCTCCTATGCCCTGCCCGGCGTCTTCGATCCGGTGAAGCTCGGCGGCCGCTGGCTGATGGACGGGGCGCTGGTCAATCCCGTCCCGGTGACGGCCGCCCGCGCGCTCGGCGCCGACATCGTGATCTGCGTCAACCTGAACAGCGATCTCGCCGGCCGTGGCACGATCATCCAGCAGCACAGCGCCGATCCGGATCCGGCGATCGTGCCCGAACTCGACGTCCGGCCGACCTCGCGCTGGCTCGGCGGCATCACCGGCGCCGCCAGGCGGGTGCGCGGGCTCGTCGGCCGCCAGAGCGAGGCCCGGCCGGGACTCGCCGGCGTGATGATCGACGCCTTCAACATCACGCAGGACCGGATCTCGCGCTCGCGCCTGGCGGGCGATCCGCCCGACGTCATGGTCGGCCCGAAGCTCGGCCGCACCGGCCTGTTCGATTTCCACCGCGCGCAGGAGACGATCGAACTCGGCCGGCAGGCCACGCTGCGCTGCCTCGACGACATCGAGACGGCCATCGCCGGCAGCCGTCTCTCGCCCTGAGGCGCGGGCCCGCTCAGGCCATGGCGATGTAGTCGCGCATCGCCCGGCTCTCGGCCTCGATCGCCGCGACGCGGTGCTTGACCACGTCGCCGATCGAGACGAGGCCGACGACGCGGCCGGCCTCCACCACCGGCACATGCCGGAAACGGCCCGAGGTCATGATCTCCATCAGCTCGTCGACGCTGGTCTGGACCCGGCAGGTCACGACCTTGGCGGTCATCGCCCGCGACACCGGGCTGTCGAGCGCGGCCGCCCCGCTCTCCCCGAGCGCGCGGATGATGTCGCGCTCGGACAGGATGCCGACGAGCGCCCCGTCCGCGCCCATCACCACGACCGCGCCAATCCGCTTCTCGCTCAGTGTCTTCACGGCCTCGCCCAGCGTGCGATGCGGCTGGACCGAGATGACCTCGCGTCCCTTGTCCCCCAGAAGCTGCTCGACATTCATGGCGTCGTCCTCCTTGCGGTGGCGCCGTTGCCCGGCGCGCGGATTCGTCCTGTTCCCGCCATCCGGGCCGAACCCAACCACCCGGCAGGACCGCGGGAACGCTGCGAAGACCGGGAGTGTGGGCGAAGACTCAGGCGCAGGCAAGGCGAGCGCGGGGCCGGTTCAGCGCCGCGTGGCGCCCCGGTCGAACAGGGGAAACAGCAGGAGTCCGACGAGGAAACCGCCGATATGGGCCTCCCAGGCGATGCTGGTCTCCTCCCCCAGGATCGGCACCAGGCCCGACCCGAACAGGATGTTCGTCGCGAACCAGATGACGATGAAGAGCATCGCGCGCGAATTGCGCCAGAGCTCGCCCAGGGGTTCGGCGGGTATCGCCCGCACCACCGCATCGTCGGCCAGAGAACCGAAGCGCAGGCCCGGCGCGAAGACGAAGCGGATCGCCGCCGCCGTCGCCCCCGACACCGCCGCCGAAGCGCCGACCAGCGGCAGCACGTCGAGATCGCGTGCGAACCAGTGCAGCAGCGCGCCGCCGATCGTCGACAGGCCCATCAGGCTGAGGAAGCGGCCGCTCCCGAGCCGGCGCGCCACCGGGCTGCCGAAGGCCGCGAGCCAGACGACATTGGTGATCAGATGCACCCAGGACCCGTGCAGCAGGCCGTAGGTCAGCAGGTTCCAGAGCCTCGGCCCGCCATCGGCCAGCAGCAGCCGCACCAGTTGCAGCCGGTCGGCCACATTCTGCCCCGCCGACGAACTCGCCACGGCCGAGACCATCTCCTCGAGGCGCTCGGGCGCGAGCCAGAGGCTCAGCCGGGCGGGAACGAAGGCGAACCAGGAGAGAAGGACGTAGTCGTCATAGGCCGACAGCAGTTCCCGCCCGCCCTGGATCAGGGCGAGAACAGCGGTCAGCCAGACGATGACGGCCGGGAGATTGAGGATCGGCTCGCGCTGGACGGGGGCGGGATGGCCGGGAGCAGGATGGGACATGTGCGCCAACCCTTGCCGAAGCCGCCGCCGCTGGCAAGCGAGGGCGCGAGGCCGCGATGAAAAAAGGGGAGCGGCCTCGCGCCGCTCCCCTCGCTCCGGCTGATCGGGCGCGAGCCGAGCGGCTCGGGCCACGGTCACGTCCCCGCCGGCCCCTTCCGTCTGCGGGCGCACCGCCCCGCAAAAATCGATAATTTGATAATCATTTTAGAGGGTTATCCACAATCGAAAGGTCTTGTTAACCCTAACGCACCGTTTACCCGAACAGCGAGCAGCCAGCATGGCAAGACGGCATGGCGCCTGCGTCCTTCGCCGACCGAAGGGCCGATTCGTCCCGCCTCCTGACGGTTCTGCGCCATCGCGGGACGGCAGGTCGGCTGTGGCGGCGGCCGGCAGCACTGGATACCGGAATGAAGAACCCAAGCACGCGCCTCGTCTTCGAGTACTGGGACACTCTCCGTGGAGAGCGTTCGGCACCCGAGCGTGGCGAGATCGAACCGGGCGCCCTGCGCCATGCGCTCGCCGACACCTTCGTCCTGGAGAATGAACCGATCGGGCCTGTCTTCAGGCTTGCGGGCACGCGGCTCTGCGCGCTGCTCGGCCACGAACTGCGCGGCCGCGCCTTCACCGCGCTCTGGTCCGACGTCGAGTCGCAGGCCGAGATGCGCCGCCTCGCCCAGACCGTGATGGACGAGTCTGCCGGCGCGGTCGCGGGCCTGACCGGCGAAACCCGCACTGGCGCACCGGTCTATCTCGAGCTGCTCCTGCTGCCGCTGCGCTATCGCGGCCGCACCCATGCCCGCATGCTGGGCTCCCTGTCGGCCGCGGCAACCCCGGAATGGCTCGGCCTCGATTCCATCGAGTCGATGCGGATGATCTCGCTGCGCATGCTCTGGCCCGGCCTCGCGCCGCGCCAGCCGGTTCCGGTGCCGGCGCGGGGGCGCCCGCCGAAATTCATGGTCCTTCCGGGCGGTCGCGCCTGACGGACACACCATGCGTTAACCAGATGGCTTATAGGATCAGCCCGAAAGCAGGCTGACCCTTTGATGTTGAGCGCCCTACAACCGCCCCGGACGGCTGCACGCACTGCCGAGCGCAGGCGCCATCATCGTATGAAGGTGGTCCTTTTGGGCCGCTACATGCTGCCCAACCGCATGGAATATCCCTGTCAGTCGATCGACATCTCGCCGGGCGGCGTACATCTGGCCGCCCCCGCCCGGGCCAACCCCGGCGAGCGCGTCATCGTCTATCTCGAACATCTCGGCCGCATCGAGGGCACCTGTGTGCGCACCACGATGGAAGGCTTCGCGATGACGATCACCGCGACCAGCCGCAAGCGCGAGAAATTCACCGCCCAGTTGACCTGGCTCGCCAATCGCGAGGAGCTCGGCCTGCCCGAGGATCGCCGCCACGAGCGCATCGTGCCGCGCAATCCGCGCGCCGTGCTGGGGCTCGAGGACGGCACCGAGCATGTCGTGCGCCTCATCGACATCTCGCTCTCCGGCACCGCCTTCACCAGCGATCTCGACCTGCCGATGAACACGCCGCTGCGGATCGGTTCGACGCCTGCCAAGATCGTGCGCCGCTTCGACGGCGGCTACGCGGCCGAATTCCGCTTCCCCCTCTCGGCCGATCTGCTCGACGAAAACCTCGAGCTCTGACGCAAGCCCACCGCGCCGCCTCAGTCGCCCCCGCCCTCGGCATGAACCCTGCTTGCGCCGGCTAACCGCAGCCGCCATAGCCTGTGGCTTCCGAAACGCTGCGCCGGCCGGGCATGCCCTACAAGCTGATCATCTTCGACTTCGACGGAACGCTGGCGGACACCTTCCCGTGGTTCACGGGCGTTCTGAACGATGTCGCGGCGCGCTACCGCTTCCGCCGGGTCGAGGCGGACGAGGTCGAGCGGCTGCGCGGCCTCAGCGCACGCCAGCTCCTCGTCCATTTGGGCATTCCGGCCTGGAAGCTGCCCTTCATCGCCCGCCACATGCGCCGCCTCGCCACGGATGACGGCGAGCCCGCGCCGATCTTTCCCGGCAGCGAGGCGATGCTGCGCGACCTACGCGAGGCCGGCCTCGTGCTCGCCATCGTCAGCTCCAACACCGAGCGCAACATCCGCCGCGCCCTCGGCCCGGAAACGGCGGGACTGTTCAGCCACTATGCCTGCGGCGCCGGCCTGTTCGGCAAGGCGGGCAAATTCCGCCAGATCGCCAGGCGCGCGGGCGTCGAACACAGGCACTGCCTCTGCATCGGCGACGAGATCCGCGACTTCGAGGCCGCCTCCGACGCCGGGATGGCCTTCGGCGCCGTCACCTGGGGCTTCACCAGCCGCCCTGCCCTGCAGTCCCTCGATCCGGCCTTCCTGTTCGCCCGCATCGACGAGATCGAGGCCCGGCGCTTCGTCGACGCCGGACTTCCCGATCGCCCCGAAGGCACCGGCCACCGGACCACGCCCCGGCCGCGCATGGTTAAGCAGACCTCACCCGAGGCTGATCGATAATTAACAGCAGCTGAATCGATCGCTCCGATTTGCGCACGACTGCTTTCCCCACGATTTAGACTAAGTTCCATTGCGCGGAGACATCGGCGAATTCACTAGAATTGTTCGCTTTCATTTCAAGTCAAATCCATGAGCCGGCGGCATCGTCCTCCCCAGGGACCAGAAAGGGGACGACATGCCTTCAAAGACCACAACCACCCTCGGTGCTGCTTTTGCCTGCCTGCTCATGACCGGCCTCGCATCGGGCGCCGGAGCCCAGACGGCCGGCGTGCCGGTCGCCAGCCTGCCGGCGGCGGCCTCCGGCGATGCCCGGGCGCCCTATGCCTGGAACGACCTCTGCCGCCGCACCCCGGCGGAATGCCGGGTCGATCTGCGCGAGCCCGAGACGGTCGAGATGACGCCGAAGCTCTGGAAGACGATCGTGGCCGTGAACACCCGGGTGAACCGCGAGATCGAGGCGGTGACCGACGAGGATCACTGGGGCGTCGTCGATCGCTGGGACATGCCCGATGACGGCAAGGGCGACTGCGAGGATTTCGCGCTGCTGAAGCGCAAGCGCCTGGCCGAGGCCGGCGTCCCGCGCCGCGCCATGGTGATGACCGTGGTGATCGACGAGGAGAACGCGGGCCACGCCGTGATGATGATCCGCACCGACCGCGGCGACTTCATCCTCGACAACAAGCGCAACGCGGTCCTGCCCTGGAGCCAGACCGGCTACGTCTACGTCAAGCGCGAGTCGCAGATGCGGACGGGCTGGACCTCGCTGGGCGGCGCGCAGACCTCCACGGTCGCGGCCGTGCGCTGACGCAAGCCGCGACGGCTGCCTGCGGGCGGCCCGATGACGATCGGAACGGGACCTCCCGTTCCCCTGAGGCGGCGAGACTTGGTCACGTCCCCACCCACCCGTCCCCAAGGCCGGGTTTCGCCAAGGGCCGGCTCCTTCCCCAGGGGCCGGCCCGCTTCGTTTCCGCAAGGCTGGTTCAGTCGAGGCGCTCAAGCCCCGCCGCGAACTGCTTCCAGCGGGCCGCATAGCCGCGCGCGGAGGCGGTGATGCCGGCGGCCGCGGCCTCGTCGAGCGTGCGGATGGCCTTCGCCGGCGCTCCGACGATCAGCGAATTGTCCGGGAATTCCTTGCCCTCGGTGACCAGCGCATTGGCGCCCACGAGGCTGTTGCGGCCGATCTTTGCGCCGTTGAGCACCGTCGCGCCCATGCCGACCAGGCTGTTCTCGCCGATGATGCAGCCATGCAGGATCGCGCGATGGCCGATCGTGCAGTTCTCGCCGACGACGAGCGGAAAGCCCATGTCGGTGTGCAGGACGCAGCCCTCCTGGATGTTGCTGCCGGCCCGGATCTCGATCCATTCGTTGTCGCCGCGCAGCACGGCGCCGAACCAGATCCCGACATCGACGCCGAGCCGGACCCGCCCGATCACATGGGCATCGGGCGCCAGCCACCACTGCCCGTCACCGGGCGTCTCGGGCGATTGTCCGTCGAGGGCATAGAGAGGCATGGCCGGTTGTCCTTCCGCGCTGGAGCGACGTCAGGAGTGGCCGCGGGCCGCCGCTGCCGTCAAGGGGCGAGCACCTGCAGCAGGTCGAGCACGACCCGGCCGGAGAAGATGCTCCAGACCGAGGCGATCATGCTGGCGAGCATCACGAACACGATCGGACGCCCCTCGATGCGCCGGCCGCGCACCGTGTTGCGCAGGATCAGGAAGGGCGCGCTGAACACCACCACCGGCACGCTCGCCACCGCAAACAGCCCGCCGGCCTGGAGCAGGCGGAAATCGGCGCGCTGCGCGGTGAAGAGTTCGAAGGCCGAGGCCAGCAGGCCTGCAAAGGCGAAGCCGACGACCAGCGCCTTGAGCACTTCCACGGCAGCGGGTTCGATCGTCAAGGAAGTCTGCTCCGGCGGACGCGACGGCCGGACACTGCCTCATGGTTTAAAAAGTGTGAAGAAAAGGCTGAAGCAATGGTTAACGCCACCGCCAGCGCCGCGGCTAGCATGGTTTACGCGACGTTAACGGGCAGGTGCTTGAGTGGCGCCACAGCCAGACGGAACCGGACGTGACCGCCTATCATCCTCAGGATCCCGCCGTCGATCAGACGCCGCCGGCCTACCCGGCCCAGGCCGCCGCCGCGCTCGCCGAGGCCGTGCGCACCCGGCTGAAGCGCCCGCCGCCGCCGCTGCCGCGCGCCGATGGCGCGCTGCTCAAGGCGGCCGCCGCGATCATGCTGCTCGGCGCGCTGGCGACGGGGCTGGCGCTCTATCTCGGCCATCGCGAGGTCCCGCTCGAGCCGGTGATCCAGCCCGCCCGGATCGGCACCGTCTCGCTGGTGGTGCCGCAGAACCTCACCGGCACCGAGCCCGACGACACCAGCCGCCTCGTCGGCATGGTCCGGCTCCGGCTGGACTGGCCGAGCCTCGGCCCGGCCCAGACCGGCCCGACCGCGCTGCAGAGCCGCCAGCGCCTGCTGGTCACGCTGAGCCCGCCCGACAAGGTCAACGACCCGCAGACGCAGCTCTCGGTCTATGCCCGCTTCCTGACGCCCACCGTCTGGTCCAACCCCGGCGGGCTGGTCGTGCGCGGCTTCCGCAAGGGCTCGCCCTATGAGGGCGACGAGCTCTATGTCTCGGTGCCCGACGGGCGCGGCTTCGCGGCACGCTGCCCCCTCGACGGGGCGAAATCCGATTCCGCGCGGCCCGATCTCGACGAGCCCTGCCGCGTCACCTTCCGCCATCGCGGGATGGACGTGAACATCCGCTTCCCCCGCGCCATCATCGCCGATTGGGAGCTGATGCTCGGCGGCGTCCGCCGCACCATCGACGGCCTGATCCGCTGAACCCTGATGGGCGGCTGCCCGTCGCTACCGGCATGCGCAGGCGGTCACGTCGGGCGGCCGCCTGCGCGAAATCCCCTCAGTCCTCCAGATCGACGTCCAGGATCGCCATCGTGAAGTTGAACGAGCGGTCGCCATCCTCGTCGTCGACATGGATGATGCCGATGAACTCGTCGGCGAGATAGACCTCGGCCGAATCGTTCTTCTTCATCCGCGCGCGCACGCTGATGCCGTGATTGTTGAAGGTGCGCCGCAGATAGCCCTCGAGCTTGGCGAGTTCGGTCTTGTCCATGGGACGGGTCCTTTCGAAGTGGCCGGACCGATGCCATGGCCCGCCCGTGAGGGCAAGCCGGCAAGCCGCGCCGTCCCCTTCGCCGGAGCGGCGGAGACGGCGCGAACATCCGCCGAGGGGCTCGCCTTCCAAAGGGTTACCCCCGGGGAGTGAGGTGATGGGATATGGGGGATGATGCGGGTACGGGAATGACCTGGCCGGACGGGCGCCGGGGTCGAGGATCACCCGCGAACGTCGCGGGGCAGGATCCCGAGCGTGGCCCGCAGCGCGCGCGACATCTGGGCGGCCGTCTCGAAGCCGGCGGCCGCGGCGGCGTCGCCGGCGGCATGTCCGGCTTTCAGCGATTCGACCGCGATTTCGCATCGCAGGTCCAGCAGGGAGCGATACGGCGTTCGGCCCTTGGTCGCGCGGAAACACCGGATGAAGTGGAATTTGCTCAGGCCCAGGACACCGGCCATCTCCTCGAGACGGATCTCCCGGGCGATATTCTCCCGAAGGTACTCCTCGACCCGCCGGATCTCTGTCGGCTCCAGTTTGCGATCCGCGCGGGAGGGCGGTTCGCCGGCGGACTGGAGGCCGGCAAAGGTGGCGACCGCCACCTGCCCCAGGGATTCGACGAGAAGCTCCTTGAACGGCAGCGTCCCGTGCAGAACCTCGTTGAGCTGCGTGAACACGCGCAGCAGCGCCGG
This sequence comes from Bosea sp. RAC05, assembly GCF_001713455.1. NCBI lineage: Bacteria > Pseudomonadati > Pseudomonadota > Alphaproteobacteria > Hyphomicrobiales > Alloboseaceae > Allobosea > Allobosea sp. RAC05. The sequence continues at coordinate 3,427,868 of NZ_CP016464.1, forward strand.
GGACTGGAAATAGATCGCCGGCCGGCTCCAGCACGCCTCTGTCAGCAGCGGCTCCGGAACGGCATCGGGCTCGATATAGAGGGCGGTGAAAGCCTGGGGACGGCCCGTCGGCTTGCACCAGCCCTTGACCGCGATTCCTGCGGGAAAAAAGGTCAGCGTCTGCCGGAGATCACGACCGCGCCTCGGCTTTTCGCCCTCGACGCGCATCAGGCCGTCGTGGAAGACGAGATCGTGGAACGCGACGTAATGCCGGTCGCTCTTCATCGAGAATTCGTAGTCGACCGGATTCCGCGTCTCGACATGCTCGACCATGCAATCGCTGGTTTCGGCATGTGACCGCAGAACCCTGGTGCGGCGCTTCAGCGTCAGATCGATGATTTTGGGTTGTGCCACGCGCCAGTATTGCCCAGTGCGCCCTGCGAATGAGAGGCCAATTGCGAGATCAGATTTCAGCGGTGACGCTGTCGGTGTCAAGCGAAGATGACACATCTGAGACCAGACTGCGTCGCATGCGACCGCGATATATCAAGCCGCTCGGGGCAAACAGCCGCGAAAACACGAGTGAGCCGCCGTTCGAGCCAACCCGCGCAGCCCGAATACTGTGGCACCGCGCGGTTGATTTCAAATACATCCATGTAGTCCGGCAACAAAATCGGCGGCATGGGCGGTATGACGTAAGCGCATTATCATAGAAATGCTCACATTTACCCAAATTTAAAGCTGAGATTCTAACGTTGCGGCAGGCGACGAAACTGAGCCCCCTCATTTCAGAGCTCATAACAAAAATTGCGGCGCCTTGGACTGACGCCCGCCGGGAGAAAACACAATGTCGATTCGCGATCTGATGAAGATGGGCGCGCATGCCGCAGAGGCCGCCGCCATCAGGCGCACCCAGGCGGTGATCGAATTCGATCCCTCGGGCAAGATTCTGGGGGCGAACGACCTCTTCCTGCAGACGATCGGCTATGGGCTGGCCGAGATCGAGGGCCAGCATCACGCGATGTTCGTCGACGCCGGCGAGCGGGCCAGCCCGGAGTATCAGGCGTTTTGGCCACGCCTGGCGGCGGGCGAGGCGATCCAGGCGCAGTTCCTCCGCATCGGCAAGGGCGGCAGGCGCCTCTGGCTGCAGGCCGTCTACACGCCGATCCTGGATCAGGGCGGCAAGGTCAGGAAGGTCGTGAAGTTCGCCACCGACATCACCGCCCACAAGACCGCCATCGCCAACATGGAGGGCCAGCTCGCCGCCCTCGACAAGGCCCAGGCCGTCATCGAGTTCGATCTGACCGGCAAGATCCTGCACGCCAACGCCAACTTCCTGGCTGTAACCGGATACACCCTCAGCGAGATCGTCGGGCAGCACCACCGCATCTTCGTGGCCGAGGAGGAGCGCAGCGGCGCCGCCTACGGGCAGTTCTGGGAGAAGCTGCGCCGCGGCGACTATGAAGAGGGCCGTTATCGCCGCATCGGCAAGGGCGGCAAGGCCGTCTGGATCCAGGCGAGCTACAACCCGATCCTCGACGCCATGGGGGCCCCCGTGAAGGTGGTGAAATACGCCACCGACATCACGGCCAGCAAGGAGAACGAGGAGCAGATGGAGTTCGCCATCGCCGAGGTCGGCACGGTCGTCCAGGCGGCGAAGGACCGTGACCTGACGCGGCGGATCGCGCTCCAGAAGCTGAATCCCAAGAATGTCGAGCTCTGCGAGGGCGTGAACGAGCTCGTGGACACGCTGGCGAGCCTCGTCGGCCAGGTCGCCGTCGCGGCCCAGGGCATCGACACGGCCGCCAAGGAGATCTCGTCGGGTGCCGACGATCTCTCGAAGCGGACCGAGGAACAGGCCTCCAGCCTCGAGGAGACGGCGGCGACCACCGAGGAACTGGCCGCCAGCGTCAAGGCCTCCGCCAACAACGCCCGCGCGGCGGCCAACCTCGCCTCGGAGGCGACCGCAGCCGCCCAGTCCGGCGGCGACATCGCCGGAGAGGCCGTCCGGGCGATGGCCCGCATCGAGGACGCCTCGCAGAAGATCCAGGCGATCACCCGCGTCATCGACGACATCGCCTTCCAGACCAATCTTCTGGCGCTCAACGCCGCGGTCGAGGCAGCCCGCGCCGGCGACGCCGGAAAGGGCTTCGCGGTCGTGGCGAGCGAGGTCCGCACCCTCGCCCAGCGCTCCGGCGAGGCCGCCAAGGACATCTCGGCCCTGATCTCCTCCTCGAATGCGGAGGTCGGCGAGGGCGTCAAGCTCGTGCGCAAGGCCGGCGAATCCCTGACCGTCATCCTCGACGCCTCGCGGAAGGTCGCCTCGACCATCGCGGATATCTCTTCGGCCGGCGGCGAACAGGCCAACGGCATCGACGAGATGAGCCAGACCGTGGCGCATCTCGACGAAATGACCCAGTCCAATGCGGCCCTGGCGGAAGAAAGCGCGGCCTCGGCCAATGCCCTGTCCGATCGCATCGCCCAGCTCAACACCCTCGTGGCGGGCTACCGCACCGAGGCGGGTGGGTCCGTCGCGGCCGCGAGCGCGACCGGCCTGCAGCGCCAGCTCCAGTCCGCCTTCGCCCAGCCCCGGGCCGTCCGGCCGGCACCGCCCCCGCCGCGCGCCCGGCGCCGCCCCCGATGAAAAAGGCCGTCAACGCCCACGCCTCCTCCGGCTGGGACGAGTTCTGAGCGATGATCCCGGCTGCCCTCATCGCCTCATCGACCCCTCCGGCGACAATGCTGCGAAGCCCGCTCCTGCCGGCGATCAGCGAAGGCCTGGCGGCGATGCCGCCGGCCGAACGCCTGACCATCATGGTGCGTCTCGTCTCGGCGATGATCGTGGGCGTGGCCCTGTGTGCGGCCAGGCAGCCCTCCGGCCACCCCGTCAGGCTCTGTTCGCAGGATATCACCCGGGCCATCCCCGGGTTGGAGACCCGGCCGGGCGATTGTCACATCGAGCACCTCGTGCAACTGGCGGAAGAGATCGGGGCCCGCATCTGGCGTCTGATCGCCTTCCAGTCGGATCCGTCCCTGCGGTCCGATCTGTCCGACCTGGTCTCTCCGCTCTGCCGACCGGCGGAACTGGTCCAGGTCAACCCTGTGCCCTTCGCCCACGCCTGAGATCTGCTCCAAAAGGCCCGTCACCGCCGGTGGAACGAGTCGAAATCGCCGGCTCCGGGCGGCCTCCGGCCGCGTGAGACCGCCACCAGCGTTGGTCGCGGGGCTCGCGCGCCAACGGCCCGACTGAGGGGGCCGCTCACCGCATGAAATGTAGCCCCGGCGATGGAGCCAGCGTCGCCTCGCCCTCCCCCTAAACCACGCAGCCGAAATCTCCGCTGGCGCTTGCACGCCGGCGTCAACAACGAGGGGCAGCGGAGCGCCGCGAGGCGCGTAGCGTGAATTCCGCATCCGTTGAGCCAGGATGCGGCGCGGATGGATTGAGCCACCATCCGCACGCCCCGTGGCGCTCCGCTTGTCGGCGATTTCGGACCTCGGGCCGCGCTTATCGGGTCGAAGGCCAGCCTCCGCCGCGAGCCCTAGACGCCAGTTCCCCTCATCGGGTTGTCGCGCCGTCAGGCATGGGACGAAGGCGTGATGCCAGCCACCTTTCCAGCGAGCTCCTCGCACAGGGGCCGTAGTACCCCCAGGGCGGTGCCCCGAAGCCTCCCGGGACCAGCTTGCAAAGCCAGCCGCAGGCGCCGCGCCCATCCCCACCAACGGCTTGCCTTCCGGATGGCTGCCCCTCGGGGATGAGGTGGGGCGATTATGGGGGCGGTGCGGAGGGCGGGGACTAGCTCTTTGCGACAAAATGCGTCACCGCTTGGCGCTTAGGCCGAACGAGCGATACAGCAGCCAAAGAGAGCGGCACTTTCGGGCTTCCTGACGTTGAGCGCTGCTAATCAATCGGATGCCCGGCGGCGCAAACACAAGGGTCAGTCGATCATCCCTTCGTTCTGTCGAAAATCACTCGCCGCCAGTTCGGCTCAGCTTCGCTTAGCTGGCCGCCCAGAACCAACCAGCCAGGCCACAGCGCATAAAGTCATCAACTGCTCCTATACGCTGGGATTCTACAGTGTACACGCGGCAGTTCCGAACTCTCTACGACATAGAAATACTGCCTACGCAACATTATTCACCTGAGGAACAGGGTGGCAGCAGTATCAATTTTTTTCCGGGTAACCTCCGAATTGCTCGTTGCCTTGAAATCGTCCGGCAATTCAGCGAGTGTTTTGGCTACCTTCAGAACCCAGAATTGCATCGCAGTGCGCTCGCCTGACGACATATCTCCCAGTCTCTTTGCCACAAACGGCTGCACGCCGTCCAAGACACGCACAGCGAACGATCGATGACTGCTTTCGGTGAGCATCCCGTCAATTCGTTCAAGTCCTTCAAGCAGGTCATCGATGTTCCCTATTGCCTGCCCCGCAGCTTCGGCTGTTGCTACAAGCAGAGCAATGCGGAAGGCTTGGGTGTCGATTTGATAGGTCTGAAAGCCCTCGATTAATTCAGCTCTATCATAAGCTGTACGAATGTAATCTTTTGCAGGCCCAAGCTTAGGCAATTCAGCCATAACGATAGCGTATTGGAGCCAAAATAAAGGCTCTTCGTTTACCCTGTCATCATGTCTCAATCGTTCATAAATATCAATTATAAGCTGATCAACATCTCCCTTGCCACTAAGTGTCCGCCTCAGGCTCGTATACGCCATCATATTTGACATTAAAACCCTGTAAGAACGCTCAGCTCTACGCGATGCTGCCGCCAAAGTGACATCGACGACTGCGTCAGCAATATCATCGGGTCGCAAGAACGTCTTTATAACGAAATCAGAGAAGACTGCTGACCGCGCGCGGAAGCTGTCTGCAGATAAATCAAATATCTCTTTGGAAAGGGCCTCCATGGATTTGAGGGCGACGAATGGATCCTCTCCCACCACGGACCGAACAAAGCCAGCACCGACGGTGCTTTGGTGGGTGGACATAATCATCGTCATTGCCAAGATGCGGCGCATAGCGCGTGACTGAAATAGTGGCGCCAAAGCCGTCTCAATGCGCGTTCGGATTGCCCTGTTCTCGAACAGCGCGAGCAGCAGATCACGTAGATCGCTTGTTCCGCCTCCCGCTTTTGGCACTGGCAGCCCAGCGCCGCGACAAAGCCCTCCGAAGGCCGTCGTTTCAGCGCGCGTCAAAGCATTCAAGCTAATTCGGTCAAACGGCGCTGGAAGCAACTCGGTCAATTCGTGGTAGCGAACCTCGAACGTACCTGTTCTAATTTCTACAACAAATTTAGCTTCCGGCAAAGCAGCACGTAGACCTTTTATAGAATCTTGAGCAGCCGAATAATGCTCTATGAATATAACAAGTCGATCAATATCTCGAAGTGCAGCAATTTCTTTCGCAATATCAGCCTGTCCTGGCCTGAACAAAAAACAGTTCCATCTACGCACAGTCAGTTCAGACGAAAGCAGGTGTAAAAATACAGTCTTTCCATTGCCAAGACGCCCATCGACAATCAGGGAAGCCTTTCGCTCGACCACATCGGCAGCATGTCGAACCGCGTCTGCCCGAGCGATCGCGTAGCTTTCTCCAGGTTGAGATCGCGCAAGTCTAGCGGGGTCGAAATCGCCGTAAACTAGAAGATCATAGACTTCTGGTGCCGTCGGCTTCGCGCTCGCACGCTTGTCTCGCTGAGGGTCGAGCGACCGAAACGACCTAAGATTATTGAGCGTAGCGGGAGGCGGCTTGGATGCAAAACTAAGTGCATCCGCAAAACCACTTGCGCCTATGAAAAACGTGCGCCCGTAGTTTGCAGTGCGCCGAAGAAGAACGTTATCAACGATCGGCCCTTGTATAAAAGTTGTCCTCTGCGAAATTTCTTGATTTTCCATCAACAATGCGGAAATATGATAATCCGCCAAACTATACCCAACAACAAAAAATGCGCTTGCGAATGTCAAATCACGCTGAAATTGATCATACCACGGAGATTTTTCGAGATACTGCTTTACATAAGAGCCCTCTCCCAAAACAATACTAGAAAGAACATTATCTGCCGTCACCAATCTAACGCTGCCATGAAGATGGACGACAGCGCCGTGCGGAATTCTACTGGGGAGTCGCTCGGATACGTCGAATGCATTTGGCGGAGATCCCGTTTCATGCCTGTAAAATTCTACGACATCATCATAGTTAGTTGTATAAATTCGTCTCCAGTTATTTTTTAAAATCATACGTTGGCTATTATCAATGCCTGCAATACGAAATATATGATAGAGTTCATCTCGGAGTTTCTGCGGATCGTTGTCAGCGAATTCTTCCGTCAAAACTTGGAGTTCGTAGGCCGTGTCGGATGGCAACCCAAGCTGATTCACGAAATGCCGACGTAAACCAGCTCCATTCGGGGGATTACCACCGCCAATACTGGTTGCTCCCAAGCTAAAACCTGATCCTAGCAGGAGTATCGAGGTGTCTGGATCGACCGGCCCGATTTCATCGACAATATTTGTCACGACGCCCCCCCATTCAATGCGAATGGTGCGCTATACAATTAAGAACCGCAACAGCAATTTTCTAAACGGCGCGCTCCGCGGCGGCACCCCGTGCAATCGACATCATCCTAAACGATTTTTGCCAAGTTTTTTCGAACCACCGGGCTAAATGCTCTTTGCAGCATCCCATGTTGGCGTAGCTAAATGCGTTCGTAAGGCGGCACGATGCAATTCGCGCCGTTGTTTTCGGCACTACCAACCGAAACGAACGCGCCTGCTAAATCTATAGCGATTCCAGCCGGCCGCGCGACTGCGGACTTCAGAAATTACAGATACTGTAGGCTCCGCCTAAAAAGGTTGAAACTGCAAGATCCAACACTATCACCCTCACCGCATGAAATGCAGCTCCCGGAACTTCCCCCGGAACGCCGTCACATCCCGCGCAATCGCCTCCGCCGGGCGCGAGCCGTTCAGCCCCTCGGCGATGTAGGCCGCGAGTTCGGGCATGTCGGCCGGGGTCATGCCGAAGCGGACGATCTCGGGGGTGCCGAGCCGCAGGCCGTTGACGTCTCCCGCCACCTCCGGCAGCGGCAGGCCGATGCCGCAGCTCAGGATGTTGATGGCGCGCAGCTTTTGCGCCGCCGCCTGGCCGCCGCCATAGGCATGGGCCTCGATCGCGAACTGATGCGAGGTGGTGATGCCGCGCTCGCGCGCATAGACCGGGATCTGCCGCTCGCAGAGCGCCTCGCCCAGCGCCTTGGCGGTGGCCGCCATCATCTGCGCGTAGTCGCGGCCAAAAGCCTTCCAGTCGAGCAGCGTGATCGCGAGCGAGGCTGATTTCGCCGCGTCGAAATTCGCCGTCAGCCCGGGATAGGCGATGGCGTCGAGCCGCTCCGCGATGGCAGCGTCATTGGTGACGATCAGCCCCGAGGGCGGGCCGCCGAGGCTCTTATAGGTGCTCATCGTCATCAGATGGGCGCCCTCCTCCAGCGGCTGCTGCCAGGCCTGGCCGGCGATCATCCCCGACATATGCGCCGCGTCGAACAGCACGAGCGCGCCGACCTCGTCGGCAATCGCGCGGATTGCGCGGATCGGATGCGGGAACAGGTTCAGGCTCGCGCCGATGGTGATCATCTTCGGCCTCAGCCGCAGCGCATCCGCCCGCAGCTGCGCGACATCGACGGTGTAGTGGGTCGCGTCGACCGGCGCCGGATGGGTGACGATGCCGTAGAGCCCGGCCGCGCCGGCGCCGTGATGCGTGACATGCCCGCCGATCGAGGGCGGCGGCGCGATGATGCAGTCACCGGGCCTGGCCGCGACCATGAAGGCGTAGAGATTGGCGATGGCGCCCGAGGGCACGCGGATCTCGGCATATCTGGCGCCGAAGACCTCGGCTGCGAGCTCGGCGGCGATGACCTCGATCTGCTCGATCGCCTCCAGCCCCATCTCGTATTTCTCGCCGGGATAACCGAGCGAGGGCCGCGCGCCGAGCCCGGACGCCAGCGCCGCTTCGGCGCGCGGGTTCATCACATTGGTCGCAGGATTGAGGTTGAAGCAGTCGCGCTCGTGGATGTTGCGGTTCTCGGTCGTCAGCGCGGAAAGCCGCGCCTCGATCGCGTCGAGCGACTGGCCGCTGACGCCGGCGGCGATCCCGAGCACGTAGTCCTCGCTCGCGGCGGGAACCCAGTCGCGCCTGCCCAGTGCCGTCATCGCCGTTCTCCCGCCCCGCCGGGGCCTGCCTGAAACCTTTGACATAGGAGCGGTTTGCGCGGGCCGGCGCAAACGAGTATTCGTCGCTGGAAGGCGGAGAAAATCTCAGCCTCACGCCGGACGCTTCCATGGCCGTCAAGCCGCCCCGCCCCCGCCTGCCCTCGCTCAAGGCGCTGCGCGCTTTCGAGGCGGCGGCGCGTCTCGAAAGCTTCACCGAGGCCGCGGCCGAACTCGGCGTCACGCCCGGCGCCGTCACCCAGCAGATCCGCCAGCTCGAGGCCGCCCTGGGGCTTTCGCTGTTCCGCCGGCTGCCGCAGGGCGTGGTGCCGACGGTCGCCGCCCGCGAGGTTTTGCCCCGGTTGACACGCGGCTTCGACATCCTGGCCCAGGCCGCCCAGAGCCTGCGCGAGAGCGAGAGCCAGCGCGCGCTCACCATCGCTGCATTGCCCTGCATCGCCCAGCTCTGGCTCTCGCCGCGTCTGCCGGCCCTGCAGCGCGCCTGGCCGGATCTGCAAGTCTCGATATCGGCGATGGAAGCACCGCCCGATCCGCGCCGCGAGCCGCATGATCTCTCGATCTTCTACCGCGAGCCGGGTTCAGGCCTGCCCGCGCTGATGCTGGCGGGCGAGGACGCGATCCTGCCGGTCTGCGCGCCCGCGCTGGCGGAACGCCTCGGCTCGACGGCCGATCTCGCCGGCCAGACGCTGCTGCACGATGCCGTCTGGAACAGCGACTGGGCCCGCTGGCTCGCCCATGCGGGGGCGCCGCGCCACCTCGATGCGACGCGGGGCCCGCGCTTCTCGCTCTACAGCCTGGCGCTGGACGCGGCGCTGACGGGTTCGGGCGTGCTGATGGGCCGGCTCTCGCTGGTCGCGCCGCTGCTCGCGCAGGGACGCCTCGTCGCGCCGCTCCAGCCGCCGCTGCCGCTCAGCGAGCGGCTGACCGTGGCGCCGGCAACATCGGAGCGCCCGCATCCGCGCCAGGCCGAGATCGCCGCCTGGCTGGTCGCACAGGGGTGAGGCCGGAGGCCGCGCGGCTCAGATGTCGGCGCCGCAATCGCCGCCGAGGATCTGGTCCATCGAGCGCGACGGCTCGGCGCAGCCGGCCTCGCCGACGACCTTGGCCGGCACGCCCGCGACCGTCTTGTTGCGCGGCACGCTCGCCAGCACGACCGAGCCCGCCGCGACGCGCGAGCACTGGCCGACCTCGATATTGCCGAGGATCTTGGCGCCGGCGCCGAGCAGCACGCCCTTGCGGATCTTGGGATGGCGGTCGCCGCCCTGCTTGCCGGTGCCGCCCAGCGTGACGCTGTGCAGCATCGAGACGTCGTCCTCGATCACCGCCGTCTCGCCGACGACGAGCCCGGTGGCATGGTCGAGGAAGATGCCCTTGCCGATGCGCGCGGCGGGGTTGATGTCGGTCTGGAAGACCTCCGACGCCCGGCTCTGCAGATACAGCGCGAAATCGCGCCGGTCCTGTCGCCAGAGCCAATGCGCCAGCCTGTGGCACTGCAGCGCATGGAAGCCCTTGAAGAACAGCACCGGCTCGAGCACGCGGTAGCAGGCCGGGTCGCGGTCGAGCACGGCGACGACGTCGGCGCGCATGCCGGGCCCCACCGTGGCGTCGGCGGCGAGCGCCTCGGCGAAGGCCTGCTCGATCAGGTCGGCGGGCACTGCCGGGTGGCCGAGCCGCGCCGCGACGCGGTGGCTGACGGCGGCCTCGAAGCTCGGCTGGTTCAGCACGGAGGCGAGGATCAGGCTGCCCAGCGCCGGCTCGGCGGCGAGCGCAGCCTCCGCCTCGCGGCGCAGGCGCGACCAGACGGGGTCGAGCCGCTCGAGCCCGCTCGCGGGGTCGCGGGCTTCTGCGACGGAGCGTCCTGACGACATGGTTGTTCTCCGGAGAGGGTCGTTCGGCGAGGCCGATCCTAGCACCCGAGGCGGCATCGACGCCAAAGCTGTTTGAGGGCGATGGGCCACCCGCATGTGGGGCGCCGGATTCAGTTTGTCAAAACCGTTCCGCAAACACTTGTCGGAAGGGGGTTTTTGAACCGTCTCCCCGCGACCTCACAAACGCGACAGGAAGTCGAGCACCGCCTGCTTGTGGCTCTTGTCGCCGACGGCGAGGTTGTGGTCGCGGCCCTGAATATCGAAGGCCTCCGCCCCCGGAATCAGCCGCGCCAGCGCCGGACCCGAGCCCGCGACATCGTCCGTCGTGCCGACGCTGACGAGCGTAGGGACAGCGATCCGGCCGACCTCGGCCTCGCTCAACGTCTGGCGCGAGCCGCGGATGCAGGCGGCGAGCGCCTTGAGATCGCTCTTCGTCGCCTCGGCGAAGGCGCGGAACATCCGCTGCATCGGGTCGGTCAGCCCATCGAGCGAGGGCGCCTCCATGGCATCCGCAATGCCCAGCGGCAGGCCGACGCCCTCGACGAGATGGATGCCGAGCCCGCCGAGCAGGAGTGCGGTCAGCCGCTGCGGATGCGCCAGCGCCAGATGGGCGGAAATGCGCGCGCCCATCGAATAGCCCATCACCGCCGCGCGCGGGATGCCGAGATGGTCCATCAGCCGGCGGACATCCTCGGCCATGATCTGGGAGGAGTAGGCGGCGGGCTCGTAGAGCTTCTGGCTCTGGCCATGGCCGCGATTGTCGAGCGCGATCACGCGGTAGCCGGCATGGGTCAGCGTCTTCGTCCACTGCGTGTTGACCCAGTTGACCATGTGGCTGGAGCCGAAGCCATGGACCAGAACCACCGTCGCATGGCGATCCACATCACCTGTAGGCGCGAGATCGACATAGGCGAGGCTGACGCCGTCGGAAGAGAAGGTCTGCATGGCGGTCCGTTACCGTCGCGGGGAGTGCGCTCTCCCATGCCATCAACGCCCCGGCTTGGGTAGCGGCCGCAGCGCAGCCTGCCTATGAAGGGCGCCATGAGCGCTGTTTCGACTCTCTCTGCCGCCCCCTCGCCACGCCTGCGGCTGGGGGTCGTCGATGGCGCCCGCGGCCTCGCGCTTCTGGCGATGTTCGTCTTCCACTTCGCCTATGATCTCTCCTATTTCGGCCTGATCGAGACCGATGTCCCCTCCGATCCGGCCTGGCGCTGGTTCGCCAGGTCGATCGCCGGCTCCTTCCTGACGCTGGTCGGCATCAGCCTCGTCCTGGCCACCCGAAACGGACTGAACCGGCCCGCCTTCCTGAAGCGACTCGCCATGGTCGCGGGCGCCGCCGCGCTGGTGACGATCGCGACGTTCTTCGCGATGCCGCGCAGCTTCATCTTCTTCGGCATCCTGCATCATGTTGCGCTGGGCAGCGTACTGGCCCTGCCCTTCCTGCGCCTGCCGGTCGCCGCCGTCGCGACCGCCGCGATCACGGCTTTCGCGCTGCCGTTCCTCGTCGCCCATCCGCTGCTCGACCAGCCCGCCCTCGCCTGGCTCGGCTTCTCGCGCGCGCCGATCGTCACGGCGGATTTCGTGCCGGTTGTCCCCTGGTTCGGCTGCGTGCTCGGCGGAATGGTGCTGGCGCGGCTTGCGTTGCCGCGGCTCTCCGGCAGCCGCTTCGCCACCTGGCGCCCGGCCTCGCTGCCGGCCCGGATCCTCGCCTGGGGCGGACGGCACAGCCTGCTGGTCTATCTCGTCCATCAGCCGGTGTTCATCGGCGCGCTGATGCTGGCCCTGCAGCTGTCCCCGGCGCCGCCCGCCTCGCAGGAGCGCGGCTTCATGCTGTCCTGCCAGAGCAGTTGCGCCGCCGGCCCGCTCGGCGCCGAGGCCTGCGAGCGGCTCTGCGTCTGCACCGCCGATTCGCTGAAGCGGGAGGGGCTGTGGGCGGCGACGCTCGCAGACCGGCTCGACGCGGCCGGGCGTGACCGGGTCTCCGCCCTCGCCCAGGCCTGCCTGCGCCCCGGCGGCAAGCCCTGAGGCAATCGCGCACTGGCGCACCGCCCCGCGGCGCGATAGTTTGCAGTCACATCACGAAGCAAGAGCGACGATCATGGCCGATCACGGCATTCCGCATTTCCACAACGACAAGGGCGTCGCCGTCATCCATGTCGGCGCGCGCGAATTCATGTGCATCGGTGCCAAGCCGCCGTTCGACCATCCGCATGTCTATCTCGACATGGGCGCCGACCATGAGATCGTCTGCCCCTATTGCTCGACGCTCTACAAGTTCGACGCGAGCCTGAAGGCCGGCACCTGCTCGCCGCCCGAATGCGCCCATCACGAGACGGCGCAGGCCGCCTGACGGCGTCCTTCCCCTGACCCGGCCGCCCCGGCGGCCCTGCGGCGCGCCTCGCTGGGGCTGCGGCCGTCCCGCCTCGACGACGAAGGCCTGAGCCGCGTGCCCGCTCCCCATGTCCTGATCGCCGGCGCCGGCATCGGCGGGCTCACCGCCGCGCTGGCGCTGGCTCGCCGCGGCATCGCCGTCACCGTCGTCGAGAAGCGCACCGGCTTCGGCGAACTCGGCGCCGGGCTGCAGATCAGCCCGAATTCCGGACGGGTGCTCGACGGGCTCGACCTGACCCTGCCGCTCAAGCGCGTCGCCGTCTCCTCGCATGGCCTGGCGGTCCGGCGCTGGCGCGACGGCCGCGCGCTGCTGGAGATGCCGTCCCATCCCGAGCGGCTGGCGACGCCCTACCGGCTGCTCAAGCGCAGCGACCTCCATACCGTGCTGCTCGACGCCGCCCGCACCATGCCCAACATCCGCCTCGTCGTCGGCCGCGCCCTCGAGACGGTGACGCCGGAGGCCGACGGCATCTCGATCACGCTGACCGGCGCCAGCGGACAGTCGGAGCGCCTGTCGGGCCTCGCCCTGATCGGCGCCGACGGGCTCTGGTCGCGCGTGCGCGATGCCGTCGGCGACACCGCTGCGCCGGTCTTCACCGGCTACGAGGCCTGGCGGGCGCTCGCGCCGCCCACCGAGCGCGGCCCGGCGCGGGTCCAGCTCCATCTCGGAGACGGCCGCCACGCCGTGCATTACCCGGTCGCGGCCGGGCGCGAGACCAATCTCGTCATCGTCCGCCGCAGCCCGGAGGCGCGCGAGGGCTGGTCGCGCGAGGGCGATCCGCGGGTGCTGGCCAGCACCGTCGCCCAGGCCTCGCAGGGACTGCGCGAGCTCGTCGCCGCGGCCTCGGGCTGGCAGGTCTGGTCGCTGTTCGACCGCAGGCCGGCGGCGATGGCGAAGGGCCCCATCGCGCTCCTGGGCGATGCCGCCCATCCCATCCTGCCCTTCCTCGCCCAGGGCGCCTCGCTGGCGATCGAGGATGCGGCTGTGCTGGCGCGGCTGCTCGCGCAGGCGCTGGAAACAGACGGGCCGATGGCCGTTTCCGCCGCCCTGTCCGCCTATGCCACCGCCCGCGCCGCCCGCGCCGCCCGTGTCCAGGAGGCGAGCCGCGGCAACGGCCGCAACTTCCATCTCGGCTGGCCGCTCGCCATCGGCCGCGACCTCGCGCTCCGCCATCTCGGCGCCGAGGGTCTGAGCCGGCGCTATGCCTGGCTCTATGACTGGCAGGATGGCGCCCGCGACGCGGGCTGAACCGGCGGTGCCGGGTGATCTCGCCTTCGCCGCAATTCGTACCTAGCGTGGGGATGAGGCGAGGAACGAAAGCAGATGATCCGGGTCAATTTCTCCGAGCAGATCGGCGGCCGGGCCGCCGCGATGCCGCGCTGGGCCGCCTGGCTGGCGATGGCCGCGAGCCTCGTGATCGGCGTCGTGCTGTTCCTGCTGGCCGCCAGCCTGGCGCTGATCCTGCTGCCGGTCGCAGCCGTGGCCGGCGCGATCGCGGTCTGGCGCCTGCGCAGCCGCATGAAGGCTGCGGGCTTCGGGCAGCCCGGCGCCTTCTCCGAGCGCTCGCCCGCGCCCGCACGCGGCGAAATCATCGACGCCGAGTACCGGATCATCGAATCCGGCGAGCCCCCGCGCCGCTGAGGGATACCGTTCAGGCCGGCAGGCGGGTCAGCAGCACGCCCGCGGCCCCGCAGACGGCGAGCGTCGGGATCATCCCGACCTTGAAGCGCAGCATCGCGACCATCGCGCCGGCACTGAGCAGCGCCGCGCGCCAGTCGAGCGACGCCAGCACCGGCCAGTCCGGCGAGAGCCCGAACAGGGCGACCGGGCGGACCTCCCTGAACAGGACGTGCAGGCCGAACCAGAGCGCGAGGTTCATGATCACGCCGACCACGGCGGCCGTGATCGCGCCGAGCGCCGCCGACAGCGCCTTGTTGCCGCGCAGCGCCTCGACATAGGGGCCGCCGAGGAAGATCCACAGGAAGCAGGGCGCGAAGGTCACCCAGAGCGTCAACAGCGCGCCGAGGCTACCCGCCAGCAGCGGCGGCAAATCGCCGGCCCCGCGCATGCCGGCGAGAAACCCGACGAATTGCAGCACCAGGATCAGCGGCCCCGGCGTCGTCTCGGCGAGGCCGAGCCCGTCGATCATCTCGCCCGGCCGCAGCCAGCCATAGGTCTCGACCGCCGCCTGCGCGACATAGGCCAGCACCGCATAGGCGCCGCCGAAGGTGACGACCGCCATGGTGCTGAAGAAGCGCCCGAGCTGCGTCCAGACGCTGCCCTCACCCGTCCAGAGCCAGAGAACGAGCACCGGAGCGAGCCAGAGCGGCAGCCAGATCGCCAGCGTCCGCAAGGCGCGGCCGGTCGAGGGCCGGACATGGTCGAGTTCGCCGCGCGCGAACAGCGCGTCGACGACGCCCGTGACATCGGGCCCGGCCCGGCCATGGCCCGCCTGTGCCGAGAAGAGCGCCGGGCTCAGCCGGTGGCCGGCCCAGCCGATCAACCCCGCCGCCAGGATGATCGCCGGAAATGGCACCTTGAACAGGAAGATCGCGAGAAAGGCGGCGACTGCCAGCGCCACCATCGCCCGGTTCTTCAGCGCGCGGCGGCTGATCCTTAAGCCGGCCTCGATCACCACGGCGAGCACCGCCGCCTTGATGCCGAAGAACAGGCCGTCGACGAGCGGCACCTCGCGATAGAGCACATAGAGGATGCTCAGGCCCAGCATCACCGCCGCGCCGGGCAGGATGAAGAGCAGCCCGGCGATCAGCCCGCCGAGCGTCCGATGCATCAGCCAGCCGATATAGACGGAGAGCTGCTGCGCCTCGGGGCCAGGCAAGAGCATGCAGTAGTTCAGCGCGTGCAGGAACCGCGCTTCGCCGATCCAGCGGCGCTCCTCGACCAGCTCCTTGTGCATCAGCGCGATCTGCCCGGCCGGCCCGCCGAAGGAGAGCAGGCCGATGCGCGCCCAGACGCGGGTCGCCTCCGCCAGCGTCGGCAGCTCGGCCGGGGCCGCGGCCTCCGCAGCCGAATCGCGCGCGGCGTCCCTGGCGGCCATCAATCGATCCGGCTGACCAGGACCTTGTCGATGCGGCGACCGTCGAGATCGACGACCTCGAAGCGCCAATGCCCCTTCTCGAAGACCTCGCCGACGACCGGCAGATGGTTGAGCTCGGCCAGGATGAAGCCGGCGACCGTCTGGAAATCGGCGTCGCGCGGAATGTGGATGCCGAGCTCGTGCGAGAATTCGTCGACCTGCATCCAGCCCGCCACCAGCCAGGAGCCGTCGGCGCGCGTCACGATCGGAGGCTCGTCCTCTTCCTCCTCCTGGAAGGCGCCGATGATCGCCTCCAGCACGTCGCCGGGCGTGATGATGCCCTCGAAATGCCCGTACTCGTCGAAGACCAGCGCCATATGGACGCGCGAGGCGCGGATTTCGCGCAGCACCTGCAGAGCGCCGGCCGTGTCCATCACCACAGGCGCCTCGCCGACCAGCCCGCGCAGATCATGCGTGCCGCCATCCGAGAGAAAGTCGATCATCTCCTTGACCAGGACGACGCCGATGATCGAATCCGCCTCGCCATCCTGCACCGGCAGGCGCGAGCGCCGCGTCGCGCGCAGCTGCTCGCGGATCTCGTCGGCACTGTCGCCGAGATCGATCACCTCGACCTCGCGGCGCGGCGTCATCAGCGCCCGCGCCGAGCGGTCGGCCAGGCGCATCACGCCGGAGATCATCTCGCGCTCGTCGCGCTCCAGCACGCCGGCCGTCTCGGCCTCGGCGATGATGGTGCGGACCTCTTCTTCGGTGACCTTCTCCTCCGACTCGCCCTTCTGGCCGAGCAGGGCCAGCACCGCCCGCCCCGAAATGTCGAGCAGGAAGACCAGCGGCGCGCCGACCCTGGAGAGCAGCAGCATCGCCGGGGCGACGCGCGCCGCCACCCGCTCGGGATCGCGCAGCGCGATCTGCTTGGGCACGAGCTCGCCGATGATCAGCGAGAGATAGGTGATAGCGACGACGACGAGGCCGACGCCGAAGCCGTCCGAGACGACCTGCGAGAAACCCTGCCCGACCAGCCATTCCGACAGCCGCGCGCCCAGCGTCGCGCCCGAGAAGGCGCCCGAGAGCACGCCGACGAGCGTGATGCCGATCTGGACGGTCGAGAGGAAGCGGCCGGGATTGTCGGCCAGGCGCAACGCGGTCGTGGCGCCCTTGCTGCCCTGATCGCTGAGAACCCTGAGGCGGGCGGGACGGGAGGAGACAACCGCGAGTTCGGACATGGCGAGCAGACCGTTGATGACGGTCAGGGCCACGACGATCAGAATTTCGGTTAACAAAACCAGTCCGCATCATGCAGAGCCGCGGCGATGGCGGCCTGCTTCCTCGCCCCTTATAGCGGATGTTGCGCCTCTGGCGATGGTTCGCACCGATTTTTTTGAGAAGGGCATGCGATGACGCAGACGAGGCCGAGTCCCTGGGATCCTGCCGCCGCCCCGGCCGAGGCCGACCGCCGCCTGCATGCCCCGGCGGTGGCGCGCAACCGCGACGCGATCCGCGACACGCTGCGCCCGCTTCTGCCCGACAGCGGCCTCGTCCTCGAGATCGCCAGCGGCTCGGGCGAGCACATCGTCCATTTCGCGCAGGCCCTGCCGGCCCTCACCTTCCGGCCGAGCGACCCGGCGCGAGAGGCGCTGGCCAGCATCGCCGCCTGGACCGCGCAGGCGGGCGCGACCAACGTCCTGCCGCCGCTGCGGATCGACGCCGCCGATCCCGTCTGGCCCGCGACCCTGCCGCCCGGCGAGACGCCGGCCGCGATCCTCTGCATCAACATGATCCACATCGCGCCCTGGGCGGCCACGCAGGGGCTCTTCCGTGGCGCGGGCGCGCTGCTTCCGGCCGGCGCGCAGCTGATCCTCTACGGCCCCTTCCGCCGCCCCGGCCGCCCGCTCGAGCCCGGCAACGCCGCCTTCGACGAAAGCCTGCGCGAGCGCGACCCGGCCTGGGGCCTGCGCGACCTCGGCGAGGTCAAGGCGCTGGCGGTGGCGGCCGGTTTCGGCGCGCCGGAGGTGATCGAGATGCCCGCGAACAATCTGACGGTGGTGTTCGGGAAACAGGCCGGGCGCTGACCCGACGACGGAACCCTTGGTGCGGACGGCGGGGATCGAACCCGCATAGCCTTGCGGCTGAGAGATTTTAAGTCTCTTGCGTCTACCAGTTTCGCCACGTCCGCCTGAGGCAGAGCGGTAGCCGCCGCGGGCGCGGGGCGCAAGCGCCTCGGCAGGAACCCTGGCAGGCGGCTTGGGCCGGAGGCTCAGTTCCGCCGCGCCGGCTTGTACCATTCGACGCCATCGGGATCGACATAGAGGCCGGGCGCGACGTTGGAGCCGATCGGCTTCTGCTGCATCGGCACGCGCACCGTGTCGTCGCGGTCACCGCGCTTCACATAAGGCGCGCTGCCGTGCTGGCCGCTCCCGCCCGGCCCGTGGCCGCGCGACGCCGCGAGCCCGATCGTGCCCTGGCGCCCGGCAACCTTGTCCTGCAGCTCGGTGACGGTACGCCCGGCGAAAGGCGGCCGCCCACCGCCCTCGATCACCGGCCAGGCGCGCCGCGCGGCGCCCTCCCCGGTGACCCGCACCCCGGTGAAGCGCGGCACATAGGTCGCGCCGCCCTTGCCGAAGCTCTCCCAGCCGCCGGTCGCGACCATCTGCGCGCCGCAGCGCTTGTGGCTGCGCTCGCACAGCGCCCGCGAGGCGTAGCGCGGCGCCTTCTGCTCGAATTCGGCGCGCGCGTTGCGATAGGCGAATTCGCATTGCTCTGCCGTCAGGATGCCGCCGGCGATGCACTCGTCGCGGCGCTCATAGACCGCCCCGCGCTCCTGCGCCGCGAGATCGGCCGGCGCGAGAAACAGCAGCGGCGCGAGGGATGCGGCGCGCAGGGCCGCCAGCAACGGCGCAGCGGAACTGATCAGAATCATGCGCCGCACCATCATCACGATTGTGGCTTTACAGCAGCGAGCGCCGCGAGCGCGCCAATTCGAGCGTGGCGCCATAGTCGATCTTGCCGCTGCCGAGCACGGGAATCGAGTTCGTCACCAGGATGGCGCGCGGCACCCAGAGCTCCGGGAAGCCCTGCGCCTTCGCCGTCTCCTGCAGCACGCTGCGCTCGGCGTTGGGCTTCTCGGTGACGAGCACGAGCTGCTCGCCCTTGCGGGCATCGGGCAGCGCCACGACGACATGGTTGCAGTCCGGCCAGAGGCCGGACACCATCGATTCGACCGCCGCCAGCGAGACCATCTCGCCGCCCAGCTTGGCGAAGCGCTTGGCCCGGCCCTTGATGACGACGAAGCCGTCGTCGAGCGTGACGATGTCGCCGGTGTCGTGCCAGCCGCCCTCGGGCGGCACGAGCACGCCCGGCCGGTCGGCGCTGAGATAGCCGGCCATGATGTTGGGGCCGCGCACGCAGAGCTTGCCGCCCTCATGGATGCCTTCGACCGGCTCCAGCCGCGCCTCGATGCCCGGCAGCAGCCGCCCGACGCTGCCCTCGCGCATCGCCACCGGCGTGTTGCAGGCGAGCACCGGCGAGCATTCGGTGCAGCCATAGCCTTCGAGGATCGTGGTGCCGTAGGGCTCCCACATCCGCCGCGTCTCCGGCTTCACACGCTCGGCCCCGGCCACGACATAGCGCACGCTCTTGAGGTCGTCGGGGTCCGCAGCGCGGGCGTAACCCTGCAAAAACGTGTCGGTCGCGAACAGGAAGGTGCAGCCGGTCTCGCCGATCAGCTTCGGCACCTGCTTGTAGTGCAGCGGGCTCGGATAGAGCACGACCTTCATGCCCGACAGCAGCGGCATCAGCATGCCCGCCGTCAGCCCGAAGGAGTGGAAGGCCGGCAGCGGGTTCATGACGATGTCGCGCTCGGACAGGAAGCCCGCGGCCAGCGCGAAGATCTGGCGCGCATTGGACACCAGATTGGCGTGGCTCAGCACCACGCCCTTCGGCTTGCCCTCGGTCCCCGAGGTGAACAGGATCACCGCCGCCTCGTCGGGCGCGGCCGCGTAAACGCGATGCACGAAGCCCGGCACGAGGCTCGACAGCGCGCCCAGCGCCTTGTCGAGGCTGGTGATCTCCTTGCGGACGTCTTCGAGATAGACGACCCGCCTGTTCTCACCGAGCGCCTCCAGCTCGTCCTCGAGCTTGGCCTGGTCGACGAAGCGCCGCGAGGTGACGATCGTCTTCAGCTCGGCGAGTTCGCCGGCCGCCCGCAGATTCTTGACGCCGGCGGTGAAGTTCAGAAGCGCCGGCACGCGGCCGAAGGCCGACAGCCCAAACAGCGTCACCGCGAGCGCCTGCACATTCGGCAGCAGCACGCCGACATGCTCCTTCGGCTGCGTGTAGCCCGCGAGCTTGCGCCCGAGCACGAGCGCGCCGAGCACGAGGTTGCCATAGCTGAGCGGCTTTCGCTCGGCATCCTCGACTGCGACGCAGCCCTTGCCATGGCGCGAAACCGCCTGCAGCAGGGCCTGGAACAGGGTGATCCGTGCGCCCGCCGCATCGAAGACGGGCAGGTGTCGTTCGGTGTCGGCCATGCTTGGCTCGGCTCCCGGCTGGCGTTTCCTCTCAGCCTAGGTAAGCCGATATCCTGAGGATGCAACGACGATCGAAGACCGCACTCGCCGTCATTGCGAGCGAAAGCGAAGCAATCCAGCCCCCGCAGCGCTCGACGTCCCCCTGGATTGCTTCGTCGCGACGCTCCTCGCAATGACGGATGCAGCCAGATCTGAATCCCTATCCGAAGGCGCCGATCTCGTGCTGGATCGCGCCGGAGATCTCGCGCAGCAGCTCGAACAGGCCCTGCATCGGCGCGATCACGTCGCGGTGCAGCGCCTCATAGGTGCCGGTCTCGCGCGGGCCCGGCGGCTCGCCGAAATCGAGCCCGATGGTCGGGTCGGGTCGCAGCGGGAAGATGTCGGCGAGCAGCGCCAGGCAGGCCGGCACGTCGAGCCGCAGCAGCCGCTCGACCAGCACCTCGCGGGTGATGCCGGCATGGGGCCGGAAATCCGGGATATGGCTGGCGCGCAGCCAGATGCCGTGCATCGCCGCCAGCCGCAGCGCATGCAGCGCCACCAGCCGCGCCGGCATCTCCGGCACATCGGTCGCAGCCGTCCGCAGCTTCAGCGCGTCCGAGGACAACCGCCAGAACAGGCTGCGCAGCGAAGGCGCGAGATCGAGCCGCGACAGCGCCTCGCCGACCGCGAGCAGCTCGTCTCGCCGGCCCTCGCGCACGGTGCGCCGCGCCCGGTCGAACCAGCTGCCGGGGTCGAGCGAGTCAAGATAGGCGCGCAGCACGTCGAGGTCGCTGGCGGCGAGCGCATGCTCCGCCAGGCGATAGGCCCGGTCGAAGCGGTCGGAGCGCTCGCGCATCGCGTTGAACAGATCGGGCGCGCGCGCCGCCGCCTGGCCGATGCCGTGGACGCTGTTGGCGAGCCAGCCGAGCTGCTGCAGGATCGCGTTGTTGGGGATCGCGCGCAGCTCGCGCGGATGGCGGATACGCGTCGGCCCGCCGGCATCGCTCTGGCGCGCGGCGGGGCGCGAGCCGGTCTTGTCGAGCAGCGAGGGGCCGAAGGTGCCGATCAGCGCGGCATAGCCGGGGTCGTCGACCAGCGCCGTCATTTCCTCGCGCACGGTCTGGAAGAACTCGCTGGCGAAGTCGGGCTCGTCATAGATCGGATCGGCGACCTCCTCCGCCACGGGCACCAGCACCGCTTCCGCGATGCGCCCGACGGTCGCCGCCGCCAGCAGCGGCGTGCCGAACATCAGATAGCCGTCGCTGCCCTGGAAGCTGGTTTCGCGCACCGAGCGCAGGCCGGCCCTGGCGAAGGCCGCGCGCGCCCAGGCGGGTTCGAGATAGGCCAGCCGGTCGGCGAGGCTGCCCGGATGGGCGCCGCGCCCGGCGGATTCGCCATGGGTGTCGAAGATGACGAGCTCGACCTCGGCGAGGTCGTAGCGGCGCAGCAGCTCGCAGATGCGGATGCGCAGCCGCTCGATCCAGAAGGTCGCCGCGACCTGCCCGATATAGCGGCCGGAATCGGAATAGCCGAACTGCACGCAGAAGCGGCCATGGCGCTTGAGATAGGCGCGGAAATGCGGGCTGCGCAGCGCCTCGTCGATGATGCGCGGCCCCTGCTCCAGCGCGTCTTCCGTCTCGAACAGCGGCGAGATCTCGACGCGGTCGGCGATGCCGAAGCGGCTGGCGAGCCAGAGCGCGCAGAGCAGCGTGTAGCCGGTCTCGGTCTCGGCCACGAGAAACCGCACCGCCTTCGTGCCATCCACATGCTTCACGATCTGCGCGATCGTCATCAGCATGCGCGTCGCCGAGGCGCGCTCGGCCGCCAGCGCGCCGAAATCAACCGCGATCGGCGCGACTTTCGCCAACAAACCGTTCACCGCCGAGAGAAAGGCGCGTCGCTGCGCCGGCTGCGTCGGCTCCTCGTCGAGCGGGATCACGCCGCGCATGGCGTTGTGGAGCTGCGAGGCGTTGAGCCGGAAATGCGGCAGCGCGATCGAGACGCCATGGGCGACGCAGCCGGCCCTGACCAGGCAGAGCGCCATCGTCGTGTCGTCGTCGCCAGACAGCGCGATGGCCTCGTCCAGCGCCGCGATCAGGCGCGATGCTTCGGGCAGCGCCGCCTCGCGCTCGTTGACCAGCGCCAGCGCGAAGGTCTGCAGCGCCGGCAGGGCCGGCTGAGTCGTGATCGGCGGCGCCAGCGCCAGCTGCCGCTCGACCGCCGCCAGCGCCGTGCCGACCAGCTCGCGCACGGCGGCGGTTGCCGGCACGGCCGGCAGCTTCTCCAGGATGCGCGCGAACTGGCCCTGCTTCGATTCCAGCCGGTAGCGCAGCGTGTCCCACCAGCCGATATCGGTGCGCCCGTCGGTGTCGCAGCCGACCCAGGAGGCGAGGATGACCGGGCACGGCGCCAGTTCGTGCCAGCGCTCGGGCGCGAGCCCCTGCGCAGCCCGCAGCAGCGCGGCGTTCAGGCGGTCGATCGCGTCGCGGGCGTGGCGCACGGCATAGCGCGCCTGCTCGAACTCGTCCTGCAGCGTGATCCGCCCATCGGGCCGGAAGGACAGCGCGGCATCGCCGATCACCGCCTCGCCGCCCGCCTCCCCGCTGGCCTGCGCGGCGAGCGCATGGGCGAGCCTGCGGCTCATGCCGAAGGTCGGATGGGCCGTGAAGACGGCCGCGAAGCGCAGCCGCTCGACGGCCTCGCGATAGGCGGCCACCGGATCCGGCGCGCCGCACGCAGCGCCCGAGAGCATTCCGGCGAGCGCGGCGAAGGCGGCCTCGCCATCGCCGTCGAGCCCGACATAGGCCGCCAGCCGCCCGGCGCGCTGGCGCAGCGCCTCCCGCCCCAGCTGCCGCACCAGCGCGCAGGCCGCCTCGACGTCGAGCTCGCCACGGTCCATCCGCCGCGTCAGCCACAGCGTCACGCGCAGGACCGGGTTGCCGAAGGGGTCCTCGCGCGCATCGCCCCGGGCCTGGGCGATCTCGGCCAGCAGCCGCGCGGCCAGCGCCGCTTCGTCCCCGATCGCGCTCTCGACCCCGTCATTCATCGCTCATCCTCCCGGAATCGGCCGAGGCAAATTTCAGACCGGCCCGTTTCAGGCCGGAACCGCACGGGCGCGCAAGGCGGCACGGCATGGCTCTTGCTGGCAACGCCCGCCCGTCTTGCCGGTCCCGCCCGGCATGCGATGCTCGCCCGCGCCCCGTCCATGCCTTGCCGGAGATGCCGATGCACGCCTTGTCCGCCGCAGGTCTGCCCGAGCCTGACACGACTGCCGCCTCGATCGTCCTGCCGGCCCGGCCCGAGCCGCTGCGTCTCGATCCCGGCCGCACCGCGCTGATCGTCGTCGACATGCAGAACGCCTATGCCTCGGCGGGTGGCTACATCGACCTCGCCGGCTTCGACATCGCCGGCACGCCCGCCGTGGTCCGGCAGGTCGCGCTGGCGGCGGACGCGGCCCGCCGCGCCGGCATCCCCGTGATCTTCCTGCAGAACGGCTGGGACGCTGAGTATCGCGAGGCGGGCGGCCCGGGCTCGCCGAACTGGCACAAGTCGAACGCGCTGAAGACGATGCGCCGCAAGCCCGAACTCGACGGCAAGCTGCTGGCCAAGGGCGGCTGGGACTATGCCATCGTCGATGCGCTGACGCCGCAGCCGGGCGATCTCATCGTGCCCAAGCCGCGCTACAGCGTCTTCTTCAACACCAACATCGACAGCCTGCTGCGGGCACGCGGCATCCGCAATCTGGTCTTCACCGGCATTGCCACCAATGTCTGCGTCGAATCCTCGCTGCGCGACGCCTTCCATCTCGAATATTTCAGCGTCGTGCTGGAAGATGCCACCCATGCCGCCGGGCCGGACTTCGCCCAGAAGGCCGCGCTCTACAACATCGAGACCTTCTTCGGCTGGGTCTCGACCGTCGCCGATTTCGCCGGCGCGGTCTGCCAGCAACCGCCCGCCTGAGCCTGAAACACCCCTCGCCGCCCCGCCTGCCCGAAAGCGAGCCCGCCATGTCTGCCGTCGACACCGAAGCCTTCCTGCGTGATCTCTACGAGCTGCGCGCCATCGGCACCTTCAAGTCCGGGGTCCATCGCCCGACCTATTCGCCCCAGGACATGGAAGCCCGCCGCTGGCTGATGGCCAAGCTGACCGAATGCGGGCTGGAGGCCTCGATCGACGGCATCGGCAATGTCTATGGCCGCCATCCCGGCCCCGGCCCGCATCTGCTCGTCGGCAGCCATATCGAATCGCAGAACGAGGCCGGCTGGCTCGACGGCGCGCTCGGCGTCGTCGCCGGCGTCGCTCTCGCTCGGGCAGGCCTGCCCGTCGATGTCTGCGCCTTCGCTGATGAGGAGGGTCATTTCAGCCTCAGCCTGCCCGGCAGCCGCTCGATGATCGGCGATCTCACCGAAGAGGCGATCGACGGCGCCCGCAATCGCACCGACGGCACGCCGCTGCGCGAGGCCCTGCGCGCCGCCGGACTCGAGGGCCTGCCGCGCCGGCAGCTCGAGATCGGCCGCTACAAGGGCTATTACGAGATGCATATCGAGCAGGGCACGCAGCTCGAAGAGGCGGGCCTGCGGCTCGGCGTCGTCACCGGGATCGTCGCGATCTGGCAGTGGCGCATCGTCGTCGAGGGCCAGCAGGACCATGCCGGCGGCACCACCATGGCCGAGCGGAAGGATGCGGGCTTGAGCGCGGTCAGGCTGCTCGCGGCGATCGACGCCGAGTTCCCACGTCTCGTCGGCGAGCGCACGACCTGGACCACCGGCCGCTTCCGGCTCGAGCCCGACGCCCCCAACATCATCCCCGGCCGCGCCGAAATCCTGTTCCAGTTCCGCGACGTCTCGGTGGCGGTGCTGGAGCGGCTGGAGGCGGGGCTCAGGTCGCTGGTGCAGGAGGCCAACCGTCGCGAGCGCTGCAGGATCACGCTCTCCTCCGTCTCGAAGGCGGTGCCGGCGCTCTGCGACCCCGCCATGATGCAGGCCCTTTCCGAGGCCGCCGAAGCCGTCGCGCCCGGCGCCTGGCAGACCATGCCGTCCGGCGCCGGCCATGATGCGCAGGTCATCGCCCGCACCATGCCGGCCTCGATGCTGTTCGTGCCCTCGATCGGCGGCATCTCGCATCACTGGACCGAGGACACGAAGGACGAGGATCTGGCGCTCGGGATCGAGGTGCTGCACGGCGCGGCCGGGCGCTTCCTGGCGGGGTAGACCGCGCCGGGCGCAGGGTTGCGTCACTGCTGGCGCCCCTTGCCCGGCGGCGACCGCGCCCGCATAGGAGCCGGCACAGCCGGAGCCGTTCTCCGGCCCCGTGCCTTGCGAAAGCCCCTCGTGTCAGACCTCGCCTCTCCCGCTCCGGCCGCCCTGGCGCGCCGACGCCTCTGGCTCGGCATCGGCTGCGGCCTGCTGACGAGCCTGATCTGGGGCGTGCAGTCCGTGGTCTCGCGCCAGTCGGTGGCGGATGGGCTGAGCGCGGCCGACGTCACCATCCTGCGCTTCGTCGTGGCGTCGCTCATCCTTCTGCCGCTCGCGCGGCGGCGGATGCGGCCCTTTCCGGTCGGCGCGCTCGGCTGGCGGCGCGCGCTGATCCTGACCGCGCTGGCCGGCGCACCCTATGCCCTTGTCCTCGTCGGCGGCGCGACCTTCGCCCCGGCGCTGCACGCCTCGGTCATCGTCCCCGGCCTGATCCCCGTGATGACGGTGGCGCTGGCCTTCCTCGTGCTGGGCGAGAGACCGGGGCCGCTGCGGCTGCTCGGCCTCGCGCTGGTGCTGGCCGGCATCGGTGCCTTCGGCTGGCAGGCCTTCGGGGAATCGGGCGCGGGGGCCGGCGCCTGGATCGGCGATCTCTTCTTCGTCACCAACGCGGTGATGTGGTCGGTCTTCGGGCTTCTGGCGCTGCGCTGGCGGACGGACGCGATCGACGTCACCATCGCGACCTGCCTGCTCTCGCTGCTGATCCTGCCGGTGTTCGCGGCGACCATGCCGATCCGGCTCGGCGAGGTCGCCTGGTCGGCGATCGCGCTGCAGGCGCTCTATCAGGGCGCGCTGGTCGGCGTCGGCGCGCTGTTTCTCTACACCAAATCGGTCGAGCTGCTGGGCGCCGGGCGCGCGACGCTGTTCCTGCCGCTCAACCCGGTCGTCACCGCGCTCGCAGCGATCCTGCTGCTCGGCGAATATCCCTCCCCCATCGAGGTCGCCGGCATGGTGCTGGTGATCGCCGGCATGAGCGTGGCGCTGCGGGCGCGATAAGGCAGACGCGTCAGTGCCGGCCGATCCAGCGGCGCACCCGGCCGCGATAGGCCAGCCAGGCCGGGCCGAACAGCGCCTCGAGATGGCGCTCCTCGCGCGCGATGGCGAGCTTCAGGACCAGGGCCGCGGCGACGAACCCAGTCACGATCAGCCAGAGATTGCCGAAGCCGAGGCCGGCCCCGACCATCATCAGGGTGTTGCCGAGATAGATCGGGTTGCGGCTGATCGCGAAGGGCCCGCTCTCGACCAGCGCAGTCGCGGCGCGATGCGGCAGGATGTTGGCCCGCGCCCTTGCCATCGTCGCCATCGCGGAGAGGTCGAAGCCGGCGCCGACCGCCAGCAGCGCCCAGCCCAGGGGGCCGAGCCAGCCCGCAAGCGCGCCGTCGGGCGCAGGATACGGCAGCGGCAGCAGCCTCTGCAGCGCCATCGCGATCAGGATCGCCCCGCCATAGAACAAGGGTGGCCAGGGAATGCGGTTGGGCCGCTCCGTCGCTGCGTCGCTCATCGCGATCTCCTCGTGACGGTGGCGGCCGGCCCGCCCTCAGCCCGTGTGATCCTCAGCCCTTGTGATCCTTGGCGATGGGCTCGACATAAGCCAGCCCCATATCCCAGGGAAAATAGATCCAGGTGTCCTGGCTGACCTCGGTGACGAAGGTGTCGACGGTGGGCACGCCGGCGGGCTTGGCGTAGACCGTGGCGAAATGCGCGTTCGGCAGCATCTCCCGCACGACGCGGGCGGTTTTGCCGGTGTCGGTGAGGTCGTCGACGACGAGCACGCCCCGGCCCCGGCCGTCGCCGATCGCCTTGATCGAGGGGCGACGTCCTTGAGGACCTTGAGCTCGGTCTGGTTCTTGTAGTCGTGATAGCTGGCGACGCAGACCGTCTCGATCAGGCGCAGGCCGAGTTCCCGGCAGATGATCGCCGCCGGCACCAGCCCGCCACGGGTGATGCAGACGATCGCCTCGAAAGGCCCCTTCTCCGCCAGCCGCCAGGCGAGCGCCCGGGCATCGCGGTGGAACTGGTCCCAGGAAACGGGGAAAGCCTTGTTGGAGGTCGGCTCGGCCATGGCGCGGAGGCTCCGGATCGGTGCGGGGCGAATTGCCCTTCAGCCCGTGGCAAAACCCTATCGGCGCGCCGCTGGCAAGAGGCCACGCACCGCTCGTCCCCGCAAAAGCCCTTGCGTCAGGCGCTCAGCTTCGCCTGCTCGGCTGCGATCATCGCCTTCACGGCCTCCATGGCGGTCGCCAGCGCGACGGGATCGCGCGAGCGCACCACGACATTGGTGTCCGGCCCGGTCTCCGAGAAGAACGGATAGGAGCCGATCGAGACGTCCGGATGAGCCTTGGCGACCTCGGCCAGCGCCGTGCCGATATCGCCCTCGCGCAGACCGGCGCGGACCGTGTCGGACAGGATCTTCACCCCGGTCTTCAGCGTCGGCGCGACGACGTCGAGCATGGCCTGCATGATCGAGGGCACGCCCGCCATCACATAGACATTGCCGATGGTGAAGCCTGGCGCCTTCGACACCGAATTGGCGATGAGATCGGCCCCGGCGGGAATCCGCGCCATCCGCAGCCGCGCCTCGTTGAGCTGGTCGGGCGGGAAGCGCTCGGCCAGCATCGCGATGGCGCGCGGGTCGTGGTCGATCGAGACGCCGAAGGCAGCCGCCACCGAATCGGCGGTGATGTCGTCATGGGTGGGGCCGATGCCGCCGGTGGTGAAGATGTAGGTGTAGCGCGCGCGCAGCGCGTTCAGCGCCGCGACGATCTCCTCCTGCACGTCCGGCACAACCCGGACCTCGCGCAGCTCGATGCCGATATTGGTCAGATACTCGGCGATGTAGCCGATGTTCTTGTCCTTGGTCCGGCCCGACAGGATCTCGTCGCCGATGACCAGGATCGCGGCCGTCACGCTGGCCGGGGAAGAGGTGGTCTCGCTCATGGTCGTTCCAGCTCCTGGCTGCGGCGCGAGGCGCGCTCCGCCTCCTGGCGCCGCTACTGCTAGGGCTTTGCCGGCGCCGGCTCAAGCGGCGCCTTCGCCGCGCCCTCAGCCGCCGATGACAGCCTCTTCGGCCGGCGTATGCGGGCGCTCGAAGACGAGATTGAGCCGCGTCTGCGCGCGCAGGGTATAGCCGCTGCGCTCCAGCAAAGCGGCGAGGTCGCTCTGCCAGCGCTGGCGCGAATCCTCGATGACGATCAGCCCCGGCCAGAGGCTCTGCGGCGCGTCGCGCAGGAAGGGTTCGAGGATCAGATCCTCCGCGCCCTCGACATCGAGCTTGATCGCGTCGAGACGCTCATAGCCCTCGTTCTGGACCAGCGCGAGCAGCGTCATCGCAGGAACCCGCACCGTGCTGCCGGCGCTCGAACGCAGGATGCGCACGCTCGATTCGCCGCGATTGGTCGGGTCGATAAACAGCGTCAGCTCGCCCGGCTTGTCGGCGAGCGCGCAGGCCACCGCCTTGACCGTGCCGAACGGGTTCTGCGCGATGTTGAAGGCCAGCCGCGCGAAGACCTCGGGCTGGGGCTCGACCGCGACGATGCGGGCGCTCGGCCCGGCCTTGGCCGCCACGAAGAGCGAATACGCCCCGATATTGGCGCCGATATCGATGAAGCGGAAACCGTCACGCAGGCGCGAGGCCAGGATCTCGCGCTCGACGGGGTCGAAATACTGCGGGGTGAACAGGACCCGCTTCTCGCAGACATTGCCGTCCGGATAGAGCCGCATGCGCGCGCCCAGCGACTCGATGTCGACCGGGCGCCCGGCGAGCGAACGCAGGCCGAGCCGGCGCAGGGCATAGGCGAACTTGCGGCCGAAGAAGCTGTCGGACGCACAGCGCGTCCAGGCGATGAGGCGCGACAAGCCGCGCGGCGGTGCGAAGGCGCCGTAAGGCTTGTCCTCCGCCTGTGAATGATCGATGCTGGCCATGCTGCCGCCTGATACACGCGCGGGGCCTGTGACGCCAGCCGGCGCGACACGCCGAGGGTCAAAGCGACGTGAAGACGACGGCACGCAGGGCCGAGCCGCCTTGCGCCGTCCGCCAAACGCAATAGATAGGCCCGGCGAGGAGTTGTCCGGCGAACATGACCTTTGACGAGACACTGGGCCGGTCGCGGCACCGCGAGCCGGCCATCAAGATTCACGGCGCGGACGCCTTCGCGGCCATGCACAAGGCCGGCCGTCTGACGGCCGAGGGCCTCGACATGCTCGGCTCCTACGTCAAGCCCGGCGTCACCACCCAGCGTCTCGACGACCTCGCCTTCCAGTTCGCGCGCGACAATGGCGCCTATCCCGCCACTCTGTTCTACCGCGGCTACACCAAGTCGATCTGCACCTCGATCAACCATGTCGTCTGCCATGGCATTCCCGACGACAAGCCGCTGCGCGACGGCGACATCCTGAACATCGACTACACGCTGATCGTCGATGGCTGGCACGGCGATTCGAGCCGGATGTACGGCGTCGGCGCGATCTCGCGGAAGGCCGAGCGCCTGGTCGAGATCACCTATGAGAGCCTCATGCGCGGCATCAAGGCGGTGCGCGCCGGCGCCACCACCGGCGATATCGGCTTCGCCATCCAGCGCTATGCCGAGGCCGAGCGCTGCTCGGTGGTCAGGGATTTCTGCGGCCACGGCGTCGGCCGCAATTTCCACGACGCCCCCAACATCCTGCATTACGGCTCGCCGGGCGAAGGCCCGCAGCTGAAGCCCGGGATGATCTTCACCATCGAGCCGATGATCAATCTCGGCAAGGCGGGGGTGAAGGTGCTCTCCGACGGTTGGACCGCGGTGACGCGGGACCGCTCGCTCTCGGCCCAGTTCGAGCACACGATCGGCGTGACCGAGACCGGCTGCGAGATCTTCACGCTCTCGCCGTCGGGACGGGACAACCCGCTGGCCGCCGGCTAAACCGGGCCGACCTCAGGAACTGATCGCCTGCTCGAAGGCAGCGGCGAAACGCTTGGTCGCGTTATCGCGCGCATGCAGTTCGTCGAACCACTCGTCGGCATGGGCCGACTTCCGGAGATCGACGTAGATGACGGCACCGTTGGACCCGTCGGCAAACTGCTTCAGCCGACTGTTGAAGGCATCGATCATCACCTTGATCACGGCCTTGCACAGCGGAGCCTTGTGGACCGGATCAAGCCCGCGAAAGGTCATCGCATTCCCGAGCCAGTGTCCGTTCTGCTGCGGGATCACATAGTCATAGCCGTGTATGACCAACTTCGTCTTCGGCGACTCGCGCACGACGATCTTCAGCAACGCCCGATAGTGCCCCATGACGCGGTCGAGCGCGTCCACGAACAGGTCGTTGATGTACCACGGCGCGTCGCTGGGAAGGGCGTGGCCGACATCGAATTGCCTCAGGAAGAGCTCGAGTTTGCCGCCGCCGACGATGTCGTTGCCACCGCCCGAAAACAGGAAATGCTTGAAGGCCTTGGTTCGCAACGGCTTCACGAACTGCTTGGCGGCAATCATGCCTTCGAGCGTGTCGCCCCATTGCGCCAGCGTGACGACCGCATGCCGCTCTCCCAGGAAATCGACCAGCGTTCGCGGATAGATGAAGGGAAGATCGAACCAGGAATCGCCCTCGGCGAGAATGGTGGCGCCAGCCTCGGCCGCAGCGATCGCCTCGCCGCTCGTAACGGCCTTTCGCGCGAAGAACGGGCCAGGCACGGCGTGGCGCAGGGCCGCGGAGCTGCGACCAATGTCTCGCGCCAGTGCGGACGCCAGAACACTGGCCGAGCCCCGCAGCGCGGTCACATTGACGGTCTTCGGATTAAACCGGACCGCCGGCTCGAACGGCGTGCCGGCCGAAACGTCCGGCAGGAAGTAGCGTCCGGCGGCTTCGGCTGTCAGCGTCCCGGCTTCGGCTTGGGCAAGCAACTGTGATAGTGAGAGCTTCACGACCATCTCAATCCCTCCGGATTGTGCTTTCCAACGATCAAATCAGACGCTGCGAAACGTGTCAAAAAGAAAGAATGCCGACGGAGAACACAACCAGGAGCCGCATTACCTCGGCCATCGCGAGCGGCTGCGCACCCGCTTCCAGGAGGCGGGCGCCGACACCCTGCCCGACTACGAACTGCTCGAACTGCTGCTCTTCCGCTCGATCCCGCAGCGCGACGTCAAGCCGCTCGCCAAGGAGCTGATCGCGCGCTTCGGCTCCTTCGCCGAGGTGCTCGGCGCGCCGGCGGCGCGGCTGACCGAGGTCAAGGGCATCGGCGAGGGCGTCGCGCTCGATCTGAAGGTGGTCGAGGCGGCCCTGCAGCGCATGGCCAGGGGCGCCGTCACGCGGCGCACCGTGCTGTCCTCCTGGTCGGCGGTGCTCGACTACTGCCGCACGACCATGGCCTTTGCCGAGCGCGAGCAGTTCCGTCTGCTCTTCCTCGACAAGAAGAACGCCGTCATCGCCGACGAGGTGCAGCAGACCGGCACGGTCGACCACACACCGGTCTACCCGCGCGAGGTCGTGAGGCGCGCCCTCGAACTCTCCGCCTCGGCGATCATCCTGGTCCACAACCACCCCTCGGGCGACCCGACGCCCTCGGCCGCCGACGTCAAGATGACCCGCGAACTCGTTGATATCGCAAAGCCCTTGGGCATCGCGATCCACGACCACGTCATCGTCGGCCGCGACGGCCATGCGAGCTTCCGCGGGCTGGGGCTGATCTGAAGCGCCCCCGTCCGGAGCCGCCTACGAAATGGGCAGCTCAGCCGAAGGGCTTGGCATCAGCCCCCTTTCCGAACGCGCGTGAATAGGCATAGGCTGGACCAAACGGGGGAAAGACGCCTGCATGGTCGCGTTCGATGAGATGACGGGGACGGAGGGCGATGTCCGGCAGGCCTATACGGCACTGGACCGCTGGCTGAAGGAAGCGCCGCCGGAGATGCTGGCGCTGCGGCGCAGCCAGGCCGAACTCTTCTTCCGACGCATCGGAATCACCTTCGCCGTCTATGGCGACGAGGAATCGACCGAGCGCCTGATTCCCTTCGACATCATTCCGCGCGTGCTGACCAAGCCGGAATGGACCAAGCTCGAGGCCGGCCTGCGCCAGCGCGTCACCGCACTCAACATGTTCCTGGCCGATGTCTACGGCCCCAGGGAATGCATCAAGGCCGGCATCATCCCGGCCGATCTGGTCTATCGCAACGCCTGCTACCAGCTCGAGATGGTCGATTTCCAGGTGCCGCACGGCATCTACTGCCACATCGCCGGCATCGACATCGTCCGCGTCGATGCCGACACCTTCTACGTGCTGGAGGACAATGCCCGCACCCCGTCCGGCGTCTCCTACATGATGGAGAACCGCGAGGTGATGCTGCGGCTCTTCCCGGAGCTCTTCGCCACGCATCGCGTCGCGCCGGTCGACAACTATCCCGACCAGCTGCTGGCGACGCTGCGCTCGGTCGCGCCGCGCTCCTCCTCCGCCGACCCCAACATCTGCCTGCTGACGCCCGGCCAGTACAACTCGGCCTTCTACGAGCACTCCTTCCTCGCCGACAAGCTCGGCGTCGAGCTGGTCGAGGGCTCGGACCTGCTGGTCAAGGACGACGTGGTCTATATGCGGACCACGCAGGGTCCCAAGCGCGTCGACGTGATCTACCGGCGCATCGACGACGAATTCATCGACCCGCTCGTCTTCCGCAGCGACTCGGTGCTCGGCGTGCCCGGGCTGATCGGCGCCTACAAGGCCGGCAACGTCACGCTCGCCAACGCGGTCGGCACCGGCGTCGCCGACGACAAGGCGGTCTACAGCTACATGCCCGAGATCGTGAAGTTCTTCACCGGCGAGGAGCCGATCCTGAAGAACGTACCGACCTGGCGCTGCCGCGAGCCCGAAGCCAACGCCTATGTGCTCGACAATCTCGAGCAGCTGGTCGTCAAGGAGGTCAACGGCTCGGGCGGCTACGGCATGCTCGTCGGCCCCCACGCCAACAAGGCTCAGCTCGAAACCTTCCGCCGCAAGCTCAAGGCCCAGCCGGAGGGTTTCATCGCCCAGCCGACGCTGGCGCTCTCCACCTGCCCGACCTTCGTGGCGTCGGGCGTGGCGCCGCGCCATGTCGATCTGCGGCCCTATGTGCTGTCGGGCGCTAACGGCATCTCCTGCGTGCCGGGCGGCCTGACCCGCGTCGCCCTCAAGGAAGGCTCCCTCGTCGTCAACTCCAGCCAGGGCGGCGGCACCAAGGATACCTGGGTGCTCGATGCCTGATCTCGGCACCGGCTCCCTGTTCCAACGATCTGTCGACCCCTCCCGCCTCGTCGCCAAAAGGCCCGATCTGACTATGCTCTCGCGCACCGCCGACAGCCTCTACTGGGTCTCCCGCTACGTCGAGCGGGCGGAATACCTCGCCCGCATCCTCGACGCGACGATGCGGCTGTCCAACCTGCCCTCCTCCTATGGCGGCGCCGGCAGCGAGTGGCAGAGCGCGGTCGCCACCGCCGGCTGCGACGAGGCCTTCGCCAAGGCCTATGGCGAGGCCAATGAGCGCAATGTCTGCGACTTCCTGACCTTCAACCCCGACAACCCCTCCTCGATCCGCAACTGCCTGGCGCTCGCCCGCTCCAATGCGCGCGGGGTCCGCACGGCGCTGACCTCGGAGATGTGGGATGCGCTCAACGGCGCCTGGCTCGAGCTGCAGCGCTTCGAGAAGAAGCGCATGGACCGCGAGGAGTTCGCCCGCTTCCTCGACTGGGTGAAGAACGTCTCGCTCGTCTTCGACGGCTCGGCCTACCGCACCATGCTGCGCGACGACGGCTACTGGTTCTCGCGGCTCGGCGTCTATGTCGAGCGGGCCGACAACACCGCCCGCATTCTCGACGTGAAATACCATGTGCTGCTGCCGGCCAACGAGCAGGTCGGCGGGTCGCTCGACTATTTCCAGTGGACCACCGTGCTGCGCGAGGTCTCGGCGCTCACCGCCTATCACTGGGTCTATCGCGAGGCCGTGAAGCCGCTGCTGATCGCCGACCTTCTGATCCTCAACCGGCGCATGCCGCGCTCGCTGGCCGCCTGCTACGAGAACATCTCGCGCTTCCTCGACCTGCTCGGCGATTCCTATGGCCGCCAGGGCCCGGCCCAGCGGCAGGCGCGCAAGACGCTCGCCAATCTCTCGAGCACCAGCATCGACGACGTCTTCCAGCACGGGCTGCACGAGTTCATCGAGGACTTCATCACCGAGAACAACCGGCTCGGCGGCACCATTTTCGAGCAGTACCTGCAGTGACCCTATACATTACGTCCCTGTTCATCTCGGTATCAACGCCGACATTAGCCAGCGACGTTTACACGTTGTATAGAAACTCACCTGCAGACAGTTCAATGCGCGCTCACATAGCAACATTCGATGCAGATGAGAAAAATCCCTACAATCAAGAAAACTGCTGGCTGACACAGCGCCTATTTGCTCAGCAGAATGGCGCCCAAGTAAGATTCTGGTGCGAGAAGGGGCGCTTCCGTCAATAGCAGCCTATGGTTAGGCCGCCTGACTTCAGCTATGAGATACATCACAAACGTCAGCAGATATTTAGATTGAACGCGGAACGATGCGGATCAGGATTTCTCACGCGATCAGCTACGTCTATGCCGAGCCGGCGCGGCATATCACGCAGATCCTGCGGCTGACCCCGCGCGACCATGACGGCCAGCACGTCATGTCCTGGCGCATCGAGCCGACCATCGACGGGCGACTGCGCGCGACGCAGGACCCCTTCGGCAACATCGTCCACACCTTCTCGGCCGACGGACCGATCGCCGACATGGCGATCCAGGTCGAGGGGCTGATCGAGACCACCGATCTCGCCGGCATCGTCCGCGGCGTCACCGAGCGCGTGCCGGTCGAGGTCTTCCGCCGCGACACATTGCTGACGATGCCCGATGCGGCGCTCACCGCCTTCGCGGAGGACGTCACCCGCGCCGCCGAAACGCCGCTGTCGAAGATGCATGCGCTGATGGAGGCGCTGCACGAGACCCTGCCCTGCATCGAGACTGGGCAGCGCACCGGCCTCGGCGCCGCGGCCGCCTTCGCCGCCGGGGAGAGCATCCCGCAGGACATGGCCCATGTCTTCATGACCTGCGCGCGCCATCTCGACGTCCCGGCCCGCTACGTCTCCGGCTATGTCGCCCAGTCCGACACCCTGCCCCATGCCAACGGCGCCCATGCCTGGGCCGAGGTCCATCTCGACGACTATGGCTGGATCGGCTTCGACCCCGCCAACGGCCTGTGCCCGATCGACACCCATGTCCGCGTCGCCGCCGGGCTCGATTTCGCGGATGCGGCACCCGTGCGCGGGGCGCGCAAGGGCGGCGACGGCGAGGCGCTCGCCGTGCGCGTCAGCGCCCGCAACGCCGACGGGCGCGCCGCGAACCAGTAGCCGTTCCGCCCCCCGGGACCGCGCCCCCGGCCGCAGCGGCATGGCTGGCGGGGCGCCCGGCGATGTGCGACGACAGCGCCACCCGCTTTCGCCAGACCAGGATCGATCCCTTGACCTATTGCGCCGGAATCCTCGTTCAGGACGGGCTCGTCATGATCGCCGATACCCGCACCAATGCGGGGCTCGACGACATCTCGACCTTCCGCAAGCTGCATGTCTTCTCCTGGCCGGGCGACCGCACCTTCGGGCTGATGACCGCCGGCAACCTCTCGGTCACGCAGTCCGTGGTCAGCCTGCTGCACGAGGGCCTGCCCAATCCCGAAACCGGCGAGAGCGACACCCTGCAGGGCGTGACCTCGATGTTCCGGGCCGCCCAGCTCGTCGGCCGCGCCATCCGCCATGTCCGGGCCGAGGACGGCCCGGCGCTGAAGGAAGCCGGCGTGAAATTCGACGTCACGATGCTGTTCGGCGGGCAGATCAGGGGACAGCCGATGCGGCTGTTCATGATCTATGGCGCCGGCAACTTCATCGAATGCGGCATGGATGCGCCCTTCCTGCAGATCGGCGAGCACAAATACGGCAAGCCGATCCTCGACCGCGCCATCACCTACAGGACCCATCTCTACGACGCGCTCAAGGTCGGGTTGATCTCGATGGACTCGACGATGCGCTCCAATCTCGGCGTCGGCCTGCCGATCGACCTCATGGTCATGCGGCGCGATGCGGACGAACCCGAGCTGACCCGCCGCATCGAGGCCGGCGAGCCCTATTTCCACGATCTGCGCGAGCGCTGGTCGGCGGCCCTGCGCGCGGCGCACACCGCGATCCCCAGACCGCCCTACGAACCCAAGAAGGATTGAGAAAGAGCCTCGCAGATAGCTCGACGATGCTCAGATACGTCAACGGGATATCAAGATATCCCTGCGAAGGTTCGGCTCAACTTGGCCGCTCCAGGACCTCTGATGTCGTCGCCTTCCGTGGGGAAACTGACCAACGCCGACGCATCCGCCCGGATGCTGAAGAGTTCGGTCGCGACGCTGGGCTGCGCCTTCGCGATGGTGATCGCCGCCGCCGTCGCCGTCGTGCTCGCAATCACCAGCGACGCCAACCGCCTCGAGGCCGAGCGCCAGCGCGACCGGATCGATGCCGCCATCGAGAGCCAGGTTCGCCTGCGCGAGCTGCGCTTCCAGAGCCTCGCCGCCGCCGGTGACCTGCAGACGCCCTTCGCGGGACCCGATCCGCTGGCGGCCATGCAGGCCGCGCTGATGCGCCTCGGCAGCCGCTTCCTTGAATTCGACGGAGCCTATATCGTCTCCGCTTCCGGCATCGTCTTCGCCGGCATCGAGGGCGACAGCCCGTCGGGCCAGGTCGGCTATGACGGGCTGAAGCATTTCAGCCCCGCTCTGCCGGGTGGCTCGAAGACGGCGCCGGCCCTGCGCAGGCTCCCCGACATGCGCGGCGGACCGGGCATGACGGCCTGGTCGATGACCCATGACGGCTTCGACACCGTCAGCGTGATGGTGATGGATGTCCCGGCGCGCCAGGGCTCTCTGGTGCAACTGCTGGGGCCGCTCAAGATCGTCGGCTACCGCCGCGTCACCTCGACCATGCTCGCCGAACTGTCGCACCGCTACCGGGTCGCCAACATCCGCATCGTCAGCGAGATGCCGGCCGATCCGCTGTCTCGGCGCGCGATCCCCGCGCCCGACGGCGGCGTCCGCGCCTGGCTGAGCTGGACGCCCGAGCGGCCGGGCGACGCGATGCTGCGCCAGTTCGTCTGGGCGCTGGCGGGCGTTGGCCTTCTCTTCGGCTGCATCTTCGCCTTCGTCGTGCAGAGGCTGCGCGGCGCGGCCCAGCAGATCGCGCTCCGCGAAAGCCAGATCCAGCGCCTTGCCGGACAGGACGAGCTGTCGCTGCTGCCGAACCGGCGCACCTTCGACCTCAGGCTGGACCAGGAACTCGCCCATCTCGGCCGGACCGGCAAGGGCCTGGCGGTGCTGCTGATCGACCTCGATCGCTTCAAGGCGGTCAATGACACCTATGGCCACACCGCCGGCGACGAGCTGATCCGGCAGGTCGCCCAGCGGCTCTCGCGCGTGGTCAGGAGCGGCGACACCGTCGCGCGCATCGGCGGCGACGAATTCGGCATCATCCAGACGCATGCCAGCTTCCCGGCCGGCTGCGCCGCGCTGGGCGAGCGCATTCTGGAGGCCCTCACCGAGCCCTTCATCATCATGGGCGTGGCGACGACGATCGGCTGCTCGATCGGCATCGCACTCGCCCCCGAGGACGCCACGGACCGCGAAGCCCTGCTGCGGCTGGCCGACACCGCGCTCTACCAGTCGAAGAACGGCGGTCGCAACCGCTACTCCTTCTTCGAGGCGCAGATGAACCGCACGCTGGCGCTCAAGCGCATGGTCGAGGAGGATCTGCGCCGCGCCATCGAGAACGACGAGCTGCTGCTGCATTACCAGCCACAGGTTTCCGTCGACGGCGCCACCATCGTCGGCGTCGAGGCGCTGGTGCGCTGGAACCACCCCGAGCACGGCATGGTGCCGCCCTCCGAATTCATCGGCATCGCCGAGGAGCGCGGCCTGATCGTGCCGCTGAGCGAATGGGTTCTGCGTCAGGCCTGCAAGGAGGCGAAGCGCTGGGACGGCATCCGCCTCGCCGTCAACGTCTCGCCGATCCAGTTCCGCCACAAGGACTTCGTCGCCAACGTCATCCGCGTGCTCGACGAGACGGGCTTCGATCCCAGCCGGCTCGAGCTCGAACTGACCGAAGGCGTGGTCGTCGACGATGCCGATGCCGCCGAGGCCGCGATGATGGACCTGCGCGCCCATGGGGTTTGCCTGGCGCTGGACGATTTCGGCACCGGCTATTCGAGCCTGATCTATCTGCGCCGCTTTGCCTTCGACAAGATCAAGATCGACCGCTCCTTCCTCGAATACATGGAAACGACGGGCGAATCCGCGATCCTCGTCCATTCGATCGCCCATCTCGGCCGCGCGCTCGGCCTGCGGGTCTGCGCCGAGGGCGTCGAGACCGCCGAGCAGCACCGCTTCCTGCAGGCCATCGGCTGCCACGAGCTGCAGGGTTTCCTGTTCTCCAAGGGCGTGCCGGCCGACGAGATCGACGCCCTCCTCACCCGCGAGAAGCCCTTCGCCACCGTGCTGGCCGCCGCCTGAGGGAAAAGCGCCGCTCCCGCAGTGCGAGCGGGGTCAGAAGAACAGCCCGTGGATCCCGCTGAAGATCGCGTAGGCGAAACCGGCGCTCAGCACGAGGCCGACGGCGCCGAACGCCGCTCCCGCGAGGATCAGCAGGCCGTCGCGCTCGACCAGGCCGAGCCCGACCAGACAGACCGCGAGGCCGAGCGGGATCTGCCCGATGAAGGGGGCGGCAACGACGAGCCCGAGCGCCAGCACCAGGATCAGGAGGCCGATCACGGGGATGGCATAGCGGCTGCCCAGCACCGTCAGCCTCGGCCGCGAGATCCGCTCCAGCCGGACCAGCAGCGGCACCGCCCGGTCCACCGCCCGGGTCAGCACCGGCTTGCCGATGCTGCGCGAGAGCAGCGCCGGCGGCAGCCAGGGGATGACGCGGCCGGTCAGCATCTGAATGGCGACGAAGATCAGGACCAGCCCGCAGACCAGCGGGATCGGCGGCGGCATCGGCAGGCAGTTGGGCAGGCCGAGCAGCACGACGAGCAGCGCGTAGGCGCGGTCCTTTAGCGCCGCGACGATCGAGCCGACCGCGATGCGGTCTCCCGGCAGCGCCGCCAGCGCCGTCAGGATCCCGGAGGTGCGTAGGGGTGATGACAAGAGACCGGGCCGGGCCGTGGCAGGACCAGCGGCCTAGCACGCGGCGCGCGCCGGCAACAAGCGGCGCCGACGCGCGCGCTCAATGCAAGGTCAGCACGCCATTGACGTTGACGATCTCGGCGGGGCGGATCAGCCGCGAATGAGCGACCGTCACCGAATGCAGCGGTCCCTCCAGTTCGCGCGCCCAGAAATCGAGAAAGTCGTGCAGAACCGGAAAGCGCGGCGCGAGATCGTAGTTCTGCCAGATATAACTCTGCAGCACATGGCGGTGATCGGGCATGTGGTACAGGATCGTCGCCGTCGTCAGACCATATCCCGCCAATTGGCGCATGAAGTCCGTCGTGATCATCTGCCTCTCCCCTCGTCGGTGAACGGTGAAAGCTGAGCCGGATCCGATCCCGAGGCTGCGCGCGCTTGGTTAATAAAGACTTGCAAGTCCAGGTTGCAGCTGCTGCAATCATCGCGGCGGCGCCCGTCGGGGCGCGCCCGACCGGGATGTGCGTGCGTGGCGTATGGAGGGTCGATCGCGGGGAGCGCGATGCTGGCCGCCGTCCTGACGGCGGCTCCGGCCGGAAGCGCTTTCGCCCAGGAGGCCGAGACCGAAGCGGAGGCCGAGGAGCGCGCTGCCCTCGCCACCGTCCTGTTCGGCTCGCTCGAGGCCGGCCCGGCCAAGACCTTCGTCTCGCTCGGCCTGAAGACCGCGCTGACCGGCGCCCTCGCCGGCAGCGGCGTGCGCGCGCTGCTCAAGGTCGGCGGCGCCCAGGAGCAGGCGCGGCGCGAGCGCCCGCACGGCCTTGCCTACAAGACCGAGTCGCAGGCGCTGATCGGCTATGAATGGCGCATCGGGGACGCGTTCCTGTCGCTCTACGCCGGCTCGGACCATGAGGGCGAGTACCGCGAATGGCGCAACGGCATCCTCTACCGCAACCGCTACGGCGCCAGACTCCAGGGCGACCTCTGGATGACGCCGATGCCGGGCATGATGCTGCACGCCAGCGCCTATGCCTCGACGCTCGACCACAGGCGCTGGGGCCGCGCCGCGCCCGGCTGGCTGTTGCCGAGGGGCTGGCTGTCGCAGGATGTCTATGCCGGGCCGGAGGTCGAGGCCTACCGCGCCGGCGACTACACCAAGCTCAGGCTCGGCCTGCACCTGACGGGCTTGCGCCTCTTCGGCGTCGTCTGGCGCCTCTCGGGTGGCTGGCAACGCACGAGCGACCGCCCGTCCGAAGCCTATGCCACGCTCGGCGTCCACTGGCTGCGCTGAGGCACGCCCCGCCTCGCGGCCGTCAGCCCTTCGTCCGCAACGTCGAGCGCCCGCCATCCACCCCGACGATCTGGCCGGTGATCCAGGACGCCTCGTCGCTCACGAGCAGGGCGGCGAGCGGCGCGATATCCTCCGGCTCGCCGAGCCGCTGCAGCGGGTGCAGATCCGCGATCGCCTTCGCCATCGCCTCGTTGCCGGTGAGCGCGGCGGCGAGCGGGGTGCGCGTCAGCGACGGCGCGATGCAGTTCACCCGGATGCGCGGCGCCAGCTCGGCCGCGAGCGCCAGCGTCAGCCCCTCGATGGCGCCCTTCGCCATCGCGACCGAGGCATGCGCCGCGAAGCCCTGGGCGACCGCCACCGTCGAGAACAGCACGATCCCGGCCGTCCCCTGCGCCTGCTTGAGATGCGGCAGGGCGGCTTGAATCGCTTTCACAGCGCCAAGCGCGTTGACGCTGAAATCCTTGAGGAAATCGGCCTCTGTCAGGCGCGCGACCGGCTTCAGGTTGATGGTGCCGACGGCATAGACCAACCCCTTCAGCGCGCCGCCGCCCGAAGCCTCCTGCGTCGCCCGGGCAAAGGTCTCGGTCTCGCCGACATCGCCGGCCGTGAAACCGCAGCCGAGTTCGCCGGCCAGAGCCTCGAGCCGGGCGGCGTCGCGACCGACCAGATGCACGCCGAGCCCCTTGGCCCGGACGGCGCGCGCCACGGCGGAGCCGATGCCGCCGCTGCCGCCATAGATCAGGATCGTGTCGCTCATGCCGCTGCTCCAGAAGACTCGTCGCAGCGTATACGTCCGTGCAGTCCCCTCTGGACCAGCGCAGCCGGAACATCGCCCCATGCCCAAGCCGATCCGCAAGGGAGATCTGCCCCAGAAGCCCTGTCTGGCCTGCGGCCGCCCCTTCGCCTGGCGCAAGAAATGGGCGCGGGTCTGGGACGAGGTGAAATACTGCTCCGAGCGCTGCCGGCGGGAGCGCAAGCCGCAGGCAGGATCAGAGAGCGACGGCCGGCGCGACCTCGCTTAGGGCGAAGTCGCGTCCTCCAAACGCGGGCCCGCAAGGCAGCGGTCGAGGCTTTGGCTCCCGGCAGCGCTCCCCCGGCAGCCACAGCCTGTGCGTCCTCAGGCCTCCACGCGACCCATGGCCGCGAGCGCCTCGGGCGTGTCGATGTCGAGCGCGATGGCGGGGTCGTCGAGCGGCACCTCGACGATCTGCTCGCCTGCCGCGTCGAGCAGGCGGCGCGCCCCCTGGTCTCCGGTGAGCTGGGCCACCTCCGCAAACAGGGCACGCGCCAGCAGCACCGGGTTCCCGCGCTGGCCCAGCAGCGTCGGCACGACGGCCTTCGCCTCGGTCTGTTCGGCGAAGACCTGCGCGAGGCGGTCGATCACCTGCGGGGTCACGTTCGGCATGTCACCGAGCGAGACCACGACGCCCGCCGCCGCCTCCGGCAGCGCAGCGAGACCGACGCGGACCGAGCTGGCGAGCCCGCTGGCGAAATCGGGATTATGGATGAGCGTGACATCGAGCCCGGCGAGCGCCGCCGCGACCTCCTCCCGCTGATGCCCGGTGACGACGATCACAGGGCTGGCGACCGAGGCGAGCTGCGCCTCGACGGCATGGCGCAGCATCGGCTGGCCACGAACCGCCTCCAGCAGCTTATTGCGCGCGCCCATCCGGGTCGAGCGGCCCGCCGCCAGCACCAGCCCGGCGACCGGCGCGGCCTCCAGCAGGGCCGGCGCCCGCGGCTGCGGCCGCGAGACGATTTCCATCAGCAGCCCGCCGACGCCCATGCGCTGGATGTCGGCGCGCTCGACGGGAATGCCGGCCAGGCAGCGCTGCAGCACCCAGTCGAAGCCGTTTTCCTTCGGCGAGCGCGCGCAGCCCGGCGCGCCGATCACGGGCTTGCCACCGATCTCGCCGATCAGCAGCAGATTGCCGGGATCGACCGGCATGCCCAGATGCTCGATCCGCCCACCCGCCGCCAGCAGGGCCTGCGGGATGACGTCGCGCCGGTCGGTGATCGCGGACGCCCCGAACACGACGACGAGGTCGGCCGCATCGGCCTGCGCCGCGATCTCCTGCGCCAGCGGCGCCTCCTGATGCGGCACGCGGCGGTCGGCCGCGACCGTCGCCTGCGCCGGCGCGAGCCGCTCGCTCATCACCCGCAGCGTCTTGTCGACGACGGAGGGCTTCAGCCCCGGCAAAAGCGTCGAGATCACGGCCACGCGCAGCGGCCTGTAGGGCGCGACCGCCAGCGGCCTCAGCCCCTCCAGCGCGGCCAGCGCCTGCTCGACCTGCATGGCGGGCAGGCCATAGGGAATGATCTTGACCGTGCCGACCATCTCGCCCGCGACGACCGCCTTCATGGCTGGAAGCGTCGCCACCGTGATGGCCTCGTCGATCCGGTTGAGCCCGTCGATCGCAGCCAAATCGATGGTGAGCACGCCCGCCGCCGCGGCGAAGAGGTTGACCCGGCCGGTGAAGGCAGCCTCGGTGACGATGCCGCGCCCGGCCAGTGCGGTCGCCAGCCGCGTCGCGGCCTCGTTCTCGCCGATGTCGCCGGCCTCCAGCCGCACCGCGACGAGTTCGGCGAGCCCCGCCTCGGCGAGCTGGGAGACATCGGCCGCCGTCAGCGTCGCCCCCTTCTTCACGACGAGGCCGCCGGCGCGGACCGTATGGGCGGCGATGCAGCCTTCCGCATCAGTGACGGGAACGGGGCCGAATTTCATGCCGGCGCCCGGCGCGGTCCGCGCAGCGTCGAGACGATCTCGCCGAGGATCGCGAGCGCGATCTCGGCCGGCGAGACGGCGCCGATGTCGAGCCCGATCGGCGCGTGGATGCGCTGCGTCGCGGTCTCGTCGAAACCCGCAGCCACGAGGCGCTCGATGCGGCGCCCATGAGTCTTCCGGCTGCCGAGCGCGCCGATATAGAAGCAGTCCGAGCGCAGCGCCGCCTCCAGCGCCGGATCATCGATCTTGGGATCATGCGTCAACGCGACGAAGGCCGTGTAGCCGTCGAGCCCCAGGCTCGCCAGCGCCTCATCCGGCCAGTCGGTCAGCAGCCGCACGCCGGGAAAGCGCTCCGGCGTGGCGAAGGCCGTGCGCGGATCGACGATGACGAGGTCGAGATCGAGCAGCTTGGCCATCGGCGCCATCGCCTGCGAGATGTGGACCGCCCCGGTGACGATGACGCGCGGCGGCGGCGCCTGCACGGTCAGGAAGAACGCCTTCCCGTCCGCCGCGACCAGCGCGCTCTTGCCCATGCGCAGCTGCTTCTCCAGCGCGTCCGCAAGGGAATCGGCTGCGAGATCGGCGGCCTTGACGAGGCGCTGCGCCCCGCTCTCGACATCCGTGACCAGGATGGTGGCGCGCCGCGCCGCGCGCTCGGTGTTCAGCACCGCCAGTGTCGCAAGATCCATCGCTTCAGCCCTTGTCCGTCGCGAGCTTCAGGCCGAGCCCGATCATCAGCGAGCCGCCGATCCAGCGGCCCAGCGCGAAGCCGGCCTTCGTCTGCTTCATCCGCCGCATGACGGCGGAAGCGCCCAGCACGGTGACGAAATCGGCCGAGGAGAAGGCGAAGTTGACGATGGTGCCGAGGATCAGGAACTGCACCCAGACCGGCAGCGACCCCGCCGGATCGACGAATTGCGGCAGCAGCGCGATGAAGAACAGCGCCACCTTGGGGTTCAGCACCTCGACGATCAGGGAATCGATCAGGGCGCGCTTGACGGTCTTGGGCGGGACAGCCGGCGCGTCCTGCGCGGCTAGCCGCGAGCGGATCATGCCGATGCCGAGCCAGACGAGATAGAAGGCGCCGGCCATCTTCACCGCGAAATAGAGCTCCGGCACGTGCTTGAACACCGCCGAGAGGCCGAAGGCGGCGGCGAAGACATGCAGGTAGCAGCCGAGATGGATGCCGAGCATCGCCATGAAG
This sequence comes from Bosea sp. RAC05, assembly GCF_001713455.1. Lineage (NCBI taxonomy): Bacteria > Pseudomonadati > Pseudomonadota > Alphaproteobacteria > Hyphomicrobiales > Alloboseaceae > Allobosea > Allobosea sp. RAC05. The sequence goes on from NZ_CP016464.1 coordinate 3,472,519, forward strand.
CCGGCCTTGCGGCCATGCGAGATCGTCTGCGCCGCCGTGTAGAGCAGCGCCGGTCCGGGGAAATAGGCGACGAGGATCGTCAGCGTCGCGAAGGCCAGCAGCGTATCCCAGGAGGCCATCAGTTCACCGTCTCGGTCGAGATCCGCTCGACATAAACCCGGATGCGTCCGCCGCAGGAGAGCCCGACCTTCCAGGCCGTCTCGTCGGCAACGCCGAATTCGAGCGTGCGCGGCTGTCCCTGTGCGATCACATCGACCGCCTCCTCGACCACCGCGCCCTCGACGCAGCCGCCCGAGACCGAGCCCTGGAAATTCCCGTCGGCGTCGATGACGAGATGCGAGCCGACCGGCCGCGGCGCCGAACCCCAGGTCTCGATTACGGTGGCGAGCGCGACCGAGCGGCCGTCGCGTGCCCAGGCCTCGGCGGTGGCGAGGATGTCGGTGTCGGTGCTGATCATGTCCGTCGGGTCCTCTTCGGGCGCGGCGACAACAGCCGGACCGCGCCCTGTCTCATCTCAGTCGCCATCGTCACCGCAGGCGCGTCAACTTAAGCATGGGCGCGCCGGCTTGCGAGCCTGCGAAGACGCAAAAGCGGGATGGCGCCTCGACCTCGGGCGCCATGGCGGCTATCCCTCGCCCGGGGGATCGGCACGGCATGGACGGCATCATCTTTCTGCACGGCATCGCGCGCAGCGCCAGCTCTCTGGCGGTTCTCGAAAAGGCGCTTCGCGCCGATGGCTATGCGACGCTCAACCTCGACTATCCGGCCCGCAGCCGCTGCATCGCCGAGATCGTCGAGGCCTTGCAGGCAGAGATCGCGCGCTTTGCGGAGAGCTGCTCCGGCCGGCTCCATTTCGTCACCCATTCGATGGGCGGCCTCGTCGCCCGCGCCTTCATCGCGCGCCATCGCCCGGCGCGGCTCGGCCATGTCGTGATGCTGGCGCCGCCCAACGAGGGCAGCGAGATCGCCGATCTGCTCGGCGGCAACGTGCTCTATCGCGCCTTCTTCGGCCCGGCCGGGGCGGAGCTGGTGACGAAGCGGTCGGAGGCGCTCTGCGAGGTCCTGGGCACAGTCGATTATCCGCTCGGCGTCATCGCCGGCGACCGCTCGCTCGATCCGGTGGGCTGGCTCCTGCTGCCAGGCGCCAATGACGGGCGCGTCTCGGTCGAGCGCACCCGTGTCGCCGGCATGGCCGACCACATCGTCATCCACGGCACCCATACGCTGATCATGAACAATCCCGAGGCGATCGCGCAGGTCCGGCATTTCCTGAAGCACGGGCGCTTCGAGCACCCGGTCTCCGCCGGCTAGCCCGCTCGCCTGAGCCAGGCCCGCGGATCGCTCGCCCGCTCCGCCTCCGGCGACAGCGCCGCGCAGAGATCGGCCATGGCCGCGAGATTGTGGATCGGCCGGAAGGAATCGACATACGGCAGCATCGCGCGGATGCCGCTGGCGCGCGCCTCGAACCCGTCGAAGCGCAGCAGCGGGTTGAGCCAGACCAGCTGCCGGCACGAGCGGTGCAGCCGGTCCATCTCGAAGGGCAGCTCCCCGTCGAGATGGCGCTCCAGCCCGTCGGTGAAGAGCAGCACGATCGCCCCGCCCCCGAGCACCCGGCGCGACCAGACCCGGTTGAAGGCGTGCAGCGCCGTCGAGATGCGCGTGCCGCCCTCCCAGTCCGGCGCGGCCTTCCCGGCCAGCGCCAGTGCCTCGTCGGGGTCGCGGGCACGCAGCGAGCGCGTGATGTTGGTCAGCCGCGTGCCGAAGACGAAGGAATGCACGCGCCGGCGCTTCTCCGTCACCGCATGCAGGAAATGCAGGAAGATGCGCGAGTACTCCGCCATCGAACCGGAGATGTCGACGAGCGCCACGATCGGCGGATGCACCTGCGCCCGCTCCCGGAAGGCGAGTTCGATGCTGCCGCCGCCGCCTCGCAGCGAGCGCCGGAAGGTCCGGCGCGGGTCGATCCGCGCGCCCCGCGCGGCCGCCTCGAACCGCCGCGTCGCGACGAGGTCGTCGGGCAGCCGCAGATCGGCGATCAGCTTCTTGGCACGGGCGATCTCGGCCGCGCTCATCTGGGCGAAGTCGCGCGATTTCAGCGTCTCGCGGTCGGAGACCGTCAGCCGCGCCGTCAGCTCGGTCAGCTCGACCGGTGCCTCCTCTTCCTCGCGCTTGGGCGGGGCGAAGGCCTCGGCCGCACGCAGCGCGCCGGCCTCCTCCTTCTGCGGCGCAGAGTCGGCACCGGGCGAGACCGGCGACATCTGCGCCATGATCTTCTCGATCAGGTTGCGCCGCCGCCAGAACAGCCGGAAGGCCTGGTCGTAGACGGCGCTGTCCTCGTGACGCTTCACGAAGATGGCGTGCAGCGCCCAGTAGACGTCCTCGCGCCCGCCGAGCGCCCCCTCGCTCAGGGCCTCGACCGCCTCCACCACCGCGCCGGGGCCGACGCGCAATCCGGCGATCCGCAAGGCGCGGGCGAAATAGGCGACGTTTTCCGGGAGCTTGCCGGTCATGAGAGGCGTGGGGTCTCCCTCACGGCCCCATCTCGGTCATGAACACCTTCTGGACGATCTGCCACTTGCTATCGACCTTCAGGAAGGAGAGCAGGTCGGTGAAATAGCGCGGCGGCATCTGGCACTTCACCTTCACCAGCGCCAGCGTCGGCCCGACGAGGTCGATCGTCAGGACATGGTCGCCGCGCACCATGCCCGCCGCCTTCGGCGAGGGCCGCTCGCGCACCGCCTTCAGCCATTCGTCGCGCGGCACGATCTTGATCGTGCCGTCCTCCAGCGCCGTGGTCAGCGCCGAGGTCGGATGGAAGGCGTGCTCCAGCTTGGCGACGTCGCCCTCGTAGAGGCCGTTGAGATAGGTCCAGGTGACGGCCTCGATGGCCCTGAGATCGTTGTACATGGTCGCTCCTCTGGCTGCCCTGTGGGACAATCTTGTCTATCCGCAGCGCCTTGCGCGGTCCTTGATGTGCCGCAGGCCGACGACAGGGCTTCAGCCACGGGCCTCGCTTTTCGCCTGGTCCAGCAGCTCCTTCACCTTCGAGCCCTGCATCGCCTGGATATCGTCCTGATACTTGAGCAGGGCCCCCAGCGTATCCGACACCAGGGCCGGATCGAGCGCGACCGCGTCGAGTTCGACCAGCGCGGTCGCCCAGTCCAGCGTTTCGGCGACGCCGGGCGCCTTGAACAGCTCCTCCTTGCGGATCGCCTGCACGAAGCTGACGACCTGCTTCGCCAGCTTGGCCGGCGCGTGCGGGGCGCGCGCCTTGAGGATCGCGAGCTCGCGGGCGGCGTCGGGATAGCCGACCCAGTGGTAGAGGCAGCGCCGCTTCAGCGCGTCATGGATCTCGCGCGTGCGGTTGGAGGTCAGGATCACGATCGGTGGCTCGGCCGCCTTCACGGTCCCGAGTTCGGGAATCGTCACCTGCGAATCCGCGAGCACCTCGAGCAGGAAGGCCTCGAAGGCCTCGTCGGTTCGGTCGAGTTCGTCGATCAGCAGGATCGGCGCCCCGCCCTGCTGCGGCTCGAGCGCCTGCAGCAGCGGCCGCTTGATCAGGTAGCGCTCCGAGAAGATGTCGCCTTCCAGCCGCTCGCGGTCGCCGCTCGCGCCGCCGGCTTCGGCGAGGCGGATCGCCATCATCTGCCCGGCATAGTTCCATTCATAGACGGCCGAGGCGAGGTCGAGCCCCTCATAGCATTGCAGCCGGATCAGCTTGCGCCCGAGCGCAGCCGAGAGAACCTTGGCGATCTCGGTCTTGCCGGTGCCGGCCTCGCCCTCGAGCAGCAGCGGCCGCTTCATCCGCAGCGCCAGGAACAGCACCGTCGCCAGCGCCCGGTCGGCGACATAGCCGCCGCCCTGCAGCAGCGCGAGGGTCTCGTCGATGGAGGTCGGAAGCGAGGCAGTCCGGCGATCGTTCATGTCAAATCCTGGCGCGCGTCTCTGTCATCACCGCGCCGTGGCGGCCGATCCATCATGGCCAGACCCTATAACCCAAACCCGACAGGGAGACGATTGATGACGAACGCAGAAGCCATCACCGCCTTTGCCGACCTGCTCAAGCGCGGCGAGCACGAGGCCGCCGCCGAGCGCTTCAACGCCGCCGACATCGTCAGCCTGGAAGCCATGGACGGCCCCATGGCGCGGGTCGAGGGCCGCGCCGCCGTCAAGGCCAAGAGCGACTGGTGGTATTCCGCTCACGAAATCCATGCGGCCGAGGCCTTCGGCCCCTATCGCAACGGCGATCAGTTCGTCATGCGCTTTTCCATCGACGTGACGGTCAAGGATACCGGCGAGCGCGTCCGGATGGACGAGGCCGGTCTCTACACCGTGCGTGACGGGCTGATCGTCGAGGAGCGGTTCTTCTACTGAACCGCCCTCACTTGCCCGTCGCCTGCGCGACCGCCTGCTTCGCCATCACCCCGATCAGATGGGCGCGGTAGTCGGCGTCGGCATGCATGTCGGCATTGATGCCCTCGGCGGAGGCCTTCAGCCCGTCGAGCGATTTCGGCGCGAAGCGGGCTTTCAGCGCCGCTTCCGCTTCCGGCCAGCGGAAGACGCCGCCCTCGCCGGCACCGGTCACCGCGACGCGGATCTCGCTGCCGCGCTTGGCGACGAAGACGCCGACCAGCGCATAGCGCGAGGCCGGGTTGCGGAACTTGGCATAGCCCGCCTTGGAGACGACCGGGAACACCACCTTGGTGATGATCTCGCCCTCTTCCAGCGCCGTCTCGTAGAGGCCGGTGAAGAAGTCGTCGGCCTCGATCTTGCGCTTGTTGGTGACGATCGTCGCGCCCAGCGCCAGGCAGGCGGCCGGGTAGTCGGCGGCGGGATCATTGTTGGCGACGGAGCCGCCGATCGTGCCGCGATGGCGCACATGCGGGTCGCCGATATGCGAGGCGAGATAGGCGAGCCCCGGGATCGCCTCCTGCACGATCGACGAGGCCGCGACCTCGGCATGGGTCGACATCGCGCCGACATGGAGCGTGCGGCCCTTGCGGACGATGCCCTTGAGGTCGCCGCAGCCGCCGAGATCGACGAGCGCGGCGGGCGAGGCCAGCCGCTGCTTCATCGTCGGCAGCAGGGTGTGCCCGCCGGCGAGGATCTTGGCGTCCTCCTTCTTGGCGAGCAGGCCGGCGGCCTGACGGGCCGAGCCGGGGCGGTGATAGGTGAAGGCGTACATGGGTATGATCCCTTGCTGAAATCCGCGGGCGTCGTCCCGGCCGCATCGCTGCGGAGGACCGGGACGACGAAGATCGGTTACTCGGCAGCCAGTCGCGTGATGCTCTTCTGCGCCGCGCGCCAGACCGCCTGGGGCGTCGCCGGCATGGCGATGTCCTCATGGCCGAGCGCGTCGGTGATGGCGTTGATGACCGCCGGCGGGGCGGCAATCGCGCCGGCCTCGCCGCAGCCCTTGATGCCGAGCGGGTTGGACGGGCAGGCCGTCACCGTCATGCCGACCTCGAAGGAGGGCAGATCGTCGGCGCGCGGCATGCAGTAGTCCATGAAGCTCGCGGTCACGAGCTGGCCGTCGCTGTTATACTTCGCGCCTTCCAGCAGCGCCTGGCCGACGCCCTGGGCGATGCCGCCATGGACCTGGCCCTCGACGATCATCGGGTTGATGACGTTGCCGAAATCGTCCACCGCCGCCCAGCGCTCGATCTTGGTGACGCCCGTCTGCGGGTCGATCTCGACCTCGCAGATATGGACGCCCGCCGGGAAGGTGAAGTTGGTCGGGTCGTAGAACGCCCCTTCCTTCAGCCCGGGCTCGAGATCCTGCCCGTTGAACTTGTGGGCGATATAGGCCTGCAGCGCGCAGGAGCCGAAATCGAGCTTCCGATCGGTGCCCTTGACGCTGAAATGCCCGTCCGCGAAGTCGATATCGGCCTCGTCGGCCTCCAGCACGTAGGCCGCGACCTTCTTGCCCTTGGCGATGACCTTGTCGACCGCCTTGAAGATCGCGGACATGCCGACCGCACCCGAGCGCGAGCCATAGGTGCCCATGCCCATCTGCACCTTGTCGGTGTCGCCATGGATGATCGAGACGTTTTCGATCGGGATGCCGAGCTTGCCGGAGACGAGCTGGGCGAAGGTCGTCTCATGGCCCTGGCCGTGGCTGTGCGAGCCGGTCAAAACCTCGACCGTGCCGACCGGGTTGACCCGAACCTCGGCCGATTCCCAAAGGCCGACACCGGCACCGAGCGAACCGACCGCCGCCGAGGGGGCGATGCCGCAGGCCTCGATATAGGAGGAGAAGCCGATGCCGCGCAGCTTGCCGTTGCGGGCGGATTCGCGCTTGCGCTTGCCGATGCCCTTGTAGTCGATGATCTCGAGCGCCTTCTTCAGCGCCGCGCCGTAATTGCCGGCGTCATACATCATGATGACCGGCGTCTGGTGCGGGAACTTCTTGATGTAGTTCTGCATCCGGAACTTCGCCGGGTCCTTGCCGAGCTCGCGGGCCGCGACCTCGACCAGCCGTTCGACCACGAAGGTCGCCTCCGGCCGCCCGGCCCCGCGATAGGCGTCGACGGGTGCGGTGTTGGTGTAGACGGCGTCGACCTCGGCATAGATCGCCGGGATGTCGTAGGAGCCCGACAGGAGCGGCGCGTAGAGATAGGTCGGCACCGAGGAGGAGAAGGTCGAGAGGTAGGCGCCGAGATTGGCCGTGGTCTTGACCCGCAGCGCCGTGATCTTCCCGTCCGCGTCGGTGGCGAGTTCGGCATGGGTGACGTGGTCACGGCCATGCGCGTCCGACAGGAAGGCTTCGGTGCGGTCGGAGTTCCACTTCACCGGCCGGCCGACCTTCTTCGCCGCCCAGACGCAGACCGTCTCCTCGGCATAGATGAAGATCTTCGAGCCGAAGCCGCCGCCGACATCCGGCGCCACCACCCGCAGCTTGTTCTCCGGCGCGATGCCGATAAAGGCCGACAGCACGAGCCGCGCCACATGCGGGTTCTGGCTCGTGGTGTAGAGGGTGAAGATGCCCTCGCCCGCCTCATAGTCGCCCACCGCCGCGCGCGGCTCCATCGGGTTCGGCACGAGGCGGTTGTTGACGATGTCGAGCTTGGTGACGTGCTTGGCCGCGCGGAACGCGGCCTCCGTCTCGTCCTTGTTGCCGAGATGCCAGTTGAACACGGTGTTGTCGGGCGCTTCCGCATGGACGACCGTCTTGGCGCCCGCCGCGCGGGCGGTGTCGACCACGGCCGGAAGCACGTCGTAATCCACAACGATCGCTTCCGAGGCGTCGCGCGCCTGGGCCAGCGTCTCGGCGACGATCACGCAGACATGGTCGCCGACATAGCGGACCTTGCCCTGGGCAAGCGCGGGATGGGCGCCGGCGCGCATCGGCGAGCCGTCCTTGTTGTGGATCATCCAGCCGCAGATCAGCCCGCCGACCTTGTCGGCGGCGAGGTCGTCCCCGGTGAAGATGCCGAGCACGCCCGGCATGCCGGCCGCCGCCTTGGCGTCGATCGACTTGATCGTGGCATGGGCGTGTGGCGAGCGCAGGAAATAGGCATGGGCCTGGCCGGGCCGGTTGATGTCGTCGGTGTAGCGGCCCTGGCCGGTGATGAAGCGGTGGTCTTCCTTGCGCCGCACCGAGGCGCCGATTCCGGTAGCCGTCATGGTGTTGTCCCTCCTCAGCGCGCCTCTGACGGGCACGTCTCGATCTCAGATGAAGGCCCGCGCGGGATGGCGCGAGCCCCGTCCTCTCACGCGCGATGGCTCACTCGGCGGCCTGGCGCGGCGGCGCCTTCTTGTCCATCGCCTGCCCGGCCATGGCCTCGGCGCCGGCCGCGACGGCCTTGACGATGTTGTGGTAGCCCGTGCAGCGGCAGATGTTGCCGTCGAGATCCTCGCGGATCGTCTTCTCGTCGAGCTGGTGGCCGCGACGGTTCACGATGTCGACCGCGGACATGATCATGCCCGGCGTGCAGAAGCCGCACTGCAGGCCGTGATGCTCGCGGAAAGCCTCCTGCATCGGGTGCAGCCCGCCCTCGCCGGCCAGCCCCTCGATGGTGGTGATGCTGGCGCCCTCGAGCGAGACGGCGAGCACCGTGCAGGCCTTGGCCGCCTTGCCGTCGATATGGACGACGCAGGCGCCGCACTGGCTGGTGTCGCAGCCGACATGGGTGCCGGTCAGCCGCAGGTTCTCGCGCAGGAACTGCACCAGCAGCGTGCGCGGATCGATCGTCCCGGTGACCGGTTTCCCGTTCACCGTCATGGATACGCTCGCCATCGTCTTCCTCCTTCGCCCGGGTCTGGCGCCCGGCTGCTGACAATCACCGGTGGCTGTGCCGCGATCGCCGCCCGCGGCACAGCCGCAAGCCTCTCCTTGGAACAGCTATAAACCGAGTGTGGACCCGCGTTTTTGCGCGGTCAAGCCGGCGCGCTTGCCGCAGGCGCCTGCGATTCGACGCGAATTCGCGCCATTTTGCCGGCTCACGCAACGGCAGCGAACCCGACCACACCATGGGGTGGCAGACTCCGCGGATTACACGTTTTTTAATGATGCGCGACTAGCGTTTCGACAAAACAAGGGGAAACGCGCCGGTGCCGACAGCGTCCACGCTCTCCACGGCCGAGCAGATTCACAGCCGCCTGCGCGCCATCGGCTACGGCAAGCCCGAGCGGGCGCGCCTTCAGCGCTATGCGGCGGCCGCGGCCAAGCTGGCGGGCCCGATCGTCGAGCAGGATTTCGACCGTGCTCTGGTCATTCGCCCGGAGGTGGTGAAGACGCTCGGACCCGTCGATGCGCAACTGCGCGAGATGGAAAAGCGCCATCTGCGGCTGCTCTTCGAGGGACGTTTCGACGAGGCCTATGTCGCCTCGGCGGAGGCGCTGTGCCGCCTCGAGATCCAGGCCGGGATCGGCCCCAAGCCGCGGGTCTCGGTCGGCATGGCGCTGCTTCAGCAGCTCGGGCGGATGCAGCGGTACCGCCAGCTGTTGCGGCCCCGGCTGTTCGCGCAGGACCTGTTCGTGATCGAGCGCGTACTCGTTTTCGACGTCAACACCGCCATCACCATCGGCGACGAGATACGCGCCGGCGAGGCCAGCCTCCGGGCGGTGGCCGTCGACGAAGCCACCGAGACGCTGCGGCACCGCATGGGCGGGCTCGAGGCCAGCATCGGCGGCGCCGTCGATCAGTTCGTCGCAACCGCCGGCGAGACCGCCCGCGCGACCGGCTTCATCAAGGATGTTCTGGGCGACGTCGCCGGCGCCTCGATCCTCGTGCGCGAGAAATCGCTGCAGACGGCCGCCGCGACCGAGGAAATGTCCGCCAACATCGCCGAGATCGGCAAGCGCGCCCATACCAGCCTGGTCGTCGCCCACCGCGCCGTCTCGGATGCCGGGCAGATGAACCAGGCGGTGGCCCGGCTGCAGGAGGTGACCGCGAGCATCGGCACCGTGGTCGGCCTGATCGCCGACATCGCGGCGCAGACGAACCTGCTCGCCCTCAACGCCACCATCGAGGCGGCCCGCGCCGGGGAAGCCGGCCGCGGCTTCGCCGTCGTCGCCTCCGAGGTGAAGTCGCTGGCGACGCAGACGGCCAACGCCACCGGCGACATCGCCGGCCAGATCGCGGAACTGGCCGCGAGCGCCGAGGCCTGCAGCGCTCACGCCCTCTCGATCGCCGGGACCATTGGCGAGATCAGGCTGGATTCCCAGGCGATTTCAGAAGCGGTCTCGCAGCAGAGTGCGGTGACCGCGGCGATCGCGCAGGACGCTGCCGCCGTGGCGCAGAGTTCGGACAGGGCGATCGAGCGGGCCCACGCCGTCAGCCGGAGCCTGGACGAGACAGCCCGCGCGCTGGAACGCGCCAACGCGGCGGCAGCCGACATCGCGATGCAGGTCGGCGCGGCGGAGGCCACCGTCGGCGCCGCGCTCGTCTCGCTGCGCAAGGTGTCGTGAGCGCAGGTTGCCCGCGCCGGCGCGCGCTCAGCCCTCGCTGACCGCCTTGGCGAAATTGGCGAAGAACTCGTCGGCCAGCTTCTTCGAGACCGAATCGATAAGCCGCGAGCCGAGCTGCATCAGCTTGCCACCGACCTGCGCCTCGACATCGTAGCGCAGCACGGTCTGGCCGTCCTCGGCGTCGCTCAGTGCGACCTTCGCCCCGCCCTTGGCGAAGCCGGCGATACCGCCCTCGCCCTCGCCCTGGATGCGGTAGCCGTTGGGCGGGTCGAGATCGACGAGCTCGACCTTGCCCTTGAAGCTCGCCTTCACCGGCCCGAGCTTGACCTTCACCACCGCCGAGAAATGCGTGTCGTCGTCCTTGTTGAGCTGCTCGCAGCCGGGAATGCAGGCCTTCAGCACCTCGGGATCGTTGAGCTTGGCCCAGACCACATCCTTGCTGGCCGGCAGCGTTACCTCGCCATTCATCGTCATCGCCATGGCGGTCCTCCCTCAGATCCGTGCGGCGCTCGCCCGGCGCCTGTTGCAGCCGGCATCGCCTCGGGTCTATCCAAGACGGCCGCGACTATCCATGAGCGGAAAGCGCCGACCGGCACAAGGGCGGCCGACACAAGGGGATGACGCGTGACGACCGGATCCGCCCGCCGCATGGCGCCCGCAACACCATGACCGGCAGCCCCGCGGGCCTCTTCGGCGAACTCTTCGTCGACAGCGAGATGGCGGCGCTCGTCGACGATCGCGCGACGCTGCAGGGCATGCTGGATTTCGAGGCGGCGCTGGCCCGGGCCGAAGCCGAGGTGGGGGTGATCCCGCAGCAGGCCGTTGCCGTCATCGCAGCGCAATGCGATGCCGCGCTCTACGACATCGCCGCCATCGGCAAGGCGGCCACGCTGGCCGGCAACCCGGCGATTCCCCTGGTCAAGGCGCTGACCGCCCGCGTCGCGGCCATCGACGCCGAGTCCGCCAAATGGGTGCATTTCGGCGCCACCAGCCAGGATGTGATCGATTCCGGCGCGGCGCAGCAACAGCGTGCCGTCGGCGACGTGCTACTCGAGCGTGCCTCGCGTCTCGCCCACGCGCTCGCGGCCCTGGCCAAGGCCCACCGCCATACGCCGATGATCGGCCGTACCTTCCTGCAGCAGGCCGTGCCGATTCCCTTCGGGCTCAAGGCAGCGCAATGGCTCGATACCGTCGTCGCATGGCACGACGACTTCATGTTGTATGGGCAATCCTCCCATCAACTCGGTGGCGCCGCCGGCACGCTCGCGTCGCTGGGCGACCGGGCTCCGGCCGTTCAAGAGGCCTTCTCACGGATCATGCCCTCGATCGGGGCGGTGATGACGCCGTCGCATACGGCACGCGCTCGCCAGGTGCGGATCGCGGCCGAGCTCGGCATCCTCACCGGCCATCTCGGCAAGATCGCGCTGGATGTCGCGCTGATGGCGCAGACCGAGATCGCCGAACTGGCCGAGCCGGAGGCACCGGGCAAGGGCGGCTCCTCGGCGATGCCGCACAAGCGCAATCCGGTGCTCTGCACGCTGATCCTCGCCGCCGCCAAGCGCATGCCGGGCCTCGTCGCGACCATGCTCGCCGCGATGCCGCAAGAGCATGAGCGCGGTCTCGGCGGCTGGCACGCCGAATGGCCGACGATGCGGGACCTCCATCTCACCGCCGGCTCTGCGCTGAGCCAGACGGTGGCGCTGATCGAGGGGCTGCAGGTCTTCCCCGACGCCATGCGCCGCAATCTCGACCTCACCAACGGGCTCGTCATGGCCGAGCGCGTCTCGCTGGCGCTGGCCGACAGCCTCGGGCGCGGTCCGGCGCACCATCTGCTCGAAGAGGCCAGCCGCACCTGCGTTGCCTCGGGCCGGCATCTTCGCGACCTGCTGGCCGAGGACGCGACCGTCAGCGCGCATCTGTCCACTGCCGACCTCGACGCGCTCTTCGATCCCGCGACCTATCGCGGCGCGAGCGACGCGATCATCGACCGCATCCTCGCCGCCTATGAGGCCGAAAGAGAGTTCATGAGCCCCCATGCTTGAGCTGACCCCGCAGCAACGCGCCGTCGCAGGCGGTACGGACGGCGCCGCCATGGCGCTGCGCATCGTCGCGGAGGCCGCCCGGCTGATGGGCGCGCCGCGGCTCATCCCCGTGGCGTCGGCCCATATCGACGGCGCGCTTTACCATGGCGATTCCGGCACGCTCTTCGCCGAGCGCCTCGTCGAGGGCGGCGCCCGCGTCGCCGTCCGCGCGACGCTGAATGTCGGCGCGCTGGCGCCGGCCGGCTGCGCCGCGATCCGGCTGCCGCCGCATGAGCGCGACATGGCGGCCCGCATGATGCGCGCCTATGAGGCGATGGGCTGCGAGCCCTCCTGGACCTGCGCGCCCTATCAGGCCGGGCACCGGCCGGCCAAGGGCACGGACGTCGCCTGGGGCGAATCCAATGCGGTGGTCTTCTGCAATTCGGTGCTCGGCGCGCGCACCAACCGCTATGGCGACTTCCTCGACATCGCCTGCGCCATCGCTGGCGTCGCCCCCGATTACGGGCTCCACCGCCCGGAGAACCGCATCGCGACGCTGCTGATCGACACCACCGGCCTGAGCCGGAATTTACGCGCCTCGGACGTGTTCTACCCCGTGCTCGGCACCCTGCTCGGCCGCACCGCCGGCACGTCCATCGCCGTCATCGACGGCCTGCAGGGCTGCACCACGGAAGACCGGCTCAAGGCGCTGGGTGCGGCCTCCGCCTCGGCCGGCGGGGTCGGCCTGTTCCATGTCGCGGGCGTGACGCCCGAGGCACCGGACGCCGCGACCGCGCTCGGCGGCCTGCCGCCGCGCGAAACGCTCATCCTGACGCCCGCGATCGTGCAGAAGGCGCTGGCGGGCCTCTCGACGGCCGGCCAGACCGAGCGCATCGACGCTGTGGCGGTCGGTTCGCCGCATCTGTCGCTGCCGGAGATCGACGAGATCGAGCACAGGCTCGCCGGCCGCAGGCTCGCCGCACCGCTCTACGCCAACACCGGCCGCCATGTGCTGAAGCCGCTGGAGGCGCAAGGCCGCCGCGCCGCGCTGGAGCAGGCCGGCGTGGTCTTCGTCGTCGACACCTGCGTCGTCGTTACGCCGATCCTGCCCGAGATCGCCGGCGCCGTGCTGATGACCAATTCCGGCAAATTCGCCCATTACGCGCCGGGCACCACCGGCTACGCGGTCACCTATGGTTCGCTTGGCGAATGCGTCGAGAGCGCGGTGGCCGGCCGCCTCGTCAGGGAGGAACGGGCATGGGCCTGACCACGCAGATCCTGCTGCCGGGCCCGGCCGCCGCCGGCCCCTGCCTCGCCTTGACCGCCCCGATCAGCTTCTGGGGCGGCGTCGATCCGCGCTCGGGCAGGATCATCGACCAGCGCCATCCGCAGTGCGGGCTTAGCGTGGCGGGCACGATCCTGGCCCTGCCGGGCACGATCGGCTCGTCTTCGGCCTCGGCCGTGCTGCTCGAACTGGTCCACGCCGGCAAGGCGCCCGCTGCGATCCTGATGGACGCGCCCGACGCCATCCTGCTGCTGGGGCTTGTGGTCGCGCGCGAAATGGGCTGGCCGACGCCGCCGGCCTTGCGCCTGGCCGCAGCCGACCAGGCCCCGCTGGCGGGCCGCAGCGTCACCATCGCCACCGACGGCACCATCACCGTTCAGTAACCCCGCTCACGAGACCAGGAACGACACGCCGATGCCGATCGAAACCCTAGCGGGCGAGCCCTTCAACATCCGCTTCGACGGGCCGGCCGACGCGCCCGTGCTGATGCTGTCGAACTCGCTTGGCACGAATCTCTCGATGTGGGACCCGCAGATTCCCGAATGGTCGAAGCGCTTCCGCGTCCTGCGCTACGATTCGCGCGGGCATGGGCTCTCGGTCGCCACCGACACGTCCTTCGGGATCGACCGGCTGGGCCGCGATGCGCTCGCGATCCTCGACCATTTCGGCATCGCGCAGGCGCATTGGTGCGGCGTCTCGAAGGGCGGCATGGTCGGACAATGGCTCGCGACGAATGCCCGCGAGCGCATGGGCCGCCTCGTCCTCGCCAACACCGCCGCCCATATGGGCCCGCCCTCGCTCTGGGACGACCGGATCGCGATGGCGCGCGGCCAGGGCATGGACGCGCTGGTCCAGGGCGTGCTCGCACGCTGGTTCAGCCCGCGCTTCCGCGAGGCCGAGCCGGCGACCGTGGCGCGGGTCGGCACGATGCTGACCACGACGCCGGCGATCGGCTACGCCACCTGCTGCGCCGCGATCCGCGACATGGACCAGCGCGAGTCGATCCGCAGCGTGACCAATCCCGTCCTCGTCGTCATCGGCACGGTCGACCCGGCGACGCCGCCGGCCGCCGGCCACCTGATCGCGCAGGCCATCCCAGGCGCCCGCACGGTCGAGCTCGACGCCGCGCATCTCTCCAACCTCGAACAGCCCGAAGCGTTCACAAAGGCCGTCCAGGACTTCCTGACGGGCTGACACCCTTTCGACAGCCCTGCCTGAAGGAGCCCCCCAATGGACGACAAGACCCGCTACGCCGAGGGCATGACCACACGCCGCGCCGTGCTCGGCGGTGCTTATGTCGACAAGGCCAGTTCCGGCCTGACCGACTTCAACGGCGAATGGCAGGAGTTCATCACCCGCACCGCCTGGAACGACATCTGGAACCGGCCGGGCCTGCCCCGGCGCGAGCGCTCGATCATCGTGCTGGCGATCGCCGCCTCGCTCGGCGCCTGGGGCGAGTTCCGCATCCATGTCCGCGGCGCGCTCAACAATGGCCTGAGCCGCGACGACATCAAGGAGGTGCTGATGCAGACGGCGATCTATGCCGGCGTGCCGGCCGCCAACCACGCCTTCAAGGAAGCTGCGAGCGTCTTCGCCGAAATAGAGGCGGAGGCCGCCAAAGGGTGAGAGGCTGAGGCCATGGAGCCTTATCGTCATTGCGAGCGCAGCGAAGCAATCCAGAACCCGCGTGCGCGATGACCCCTGGATTGCTTCGCTGCGCTCGCAATGACGGGAAACAGACCCCAGAGCCCTCGCGGCAACGTTTCCCTCGGCGCTAGACCGCCTGAAAGCTGCGCTGCCGATAGATCAGGCTGCTGCCAGGCGCCGCCGCCGCGCCGCCGAGACCCACCACCTCCCCGATCAGGATGCGGTGCGTCGCGACGTCGTGGATCGCGGTGAGCCGGCAGTCGAAGGCCGCCACCGCATCCGACAGGACCGGAGCGCCGGTGACGAGCGGCTTCCAGTCGTGGGTGGAGAAGCGCGCCTCGCCCTCGATTCCGCGCCGGCTGGCGAAGATCTCGGCCAGGTCGAGCGCATCGCCCGGCAAGGTGTTGATGCAAAACAGGCCGGCCGCCTCGATCACGGCCAGCGTCCGGCTCGGCCTGGCGATGCAGACCAGCACCGTCGGCGGCGAATCCGAGACGGAGGCGACCGCCGTGGCGGTAAGGCCGGCACGGCCCTCCGGCCCACGGGTCGTGACGACATGGACGGCGCTGGCGACGCGCGCCATCGCATCGCGGAAGGACGCGGCCTCGGGAAGCGCCCGGGGCAAGGGGTGGAGGGCTTCGGTCATCGGAATCCGGCGGGCCCTTCACGGGCGGGACGCCCGACATGTAGAGCCTCGCGGCCGGGAATGCCAGTTTGGGTGGCCCGCGACGCGCGCGCGCAGGCGCGGCGGAGGCTAGCCTCCGACATATATCAAGCGGCCCGGTGGGCCTTCCGGCGTCGGCTCAGTCGCGGTCGATCGTCGCGAGCAGCCCGCTGCGCAGATGCGCCATCAGCGCGTCGCTCGCCGTCATCGCCGCCGCCGGATCGGCCGTCGCCAGGGCCTGCGCGAAGGCGACATGGTGGCCCGCCGCCGGCAGCAGATCGTCGCGCCGCTCGAAATGGTACCAGGCCCGCCGGATCAGGGCCTGCAGCGGCTCCACGGCGCGCGTCGCATAGGGGCTGCGGGCCGCGGCGGCGACCTACGCGTCGAGTTCCTTGTCGAGCCGCATATAGGCGTTGGCGTCGCCCTCGAGCGCGGCGGCGCGCATCGCCCTCGCCTTCTCGACGATGCCGATCCGCTCGCGCGGGCTGGCGCGCCGCGCCGCATCCCCGGCGATCAGGCGCTCCAGCACCTCGCGCGCGTCGAGCGCGGCCATGATGTCGATGGCGTTGATGCCGGCCACGACCACGCCCTTGCGCGGCAGCACCTCGACCAGCCCCTGCTGCGCCAGGCGGATCAGGGCCTCGCGCACCGGCGTGCGCCCGACGCCGACCATGTCGATCAGCTGCGCCTCGGTCAGCACCGCCCCCGGCCGCAGCGACAGGGTCACGATCGCCTCCTCCAGCCGCCGATAGGCGATCTCGGTCAGGCTGAGGGCCGGCTGAGGCGCGGCCCCGTGATCGTCATAGGCATCGGCTTCCAAGACGGACCTCAGGCTCATCCGGCCTCTCCCAGCGCACCCATCCGGATTGACGCATCGCGAGCCCTTGATATATCAAGGAGGTCGTCGCGCATCGGTGCCACCTTGCAATCTGCAGGCGAAACGGGCTCTCGCGCAAGTCGCATTCTGCCGAAAGGCGCCCTGCGGGCCAGGCGGCGCGCAAAGCCCCTCGACCTGCGCTGCGGACCGATGCAGAACGGAAACGTCAAGGGCGTGGCCGCGCCCGTCGAGGCCCCGGCCGCAGCGGAGAGTGGGATGGCCTTCACCTGCACGATTCCCGCCTCGCCGACGGTCCAGCAGGACGACGACACCCTCCGCATCACCCGCTGGGATTTCGAGCCCGGCGCCGTCACCGGCTGGCACAGCCATGGCTGGCCCTATTTCGTCGTGATGCTGGTCGCCGGCACGCTGCGCATCCATGACGGCACGAAGACGACGGACGTGCCCCTCGCCCAGGGCCAGGCCTATATGCGCCCCGCCGGCATCCAGCATGACGTCATGAACGGCTCCGACCACCCGATCGCCTTCGTCGAGATCGAGGTGAAGCGGCCGGGCGCGCTCGCGGAGCTGTCGCTGCCATGAAGGTCCGGCCATGAAGATCGCCATCATCGGGGCCGGCATCGTCGGCTGCGCCATCGCCCACGCCCTGCTCGACGAGGGCCACGAGGTCCTGATCCTCGACAAGGAGGGGCCGGGCTTCGGCCCCTCGCGCGGCAATGCCGGCTGGATGGCCCATACCGACATCCTGCCGATCGCCAGCCCCAAGATCCTCAGGCAGGTGCCGAAATTCCTGCTCGACCCGCTGGGGCCGCTGGCGATCCGCCCCGCCTATTTCCCAAAACTCCTGCCCTGGCTGCTGCGTTTCGTGCTGGCGGCGCGGCCGCAGGCCTATGAGAAGTCGATCCAGGGCATCGGCGCGCTGCAGCAGCGCGCTTTGCCCGCCTGGCTAGCCCGCGCCCAGCAGGCCGGCCTCGAGAGCCACATCCACCACAAGGGCGGGCTCTACGCCTTCACCGACCGGGGCGCCTTCGAGGAGGCCGCGGGAATCGCCAAGCGTCAGGCGGAGTTCGGCATCCGGGTCGAGATGGTCGGCCCCGAGGAACTGCGCCAGTTCGAGCCAGCGCTGAAGGACGCCTTCGTCGGCGCCGCCTTCCACCCCGACACCGCCCATATCAGCGATCCCCTGCAGCTGACGATGGCGCTGTTCGAGACGGCTCTGGCGCGCGGCGCCACCTTCGAGAAAGCCGAGATCACCAACATCTCGACCGGCGATCGCCCGGCCCTGATCGGTGCCGACGGCTTCCAGCGCGTCGTCGACCGCGCGGTCGTCGCCGCCGGAGCCTGGTCGAAGCCGCTGGCCACGGCACTCGGCGACACGGTGCCGCTCGACACCGAGCGCGGCTACAATGTCAGCTTCCCCGGCATCACCGGGCTGACGACGCGCCCGATCGGATTCGAGGGCCACGGCTTCGTGATGACGCCGCTGCAGAGCGGGCTGCGCATCGGCGGCGCGGTCGAGTTCGGCGGGCTGGAGGCCGCCCCCAACCATGCCCGCACGAAGATCCTCTACGACAAGGCCACCCGCTTCGTGGAGGGTCTGCCGGCCTTCGAGACCGGCACCCTCTGGATGGGCTTCAGGCCCTCCATGCCCGACTCGCTGCCGGTGATCGGCAAGGCGACCCGCAACCCGCATGTCGTCTACGCCTTTGGCCACGGCCATTACGGCATGACACAGTCGACCGTGACGGCCGATCTCGTGGCGGCGCTGGTCGCAGGCCGCGAACCGGCGATCGACCTTGCCCCCTTCAGCCCGCAGCGCTTTTGAATCCATCCGCCAACCGACCGAGCCAAGCCGATGAGCACCCACACTTTTTTCTGCGTCGACGGCCACACCTGCGGCAACCCGGTGCGCATGGTCGCGGGCGGCGCCCCGCCGCTCAAGGGCGCCAACATGGTCGAGAAGCGGGCGCATTTCCTGGCGGAATATGACTGGATCCGCACCGGGCTGATGTTCGAGCCGCGCGGCCACGACGTCATGTCCGGCTCGATCCTCTACCCGCCGACGCGCGACGACGCCGACATCGCCTTCCTCTTCATCGAGACCTCGGGCTGCCTGCCGATGTGCGGCCACGGCACCATCGGCACGGTGACGATGGCGCTGGAGCGCGGCCTCGTCACGCCGCGCGAGGAGGGCGTGCTGAAGATCGACACGCCCGCCGGGCTGGTGACGGCGCGCTACACCCGCAATGGCGACTATGTCGACAATGTCCGCATCACCAACATCGCCTCCTATCTCCATGCGACGGGCCTGACCGCGGAGATCGAGGAACTCGGCGAGGTCACGGTCGACGTCGCCTATGGCGGCAATTTCTATGCGATCGTCGACCCGCAGGACGCCTTCCGCGACATTGCCGACATCAACCCATCCGACATCCAGCGCTGGAGCCCGAAGCTGCGCGCTGCGCTGAACGCCAAGTACCAGTTCATCCACCCCGAGAACCCGGCGATCAACGGGCTCTCGCACATCCTCTGGACGGGCGCGCCGACCAAGCCCGAGGCCCATGCCCGCAACGCCGTGTTCTACGGCGACAAGGCGATCGACCGCTCGCCCTGCGGCACCGGCACCTCCTCGCGCATGGCGCAGTGGGCGGCACAGGGAAAGCTCCAGGTCGGCGACGATTTCGTCCACGAGAGCATCATCGGCACGATGTTCCGCGGCCGCGTCGAGGCCACGGCCCAGGTCGGCCCCTTCGAGGGCATCATCCCCTCGATCGAGGGCTGGGCCCGCATGACCGGCTACAACACGATCTTCATCGACGACCGCGACCCGCTCGCGCATGGTTTCCTTGTGACCGATCGCCCCTGAACGCCGGACGGCCCCAACCCAGCTGCAGGCCGTCGGCGGCGGAGGCCGCCAAGGCCCTGCCCCAAGCACAATCATCTTGCGTGAAATCCCCGCGCCACCGCACAGCTTGCTGCCCAATTGCGAGGCATTCAGCCGCAGATTGCTTTTGACAGTTTTATGGCCGGGCGCGATTGTCCAAACGGCAAGGCGTTGGTAGCTCTGCATGGTGATCGCATCCCGCATGCGCCGGTGTCATGCCGGCCCTCAAGAACGGGAGCGCATTCGAGGGGTCTGCGTCGACGATGGAAGTGTTCCTGCAGCAGCTCATCAACGGGCTGACCCTGGGGTCGATCTACGGCCTCATCGCCATCGGCTACACGATGGTCTTCGGCATCATCGGCATGGTGAACTTCGCCCATGGCGACATTTTCATGCTCTCGGCCTTCATCGCGCTGATCTTCTTCATGCTGATCGCCTCCTGGTTCGGGGCCGGGCTGATCGTGGTCGCGCTGATCGTCGTGCTGGTGCTGGCGATGTTCTTCACCTCGCTCTGGAACTGGGCGATCGAGCGCGTCGCCTACCGCCCCCTGCGCGGCTCCTTCCGCCTCGCCCCGCTGATCTCGGCGATCGGCATGTCGATCTTCCTGATGAACTTCGTCCAGGTCGTGCAGGGCCCGCGCAACAAGTCGACGCCGCCGATGCTCAACAAGTCGATCACGCTGATCGAGAGCGCGACCTATTCGGTCCAGATTTCCTACAAGCAGATCGTCATCATCGTGACGACCGCGGTGCTGCTGGCCGCCTTCTGGTACATCGTGCAGAAGACGCCGCTCGGCCGCGCCCAGCGCGCCTGCGAGCAGGACCGCAAGATGGCCGCCCTGCTCGGCATCGACGTCGACCGCACGATCTCGATCACCTTCATCATGGGCGCCGCGCTCGCGGCGGTGGCCGGCGTGATGTATCTCGTCCTCTACGGCGTGGTGAGTTTCCATGACGGCTTCGT
This sequence comes from Bosea sp. RAC05, assembly GCF_001713455.1. Taxonomy (NCBI): domain Bacteria; kingdom Pseudomonadati; phylum Pseudomonadota; class Alphaproteobacteria; order Hyphomicrobiales; family Alloboseaceae; genus Allobosea; species Allobosea sp. RAC05. The sequence continues at coordinate 3,492,734 of NZ_CP016464.1, forward strand.
GCCGGGGGTGAAGGCCTTTACCGCGGCCGTGCTCGGCGGCATCGGCTCGCTGCCCGGCGCCGTCATCGGCGGCCTGCTGATAGGGCTGATCGAGGTGATGTGGTCGGCCTATTTCACCATCGACTACAAGGACGTCGCCGCTTTCTGCATCCTGGCGATCGTGCTGGTCTTCATGCCCTCGGGCCTGCTCGGCCGTCCCGAAGTCGAGAAGGTCTAAAAGCCATGGCCAAGCCCGCGACCCCATCCGCAGCGCCCGCCGCCGCTTCGCAGCGCGACTGGCACGCCGCCTTCAAGGAAGCCGCCTTCGCCGCCCTCGTGACGTTCGGTCTCTGCATCCCGATCATCGCCTGGGGCACCCGCCAGAACATGGACAACGTCCTGGTTCTGGACCCGCGCTGGGACGCGGTCGCCTGGGCGGTCGCCATCGTCTTCGTCGGCCGCTTCGTCATCGCGCTGCGCCAGCAGACCAAGGCCAGCCGGCAATCGCTGGTGCGGTTCCTGCCGCAGGGCACCGCCGCCTTCTTCCAGCGCCATTCGCGCAAGTTCTCGCTCTTTGGCCTGGGCTTCCTCGTCACCTTCCCGATCATCGCGATCAATCTGGCGGGCTGGGGCGGCGCGCTGAAGTGGATCGACAATTTCGGCATCCAGATCCTGATCTACGTCATGCTCGGCTGGGGGCTGAACATCGTCGTCGGCCTCGCCGGCCTGCTCGATCTCGGCTACGTCGCCTTCTATGCCGTCGGCGCCTATTCCTACGCGCTGCTGGCCAAGAACTTCGGCCTGTCCTTCTGGATCCTGCTGCCGCTGTCGGGCATCCTCGCCGCCTTCTGGGGCATGCTGCTCGGCTTCCCCGTGCTGCGCCTGCGCGGCGACTATCTGGCGATCGTGACGCTCGCCTTCGGCGAGATCATCCGCCTCGTCCTGATCAACTGGGTCGATTTCTCCGGCGGCTATGCCGGCATCTCCGGCATCCCGCGCCCGACCTTCTTCGGCATCCCCTTCAACGCCAGCGACACCGGCTTCGCCGCCGTGTTCGGGCTCGAATTCACCCCGCTCTACCGCACGATCTTCCTCTACTATCTGATCCTGTGCCTCGCCCTGCTGACGGCCTTTGTGACGCTGCGCCTGCGCCGCCTGCCGGTCGGGCGCGCCTGGGAGGCGTTGCGCGAGGACGAGATCGCCTGCCGCTCGCTCGGCATCAACACGACCTCGACCAAGCTCACCGCCTTCTCGATCGGCGCCATGTTCGGCGGCTTCGCCGGCGCCTTCTTCTCGGCCCGCCAGGGCTTCATCTCGCCGGAATCCTTCGTCTTCATGGAATCGGCGGTGATCCTGGCGATCGTGGTGCTCGGCGGCATGGGCTCGCTCTGGGGCTGCGCCATCGCCGCGATCGTGATGATCGGCGGCACGGAGCTGCTGCGCGAGCTCGACTGGCTGAAGGCGGTGTTCGGCAATGATTTCGACCCGACCAAATACCGCATGCTGATCTTCGGCCTCGCCATGGTGCTGATCATGATCTGGAAGCCGCGCGGCCTGATCTCGACGCGCGAACCGACCGCCTTCCTGAAGGAGAAGAAGGCGATCTCCTCCGACATGGTCCAGGAGGGGCACGGCTGATGACGACCGCCGCTCCCGCCCACGGCCGCCCCCTGCTCCAGGTCGAGCACGTCACCATGCGCTTCGGCGGCCTCACCGCCGTCAACGACCTCTCCTTCGAGGCCCGCAAGGGCGACATCACCGCCCTGATCGGCCCCAACGGCGCCGGCAAGACCACGGTCTTCAACTGCATCACCGGCTTCTACAAGCCGACCGAAGGCATGATGACGCTGACGCAGGACTCCGGCGCCAGCTTCCTGCTCGAGCGCATGCCGGACTTCCAGATCAGCTGGAAGGCCAAGGTCGCCCGCACCTTCCAGAACATCCGCCTCTTCGGCGGCATGACCGTGCTGGAGAACCTGCTGGTCGCGCAGCACAACCCGCTGATGATCGCGTCTGGCTACACCTTCCTCGGCGTGCTCGGCGTCGGCGGCTACAAGGCCCGCGAGAACGAGGCGATCGAGAAGGCCAAGTTCTGGCTCGAGAAGATCAACCTGATCGACCGCGCCGACGACCCCGCCGCCGACCTGCCCTATGGCGACCAGCGCCGCCTCGAGATCGCGCGCGCCATGTGCACCGACCCCGTCCTGCTCTGCCTCGACGAGCCGGCCGCCGGCCTCAACCCGCGCGAGAGCCATGACCTCAACACGCTGCTGCTCTCGATCCGCCAGGACATCGGCACCGCGCTGCTGCTCATCGAGCACGACATGTCGGTGGTGATGGAGATTTCGGACCATGTCGTTGTGCTCGACTACGGCACCAAGATCGCCGACGGCACCCCGGCGGAGGTGCAGGCCGATCCCAAGGTGATCGCGGCCTATCTCGGCGTCGACGACGACGAGGTCGAGGCCGCCGAAGCGGAGGTCGGAATCGCGTGACCGAAGCCATGCTGCAGACCGAGAACCCCGCCCCTTTGGCCACGCAACCGCAGGGCCAGCCGCTGCTCAGCGTGCGCGGCGTCAAGACCTATTACGGCAAGATCATCGCCCTCAAGGGCGTCGACATGGACGTCCACCAGGGCGAGATCGTCACGCTGATCGGCGCCAACGGCGCCGGCAAGTCGACGCTGATGATGACGATCTTCGGCAATCCGCAGGCCCGCGAGGGCACGATCACCTATGAGGGCCGCGACATCACGAAGATGCCGAGCCACCTGATCGCGCGCCTGGGGATCGCCCAGTCGCCGGAGGGGCGCCGCATCTTCCCGCGCATGACCGTCTTCGAGAACCTCCAGATGGGCGCCGCGCTGCGCGACCTCTCGCATTTCGACGAGGATCTCGAGCAGATCTGCACGCTGTTCCCGCGCATCCGCGAGCGCCTGCAGCAGCGCGGCGGCACGCTCTCGGGCGGCGAGCAGCAGATGGTGGCGATCGCCCGCGCGCTGATGGCGCGGCCCAAGCTGCTGCTGCTGGACGAACCCTCGCTCGGCCTCGCCCCGCTGATCGTCAAGCAGATCTTCGAGGCGATCCGCGAACTCAACCGGACGCAGGGGCTGACCGTCTTCCTCGTCGAGCAGAACGCCTTCCACGCGCTCAAGCTCGCCCATCGCGGCTATGTCATGGTCAACGGCGTCATCACCATGAGCGGCTCGGGCAAGGACCTGCTCGCCAATCCGCAGGTTCGCGCCGCCTATCTCGAAGGCGGGAGGCACTGACATGCAGGGCATTCTCTACGAAGAGCCGACCGTCTGGCTGTTCCTGCTGGTCACGGTGGTGATGGGCGGCTGGCTCGCCTGGATGACGGGCCGGGCCATGGCGCTGACCTGGAAGCCGACCGTCCAGCTCGTGCTCTACATCCTGGTGCTGGGGATGGTGGTGCGGTTCATCCATTTCGCCCTGTTCGAGGCGACGCTGCTGACGCTGCATTTCTACATCGTCGACACCATCATCCTGATGGGCTTCGGCTTCGCCGGCTGGCGCTACAACCGCGCCGGGCAGATGACGCGGCAGTATCGCTGGCTCTTCGAGCGGACCGGCCCGTTCACCTGGAAACCGCGCGCTGGCGCCGAAATTCCGCAGAAACTCGCCTGAAAAGGGCATCGAGCTTGACGCGTGACAGATGGTGGAAAACACGCAAGACTGCGTTCCACGGTAGCACCACGCGCCGAGACGGGCGGACAATCCAGCCCGTTCATAGTGACAATACAGGGGAGTCGCATCTCATGAAGAAACTGCTGTTGAGCAGCATCGCGCTCGGCGCGGTCCTCGCCTTCTCGGGCGTGGCCAATGCCCAGCTCAAGATCGGCGTCGCCGGCCCGATCACCGGCCCGAACGCCGCCTTCGGCGCCCAGCTCAAGAACGGGACGGAGCAGGCCGTCGAGGACATCAACGCCGCCGGCGGCATCCTCGGCCAGAAGCTCGTGCTCTCGGTCGGCGACGACGTCTCCGATCCCAAGCAGGGCGTCTCGGTCGCCAACAAGTTCGTCGGCGACGGCGTCAAGTGGGTCGTCGGGCACTTCAACTCCGGCGTCGTCATGCCGGCCTCGGAAGTCTATGCCGAGAACGGCATCCTGATGATCTCGCCTTCGGCCACCAATCCGAAGATCACCGAACGCGGCCTCTGGAACGTCTTCCGCACCTGCGGCCGCGACGACCAGCAGGGCGAGGTCGCGGCGGCCTACATCGCCAAGAACTTCAAGGACAAGAAGATCGCGGTCATCCACGACAAGACGACCTATGGCCAGGGCCTCGCCGACGAGACCCGCAAGGGCCTGACCAAGGCCGGCATCAAGGACGTGCTGTATGAAGGCGTGAACGCCGGCGAGAAGGACTTCTCGGCCCTGATCTCGAAGATCAAGGCGGTCGGCGCGGACTACATCTACTGGGGCGGCCTGCACACCGAAGGCGGCCTGATCGTGCGCCAGATGCGCGACCAGGGCGTCAAGGCGGTCATGATCTCCGGCGACGGCATCACCACCGACGAGTTCGCCACGATCGGCGGCCCCGGCGTCGAAGGCACGCTGATGACCTTCCCGCCGGACCCGCAGAAGCGCCCGGAGGCCGCCGCGGTGGTCCAGAAGTTCGCGGCCAAGAACTTCAAGCCCGAGGCCTACACCCTTTACAGCTACGCCGCCGTTCAGGTCATGGCCGAAGGCGCCAAGCGCGCGAACTCGCTCGATCCCAAGAAGGTCGCCGAGGCGCTCCGCGGCGGCGCGCCGGTCAAGACCGTCATCGGCGATCTCGCCTTCGACAAGAAGGGCGACATCACCCGCCCCGACTACACCATGTACACCTGGAAGAAGGGCGCCGACGGCAAGATCACCTATATCGAGAATTGATCTCGACAGCTGATCGCCCGACGGGCTGAAACGAGACCGCCCCGGTGAAAGCCGGGGCGGTTTTGGTTTGGGGGCGAGGACGTCATTCTCGGGCGAAGCGAAGCGCAGACCCGAGAATCTCGGACTGGCAAACCACTGGAGCCCCTCTCGTTGAGAGATGCTCGGGTCAAGCCCGAGCATGACGCCAGATCAACGGCGCCCGGATCCTATGATTGAATCGGTTTCTGCGGAACCGCCGTCAAGCTCCTGAGAAAGCCCGCGAAACGCAGCAGGCCGTCGGGCCAGGGTCCATGCCCGGAGTCGGTGTTGAGGTGCCCGCTCTCGCCGGCGTCGACGAACTCCGCGCCCCAGGCCTGCGCCAGTTCGCGCGCCTCCTCCGGCGTGCAGTAGGGATCGTTGCTGCTGGCGATCAGCACGCTGCGGAAGGGCAGCGTCTCGCGCCGGTGCGCGGCGAAGGCCGGCGTCATGCCCGGCAGCTCGCGCTTGGCGCGCTCGGCCGCGGGCGCTACCAGAAAGGCCCCGGTCACCTCGCCGGGGTGGAGATGCTCGGCCGCATGCGCGATCGCGCTGACGCCGCAGGAATGCCCGACCAGCACGACCGGCCGCGTCGCCGCCCGCACCGCCGCAACGATGCGCTCCGCCCAGAGCCGCGACGGCGTGTGCCAGTCCTCCTGCTCGACCACCCGCGCGGTCGAGAGCTTGGCGACCCAGCGGCTCTGCCAGTGATCGGGCCCCGAGCCGGACCAGCCGGGAACGATGAGGATGTCGGTGTCGGAGGTTTTCATGGTTCGATCAGTGCGGCTTCAGGGCGAGACCGGTCGACAGGGCATGCGCCCAGTCGGCTCGCCCGCGCGCGCGGGCGAGAGCAGCGGCAGCGTGCCAGTCGTAGCGGAGGGCGATACAGGAAAACCGCCAGCCCGCGCGGCCGCGCTCCGCGAGGCCGTAGCGCGCATGCGGGCTTTCGGCCTGCATGACATGCGGCTCGGGGGCGATATCGTCATAGGCCGGCTGGCCGACGCTGCCGGGATTGAAGACGCACCTCCCATGGGGAAGCTCCATCACACGCGCGATATGCGAATGCCCGCACAGGACAAGCCCGGCTTCGATGCCGGCGAGATCGGCCGCCACCTCCGTGGAGGGACGCATCTCTGAGCGCCCGCCCCGGACCTGCTCCATCAGATAGGTGTTGTCGTCGCCCGGCGTCGCATGGAACAGCATCACATCCTCGGCCGCCCGCAGGGAGAACGGCAGCGACCGCAGCCAGTCGAAATGCTCTGGCGCCATCGCCTCGGCCGCCGCCCTGTCCGATGCGCCGAGCTGGTCGAGCGGCCGCTCGATCAGGTAGCGATCGTGATTGCCGCGGACCGTCAGCCAGTCCTTCGCCATCAGCAGATCGGCCGTCTCGCGCGGCTTCAGCGGGCCCGACAAACTGTCGCCGAGATTGACGACGAGATCGGGCCGCGTCCGCTCCAGGTCCTCGACCACCGCTTCGAGCGCGTCGAAGTTGCCGTGGATATCCGCGATGACCGCAATCCGCATCGGTGCTCAGACCTCCCCGAACACCCGGGCGAAGATCGTGTCGACATGCTTGAAATGGTAGCCCTCGTCGAACATCGCCTCGAGCTCGGCGTCCGAGAGCCGCGCGGTGACGTCGGCATCGGCCTTGAGGTTGGTGAGGAAGTCCTCGCCATGCTCCCAGGTCCGCATCGCGTTGCGCTGGACCATCGCATAGCTGTCCTCGCGGCTGGCGCCGGCCTGGGTCAGGGCCAGCAGCACGCGCTGCGAGTTGTGCAGGCCGCCGAGCTTGTCGAGGTTGCGGCGCATGTTGGCGGGATAGATCAGCAGCTTGTCGACGACGCCAGTCAGCCGCGCCAGGGCGAAATCGAGCGTCACGGTAGCGTCGGGGCCGATCATGCGCTCGACCGAAGAGTGCGAGATGTCGCGCTCATGCCAGAGCGCGACATTCTCCAGCGCCGGCACGACCATGCCGCGTACGAGGCGGGCGAGGCCCGTCAGGTTCTCGGTCAGCACGGGATTGCGCTTGTGCGGCATCGCCGACGAGCCCTTCTGGCCCGGCGAGAAGAACTCCTCGGCCTCATAGACCTCGGTGCGCTGGAGATGCCGGATCTCGGTCGCCAGCCGCTCGACGCTTGAGGCGACGACGCCCAGCGTGGCGAAATACATCGCATGCCGGTCGCGCGGGATCACCTGCGTCGAGACGGGCTCGACGGAGAGGCCCATCTTGTCGGCGACATAGGCCTCCACGCTCGGGTCGATGTTGGCAAATGTGCCGACCGCACCCGAGATCGCGCAGGTCGCGATCTCCGCACGCGCCGCCACGAGCCGGGCCCGGCAGCGATCGAACTCGGCATAGGCCTGGGCGAGCTTGAGCCCGAAGGTCACCGGCTCGGCATGGATGCCATGCGAGCGGCCGATCGTCGGGGTGAACTTGTGCTCGAAGGCGCGGCGCTTGATGGCGGCCAGCAGCGCATCGACATCGCCGATGAGGATATCCGTCGCCCGCGCCAGCTGCACCGAGAGCGTCGTGTCGAGGATGTCCGACGACGTCATGCCCTGGTGGACGAAGCGCGCCTCGGGGCCGACGATCTCGGCCAGATGCGTCAGGAAGGCGATGACGTCGTGCTTGGTGACGCGCTCGATCTCGTCGATCCGGGCGACGTCGAAGGTGGCGTCCTTCGCCTTGGCCCAGATCGTCGCGGCGGCCTCCTTCGGCACCACGCCGAGCTCGGCCAGCTTGTCGGTGGCATGCGCCTCGATCTCGAACCAGATCCGGAACCGCGTCTGCGGCTCCCAGATGGCGACCATCTCGGGGCGGGAATAGCGCGGGATCATCGTCTCGTCCTTGTCATCACACGAGCCCTCATCCTGAGGAGCGCTCCGCAGGAGCGCGTCTCGAAGGATGCTCCAGAAGGCGCCCCCTGGAGCATCCTTCGAGATGCCGCTGCGCGGCTCCTCAGGATGAGGGCAGAACTACAATCTCAAACCCACTCCCCGCGAGCGGCCTCAGCCGCCCCACGGATCGCGGCGATGTTGCCGGCATAGGCGGAAGGCCCGCCCTTGAACACGGCCGAGCCAGCGACGAAGACGTCGGCGCCGGCCTTGGCCGCCAGCGGCGCGGTCTCGACCGTCGCCCCGCCGTCGATCTCCAGCGAAATCGGCCGCTCGCCGATCAGCGCCCTCACCTGCGCGATCTTCGGCAGCACGGAATGAATGAAGCTCTGCCCGCCGAAACCCGGATTGACCGTCATCAGCAGGATCAGGTCGAGATCGTCGAGCAGCGGCTCGACCAGGCAGGCCGGCGTGCCGGGATTGAGCACGATGCCGGCCTGTTTCCCCTGCGCCCTGATCGCCTGCAGCGTCCGGTGCGGGTGCGGGCCGGCCTCGACATGGAAGGAGATCAGGTCGGCGCCGGCCTTGGCGAAGGCTTCGACATAAGGGTCGACCGGCGCGATCATCAGATGCACGTCGAAGAACTTGGTCGTGTGCGGGCGGATCGCCTTCAGCACATCGGGCCCGAAGGTGATGTTGGGCACGAAATGCCCGTCCATCACGTCGCAATGGATCCAGTCGGCGCCGGCCGCATCGATCGCGCGCACCTCCTCGCCGAGCTTCGAGAAGTCGGCCGAGAGGATCGAGGGGGCGATGCGGATGGGGGCGCTCATGCCGCGCGGTTTAAAGCATGGACCCGGCGAAGGGAATTGCGGATTCGAAGCCCCGGTCCCGCGGCGGCGGAACGCTCAGCGCATCGCGACCGGCACGGAGAGCCGCCGGTCGGCTTCCACGATCTCGTCGGCCACCTGCGCGAAGGCCGGCCGCTCGCGCAGCCTCGAGAACCAGCCGGACAGGCCGGGATGCCCGGCGAAGGACGGCCCGCCCAGCCGCCGGCCGAAGAGCAGCCCCATGAACAGCGCGATGTCGGCGGCGCACAGCCTTGGCCCGAAGAACGCCCGCCCCGCCAGCCTCTCTTCCAGCCGGGCGTGATGGCCGGCGAGCGTCTCCTCCGCGATCAGCGCATCCGCATCCTGCGCCGCCCGCCGCGCCGGGTCGGCGGGGCGCGGGCCGGTGCGGTGCATCAGCGGCCTCAGCGCCTGCAGCAGGATCTCGTCGGCGAAGAGCTCGTCGAGCCGGCAGCGGGCGCGCTCGGCCGGGCTGCCCGGATAGAGCGGACTCTCGGGATAGGCCTCGTCGAGATATTCGATGATCACCGTCGAGTCGTAGATCACGAGCCCGGCATCGCTGAGCACCGGCACCTGGCCCTTCGGATTGAGCGCCAGCACCTCCGGATGCTTCGGATCATAGCCGGTCGTCTGGTTGAAGGGGACCATCACCCGCTCGAAGGGCAGCCCCTTCTCGTGCAGCGCGATCTCGACCTTGCGGGCGAACAGGCTGAGCGGGCCGCTGTAGAGGGTGATCATGGGACAACTCCGATGGAACCGAGCGACCCTCGCAAGGTCGCCCGTCAGGCCCCGTCAGCAGCAGCCTCCTCCCGGCGGATGCGCGCCGCAAAACCGCTCAGCAGCCAGGGCATCAGATAGATCGGGAACTGCGCCAGCGCGAAGAACAGGAAGGTCGAGGGCGGCACGCCGGCCCCCAGCGCCGCGACGATCATGCCCATGTTCCGCTGGCCCGCGCCGTAGCCGACCATGAAGCGCTCCGAGCGGCGCAGGAAGCGCAGGGCGAGATAGCTGACGACCAGCCCGATGATCGAGACGGCGAAGGCGCAGGCGAGAAAACCGCTGACCCGCCAAGGAGTGTCGAACGCGGCTTGCGTGACACCGTCCATCGCCGCAATCGCGAAGGTGAAATACATCAGCACGCCGAAGCCATCGAGATTGGCCTTCATCGCCCGGATGCGGACAGTCCCGAGCGCCCAGCGCAGGATCGCGGCCGCCGCCATGCCACCACCGACGAAGAGCAAGAGCCGCAGCGTCAGCACCCAGCGGTCAAGCGGCACGGCGGCGCCTGCCAGCAGCTCCACCAGCATCGGCGCCACGATCGGGCTCGCCACCGTGGTGATGATGACGCCGGCGATGATCAGTGACGGCTCGAACCCATAGATCAGCGCCACGGCCGGCGAGGACATGATCGGCGGCGCGGCGGCCAGGATGGCGAGCCCCAGCAGCAGCCCGGGGTCGATCGCCTCACGCCCCACGATCAGGAAGGCTCCGCCGATCAGCACCACGGGCGCTGCCACCATCCACAGGCAGGTCAGGATCAGCCGCCCCGGGCTGCGCAGCAGGCCAGCGATGATCCGCAGATCGGCGCGCATGAAGACGATGGTGGTGAAGCAGAAGATCGTCACCGGCAGCAGCGGGCGCGCTGCAGCCGAAAACTGCGGCAGCGCCAGCCCCAGGAAGATCGACAGCGCAAAGCCCTGCGTGCCGTAGCGCCCGAGCCAGGCGAGGCTGGCGGCCAGTGAAGCGGCGATGCGCATGAGCATGAGAGGCGTGAGTCTCGAAAAGCGGCCGGAGGGACGCCGACACTGGCCGATCGGGACGCCCGCGTCACCCGCCGCCGCGACAGCCCCGCCCTGCGCCGGCAGAAAATTGCGCAGGCGACCCGCTTTGCCGGCTTTGGCCGGGACAGATGCAGGCGATGGCGCAAATCTTGCGAAACTTGAGGCGCAACCGCGCAAAAACCCACCGCGACGCTGACACCGCGTCACAAACGGCTATTTTCAAGCGGGTTGAGCGGGCAGGAGCGGGTGATGGCGACGGATACGATCGTTCTCGGTGCAGGCATCGTCGGGATTTCCGTGGCGCTGCACCTGCAGAAGGCGGGCCGCTCGGTCCTGCTCGTCGACAAGCGCGCGCCGGGCGAGGAAACCAGCTACGGCAATGCCGGTCTGATCCAGCGCGAGGGCGTCTACCCCTACGGCTTCCCGCATGATTTCGGCGCGCTGATCCGCTACGCGATGAACAACACCATCGACGCGCATTACCACTGGAGCGCGATCCCCAAGCTCGCGCCCTTCCTCTGGTCCTACTGGATGCATTCACGCGCCTCCCAGCACGAGGCTATCGCGCACAAATACGCCACCCTGATCGAGCATTGCGTCAGCGAGCACGACGCGCTCGCGGAAGAAGCCGGTGCCACCGGCCTATTGCGCCGCAAGGGCTGGATGAAGGTGTTCCGCACCACCGCCCAGCAGGACGAGCGCCTGGCCGAGGCCGCGCGCTGGAACCGCGATTTCGGCCTGAACTACAGGCCGCTCGACATGGCGACGCTGAGAGCCGAGGAGCCTCATCTCGACCATGACAGCCTGATCGGCGGCCTGCACTGGACCGACCCGGTCACGGTGATCGACCCGCTCGGCCTGTCCAAGGCCTATGTCGCGCGCTTCGAGGCGCTGGGCGGCAGGCTCGCCCTCGGCGATGCCGGCACGCTCGCCCAGGACGGCGCGGAGTGGACGGTGAAGCTGGCCGATGGCACCACGGCCAAGGCCCGCGACGTCGTCGTGGCGCTCGGCCCCTGGGCGGACGTGCTGTCGCGCAGGCTCGGCTACAATCTGCCGCTGGCGGTCAAGCGCGGCTACCACATGCACTACAAGGCGCAGGGCAACGCCGTGCTCAATCATCCCGTGCTCGACACCGAGCGCGGCTATTTCCTCGCACCGATGCAGCAGGGCATCCGCCTGACCACCGGCGCCGAATTCGCCGATCGCGACGCCCCCAAGACACCGGTCCAGCTCGAGCGCGCCGAGCCGATCGCCCGCACCCTCTTTCCGCTCGGCGAGCGGCTCGATCCCGAGCCCTGGCTCGGCCGCCGCCCCTGCACGCCCGACATGATGCCGATCATCGGTCCGGCGCCCAAGCACAAGGGCCTCTGGTTCTCCTTCGGCCATGCGCATCACGGGCTGACGCTGGCCGCCGTCACCGGCCGTATGATCGCGGAGATGGTCACGGGGCAGAAGGTCTTCGTCGATCCGACGCCGTTTGCCCCGGCGCGCTTCGCCTGAGGCCTGGCCTCAGCTGACGAGCGGCATCGGCTCGATCAGCACCTCGGCCAACCCGCGGCCCGCCAGCGCGATCCGCAGCGGGCCGGTGATCCCGGCGCCCGAGGTGAAAACCGCGACCGCCTCATGCCCGCCCGCCCGATCGGCGGCGGCATCAGTCCCGAGCAATTGCCCGACGCGCCGCGCGATCGCCGGCGCCGGGTCGATCCACTCCACCGGCCAGGGCGCGACGCGCCGCATCGGCTCCAGCAGCAGCGGGTAATGCGTGCAGGACAGCGTCACCACATCGGTGCGCCGCCCGCCCCGCTCGACGAAGCAGGGCGCGATCTCGGCGGCGATGGCATCATCCTCCACCCGCTCGCCCTTCAAGGCGGCCTCGGCCAAAGCGGCGAGCCCCGTCGCACCGACCAGCGTGACATTGCAGCCGCCGGCATAGGTCGAAACCAGCCCGCGCGTGTAGTCGCGCGCCACCGTGCCCGGCGTCGCCAGCACCGAGATCAGCCCCGAGCGCGTCGCGGCAGCCGCCGGCTTGATCGCCGGCACGGTGCCGACGAAGGGAATGGCGAAGCGCGCCCGCAGCGCCGGCAGCACCAGCGTCGAGGCGGTGTTGCAGGCGATCACCACGAGATCGGGATGGTGGCGAGCGACCAGTCGCTCCATCACCGCCAGCACGCGGGCGACCAGCGCCCCCTCCTCCAGCCGGCCATAGGGAAAGCCGGCATCATCCGCGGCATAGACGATGTCGGCGCCGCGGCAGGCCTCCCCCACGCGCGCCAGCACGGTCAGCCCGCCCAGCCCGGAATCGAAGACGAGGATGGTCGGCACCGGCCGCGCCAGCACGGCGGGACGATGCGTGGTTCCGGCCAGAAGATCGACCTGCATGCGCGAGCGGCCCGGGAGCGTGACGAAGGCGGCGATTCCGCCAGAGCCCGGTTAAGGGACCGTCAAGAAACCGGGAACGGCGCCCGACCAATTTAATTGACTCAGTCCATTATCTTGGCAGAGATGAGCGACGGAGGGTGTCGCCATGTCCGATCTTGAAAGAGCCGTCGCGGCGCTGCGCCGCTTCAACCGCTTCCACACCCGCCTCGTCGGTGCCCTCAGCGGCAGCCTGCACGGCTCGGGCTTCACCCTGACCGAGGCCCGCGTGCTCTACGAACTCGCCCGGCGCGACGGCTGGCTGGCGGGGGACCTGGCGAAGGCGCTCGGGCTCGACCCCGCCTATCTCTCGCGCATCCTGAAGCGCTTCGCCGCGGCTGGCTGGCTGCAGCGCGAGCGCTCGGCCTCGGACGGTCGCGCCCTGAGCTTGCACCTGAGCGCGGCCGGGCGCGCCGTCTTCGCACCCCTCGACGAGGCCTCGCAGGCCGAAGCCGCCGGGCGGCTGCGGACGCTCGACGCGGAACAGCGCGGCCGTCTGGTGGCGGCGCTGACCGAAGCCGAGACCCTGCTCTCGGGCACCCCGCCGGCACAGGCCGCCGCGCCTGTCATCCGCCCTCACCGCCCCGGCGACATCGGCTGGGTGATCGCGGCCCATGGCCGGATCTATGCGGAGGATTATGGCTGGGACATCGAGTTCGAGGCCTTCGTCGCCGAGATCGCGGCCGGCTTCCTGCGCGAATTCCGCCCCGGCCTGGAACAGGGACTGATCGCCGAGCGCGACGGGCAGATCCTCGGCTCGGCCTTCGTGATGCGGGAGAGCGACGAGACCGCGAAGCTGCGCATGGTTATCGTCGACCGTCCGGGGCGCGGGCTCGGGCTCGGCAAGGCACTGGTGCGCGAGGCTATTCGCTTCGCGCGGACGGCCGGATACCGCGGCATTCAGCTCTGGACCAACGACATCCTGCACGCGGCCCGCGCGATCTACATCGCCGAGGGTTTCCGGCTGATCGCCGAAGAGAAGCACCACTCCTTCGGCCAGGACCTCGTCGGCCAGAACTGGGAGCTGGTGCTCTAGCGGCGCCTCAGGCCTTGATCCGCGCCACGGCCGCGGCCGCTGCGCGGCCCGCCAGCGTCGCCCCGCCAACGGTCATGGCGCCGCCGCCGGCCGTGGCCTCGCCGGCGATGAACAGACGCCCGCCGATCGGCTCGGCCAGTTGCTCACGCGCCGCCTCCCGGCCCGGCAGGCAGACCGAATAGGAGCCGCGCGAGAACGGGTCGGTCCACCAGGCGGGGAAGGAAATCCCCGTCACCGCCTTGCGGATATCGGAGCCGATCATCGACGACAGCAGCGTCGTCAGATGGTCGCGGGTCGCGGCGGGCCCCGCGGCGGAGAGTTCGCGCGCGTGATCGCCGCCGCAGAAGGCGACGATCAGGTCCTTGCCCTCGGGAAACAGGTCGAAATTCATCAGCCGCTTCGGCGAGCCGGCCTCGAGGAAGCTGGTGCCCGGCGAAATGCCGAAACGATCCCCCTCGACCTTCAGCGCGATCTTGGTCAGCGCCCCCATGCCGATCCCGTCGAGCGCATCGCGGGTGCGGGCCGGCAGCGCGGGCGTGAAGCGGATCGCGCCCGCCTTGAGCACGCCGACGGGCACGGTCACGATGCAGGCCTGCGCCCGCAGGGTCCCCGCCGGCGTCGTCACGCTCACGCCCGGCCCGTCCCAGCGGATCTCGCTGACGGGCTGGTTCAGGCGGATGTCGAGCCCGGCCCCGTGCCGCACGACGAGGTTGCCATAGCCCGAGGGCACGAGGAGGTCCTCCCCCGCCCAAAGCCGCTGATAGTCGCGCGCCGAAATCCGCTCCGATTCCTCGCCGATCGAGAGCAGCAGCCCCGATGAGGCGATCGGCGCCAGATCGGGGCCAAGATCGCCCAGCAGATCGCGGATCGAGACGTCGCGCTTCGCCAGATCGACCGTCTCGAGCCGCCGGTCGATCTGGCCGAAGGCACCGCGCCGCCGCTGCCGGTCGGCATCGGCCATCGGCTGCCCGCCGGCAAAGACGCGAAATCCGCCGCCCCAGGATTCGTCGGAGGTCGCGACGCCGAGATCGCGGGCGATCTGGACCCAGGGGTTGCGCTCGGCCCAGTGGATGAACATCGCGCCGGCGTCATAGGCCGGCCCGAGCGAGGCGTCGGTGAAGGCGCGTCCGCCGACGCGGTCGCGCGCCTCCAGCACGATCGCCCGGCGGCCGGCCGCCTTGAGCTGATGGGCCGCCGCGATCCCGGCCGCCCCGGCCCCGATGACGATCACATCGGCCTCGGCCGCGAGGCCGCTCCCCAGCGGCAGCGCCACCGACGCCGCCATCGCAGCAGATCCTGTCAACATGGTCCGGCGGTCGAGCATGGTGTGAGAGCGTTCCGATTCAGGAACTCATGTTGGGACCCTGCCGCCGCGTTGCAACAGGAACATGTCGGCGCCGGCGCCCGGATCGTTCACGAGATCGGGAGCCCGCCGCGCGGCCGGTCGCCGAGACGCATCGCTTCTTTAGAACAATGTAAAATGAAGATTTCATTGGAGCGATTGCACGAATGTGTCTTCGCCGCATCGGACTGTATTCTTCGCGCCACGAGTGATTGACAGTCTTCGACTCCACCCATAACCGATGAGAGCCTTATCGAGCGTATAAGGCCTTGTTTATATTCATTTTAAACTCTGTGACGCGGTGGGCTCGGGCCTTCCGCGACAGCAAGGGCGGGTCAAGGCGATGGGGATTCATTCAGGCGGGCTGCGCGAGGGCGTGGCGCTGGGAACTCTGGTGGTGATGCTGCTGGCGACGCCGGCGCTGGCGCAGCAGCAAACGCGCAGCCGCACCGCGCCCGCCGCCCCGGCGGCGGAAGCGCCGGTCGTGCTCGACCAGATCACCGTCGAGGGCCAGGGCACGCCGGGCCAGGCGCTCGTCGCCGGCCCGACCACGACGCGCACGACGCGCGAGCAGCTCGACCGCCAGCAGGTCCAGAGCCTGACCGACCTCTCGACCCGCGTCGAGGCCGGCATCACCTTCAACCGCCAGAACAACAGCATCAACATCCGCGGCCTCGACGGCGCGCGCGTGCTGACGACGGTGGACGGCATCCGCCAGCCCTTCCTGATCGACACGCGCCTGAACCGCGGCGGCACCACCGCCTTCGACTTCGACTCGCTCTCGACGCTCGACCTGCTGCGCGGCCCGAGCGGCGGCAGCACCATCGGCGCCGGCTCGCTCGGCGGCGCACTCGCCGTGCGCACGCTCGACCCCGAGGACATCATTCGCAATGGCCGCAGCTATGGCGCGCTGGCCAAGACCGGCTTCGACAGCACCGACCGCGCCGTCTTCGGCAGCGCGGCGGGCGCGGCGCGCTTCAACAACACCTGGGCCCTGGTCCAGGGCGGCTTCCGCAACGGTCGCGAGACCGGCAATCGCGGCAGCGACAAGACGGTGGGCGCCGCGCGCACCGAACCCAACCCGCGCGACTTCGACCAGTACAGCTTCCTCGCCAAGCTCTACCAGTATTCGAACGACCAGGCCCACCGCTTCGGCCTGACCGCCGAGACCTTCAAGCGCTCGGACCGGATCTACAACCGCGACAATGCCGTCTCGCTCACCGGCAACTACCGTCCCGGCGCCTATCGCACCGGCGAGGACGTCCAGCGCGACCGCGTCTCGCTGAGCTACGACTACAAGATGCCGGGCTCCTTCTTCGACGAAGCCCACGCGCTGGCCTACTGGCAGCGCCTGAAGCGCAACGACCTGACCAACGGCTACCGCTACACCAGCATCGTCGGCCTCTACGCCCGCGACAACCAGAACGAGGAAGAGGCCTACGGCTTCAACGGCCACGTCATCAAGAACTTCAACACCGGGATGCTCTCGCACAAGGTGCTCGCCGGCACCGAGCTGCGCATGTCGAGCCTGGAGCAGTACAGCGCCGGCTCGGACGCCTGCCCGGCCCGTCCGGCGAGCGGCATCTACACGGCCCCCTTCACGACCTGCAACAACATCCCCACCAACCAGGCCGAGCAGCCCAAGGTCGATGGGCGCCTCGCCGGCTTCTACATCCAGGACGAGATCGGCCTGCTGGACAACCGCCTGCGCATCACCCCCGGCCTGCGCTACGACTGGTATGAGGAAAAGCCGCAATACACGCCGGCCTATTCGAACAGCGCCTCGCGCCCGACCGGCCTGCCCGCCGCCTCCAGCGACTCGGCCTGGTCGCCGCGCATCCGGCTCGAATACGAGGTCTTGAAGAACACCCCCTGGTTCAAGGACGTCACCGTCTTCGCGCAATGGGCCAAGAGCTTCCGCGCACCGACCGCCAACGAGCTCTATGGCCGCTTCGGCTCGCCGACGACCTATCTGCGCACCGGCAACCCGGATCTGCGCCCCGAGACCGGCAACGGCATCGATGTCGGCCTCCGCTTCGGCGACAAGGCCTTCGGCGGCTCGCTGACCTATTTCCACACCAATTACCGCAACTTCATCGAGCAGGTGCAGACCCAGGCGCCCGGCGTCGGCGGGCTCTACCCGCAGGGCGGCATCCAGAGCTTCCGCAACATCACGCGGGCCGAGATCCAGGGCTTCGAGGCGAACATGCAATACGCCTTCGCCCAGAACTGGCTGGTGCGCGGCTCCTTCGCCTACACCCGCGGCAAGAACAAGGACGACAACACCTTCCTGAACTCGATCCCGCCGATGCAGGGCATCATTGCCGTCGCCTATGGCACCGAGCGCTGGGGCGCCGAGGTCTCGACCAAGCTCGCCTCCGCCCGCAACGACGTCGCCGCCACCACCGGCGCGACCCAGGGCTTCAAGGCGCCGGGCTATGCGATCTTCAACGCCACCGCCTGGTGGAAGCCGATGCCGCAGATCGCCGACCTCGAACTGCAGATCGGCGTCTACAACATCTTCGACCGCAAGTACTGGGACGCGGTCAACGTTCCCACCGGCGTCCTCGCCCAGGCCCGCGACTACTACACCGAGCCCGGCCGCACGGTGAAGGCGACGATGAAGTACCAGTTCTGACGCGCCCGCATTCGTGTAAGACCCGGGATACGTCGCCGGCCGGCCCTTCGGGGCCGGCCGTTGTCGTTCGGGACTGGCTTCACGCCCACGGGTGAGCGGCACCGCCAGAAAGTAAGACGCATCAGATGCCGAGGCGCCAGGGGGTCGGCGATCTGTACCTGGCGATCTCGCGCTGATCGCGCAGCGCGTCGCGGACCTCGTTCAGGCGCGCGGCCGACTCTTCCAGCTGGCGATTGGCGCGCTCCAGCGAAGCCTGAAAGCCGGCGATGCGGATGCGCCATTTCGACCAGATGTTGTCCATGATCCGCTTGTGGACCGCTTTCTCATGGTCGATGGCGGCTTTGACAGTCCGGATGGCGGCATGGGCCGCATCGAGTTCATCGGAGCTGATGACGTCATAGACGGCGTTCATTTTCGAGGCGACGCCGGCGACGTTGGTCATCGACTTCGTCAGCTTGGTCACCTTCAGCAAGGGCTCCTTCAGCGTCGAGGCTGTCGTGCGCGCGATCTTGGACGCGTCGGGGTCCTGCGGTCCCAGACGGGAATCCGCGAAGAGCCCGGCGGCGCCCAGCACGATCTCCTTCGCCAGGGCGATCTCGGGCAAGGCGAAGGTGAGGATGCCCTGGACGATGTCGATGGCCTTGTCGACCTTTGCCTCGGTGAGTTCACGGTTCGCCTGGGCCAGCGCACCATCGAGCCGTGACAGCGCCTGCTCGTAAGCCTTGAGTTCGCGGGCGAGTTCCCGGAAGGGGAACATCCGGACGAAGGGCGTCATCGCGCTGGCCAGCCCGTGACCGAACATCCCCTGCAATTGCTCGATCTCGAGTTCGACACAGTCGCTGGCGGTTTCGAACAGCTCGATCACGGTCTTGAACTGACGGCGGTCGACCTTCTGCCGCGCCCGAAGCTTCCTGAACGCCAGATCGACATCGGCCGCGATCTGCTCCAGCAGGTCGAGGCGAAGGTACAGGCCATCGTCATAGATGCCGAAGAAGCGCCGCACGAAGGTGTCATAGGTGTTGCGGGCCAGCCGCGTGCGCCGGGCGAGGTCGGCCGCCCAGTCATAGGTGTCCTCGCCGAAATAGGCATCGACGTCTTCTGCGAGCGTAGCCATCGTCGGTGTCCGATCAGCGTTACGCCCGTCTGACGGGGCACGGCGAACTCCAATCGAGCGCACCGTTTGCGGCCGCGGGCAACAAGCCCGCAACGCTCAGTCGCAGCGGCGCAGCACCCGGTTCACTGCAGATCGCGATTCACGGACCCGCTCACGCCCAGATCGCCCGCGCCTCCGGCGGCAGGGTCGCAACGACGACAGCGACACCGGCCGGACGGTGAAGGCCACGATGAAGTACCGGTTCTGACGAGCCTTGCGTTTGTCAGACCCGGGACACGTCGCCGGCCGGGCCTTCGGGGCCGGTCGTTTTTTGATCGCGTCTCAGTTCAGATTACGTATAGAATGCAATCTGATCTAGCGTAAGTAGCGCTTGAAGCGCACGAACCTGAGTGTAGCTGTCAGCATCGGCTTGGCCATGTCCGACTGCGTGACGTGAACTAGCCTTTCCAGTTCGCGTTAATGGATCAAATTTCGCGAATGTATGTGACTTTAGATAATGGGCAAACGCTGCTGAAAGAAGCAATGTATCGGGCTGACCAGCTTTATTTTCTGCAGATTTCACAGCGAATTTGAGAAGCGTTTCTAGCTTAGCACTATTGCCATGAATTTGGCGGTAGGCGTCACTCAGAATGCCTTCGATCTCGGTGAGAATGATTTTCAGTGCCGCAACCGCATCGCCAGACACAAAATTATTTAATGCCGACCGCAGAAGGCGTTCCTTGCCCGCGAAATGGGTCTTGGCCATCCAACGCGCAAACATCGTTTCAACCCGCTGCGTGTCGAACGCAGCGAGCAAATTCGTTTCGGCCTCTTCAAGGTCGAATCCAGCTTCGCAGTGACTCACTAGTCCGCGAAATTCTCGGCCGAGAATCTCTACGAAAGGAAACCAGCCGGCTTCGGTAAGCCGTCCAAACACGCTTTCATCAGCGATGGCGTCGTATAAATCGCGGTATTTGAGTCGGCGATACAGCGTCCCGAGGTCTCTCTCCATTCTGTCGATCGAGAGTTCACCACCTGGGTTGAAGTCGAAAAAGAGAGCAAACCGCCAACCTTCTCGAAAAACACAGACAACGCGATCCTCCTTGCCAATCGCCACGAGCGGGAACGACATTGCGACCACATCCGCTACATCCGCCTCGAAAATGGCAGCCCCGACCACAACGGGACGTTTCGCCATGATATTGAGAGAAACCGCTGCTGTATCGAGCCATAACTCACCCGTATTGTCGGGATGAATTACAAGCAATACGTAACTTGAACGTGTCAAGTTGACATTTTTTTCTACCGCTCGTACGCGATCTTCAATATGTCCAGTTAGCCCCTCGACTACTCTGTGGAACAATCGATCATCCGACGTCAGAGAGAGACGCGTAAATACTTTGATCGTTTGACCGCCGCGCCCCGTTTCGCCAGCGACGCCGTTGAGCTGCAACTCCGTCAGCTTAATCGGTTCACCGAGGTTTCCGGCAAGCATGCCTGGCCCCGGCTCATCTAGTAATGAACCGTTCGTTGATCGGTCCAAGGCGCTTCTCCAGCAGAGCAAGGGGGGGGATGCTACGATGAACCCCCTCTTGCCCGCTACTCCCCCTCGCCGCCCTTCGGCGCCTGTCGCCGCCGCGGCCCCTCGGTCAGCGACTTGAACACGCCGCGCAGCGTCCGCGCCTCCTGCTCGGTCATCGCCAGCCGATGCAGGATGTCGCGCAGATTGGCGGTCATGATCTGCTTCTTGCCCGGCGGGAAAAAGCCGCACTGGTCGAGCTCGGCCTCGACATAGTCGAACATCGACAACACCGTCGCCCGCGTCGCCGGCGGCGAAAGATTGGCCTCGCGGAAGGGCGGCTCGCCGCCGGTCGCATTGAACCATTCATAGCCGACGAGCAGCACCGCCTGGGCGAGGTTGAGCGAGGCGAAGGCCGGATTGACCGGGAAGGTCAGGATCGCGTCGGCAAAGGAGATCTCCTCGTTCGTCAGCCCGATCCGCTCGCGCCCGAACAGGATGCCGACGCGCTCGGTGCCCGCGATGCGCTGCGCCAGCGGCGCCATCGCCTCGGCCGGGGTGACCACGCGCTTCATCTGGCCGCGCTCGCGCGCCGTCGTCGCCAGCACGAAGTTGAGATCGGCGATCGCCTCGGCCGCGGTCGGGAAGAGCCGGGCGTTCTCGAGGATATAGGTCGCGCCCGAGGCGGCCGAGGTCGCGCCCTTCTTCAGGCCGCCGCCGCTCGGCCAGCCGTCGCGCGGCGCCACCAGCCGCATCTCGGAGAGGCCGAAATTCGCCATGGCGCGTGCGCACATGCCGATATTCTCGGCCATCTGCGGCTCGACCAGGATGATGACCGGCGCCGGAGCCGTGGCAGGAGGGCGCGTGCGGTCGGTACCGGAACCGGTCATGTTTTCAGGTCTCGTCAATCCCGCGGAGCGCGGGAGCGACCGGGGAATCGCCCCAAGGAGGCACAGGGTCAAGCCTCAACCGTCATGCTCGCCCTTGTGGCGAGCATCCACGTCTTGAACACCGCTCGCGACGAAGGAAGACGTGGATGGTCGGGACGAGCCCGACCATGACGGCTCTCTGCCCGTCCTCAGCCCGCCGCCGCCTCGACCGCCCGCAGCACCCGCAGCGTGTTGCCGCCGGCGAGCTTTTCGAGATCGGTTTCCGACCAGCCGCGCCGGATCAGCTCCGCCACCAGCGCCGGGAAGACGCTCGTATCCTCCAGCCCGTCGGGGTTGATCCAGCCGAAGAAATCCGAGCCGATGCCGACATGGTCGTGGCCGATGCGCTTGGCCAGATAGTCCAGATGGTCGCAATACTGCGCCAGCGTCGCCTTCGGGCGCGGGCCGGCCTTGGCGGCGAGATCGGCCTCGACCTTGACGTGATCGACCCCGTCCGGCGACTTGCCGTACTGGTCCTTGGCGGGCTTGTGCCAGTCGCGCGAGGCCTGGCTGATGAAGTCCGGCACGAAGGTCGCCATCACCACCCCGCCATTGCCCGCGACCCGGTCGAGCACGTCGTCGGGCACGTTGCGCGGATGGTCGCAGAGCGAAAACGCGTTGGAATGGGACCAGACGACGGGCGCCCGCGTCACGTCGAGCGTGTCATGCATCACCTTGGGCGAGACATGGGCGAGGTCGACGACCATGCCGAGTGTGTTCATCCGGCCGATCACCTGCTTGCCGAAGGCGCTGAGCCCGTTGTTGCGCGGCGCGTCGGTGGCGGAATCGCACCAGTCATGGCTGTCGTTGTGGCACAGCGTCATCAGCCGGATGCCGAGGTCGAAATAAGCGTCGAGCGCGTCGAGTTCGCCGTCGAGCGCCGTGCCGTTCTCGATCGTCATGAACAGCGCGATGCGCCCCTCGGCCTTCGCCGCCAGCACATCGGCGGCACTCAGCCCAGGCCGGAAGACGTCGGCATGGCGCTTGAGGATGTCGCGCATCAGCGCGATCTGCGCGAGCGCGAAGCCGGCCGGGTTGCGCTGCTTGGGCGGGACATAGGCCGCGAAGAACTGCGCCGCGAGCTTGCCGGCCTGCATCCGCGGGATGTCGGTGTCGCCCTTCTCATGGATTTTCGTCAGGTCGTAGAGGCCGACATCGCCCTTCGCCGTGCGGTCGAGCCGGATGACGTAAGGAAGGTCGTTATGCCCGTCGATCAGCGGCGCGCGGTCGAGCAGCGCGAGCGCGGCGGCATAGGCATTGTCCTGGACGGGCGGTGTGGCGAGGGCCATGGCGGTACCTTCAGTCGGAATCGAGCGGGCGCGATCGTGGCAGGTCGCAAGCCCCCGCGCGAGGGCAGCGCGCGCAGGGGCGCCATGTATCAGGCCAACCACTCCTCCTCCCCGTCACCTCCCCGTCATCCTGGGCGACCGCAGGTCGACCGGGATCCATCGGAGGCTTCGGCGCCCTCCGATGGATCCCGGCCTTCGCTGCGCGAAGTCCAGGATGACGCACGATTGAAGCTGGAGGTGGCGGGAGACAGGCACCGCCCGCCGCTGCGCGTTTGACAAATGCCCCCGTAGATGGTTCTAAGCCGGCGTCGCGCGGGCCCAAAAGGCCCGCGTGGCTTTTTCCGCACCCGTGATCCGCTTTCTTCGGAAGCCGGATCTGTCGCTCCCGCCCCATGCGGGAGAGCAGGAGGGCGCGGTCCTCAACTCGCGAACTCACGAGGACACGCGATATGTCGAAGCGCCATGAGGCGAAATACAAGATTGACCGCCGCCTCGGTCAGAACATCTGGGGCCGCCCGAAGTCCCCGGTCAACCGCCGCGAATACGGCCCCGGCCAGCACGGCCAGCGCCGCAAGGGCAAGCCGTCGGACTTCGGCACGCAGCTGCGCGCCAAGCAGAAGCTGAAGGGCTATTACGGCTCGATCTCCGAGAAGCAGTTCCGCCGCTACTACGCCGAGGCGATCCGCCTCAAGGGCGACTCGGGCGAGAACCTGATCGGCCTGCTCGAGCGCCGCCTGGACGCCGTGATCTACCGCGCCAAGTTCGTGCCGACGGTCTTCGCCGCCCGTCAGTTCGTCAACCACGGCCACATCACGGTCAACGGCAAGCGCGTCAACATCGCCTCCTACCAGGTCAAGCCGGGTGACGTGATCGCGGTGAAGGAGAGCTCGCGCCAGCTCGCCATCGTGCTCGAGTCGGCCCAGCTCGCCGAGCGCGACGTGCCGGATTATCTCGACACCGACCACACCAAGTCGACCGCCACCTTCACCCGCACGCCGACGCTGACGGACGTGCCCTATGCGGTGCAGATGGAACCGAACCTGGTCATCGAGTTCTACTCGCGCTGATCGGACGGGCGCGGGCCGCAAGGCCCGTTGGCCGAAGCATTTGGGGGGATGGCGAGCAATCGCCGTCCCCTTTTTTGTTACACACTTGGTGTGCGGCTCACGCTCCGTTCAGATGCAACTGTTGTTGCAGCCACCAATGATAATTGGCATGCAGACATTTGTCGCTCTCACGACGTCATCCTCGCTAATGCGAGTTGTTGCAGTATGCTGCTAACCCAGATCTAATGACCCTACGCGCAGGCTGGAACGAGGGCAGATGTCCGAGAATTTCAATTATATCGCCTTTGGCGCACGCGAAATGGTTGAAGACCCGGTTGGCCTAATTGGGATGACACGGGGGCGAATGTTTGAATACACGCCTAGCGATATAGCTAAGCGCCTCGAAAATCTTGAGCCAAGCTCAATCGCCTTCCTTGAAAGCATCCCCACGTTTCTTTGTACGGAAATTGAACGCGCCAAGGGATCCGCCTCCATGCTGATAAAGTATGGGGTAATCGAAAACACCACCGTAAGCCCAAAGGAAGTA
This sequence comes from Bosea sp. RAC05, assembly GCF_001713455.1. Classification (NCBI taxonomy): domain Bacteria; kingdom Pseudomonadati; phylum Pseudomonadota; class Alphaproteobacteria; order Hyphomicrobiales; family Alloboseaceae; genus Allobosea; species Allobosea sp. RAC05. The sequence continues at coordinate 3,516,940 of NZ_CP016464.1, forward strand.
TCCACGTCGTTCACGACGATAATCGATTTTGGAGATGTGACGTTCTCTGACATAGAGGCGGCACGTGAAGTCTTCGACGCCAGCGGCTTTCAGCTTTATCGCACGCATTGGGCCGTTAGGGTGGGAGATGCAAATCAAATTCTAGCGCGGCTCGGAGAAATCAAGCCAGAACTCAGAGAAGCAGTCCAAGCACAACTGGCCCCCAATGCAGCCGCAATATTGACTGAACCGCCTCCGCGCACCAAGAAAATAATTGGCACGGCTGACAGCGTGGAACAATTCCTGCAAATACTTTATAGTCTAGCAGCCAAAGAGGATACCGAAACATTCTTTCGGGGGCATGAAAATTCGCAATTTGAGCTCACGCCCTCGCTGTTTCGGCGCAGGGCTGATGGAGGATGGCAGTTCCTGCCCAGCGAAGATCGACTCTGCAAAGAACTTCTTATTGCTCATTATGACGATTTTCAATCTGATCAATATTGTTTCGATAGGCTAGTAAGAATGCAGCATTACAGACTACCAACTCGACTACTTGATATATCCAGCAACCCCCTTGTTGCGCTGTTTTTTGCGTGCCACAGTGATCCCGAACCACTCGATGTCGATGGTGAAGTCATTATTTTTCATGTAAAAGAAGATAACATGAAATATTATGACTCTGATACAGTAAGTTGTATATCTAATATTTCAAATCTAACATACGATCAAAAGAATTCGCTAGACTTGAATCTCGAAGTAGATATTTTTAATCAGACTCAATCCGCACTCAAATTGCTTCACCATATCAAATCTGAAAAAGGTTTTTTTGAAGCGAGGATCGCACCAGACGACCTCAGATCGATAATTTGCGTAAAGGCCAAACGCAATAATACTAGAATAAAATCTCAGTCGGGCGCATTCTTGTTGTTTGGCCACGAAGCCACACTGCCTGAATACGGACAGGATGGGATTGAAATAAATCGCGTATCCATTCAAAATAAGAGGGAAATTCTCAAACAACTGAACAGCCTAAACATCAATGCGATGAGTGTTTACCCCAGCATCGACCAAACGGCGGTTCATCTTCGAGCGAGGTATTTGGCTTCGCAAGGCAGATGAAGGCATAGCTTGCCTTAAATTTGCACCAACGAGAACATCAGCAGAAGGGTGTCTGCGCCGATCGGCCCGCTCGACCACCGCCGACACTACCACCCCATAGCCAAACCCCACCCCGCCAGTCCATGGTTGGAACAAGTCCAACCTGAGGCGTCTTCTGCATGCTCGTCCTGATCCTCGGCCTCGTCCTGTTCCTCGGCATGCATGCCGTCACGATGAAGCGCGATTTGCGCGAGCAGCTGATCGAGCGGTTCGGCGCGGGCGGCTACCGGGGGCTGTATTCGGCCGTTTCGATCCTCGGCTTCTTGCTGCTGATCTATGGCTACGGGCTGCAGCGCGCGGCGGGCTACACGGTCGTCTGGGAGCCGCCGGTCTGGACGCGGCATCTGGCGCTGCTGCTCAACCTGCCGATCTTCATCCTGCTCGCCGTCGGCCGGCGGCCCTCCTGGCTGCTGTCGCGCGTCAAGCACCCGATGCTGCTGGCGGTGAAGATCTGGGCCACCGCCCATCTCCTCGCCAATGGCGATCTCGGCAGCCTGCTGCTGTTCGGCGGCTTCCTCGCCTGGGCGGTGATGGCGCGCATCTCGGTCAAGCGTCGCCCCGAGGAGATCGCCCGCAGTGCCGCCATGGCGAATGTCGCCTTCGGCCGCCGCGACGTCATCGCGATCGCCGCGGGGCTCGTGCTCTATGTCGTCTTCGCGCTCTGGCTCCACCCGCTGCTGATCGGCGTGTCGGTCACCGGCCGCTGAGGTCCAAGGCCGCCGGGCACGGGCGCGCTCACCAACCCGCCAGCGCCCGCCCGGCCAGCACCATCGCGAACAGGCCGAGCAGCACCGCCGAGGCGCGCGGGATGGCGCGGCGCAGGCGCGAGCCCGCGGCCCGGGCCAGCCCGCGCCCGCCGAGGAACCAGGCCCCGCCCGCGAGCGGGATCATCAACGCCATCGCCGCCAGATGGGTGGCCGCGACCGCGCCCTGCCCGCTCCAGCCGGCCGGCATCAGGACGAGCGCGATGATCAGCGTCTTGGGGTTGAGCAGCGTCGTCGCCAGGATCTGCGCGGGCGCAACCGCGGCGCCGGCGGCGACCTCGCCGCGCGCCCGCCACATCCGCACCGCCGCCAGGGCGAGATAGAGCGCGGCCGCCGCCTGCAAGGCCGGGCGGATCGCCTCGATGCCGGCGCCGACGGCGTGCATCAGCGCCCCCAGCACGAGCACGGCGGACAGATAGCCCGCGAGTTCGGCGAGCAGGAGCCGCGGCAGGAGGAAGCGGGCCGTCCCGTCCCGGGGCTGCGTCGCGCCCGCGAGCGCGAGCAGGGTGTTGGTGGGGCCGGGCGTGGCCAGGAGCAGGGCGAGCCCGAGAAGGAAGGCGCTGGAGATCATGCCCGGCTGTTAGCGCGTCGCGCGGCCGGCAGCCTTGGCCTGGATCAATCGCGGCGCGCGGCGGCGCCGCGGGCGCTCACAGATGCGAGCCGACCTCGTCGCGGAAATAATAGCAGCCCAGCCCCAGGCAGCCGATCAGGATCGACAGCGCATACGGGCCGAAGAGGCTCGTCACGAAAACGAGGCCGATGAAGCCCCGCATCCCCCAGATCAACCATGGTGTCTTCATGGCCCAACCTTTGTTTCCCGTTCCCTGCAAAAACGTAAACAGAAACACATGAATCGAAGTTGAACACTTAAGGTAAATTGCCGTTTTGGCTTTGTTCCCAGCGTGTTAGGGGTTAAGGCGGATTTGCGGCGGTGCCCTGCGAAAAGCCGCTTGCGGCCGTCTGCCGCAGGGGTAACCCTAGGGGTCCCCAACCACGGGAATCAGCGACGATGATGAAGACCCTTCTGGCCGCCCTGGCCCTCACCTGCGTCACCACCTTCGCCCAGGCTCAGAGCTGCGCCGTCCAGGCCGGCGACAAGAAACTGGCCGGCGCCGCCAAGACCAGCTTCCTGACCAAATGCGAGAAGGACGCGACCGCCGCCTGCGACAAGCAGGCCGCCGACAAGAAGCTCGCCGGCGCGGCCAAGACGAGCTTCACCAAGAAATGCGTCACCGATTCGGTCGGCACCTGAGCCAGAGCCACGCGCCCGAGAGCATCGGCCCATGAAAAAGGGCGGCTCTCGCGAGCCGCCCTTCGATTATCTGACTCGCGAGCGTGATCAGCCGCGGCGGTCGCCGTAATCGCCGCGGTCCCAGCGCGGCCCGCGCTCGCCGTCATGATGGCCGCGGCCGCCGCGATGGTCCTCCATGCGCTGGTCCATGCCGCCATGCATGCGCTCATGCATCGCCCGCATCATGCCCCGGCCCTCGGCCATGGCCTCGCGCACGGCGCGGCGCGCCACCGTCTTCTGCTCGTCGCTGAGCGTCGCCCAGAGCGGGCGCACGGCGTCGGCCAGTTCCTTGGAGCGGGCGGCCCGCTCGGCCTGGCGGCCGGACATCATGTCGAGCCGCTCCATGATGTCGGCATGGCGGAAAGTCTCGCGCTGCTCGCGCATCGCCGACCAGCCCGAGCGGCGCTCCTCGGCGCGCTTCTTGATCACGCCCTCGACCGTGTCGAACAGCGCGACCTGCTCCGGCTTCAGCTTCATGTCGGTGCGCAGCTTGGCGAGGCGCTCGTTCAGGCGCTCCTGCATGCGCTCGGCGCGGCGCTCGCGGCCGTCCTCGCGTCGCTGCTCGCGGCCCTCATAGCGCTCGCTGCGCTCGTGGCGCGAACCGTCGCGCTCGCCGCCGGCGGGCGGCATCGGCGCCGGCTGCGCGACGGCGAAGCCCGCGGCCAGGGCGGCGATGGAGGAGGCGGCGATCAGGGCGAAGGGTTTCATACGGAATCTCCCAGAGGGGTCGACGAAGATAGGTCGCTGAGCGGGTCTCGAAGCCGGGTCGCGATGATGCTGAGCATGAGCCGACGGCGCTGTCCTTGCGATGGCGCAATCATGAACTCTCGGTAATGTAACGCACCGGCCTCTCGGTCGTTCCCCGATCCTGCTGCCCTGCCCCGAGCCACCGATGCGCAACCTCATCACCGATGTCCGTGGCCTGCTCGTCGGGCACGCCGATGATAGCGCAGCGGCCACCGGCGTCACCGTCGCCCTGTTCGAGCGCCCGACGGTGGCCTCCGTCGCCATCCTCGGCGGCGCGCCCGGCGTGCGTGAGACCGCTCTCCTCGAGCCGGAGATGACGGTCGAGCATGTCGATGCGATCGTGCTCTCGGGCGGCTCGGCCTGGGGGCTGGCGGCAGCCGATGGCGTGATGGCGCATCTGGCGAGCCTGGGCCGCGGCTTCCCGATCGGCCCGCTGCATGTGCCGATCGTCCCGCAGGCGATCCTGTTCGACCTGCTCAATGGCGGCGCCAAGCCCTGGGCGAAGGGCGGGCCGGAATCGCCCTATCGAAGGCTCGGCGCCCAGGCCGCCGCCAGCGCCGCCGCCGACTTCGCTTTGGGCACGGCCGGCGCCGGCTACGGCGCCACCACCGCCAACCTCAAGGGCGGGCTCGGCTCCGCCAGCGCGCGTGCCGCCACGGGGCAGATCGTCGGCGCGCTCGTCGCGGTCAATGCGGTCGGCACCGCGACGATCGGCGACGGCCCGCATTTCTGGGCGGCGCCCTATGAGCGCGACCGTGAGTTCGGCGGGCGTGGCTGGCCGGCCGGCATCCGGCCGGAGGATCTCGGCCTGCGCTTCAAGGGCGGCACGGGCCAGAACACCACGATTGCTTTGGTCGCGACCGACGCCGTGCTGACCAAGGCGCAGTGCAAGCGCCTCGCGCTCGCCGCCCATGACGGGCTGGCGCGGGCGCTACGACCCTCCCATGGCGCGCTCGACGGCGACATCGTCTTCGCCGCCGCGACCGGCCACAGCGGCGCGCCGTCCGACGCCTTCGCGCTGACCGAACTCTGCGCCACCGCCGCCGATGTGCTGGCGCGGGCCGTCGCGCGCGGCGTCCATGCCGCCACCGCCCTGCCCTTCGCGGGCGCGCTGCCGGCCTGGCGCGACCGTTTCGGAGGCTGACCGCGCGCCGCCGCCATGCTAGAGGCGCGGCCATGTCGACCGATGAATTCCTCGCCCGCTTCGGCGCTGCCGGCCAGCGCCAGCCCGATCCCGTCGCCGCCGCGCAGAAGGCGATGCGCAACGCCCTGCCGAGCCGCTTCTACGAGCACGCCGCCGTGCTCGAGCGCGACGGGCTGTTCCATGTCGCGCTCGACGGCCGCGTCGCCCGCACCCCGGCCCGCAACCCGCTGGCGGTGGCCTCCCGCCCCGTCGCCGAGGCGCTCGCCGCCGAATGGGACGCACCGAGCGACAGGATCGATCCCGCCCGCATGCCGCTGACCCGGCTGGTCAATTCGGCGCTGGACGGCGTCGCCGACCAGCACGAGGCCGTGCGCGCCGAGATCGTCCGCTATGCCGGCTCCGACGCGCTCTGCTACCGCGCCGGCGAACCGCAGGAGTTGGTCGCGCTGCAGGACAAGATCTGGGAGCCGATCCGCCGCGAGGTCGAGGCCAGGATCGGCGCCCGCTTCATCCTCGCGCAGGGCATCGTCTTCGCAGAGCAGCCGCCGACCACGCTCGATGCGGTGGCGCGCCATGTCGCCGCCATCCCTGCCCCCGTCGCGCTGGCGGGCGCCCACAACGTCATGACGCTGACCGGCTCGACCCTGCTGATGCTGGCGCTCCATTTCGGCCTGCGCGACGCCGACGCGATCTGGGCCGCCGCCCATTGCGACGAGGACTACCAGATCGGCATCTGGGGCCAGGACGAGGAAGCGGCCGAGCGCCGCGCCATCCGCCGGACTGAGTATGATGCGGCGGTGCTGCTGCTCCGGCACGGCTAGCGCCAGCGCGCCGGGCGCGGCCTTGGCCTGAAGCTTGCTCGCCCGGCCCGGCCGGACCGACCGGCGCGCCGGAGACCCTCGCCATGCTGCCAGTCCACCACATGATCGCGGGTGGTCCCCGTCCGGTCGCGCCCTTCTCCCATGCCGTCGAGGCCGATGGCTGGGTCTTCATCACCGGGCAGATGCCGACCGATCCGGCCGCCCCCGACGCGGCACTGCCCGAGGGCATTGCGGCGCAGACCCGCCGCGTCATGGACAATCTGATCATCGTGCTCGAAGGGCTCGGCCTGAGTCTCGCCAACGTCACCATGGCGCGCGTCTACCTGACCGAGTTCCACCGCGATTATGCAGAGATGAACGCGGCCTATGCCGCGTATTTCCCTGAAGGAGAGCGCCCGGCCCGCACCTGCATCGGCGTCTCCGGGCTGGCGCTGCATGCACTCGTCGAGATCGATCTCGTCGCGCGGCGGCCCTGAGGCCGGCCCGCCGCCTTGGCCGAAAGCCGCAACCCGCCCTGATGGACTCGCGGGGCGCCGGCGCTTAATTCCTTGAGCACGACATCGTTCGTCGGCTGCGGGACGCATATCGCCATGAAAGACATTCTCGAACAGCTCGAAGACCGACGCGAGGGCGCTCGCCAGGGCGGCGGCGCCAAGCGCGTCGCGGCACAGCACGGCAAGGGCAAGCTGACCGCCCGCGAGCGCATCGAACTCCTGCTCGACAAGGACTCCTTCGAGGAGTTCGACATGTTCGTGCAACATCGCTGCGTCGATTTCGGCATGGAGAAGGCCGAGAAGATCCCCGGCGACGGCGTCGTCACCGGCTGGGGCACGGTCAACGGCCGCACCGTCTTCGTCTTCTCCAAGGACTTCACCGTCTTTGGCGGCTCGCTGTCGGAGACCCACGCCCAGAAGATCGTCAAGATCCAGGACATGGCGCTGAAGATGCGCGCTCCCATCGTCGGCCTGTTCGACGCCGGCGGCGCCCGCATCCAGGAGGGCGTGGCGGCGCTCGGCGGCTATGGCGAGGTCTTCCGGCGCAATGTCGCGGCCTCGGGCGTCATCCCGCAGATCTCGGTGATCATGGGCCCCTGCGCCGGCGGCGACGTCTACTCGCCCGCCATGACCGACTTCATCTTCATGGTCCGCGACACCTCCTACATGTTCGTCACCGGCCCCGACGTGGTGAAGACCGTCACCAACGAGACCGTGACCTCGGAGGAGCTCGGCGGCGCCAAGGTCCACACCGCTAAGTCCTCCGTCGCCGACGGCGCCTTCGAGAACGATGTCGAGGCGCTGCTGCAGGTGCGCCGCCTGCTCGATTTCCTACCCGCCAACAACACGGCGGGCGTGCCGGAATGGCCGAGCTTCGACGTACCCGACCGCGTCGACATGAGCTTGGACACGCTGGTGCCGGACAACCCCAACAAGCCCTACGACATCAAGGAGCTGATCCTGAAGACGCTCGACGAGGGCGATTTCTTCGAGATCCAGGGAGCCTATGCCGGCAACATCGTCACCGGCTTCGGCCGCATCGAGGGCCGCACGGTCGGTGTCGTCGCCAACCAGCCGATGGTTCTGGCCGGCGTGCTCGACTCCGACGCCAGCCGCAAGGCCGCGCGCTTCGTGCGCTATTGCGACGCCTTCGAGATCCCGATCGTCACCTTCGTCGACGTGCCCGGCTTCCTGCCCGGAACGGCGCAGGAATATGGCGGCCTGATCAAGCACGGCGCCAAGCTGCTCTACGCTTATACCGAATGCACCGTGCCGCTGGTCACCGTGATCACCCGCAAGGCCTTCGGCGGCGCCTATGACGTGATGGCCTCGAAGCATATCGGCGCCGACGTCAACTACGCCTGGCCGACCGCCCAGATCGCCGTGATGGGCGCCAAGGGCGCGGTCGAGATCATCTTCCGCGGCATGGACGCGGATGGCATCGCCGCCAAGACGAAAGAGTATGAGGACCGCTTCATGTCGCCCTTCGTCGCGGCCGAGCGCGGCTATGTCGACGAGGTCATCATGCCGCATTCGACACGGCGGCGAATCGCGCGGGCGCTCGCCATGCTCAGGACCAAGAGCGTCGAGCGGCCCTGGCGCAAGCACGACAACATTCCGCTGTGAGGGCACGGGGCGGAACCGGGGCCTGGCGGGATGCGCGCTCCGCTCCGGCCCGGGCCCCGCGCGACATGACAGCCCTTTCATAATGGGTTAACCGGGCGCGTCCCTCCTTGCGCCCGGCCCGATGCTCTTCAACTCCTTCGCCTTCCTCTTCGCCTTCCTGCCGCTGGCGCTCGGTCTGCACTGGCTGGTCGAGCGTTTCGCGCCGGTCTGGCGGCTGCCACTGCTGCTGGTGCTGTCGCTGGCCTTCTACGCCTATTGGGACTGGCGCTTCCTGCCGCTGCTGATGGCCTCGATCCTGGTCAACTGGCTGGTCGCGGAGGGCTTCCAGAAGACCCGCTCGGGCGCGCTGATCACGGCGGCGATCGTCGCCAACCTGCTGCTGCTGGCGCTGTTCAAGTACTTCAACTTCTTCGGCGATCTCGCTGCGATGATTCCGGGTTTGCCGGCGCCGAAGCTCGATCTGGCGCTCCCGCTGGGCATCTCGTTCTTCACCTTCCACCACGTCATGTACCTGACGGATCTGCGCCGCGGCCAGGCGCCGCGCTACGATCTGGTCCGCTACGGGCTCTACATCGCCTTCTTCCCGCAGGTTCTGGCGGGGCCGCTGGTGCGCTGGCGCGAGATCATGCACCAGTTCGACGAGCGCCCCTATCAGCGGCCCGACGCCGCCGAGCGCTTCGGGCGCGGGCTTCTGCTGCTCACCGCAGGCCTCGCCAAGAAGGTGCTGATCGGCGATCCGCTGGCCGAATACGCCAACCCGGTCTTCGCCGCGGCGGCGGCCGGTCAGGTCGTGACGGTGGCCGAGGCCTGGCAGGCGACGCTCGCCTTCACCTTCCAGATCTATTTCGACTTCTCCGGCTACACCGACATGGCGCTGGGGCTGGCCTTGCTGCTCGGCATCGTGCTGCCGCCGAATTTCGAGGCGCCCTATCGCGCGGCGAGCATCCAGGATTTCTGGCGCCGCTGGCACATGACGCTGTCGCGCTTCCTGCGCGACTATCTCTACATTGGGCTCGGCGGCTCGCGGCACGGGCTGCCCACCCAGATCTGGGCGCTGTTTGCGACGATGGCGCTCGGCGGGCTCTGGCACGGCGCCGGCCTCACCTTCGTCGCCTGGGGCGCGGCCCATGGGCTGGCGCTCATCGTCGCCCTGTTGTGGCGCCGCGCCGGCTGGCCGATGCCGCCGCTCCTCGGCTGGCTCCTGACCTTCGTCTTCGTCGCGCTCTGCTGGGTGCTGTTCCGGGCGACGAGCTTCGAGGCGGCTCTGGCGATCTACAAGGGGCTCTTCGGCCTCGCCCCGCTCGGCACCGGCTTCAAATGGCGGGCGCTGCTGCCGGCGGCCGCCTTCGCGATCATCGGCCCGACCGCCTGGGCGCTGGTCCATCGGCTCCCGCCGGCACGCTGGCTCGCGTTCGCGGCGGGTGTGCTGTTCGTCCTCATCCTCTTCAAGATCGGCGAAGACGCCAATTATGAGTTCATCTACTTCCAGTTCTGAGGCGGCTGGCCGTCCGGGCGCCAGGGAGGCAAACGAGGCGCGCTGGGCCGGCTTCGTGCGCGGCTTCGCCGTCACGGCCGCCACGGTGCTGCTCGGTACGCTGGCCCTCGCCTGGCTGATCGACCCCTACGGCACCGGCAACACGCCGCTCTCGCTGCGCGAGGGCGTGCGGCCGCAGGGCCCGCGCACCGCCGCCGCCAGCCGGGGCCGCGACCCCGCCTTCCAGGCCGCCATCTTCGGCAATTCCCATATCCAGCTGCTCTCGCCCGAGCAGTTGCAGGCGGCGTCCGGCATCGCCTTCGTCTCGCTGATCGCACCGGCTTCGGGCCCCAAGGAGGGGCTGGTCCTGATCGACTGGTTCCTGCGCCACCGTCGCGAGCCGGCGCGCGCCGTCGTCGTCGGCATCGACGATCTCTGGTGCACGGCCGACCCGGCGATGCCCAACGCCAAGCCCTTCCCGTTCTGGCTCTACAGCCGCGACCGTGCCGACTATCTCGTCGGCCTGCTGCGCTTCGACGTGCTGGAGGAGCTTCAGCGCCGCATCGTCTATCTCCTGACCGGGCGCGGCGAGCGGGCCCGGCCGGACGGCTACTGGGACTACGAGCCCAACTATATCGGCATGGGCTACGACCGCGATCCCGGCAAGCGGGCCGCCCTCGAACAGCCGGGCCCCTCCGGAGGCGGCAACGCGAGCGGCCCCTGGCCCGCCGTACAGGCCCTCGAGGCCGTGATGCAGGCAGCACCCGGCACGCCGCTGATCCTCGTGCGCCCGCCGGTCTATCGCAGCCTGTTGCCGGTACCGGGCAGCGCCGACGCCGCCGCCGATGCCGGCTGCCGCGGCGCCTTCGCCGCGCTCGCCGCACGCAGGCCCCTCACCGCGCTGATCGACTGGCGCCGCGACCGGTCCGAGCTTCACGATCCGAATCAGTTCTTCGACCGCAGCCACTACCGCCAGCCGATCGCCCGGCTGGTCGAGGCCGAGATCGCCGCCGCCCTGAAGGCGATGCGCTGATGCGAGGCGCCCCCCGGCGGCTCCGATGGCCTTCCGGCGGGCGAAACCGGCCTGTCGCGCCGGCCCGGACACGCCCCGGTGAAGAACGCGCGAGCGGCTGCCAATCCGATTGTGAGCGCCCCCCGGCATCGCTATAAGGGCGCCAAATCGGCGGCCCTCCCACGGCAATGTCGGTGGGCGCCGCGGGACGACAACCAGAGAGTGCGCCTATGTCGAAGCAGATCATCCTCGACGCGGACTACAAGCCCAGCGACGACGAACCGTTCATGAACGACCGGCAGCGCGAGTATTTCCGGGGCAAGCTGATGGCCTGGAAGGACGAGATCCTGAAGGAAGCCCGCGAGACCCTGGTGACGCTGCAGAGCGAGAGCGAGAACCACCCCGACATCGCCGACCGGGCCTCGTCCGAAACCGACCGCGCCATCGAGCTGCGCGCCCGCGACCGCCAGCGCAAGCTGATCGCCAAGATCGACGCCGCCATCGCCCGCATCGACGACAACACCTATGGCTATTGCGAGGAGACCGGCGAGCCGATCTCGCTGAAGCGGCTGGAGGCCCGGCCGATCGCGACGCTCTCGCTCGAAGCCCAGGAGCGCCACGAGCGCAACGAGCGCGTCTTCCGCGACGATTGAGGCCGCCGCACCGCTCACCACCGCCGAGCCCCGCCCGTCAGGAGCGGGGCTTTTTTGCAGGCGAGGAATCGCGCCAGCCGAGTTCGGTGAACGACCACCGGGTCTCGGCCACCGCCATGTCGATGAAGGCCCGGACCTTGGCCGAGAGCAGGCGCTGCGTCGGATAGACGATCTGGATCGGCGACGGCGGCCGCTCATACTCCGCCAGCAGGATCGTCAGGCGCCCCGGCGGATCGCCGCCGCCGCCTGATAGGCCAGCACCAGCGTCAGCCCGCCGCCGTCGATGGCATTCTGGACGGCGCTCTCGGCGGCGCGGCCGGCTTCCTGCGCGTGATCGACGAGCGCACGCTGGGCTTCGCCGATTTCCGCGGCAACCGGCAATATGTCAGCCTCGGCAATCTCTCCGAGAACCCCAAGGCTGATCTCTTCCTGATCGACTGTGCTTGCCGGCAGCGCATCAAGATCTGGGGCACGGCCCGCGTCGTCGAGGACGATCCGGCCCTGATCGAGCGCCTGCGGCCGGAGAGCTATGCCGGCACGCCCGAGCAGGCGATCCTGTTCGAGATCGCGGCCGGGGACGCCAACTGCCCGCAGCACATCCCGCAGCTGATCGCCGCGAAGGACGTCGCGGCCGTGCTGGCAGAGCGCGACCGGCGGATCCTCGTGCTCGAGGCCGAACTCGCCGGCCCCCGGTCTCTCGCCTGAACCGGCTCTGGCGCCCGGCGCCCGCGATGGTCTATGGTGACGCAAGGGGAAGGCTGGAGACCCGGAGGCTGCGGCCGCCCGGCCGGCTGGCAGGGGAAAAGCGTCATGTTGCGTCGGATCATGCGGCCATCGCGGGCCGGTCTTTTGGCCGTCCTGGCGCTGGGGCTCGGCGGCTGTGCCGGCGATGTCCGCGGCGTGCTCGTGCCCGTGGCCAGTCCCGCCCCCGATTCCAGCCGCGTCACCATGCTGGTTGCCACCACCCGCGCGCCCGACCCGGATGCCGGGCTTTTGTTCTCGGGCGAGCGCGGCGCGCCGACCTTCGCCGAGATCACCGTCTCCGTGCCCGCCGAGGGGCGCCGCAAGATCGGCGAGGTGCAGTGGCCCAAGGCCCTGCCCGGCAATCCCGAGACCGATTTCGTCACGCTCAAGGTCGAGAAGCTCGACCAGAAGGCCGCCGTCTCCCGCTTCAACAAGGCGGTGCAGAAGGTGCCCAAGCGCCGCGTCATGGTCTTCATCCACGGCTTCAACAACCGCTTCGAGGATGCCGTCTACCGCTTCGCCCAGATCGTCCACGACTCGAAGGCCGAGGTCGTGCCGATCCTGTTCACCTGGCCCTCGCGCGGCTCGGTCTTCGCCTATGGCTATGACCGCGAGAGCGGCAACTACTCGCGCCGCGCGCTGGAGAACCTGTTCCAGGCGCTGGCGCGCGACCCCGCCGTCGGCGAGGTCTCGGTGCTCGCCCACTCGATGGGCAACTGGGTGACGCTCGAGGCGCTGCGCGAAATGTCGATCCGCAACGGCACGATCTCGCCCAAGATCGCCAATGTCATGCTGGCGGCGCCCGATGTCGACGTCGACGTCTTCCGCAGCCAGATCGCCGACATGGAAGGCCGCCGCCCGAAATTCACCCTCTTCGTCTCGCAGGACGACCGGGCGCTGGCGGCCTCGCGGCGGGTCTGGGGCAGCACCGCGCGCCTGGGCGCGATCAACCCCGATGCCGAGCCCTACCGGTCGGAGCTCGAGAAGGCCGGCATCACCGTCCTGAACCTGACCTCGCTGCGCTCGGGCGACCGGCTCAACCACGGCAAATTCGCCGAGAGCCCCGAGGTGGTGAAGCTGATCGGCTCGCGGCTGATCGAAGGCCAGCCGATCACCGACACCCGCATCGGGCTGGGCGAGAAGGTGATGCAGGTCACCGCCGGCACCGCCCACGCGGTCGGCTCCGTCGCCGGGCTGGCGATCTCGGCCCCGGTCGCGATCGTCGATCCCCACACCCGCCGCAACTTCGCCGACAAGACCGACGCCGTCGGCCAGTCCCTGCGCGACGTCGGCGACCACGCCACGAGCGAGTAACCGCGCCGGCGGGCGCGGTCGGCCCCCGTCGCAGGACGAGGCGCGGGAACAGCGCCGCCCCTTCCCTTCTCCCCTCGCGGGAGAGGCGCCGGACCCGCGGGGAACCCCTCTCCTGTAAGGAGAGGGGCAGGGGTGAGGTGTCGGCCCTTTGACGCGGGAGCCGCACCCTGACTGCAGCCGCGGTGAGGTTGGCCGTCCGCTGGTCCAGCGGCCATCCCCTCACCCCTGCCCTTCTCACGGATCTCGGGCCTGCCCGAGATCAGCTCTCAGAGTGTCGAAGTCGGCAACAGCCGACTTCGATGCGGGAGAGGGGTTCCTCGCGCCTCACCTTGAATACGCACACCAAATCCCCGCCCGCGCTCGCACGCGGCGGATGTCATGAGGGGCAGCGGAGCGCCGCGAGGCGCGTAGCAGAGAATCCGCATCCGTTGAGCCAGGATGCGGCGCGGATGGATTGAGCCACCATCCGCACGCCCCGTGGCGCTCCGCTTGTCGGCGATTTCGGACCTCGGGCCGCGCTTATCGGGTCGAAGGCCATCCATCGCCGCGAGCCCTCGGGCGCCAGTTCCCCTCATCGGGTTGTCGCGCCGTCAGGCATGGGACGAAGGCGTGATGCCAGCCACCTTTCCAGCGAGCTCCTCGCACAGGGATCGTATTGTCCCCAGGGCGGTGCCCCGAAGCCTCCCGGGAGTGGATCGTGACTCCACCCGCAGGCGCCGCCCCCACCCCCACCAACGGCACACCTCCGGATGGCTGCCCCTCGGGGATGAGGTGGGGCGATTATGGGTGTGGTTGGCGGGGCGGGGATAAATCACAGGCCGTCGAACATGATCGAACCGATCGTCGGAAACTCCCAGATCGGTGATTAAAATCGGCAGCGCTGTGATTGTTTTTTGTCAGCTAGTTGCAGAGACTGCCGTCATCCCGCTAATCGGATGTCGTGCAGCCGGATCAAGAGGGCGGGTTGACTTGAAGCCTTTCATAAAGTGGGCAGGCGGAAAACGCTGGCTGCTCAACGACCCCAGCTTTGGTCTGCCAAGCTTTGACGGGCGGTACATTGAACCGTTCCTGGGCGGCGGCGCGGTATTCTTTCACCTTGCTCCGGCGCAGGCAATCCTATCTGATGTGAATGATCGCTTGATCGCTACCTATCGTTCGATCCGCGATGAGTGGCAACCGGTTCAGGCTTGCCTGTCCGAATATGATCAGAAGCATTCGAAAGATTTTTATTATGAGGAAAGAGCGCGCCAGCACGCAGAGCCATATCGTCAAGCGGCTCAGTTTCTTTACCTCAATCGCACGTGCTTCAACGGTCTGTACCGCGAGAACCTCAGGGGGCAGTTCAACGTGCCGCTAGGCTCGAAAGTACAGGTGACGCTGGTCGACGATGATTTCCGGAAGGCAAGCGAATTGCTGGCGCGGGCCGACCTGCGGACGAGCGACTTCGAGCCCGTTGTCGACGAGGCCCGAGAAGGCGATCTGTTGTTTCTCGATCCGCCCTACACCACCGCCCACAATTGCAATGGCTTCGTAAAGTATAACCAGAAGATCTTCAGTTGGGATGATCAGAAGCGCCTGATGAACGCAGTCAGCGGGGCCAGGCGGCGCGGGGCAAAGGTTGTGCTGACCAATGCCGACCACCCGAGCATCCATGCGCTGTACGTCGACCTCGGTGTGCCACAGGTTGTTTCGCGACCGTCAGTTATCGCTGGTTCTGCTAATTCTCGGCGCGGCACCACCGAGGCGCTGTTCATTTTCTAGTTTCGGACGTCGTGCAGGAATGAGGAAACTGTGCCGTTTATTGATCCCGCCGAAGCGGTTTCGCTTCGCAACAAAATGAGCTCAGACAAGTCGCAGCTGGGCAAAATCTTTGCTGCGAAGTCCGCAAAATTTCAAACCCGGAACGTCGACCATAGTCTGGTCGATGGGCTGCTAGAGGCGGGCTGGGAAGAATTCGGCGCGCCGCTCAAGACCAAAACTAGGCTGCGCAAGGCTAAAAGCCACAACGTACAGTTCGAGGATGACATCTGGTGTCAGCTTTATAGGCTTGGCTACCGACAGCTTAACGTCGACGAAACGTTCTGCTTGCCATTCGGTCAGAGCTCTGCAGAGAAAAAGCAGATCGACGTTGTTGCGATCAATGATGACACGGTGCTGCTCGTCGAATGCAAGTCCAGCGAAGCACCAGCGAAGGCTCCATCCTACAAAACCGAATTCGACGCGCTACGCTTGCGCCTCGACGGCTTTCGCAAATCGATCGATCAGTCATTCGGCCCCGGTCGCCGGATAAAATATCTCTTTGCGACACGCAACCTACGGTTGGCGCGCGATTCCGCTGACGTAATCAGGCTGAATGAGGCCGGCGGATTCTATTACAACGATAATACGTTTGAATATGTCGATAGCCTGATCAAGGCGTACCGCGATGCTGCACACTATCAATTCATGGGCCTACTCATGAAGGGGCAGCAGATCAACAAAGACAAGATCGAGGTTCCCGCCATCGAAGGCACCATGGGAAACAAAACGTATTATATGTTCTCGCTCGAACCCCAGACCCTGCTTAAGATCGGATTTGTACTGCACCGGACCCGCGCGAACGAATCGGAAATGCCGACCTATCAGCGGCTGCTTTTGCCGTCGCGACTGAAGGGCATCACCAAATTTATCGATGGGGGCGGCTATTTTCCCAATTCGGCGATCCTCAATTTCAATGAACGCGAAGCGAAACTTGAATTTCAGGGGCAGGCGCGATCCAAGGATTCGGCGTCGCGTACTGGCTTGCTAAAAATCCCGAATGCGTTTGCGATCGCCTATATCATAGACGGCCAGCACCGCATCTACGGTTACGCAAATTCGAGGTTCAAAGGAAGCAACACCATCCCGGTCGTAGCTTTCAAGAATCTTGATCCGGGTGATCAACTCGAACTTTTTATGCAAATCAACGAAAACCAGAAGGCGGTGAGCCCGACTTTGCGGATCACGCTTGAAGAGGACCTGTACTGGAACGCCAGTCGCCTGGATTCGAGGTTGAAGGCGCTGCGCTCGTCAGTGATCCGCGCATTGGGCGGCGACACATCTGGTCCGCTCTACAACAAGATTTCGCTTGGCGAGGACAAGGCTGCGCTCCAGGCAAAGCCGTTCGCCGACGCACTGCTCAGGTGTAAATTACTACCAGAAGGAAGAGGCAATAGATTCGTCGACGGGACCACAGCAACGTCGCTCTACGAAGCGGCCAACGTCGACTATAACGCAGAGATGATGAAGGCGCGCGATCGCACCGTCGGTCTCATCAATGCATGCTACGAGCTCTGCGAGGAGGTCTTGAATCCGGATCAGGAAGCATTCCAAACCTACATCCTCTCAAACCGCGGCAGCTTCGCATTTGTTTCTTTAATCGGTGATCTCCATGCCTTTGAGACAGACCGTGGTTTTATCTCCATCAAATCGACCACCGCCGAGCGGATCGCGGCGCTCGAAAAATATCTGCTCGTGCTGTTCAAAGCGTTGCAGACAATCTCGCCTGAGAACGCCGAAGCTTTGACGGGCAAGCTCGGTAGTGGCGCGGAAACCACGTGGCTGCGGATTTTTCAGGGCTATATCCACGCCAAGTTTGCCGACTACAATCCGCCGGAACTTCAGGATTGGAAGGAGCGGCAGGACAAGGCGCTGCAGACTGAGGGCCGGGAACTGGGCACGCGGATTGAGCGCCACATGAAGCATTTCATTATCGGTCAGTTGAAGGCCCTGTTCGGTGAGAATTGGGACATCGAGATCGGATCGATCCAGCGCGACTGTGAGACGCGTGCGAAAGAGCAAATGGAAAAGAGCTATAAGGAGGGACTGGGGCGCCTCGAAATACCTTGGACCGATCAATTTTTCATCAAGGACTACAAAACAATCATCGAGAAGTACTGGACGAAAGTACCTGAATTAAAAACGAACGCCCAGTCGTTCGAGCAGCATTTTTCAATTGATGTCGGCCACGGATTCGGCAGCAAATCTGATAAGATAAAGTGGATTTCTCTTTTCAATACGCTACGCAATAACTGGGCGCATGAGGGAACGAAGGAAAAGGGCCTGAACAAGAGTGATGTCGATTTTCTTTCAAAAGTTCACCGCAAGCTCGGCTTGTAGCGCGAGCGTTGCCACTTTCTTTACCGACGAGAGCCGCCGGCTCCGCAATCACCTGAGAATGACAAACCGCAAAATCGAGCCAGTCGATCCTCGGCTGTAACGACCGGCGACAGACTACTTTGATCTATTCGCGGCCGTAAGGAGCCAGTCCGCGAACGGCCTGTTACCGGACGCTCGGACACTCACTTTGCGAGGTCCGCTTCTGGGCACATCGCATCCCCTCCCCCCACAAAAAACCCCGCCTCGGGAGAGAGCGGGGTTTTCTGTCGGCCGCTCGCCCTGAAGGCTTGGGGAGCGTGGCGGGGCGGCCGGTGGGGTGGCGGCTCGGGAGAGACCGCCGGCCGGCTGGCGCGGGGATAAGCGGGGAGCGTTCCGCGCCGGCCGGGATGGGGGAAATCGTGTCGGTGAGATCCTTCGTGAGGGGCCTGGGGAAGCCGCCGGCCTTGGTCCATCCTCGGGCGGCGTCCCGCCCTTCGGTGGATCCCGGGACGGCAGGCCGCCCGGGCTGACGTCGTGTCCGGGTGAGGGTTAGAACGGCAGCAGGATGTCCATCACCTGCTGGCCGTAGCGCGGCTGCTGGACGTCGGTGATCTGGCCGCGGCCGCCATAGGCGATGCGGGCCTGGGCGATCTTGGTCGATTCGATGGTGTTGTCGCTCTCGATGTCCTCCGGCCGGATCACGCCGGCGACGATCAGCTCGCGCACCTCGAAATTCACCCGGATCTCCTGCTTGCCCTCGATCACGAGGTTGCCGTTGGGCAGCGTCTGGGTGACGACAGCGGCGACGTTCGTCGCCAGCGTCTCGGAGCGGTTGACCGAGCCCGCGCCCTCGCTCGAGGCGGCGGAGTCGAGCTTGAGCAGCGAGCCGGCGCTGGCGCCGTCGGGCAGGTATTTGTCGAGCTTGTTCTCGTAGCCGAGGAAGTTGTCGGCGCCGACATCCTCGCCGTTCTTGCGGCTGCGCTTGGTCGTGTTGTTGAGCTGCGCCTTGTCGGTGACCTTGACCTTGACGGTCACGAGATCGCCGACGAGCCGGGCGCGCTGGTCCTTGAAGAAGGCGCGGGAGCCCGTGCGCCAGAGCGAGTTCGGCGCGTAGGAGGCGTGCTCCATCGCCGGCATCGGCATCTGCACGGGCTTGTAGCCCTTGCTCGCGGTCGGGTCCTCGATCGGCGAGAGCGCGGGGGCGGCGCCGACATTGGCGAGCCGGTCGGCGGCGCCGCAGGCGCTGAGCGAGACGCCCAGCAGCAGCAGGCCGGCGATGCGGGCCCCGCTGCGGAGGGGGGTGCGGGGGGTGGGGTTCGCGACAGGGATCATGGCACTCATCCGGTTTCCGGAGGACATCAGGGCGCGCTGGCGACGCGGCCGGAGGCGGACGCCTGGATCGAGATCCGGCCGGGCCCGCTCACCGTGCCGTGCAGCACGCGCTTGGACTGGGGGTTGGTGACGCTGACGACATCGCCCATCGCGCCGGCCTCTCCGGCCCGGCCGCGCATGGTGATGGTCAGGCCGCGGGATTCGTAGACCAGCGTAACCAGGTCGCCCTTGGCGACGATCTCCTCGCGGCGCAGATCGCCGGCCCGCAGCGGCGCCCCGGCCATCAGGGCCCGGGTCGCGACCTTGTCGATGGCGACGCGCGGATCGCCGATCAGATCGGTCACCTGGCCGTCGCGCGGGCGGCGCTCGACCACGACATCGGCCTTGCCCAGGGTCTCGCCGCGGGCAATCGCGCGCCTGGGCACGATCACCTCGACGGTCTCGACCAGCTGGCCGGCGATGCGGACCGGCTTCAGGCGCAGCGCCATGCTGCCGGGCACCGTCACCCGGGCCTGCAGGCGCCGCGTGCGGGCGTCATAGGCGAGATCGCTCACCACGGCCTCGCCGGTCAGCTCGGGCTCGACCGCAATCGTCGGCGCGCCGCCGTCGATGGTCAGGGCGAAGGCGCGGGCATCGACGCCGTAGCGCTCCTGCAGCCCGGTCTTCACGGCCTCCTCGATGTCCGACGCCATGACGCGGCGCGCCGCGCGGGTGACGACGACCTGCGCCTGGCCGGCGCCCTCGAGCTCGGCGGCCGACGTGATGATGCCGGCCCCGCGCGCCGCCTCGACGATGCGCGCGACCTGGATCGTGCCGGTCTCGCCCAGCGCCGGCGCCCGGAAGGCCGGAGTCTGGGCCGCCTCGAGGCCGAGCCCGGCGATCAGGTCGCCGAAGGAGACGAGATCGCGCGACAGGGTGATGTCTGAGCGCAGCTGCAGGCGGCTCGGCCGGGCCGGCACGGCCGCCGGCGCCGGGGCCGTCGCGAGCGCGGCCACCGCGACGGCGGGACGGGTCGGCGACGGCGCCTGCGCGGCGGCGGCCTGGGCGCCGAGCAGCAGCGCGGCGGCGAGCGAAAGGCAAAGCGTGGAGCGGGTCATGAGCGTCAGCCTCCCGATCAGCCGCGGAACATCGAGGTCGTCGCCGACATCATCTGGTCGGCGGCGGTGATGACCTTGGAGTTCATCTCGTAGGCGCGCTGCGCCGCGATCAGCGAGGACAGCTCGGTGACCGCCTGGACGTTGCCCTCTTCGAGATAGTTCTGCTGCAGCGTGCCGAAGCCCTCGCCGCCGCCGAAGCCGTCGATCGGCTGGCCCGAGGCCGCCGTCTCGATGAACAGGTTGTCGCCGATCGATTCCAGGCCGACCTTGTTGACGAAGCGCACGAGCTGGATCTGGCCGATCTGCTGCGGCGCCGCCTGGCCGGGCAGCGATACCTCGACCGCGCCCTGCGTGTTGATGCTGACGCTGGTGGCGTTGTTGGGCACCGTGATGCCCGGCTCGACCTGGTAGCCGTCGCGGGTGACGAGCTGGCCCTGGGAGTCGAGGTCGAAGGAGCCGTCGCGGGTGTAGGTCGTGCGGCCGTCGGGCATGCGGACGCGGAAGAAGCCCTCGCCCCGGATGGCGAGATCGTACTGCTTCTCGGTCGAGGACAGGTTGCCCTGCGTCATCACCCGGCCGGTCGAGACCGTCTTGACGCCCGAGCCGACGAAGGTGCCGGCGGGCACCTGCGTGTTCTGGTCCGAGGTCGCCGAGCCGGCGCGCCGGAAGTTCTCGTAGAGCAGGTCCTGGAAATGGACGCGCTGGCGCTTGTAGCCGGTGGTGCGGACGTTGGCGATGTTGTTGGAGATGACCTGGACGTTGAGTTCCTGGGCCATCATGCCGGTGGCGGCGGTCTGAAGGGCGCGCATGGCTTAAGGTTCCTGTCCTGGATCAGGCCTGCTGGTCGGCCAGGCGCGAAATCGCCTTGCTGCGCAGCTCGTCGGCCTTCGACAGCATGTTGGCGACGTTCTGATAGGAGCGCTGGACCTCCATCAGGCGGGTCATCTCGATCACGGCCTTGACGTTGGAGCGCTCGACCGCGCCGGGCTCGAGCCGCGCCTCGGGCCCCGCCGGCAGCGGTGGCGTTGCCGAAGCGAACAGGTTGGCCCCTTCGCTGCTGAGCAGGCGGGCATCGGCGAAACGCACCATGCGCAGCTTGCCGCTCTGGCCCTGGTCGGTGGAGACCGTGCCGTCGGGCGCGATCCGCGGATTGCTGTCGGACGCGCCGAAGTTGATCGGGCCGCCATCGCCCAGCACCGGCTGGCCCGACTGCGTCACGAGCTGGCCCCGGGCGTTGATGTCGAGCGAGCCGGCGCGGGTGTAGCGGTCGCCGGCCGGGGTCTGCACGACGAGGAAGACGTCGCCGCGCAGGGCGACGTCGAGCGGGTTGCCCGTGCGCTCGACCGCGCCCTGCGACAGGTCGATCGGCGTGCCCTTGTCGACGACGAAGGACAACGGCTTGTCGGCCGGCTTGAAGCTGTCGGCGCTGGCCTTGGGCATGATGAATTCGTTGAAACGCGCCGAGCGCGTCTTGAAGCCGTTCGTGCTGACATTCGCCATGTTGTTGGCGATGACATCCAGCTCTCGCCTCAGAGCCATCTGACGCGACAGGCCGACGAGAAGCGCGTTCTCCACGGCGTGGTCTCCCGATTGTCGTTCCGTGGCCGTTTCGACGCTCCCCAGCGCAGCGGCCACATCTCCGGATCCGCAAGCGCCGTGCCAGGATGGTTAATCCGGTCAAGCCACTGTTTTCAAACGATAATCATGGCCGGATCGGTTGGTGCGGACCCTGCAGGGTGCGGCCGGGCGGCAAGATCGACCCGGCAGATTTTGCCCTCCTTAACGACGCGTTAACCGTGACTGTTCAGGGTGGCTCAGACGGTCCGCCGCAGGCGGGCCACAAGGCATTCCGGGGCATGCAGCGATGGCGAAGAAGCCCAAACCCGCCGAGGACGGCGCCCCCGCCGAGGGCGCGGCCGAAGGCGGCGGCAAGAGCAAGAAGAAGCTGATCATCATCGTCGCCGGCGTCCTGGTGCTGGCGGGCGCCGGTGGCGGCGGCTGGTTCTTCTTCATGAAGAAGCCCTCGCCCGAGCAGATTGCCGCGGCCGAGGCGGCCAAGAACGTCAAGAAGCCGGTCGCCTTCATCGAGATGAAGGACATGATGATCAGCATCGCCGGGGGCCCGCAGCAGGAGCGCCAGCCGATGATCAAGATCAAGGTCGTGCTGGAGACCGCGGACGCCAAGATTTCCGACGAGATCAAGCCGCTGCTGCCGCGCGTCGAGGACGCCTTCCAGGTCTTCCTGCGCGAACTGCGCCCCTCCGACCTCGAAGGCTCGGCCGGCATGTACCGCCTGAAGGAAGAGCTGCTGCGCCGCGTCAACGTCACGGTCTTCCCGGCCAAGATCGACGCGGTGCTGTTCAAGGAACTGCTGATCCAGTGACCCGGCCGGGTCGAGCCGAGGTCCAGTAACGGAAGCGACGACAGTCCCATGAGCACGAGCGATCGCGACAACGCCGGCGCGCCTCCCAAGGACGAGCCCCTGAGCCCGGAGAGCATGGCGGCCGAATGGGCCACCATGCCCGACATCGTCGAGGAGGAAGGCGAACCGGAAGGCGGTACCGACCGCCTGATGAGCCAAGACGAAATCGACACGATGCTCGGTTTCTCGCTCGGCGACGACAAGAACGAGCGCAACGGCATCCAGGCGATCGTCGATTCCGGCTCGGTCTCCTATGAACGCCTGCCGATGCTCGAAATCATCTTCGAGCGTCTCGTCCGCCTGCTCACCACCAGCCTGCGCAACTTCTTCACCGACAACGTCGAGGTCACGCTCGAGAGCATCCGCTCGGTGCGCTTCGGCGACTATGTCAACTCGATCTCGCAGCCGGCGATGCTCTCGGTCTTCAAGGCCGAGGAATGGGACAATTTCGGTCTGGTCACGATCGAATCGGCCCTGATGTACTCGATCATGGACACGATGTTCGGCGGCAAGCGCGGCCAGCCGGCGCCGCGTGTCGACGGGCGGCCCTTCACCTCGATCGAGATCCGGCTGATCCGCCGCGTCATCTCGCTGATTCTCGGCGATGCCGAGGCGGCCTTCAAGCCGCTCTCGCCGGTGACCTTCACCATCGACCGCATCGAGTCGAACCCGCGTTTCGTCTCGATCTCGCGTCCCGCCAACGCCGCCATCCGCGTCGAGCTGAAGTTCGACATGGAAGGCCGCGGCGGCGCCCTCCACATCATCCTGCCCTATGCCACGATCGAGCCGATCCGCGACCTGCTGCTCGAAAGCTTCATGGGTGAGAAGCTCGGGCGCGATCCGATCTGGGAGAACCACCTCGCGACCGAGGTCTGGCAGACCGAGGTTCCGGTGACCTGCGTGCTGCACGAGACGCAGATGCCGCTGAAGCGGATGATGAGGCTCGAGATCGGCGACACGCTGATGTTCGATGCCCGCCCCGATTCCTTCGTCTCGCTGCGTTGCGGCGACTTCGTGGTGACCGACGGTCGCATCGGCCGGGTCGACGACAAGATCGCGGTGCAGGTGGTCACCCCGCTGCGCCGTTCCAAGACGACCATCGCCGCCTTCGACTCCAACCAGCACGGCCAGAACTCCTGACAGGCGTATCCAGATGACGATCACCCTCATCGCCGACGTGCTGGTCGCCAGCCTCCTCGTCGCCACCATCATCACCTGCTACGTGCTGACCAAGCGCATCGAGCGCCTGAAGGCCGACGAGGCCGGCATGCGCCAGACCGTGGGCGCCCTGATCGCCGCCACCGACACCGCCGAGCGCGCCATCGCCGGGCTCAAGAACACGCTCGGCGATTGCGACCGCACGCTCGCCGAGCGGCTGCAGACGGCCGAGCGCTACGCCGCCGACCTCGCCGCCCAGATCGAGGCCGGCCAGGTCGTGATGGACCGCATCGGCCAGATCGTCAGCGCCGCTGCGCTGGTCGCGCCGAAGGCGGCCGAGGCCCCCGCGCCAGCCGAGCCGGCCCCGATCGCGCGGCTGGCGAGCGCCGCCCAGTCGGCAGCCGCCATCCGGGCCCGCGCCGCGCGCCGGCTGGAGGGCCACGCTGCGTGATCGAGCGGCCCCGCCTGCTTCCAGCCGTCATCCTCGGCGCCATGGGTCTCCTGGCGCTGAAGCTGCTCGCCTGGACGTCGGAGCCCTATCCCGGAAAGATTCCGGCCAGTTCGCCGGTGATCGCCGCCGCCCCGGCCCCGGCGCCGGAGAAGCCGGCCAAGCCGGAGAAGGAGGTCTGGGCCATGGCCAAGGTCATCGCCCATGCCCATACGCCCGACCCGCCCTTCTTCGATCCCGAGACGACCGGCTCGGTCGACAAGCCCGATCCCAAGAAGGATGCGGAAAAGGCCGAGGCCGCCGCCAAGGAAGAGGCCGCCCGCGCCGCCAACCCGCTCAACAAGGCCGGTATCATCAACGGCGTCGCCGCACCGGTCTCGCCGGCCGAGAAGGCCCTGCTGGAGCGGCTCGGCGCCCGGCGCGAGGAGATCGAGTCGCGGATGCGCGAGCTCGAGATGCGCGAGCGCCTGCTCGACACCGCCGAGAAGAAGCTCGACAGCCGTGTCGGCGATCTCAAGGAGCTCGAGACCAAGGCGGGTGTCGGCGGGGCCCCCAAGCCGGCGGGCGAGGAGTCCAAGGCCATCAAGAACCTCGTCATCATGTACGAGGCGATGAAGCCCAAGGACGCCGCCCGCGTCTTCGACCGACTCGGCCTCGACGTGCTCGTCCCGGTCGTCCAGCAGATGAACCCGCGCAAGATGTCCGAGGTGCTGGCCGTGATGGCGCCCGACCGGGCCGAGAAGCTGACCGTGGCGCTGGCAACGATGGCGCGCAGCCCGGTCGCGGCCGGCCCGGCGCTGGACGCCTCCGCCCTCCCCGGCACGGAACTGCCGGCGATCGCGCCCGCCCCGCGGCGGCGCTGATCCGCCGCACCGGCCGGCGCGCGCCCTTAACCCTGCATTATCCTTGACAGGCTAGCGTCCGGTGATCGGGGCGGTCTGTCCGGCCGGCTCCGACCATGTCGTGTTGCGTGAGTGTCCGGCTTTGCGTCTCCCGCGTTCCCTCGCCTTCGGCATCGCCCTGTCGGCCCTCGTCGCCGCCGCCGGCCTCGCTGCGCCGGCGCTCGCGGCGAGCGCGACCATGCGCGGCGAGGTCATGCCGCCCGGCTTCGGCCGCCTGTCTCTGACCTTCGACGAGCCGACGCCGACACGCATCCGCGTCTCCAACGGCGTGCTGGTCGTGGCCTTCGGCACGAGCGTCAAGGTCGATGTCGCCCGCATCGCGCGCGAATTGCCGACCTATGTCTCGGTCGCCCGGGTCGATCCGGACGGGCGCGGCATGCGGCTCGCGCTGACGCGTCCCTATCGCGCCAATCTGATCGAGGCGGGCGAGCGCGCCTTCATCGATCTGCTGCCCGAGAACTGGCAGGGCGTGGTGCCCGGCCCGCCCGCCGAGGTGCTCGCAGACATCAGCGAGCGGCTGCGCGTCGCCGAGGCCAAGGCCCGCGAGGCCGCCCGCGCCGCCCTGCAGTCGCGCCGGGCGCTCGGCGTGCGCAGCGCCAGCCTGCCGACGCTGGAGCGCCTGATCTTCGACGTCGCGCCGGAAACCAATCTGAAGCCGGAGCTTGCCAATGGCGAGCTGACGCTGACCTTCGACCGGCCCATGACCGTCGACCCCGCCGCCGTCCGCAATGCCCTCCCCGACGGCATCGCCCTGCGCGGGCAGGAAACGACCGCCGGCGCCACGACGCTCGCCCTGAAGGTGCCCAAGGACTGGCAGGTCCGCAGCTTCCGCGACGAGGACGGGCTGCTGCTCGACCTGCTGAAGCCCGCCCCGCCCCCGGCCGTGGCGCTGCCCCAGCCTCCGGCGCCTGCACCCGAGCTGGCCGCGGCGACGGCCGCTGCGGCTCCGCCGCCCGCAGCCGCCCCATCGACCGACACGCCCCTGCCCAGGCCCAGGCCCAGGCTGCGCCGGCGGCCGCCGCGCCCGCAGCCACCGTCGCGCCGCCGGTGGTCGATCCCGATCCGCAGCCGGTCAAGATCACGGCCAACGGCACGAAGCTCGATTTCCGCTTCCCGCGCCGGACGGGAGCCGCCGGCTTCGTCGAGGGCGGCCTGGCGACACTGGTCTTCGACACGCGCGACACGATCGACCCCGCCGATCTCAAGGGCGTCCTGCCGCAGATCGTCGAGGATGTGAGCGTGAGCCGCGAGGGCAAGGTCGTGCTGGTCCGGCTGCGGCTGGCCGGACAGCCGCTCACCCGCCTCTTCGACGACGCCACGACCTGGACGCTCGCCTTTGGCGAACAGGGCGGCAGGCCGGCCGAACCGCTGGCGCCGACCCGGACGAATGACGACCAGGGCCTCACCGTCGTCGCCGTGCCCCTGCGCGGCATGACCGGCGTTCACTGGCTGGAGGCCGGCCCCTCCGGGCTGCCGATGGCCGTGGCGACCGCGACCGGCCCCGTCCGGGTCACCGCGAAGCCCTACCAGTTCGTCGAATTCGGCCTGCTGCCGACCGCGCATGGCGTCGTCGTCATGCCGCGGGCCGACGACCTCCTCGTGCGCGCCGGCACCGAGCAGGTCCGCATCGGCCGCAGCGGCGGCCTGACCGTCTCGATGGACGTGGCCGCCCCGGAGAAGAACGGCGAGGCCAAGGCGGCAGACGTCCGCACGCCCCTGATCGACACCGAGCAGTGGAACAGCCTCGTCGTCGGCGCGGTCCGCGAGCAGGAGCGCGCCCTGCTGCGCGAGATCGTGGGCGCCTCGCGCGCCCGCAAATCCGACACGCGCCTG
The DNA here is from genome assembly GCF_001713455.1 of Bosea sp. RAC05. NCBI lineage: Bacteria > Pseudomonadati > Pseudomonadota > Alphaproteobacteria > Hyphomicrobiales > Alloboseaceae > Allobosea > Allobosea sp. RAC05. The sequence goes on from NZ_CP016464.1 coordinate 3,543,469, forward strand.
ACGCTGGCCCGTTTCTATGCCGCCAACGGCCTCCTGCCGGAGGCCAAGGGCCCGCTCGCGGCCGTGATGGCGGACGATCCCGCGATGCGCACCAACCGCGGGGCCCTGTTTCTCAAGGGGCTGATCGCCACCCGCATGCACCGCCACAAGGAGGCCCTCGACGCCTTCGAGGCGCCGGCGATCAAGGACGATCCCGAGACCGGGCTCTGGCGCGCGCTGATCGACCATCGGCGCGGTCGCCATGCCCCCGCCATGGCCGGCTTCCGCCGCGGCGACGCGATGCTCGATGGCTATCCGGTCGACCTCCAGGCGGAGCTGCGGCTCGCCAAGGCGCGCTCCGCCCTGGCGACGCAGGACATGACGACCGCCGAGCGCGAGGTCGGGCTCTTGGCCGGCCTGCCACCCGACGCGGTCAACCAGGAGGAACTCGAGCTGCTCCGGGCGATGCTGGACGATGCCGCCGGCAGGCCCGACAGCGCCCTCGCCGCCTATCGGCCGCTCTTCGAGGCCCGCAGCCGGCCCGTTGCGGCGGAGGCGCAGCTTCGCGCGGTCAAGCTCGTCCAGGCCGAAAAGCGCGCCGATATCGGGCCCGACGAGATCCTGGCGCGTCTGGAGACGGTGTCGATCATCTGGCGCGGCGGCGAACTCGAGATCGAGGCGCTGGCCGAACTCGGACGGCTCTATGGCGATGCCCAGCGCTGGCGCGACGCCTTCATGGTCGCGCGGCGGGCGAGCGAGACCTTCCCCGAGCACCCGCTGACGCGGCGCATGCAGGACGAGACGGCCCAGCGCTTCGCCGACCTGTTCACCGGCTCCGGCCTCGACAAGCTGCCGCGCATCGAGGCGCTGGCGCTGTTCTACGACTTCAAGGACTTCCTGCCGATCGGCCGGCGCGGCGACGAAATCACGCTGCTCCTCGCCGACCGCCTCATCGGCCTCGACCTGCTCGACCAGGCCAGCGAGATCCTGCGCTACCAGATCGAGCGGCGGCTCTCCGGCGCGGCCCGCTCCACCGTCGCGGCACGGCTGGCCATGGTCAACCTGATGAACGGCAAGCCGGCCGAGGCGATCCGCGCCCTCAACAGCACGCGCCTCGTCGAGCTGCCCGCCGACGTCAAGCGCGCCCGCCTCCTGCTCGAGGCCAAGGCCCTGTCCGATCTCTCGCGCACCGACCAGGCGCTCGACCTGCTCGAGGTCGAGCGCGGGCCCGAGATCGACCGTCTGCGGGCCGACATCTACTGGACCGGGCGGCGCTGGCGCGAGGCCGGCGAGTCGCATGAGCGCCTCCTGGCCGAGAGCTGGCGCGGCGAGACGCCCCTGACCGACGGCCAGCGCGCCGACGTGATGCGGGCGGCCATCTCCTATGTCATGGCCGACGAGGCGCTCTCCCTCGACCGGCTGCGCAGCAAGTTCGCGAGCAAGATGGCGCAGAGCACCGACGCGCGCACCTTCGCCTTCGTCACCGGGGCCAACCGCACCAGGGCGGCCGACATCCGCGACATGGCCCGCGCCGCGGCGGCGGCCGGTGCCGACAACCTGTCGGACTTCATGCAGGCCTATCGCGAGCGCTATCCGGCCTATTCGGCGGCCCCGCGCCAGAAGAAGCCCGAGGCTTCGGCCGAGCCTCCGGCGCCCGATGCGCCCCTGCCGCCGACGCCGGCCGCCGCCGGCGCCCCGCCCGCGGGCACGCCGCCCGCCCCCGGGCGAAGCTGAGACGGAGTCCGCCCCTCAGCCGCCGTAACTCTTCACGAGCGAGCCGGCGACGAGCCCCCAGCCGTCGACGAGGACGAAGAAGATCAGCTTGAACGGCAGCGCCACCGTCACCGGTGGCAGCATCATCATGCCCACCGACATCAGGATCGACGCGACGACGAGATCGATGATCAGGAAGGGCACGAACAGCAGGAAGCCGATCTCGAAGGCGCGCCGCAGCTCCGAGATCATGAAGGCCGGCACCAGCACATGGATCTGGACCTCCTGCGGCGTCGCCGGCGGCGGCTCGCGCGACATCTCCATGAACAGCGCCAGATCCTTCTCGCGGACATGCCGCAGCATGAAGGTCTTGAACGGGATGATGCCGCGGTTATAGGCCTCGGCCGGCTGGATCTGCCCCGCCACCAGCGGCGCGACGGCGGTGGTGTAGGCCTCGCGCAGGGTCGGCGCCATGACGAAGCCGGTGAGGAACACCGCCAGCCCGATGATCACGGCGTTGGGCGGCGCCGTCTGCGTGCCGAGCGCCGAGCGCAGCAGCGACAGCACGACGACGATGCGCGTGAACGACGTCACCATGATCAGGATCGACGGCGCCAGCGACAGCACGGTGATGACCGCGATCAGCTGGAGCGCGCGCTCGGCGACGCCGCCGCCCTGCCCGAGATCGAGCGAAAGCGTCTGCGCCAGCGCCGGCCCCGCAGGCACGGCCAGCAGGATCGCCCACAGGGCGAGCCTGCCGGTCACGGCGCGCGGGCTCCGCACGCAGCGGCGCCATCTCGCAGAGAAGCAGATCATGGTCCCGCACACGGCCGTGGTTGCGCCCGAATCAACCCGTCGGACTTCGCCACGCTAGAGCCGGGTTCGCTGCGCCAGCAACGGGCGCAGCGGCGTCAGAGTGCCGCGTGCGCGCGAAACCTGTTGATCGCGCGGCTCAGGACTTCGCCTGCGGGTCGCGGCCGAGCAGGCGGGCGAACTCCGCCTCGATCGCATCGACGGAGAAGGGGTCGATCGCCTTGGGATCAGCCTCGGGCTCCGGCTTGGACGGGGATTCGGGCTTGGGCTCGGGCTCGGCAACCGGCTCGGGCATCGCCGGCGGCACGACGGGCGCCGCGGCGACCGCGATCACGGGCTCGCTCGCCGCGGCGGGCTCGGCCGCCATCGCCGGCGGGCGCAGGTCGATGTCGGGAGCGGCCGGCGCGGCGGGCTCGGGGGGCAGCGGGAGCGGCGCGGCTGCGACAGGGGCCGGCGGCGGCTTCGGCGGCTCGACCGGCTTGTTGGGCTCCGCCGCCTTGGGCGGTTCGGGCGGGACGACCGCCGCGGCGGGCTTCGGCACGATGCGCTCGGGCTTCAGGCCGAGCGCCATCTCCAGCTCCGCCTCGACATCGAGCGGCACGATCCGCGTCGGCGCGGGAGCGGGAGCGGATACGGGTTCCGGAGCCGGCACGAAGACCGGCGGGGCCTCGCTCTTGACCGGCGCGGGCGCCGGCTCGGCCGGCTTCACCACGGGCTCCGGCACGGGAGACGGGATCGGCGCAGCGGCCGCTGGCGCAGACGACGGGCGCACCGCGGAGAACGGACGCTTCAGCGCCTCGTCGAGCTGGCGCGCCATGTCGTCGAGCTCGACCGGGCTGGCGACGGGGGCCGGCGCATGGTCGCGCGCGAAATTCGGCGGCTGAACCGATGGCGCCGGAGCCACCGGCACGGGCGGCGGAGCGATCACGGGCTCGGGGATCACGGGCGCCGGAGCGGGCGTTGCGGGCACGGGCGGCATCGCCGCCTTCGCCACCGCGGCCGCGCCCAGCAGGGCGGCGCCGCCCGCCGCGGCCGCGACAGCAGCCTCCGCCGCCGTGGGCGACAGGCGCGAGGGCACGCGCGGCGGCGGCTCCGGGAAGGCCGGGACCGGCGCCACCGGGGCCGGCGGTGCGGCGCGGCGCGGGTCCTCGGCCGGTTCGCGCGGCTCGGGCGGGATCAGCGTGTCGAAGGGCAGCGGCCGGTCGGGCAGGCCGAAATCCGGCTGGGCGGGCATCGCCGCCCGCCCGCCGCTGCGCACGATGTTGGTTTCGACGACCACGTCGGAGGCGCCGCCGATCATCACCAGATGCTCGACATTGTCGCGGCGGATCAGCACGAGCTGGCGCTGGCGGTCGAGATCGTGGATGTCGACCACGCCAAGCCGCGGCTGCCGGGCGCGGCCGCCGCCCTGCCCCTTGATGCGCAGCCGGCCATCCTTGATCTGCCGCGCGAACAGGCCCAGCAGCACCAGCAGGACCAGAATGACGCCGAAGGCGATGACCCACTTCTGCGCGGTCGGGAGATCGAAGCCAAACAAGCTCTGCAAGGTCTGCCTCATAAGCGACGGCGGGGCCGGGTCCCGGCTGCCGGAATCCACCCGATGTTGAACACGCTGGCTATAGCATAGCGCCCGCGCTTTCAGGAAACATGGTGAATCCGTGGTTAACCGGATGCTCGAAACCCGGCGGCTTTAACCGCTCGTTAACCATGCACCCGGCAAGATTTACCCAGTGCAGCGGCTTCGTGCCGGCAGTGGGAGGGCAACCGTCATGGCGAATTCGGCCCTGGGCACAGGCGGAAACCTGATGCAGGCGCTCAAGACGCGCATGCATTTCCACCAGTCGCGCCAGAAGGTGCTGGCCGAGAACGTCGCCAATGCCGACAGCCCCGGCTTCCGGCCGATGGACGTCAAGGCGCCGACGATCCGGGCGGGTGGCGCCGGCGGCGTCGGCGGTGTCTCGCTGGCGCGCACCAGCGAGGGGCACATGGGCATCGGCGGCCGCAGCGACGGCTTCGACAGTGCCCGCGCCCGCCGCTTCGAGACGACGCCCAGCGGCAACGCCGTCAATCTCGAGGACGAAATGATGAAGGTCGCCCAGAACCAGTCCGACTATCAGCTCGCCGCCTCGCTCTACAGCAAGGGCCTCGGGCTGATGAAGATCGCGATCGGCAAAGGGCGCTGACGCCGTCGGGCGCCGTCGAGGCGCCCGCATCGCGGACCAGGGAGAACGGGCGACATGGATCTTCTCAAGAGCATCGCGGTGGCGACGTCGGGGCTGCGCAGCCAGTCCGGCCGCATGCGCGTCATCGCCGAGAACGTGGCCAACGCCGATTCGGGGCCGGAGCGCGCCGGGGCCGACCCCTATCGCCGCAAGATTCCGACCTTCCAGCGCCGCTTCGACCGCGAGCTCGAGGCGCAGGTGGTCGACATGGGCCGCGTCCAGCGCGACCAGAGCGCCTTCCGGGTCAAGTACGAGCCGGGCAACCCGACGGCCGACGCCGCCGGCAACGTCAAGATGCCCAACGTCAACTCGCTGATCGAGACGATGGACATGCGCGAGGCCCAGCGCAGCTACGAGGCCAATCTCAACCTGATCTCGTCGACGCGCCGGATGATCCAGCGCACCATCGACATCCTGCGCGCCTGAAGGGAACGACCGTCATGGCCACGCCCAGCTTCGCCGCCGGCGCCTATGCCTCGATCCAGGGGATGGGCGCGGGCAACCTGCTCCGCAAGCCGCAGACCGCCTCCGGCTCCGCCAGCGGAGGCCCCGACTTCGCCTCCATGATCGGCAAGGCGCTCGAGGCCACCGCCGATGCCGGCCGGCGCTCCGATGCGCAGGCGGCGTCCGTCGCCGCCGGCCGCGCCGACGTCGTCGACGTCGTCACCGCCGTCGCCGAGAGCGAGGCCGCGATCGAGACGCTGGTCGCCGTGCGCGACCGCGTCATCGCGGCTTACGAAGAAATCATGCGGATGCCGGTCTAAAGCCCGGCCGATCAGGACGACATCAATGACATCCGGAGCCATTCTCGACGTCGCCCGCGACGGCATCATGGTCTTTCTCAAGGCCGGCGGGCCGCTGATGATGGTGGCCCTCATCGTCGGCCTCGCCGTCTCGCTGATCCAGGCGCTGACCCAGATCCAGGAGCAGACGCTCGTCTACGTGCCCAAGATCATCGCCGTTTTTGCCGCGATGATGCTGTTTCTGCCGTTCATGGGCGACGCGCTGGCGGGTTATATGGGACGGGTCGCCGTCCGAATCGCCACGGGCGAATGAGCCTGCCGCTGCCGTGCCTCGCCCTCCCCGGCGGACCGGCCCCGCGGCGCCCCGACTGGCGACGAGGGCCCGGAGGCACGATGCAGATCGCGATCCTGCCCGAGATCAGCGCCGTCTTCGTGCTCGTCTTCGCGCGGGTGGGCACGATGGTGATGCTCATGCCCGGCATCGGCGAGCGCTTCATCTTCTCGCGCGCCCGGCTGTCGCTGGCCTTCTTCATCGCCCTGATGATGGTGCCGATGGCGCGCCCGCTGCTGCAGCTGCCCTCCGGCACGGCCGGCGTGGTCTCCCTCCTGCTCGGCGAGGTGCTGATCGGCCTCGTCATCGGCGTCTGCGCCCGCTTCGTCATGGCCTGCCTGCAGACGGCCGGCACGCTCGTCGCCCAGACCATGGGTCTCGGCTTCGCGATGACGGTCGATCCCACCGGCGGCACGCAGAACCCCTCGATCGGCAACCTGCTCACCATGCTCGGCATCACGCTGATTCTGACCAGCGACCTGCACCATGTCGCCATCGTCGCGATCCATGAGAGCTACCGGCTGCTGCCGCCGGGCGGCAATCCCGAGCTCGGCGACGTGATGGCCCTGGCGGTGCGCGCCGCCTCCCAGGGCTTCGCGCTGGCCGTGCAGATATCGGCGCCCTTCATCGTCTTCGGCCTGCTGTTCAATCTCGGGCTCGGCGTGCTCGCCCGGATGATGCCGCAGCTCCAGGTCTTCTTCCTCGCGGTCCCGGCCTCGATCCTCGGCGGCATGCTCGTCCTCTTCGCCGTCGTCGGCGTGATGATGAGCGTCTTCCTGGGCGATCTCGGCGGCTTCCTGCGCCAGTTCACGGGGAACTGAGCGCCGATGTCAGAGGAGGCCGACAACGAGGACAGAACAGAGGAGCCGACCCAGCGAAAGCTGGATCAGGCCGCCGAGAAAGGCGACATTCCCAGATCGCAGGAGATCGGCACCTTCTTCGTGCTCTGCGGCTTCACGCTCGCGCTGCTGGTCGGCGCCGGCTGGGCCGCCCGCGACAGCGCGCTCTCGCTGCGCGCCTTCCTGATGAACGCCCACCAGGTGCCCTCCGACGGCGCCGCCTTCGCGAATGTGGCCAAGCAGGGCGTGATGACCGGCTTCGCCGCGCTCGGCCTGCCCTTCGCCTTCATTCTCGTCGCGGCGCTGGCGGGCGCGCTAGTCCAGCACAAGCCGCTCTGGACCTTCGACCCGCTGATGCCGAAGCTCAACCGGATCTCGCCCATGGCCGGCGCCAAGCGCATGTTCGGCAAGGAGGCCTGGGTCAACTTCGCCAAGGGCCTGGCCAAGACCGCTCTCGTCGGCGCCGTGCTCTGGATCACGCTCTGGAACGAGCATGACCGGCTCGAGGGCTTCGCGCAGATGAGCGTCGCGGCGCTGCTGCCGGCCACCCTCGTCCTGGCGATCAAGCTGATGGCGGCGGCACTCGCGCTCTTCGCCGTGGTCGCGCTCGGCGACTTCGTCTGGCAGCGCTTCTCCTGGTACCAGCGCCAGAAGATGACGCGGCAGGAACTCAAGGACGAGTACAAGAACTCGGAAGGCAATCCCGAGATCAAGGCGAAGCTGCGCCAGATCCGGATGCAGCGCGTCAGCAAGCGCATGATGGCGCAGGTCCCCAAGGCGACCGTGATCATCACCAACCCGACCCACTACGCCGTCGCTCTGCGCTACGAGCCCGGCATGGCCGCCCCGCTCTGCCTCGCCAAGGGCGTCGATGCGGTGGCGCTGAAGATCCGCGAGGTCGCCGGCGAGCACGAGGTCCCGATCGTCGAGAACGTGCCGCTGGCACGCGCGCTCTACGCCAGCGTCGACATCGACGAAGAAATTCCTGTCGAACACTACCAGGCGGTGGCGGAAGTCATCGGATACGTCTTGCGCCTGAAGCGCCGCCGCGCCTAACTCGCCGGGAAGCCTCGACGGTCGCCATCGGGCCGGCGCGTCGCCACAAGGGACGGACCACACCGCAATGGGCGGCACCACGACTGCGATCGATCGCTCCGACAAGCCGGGCCATATCGGCATCATCCTGCTGGTGGCGGGGCTGCTCGTCGGCGCCGCCGTCGCGCTCGGCTTCATCGCCAACGAATGGGCGCAGCCGCTGATCCTGGGGCTGCTCGCTTTGCTCTCGGTCGTCGGCGTCTTCGGCCTCTTTGCCTTCGCCATCGGGCTCGTGCAGTTCTCCGGCCGCGCCGCCCGCAACGACCTGACCAAGGCGATCGTCGACCGCGCCGACGAGGGCGTCGTCGTCACCGAGGGCGAGACCGCGATCGTCTATGCCAACGAGGCCTATCTGGCCCTGGCCGGCGCACGCGGCGCCAGCGATCTGCGCCCGGTCGGCAGCCTCTTCACCGGCCGCGCCGAGGTCTCGGAGGCGATCTACCGCCTCGCCACCGCCGCCCGCGAGAGCCGCAAGCTCGTCGAGGAGGTCCGGCTCGAGCCGGCGCTGGGCGGGCGCGGCGCCGTCGGCTGGTACCGCATCAAGGTCTCGCCGGTGCGCCGCGACGGGCGGCCCGCGACGCTCTGGTCGGTCTCCGACGTCACGCCGGAGCGCGAGCGCCAGGAGAACGCCTTCCAGGAGCTCCAGCACGCGATCGACTATCTCGACCATGCGCCCGCCGGCTTCGTCTCGATCGACGCCGATGGCGAGGTCTCCTATCTCAACGCCACCCTCTCCGGCTGGCTCGACTTCGACCTCGCCCGCTTCGGCTCCGGCGGCCTGCATCTCGACGACATCGCGACGCCGGCCGCCGCCGCGCTCGTCCAGGCCATTCGCGGCCATGCCGGCGATGTGCGCGTCGAGGTGCTCGACGTCGATCTCAAGCGCCGCAACGGCGCGCCCTTGCCCGTGCGCCTGCACCACCAGGTCGCCTTCGGCAGCGACGGCCGCGCCGGCCCCTCGCGCACGCTCGTCCTCAACCGCGCCCCCGGCGAGGCCGGTACCGACGTCGGCAGCGAGGCCGAGATCCGCTTCGCCCGCTTCTTCCACTCGACGCCGATGGCGATCGCCACCGTCGACCGCAACGGCGCCATCCTGCGCGCCAACGCCGCCTTCGCCCGCCTGACCCCGGCCGGGCCGCAGCCCTCGACGATCCATGACCTCGTCGCGCCGGGCGGCGGGCTCGACCGGGCGCTGACCGAGGCGATGGAGGGCCGTTCCGAGATCACCCCGCTCGACCTGACGCTGGCCGCCGACGAGGCCCGCTCGGCGCGGCTCTATCTCTCGCCCGTGGCGGCGACCGAGGATGGCGACGGCGAGCGCGCCATCATCTACGCGCTGGAGACCACCGCCGAGCGCAAGCTCAAGGACAACATCGACCAGGCCCAGAAGATGCAGGCCGTCGGCCAGCTCGCCGGCGGCATCGCGCACGATTTCAACAACGTGCTGCAGGTCATCATCAACGCCTCGGAGTTCCTGCTGGCGAGCCACCGCCCGACGGACCCCTCCTTCCCCGACATCATGCAGATCAAGCAGAACGCCTACCGCGCCGCGGCGCTGGTGCGGCAGCTGCTCGCCTTCTCGCGCCGCCAGACGCTGCGCCCGCAGGTGCTGGAGCTCGGCGACGTGCTGTCGGACCTCTCGCTGATGCTGAAGCGCGTCGTCGCCGACAAGGTCACGCTCGACGTCCGCCAGGGCCGCGACCTCTGGCCGGTCAAGGCCGATCTCGGCCAGCTCGAGCAGGTCATCGTCAACCTCGCCGTCAACGCCCGCGACGCCATGGCCGACGGCGGCAAGCTCACCGTGCGCACCCGCAATGTCGAGCGCGCCGACTGCGCGGGCTTCGCCCACGCCGCCCTCCCCATGGACGACTATGTCCTGCTCGAGGTCGAGGATTCAGGCACCGGCATCGCGCCCGAGCATCTCGACAAGATCTTCGAGCCCTTCTTCACCACCAAGGAGGTCGGCAAGGGCACGGGCCTGGGCCTCTCCATGGTCTACGGCATCGTCAAGCAGACCGGCGGCTTCGTCTTCTGCGACTCGGTCGTCGGCCGCGGCACGATCTTCCGGATCTTCCTGCCCCGCCATGTCCCCAGCGAAGAGGAGATCGCCGCCGAGGCCGCGGTCAAGGAAGCCCCCAAGAAGGTCGCCGCCGACCACACCGGCGCCGGCGTCATCCTGCTGGTCGAGGACGAGGACGCGGTCCGCGCGCTCAACGCCCGCATGCTGGTCTCGCGCGGCTACACCGTCCACGAGGCGGCCTCGGGCGTCGAGGCGCTCGACATCTTCCTCGCCCATGACGGCCAGATCGACCTCGTCGTCTCCGACGTGGTGATGCCGGAGATGGACGGCCCGACGCTGCTCGGCGAGCTGCGCCAGCGCAACCCCGCCACCAAGGTCGTCTTCGTCTCCGGCTATGCCGAGGAAGCCTTCCGCAAGAACCTGCCCGAGGGCGAGGATTTCCAGTTCCTGCCGAAGCCCTTCACGATGAAGCAGCTGGTCGAGACGGTGAAGGCGGCGATGGGGTGAGCGCTCAGCCGAGCGCATCCGCCAGCGAGGGCCGGCTGTTGCCGTCGCGCCCGGTCACGGCCGGCGCCGCCAGCATCGAGTTCAGCACCGCCTCCTGCGTCGCTTCAGTGGCGGCGCGGAACGGCCAGTCGATCCGGCTTTCGTTGAGCACCGCCATCGGCAGGATGTCCGCCGCCTCGTGATGGGCGATGCGGCCCGCCGTGCTGAACGCCACCGCGATGTCGCCGCTGCCATGGCCCCAGAAGGCGCCCAGCCGCGCCAGACCCGCGCCGCAGCGCCGCGCCACCCGGGTCAGTTGCCGTGACTCGAGCGGCAGATCGGTCGCGAGCACGATGATGACCGAGCCGCGCTCGGGCGTGAAAGGCGTCGGCACCGGCGGCACGGGCCGGCGCCCATCGGGCAGGACGAGATCGCCGGCCGCGCCGAAATTGGCCAGCACGAGGACGCCCAGCGTGAAGTCCCGGCCGTCCAGCCGCATCAGCCGCGACGCCGTGCCGATGCCGCCCTTGAAGCCGAAGGCGCTCATCCCCGAGCCGGCGCCGACCGCCCCTTCGGCCACAGGCCCGCCCACGGCCGCGTCGAGCGCGGCCTGGGCATCGGCCTCGGTCAGGGCCCGCGCGCGGATATCCGACAGGAACCCGTCATTGCACTCCAGCACGAGCGGATTGACCGTTCCGGTCTCGCGTCCGATCTCGGGATTGCCAGCCAGCGCCCGGCTGACCAGCGCGTCGAACCCGACACCCACCGAAAAGGTGTTGCCCAGCAGGATCGGCGTCTCGATCTGGCCGAGCTCGGCGAGTTGCACCAGCCCGGCGCTCTTGCCGAAGCCGTTGAGGACGTCGCAGCCGGCCCGCAGCTTCCCACGGAAAAGATCGCCCTCATGCGGCAGCACCGCCGTGAAGCCCGTGCGAACGTTCCCCTCGCGCAGGCTGCGATGGCCGACGCGCAAGCCGGCGACGTCGGTGATCGCATTCAGCGGCCCCGGCGGCAGCGTGCCGCAGATCAACCCATAATCGCGTGCGCGCCTGCTCATGCCGACATTCCTCCGCCCTCGGAACCGCGGCCATCCGCGCCCCGCCGTCGCCAGCCATACCCCCTCCTGCCACCTCCTGTCAGGAGCCCTGAAAAGAGAACAGAAAAAGAACTTGCGAACCAGAACAAACCATGACCATCCTACGCCATTGGCGCGGATTGAGATGTCCCCGCGCCCCTGCCATAAGGAGCGCGAGTCGTGAGTCAGGCGAATCTGAAACTGGTGGAAGGGTCCTCGATGGACAAGGCCAAGGCGCTGGATGCGGCGCTCTCGCAGATCGAGCGCGCCTTCGGCAAGGGCTCGATCATGCGCCTGGGCAAGAACCAGCAGGCGATCGAGATCGAGACGATTTCGACCGGTTCGCTCGGCCTCGACATCGCGCTCGGCGTCGGCGGCCTGCCGCGCGGCCGCGTCATCGAGATCTACGGCCCTGAATCCTCCGGCAAGACCACGCTGGCCCTGCACACCATCGCCGAGGCCCAGAAGAAGGGCGGCGTCTGCGCCTTCGTCGACGCCGAGCACGCGCTCGATCCGGTCTATGCCCGCAAGCTCGGCGTCAATCTCGACGACCTGCTGATCTCCCAGCCCGACACCGGCGAGCAGGCGCTCGAGATCACCGACACGCTCGTCCGCTCCGGCGCGATCGATGTGCTGGTGGTCGACTCGGTCGCCGCGCTGACCCCGCGCGCCGAGATCGAGGGCGAGATGGGCGACGTCCAGCCCGGCCTGCAGGCCCGCCTGATGAGCCAGGCGCTGCGCAAGCTGACGGCGTCGATCTCGCGCTCGAACTGCATGGTCATCTTCATCAACCAGATCCGCATGAAGATCGGCGTGATGTACGGCTCCCCGGAGACGACCACCGGCGGCAACGCGCTGAAGTTCTATGCCTCCGTGCGCCTCGACATCCGCCGCGTCTCGACGCTGAAGGAGCGTGACGAGGCCACCGGCAACCAGGTCCGCGTCAAGGTCGTCAAGAACAAGGTCGCGCCGCCCTTCAAGCAGGTCGAGTTCGACATCATGTTCGGCGAGGGCATCTCCAAGGTCGGCGAGCTCGTCGATCTCGGCGTCAAGGCCGGCATGGTCGAGAAGTCCGGCGCCTGGTTCTCCTTCGACAGCCAGCGCCTCGGCCAGGGCCGCGAGAACGCCAAGACCTTCCTCAAGGCCAATCCCGAGATCGCCGCCAAGATCGAGGCCACGATCCGCCAGAACTCCGGCCTCGTCGCCGAGCGCATCCTCGACCAGGCGACCCCGACGGCGGATGATCTCGACGAGGGCGAGGCCTGAGCGTCCTCACCGAGCCCTCATCCTGAGGAGCCGCGGCACGCGGCGTTTCGAAGGATGCTCCAGGAGGCTCGGGCGACAGCTGAACCATCCTTCGAGACGCAGCCTATGGCTGCTCCTTAGGATGAAGGCTCACATGAAGCCCGCTGCTTTTGACGCAAACGATCGGGCGGCCCTCGGGTCGCCCGTTGTCGTTTGGGCTCAACGCCTTGCGCTCTTCACTCTCTCGACAGCGGCAAGCGGCCTCACTAGAACGCTTGAAACCGCCGGCCCGGCCCGGCCGGCAGCCCGATAGCCAAGAGTTCGAAAAGCGATGAGCGGCGTCAACGAAATCCGGTCCACCTTCCTCGACTATTTCAAGGGCCAGGGCCATGAGGTGGTGGCGTCGAGCCCGCTCGTGCCGCGCAACGACCCGACGCTGATGTTCGCCAATTCGGGCATGGTGCAGTTCAAGAACGTCTTCACAGGCCAGGAGAAGCGGCCTTACGTCCGTGCCACCACCGCGCAGAAATGCGTCCGCGCCGGCGGCAAGCACAACGACCTCGACAATGTCGGCTACACCGCCCGCCACCACACCTTCTTCGAGATGCTGGGGAACTTCTCCTTCGGCGACTATTTCAAGGAACAGGCGATCGAGCACGCCTGGACCCTGGTCACCCGCGAATATGGCCTGCCCAAGGAGAAGCTGACGGTCACCGTCTATTCCGAGGACGACGAGGCGCATGGCCTCTGGAAGAAGATCGCCGGCCTCACCGACTCGAAGATCATCCGCATCCCGACCTCGGACAATTTCTGGCGCATGGGGGATACGGGCCCCTGCGGCCCCTGCTCCGAGATCTTCTACGACCATGGCGACCACATCCCCGGCGGCCCGCCCGGCTCGCCCGACGAGGATGGCGACCGCTTCATCGAGATCTGGAACCTCGTCTTCATGCAGTATGAGGAGGCGGCGGGCGGCATTCGCACGAACCTGCCGCGGCCCTCGATCGACACCGGCATGGGCCTCGAGCGCATCGCCGCCGTGCTCCAGGGCACGCATGACAATTATGCGATCGACCTGTTCGCGGCACTGATCTCCGCCATCGCCGACCTCACCAACGTCCCCTCGGACGGGCCGATGAAGGCGAGCCACCGCGTCATCGCCGACCATCTGCGCTGCTCGGCCTTCCTGATCGCCGATGGCGTGCTGCCGTCCAACGAGGGCCGCGGCTATGTGCTGCGCCGGATCATGCGCCGCGGCATGCGCCATGCGCAGCTGCTCGGCGCCAGGGATCCGCTGCTGCACAAGCTCGTCCCGGTGCTGACCCGCGAGATGGGCCGCGCCTATCCTGAGCTGATGCGCGCCGAGGCGCTGATCACCGAGACGCTGCAGCTCGAGGAAACCCGCTTCCGCACCACGCTGGCACGCGGCCTGACCCTGCTCGACGACGCCGCCAAGGACCTGACCGCCGGCCAGAGCCTGAAGGGCGACGTCGCCTTCACGCTCTATGACACCTATGGCTTCCCGCTCGACCTGACGCAGGATGCGCTGCGCGCCCGCGGCGTCACCGTCGACACGGATGGCTTCGATGCCGCCATGCAGCAGCAGAAGGCCAAGGCGCGCGCCGCCTGGGCCGGCACCGGCGAAGCCGCGACCGAGAAGCTCTGGTTCCCGCTGCGCGACAAGCTCGGCGCCACCGAATTCCTCGGCTACGACACCGAGACCGCCGAGGGCGTCGTCACCGCGCTGATCCGGGACAATGCCGAGGTCGAGAGCCTGAATGCCGGCGAGAGCGGGCTGATGATCGTCAACCAGACCCCGTTCTACGGCGAATCCGGCGGTCAGGTCGGCGATGCCGGCACGGTCCGCGGCGCCGGCTTCCTCGCCACCGTCGGCGATGTCCAGAAGAAGCTCGGCGATGTCTTCGCCCATGCCGTCACCGTCAAGGATGGCGTGCTCAAGCGCGGCGCCGCCGTCGAGCTGACGGTCGACCATGCCCGCCGCACCGCGATCCGCGCCAACCACTCCGCCACCCATCTGCTGCACGAGGCGCTGCGGCTCGTGCTCGGCGATCATGTCGCGCAGAAGGGCTCGCTGGTCTCGCCCGATCGGCTGCGCTTCGATTTCTCGCATCCCAAGCCGATTTCGGACGAGGAGCTGCGCGAGGTCGAGGAGATCGCCAACGCCATCGTGCTGAAGAACGAGCCCGTCTCGACCCGGCTGATGAGCGTCGACGAGGCGATCGCCTCGGGCGCCCGCGCGCTGTTCGGCGAGAAATACGGCGACGAGGTCCGCGTCGTCGCGATGGGAACCAACGCCACCGGCCGCGCCTATTCGGTCGAGCTCTGCGGCGGCACCCACGCCAGCCGCACCGGCGATATCGGCCTCGTCAGCATCGTCGGCGAGAGCGCGGTCGCAGCCGGCGTCCGCCGCCTCGAGGCGATGACCGGCAACGGCGCGCGTCTGCGGCTCAACACCGAGTCCCGCCTGCTCGATGGGCTCGCCAGCCTGCTCAAGGTGCCCGCCCACGAGGCCGGCCCGCGTCTGGCCGCGCTGATCGAGGAGCGCCGCAAGCTCGACCGCGAGCTCTCCGACGCCCGCAAGAAGCTCGCCATGGGCGGCGGCGGCGAGGCGCAGGACCCGGTCCAGGAGATCGCCGGCACCAAGCTCCTGGCGCGCGCCATCAGCGGCGTCGAGATGAAGGATCTGAAGAGCCTCGCCGACGAGGCCAAGACCCGCATCGGCTCGGGCGTCGTCGCCATCGTAGGCGTCGCCGAGGACGGCAAGGCCGGCGTCGTCGTCGGCGTCACGCCGGACCTGACCGAGCGCTTCGACGCGGTCGCGCTGGTGCGCGCGGCCTCCGAGGCGCTCGGCGGCAAGGGCGGCGGCGGACGCCGCGACATGGCCCAGGCCGGCGGGCCCGACGGCGACAAGGCGCAAGCCGCGCTCGAGGCCGTCGCCGCGGCGATGGGCTGACGATGGGCACGGGCGCCGCATCCGTCCTGGCGGGATGGCGGCGCCGGTTTCATCTCTGGATCGATCACGGCGCCGGCAACGACGCCGTCGCGGCGTGGATCCACAGGGGCCTCGTCCTGCTGATCTGCGCCAATGTCGTCGCGATCGTGCTCGAATCCATCCCCGATCTGGCGCTGCGATACGGACCGAGCTTCAAGGTGTTCGAGGCGGTGTCGCTGGTCGTCTTCACGCTGGAATATGGCGTGCGGCTCTGGTCGGCGCCCGAACATGCGCGCTATCGCGGGCTGACGCCGGCGCGCGCGCGGCTGGCCTATGCGACCTCGCTGCCGGCGGTGATCGACCTGCTCGCGACGCTGCCGCTCGCCTTCGCCATGCTGGGCCTGAGCGATTTGCGGGCGCTCCTGCTGCTGCGGCTGCTGCGCTTCTTCAAGCTCGGGCGCTATTCGCCGGGCATGGCCTCGCTCGCGGCCGCACTCCACGCCGAGCGCAAGGCGCTCTTCGCCTGCTTCGTCGTGCTGATGGGCGTGATGCTGATGGCGGCGAGCCTGATGCATCTCGTCGAGCACGAGGCCCAGCCCGACAAGCTCGGCACCATTCCCGATGCGATGTGGTGGGCGATCATCACCCTGACCACGGTGGGTTATGGCGATGTCTTCCCGATCACCGCCGCCGGCAAGGCGGTCGCGGCCGTCACGGCTGTGCTCGGCCTCGTCATGCTGGCCCTGCCGGTGGGCATCGTCGCCACCGCCTTCGCGCAGGAGATCCACCGCCGCGAATTCGTGGTGACCTGGAGCATGATCGCGAGCGTGCCCTTGTTCGGCCAGCTCGATGCGGTCGAGATCGCCGAGGTGATGCAGTTCCTGCGCGCGCGCACGGTCAAGGCCGGCGCCGTCGTCGCCCATGCGGGAGATCCCCTGCAGGCGCTCTATTTCGTCGCCAGCGGCGAGGTCGAGATCGCGGTGGCCAGCGGCAAGGCCCGGCTGGACGAAGGCCATTTCTTCGGGGCGCTGACGCTCGACGACGTCGCCATCGTCAGCCATTCGCCCTGCGTGACCGCCGCCACCGCCACCGAGCCGACGAAACTGCTGGTGCTCGACCAGATCGATTTCCGGGCGCTGACGGCACGCAGCCCGAAGCTCGCCGCCCATATCCGGGCGAAGGCGCACCGGTGAGACGGTTCGCAGCGGCAAGGTTCGAAGCGAGAAGGCTCGCGGCGGCGCTGGCAGGGGCGCTGGCGCTCGCCTGCGCCCCCCTGCCCGCGCAGCCGCAGCCGCGAAAGCCTGCGCCGACGGCAACGGCGCCCTCGCTCTCGGCCTCGCAGCGGGTGATGGCCGGGTCCCCGCTGGCCGTCCTCGTCGGCCGGGTGCCCGACGGCGCGAGGCTCGCCATCGCCCGCCCGACCGACCCGCCCGCGACCGCCATCGTCGTGGTGGCGCTCGGCGCCCGCCCCTCGGCCAGCCTGCCCACGCCGGGCGAGGCCGGCGCCTATGAGCTGCGCCTGACGCGCGACCAGAACGGCGCGCCCGTCATCCTGCTGCGCCAGTCGCTCGTCACCACGCCGCCGGAGGCGACCCTGGCCGCACCGGCCCGCATCGGCCGCGGCCAGGCCCTGCCGGTGCGCGGCATCGGCCCCAATGGCGAGCGCGACCGCGTCGTGCTGGTCCCGGCCGGCGCCGCCCCCGAGGCGCAAGGCCCGTCCTTCTTCCCGCAGGAGAACGTCGAGGCGACGCTGGACGGCCCCGACCAGCCCGGCCCCTATGAGCTGCGCTATGTGATGGACGCCCCCGTCAGCGGCCTGCGCGTGCTGGCGACGCGGGCGGTGAGCGTGGAGTGAGGCCGGGCGTAGTCGCCCGTCCTTGTCACTGAGCCCTCCATCGACTATATCTAATTCGATATAGATATGGATGGATGTCGATGCTTCCCGTCGCCTTCCTCGGTGACAGCCGTGATCGACTGCGGGATTTCCCCACGGAGATGCGCGAGGAGTGCGGCCGGATCATCCGAAGACTGCAGCGAGGGCTCTCCCCGAGCGACTGGAAGCCGTTTCCACAGATCGGCCCTGCTGTCCGCGAGTTCAGGGTCTGGGGTGAGGACGGGACGTTTCGAGTGTTCTACACGGTGAAGACGGCGGATGCCGTCTACGTCCTGCATGCCTTCCAGAAAAAGGCGCAGCAGACGCCGCAGAAAGACATCGATCTGGCGATCCGGCGATACAGGGAGATCGGACGATGACCGGCGAGAGGTTCGACAACGTTTTTGAGGCGCTCTGCGACACGCCGGCCGAGGCGCGCCATCTCGCCATGCGCTCAGACCTCATGGATGCCATCGAGGCCGTCGTCTCGTCGTGGAACCTGTCGCAGGCGGAAGCCGCGCGCCGCCTCGGTCTGACCCAGCCCCGCCTCAACGACCTCCTGCGCGGCAAGATCAGCAAGTTCAGCCTCGACGCCCTGATCGGCATCGCGACAGCGGCAGGCCTAAGCGTGTCGCTGGAGATCGCGGCGGCGGAGACGGTGGCCGCGAGTTGAAGAACAGGCGCAGAGGACTGGTCCTGTGACAGGATAAGCCCGAGGCCCGAGTCGGCTATCGACCCGTTGCGGACTGGCGCGAAATCGCCTTTACTGCATCGATGATGATCGGGCCCACAAATCTCTCCCTAACACTCGAACAGTTGACCGGTACTGACGTGGGCAGCGTCGATGAAGCTTCGACAAACATGGTCGGAGACTTAATCGGCGCTTGGAAAACACCGCTCGACCAGTTGACGGGCCGGGAGATCAGGCTGCTCATTAGCCAGCAGGACGGTTATCCGTATGTGCTCGACCTCGTCTGGCCCATGCTGGAAGACGATCCGCTTCTCGAAGCTGAATTTTATCCAGGCGACATCCTTTCGAGCCTGATGAGGGCCGACGATACCGCTTGGAGGGATAGACCCAACTACAAAAGACGGCTGAAGGCGCTTTACGAACGGGCGCTCAGGCGCCCGGATGATGAGACCGAGGCGCTCCGGGAAAGCCTCGAACCCTAGACCAAGTGTGGCCGCCCCCCGACCCATCTCGGACGTTCCGGATGAATCCTCGCATGGCCCCCCGATGAACGAGCAAACCCCACACATCTACGATGAAGTTCCGGGCGGTCCGGAACTGCTCCGGTGGTCCGGAGGGGTTCCGAGTTTCCATGATGCCGAGATCGTCGGCTTGGAACTGCGCCGTCATGGCCCGAGCGTCCTGCGTGTCCATGGCTGGGTCGGAACCGACAAGGTCGATGAAAGAGGGTACACCGTTCTCGACAAGGATGCGGTGGTGACATTCACCCTCGAAGACATCATGGATCTTCAGCTGGACGGCTTCAGCCACCAGAACGTGATCTCGGGACTGACACTGCAGAGGGCAGCTGAACGTGGCCGAGCGGACTACTATCCGCTGCCGCCTTCACCTGACGACATCGACCTCGAATTGGAGCCCTGCTTCGGTCTGGACGGCTTCATCCGGGCCAAGCGCGTATCGATCTCGTTCGAGCCGGGGGGGCCCGATGAGCCCTCGAGCGATCCGGACCATCGCTTACGGCCCTGAGAAGAAACGGGCATAACCTCCGCCCCTTATCCCCGCCTCCTCCTCCCGCCCCTATCCTCCCTCCGCTGCACCCGACCAAGGGGGCTGTCGCGAGGCATCGTGCGGCCGGGTGTGGTGGCGGGTTTCGGGAGGCGTCGCCGTCGCGGGCGGGGGCTCCCGGAGGTCGAGCGGCAGTAAGTCCCCTCGTCAGGGACAATCGGCCGTGACGCCCAAAACACCTGCGCGCGGAGCCGGGCGGCGCGAGATCGGCGCTGCATCGACACCTCGACATCGACACTCGACATCGGCACGCGGCTCTGGTCCGCGCGCCACCCGGCTCCGCGCATCCCCTTTCGGGGGCAATGATGCGAAACCCCGCGGCTTTTGGCCGGTCGGGGGTTTGGGTGCGCAGCGTCGATGATATTCCCCGGAACCACCCCCGTCATCCTGGGCGGCCGCAGGCCGACCGGGATCCATCATCGGGCGCTGTCCAGCCCTAGGATGGATCCCGGCCTGCGCCGCGTGCCGCGGCTTGGCCAGGATGACGGCGCTGAGGAAACGGCCGCCCCCACGAAAAAGCCCGGCCGTCACCGGCCGGGCTCGTCTCATCGCAAAGGCTTAAGGCCCGCTCAGGCGGCCATGGCCTTGCGCATGTTCTCGCTGACCTTCTCGAGGAAGCCGGTGGTCGAGAGCCACTTCTGCTCGGCGCCGACCAGCAGGGCCAGATCCTTGGTCATGTCGCCGGCCTCGACGGTGTCGACCGTGACCTTCTCCAGCAGCGTCGCGAACTTGGCGAGCTCGGCATTGCCGTCGAGCTTGGCGCGGTGGGCGAGACCACGGGTCCAGGCGAAGATCGAGGCGATCGAGTTGGTCGAGGTCTCCTTGCCCTTCTGGTGCTCGCGGTAGTGGCGCGTCACCGTGCCGTGGGCGGCCTCGGCCTCGACGGTCTTGCCGTCCGGCGTCATCAGCACCGAGGTCATCAGGCCGAGCGAGCCGAAGCCCTGCGCCACCGTGTCGGACTGCACGTCGCCATCATAGTTCTTGCAGGCCCAGACATAGCCGCCCGACCACTTCATCGCCGAGGCGACCATGTCGTCGATCAGGCGGTGCTCATAGGTGATGCCGAGCTTGTCGAACTCGGCCTTGAACTCGGCCTGGTAGATCTCCTCGAAGATGTCCTTGAAGCGGCCGTCATAGGTCTTGAGGATGGTGTTCTTGGTCGAGAGATAGACCGGGTATTTGCGGATCAGGCCGTAGTTCAGCGACGCCCGGGCGAAATCGCGGATCGACTCGTCGAGGTTGTACATCGCCATGGCAACGCCGGCTTCGGGGGCCTTGAAGACCTCCTTCTCGATCACCGCACCGTCCTCGCCGACGAACTTGATCGACAGCGTGCCCTTGCCGGGGAACTTGAAGTCGGTGGCGCGGTACTGGTCGCCATAGGCGTGGCGGCCGATCACGATCGGCTGGGTCCAGCCGGGAACGAGGCGCGGCACGTTCTTGCAGATGATCGGCTCGCGGAAGATGACGCCACCGAGGATGTTGCGGATCGTGCCGTTGGGGCTCTTCCACATCGACTTGAGGTTGAATTCCTTCACGCGGCCTTCATCGGGCGTGATCGTCGCGCATTTCACGGCGACGCCGTGCTTCTTGGTCGCGTTGGCGGCGTCGATCGTCACCTGGTCGTCGGTGGCGTCGCGGTTCTCGACCGAGAGGTCGTAATAGTCGAGCTCGAGGTCGAGATAGGGGAAGATCAGCGTGTCCTTGATCTTCTGCCAGATGATGCGGGTCATCTCGTCGCCGTCCATGTCGACGACCGGGTTGGCGACCTTGATCTTGCTCATGTGAAACGACCCCTGCTGCTGGCCAGACGTGAAGCTTTCCAGACTGCGGCATGGGCGCCGCAGGCGGTTGGCCGCTTCCTAGAACATCGGCCCGCAAAGGGAAATGCGGTTTTCGGCTAAGCCGGCGCAAAAGCGCGCCACGCCGGGCGCCGGCCTCTGTGGCGGGCGCGGCTTTCGCGCAACGCCGAGGAGCCGACCGCGGAGCGCCCCACACCCGCCGCAAAATCGTCCGGATCGGCCCCGAGCCTCGCGCGCTCGCCGACCCCCGATCCGGAAGACCGCCTCGCCCATGCCTTTGCTCCCGTCACGACCGGCTCTCGCCTCGCCCCCGCGCCCCCTTGCCCTCGCCGCGCTCCTGCTGCTGGCGGCCTCGCCCGCAGCCCGCGCGCAATCTCCCGCCGAGGAACCGGCGCAGAGGCAGGACGCCGCCTTCGGCGAGGACGCCGAGATACGCCTGTTTGCGCCGATCCCGCGCCGGGAGGCGACGACGCCGGAGCCCGCGCCGGAGGTTCCCAGCTATCTGGCGCCGGGCGCGCCCCGCCGTGGCGCGGGCACCAACCCGCTCGCGAGGCCCGAAATCGCCGCCGCACCGATCCGCCGCGGGCTGGCGCCGGCTGCAGGCCCGCTCCCGGCCGCGACCGAGCGCGCCGTCGGCATGAAGCTCGGCGCCGACCAGCTCTCGCTCTCGACCGAGATCGTCACCGGCCAGGGCGGCTGGCAGCGCAACGACACGCGGCTGGGTTGGAACCTGGCGCGCGGGGCCGATGCCGACAACGAGATCGTCTGGAGCGCTGCGGCCGGCGGCAACCTGCCCGCGGCCGGCGCCGCCGAGCAGACCGGCGAGGCCGTGCTCGGCTACCGGCTCCAGCCGCTCGACATCGTCACGCTGACGACCGAAATCGCGCTCGCCGGCCGCTACAGCTTCGCCACGCAGAACGGCCTCGCCGGCAGCCTGACTCCGCGCGTGAAGGTCGTCGCCGACCTGACGCAGCCGCTGGCGACGCCCTGGCGCACCACGCTCGACGTCAGCCTCGGCCGGCAGGTGCCGATGGTCGGCCGCGACATCCAGACCAGCGGCACCGCCCTGCTCAAGCTGGAACTGCCGACGCCCTGAAATGCAGGGCGGGCGCCCTTCCCGTCCCGCCGGCGCCCCGATAGTCTCCCTCCCATGACAACCGACGCGCCACCCCACACACCCCGCTTCGCCCTCGTCACCGGCGGCACCCGCGGCATCGGCCAGGGCGCCGCGCTGGCGCTGGCAGCGGCCGGCTACGAGGTGCTCGCCACCGGCCTGACGGAGGCGGAGGTCGCGGGCGCCCCGCCCCACGCCGCGATCCGCCATGCCAGGCTGGACGTCACGAAGGACGCCGAGGTCGCGGCCATCGTCGCCGCCTGCCCGCGGCTCGACGCGCTGGTGAATTGCGCCGGCATGATCCAGCGCGGCGGCAAGGAATTCGAGATCGAGGCCTTCCGCCTGACGGTCGAGGTCAACCTCACCGGCACGATGCGGATGTGCCTCGCGGCGAAGGACAAGCTCGCCGCCGGGAATGGCGCGATCGTCAACATCGCCTCGATGCTGACCTTCCATGGCTCGGCCTATGCGCCGGGCTATGCGGCGTCCAAGGGCGCGATCGGCCAGCTCACCAAGTCGCTGGCCGCCGCCTGGGCGAACGACGGCATCCGCGTCAACGCCGTCGCCCCGGGCTGGATCGCGACCGAGCTGACTAGGCCGCTGGTCGAGGACGCGGCCCGCTCGGCGCCGATCCTGGCGCGCACGCCGATGAACCGCTGGGGCCAGCCCGGCGATGTCGGCGGTGCCATCGCCTTCCTGCTCTCGGACGCGGCCGCCTTCATCACCGGCACGATCCTGCCGGTCGACGGCGGCTATCTGGCGGTCTGAACGCCGGCCCAAAAACTCAACCGGCACAAGACGATGCCGGGCACATCTGAATCAGTTCGGCAACGAGGATTCAGCCAACATCGAACGGGAGAAACGCCATGAACAAGGTCAGCCCCATTCCGGTCGCCGCCAGCGAGGCCGAGCGCTGGACGCCCTATCGCCATCCCCAGCCGAAGGATTCCCCGCCCGAGCTGATCGTGCCCAACGTCATTCCGACCGACGAGCGCGTCTGGGTCCCGGTCGACGACAATGTCTGGTTCCGGCCCCTCTGCCTCAGCGTGACCCGCGGCTACTGGATGAACCTGCTGCGCGTGCGCCGCTCCGGCGTGCTCTCGCGCCATCGCCACCCCCAGCCGGTCCATGGCTATGTGCTGAAGGGGAAGTGGCGCTACCTCGAGCATGACTGGGTCGCGACGGAAGGGGCTTACGTCTACGAGGCGCCGGGCGAGACCCATACGCTGGTGGTCGATCCCGACACCGAGGAGATGATCACCATGTTCCAGGTCAACGGCGCGATGATCTATGTCGATCCCGACGGCAAATGCCTCGGCTATGACGACGTCTTCACGCGGCTCGACAAGTGCCGCGCACATTACGCCAGCAACGGGCTCGGCGCCGACTATGCGGATCAGTTCATAAGGTAGGCATCGCTCGCACGTCATTCTCGGGCGAAGCGAAGCGCAGACCCGAGAATCTCAGGACAAGAGGGCTCTGGTTTCCGAGATGGTCGGGTCAAGCCCGACCATGACGCCCTCGCCTACCGCCCGAGCTTGGCCAGTTCCACCGCGGCGCGCAGTTCGATATGCGCCAGCACGTCGTCGAGGCGCGGGTCGTCGGTCGCCTCGCGGCGCTGGGCGAGATTGGCCCGGATCTGCTCCAGCTCGGAGAGGTTGACGCGGCCTGAGAGCAGCGCCGCCTTGAGCCGGTCGAGCCCGTCGAGCAGGTCGTGGCCGCGCTTGGCCTGGCGCTTCTTGCGCTCCGCCGGTTCCTCATAGGCCTGGACGGCCAGGAGCATGTCGAGCGGGCCGGACGCGGCGATCCCGGCGCTGCGGCTGCTGGCCGCGCCCTCCTTGGTCGGCAATGTGAAGGCGGCGCCGCCCGAGCGCCGCGCCGTCCCGGCCGGGCCGACGTTGGAGATGGGTGCGCGCTGGTCGATCCGGATCATGGTCGCCTCGCGATATCGGTCATGAAAAAACCCTCGCGCCGGCATGGTTAACAGACGGTAAACCACCCGGCAGAAACTGCCGCCCCGGCAGGATCGGCCGGCGTCTTCGGCGTGGCATCACCCTGCGCCGCATTTCCAAACAACTGATAAATCAGCGTTTTCAATTTGTCGCGGTCTGGCATGGGGATCGCAGGGTCGAAGGCGACCGCTTTTCTCCAGCCGGTGAGACCATGTTTCGCAAAGCCGCCCTGAAATCCCTGGTGACGCCGCTCGCCGCGCTGCTGGCGCTCGGCCTCGCCATGGCCGCCGGCCCGGCCCACGCGCTCTCCCGGATCAAGGATCTCGCCTCGGTCGAGGGCGTCCGCTCCAACCAGATCCTCGGCTACGGCATCGTCGTCGGCCTCAACGGCACCGGCGACACGCTCAACAACGCCCCCTTCACCAAGCAGTCGCTGACCGCGATGCTGGAGCGCCTCGGCGTCAACACGCGCGGCGCCAACATGCGCACCGCCAACGTCGCCGCCGTGATGGTGACCGCCAACCTGCCGCCCTTCGCCACCCAGGGCACGCGCATCGACGTCACCGTCTCGGCTCTCGGCGATGCCAAGTCGCTGCAGGGCGGCACCCTGCTGGTGACGCCGCTGCTCGGCGCCGACGGCGAGGTCTATGCGGTCTCGCAGGGGCCGGTCGCGATCGCCGGCTTCTCGGCCGAGGGCGACGCCAGCAAGATCACCCGCGGCGTGCCCACCGTCGGCCGCATCGCCAATGGCGGCGTGGTCGAGCGCGAGATCGACTTCGCGCTGAACAAGCTCAAGACGCTGCGGCTGTCGCTGCGCAACCCCGACTTCACCACCGCGCGCCGCATGGCCGCCGCGATCAATGATTTCCTCGGCGGCGACGCGGCCGAGCCGACCGACCCCTCCACGGTCGTCCTGCAGATCCCGCCGCGCTTCCAGGGCAACATGATCCGCATGCTCACCGAGATCGAGCAGCTGCGCATCGAGCCCGACCAGCTCGCCCGCATCGTCATCGACGAGCGCTCCGGCATCATCGTCATGGGCCGGGACGTGCGGGTGTCGACCGTGGCGGTGGCGCAGGGCAACCTGACCGTCACCATCACCGAGCAGCCCCAGGTGAGCCAGCCCGGGCCCCTCGCCAATGGCGAGACGGTGGTGACGCCGCGCACCAATGTGAAGGTCGACACCGGCGGCGGCAACAAGCTCGCCCTGGTCCGCGAGAGCGTGACGCTGGCCGAACTCGTCGACGGCCTGAACGCGCTCGGCATCGGGCCGCGCGACCTGATCTCCATTCTCCAGGCCATCAAGGCGTCCGGCGCCCTCCAGGCCGAAATCGAGGTGATGTGATGAGCCCTACCCTTGCGATGCCCGCCGCCAAGATCGGCCTCAACCTCGCCGGCAGCCTGGTCAACGGGCTCTCCAACGCCCTCGACCCGGCCACCGCCAAGGCCAAGAAGCAGGCCGACGATTTCGAGACGATGTTCCTCGAGCAGGTGACGCAGCAGCTCACCGCCGCCCCCTCGGGCAGCGAAGGCCCGCTCGGCGAGAACGGGATCGGCGGCGACGTCTACAAGTCGCAGCTCACCCAGGAATACGCCAAGCAGATCCAGAAGGCCGGCGGCATCGGCCTCTCCGACAGCATCCTGCGCGATCTCCTGCGCGTGCAGGAGCAGTCCGGCGCGGCCCAGTCCTTCGGAGCCTGATGAATGTCGTTCGCCAGACGCGTTCTCGACGAACGGCCGCGCATCGCGACGGCGCTGGAAGCCAGGGCGCTGGTCGAGAGCGTGCTCGAGGCGCTGGCGGCGCTGTCGCATCTGGTCGGCGAGGAGACCGAGCTAGTCCGCGCCGGGCGGCTGCCCGAGGCGATGACGCGCGAACCGCGCAAGACCGAGCTCGCCGGCATCTATATGCGCGGCGTCGAGCAGGTGAAGCTCAATGCAGTGGCGCTGGCGCGCTTCGTGCCCGACCAGGTGCAGCGCCTCAAGGCCTCTCACCACGCCTTCCAGACGCTGATCGAGACCAACCAGATCGTGCTGGCGACCGCGCGCGCCGTCTCGGAATCGATCATCCGCGACCTCGCCGCCGATGCGAACCGCCCGAGCCGCGCGGCGGGCTACGGCCCGACCGCGACCGTCGGCGCCGGCGCCTTCGCGCGACCCAATGCCGGCCCGCTGATGGTTTCGCGCCGGCTGTGAGCCGTCGCCGCAAACAAAATCAGGCGGCTGCGCCGAAACCTCTCAATATTTACCTAATTTCTTGACGTCGGATTCAAGTTTCTCTGCCAGCGTGGCCAGGTTCGGACAGGTCTGACCCGTCCGGACGGACGGCTGGCAGCGGTCGACACCGCTGCGCCGTGACTCCAGAAGGAGTGGTCCATGGATTTCGGCAATGCGCCCCGCACGGCGCCCATCGGAGGCATCCCCGTCGTCCCTCGCGCCGACGTCGTCGCCGCGCAAGGCAGCGTCTCGGTCGAGCTGCCGCCCGAGCAGACGGTCCAGTCCGCCCAGGTGGGCGAGGCCGTGAAGCTCGATCTGCGCGCCCAGGAACGCAGCGCCCGCGACATCGATGCCCGCACGCGCGACCTCCAGACCCGCGCCGCCTTCGCGCGCCGCAGCGCGGAGGGGCAGCAGCAGGAGCGCCAGGCCGAGCAGGATCTCGATGCCGCCGTCGAGCGGCGCATCGTCATCGAGCCGCGCACGCGCGCCATCGTGATGCAGCAGCGCGACCGCGACACCGGGGAGACGATCTCGCAATTGCCCGACGAGACCATGCTGAAACTGCGGATCTATTCGCGCGAACTCGCCGACCGCGCCCGCGATGCGGAGGAGCAGCCGGTGGCCCCGCAGGTCGAGCGCATCGCCTGAGGGCACCGGGCCGCCTCCCCTTCATCTCATCTTTCACAGACAGCAACGCCCGCCTCGCGCGGGCGTTCTGCTGTTGGCCACCCCTGCCGAGCATTGCCGTTCCGTTAACCACGATCGCAGCCCGGTCCGGACGCGCGGCATTCGACGACCGAAATTTACCTCCTGTTACGAGCTCGGGAGGGATGGTCCACCCGTCGCGGCCAGAATGATCGCGACTGCCAGAAGGCACCAAACCAGAAGGGTTTATCACCATGGCCACCGCTATCTCGAACGGCGTCCGTTCCTCGCTCGCCTCGCTCCAGACCATCACCAGCCAGGCCGCCGCTGTTCAGAACCGTCTCGCCACCGGCAAGAAGGTCAACACGGCCGTCGACAATCCGGTCAACTTCTTCACCGCCCAGTCGCTGAACGATCGCTCGAGCCAGCTCAAGGGCCTGCTCGACGGCATCTCCAACGGCATCCAGACGGTGCAGGCCGCCTCCAAGGGCATCGACGGCATCACCAAGCTCGTCAGCTCGCTCCAGTCCACCGTCAAGCAGGCGCAGGCCGACGCGGCTCAGAACCGCCCGACCGTCGTCGGCACCGGCACGACCCTGGCCACCGCCGGCGAAGCCGCGCTGACCAGCAAGAGCCTGAAGGACATCGCCCTCGACAAGCGCGTCGGCAGCGCCGGCGACACGACCGTCGCCACCGCCACCGCCAGCGCCGCGGGTGACCTCGGTGTCGACACCACCGCCACGCCGGCCCTGAACATCCAGATCGTCACCAACCCGGCCGCCGCGACCTCGACGACCAACATCTCCGTCGCGCTGACCGCCAACACGACCGTCCGTGACGTCGTGAACGCGATCAACACCTCGGGCGTCGCCACCGCCTTCGTCGACGAGAAGGGCCTGCTCAACGTCAAGGGCACGGGCTCCGAGACGCTCGGCGTCGGTATCGGTGTCGGTGCGGATGCCGCTGCCGCCACCACGGCTTCGGCGACCGGTACGTCGAACGCCGCCTTCGGCCTCAACGCCACCGACCGCACCACGGGTATCGCCTCCTCCGGCGTGACCTCGGCGACGCGTTCGAACCTGATCGAGCAGTACAACACCCTGCGCACGCAGATCGACTCGCTGGCCAAGGATGCGGGCTTCAACGGCGTCAACCTGCTGCAGGGCGACAAGGTGACGATCGCCTTCAACGAAAAGGGCGGCAAGAACCAGACCAAGCTCGACATCCAGGGCACGAGCCTGACGTCCGACAACATCGGCATCCAGCAGGCCGGCAACGCCCAGGTGGCGGGGACGATCAACTTCCAGAACGACTCCGATCTGGAAAAGGCCACCACGGCCCTGACGAGCGCCCTCACCTCGCTGAAGTCGCTGTCGTCGACCTTCGGTGCCAACCTGTCGGTCGCCCAGACCCGCCAGGATTTCACCAAGGACCTGGCCGACGTCCTCTCGACCGGCGCCGCGAACCTGGTGAACGCCGACGCCAACGAGGAAGCCGCGAACCTGCTCTCGCTGCAGACCCGCCAGCAGCTGTCCCAGACCGCTCTGTCGCTCTCCTCGCAGTCCGACCAGGCCGTCCTGCGTCTGTTCTGATCCTTCGTCCGCAGAAAGCGGGCAGCCCACAGGATGTGGGCCGAAGACAAGAAGGCGGCGGAGCCACGGCTCCGCCGCCTTTTTTCATTCGTGAACGCCATCGCCGCCGCATTAACGGTTTGTTATCCTTAACGGGGAATTATCGGTCATCACCGCACGAGCGCAGAATCGCGCTTCAGGGGACCGAAGATGGCGAACACGATTCTTTCCAGTGGCGTGCGCAACAACCTGCTCACGCTCCAGAAGACGACGAGCGAACAGGCTGTCCTGCAGAACCGCCTCGCGACGGGCCGCAAGGTCAATTCGGCCATCGACAACCCGGTCAACTACTTCACCGCCCAGTCGCTCAACGACCGAGGCAGCCAGTTGGGCGGCCTGCTCGACGGCATCTCGAACGGCATCCAGACGATCCAGGCGGCCTCCAAGGGCATCGACGGCATCTCCAAGCTGGTCCAGTCGCTGCAGTCGACGGTCAAGCAGGCCCAGGCCGACGCCGCCCAGAACCGGCCCACCGTCATCGGCACGGGCACGGCGCTCGCCAGCGCCGCCGAAACCCAGGCGACCAACAAGAGCCTGAAGGACATCGCCCTCGACAAGCGCGTCGGCAGCGCCGGCGACACGGTCGTGACGGCGGCGACGGCAGGCGCGGCGGGCGACCTCGGCATCGACGTCACCGCGACGCCGGCCCTGAACATCCAGATCACCACCGGCCCGGTCGGCGCCCCGACCTCGACCACCAATATCGGCGTCACCCTGACGGCCAACACCACCGTCCGCGACGTCGTCAACGCGATCAACGCGTCGGGCGTCGCCACCGCCTTCGTCGACGAGAAGGGCCTGCTCAACGTCAAGGGCATCGGCTCCGAGACGCTCGGCGTCGGCATCGGCGCGGGCGCCAACGCCGGCGCGGCGGTGACCGCCTCGTCGACCGGTGCCCAGAGCGCCGCCTTCGGCCTCAACGCCACCGACCGCACCACCGGTATCGCCTCCTCCGGCGTCACCTCGGCGGTCCGCTCGAACCTGATCCAGCAGTTCAACGACCTGCGCACGCAGATCGACCAGCTCGCCAAGGATTCGAGCTTCAACGGCATCAACCTGCTGGCCGGCGACCGTCTCTCGATCGCCTTCAACGAGAAGGCCGGCACCAACCAGACCAAGCTGGACATCCAGGGCACCAACCTGACCGCCGAGAACCTCGGCATCCCGCAGGCGATCAACACGCAGCTGGCCGGCTTCTTCAACTTCCAGAACGACCTCGACCTCGAAAAGGCGACCGGCTCGCTCTCGAACGCGCTGACCTCGCTGCGCTCGCTGGCCTCGACCTTCGGTTCGAACCTCTCGGTCGCGCAGACCCGGCAGGACTTCACCAAGGAGATGGTCAACACCCTGACCATCGGCGCCGACAACCTCGTGCTCGCCGACTCCAATGAGGAAGGCGCCAAGCTGCTCGCCCTCAACACCCGCCAGCAGCTCTCGCAGACCGCGCTCTCGCTCGCCTCGCAGGCCGACCAGAGCGTGCTGCGGCTCTTCAGCTAATCGTCCGGGGGCGAAAGCCCCCTCCTCTCCAGCCAGAAGGCAGGATCGTCATGGCCCTCAAGGTCGAACTCAAGCCCCGCGAGCGCATCATCATCGGCCAGGTGGTGATCCGCAACGACGAGCAGCGGACCCGCTTCTTCATCGAGGGCGACGCGCCGATCCTGCGCGAGAAGGACATCCTCACGCCCGCCACCGCCGACAGCCCGGCGAAGAAGATCTATCTCGCCATCCAGCTCATGTATCTGGCCCAGGACCCGATGTACCAGCATCAGGTCTATTTCGAGCTGGTGCGCGACTTCGTCCAGGCCGCGCCGAGCGCTCTGCCGCATATTCACGAGATCAATAACCGCATCTTAAGCAGCGACCTCTACAAAGCTCTCAAGGCAGCCAAGAAGCTGATCGCTTACGAAGCGGAACTCATCGAGAATGCAACACGGGTTTAGCGCTTACGCCTCCGCCTCGCGGGCCAACCAGGCCGTCGTTTCCCCTCGCGAACTCGAAGCCTCCCTCCTCATCAAGGCCGCCGTCCGCCTCCAGGCGATCCATGACGACTGGACGCTGGCCGATCGCGATCTCGACGATGCGCTCGCCTACAACCGCAAGCTCTGGACGCTGCTGGTCTCGGCCGTGATCGCCGAGGACAACCCCCTCCCCGTCGGCATCAAGACCAACATCCTGAGCCTGGCGAACTTCATCTTCAACCAGACCTTCAAGGTCGCGGCGAACCCGACCCGCGAGGGCCTGCCCGTGCTCGTCAGCATCAACCGCGACATCGCCGCCGGCCTGCGCGGCCGCTGAGGCGGCGCTTCAGCCCCGCCCCGAAACGCCGCAAGGGCGCCACCGCGAGCGGTGGCGCCCTTTCTCGTTCGGCGAACCCTCAGAGATAGTTGGTCAGCGTCAGCTTGGAGAGGATCGAGGTGGTCTCGTAGCTCGCCTGGAGCTGCGTCTGCAGCGACAGGATCTGCACCGCCACCTCCTCTCGGGAAACCGTCTCGACGCTCGACAGCGTCGTGCCCAGATAGTTCTTGGTGCTCTCGTGACGCTCTTTCGCCCGTGCCAGGGCGGTCTGCGCCGAGCCGAACTCGGTGATGATCTCGGCCGGCTTCTGGGCGCCGTTGCCGAAGGCGAGACGGTCGCTGACGCGCGCCGTCATGGCCTCGTAGCGGGACTGCGAGTTGGCGTCGTTGGCCGGGAAGGTCTCCACCGCCATGATCGCGAACTGCGCCAGCCCGATCCGGAAGGCCTCCTCGTTGGCGCGCGCACCGGTGCCGACGATCTGGCCCTTGTCGACCTGCACCGAGGCGGTGCTGCGCGCCGGATCGCTGCCGTCGTCGCCGCGATACCAGATCACCGTATTGGCCGGCGTGCCGGCGGCGGGCGCGGCCGTCGCCGTGTTGTAGGGCGGGCCCGGCACCCGCAGCGGCGGGCTGCTCGCGGTGCCCGCGAAGAAATTGCGCGCCGCCACCTGCGAGGACGCGGCCGAGAGCGTCGTCGCGGCCTCCTTGCCAAGCGCGGCGGTGATCGAGGCGCGCAGATTGGTCGCCGTCGCGTTGACGTCGACGCCGATCTCGAAGCTGTCGCTGGCCTGGCCGGTCGTGCCGGTGGCGCGTGCCGCCAGCACGATCTCCTCCGTCGTGCCGTCCGGCAGGGTGAGCTGGACGCGCAGCGTATCGCCGACCGCCGGCTGGCTGGCGACGGTGACGGTCAGGTTGGCCGGCGGCCCGGCGGTGAAGGCCGGGGTCATCGCGGCCGAGGAGCTGGTGGCTCCGGCGAGCTTGAAGCCGTAGCCATGCGCCGGCGCCTCGTCGGCGATCGTCGCCGTTGCCGCGGCCCCGCCCGTGGTCAGGCGTCCGAGCCCGGCGACGCCGAGATCGGCCTGGCGGCGCTCGTCGATCAGCTGGCGCAGGCCGGCCCGGCCGGCGCCATCGCCCTCGATGATCTCGGTATAGCCGAGCGTCGGCTGCACGTCGGAGGTCTTGCCGGAGAACAGGTAGCGGCCGTTCACCTGCGTGTTGAGCAGGTCGAGCGTCTGCTTGAACTTCTCCTCGGCCAGAACCTGCGGCGCCGAGCGGCCCGTCGAGCTCGGGATATAGGTGTTGGAGCGCGTGTCGTTGACCGTCTCGGTCGTCAGCTTGGCGTAGTTCTCGACCGCCTTCGAGGAAAGCTGGAGGTTGACGTTGCCGCGCGTGATCCCTTCCAGCCAGGAATCGAGGGTGGAGATCTTGGCGTTGAGGTCGAGGCTGGTGAGCCGGTCCGTGCCGAGATCGCCATAGGTTTCGGCGCGCTGCTGCGTCGCGAGCTGGCGCTCGAGATCGGTGAGGTCGGCGCGGGTCGAGACCAGGCGGTTCGGCGTCGCCGCGCGATAAGCTCCGGAGCCATAGGACGAAATGGTCATGGCGCGCTCACACTCTCATCAGCACGTCCATCATCTCCTTGACCGTGGAGATGATGCGGGCGTTGGCGGCATAGGCGTTCTGCAGCTCGATCAGCGTCGCCATTTCCTGGTCGACGCTGACCTGCGCGGTCTCCTGGAAGCGGCTCTGTATTGCAGCGAGCGCGACCTTCTGCCCCTCGTCGAGACGCTTGGCGGCCTCGACCGCCTGTCCTTGCGTCGAGACGACGCGCTGGACGAGGCCGGAGACGGTGACGTTCGTGGTCGCGGTCGAGCCGTCGATGCCGAGCCGGTTGGTCACGGCCCGCTGGCTCTGCGTCAGCCGGTCGAGCAGCAGCTTCGGCCGCGTCGTGTCGCCCTGGGCGGTCGTCGGCTCGAAGGCCACGAGCTTGGAGCGGTCGGCGACCAGCGCCTGGTTGAGCTGGATGCGCCCGGCGAAGCCCAGCGTCTGCGAACCATTGTCGTAGGAGCCGGTGAAGACGCCGCCACTGGCGCCGCTGTCGACGAAGAAGGGCAGTTCCGCGCTGCCGCCGACGGACGACAGCGTCGTGGCGGTCGGGCGCGCGGTCAGCGCCTTGACGTCGCGCGTGCCGGCGGCTCCGTCGTCGACGATGCGCAGCACCGAGCCGGTGTTGGAGACGGTGAAGCCGCCGCCGAGCGCCGTCTGCATCTGCGCGGCGACCGAAGCGGGACCGCCCGAAAAGTCGATGCCGACCACGCGGTTGTTGGCATCGCCACCGGCCGACGCCGGCAGCGGCAGCGAGGCCGCCGAGTCGACGCGCACGAAGGTGAAGCGCTGCGTCGCGCCACCGGGCGTCACCGCATAGTCGAGCGTCACCTTGTTGCCGGCCTGGAGACCGGTGAGATCGACGTCGAAGCCGGTGACGGCACCGGCGGTGACGGCCGTGCCGGCGATCTCGCGGTCCGACAGCGCGCTGGCGAGCTGCGCCGCGATCTCGTCGAGCTGGGTCTGGGCCTGCACCAGCGTCGTGTCGCGCATCTCGATCAGCGCGGCGATCTCGCCGGAGCGGAAGGTCTTGTTGGCGATCGCGTCGAGCGAACCGCCCGTCGTGTTCGACATGGTGATCGTGCCGACGCCGCGCTGCGCCGGATTGCTGCTCCACTGGTCGTCGGGCGAGAGGCCGGAACGGGCATCGAAGCTGAACACCACGGAGGGGCGGCCGTCGAAGATCTGCGTGCCGCCGCTGGTGACGATGCTGGTCGACCCGCGGGCGTCCTCGCTCGTCTTGATGTCCATGTACTGCGACAGATCCGAGAGGATCAGGTCGCGCTGGTCCTTGAGATTGGCGAGCGCCGGATCGTTCGGCGAACCGACGATCCGCGCATTCACCGTCGTCAGCGCGCCGAGCAGATCGTTGATCTTGTTGACGCCGGCGGCGATGCCGCTTTCCGCTTGCGAGCGCAGGCTCTGCACCCCGTCCGACAGGGTGTTCAGGCGGCCGGCGAGCTGCGTCGCCGAATCGAGCACCGAGGTCCGCAGGCTGTAGGACGACGGGTCGTTCTGGAAGGCCTGCAGCGCCGAGGTGAAGCCGTTGTAGATGGTGTCGAGCGCCGTCGAGCTGCCGGGTGCGCCGTAGAGCTTGTCGACGCTGGCGAGCATGTCGGCGCGCGTCGAGGTGTAGGCGGCGCCCGCCGATTCCTGCCAGAGCTGGTGCTGGACGATCTTGTCGAGCAGCCGCTGGACCTGCGTGGTCTGGGTGCCGACGGTCTGGCCGCTCAGGCTGTCCGAGGTCGTGACGACGCGGCGCACATAGCCGGCCGTGCCCGCATTGGCGACGTTCTGCGAAACGACGCCGATGCCGACCTGGGTGGCGTTCAGCCCCAAGATCGCCGTGTTGAGGGAGGTGCTCAGACCCATCGTCGGCTCCTGTCGTGGCGCGCGGCCCTCCTGGGCCGCGCCTCATCCGTCCTGAAAGCCGTCAGCGGATGATGCTGAAGACGTCGCGCAGCATCTCCTGCGCGGTGGTGATCACCTTGGTGTTGGCCGAATAGGCCTGCTGGGTGACGATCATCTTCGAGAACTCGTCGGCGATGTCGGTGTTCGACTGCTCGATGTTGCCGCCGATGAGCTGCGAGGTGCCGAGCCCGATGATCGGCGGGCCGGATTCGATCGTCTCCTCGAAGGCGCCGCCATCCAGCCGCTTCAGCGCGTTGTCGGCGTTGAAGCGGGCGACCGAGAGCTGCGCCAGCGCCACGACCTGGCCGTTGCTGAAGGTGCCGATGACCTGGCCGTCGGCCGAGACCGAGGTGCGGTCGAGCGTGCCGGCGGTGTAGCCGTCCTGCCGGATCGAGCGGGCGTCGATCTGGCCGCTGACGTCGCCGTTCTGGGTCAGGCCGTTGCCGCCGGTGGTGACCTGGACACCGGTGATCGTCGTGCCGGCGATGGTCATGGTCGGCAGGGTGATGTTGCCGGTCGCCGGCGCGGTGAGCTGCCCGGTGGGGCCGAAGGTGACGCTGGTGTTGGTGTTGCGATAGGCCGTCGCGCCGCCCGTCGCGCCGGTGTTCTCGGCGACGAATAGGTTCCAGGTGTCGACGGTCGCCGGCGGGCCGGCCGCGGCATTCGTGGTCTTGGCCCAGCGCAGCTCGACGCTCGTCGCCTTGCCGAGCGAGTCGTAGACGGTCACCGAACCGCCCGGGATCGACTGGTTCAGGAAGCTCGTGATCTCGCTGCCGATGACGATGCCGGTGCCGCCCTGCGTGGTCGAGAGCGGGTTGCTGGTGAAGCCCGCCGGGTTCAGCAGTTCCGAACCGGCGACGGTGGGATTGGAATTGGCGTTGTTGGTGCCGGGTTTCGCGGGAATGTTGGCGCGATACTCGATCGAGGTCGTCGCCTTCGCCGGAAACTGCTCCTTGGTGATGCGCAGCACCTCCGGCTGGGTGCCGACGAGCTGGCCGGTGACCGTGTCGATCTTCAGGCCCTTGAGATAGTAGCCGGCCCCGTTGACGAGATAGCCGTTGGCGTCGAAGTCGAAATCGCCGCGGCGCGTGTAGAGGTTGCTGTTGGAGAACTGGGTGTTGCTGCCGAGCCCGCTCAGGCGCTGGTCGACGACGAAGAAGCCGTCTCCGTTGATCGCGGCGTTGGTGTCGATGCGGGTCGAGGTCAGGTCGCCCTGGATCGAGTTCGTCGCCTGGCTGTAGGCCGTCACCGAGCCGGAGAGCTGGCGGTTCAGCGCCGAATCCGGCACCAGATCGGAGAAGGTCGTATCGACCCGCTTGAAGCCGGCCGTCCGCGAATTGGCGATGTTTCCGGAGATGTTTTCCAGCGCATAGGACTGCGCCTGCATCCCCGAAACCGCCGTGGTCAACGCACTGAAGACACCCATGTAACCCTCACCTCGACCGGCGCCCTCATCGGGCGGCCCTCAACTGTCGGGGCGAGCACTGCACGCCATGTGCCACGGCGTGGCGCCTGATTTCTCAGGGACTTGGATGGTTTCGGGAGTGTTTCAGAGCCGTTTCAGCCGGGTCAAATCCGCCCTCGCCCGGCAGATTCTGCCGAGGCGAACCGGCCACGCCTGCGCTCAGGCGGTGCCGGGCTCCGGGGCGTCGCGCCAGGATCCGAGATCGCCAGCGACGTCACCCAGCGTCGGCGGCGCCGCCTCGACGAAGGGCATCGGCCGGCACACCGCCAGCGCCGCCAGCCCGATGCGCGCGGTCAGCAGGCCGTTGAGCACGCCCTCGCCCAGCTTCGCCGAGATCCGTGCCGCCAGCCCCTGCCCCACCACCTGCTGGATCACGGCGTCGCCCGCCGCGATGCCGCCGGTGACGACGAGATGGCCGAGCACCTGCCGGGCCAGCCGCAGCAGCCCGAGCGTGCCGGGCCGGCCGGCATAGATGCCGGCGATCGTCCGCAGCAGGCGCGCGCAGGCGACGAGCACGAAGACGATGTCGATCAGCGCGCGCGGGCTCACCGCCGTGACAAGCGAGACCCGCCGCGCCGCCTGGGCGATCTGGGCCTGCGCCAGCGCGTCGAGCGGCACCATCAGGCTGCGCTCGGCAACCGCCAGCACGTCGCGGGCTGCAAAGAGCTGCGGCAGGCTCTCGGCGAGCTGCGCCCGGCCCTTGGCCGTCTCCGCGCGTGTCCCGTAGAGCGCGGTCAACTCGGCCGCGACCGCCTTCGCCGCGTCGACGCTGCCATCCGCCAGCGCTGCGGTCGCCCGCAGCCTGAGCGCCTCGACCTTGCGCTCGCGCAGGATGTCGCGGATCACGCGCCCCAGCATGACGGCGAGCGCCAGCGCGGCAACCGCGGCGCAGGCGAGCGCGGCATAGCCCAGAACGGGGCTCTGGCTCATCAGCCAGGCGATGGTCTGCTCGGCCCAGACGCCGAAGGCGAGCGCCAGGAAGCCCGACAGCCCCGCGACGAAGAGCCCGCCCCAGGACCAGCGCCGCTTCACGGGCGCCACGGCAGCCGGCTCGGCGACATCGATCGGCGCGCTCTCGGGCAGGATCGCGACGTCGCCCCGGCTCACGGCCGGACCGAGGCCCCCGTCCGGGGCGGTCGGATCGAGACGGATCGCGCGCGGCGCCTTGCTCATGCCAGCCGGTCTCCGATCAGGAACTCCAGGGCGCGGTCGAGCCGGATCTGCGGCGGCGGCCTCATGCGCCCGCCGGCATCGGGCGCGACCAAGGGCGGCCGGAAGCGCGGGGCCCGGATCTGCCAGCTCGCGGCAGGATCGAACACAGCCTCGGGCCGTTCCGGCAATTCGCCCGGAAAGATCGCGGCCTCGCTCAGACCGTCGAAGATCTCGCCGGCGACGATCTCGCCCGACTCCGGCACGCCGGCGATGGCGGGCAACTCCTCGCGGCCCTGCCGGATGCGAACCTCGCGCGTCGCCCGCACGGCGGCAAGCGCCATCGACTCGACCCGCGCCCCCGCGCCCTGCGCACGGGAGGCCGCCCGCGCGACGAGATGGGACATCACCGCCGCCAGCCGGTCATGGCTGCTGTGGTGGACATGGTCGGCCTTGGTGGCGGCGAAGAGCACCCGCTCGATACGCGGCGCAAACAGGCTCGACAGCCAGGAATTGCGCCCGACCTGGAAGGCGGCGAGCGCCTGGCCGAGCGCGGTTTCGAGATCGGCCAGCGCCGGGGCCCCGGCATCGAGCGCGGCGAGCACGTCGACCAGCACGATCTGCCGGTCGAGCCGTGCGAAATGGTCGCGGAAGAACGGCGCCACCACGACGCGCTTATAGGCCTCGAACCGCTCCGCCATCAGCCCCGCCAGCGTGCCGGCCTGGGGCTCCGTGTCGGCCCCGAGATCAAGCGGCGCGAAGGTCAGGGCGGGCGAGCCCTCGAGATCGCCCGGCATCAGGAAGCGGCCCGGCGGCGTCACCGCCACGGCCTCCGGATCAGCCCGCAGCCGCGCCAGATAGGCCTTGAACAGGTCGCTCGCAGCCTCCGCCGCCATCTCGTCGGGCGCGCCAGACGGATCGCGCGCCGGGAGGTCGGCGAGCCAGGCCGCCGCCGCCGCGCGGCGATGCGCCTTGCGCGCATCGCCCACCGCCTGGCGCGACCAGCTCTTGTAGTCCTGACCGATCAGGGCGAG
The DNA here is from genome assembly GCF_001713455.1 of Bosea sp. RAC05. NCBI lineage: Bacteria > Pseudomonadati > Pseudomonadota > Alphaproteobacteria > Hyphomicrobiales > Alloboseaceae > Allobosea > Allobosea sp. RAC05. Next base: position 3,581,422 of record NZ_CP016464.1, read on the forward strand.
GTCGAGCAACCACTCGCCGGGATAATCGACGATGTCGAGGGTGAGTGTCGCAGGCCCCTTGAACCAGCCGGCGGCGCGCTCATAGTCGATCTCGACGCGCAGCTCCGAGATCCGCCGCGTCGACTCCGGCCAGCGCCGCTCCGGCCCCGAAAGCGCGGCCCGGTGCGCCTCATAGGGAAAGCGCGGGATGTCCGGGTCGGGCTGCGGCACGAGGCGCACGCGGGCGATCCGCCCCTCGCCCGCCGCCTTCAGCACCGGCAGCGCGGCGCCCTCGATCAGGTTCTGGATCAGCGCCGTGGTGAAGACGGTCTTGCCCGAGCGCGACAGCCCGGTGACGCCGAGCCGCAGCCGCGGCCTGGCCATGCCGAGAAGGGAGTCGCCGAAGGCCAGCGCCGCGTTGCGCGCCTCGTCGAGATAGGAGCGCTCGCTCACGGCGGGGACAGGCTCACTCGTCCGGGCCTTCGCCGAGCGAGGCCGGTGTCACGAAGCGGTCGAGCCGCCCGCTGCGGGCCGCGACATCGCGCCAGTCATCGACCGCGAAGTCGAGCACCGCGAGCCCGCAGGTCGGGTATTTCTGGCTCATGCGCGCCGCCGCATAGCGGTCACCATGGCCGGTCAGCAGCGCCGCCAGCTCCTCGAACCCGGGGTTGTGGCCGATCATCAGCAGCGTCCGCACCACCGGCCCGGTCTCCTGCACCACCTCGAGCAGGCGCGGCGTCTTGGCCTCGTAGATGCGCGGCTCGTGCTGCACCGCCGGCTTCTCCGGCAGCATCGGCGCCACGAGATGCCAGGTCTCCTGCGTCCGGCGCGCCGGCGAGACCAGCACAAGATCCGGCAGCAGCAATTCCTCGGCGAGATAGCGCCCCATCACGGGGGCAGCCTCGCGCCCCCGCGTGGCGAGCGGCCGCTCGCGATCGGCCACGCCTTCGGGCCAGTTCGACTTCGCATGGCGGAGGAGCATCAGGCGGCGCATGTCCGCCATCTAACCATCGTGGCCGCGATTTGCGAGAGCCGCGTCGGGCGCCAGCGCCGCGCCGAGCAGGCGCATCAGGCGCTGCGAGAACAGGTCGAGCATCGCCTCGCCTCCGTCCTCGCCCACGAGAAAATCGAACTGGCCGTCGATCAGCAGCGTCGTGAAACCATGGGTCACCGACCAGGCCAGCAGGATTTCGGCGAAATCCGCCGCCTTGGCGGTCTCCGACGGCAGCGGGCCCGGCGGCGGCGCGGCCAGCCCGGCGCGATGGGCGCGCGTCTCAGCAACCAGGATGCCGAAGGCCCGCGCCCCGGCGCGCTGCATCTCGGGATCCTCCTTGTCGAGCTCCCGGCGCCCGAACACGACGCGGAAACGGCCCGGCCGGGCGAGCGCGGTCTCCAGATAGGCCCGGCAGATCGCCGCGAGCCGGCTGCCGCCCGCGGCACTCGCCCGCGACGCGGCGGCATCCATCGCATCGGAGAGACCGTCGAAGCCGAGCGTCGCGACCGCCGTCAGGAGCCCGGCGAGATTGCCGAAATGATGCGCCGGCGCCGCCGCCGAGACACCCGCCCGCCGCGCACATTCGCGCAGCGTGAAGCCACCGACGCCCCGCTCGGCGAGCACGGCCTCCGCCGCGTCGATCATCGCCTGGCGAAGATCGCCATGGTGATAGCCGTCGCGCCCCGCCCCCCGCTTCTCCGCCATGCCGTCGGTCTCCTGCGGCCGCAGCCGCTCATCTTGACAGCATCAAGATAGCGCCTTACGCCAGAGGAACAACTTGACACTGTATAGATGGGGGATGGTGATGGGCCCGCTCGACCTCGACGCCGCCTTCTCCGCAGCCGGCGCTCTTGCGATGGCGGGCTGGGCGGGCCTGATCCTGCTGCCGCGCTGGCGCGGCCTTTCCGTCCGGCTGGCCGGCCTCGTCATCCCCGCCATCCTGTCGCTCGGCTATGCCGTCCTCATCCTCATGCATTGGCAGGGGGCCGTCGGCGGCTTCGGCTCGCTCGATCAGGTCGCCGCGCTCTTCGGCTCGCGCCCCCTCCTGCTGGCCGGCTGGGTGCATTACCTCGCCTTCGACCTCCTCGTCGGGACCTGGGTGCTGCGGCGCTCGCAAGACCAGGCCATCGCGCACGGCCTGATCGTGCCGGTGCTGCTGCTGACCTTCCTGTTCGGCCCGCTCGGCTACCTCGCCTATCTCTGGCTGGAGGCGAGCGTCCGCAGCGCGCGCGAGGACCGGATCGCACGGCTGCAGGCGCGGCTGCCGGCCTGGCTGCGGGCGCTCGAGATCGAGCCGCGCCTGGCCGCCGCCGCCTTCGCCATGCTCCTCCTGGCGCTGCCGCTGGCGCTGGCCTGGGCGCTCGACCCGCGCCTGTTCCAGGGCGTCAGCACCTGGATCAAGCCGCTGAAATTCGCGCTCTCGGCGGCGCTGTTCATGCTGACGCTGGCGCTGTTCGTCCCGCTCGCCGGCGAGCGCTTTCGCGCCAGCCTGGCCGGGCGCTACCTGATCTGGCCGGTGATCGTCCCCCTGATCGGCGAGGTGCTCTACATCGCCTGGCGGGCCTCGCGGGTGGAGGCCTCGCATTACAACACCGACAGCCCGCTGGGCGCCGCGCTCTACAGCCTGATGGGGCTGGGCGCCGTGATGTTCACGGCCGCGCCCGCCGTCCTGGCCTATGGGCTGACCCGCCGCGACGCGGTGGCGATGCCAGCGGTGCTGCGCTGGTCGCTCGTCGGCGGGCTGGCCCTGACGGCGGTGCTCGGCATCGTCAGCGGCTTCGCGATGGGCGGCAGCCCCAGCGGGCATTATGTCGGGGCCGTGCCGCCGAACCACGCCACGGTTCCGTTCCTCGGCTGGTCGCTCGAGGTCGGCGATCTGCGCCTGCCGCATTTCCTCGGCCTGCACGCGCTGCAATTCGTCCCGCTCTTCGGGCTCTTGGTCTGGCGGCTGACGTCGGCGACGCGACCCGGCGTGATGGCCGTCGCGGCCTTCGCGACGGTCTATGCGGCGGTGACGCTGACGGCGCTCGCCGCCGCGCTGGGCGGGCGGCCCCTTCTGGGCTGGGTCTGAAGCCTGCGCCCGAGCCTGCGACGGCGGCAGGCCCGAGGGTCAGTCCTGCCTGAGGCTGCCGCGCAGGCCGCGGCTCTCCGGCATGAGCGCGGCAAAGCGCAGATCGCGCGCCTCCGGGCTGGCCGACGCCGTCTTCCGGGTCAGGCCAAGATCCATCGGCCGACCGGGCGGCAGCGGCGCGGTGACGAGGACATTCGCCGCCAGAACAACCGGCTCGACGGCGGCCGGCGCCTGGGGCGCGAAGGCGAGCGGCGCGCTGGCGAAGGAGGTCGGCACCGAGGAGGCGCTGGTCTCGATCGGCGTGGAGGTCCCGGCGAGTTGGTAGCTCGGCTCCTCGATGCGGCGACGCTCGGGGCGCTCCCCCTTCACATAGAAGGCATTGCCGCCGGCGACGGTGACGTAATGCATGTTCGGATACGAGAAGCGCAGGCCGGCCATATGGAAGTGCTTGGCGTTGCCGACCGCCTCGTTGCGCTTGCCGGCCAGGATATCCTCGGCGACGGCCGCGACCTTCGGCAGGTCGCGCGGCGACATCGACCGCGTCAGCACGCCCGGCGCGAATTGCCGCGGCGCGCCGACGACGCTGCAGATCGTCTCCGGCTGGCGCGCGGATTCGACCCGGTTCAGCACCACCGTGCCGACGCCGAGCAGGCCCGACTCACTCGACCGGTTCGATTCGAAATACATCGCGCGGACGAGACACTCCTTCTCGCGCGGATCGGCCTTGGCCAGCTCGATCGCCTGCTTGCGCTTCTCGTGAGGCTTGGTGGCGGTCGGGGTCGGCTTGGTCGCGGCGGTCTCGACCGGCGACACGCTGCAGGCGCCGAGCGCCGGAGCGGCCAGGACCATCAGCAGCGGGATCGCCTTGCGGCGGTGACGGAGAAAGCCCGCGGAACGGACGGCTTCGGCAGCAGTTTTGGCGCGCATCGAGCGGCGGCCTCCTGATTTCGGGCGGAGGGCCACCGCAGCCGGCGGCCCCTCGTCACCGGCAAGGAACGCCGGACGTCTTAACAGAAAGTGAAGGACAGGAGGAAGAGGCAAGGACGCGAGGCAGCGGAAGGCGGTTCCGTCGGCCCTCAATCCGCGTCGTCGACCTCGTCGGGTTCTTCGCCCGGCTCATAGCGAAGCAGGTCTCCCGGCTGGCATTGCAGCACGGCGCAGATGCGCGAGAGCGTGTCGAAACGCATGCCGCGCACCTTCCCGGACTTGAGCTGCGACACCTGCTGCTCGGTCAGCCCGATGCGCTGGGCGAGTTCCTTCGACCGCATCTTGCGGCGCGCGAGCATGATATCGAGTTCGACGACGACGGGCATGACGGCGGCTTACACGAAACTCTGATTCTCGTCCGACAGACGGATCGCCTCGCGCAGCACATGGCCGAAGGCGATCAGCGCCGCGCCCGCAGCCATGGCGGCGAAGACACCGGGATCGAGCGTGATCGCCAGATGCCTCTGCCCCGGCGGGTTGTCGATGGTCATGGCGATGCTCTGCAGGGCCCGCACCACGGGGGTGGCGGCGCCGCAGGCCACCAGGAGCCAGCCTACGCGCAGCAGCGAAGCCGCATTCTCGTCGACGAGGACCCTGCCCTCGCCGAAGGCGCGAAACAGCGTCCCCAGCCTCAGCATCGCCAGAACGAAGAGCAGCGCGGGAATCCAGGCGAGACCGAACGCGGCCCAGTAGCCCCTCGGCGAGGGCGCGATCAGGGCGTCCCGCAGCCCGATCGTGCTGCGGGCATGCTGGAAGAGCGCATCGGCATCGGTCCAGAGCCAGATCAGGCCGAAGACCATCAGCGCCCCGGCGGCATAGCTGAAACCACGAGCCCAGAGACTGACCTTTCGCAGGCGCATGGCGGCATCGGGGGGAAACGTCGCAGCGGATTGGAACGGCATCGCCATAATGATTTCCTCGATTGACAAAATTAAAGTAAGAGACGAATTATTTCGCGTCAATCACAAATCTGATGAGCCCCCTCGATGCGTCTCGCTCCTCTCGCCGGCCTCCTGCTCGCCAGCCTCGTAGCCGGCTGCGGCCATGTTCCCCTGGCATCCCTGCCGAAGCTCTCGAAGATCGACATTCGCACGACGGAGTTGTCGCAGTTGCGCGCCGGGATCAGCCTGCCGGCCGACGTCCGCCCCCTGCCGGGAGGCGTCACGATGACCATCGTCGCGATGGCGAAGGATGGCGGGCGCCATGAGCGCAAGGCCGTGCTGGAAGAGGTGCGCGACGCGGCGGAACTCGCATCCCTGCCGGTTCTCGTGACGCCGGGACGACGCTTCACGCTGTTCAAGCTCAGCGCTGCCGATGTCGGCCGGCTGGGCGCGTTCCGCGAGGAGATGTTCGCCGGTCCGCACAACGACGGCAACCGCGGCAGCCTCTCGCTCGGTGCCGACAAGGCCTGCCGAACCGGAGAACTCTCCGCCAGACCGATCACCATGACCGGCTATCTCAGAACGTCAGAAACGCAGGACTATGTCTTGCTGATGCGCGATTTCGACCTGAGCGCGGCGGCGCGCGCGATCGATCCCAAGATCGACCTGGCCACGGCGATCCCGCCCTGCGAAGGACTGCCAGCCGGCTCCCTCACCGCCCCTCGCGCCTGACCATGAACGCCAGCTTCTCGAACAGGGAGACATCCTGCTCGTTCTTCAGGAGTGCGCCGTGCAGCGGCGGGATCAGCTTGCGCGGGTCGCGCTCGCGCAGCATCTCCGGCGTCATCTCGTCGGCCACCAGCAGCTTCAGCCAGTCGAGCAGCTCCGAGGTCGAGGGCTTCTTCTTCAGGCCGGGCACCTCGCGCACCTCGAAGAACAGCTTCAGCGCCTCCTCCATCAGCCGCTTCTTGATGCCGGGGAAATGCACCTCGACGATGGCCTGCATCGTCTGCGCGTCGGGAAAGCGGATGTAGTGGAAGAAGCAGCGGCGCAGGAAAGCGTCGGGCAGCTCCTTCTCGTTGTTGGAGGTGATGATGATCACCGGCCGCTGCACCGCCCGGATGGTCTCGCCGGTCTCGTAGACATGGAACTCCATGCGGTCGAGCTCGAGCAGGAGGTCGTTGGGGAACTCGATATCGGCCTTGTCGATCTCGTCGATCAGCAGCACCGGGCGCACCGGGGCGACGAAGGCCTCCCAGAGCTTGCCGCGCCGGATGTAGTGGGCGATGTCCGAGACACGGGGGTCGCCGAGCTGGCTGTCGCGCAGGCGGCTGACCGCGTCGTACTCGTAGAGGCCCTGCTGCGCCTTGGTCGTCGACTTGACGTGCCAGGTGATCAGCGGCGCGCCCAGCGCGGCGGCGATCTCCTCGGCGAGCACGGTCTTGCCGGTGCCGGGCTCGCCCTTGACCAGCAGCGGGCGCTCAAGCCGGATCGCTGCGTTGACCGCCACCGTCAGGTCCTCGGTGGCGACATAGTTCTCGGTGCCGGTGAAACGCATGCGCGAGCCTTCTGAACGGGAGCGCCGGACGCTAGCCCGGAAGCGTCCGTCAGGGAACCGCCTCGCATCGGCTCCGGGCAAGCCGGCGAGGCTAAGCCCTCGGCCGGACGAGCGAATATCGCGCCGATGCTGCGCCGCAATGGTTGTGTCGGCGTGGTCGAAACCGCACAGTCGCCTAGCCCCTTTTGTCCCCGCGAATCGCAAGGCGCCCTCTTGGCCGCGACCGTCGACCCTTCCGTCTACAAGGATGCTGCCGTGGTGCTCGCCACGGCGGGCGTCATCGTGCCCTTCGCCAAGAGCTTCAAGATCAACTCGGTCGTCGCCTTCATGGCCTGCGGCGCCCTGCTCGGCCCCTTCGGCCTGGGCGGTCTGGTCTCCTCGGTCCCGCTGCTGAGCACTATCACCGTCTCCAGCCCCGAGGCGCTGGCCGGCCCCGCCGAGCTCGGCGTCGCCTTTCTGCTCTTCGTGATCGGGCTGGAACTCTCCTTCGAGCGTCTCAAGACCATGCGGCGCCTCGTCTTCGGGCTCGGCCTCGGGCAGATCGTCCTGTCGGCGGCGGCGATCGGGGGCGTCGCCTATGCGCTGGGACAGCCGACCACGGCGGCGCTGATCATCGGCTTCGGCCTCGCCTTGTCCTCGACGGCGATGGTCGTGGAGCTGCTCTCGGCCAAGAAGCGGATGACCTCCTCGGCCGGCCGCGCCAGCTTCGCCGTGCTGATCAGCCAGGACATCGCGGTCGTGCCCCTGCTCTTCCTGGTCAGCGTGCTCGGCGCGCAGGAGGGCGGCGGCTCGCTGCTGGCGGGCCTCGCTCAGGCGCTGTTCCAGGCCTTCGCCGCCATCGCCGCGATCGTGCTCGTCGGCGGGCGGGCGCTGCGGCCGCTGTTTCGCCTGGTCGCCTCGACCGATTCCTCCGAGAGCTTCATGGCGGCGACGCTGCTGATCGCGCTCGGCACCGGCATGATCGCCGCCGCCGCCGGGCTCTCCATGGGGCTGGGCGCCTTCATCGCCGGGCTGCTGCTCGCCGAGACCGAGTACCGCCGCGCCATCGAGGTCACGATCGAGCCGTTCAAGTCGCTGCTGATCGGCGTCTTCTTCCTCACCGTCGGCATGGGCGTGAACCCGGCCGAACTCGCCGCCCATCCCTACGCCATCCTCGGCATCGCGGTGGGCCTCTTCGCCGCGAAATCGCTGCTGGTCTTCGGCCTCGCCCGCATGCTGCGCCTCTCGAAGGCCACCGCGCTCGAAACCGCGATCATGGTCGGCCCCGGCGGCGAGTTCGCCTTCGTGCTGCTCAACGGCGCGGTCGCGGCCAAGCTGCTGGACCAGACGCCCGCGAGTCTCGTTCTCGCCAGTGTCTCCCTGACCATGATCGCCCTGCCGCTGCTCGCCCGCCTGGCCCGCAGCCTGGCGCGGACGCTCGCCGTTCCCGTGGTCCTGCCGGAGGAGGCCCTGATCCTGCCGCCCGACGACCATTCGGCGCGCGCCATCGTCGTCGGTGGCGGGCGCGTCGGCCAGCTCGTCGGCAGCATGCTGGAGGAGCATGGCAAGCCCTATATCGTGATCGATTCGGACGCGGCCCTGATCGCGGCGCAGCGCCGCGCCGGGCGGCCGGCCTTCTATGGCGACGCCACCCGCGCGGATTTCCTGCGCCTGTGCGGCATCGGCGAGGCGACGGCGCTGATCGTCACCATCGACACCCCCCGCGCCGTCGACGCCACCGTCCTGGCGGCGCGCGAGCTGCGGCCGGACATCGTCATCGTCGCGCGGGCCCGCGACGCCGATCATGCCCGCCATCTCTACAAGCTCGGCGTCAATGACGCCGTGCCTGAGACGATCGAGGCCAGCCTTCAGCTCTCGGAGGCGGCGCTCGTCGGGCTCGGCGTGCCCGTGGGGTTCGTGATCGCCTCGATCCACGAGCGGCGCGACGGCTTCCGCATCCAGCTCAAGCCGTCAGACGGCGCGGCTCCCGGCCTTCCAAGGCACAAGCGCTCGCGAAGGCTGTGAGGTCGGGGGCGCCCTGGGGCCGCGCGACCCGGCGGATATGGCCGTAGAACTGCGCCGCGCTCGCCTGCCAGCCATGGCGCGCCGCGAGATCGAGACAGGTCTCGCGCGGGATGCGCAGCGCCTGCAGCGCGGCTGCCCGCAGATCCTCGTTGAGCACCGCCGCGCCGCTGCCGGCGAAGACGTCCATCGGCCCCTGCACGGGAAAGGCCGCGACCGGCAGCCCGCTGGCGACCGCCTCCAGCAGCACGATGCCGAAGGTGTCGGTCAGGCTCGGGAACACGAACACGTCCGAGGAGGCGTAGATCGCGGCCAGATCCTCGCCCTCCCGCGTGCCCAGGAAGGTCACGTCCGGATAGGCCCGCTGCAGATCCGCCCGCGCCGGCCCGTCGCCGACCACGACCTTGCTGCCCGGCAGCCGCAGCGACAGGAAGGCGTCGAGATTCTTCTCGACCGCGACCCGGCCGACGCTGAGGAAGATCGGGCGCGGCAGATCGAGCACGCTCTGCGGCCGGGGATGGAACAGCGCGAGATCGACGCCCCGCCCCCAGCGCACGATGTTACCGAAACCATGCTGGCGCAGCTCCGCCTCGACGGTGGCGGTCGAGACCATCACGGCCGCCGCCGGTCCATGGAAGCGCCGCAGGAAGCCATAGCTCCAGCTTTCGGGGATCGGCCAGCGCGCCGCGACATATTGCGGGAAGCGCGTGTGATAGCTCGTGGTGAACTGCCGCTTCTGGGCGAGGCAGACGCCCCGCGTCAGCCAGCCGATCGGCCCTTCGGTCGCGATATGGATATGGTCGGGCCCGAAATCGGCGATGCGCTCGGCGATCGCCCGCTGCGTCGCCAGCGCGATGCGGATGTCGGGGTAGCTCGGCAGGCCGATCTGGCGGAAGCCCTCCGGCGTCAGCATCCGCGCCGTCACGCCGAAATCGGGCGCCGCCTCCGCCATCCGCTCCAGCGAGCGGACCACGCCATTGATCTGCGGGCGCCAGGCGTCCGTCGCGATCATGACGCGCATCATCAGGCCGCCTCGACCAGGGCCGGCACGGTCTGCGGACGCGCCGGGACGACGACCGGCACCGCGGCCTGTCCCTTGAGGCGCCCTTGCGGCCAGCGGATCATCTCGAAGCGCCCGTCGTGATGCTCGACGACCGCCGTGCAGCTTTCGACCCAGTCGCCGGTGTTGATGTAGGTCAGCCCCTCGATCTCGCGGAAGGCGGCATGGTGGATGTGCCCGCAGACCACGCCGTCGGCCTGGTGCCGGCGCGCCTCGGCGGCGAGGCAGACCTCGAACTCGCCGATGTAGTTGACCGCGTTCTTGACCTTGTTCTTGGCCCAGGCCGAGAGCGACCAGTGCGGCAGGTTGAGCAGCCGCCGCACCCGGTTGACCACCGCGTTCGAGGCCAGCGCGAGCGTGTAGGCCCAGTCGCCGAGGAGCGCGAGCCATTTGGCGTTGCGCACCACGAGGTCGAACAGGTCGCCATGGATGACGAGCAGGCGCTTGCCGTCGGCCGTCTCGTGGATGACCTCGTCGACCAGCGTGATGCCGCCGAACTGCAGCCCGGTGAAGTCGCGCAGGAAGTCGTCGTGGTTGCCCGTGACATAGGTCAGCTTCGAGCCCTTGCGGACCTTGCGGAGCAGCTTCTGGATGACGTCGTTGTGCGACTGCGGGAAATACCAGCCGCTCTTCAGCCGCCAGCCGTCGATGATGTCGCCCACCAGATAGATCTGCGGCGCATCGTAGGCGCGCAGGAATTCGAGGACCAGATCGGCCTGAGCCCCGCGGGTGCCCAGGTGGAGATCCGAGATGAAGATGCTGCGAACCTGCTTCGCGTCGTCCTCGTCGCCCATGCCACCCGGCCCATCCTGTTGCGATGCGTCCGGCATGTGTCTGATTTGCGTTGCGCTTTGATGACGGGCCCGGCGATCCGTGGTCTGTCTGCCGCTCGATGAGAAAAGCCTCCGGAGGAATGCGATGGATCTGGGAATTTCAGGCCGTACGGCCATTGTCTGTGCCTCCAGCAAAGGGCTCGGCCGCGGCTGCGCCCAAGCGCTGGCCGAGGCCGGCTGCACCGTCGTCATCAATGGACGCGACGGCTCGACGCTCGAGGCGACGGCGAGCCAGATCCGCTCCAGCACCGGCGCGACCGTGATTGCCGTCGTCGCCGACGTCTCGACCCGCGCCGGGCAGGACGCCCTGCTCGCCGCCGCCCCCGAACCCGACATCCTGGTCAACAACAATGGCGGCCCTCCGCCGAAACCGTTTCGCGATGTGTCGCGCGAGGCACTTCTCGAGGGCGTCGTCCAGAACATGGCGACCCCGCTGGAGCTCGTGCAGCGGGTGGTCGACGGCATGATCGCCCGGCGCTTCGGACGCATCGTCAACATCACCTCGGCGAGCGTGCTGACGCCGCTGACCGGGCTCGACGTCTCCTCGGCCGCCCGCGCCGGGCTGACCGCCTTCCTCTCCGGCGTGGCCCGCGAGGTCGCCCATGCCAATGTCACGATCAACAACATCCTGCCCGGCATGTTCGACACCGATCGGCTGAAGGGCGGGCTGACCAAGATGGCCGCGATGAAGGGGCTGAGTGTCGAGGAGATGGCGCAGGCCCGCCGCGCCGACGTGCCGGCCGGGCGCTTCGGCCAGGCCGACGAGTTCGGGAAGCTCTGCGCCTTCCTCGCCAGCGCCCATGCCGGCTACATCACCGGCCAGAACATCCTGATCGACGGCGGGGCGTTCCGGGGGAGTTTCTGAGGTCGGCTCCCCTGCGCTCAGCCCTCATCCTGAGGAGCCGCGAAGCGGCGTCTCGAAGGATGCTCCAGATGCATCCGGAGCCTGCTGAACCATCCTTCGAGACGCGCTCCTGCGGAGCGCTCCTCAGGATGAGGGCCGAGGGAAACCGAGGCGGCGAGCGCCAGCCCCCCGCCCCGCCGCGGACCGCCTAGCGGGGTTGCAGGCTGGGCGCTTTGAAGCCCGGTCTGGACGTGGTCTAAACAAGCGACTCGCGGCCCGTGCCGCGCTTGGCTCCTCCCACCGCGCCGGTCCCTTGTCCCCGCTTCTCGGCATCAGCCTGAAACTGCTCTCGGCGCTGGCCTTCACGCTGATGTCGGCCGCCATCAAGCACATGTCGTCGCGCTACCCGACCGGGGAACTGGTCTTCTTCCGCTCCTTCTTCGCGCTGATTCCGCTGCTGATCTGGCTGGCCTGGCGCTCCGAACTGCCGGGCGCGCTGAAGACCCGCAATCTGCGCGGCCATTTCAAGCGTGGCGTCATCGGCTCGACCGGCATGTTCTGCGGCTTCGCGGCGCTGCAGTTCCTGCCGCTCTCGGATGCGGTCGCGCTCGGCTATGCCGCGCCGCTCGGCGTCGTCGTGCTGGCGGCGCTGGTGCTGAAGGAGCGCGTCCGGATCTATCGCTGGAGCGCGGTCACCGTCGGCTTCGTCGGCGTGCTGATCATGCTCTCGCCGCATCTCTCAGGCGGTGCACTTTCGAAGGGGCTTCAGGCCGGCCCGGCGCTCGGCGCGGCGCTCGGCCTCGCCGGCGCCTTCTGCTCCGCCTTCGCCTCGATCGAGGTGCGCCTGCTGACCAAGACGGAAAGCACCGGCGCCATCGTCTTCTATTTCATGCTGCTGACCAGCGCGCTCGGCCTGATCACGCTCGCCTTCGGCTGGCGCATGCCGGACCTGACGGAGGCCGCCATGCTGGTGGCGATCGGCATCCTCGGCGGCTTCGGCCAGATCCTGCTCGTCCAGGCCTACCGCTTCGGCGACGCCTCGCTGATCGCGCCCTTCGAATACTCGACCATGATCTGGGCCGTGCTGATCGGCTGGTTCGTCTTCGGCGAATGGCCGGTCTGGACCATCCTGATCGGGGCGACCATCGTCATCGCGTCGGGAATCTACGTCATCCTGCGCGAGCAGCGGCTGGGCCTGCTCAAGCGCGAGCAGCGCGAGATCGGCTCGACGCGCCCGACCTGAGCCGACGCGCACCGCCGGCCGGTCGAAGCCGCCCATCCGGCTTGCCCCGCGCCACCGCAGCGGGCATTGTCCGGTCAGACAAACATTTTCGTTCGATCGTGCAAACGATCCGACAGACCAGGCAGGCCGATCCTCATGGGCATCGAGACGAAAGAGCGTGGCGGACGCGAGTTCGAATCCGGGGCTCACGTCATCTCGGGGCAGCTCGGCAAGACGATCCAGCGCCTGCGCAAGGCCTATAACTTCTCGCTGTCGGAGCTCGCCGAGCAGTCGGGCGTCGCCAAGTCGATCATCAGCCAGATCGAGCGCAACGAGACCAACCCGACGCTGGCGACGATCTGGCGGCTCTCCCAGGCGCTCGACATCTCGATCGAGCGGGTGCTCTCCAGCGGCGAGGAAGAGCCCTTCATCGAGAAGACCGCCCGTGCCGACACCCCGATCCTGGTCTCCGAGGACGGCAAGCTCAAGCTCGCCATCGTCGGCTGGATCAAGACCGTCGAATGGCTGCAATGGTATGATGTCCAGTCGGAGCCCGGGGGCGAACTCGATTCCGAAGGCCACCAGCGCGGCTCGATCGAGTCGCTCTCGGTCACCTCAGGCGAGTTCGAGGTCGAGGTCGGCGACATCGTCCAGCGCGCCAAGGCCGGCGAGACGCTGCGCTATCGCTGCGACCGCCGCCACATCGTCCGCTGCGTCGGCACCGAGCCCGGCACCGCGATGATGGTCTGCATCCTCAAGGCGGCGGTGATGGAGTAGGCAAAGGTCTCGGTCAGCGATCAAGGCCTTGGTCCAGTGGCACCGCACCGCAACCTTGTTACCGCCCCAACCTGAGCGCATATTGATCATCAACTGATCAATGGCTGCAGGATTTGCGACATGACTCCGGCGCTGGAACTGAGAGCGACGAGCTTCCGCGAGGCCGGCCAGCCATACCTCTCGGCACGCCGCGTCTCTGAAAGGCTTGGGCTGCCGCTGACGGACATCGCCGCGATGATCGGGGTCGCGCGCACCACGCTCACGGCCAAATCGGGCCGGCGCCGTGTCGATGCCGCCCTGAGCCCGCTGGTGCGGATCATTGCCATGGCGGCCGAGATGGCCGGCGACGAGGATCGTGCGGCGATCTGGTTCAAGCACCAACCCCTCCCCGGCTGGGGCGGGAAGACGGCGCATGATCTGGTTCGCGAGGGCAAGAGCGACCGCGTTCTGGACTACCTCGAATCGGTCCGCGCGGGTGTCTATTCCTGAGCCCGGCGCGGCGGCGGATTGGGTCCTGTGGCGCGCCTATGTGCCACGCTGGTCCTATCTGCCGCTCTCGGGAGACGGAGCCGCGCGCTATGGCGGCCGCTGGAACGCCGTCGGACAGCCATGCCTCTATGCCGCCTGCGAGATGTCGACCGCCTGGGCGGAGTACAATCAGGGCCTGACCCAGCATCCGGCCCTGATCGCCATGCTGGAGGTTTTCGGCGCCCGTCTCTTCGATCTGACCGTGCCGGACAACCTCGCGACCATCGGCCTGACGACGGCGATCCACGCGACCGCCTGGCGTCTTGAAAGCGACGCCGGACGAGTGCCTCCCACCCACCAGCTCGCCGGGCGGCTGCAGGCCGCGACCTGGGACGGTGTCGTCTATCCATCCTTCATGTCGCCTGGCGGACACTGTGTGGCGCTCTGGCGTTGGAACGAGGCGAACGCACCGCGGGTGACGGTCGTCGATCCCGAGCAGAGACCTCCGAGAACACCCGATTCGTGGCCTGAGAAAGCCTGAAGCGGCCCTCCCTCGTCACCCACCCGTCTTCACCGGTCGCGGCGGGCCCTGCACGGCCGGCAGCGACTTCAGATACTCCGCCATCGCCTGGCGGTCGGCCTCGGGCAGTTGCGCCGTGTTGCGCACCACAGCGGCCACCGTGCCGCCGACGCTGTCGAAGCTCGGCGTGAAGCCGCTCTTCAGCAGTTCGGCGATCTCGCCCTTCGACCATTTGCCGAGCGCCTCGGGCGTCTGGGTGATGTTGGGGACAAAGCCCTTCCCCTCCGGGTCCGGCCCACCGGCGAAGCGCGTCGCGGTGATGATGGCACCCAGCACGTTACGGTTGGAGTGGCATTCGGCGCAGTGGCCCGGCCCGTTCACCAGATAGGCGCCGCGGTTCCATTCCTCGCTCTTCGACGGGTCGGGCTGGAACGCCGCGCCTTCGAAAAACAGCAGCTTCCAGCCGCCGACGATGCGCCGGATGTTGAACGGGAACGGCAGCTCATGCGCCGGCGCGCGGCCCTCGACCGGGGTGAGCGTGCGGATATAGGCGAAGAGATCGGCCAGCGCCTTGGGCGGCATCAGCCGGTAGGAGGTGTAGGGGAAAGACGGATAATAGTGCTGGCCGCGCGGCGAGACGCCGGCCGCCATCGCATCGACGAAATCCTGAACGCCCCAATTGCCGATACCGTCGCGGGTGTGGGGCGAGATGTTGGGGGCGTGGAAGGTGCCGAAGGGCGATTCCAGCGCCAGCCCGCCGCCGAGCCTCAGCTTGTCGTCCTGGTTCGGCGTGGCGTGGCAGGAGGCACAGCCCCCGGCCGCGAACAGGATGCGCCCGTTCTCGAGGTCCGCGGCGCCCAGCGCACCGATCTGGGGCGATGGCGAGACGATGCGCGGATCGGTGAGCAGATAGAAGCCGCCCAATCCCACCGCCGCCAGCAGCACGAGCGTGACCAGCAGACGGCGGAGGCGCAGCATATCGGAACTCCATGGCAAGCGACGAACCCGCACCGCAGCGGAGGCTGCGACGCGGGCATGTCAGCACAACGTGACGGAAGCCGGAAGGCTCCCTCGCTCGGCCCGACGCGGCGGCTGGCCGGCCGCCGCCGGGACCGGCGTCACTTCTTGATGCGGTAGACCTCGTGGCAGCTGCCGCAGTTCTTCGTGGCATTGCCGAAGGCGGTGCGGAAGGCGGCGACGTCGGCCGCCGTTCCAACGGCGGCGGCGTCGGCCTCGAACTTGACGAAGGCGGCCTTGAAGCCGGCCTGGTCTTCCCAGATCTTCGGCGCGGCTGTGGTCTCGCCGCCGGTCTTCGAGTTGTCGGGATAGAGACCCGGCATCTTCTTGGCCGAGTCGATATAGGCCTTGGCGATCGCCTGCGCCTTGGCCGCCTCGAAGGGTGCCTCGCCCTTGGCGATCGCCGCGCCGTCGCGGGTGGCCGCACCGACGGCCTTCATCGCGTTGCGGCGCTCGGTGATCGGGTCGGACTGGGCGAGGACGGCAGTGACGCCCAGTCCCAGAACGGCGGCGACGACGATGGTGCGGATCATGGTGCTTCCCTGAAGGCTTCGGCTGCCGGAATGGCGCCGATTGGAACCGTTCCAGATCAACCTATTGCGCTTCCGCCGCCAAGTGCCATTCGCGTGAGCAGTCTTGCGCTGACGCAAGACTGCCCTTGCGTCAGAGCCGATACCCCGCATCCTTCAGCGCGTTGAACACCTTGAGCGGCGTCGCCGGCATGTCGATGGCCTTGATGCCCGCGGCACGGTCGAGCGCATCGACCATCGCGTTCATCACCGCCGGGCAGGCGCCGATGGCACCGGCCTCGCCCGCCCCCTTCACGCCCAGCTCATTCGTGACGCAGCGGACATTGCGCGTCTCGAAATGGAAGTTGGGGATGTCGACGGCGCGCGGCAGCGCATAGTCCATGAAGGTCGCCGTCAGCATCTGGCCGGAGGAGTCGAAGCGGATCTCCTCCATCAGCGCCTGGCCGATGCCCTGCGCCGCGCCGCCATGGACCTGGCCCTGCAGCATGATCGGGTTCAGCGTCATGCCGAAATCGTCGACGACGACGTAGTTGACGATCTCCGTCGCGCCGGTCTGCGGGTCGATCTCCAGCTCGCAGACATGGGTGCCGTTCGGATAGGTCGCCTCTGGCGGCTGCCAGCTCTGATGCACCCGCAGCATCTCGCTGGTGGCGCCGGGCAGCGCCGCGATGGCGGCAAGGTCTAGCGCCTTGTCGGTGCCGACGACGCGCACGGCGCCGTCGACGATCTCGAGATCGCCGAGGCCGGCCTCAAGCTTCTCGGAGGCGAGCTGCTTGAGGTTGTCCGAGAGGATCGCGGTCGCCTTGTCGAGCGCCGCGCCGCCGACGGGGATCGAGCGCGAGCCGCCCGTGCCCGAGCCGGTCTCGACCTTGTCGGTGTCGCCCTGGATCACGCGGATGCGGTCCATGGGGATGTCGAGATGCTGCGAGACGAGCTGCGAATAGGCGGTCTCGTGCCCCTGCCCGTTCGACTGCGTGCCGATCAGCACGGTGACCATGCCGTCCTTCTCGAGGATCACCGTCGAGCTCTCGGGGCCGCCGCCGCCGCAGGCCTCGATATAGCTGGCCATGCCGATGCCGCGGATCTTGCCGGCCTTGTTGGCCGCCTTGAGGCGGGTCTTGAAGCCCTTCCAGTCCGCCACCTCCATGGCGCGGCGCATATGGCCCTCGAACTCGCCGGAATCATAGACCGGCCCGGTCTGCGTCCTGTGGGGCATCTCGCCCGGCTTGACGAAGTTGAGCGCGCGCACGGCGTCCGGGGTCTTGCCCGTCTCGCGGGCGATGGCATCGACCAGCCGCTCGATCAGATAGGCGGCCTCGGGGCGCCCCGCGCCGCGATAGGCATCGACCGCCATCGTATTGGTCAGCACGCCACGGAAGCGCACATGCACCGCGGGGATGTTGTAGCAGCCCGGCGTCATCGTAGTGCCGACCCAGGGGATGAAGGGCCCATACTGCGAGAGATAGGCGCCCATCTCGGCGGCGAGATCGACCTTCAGGGCGATGAACTTGCCGCGCTTGTCGAGCGCCATCGTCGCGGTGGCGAGATTGGCCCGGCCATGGGTGTCGGCGAGGAAATGCTCGGTGCGGTCGGCGACCCAGCGCACGGGGCGCTTGAGCTTCTCCGCCGCGACCATGGTCAGCGGGTATTCGCGATACATGAAGATCTTGGTGCCGAAGCCGCCGCCGACATCCGGCGTCACCACGCGGATGCGCGACGGATCGACCTTGAGGATGCTCTTGGCGAGGATGTCGCGCGTGCCATGGCTGCCCTGGCTCCCGAGCGTCAGCGTCCAGCGCTTCGTCGCCTTGTCGTATTCGGCGATGCAGGCGCGTGTCTCCATGTAGTTGGAGGCCAGCCGGTTGTTGACGATGGTGACGGCGATCGTGCGATCGGCCTTGGCGAAGGCGGCGTCGGTCTTTGCCTTGTCGCCCTGCTCCGCCTCGAAGGCGACATTGCCCGGACGGTCCGGCCAGATCTGCGGCGCCTTGGGGGCGAGCGCCTCCTCGATCCCGGTGACCGACGGCAGCGTCGTCCATTCGATGTCGATCGCCTCGGCGGCGTCGCGCGCCTGGTCGAGCGTCTCGGCGACGATGAAGGCCACCGCCTCGCCGACATGGCGGACGATGTCGGTCGGCAGCACCGGGACGGGCAGCGGCGTCACGGGTTCACCGGACAGTGTCTTGATCAGGCCCTTGCAGGGCAGATCGCCGAGATGGGCGACGTCTTCGCCGGTCAGGATGAGCTTCACGCCCTTCATCCGCCGCGCCGTCTCCGTGTCGCGAATCCGGAAGGTGGCATGGGCATATTGCGAGCGCAGGACGAAGCCATGCAGCGCGCCCTCGACGGCGGTGTCGTCCGTATAGCGTCCCGCGCCCGTGGTCAGGCGCTGGTCCTCGACGCGGCGGACCGGCTGTCCGAATCCGAATTTCATGGGGCGCATGGTCGAAGTCCCTCAGATTGGTCGAATGAAACACTGGCTCAGGAGAAAGCCGCCGTCAGCCCCGGCCAGAAGCGTGCCGTGATGCGCGCGGCGCAACGCGGCCGATCGGCGCAGCCCGATCAGCCGGCGACCGGTTCGCCCCGCATGACCCAGTCGCGGAAGCCGCCGAGATAGTGGCTGTCGACGTCAAGCCCGGCCGACTGCGCGAATTCGAGCGCCCGCAGCGAGCGGACGCCGGCGGCGCAGGACAGCACCAGCCGCTTGCCCGGCTCGTTGGGCAGGTCGGCAGGATCGAAGCGCGAGAGCGGCCGCGAGACCGAACCCGGAATATGGCCGGCCGCGAATTCATGCGGCTCGCGGACGTCGACGAGGAGGATGGAGCCGTCGGCGAGGCCGGCCTTGATGTCATCGATGTCGAGATCGTTCACGGTCACGGGCAGGCTCCGGCGCGGTCACTCCAGCAGCTTCACCAGATAGAGGGTGAGCGCGGGAAATGCCACCACGATGCCCAGCCGCACGACGTCGGAGATCACGAAGGGCAGCACGCCGCGATAGATGCTCGTCACCGGCACGTCGCGCGCCAGCGACGCCACGACGAACACGTTGAGGCCGATCGGCGGGCAGGTCATGCCGATGCCGACCACGATCAGCACGAGGATGCCGAACCAGATCGCGACATCGTCGGCCGGCATGCCGAAATCGAGCGCCGTCACGATCGGGAAGAATACCGGCAGCGTCAGCAGGATCATCGCCAGCTCGTCCATGACGCCGCCGAGCACGATGTAGAACAGGAGCAGCCCGATCAGCACCGTATAGGGCGCGAAACCCGAGGCCGCGATCATCTCCGCCGCCGCGGTCGGTACCTGCGTCAGCGCCAGGAAGGCATTGAAGATCTCCGCGCCCAGCAGGATCGCGAAGATCATCGCCGAGGTCTCGGCGGTCTGCAGGATCGCCTGGCGGATCTCGACCGGCGTCAGCGTGCGACGCACCAGGCCGATGACCAGCATCACGAAGGCACCGACCGAGGCGCCCTCCGTCGGCGTGAACACGCCGCCATAGATGCCGCCGACGACCACGAGCGCGACCAGCAGCGCCGGGATGATTCCCAGCAGCGGCCCGATGCGGTCGCGCCAGGCGACGCGCGGCTGGGCCGGGCCCCATTCGGGGTGGCGGCGCGTCATCAGACCGATCGTGACGCAATAGAACGCCGCGGCCATGAGGCCGGGGATCAGCGCCGCCTTGAACAGCTTGGCGATGTTCTGCTCGGTCGAGATCGCATAGACGACCAGAATGACCGAGGGCGGGATCAGGATGCCGAGCGTGCCGCCGACCGCGATCACCCCGCAGGAGAAGCCGGGATCGTAACGGTAGCGCCGCAGCTCCGGCAGCGCCGCGCGCGAGAAGGTCGCAGTCGTCGCCACTGCCGAGCCGCAGATCGCCCCGAAGCCGGTGCAGGCGCCGATCACCGCCATGCCCAGACCCCCGCGCCGGTGGCCGACGACGGCGGACGCTGCCTTGAACAGGTCGCCCGCCAGGCCCGAGCGCTCGGCGAAGGCCCCCATCAGCACGAAGAGCGGGATCACCGAGAGCGTGTAGTTGGCGAAGATCTGATAGGGCGTGGTGCGGATGTAGTTCAGGAACGGATCGAGCCCGTTGAGTTGGATGTAGCCGACGCCGCCGACCAGCATCATCGCCAGCCCGATCGGCAGCCGCAGCGCCATCAGCGCCAGCAGCACGGAAAAGCCCGTGATCGCCATCGCAAAGCCGCTCATGGCGCCGTCCTCAGCAGGCGCCGGGCGCTGACCACGGCCGTGACGGACACCAGCATCGCCAGACCGGCACAGAGCCCGATCGGCAGATAGGTCGGCACCAGCAGCACCATGCTGGTCTCGCCCGTGCCGAACGCGGCGCGCGCACCGACCGCCAGGCGCCAGGCGATCAGCGCCATCACCAGCGCGTAGACGATGTCCCAGGTGGCATCGATGCGACGCTGCCAGCGCTCGGACAGCTTCAGCGTGAAGGTGTCGACGAAGATGTTGCCGCGGCGCAGCTGGCACCACGGCAGGAAGCAGAAGGCGGCCATCGCGGTCGCCATCTGCACCAGCTCGAAGTCGCCCGGAACGCCGGCGCTTCCGACGAGGTCGGAACGCAGTGTCACGCTGGTCACCACCGTGGCCGAGAGCGTGATCAACAGCACGCCACCGAGCAGGGCGATGCCCTGCACGGTCCTCTCGAACGCCGATGGCGCAGTCTCCCCCCGATCGTGCGCCATCGGCCCGGTCACGCCGCCTTTTCGTGCTTGGCGAGCGCGGCCCGCGCGCTAGCGAGCAGCTTCTCGCCGTCGAGGCCCTTCTCCTTGGTCGATTTCAGCCAGGCCTCGATCACCGGCTCGGTCGTCTTGCGCCAGCGCGCAGCTTCCGCCTCCTCGATGACGGTGATGGTGTTGCCGCGCTTGCGCACCATGTCGGAGACGACGATGGCCTGCTCGTCCCAGACCTTGCCGGCCATGCCGGCGGCCGTGGCGCCGGAATTGCGGTCGATGATCGCCTTGAGGTCCGGCGCCAGCGCCTCGTACTTCGCCTTGTTCATGGCGAGGATGAAGGTCGCGACATAGAAGGTCGGCGAGCCCGGGATCTCGGTGTGGAACTTCACCAGCTCCTGCACCTTCACCGAGGGCACCACCTCCCAGGGGATGACGGCGCCGTCGATGACGCGCTGCGCCAGCGATTCCGGAACCTGCGGCACCGGCATGCCGATGGCGTTGGCGCCGAGCGCCTTCAGCGCCTCGCCGGCCAGGCGCGTCGGGAAGCGCAGCTTGAGGCCCTTGAGGTCCTCCATCGTCTTGATCTGCTTGTTGGCGTGGATCAGACCGTGGTCATGCGTCCACAGGCAGATCGGGTGCACGTCCTTCAGCTCGGCGGCGAGGTTCTGCTGCGCGTATTCGGTCAGCGCCAGCGAGTTCACCAGCGCCCGCTTGTTGGCGACGAAGGGCAGCTCGAAGGCCTCGAGCCCGGTGAAACGGCCCGGCGTGTAGCCCGGCAGCGTCCAGACGAGGTCGGCGACGCCGTCGCGCGCCTGGTCGAAGAGCTGCGGCGGGGTGCCGCCGAGCTGCATCGAGGGGAAGATGTCGATCTTGATGCGCCCGTTGGATTCGGCCGCGACCTTGTCGGCCCAGGGCTTGAGGAAGCGGGCATGCCCCACCGCGACCGGCGGCAGGAAATGGTGCATCTTCAGCGTCACCTCCTGCGCGTTCGCACGAGTGGCGCGCAGCACGGCCGGCGCGGCGACGGCCGTTCCGGCGCCCAGCAGAAATCGGCGGCGATCAAACGTCATGACTTCCCTCCCAAGGATGTCGGCTGCTTCTCTGCGCCGCCCCGGCGGGACGCACGCATGACAGTGTCGTCAACTTAGCATGACCGGCGGCGAGTCTGGCCTCGGGGCCCGCCCGCTTCTGGATCGAGGGAGATCGTTGCCGACGCAACCAAATCCGTCAAGCCCCCATGATCGGCCTTGCGGCAGGATCCGCGCATGAAAAACCGCGCCCCACGGGGGCGCGGTCGCGGATCGCGCAGCCGATGTCCGCTCAGGCCTGCGGCGGAATCCGCAGCACCCAGCCGGGCAGGATAAGATCCGGGTTCTTCACCGGCGGCGTGTTCGCCTTGACGATGTCGTTGTATTTCGCGCCCTGGCCCTTGCCATAGTGCTCCTCGGCGATCTTCCAGAGCGTGTCGCCCTTCTTCACCGTGTAGAACACCGCGGCCGGCACCTCCTTGGTCACCACGAGGTCGGACTCGACGGTGGCGATGCCGACGGTGTTGCCGAGCGCGAGGATGATCTTCTCGGCCTCCTCGGTCGACATCGCCTTGCCCGAGACCTTCACCTTGTCGCCATCGATGCTGATCGCGACATCGGAGGGCAGGCCGTGGCCGGCGAGTTCCTTCTGCAGCGTATCCGGCGTCGCCGCCTTGGCCGAACCGAAGATCTTGGCTCCGGCATCCTTGATGAAACTGAACAGGCCCATGCGTTTCCTCCATCCGTTGGGGCCCCATCAAGCCCAACTGCGATGACATGTTCAAGGCGGCCGTGGCCCCGCTTGTGCTTTTCCCACCTGCTGCCGTAGCGGGAGGCCAGATCATCCGCGCCGACGGATGACAGAAAAGGGCTTTCCCCGGCCGGCCGCGACTGCCACAAGCGCGCCGAACCGCCAACAGGAGCTTCCCGATGCTGACCCTCGCCCAGGCCCAGACGATCCTGGCCACCGCCCTCGCCCATGCCCAGGGCGCCGGATTCAAACCGCTGGCCATCGCCATCCTCGATGCCCGCGGCGCGCATAAGCTCGTCGCCGCGCAGGATGGCACCAGCCTGAAGCGCTGCGAGATCGCCATCGGCAAGGCCCATGGCGCGGTGGCCATGGGCGTCGGCTCGCGCGCCCTGCACAAGATGGCGCTGGAGCGCCCCTATTTCGTCGAGGCGGCGACCCACGCCGTCGGCGGCTCGCTCGTGCCGGTTCCCGGCGGCGTCTTGATTCGCGATGCAGGCGGGGCGCTGCTGGGCGCGATCGGCATCTCGGGCGACACCTCGGACAATGACGAGGCCGCGGCGCTCGCGGGCATCGCCGCCGCGGGCCTCGTCGGCGACACCGGCGCCTGAGCAGGCGCCGACACGGCCCGGATCAGTGGGCCAGCGCCGACGACACCGCCTCGCGGCCCGCAACCGGCGCCGCGGGGCCGAGGCCCAGCGACTCGCGCACCTGCCGGGAGGGGCCCGAGAGCAGCGAGGGCAGCAGCGAATTGCCATCGGCGACGAGCGGCTCGTCCTTCAAAGGCGGCAGCGGCAGGAACTCCTCGCCCTCCTCCGCCGGGGCCGGGCTGACGCGCTCGCGCAGCTCCGCGAAGGCGCCCTCGATCGGCCGGAAGCTGAAGCGCACCTTGTGCGTCCCGGCCGGCACCTGGACCGCCCGGAACAGGACATTGGCCTTCAGGATCTCGGTCTCGACGCCGTCGACCTCAGCCCGCCACCAGGGGTGATAGGTGTCGTTCAAGACCACGAAGCCCGCCGCAGAACTCGTGACCTCGATCTCGACCTCGGTGTTCTCGTAGCGCCGCACCGTGACCGCGGCCCGAGCCTGAGCCGGCCCCTCGGTCACGGCGACCGGCGGCTCGGTCTCGAGCAGGACGGCCTGCTGCGGATCGACCTCGGGCCAGCGCCCGCTCTGCTTCATCGCGTCGAAATCGGCCAGCTCCCAGCCGCCGACGAACTGCACCCGCGGCAGCGCCCGCGGATTCTCGTAGATATAGCCTTCCTTGGTCCGCGCGATCAGCCGGAGATCGCCGTCGCGCAGCGCGTGATCGACCTGCTCGATCGGCAGCGGCGAGGCGATGTAGCGAAGGCCCAGCAGATTGGCGAGGCGGCAGCGATAGGACGGGAAGAGCGGCGTGAACTTGCGCTCCGAGGGCGAGGCGACGCCATCGCGCGTGCCGACCGCATCCGAAAAATCGGCCAGCCGCAGCGGGTTGTAGCCGAGCGTATGATCGAGCCCGTGGACGAGGCTCGCATTGGGCCACTCGAAGCCGAGCCCCAGCAACTCGACCCGGTCGCGCCGCGGCGAGCCGGCCGGCTGCACGGTCAGCCGCTTGAGCAGGGCGATGGTCTCGTTGCCGGTCTCGGGGCGCAGCACGTCGTAGAGCCGCGGCGGCAGCGCCGTCGACTCGTTGGGGCCGTTGTTGGCGCCGAGATCGGCCGCCATCACCCCGGCGACGACGAGCGTCGCCAGCACGGGACCGAGCGTCGCGCGCGGCTGCCGCAGGAACAGGACGAGGCAGGCTGCGGCGACGAACCAGGCGAGCGCGATGGCGACGGGGCGCAGCGCATCGCGCAGATGCCCCTCACCCTGCGAGACGGCCAGCGCGACACCGGCCACGACCAGCACGACGGCTGCGCCGATCGCGAGGTCGCGGCGGAAGGAAATCTCCGGCCCGGCGGTGACGATCCGGTGCAGCACATAGCCCGACAAGAGCGCGCCGAGCGCCCCGACGAGGAAGGTCGCGTCCGCCGGGCGGCGGAACACCTTCACGCCCGGCAGATAGTCATAGGCGAGGTCGAAGACCGGCGTGTAGCGGCCGAGCGCGAACAGCACCATCAGCCCGAACAGCACGGTCAGCGGCCGCACCGCCCGATCGAACAGCCAGCCGCGCGTCAGCCCCGGCGCGATCAGCAGCAGAAGCGGCAGCGCGCCGAAATAGACCTGCCCCATGTTCTGGGAGAGGTAGAGCTCCTTGGCCCAGTTCGGGTTGTTGTAGGGGCCCCAGAATTCCACCGAAGGGTCCTGCGCGCCGAAGAGATCGCCGAAGAAGGCGGTCAGCAGCGAGGCCGGGTGCAGCGAGCCGCGTCCGGCCTCGACGAGGTCGATCGCGGGGCGCGTCGTCGCCTCGGCGAAGAGCCAGGTCCAGAGCAGCGGCAGCACGATCGTCGCGCCGCCGACGAGGCAGGCCAGCCCAATCGGCGCGAGGCTGCGGCGGATCGCGCCGAAGCCGCCCGAGAGCCAGTGCCCGGCCACCATGCCAACGAGGATGTAGGCGCCCAGCAGCGCCACCTGGTCGGGCTCCAGCACCATCAGCCCGGCCGCAAAGCCGGCGAAGGCGCCCGCCAGCAGCGAGTTTTGCTGCAGCATCCGCGCCGTCAGCCAGAAGGCGATGGCGAAGAAGGCGAGGCTGGCGATCTGGCCGACATGCTGGACGCGCCAGGCCGCCGAGGCGCCGAAGGCGAAGACCATCGCCGCCAGCACCGCCCCGGCGGGATGCCAGTTGCGGTCGCGGAAGAACATCATCAGGGCGAGCCCGCCCGCCAGCAGATGGGCGAGCACATAGGCGTCGACGGCGCGGAAGCTCGGCGAGGGAACGAGCGCCGCGAGAAGGATGGCGGGGGAGAAGATCAGCGACTGCGGGTCCGCCACCTGCGGCGAGCCGCCGAAGACGTTGTGCGTCCAGAACGGGGACTGACCCGAATGGAGCGCCCGCGCCAGGAACTGGATCTGCGCCTGAAAATGCGCCTTGGCATCGAACGGGATGGTGACCGCGCCCGAAAGCCAGGGCCAGCACAGCACCGCCCAGACACAGATGAAGGCCATGGCCGCCAACCCGTAGCCGGCGACCCTTCTCGAATGCGCGTCCAACGGACCCCCCGGTCCCATCTTCATGCCGGAGGCACCCGGATCGGGAACCACAGTCCAGCCTGTCAGTGGCCGGACCATGCCCCCAGCGAGGTGAACTGAAACTGAATGAAATCACGCAGCCGTGATCACGATCTTCCGCAGCGTAAGGGATTTGTGACCGGGGTTGGCGACGTGGGCCGGCTCGGTGCGAATCAGCGCCCCTGCGCCAGCCATTGCGCCAGCACGCGCCGCTCGTCGGCCGTCATCCCCGAGAGGTTGTTGGGCGGCATCGCATGGGTCATCACGGCCTGGACGCGGATCGCGCGGGCATGGGCCGCGATCGTCTCCGGCTCGTGCAGCAGGACGCCCTTGGGCGGAATCTGGATGCCGGGCCAGGTCGGCTCGGGCGCATGGCACATCGCGCAGCGCCCGGTGACGATGTTGGCGACGGCCTCGGGCGGTGGCTGCAGGCCGGCGAGCATGACCGGCTTGGCCGCCGGCAGTGGCGTGAGGCCCAGCCGCTCGCGCCCGCCCGGCGAGGACGCCATCGCCACCCAGAAGGCGAGCCAGAGCGCCACCAGCGCGACCACCCAGGTCCACCACGGCGATTTCGCATGGTCGGCATGGCGGATGTTGAAGAAATGCCGGATCAGCGCGCCCGCCACGATGATGAGCGCCACCAGCACCGGGATCACCGCCGAATTGGCATAGGTGACCGGATAGTGGTTCGACAGCATCAGGAACAGCACCGGCAGGGTGATGTAGTTGTTGTGCAGCGAGCGCTGCTTGGCCGCCTTGCCGTATTTCGGGTCCGGCTTCTCGCCGGCGGTCAGCGCCGCGATGACCTTCCGCTGGCCGGGCATGATGTTGAAGAAGACATTGGCGGTCATGATCGTCGCCATCAGCGCGCCGGTATGGATCAGCGCGCCGCGCCCGGAGAAGACCGAGGCAAACGCCCAGCTCGCCGCGACCACATAGGAAAAACCGAGCACGCCGAGCACGACGTCGTTGCGCCCGAGCGGCGAGCGGCAGAGCCAGTCGTAGAACAGCCAGCCGAAGACCAGCGCCGCGATGCCGAGGGCGCCGGCGGCGAGCGGCGAGAGCTGCATCACCGCCGGGTCGATCAGGTAGAGCTCGGACTGCGCGTAATAGACCCAGACCAGCAGGAAGAAGCCCGAGATCCAGGTCCAGTAGGCCTGCCATTTGTGCCAGGTCAGCTCGGCCGGCATTACGGCGGGCGCGACCAGGTATTTGCGCATCTCGTAGAAGCCGCCGCCATGCACCTGCCACGCCCGCCCGCCCTCGCCCGGCGGGATGTCGGCCGCGGGACGCAAGGACGCGTCGAGATGGATGAAGAAGAAGGACGAGCCGATCCAGGCGATCGCCGTGATCACATGCAGCCAGCGCAGCAGCATGCCGCCCCATTCCATCAGATAGGCGTCGAGCATCGCCGCGGTGGTCTCCTCATCTGGCGCGCAGGACGATGGACTTCGCCCGCGCCGAAGTTACGTTTGGCGCAAGGCAGCATGCAAGCGCGGCGCCGCACGAGCGGCGAAGGCGCAGCAGGAAGGACGGGCATGGCGGGACTGACCACACATATCCTCGACACCCATGGCGGCGTCCCGGCCGCGGGCGTGGCGATCACCCTGCGCCGGATCACCGACGGCCGGGCCGAAACGCTGGCGACCACCGTGACCAATGCCGACGGCCGCACCGACGCGCCGCTGCTGACGCCCGAGGCGACGCAGCCCGGGCTGTACGAGATCGACTTCGCGATTGGCCCTTATTTCCGCGGCCGCGGCGTCGCCCTGCCCGAGCCCGCCTTCCTCGAGACCGTCACGGTGCGCTTCGGCATCGCCGACACCAGCCGGCACTGGCATGTGCCGCTCAACTGCTCGCCCTATGGCTACACGACCTATCGCGGGAGCTGAGCCCCGTCGTCATTGCGAGCGCAGCGAAGCAATCCAGAACTGCAGCCTGGGTGGCCCCTGGATGGCTTCGCTCCGCTCGCCATGACGGTACGCGACTTGCTTATCCACCAACAGCTTACGACCCCGACCTGAATCACTTTGCGAGCGCCGTCCGCCATGACCGACCCTGCCTATCCGCGCGATCTCGAAGGCTATGGCCGCACCCCGCCGCATCCGCGCTGGCCGGGCAAGGCCCGCATCGCCGTGCAGTTCGTGATCAATTACGAGGAGGGCGGCGAGAACAACATCCTGCACGGGGACGCGGCCTCCGAGGCCTTCCTCTCCGAGATCGTCGGCGCCGCGCCCTGGCCCGGCCAGCGCCACATGAACATGGAGTCGATCTACGAATACGGCTCGCGCGCCGGCTACTGGCGGCTCTGGCGGATGTTCACCGAGAGGAACATGCCGGTCACCGTCTTTGCCATCGCCAGCGCGCTCAAACGCTATCCGGAGATCGCGTCCTCGATGCAGGAGGCAGGCTGGGAGATCGCCACCCATGGCCTGAAATGGATCGACTACCGCGATATGCCCGCCGAGAAGGAGCGCGCCGACATCCTCGAGGCCATCGCCATCCAGCGCGAGGTCACCGGCGAGCGCCCGCTCGGCTTCTATCAGGGCCGCTCCTCGGAGCGCACGACGCCGCTGATGATGGACGAAGGCGGCTTCCTCTACACCGCCGACAGCTATGCCGATGAGCTGCCCTATTGGCTGAGCGGACCGAAGGGGCCGCAGCTCGCCGTGCCCTACACGCTCGACGCCAACGACATGCGCTTCGCCACGCCGCAGGGCTTCAACAGCGGCGACCAGTTCTTCGCCTATCTCAGGGACTCGTTCGACCTGCTCTATGCCGAGGGCGAGACCGCGCCGAAGATGATGTCGATCGGCCTGCATTGCCGCCTCGTCGGCCGGCCGGGCCGGGCGGCTGCGCTGGCGCGCTTCCTCGATCATGTGCAAGGCCATGACGATGTCTGGGTCGCGACGCGGCTCGACATCGCCCGCCACTGGGTCCGCCACCACCCGCCGGCCGGCGGCTACCGCCCGTCCGCCGTGCCGAAGGCGCTCTTCGTCGAGGTCTTCGGGCGGATCTGGGAGAATGCGCCCTGGATCGCCGAGGCCACCTTCGACGCCGGGATCACGCCCGCCCATGACGATGCCGCAACCCTTCATGCGGCGATGGCGACGGTGATGCGCGCCGCCCCGCGCGAGAAGCTTAAGGCGCTGCTGCTCGGCCACCCCGACCTCGCCGGCAAGCTCGCGGCGGCCGGCGAGATGACGGAAGAATCGATCGGCGAGCAGGCCTCCGCCGGGCTCGACCGCCTCGCGCCCAGCGAGCGCGCCCGCTTCACGCAACTGAACGACTCCTACAAGGCGCGCTTCGGCATCCCCTTCATCATGGCGGTGGCCGGCGCCAGCAAGGATGCCATCCTGCAGGCCTTCGAGACGCGGCTGCAGAGCACGCCCGAGGTCGAGTTCGAGACCGCGCTGGGACAGGTCGAGCGGATCTCGCTGCTGCGGCTGAAGGAGATCATGCGCTGAGAGCCGTCATGCTCGGGTCTTCGCCCGAGCATGACGGCTTTGATCACAACCCGCTCACCAGATGCCCGCCATCGACGGCGACCACCGCCCCGGTCATGTGGCGCCCGGAATCCGAGCAGAGCAGCAGCAGCGGCCCGTCGAGATCGGCGGGGTCACCGATGCGGCGGCTCGGGATGCGCTTGGTCAGCGCCTCGCCGGCCTCGCTGTCGAAGAAATCGCGGTTGATGTCGGTGACGATGTAGCCCGGCGCCAGCGCGTTGACCCGGATGCCATGGCGCGCCCATTCCAGCGCCAGCCCCTTGGTCATCTGGATCAGCCCGGCCTTGGAGACCGCATAGGGCACGACGCGGGTCATGACCCGCTCGCCCAGGATCGAGGCGATGTTGACGATCGCCCCGCCCTGCTTCGCTTCGATCATGACCTGCGCCGCCGCCTGCGCCGCGAAGAAGCAGCCCTTCAGGTTGACGTCGAGCTGCGCGTCCCACTGCGCCTCGGTGACGGAGATCGCGGCCTCCGTCGCGCCAATGCCGGCATTGTTCACGAGCACGTCGAGCCCGCCGAGCAGCCGCGCCGCCTCCGCTACGCCCGCCTGGATCGAGGGCACCGAGGCGACGTCGAGGATGAGCGGCATCACCTGGCCCGGCAGCGTGGCACAGGCCTGCGCCAGGTCCTCCAGCCGTTCGACCCGGCGCGCGGCGGCGACGACCTGCGCGCCCTGCCTGGCCAGACACCGCACAAAGTGCGCGCCGAGCCCCGACGAGGCGCCGGTCACCAGCACGCGCTTGCCCTTCAGATCCTCGCCCATGCCGATCCTCGTTTGATTGTCAGGAAGGGACACTGCGGCGGGCGGCGGGTCAATCGCAGTCCCTCGACCCGTTGTCGTCATTGCGAGGAGCGCAGCGACGAAGCAATCCAGGGGGACGTAGAGCGAGACCTACCGGATCGCTTCGCTGCGCTCGCGATGACGCCCAACCGCCTGGTGACGCCCGTGCCCCTATGCCGCCAGCATCTCCGGCACCAGCAGCCCGACGCGCTCCAGATCGGCGCGGAAGCGGGCCGTCTCGCGTTCGCGCGCGTCTTCGTCGGGGAGGCGCAGCAGATAGGAGGGATGGACCGTCGCCAGCAGCGCCGTGCCGTCCTCCAGCGCGAGATCGCGCTCCCGCATCGAGGCCAGCGATCCTGTGTAGCCGGTCAGGGCGTGCAGCGCGGTGGCACCCAGCGCCACCACCAGCTTCGGCCGCACGAACTCCCGCTCCAGCCCGAGCCAGAAGCGACAGGCCGCGATCTCGCCGGCATGGGGCCGCTCATGGATACGCCGTTTGCAGCGCACCGTGAATTTGAAATGCTTGACCGCATTGGTGACATAGGCACGGCTGCGGTCGAGCCCGGCCTCGCCCATCACCCGGTCGAAGACCTGCCCCGCGGGGCCGACGAAGGGCCGACCAGCCAGATCCTCCTGATCGCCCGGCTGCTCGCCGACGAACATCACCGGCGCCGCCAGCGGCCCCTCGCCGAACACCGTCTGCGTCGCCTGCTGGCACAGCCCGCAGCGCGAACAATCCTTCGCCACCGCCCGCGCCTGCTCCCAGGAGGTGGGCGCGTCGGTCGAGCCGGGCTCGGCATCCCGCAGGCGTTGCATCTGCCGCAGATGCCGCTCCGGCGGCAGGGTCGGCGCCTTCGCCACCATCTCCTGCGCCCTCTTGCCGGCCGCGGCGATCAGCGGCGCGATCAGTTCGGCTTCCGGGAGGTTGCGCCAGTACTTCTCTGGCATCTCCGCCTTCATGGCTTTGATCTTCAGCCGCGCCGGATTGAAGATGTTGGCGTAGTAGGTCCGCCAGTAGCCCTCCATCGCGTCGTCGTCGGGCGCGTCAGCGCGCGAGGCGCCCTCCCCCAGATGCAGCGTCGTCCCGTCCCAGTGGAGCGAGCGCAGCGGCGTCAGGATCGACCAGCGCATCGCCGCGAAACGCTCGACGAAGAAGCGCGAGACGCGCTCGACGATGTGATGCTCGGGCTCGAACCAGGCGACGAAGGCCTCCCCGCCATCGGGACCGACGACCTCGCGGAAGCGGACGAAGGCGGTCATCTTGTGCAGGTCGCGCCGCACCGCCTTCGCCATCGCCCGGGCGCGATGGACCTCGTCGTCGGTGATCACATGAAGCAGCATCGGCTCGCGCTGGAGCCGCAGCAGCAGGCGGTAGAGCAGGTCGAAGCGGCCGCCATCGCGATGGCAGACGACCGCCTGCGCCAGTTCGACGAACTCCCGCGGCACCCGAAGCTCGGCCCCGCTGGCCGGGACCGGCGGCGGCTCGGCCAACCCGGCGAAGAGCCCGGACGCTTCCGTCCCGATGTGCCAGTCGATCCGGCCCGGCGCCACCTCCGCCAGGGCGAGTGCGCGCGCGTGGCGCCGCCAGCCGTCGAAATCGGCCGGGTGGTCGAGACGCGCCAGGATGCCAGGCTGCGCCATGGCGGCCCTCACAGCAGCGCGAGCTGCTGCGGCTTGGGCGCCAGATGCTGCTTCAGCCGCTCGCTGTCGAGAACCGCGCCCGGTCGCCAGCCTTCGGCGACGATGAAATGGCGCAGGGTCGTCATCGAGCGCGCGATCTTGCCGACATCCTCCAGCCTCAAGCGGCGAAAGCGGCGCGTCTCCAGGATGCGCGCCACGCTCTTGGTGCCGAGCCCCGGCACGCGCAGCAGCGTCTCGCGGTCGGCGCGGTTGACGTCGACCGGAAACCGCGCGCGATGCCGCAGCGCCCAGGCGAGCTTGGGATCGATGGCGAGGTCGAGCATGCCGCCGGCGCCGTCGTCGAGGATCTCGCCGACCTCGAAGCCGTAGAACCGCGTCAGCCAGTCGGCCTGGTAGAGCCGGTGCTCGCGCATCAGCGGCGGTTCCGAGAGCGGCAGCTGCGAACTGGAATCCGGGATCGGACTGAAGGCGGAGTAATAGACCCGCTTCAGGCCGAAGGAGCCGTAGAGCTGCGCGCTGCGCTGCAGGATCGTCGCATCGCTCGTCCCGTCGGCGCCGACGATCATCTGCGTGCTCTGCCCCGCCGGCGAGAACACCGGCGCGCGCCGCGTCTTCGCCCGTTCGGCCTTGCTCTCCTCGATCCGGAGCTTCAGACCCCCCATGGCGGCGCTGATCTCGCGCGGCCGCTTCTCCGGGGCGAAGCGCTCCAGCGAGACCTCGGTCGGCAGTTCGACATTGATCGAGACGCGGTCGGCATGGAGCCCGGCCTGCGCCACGAGGTCTGCGTTGGCGCTGGGAATGAGCTTGAGGTGGATATAGCCGCGAAAGCCGTGGATCTCGCGCAGCGTCTGCGCCACCCGCACCAGCTCCGCCATCGTGTAGTCCGGCGAGCGGATGATGCCCGAGGAGAGGAAAAGCCCCTCGATGTAGTTGCGCTTGTAGAAGCTCAACGTGAGGTCGACGACCTCCTCCACCGTGAAGCGGGCCCGCTTCACATTGCTCGACGAGCGATTGATGCAGAAGATGCAGTCATAGCTGCAGTAATTGGTCAGCAGGATCTTGAGCAGCGAGATGCAGCGGCCATCGGGCGCATAGGAGTGGCAGATGCCCGACCCCGTGGTCGAGCCGAGGCCGCCCTTCAGCGAGTTGCGCCTGGTCGTGCTGCTGGAGGCGCAGGAGGCGTCGTATTTCGCCGCATCGCTCAGGATCTCGAGCTTCTCCATCACCGTCAGCTGTGCCACGTTGCGCCTCTTTGTTCCCTCTTCGTTCTCGATAACGCGGGGCGCGCGGCGGCGCCAGAGACCGATCGTCGCGGCCCGCCTCGCCAGGGCGTGCGGTGGAACCTGACCTCGCGGCCGGCGTTGGGTGGGTGACATGGGAGGGATCGATGTTTCGCATTCTGCTGCTCGTCGCCGTGATCCTGATTGGGTACGACGCCATCGCCCATCAGGGCCTCTACACCCGCAACGCCTGGGCCAGCGTCGTCGGCCTAACCGAATCGGCGGTGACGAGCGCCAAGCAACTGGGACAGGACACCCGGGGGGAACCCGCACCGATCCGCCCGTGAGGGCGAACGCGTCATGATGCGCTGCAACAGTTTCGTCTGGACTTGAGGGTGGCTTGCTCCGAAAGTCGGCCCAGTCCAACAGCCGGGATATCAGCGCTTGACCGAGTCCGCCTCCGCCGCCACCCAGCCCGCCGATGCCGACGGACGGGTCGAGGCCCTCAAGGCAGAGATTCTGAGGAAGCTCACCTACTCGCTGGGCAAGAATGCCTCGGTCGCGCAGCCGCATGACTGGCTGACCGCCGGCATTCTGGCGGTGCGCGACCATGTCGTCGATGTCTGGCATCGCTCGACCCGCGAGAGCTACGAGACCGGCCGCAAGCGCGTCTATTATCTCTCGCTCGAGTTCCTGATCGGCCGCTCGCTCGGCGACGCGCTCAACAATCTCGGCCTCACCGGGCCGATGGCGCAGGCGATGGCCGAACTCGGCGTCGATCTCTCGGCGATCGAGTCGATCGAACCCGATGCGGCGCTCGGCAATGGCGGCCTGGGCCGTCTCGCCGCCTGCTATCTCGAGGCGATGGCCTCGACCGGCGTTCCGGCGCTCGGCTACGGCATCCGTTACGACCACGGCCTGTTCAAGCAGCGCATCGACGGCGGCAAGCAGATCGAGGTGCCCGAGGACTGGCTCTCCTTCCGCAACCCCTGGGAATTCGAGCGCCGCGAGGCCTCCTACAAGATCGGGTTCGGCGGCTCGCTGACCGCCACGCAGAAGCCCGGCGAGGTCTTCTGGGAGCCGGAGGAGACGGTGTTCGCCGTCGCCTACGACACGCCGATCGTCGGCTGGCGCGGCCGGGACGCCACCACGCTGCGTCTCTGGCGCGCGCGCGCGATGCACCCGCTCTCGCTCGACGCCTTCAACCAGGGCGACATCGTCGGCGCCGTGGCCGAGCGCAACCGCGCCGAGGCGATCTCCAAGGTGCTCTACCCCAATGATTCCACCCCGGCGGGGCAGGAATTGCGGTTGCGGCAGGAGTTCTTCTTCACCTCCGCCTCGCTGCAGGATCTGGTGCGCCGGCATTACCGCCAGTTCGGCACGCTCGACAATCTCGCCGACAAGGTCGCGATCCAGCTCAACGACACCCATCCCTCGCTGGCCGTCGCCGAGCTGATGCGCCTGCTCGTGGACGAGCACGGCCTGCCCTGGGAAGAGGCGTGGACGATCACCAACGCCACCATTTCCTACACCAACCACACCCTCCTGCCGGAGGCGCTGGAGACCTGGCCGGTGGCGCTGATGGAGCGGCTGTTGCCGCGCCACATGCAGATCATCTTCGCCATCAACGCCCGCTTCCTGGAGGAAGTCCGGCGCTCCAGCGGCGGCGAG
Source organism: Bosea sp. RAC05 (assembly GCF_001713455.1). Classification (NCBI taxonomy): domain Bacteria; kingdom Pseudomonadati; phylum Pseudomonadota; class Alphaproteobacteria; order Hyphomicrobiales; family Alloboseaceae; genus Allobosea; species Allobosea sp. RAC05. The sequence goes on from NZ_CP016464.1 coordinate 3,615,618, forward strand.
ACCGTCGATCTCTCGACGATCTCGCTGATCGACGAGCATCACGGCCGGCGCGTGCGCATGGCCCATCTCGCCTTCGTCGGCTCGCACACGGTCAATGGCGTCTCGGCGCTGCATTCCAAGCTGATGGAGCAGACGGTCTTCGCACCGCTGCATGCGATCTTCCCCGGCCGCATCACCAACGTCACCAACGGCATCACGCCGCGGCGCTGGCTCTTCGGCGCCAATCCGGGCCTGACGAAGCTGCTGCAGGAGGTCTGCGGCGAGGACATGACCGACCATATCGGCCAGATCCGTCGCCTCGCGGCCCATACCGGCGACGCCGCGCTGCACCAGCGCCTCGCCGCCATCCGGCGCGAGAACAAGCTCAAGCTCGCCAAGATCATCCGGCAGGACACCGGCGTGACGGTCGATCCCGACGCTATCTTCGACGTCCAGATCAAGCGCATCCATGAATACAAGCGCCAGCTGCTGAACATCCTCGAGACGATCGCGCTCTATGACGCGATCCGCTCCGAGCCCTATCGCGACTGGGCGCCACGGGTGAAGATCTTCGCCGGCAAGGCGGCTTCCAACTACGGCACCGCCAAGGCGATCATCAACCTGATCAACGACGTCGCCGTCGTCGTGAACAACGACATCACCACCCGCGACCGGCTCAAGGTCGTCTTCCTGCCAAACTACAATGTCAGCGCGGCCGAGGTCATCATCCCCGCCGCCGACGTGTCCGAGCAGATTTCGACCGCCGGCATGGAGGCGTCCGGCACCGGCAACATGAAGTTCGCCCTCAACGGCGCGATCACCATCGGCACGCTGGACGGCGCCAATATCGAGATCGGCGAGCGCGTCGGCGCCGACAACATCGTCATCTTCGGCATGACGGCCGAGGAGGTCGAGGCCGCCAAGCGCAGTCCCCGCCCGACGAGCGAGGTCATCGCCGCCACGCCCCATCTCGAAGGCGTGCTCGATGCGGTGGCGTCGGGCGCCTATTCGCCGCGCGAGCGGGACCGCTATCTCGGCCTCGTCGAGGGCCTGCGCGCCAATGACTGGTTCATGGTGCTCAACGATTTCGAGAGCTACCGCAAGGCCCAGCGCCGCATCGACTCGCTCTGGGCCGACCAGGGCAAGTGGTGGCGCATGTCGGTGACCAACACCGCCCATTGCGGCTGGTTCAGCGCCGACCGCGCCATCCGCGAATATGCGCAGCGGATCTGGCACGTGCCGACCTCGCCGGACGCCACGGCCGGGGGCTGAGCCAGGTGCCGACACCTGCGCTGGTCGCCTGCCCGCTGCCCGCCCGCCTCGGCGCGGTGGCCGGCGAGGCGGGCGTGACCTTCGCCGTCTTCTCCCGCCACGGCGAGCGCATTGACCTCTGCCTCTTCGACGAGGCGGGCGAGGCGGAGATCGCCCGCCTGCCCCTGCCCTGCCGCAGCGGCGATATCCATCACGCCCTGCTGCCGGGCGCCGGCCCGGGCCTGCGCTATGCATTGCGGGCGGAAGGCCCCTGGCAGCCGCAACGCGGCCACCGCTTCGACGCGTCGAAGCTCCTCGTCGACCCCTATGCGACGCGGATCGACCGGCCGTTCCGCTGGGACCCGCGGCTGGCACATCAGGGCGTCGACACGGCCGATGTCGTGCCGCGCGGCATCGTCGGCGGCGCACAGCCTGTCGCAGCGGGAGCACCGGACCGGGCTCCGGCCTTCATCTACGAACTCGCGGTGAAGTCCTTCACGATGCGACACCCCGTCGTGCCGGAGCGCATCAGGGGAACGCTGGCGGCCCTCTGCGAACCCGCCGTGCTCGATTACATTCAGGGGCTCGGCGTCAGCCATGTCGAGCTGATGCCGGTCGCGGCCTGGATGGACGAGCGCCATCTGCCGCCGCTCGGTCTCGCCAATGCCTGGGGCTACAATCCGGTCAATTTCGTTGCACTCGACCCGCGGCTCGCACCGGGCGGCGAGGCCGATCTCGCCCGTCTCTGCGCGACCTATGCCCAGGCCGGCATCGGCATCATCCTCGACATCGTCCTGAACCACACCGCCGAGAGCGACGAATTCGGCGCGACGATCAGCCTGCGCGGGCTCGACAACGCCGTCTATTACCGCCACGCCGCGGACGATCCCGGCAAACTGATCAACGACACCGGCTGCGGCCACACCCTCGCCCTCGACCGCGCGCCAGTCGTCCGTATGGCGATGGACGCGCTGCGGCACTGGCGCCGCCTCGGCGTTGCCGGCTTTCGTTTCGATCTCGGCACGGTGATGGGACGATCGGATACGGGCTACTCACAGGATGCGCCGCTCCTCGCCGCGATCGGGCAGGACCCCGATCTGTCGCAGGCGCTGCTGATCGCCGAGCCCTGGGACATCGGGCCCGGGGGCTATCGCCTTGGCGAATTCCCCGCGCCCTTCGCCGAATGGAACGGCCGCTACCGCGACGATATTCGCCGCTTCTGGCGGGGCGACGCGGGAATGGCCGGCGCGCTGGCGACGCGGCTGGCCGGCTCCGCCGATCTCTTTGCCGCCCGCCATCGCGGGCCGCTGGCGAGCATCAACTTCGTCGCCGCCCATGACGGCTTCACCCTGGCGGATCTCGTTTCCCATGCGGGCAAGCACAACGACGCCAATGGCGAGGGCAATCGCGACGGCGAGAGCGAGAACCACAGCTGGAACAACGGCGCCGAGGGACCGACGGACGACCCGGCGATCACGGAAGTCCGCCACCGCGATCTCCGGGCGTTGCTGGCGACACTGTTCTTGTCGCGCGGCGTGCCGATGCTGACCGCCGGCGACGAGTTCGGCCGGACGCAACACGGCAACAACAACGCCTATTGCCAGGACAATGAAGCGTTCTGGCTGGACTGGGCGGGAGCGGACAGCGACCTCGCCACCTTCGTGGCCCGGCTCGCGGCGTTGCGCGCGGAGCACCCGCTCCTGTCGGCCGCGACCTTCCTGAGCGGAACCGGCGAACCGCCCGACGCGCGCTGGCTGAAACCCGATGGGACGCCGATCGCGGACGAGGACTGGGGCCAGCTGGAGGCGCTTTGCCTGGAACTCAACGGCGACGGGGACTCCCTGCTGATCGCCGTCAATCGCTCACACGAGGCGATGCCGCTGACGCTGCCGGGGCAGAGCTGGAGGCGCCTGCTCCCGCCCACCGACACATCGCAGGCGAGCCTGCCGGAACGGAGCGCCGCCTTGTGGCAGCGCGGCGAGGCAAGGCCCGGCGATCCCGATCCCGGATCGACATAGCCAAGAGAACGGAGAGCCCATGATCATACACAGACGACCGGTCGCTCTGGCCTTGGCGGGACTCCTCGCGATGGCATCGGGCCTCACTCCCCTGGCCGCTCAACCGGCGCAGCCGTGCGGCACGCCCAAGGATGTGCAGGCGGAATGGCGCGCGCTCGACTCTGAGCTTCAGCGCCTCGGCTATTCCGTCAAGCAGCGGCAATCTCTACTCGCGACCGCGCGAAAGGAGATGGCCGGCATCTTCGCCGGCCAGCAGCCGCGCGGATCGTCGGCATGCTCTCCAAATCAAAGCACTGCCATGGTGCTCGGCTGCACCCGCTCCGTCCTGCCGGGGACCCTGTCGAGCGGGCCGGCCAATCTCGATGAGCCCAAGCCTTGGCGCGACGATAAGCGCTTCAAGCCTCCATGGAACGCAAAGACCTATACCGTCAGGGAGTTCCTGTTCATCGGCATGTACTCCACATGTCTCTCGAACGCGATCAAGCTGATGTAGGTCAACCGCTCACATCAGCACGATCAGTGACCGCGGCGACAGCGTCAGCTCCATATCGGCCTTGAGCCCCTTGCGGCCCTCGTCCGAGCCGGGCCCGGTCTCTGTGTCGAGCACCACCGACCACGAACCCTGTTTCACCCGCGGCGGGAGCGTGAAGGGAACGTCGCCGTCGAAGGCGTTGAACAGGATCAGCGCCTCTTCGCCGCCCTGTTCGACATCCGGCATATGCATCAGCAGGCCGATGGCGCGCAGGCCCTCGTCATCCCAGTGCTCCTCCTGCTGGTCGCCGCCCGCCGGATTGACCCATCGCAGCACGCAGCCGTCGCGGAAGGAGGCGCGCCGGAAGATCGGGTGCTCGGCCCGCAGCTGCGTCACCTGCTGGACGAAGCGGGTCAGCGCATGGTCGCGCTCGGTCAGCTCCTCCCAGCGCATCCAGGCGATCTCGTTGTCCTGGCAGTAGACGTTGTTGTTGCCGCGGTTGGAATGCCCGTGCTCGTCCCCGGCCAGCAGCATCGGCGTGCCATGGGAGAGCAGCAGCGTCGCCAGCAGGTTGCGCTTCTGGCGCTCGCGGGCGGCGAGGATGCCCTCGTCGTCGGTCGGTCCCTCGGCGCCGAAGTTGAAGGACAGGTTGTGGCCGTGGCCGTCCTTGTTGTCCTCGCCATTCGCGGCGTTGTGCTTCTCGTTGTAGGACACGAGATCGGCGAGCGTGAACCCGTCATGGGCGGTCAGGAAGTTGACGCCCGCCCAGGGCCGGCGCCCCCGCAGATCGTAGATGTCGCCCGAGCCGGTGACCCGCGCGGCGAGGTCGCGCACGATGCCGGGCTCGCCCTTCCAGTAGGCGCGCGTCGTGTCGCGGTACTTGTCGTTCCACTCGCCCCAGCCGGGCGGAAAACCGCCGACCTGATAGCCGCCCGGACCGATGTCCCAGGGCTCGCCGACGAGCTTGACCTTGCGCAGCACCGGGTCCTGCCCGATCGCGTCGAAGAAGCCGCCGCGCGGGTCGAAGCCATGTGGCTCGCGCCCCAGAATGGTGCCGAGATCGAAGCGGAAGCCGTCCACCTCCATGACCTCGACCCAGTAGCGCAGCGAATCCAGGATCATCTGCAGCACGCGCGGATGGCTGGTGTTGACCGTGTTCCCGGTGCCGGTGTCGTTGATGTAGAAGCGCGGCTCGTCCGGCATCGTCCGGTAATAGGCGAAGTTGTCGATGCCCTTGAAGGAGAGCGTCGGCCCCATCTCGTTGCCTTCGGCCGTGTGGTTGTAGACCACGTCGAGGATGACCTCGAGCCCGGCATCGTGGAACTTGCGCACCATGTCGCGGAAGGACGCGAGGCGCGCCTTGCCCTCGTAGCGCTGCATCGGCGCGAAGAAGCCGATCGTGTTGTAGCCCCAGTAGTTCGTCAGGTTCCTGGCGGCGAGGTGGTGGTCGTCGAGATAGGCATGGACCGGCAGAAGCTCGACCGAGGTGACGCCGAGGCTCTTGATGTAGTCGACGATCGCCTTCTCGCCGAGCCCGTCGAAGGTGCCGCGCCGATCCTCCGGCACGGCCGGATGCAGCTTGGTGAAACCGCGCACATGGGTCTCGTAGAAGATCGTCCGGTCCCAGGGGATGTTCGGACGCGCCGGCGGGTTGGGGTCGGCGCGCCAGTCGCAGACCACGCATTTGGGCATGAAGGGCGCGCTGTCGAGCTCGCTGAAGCTCAGATCCTTCTCGCCCTCGCCGTCGACGACATAGCCGTAATGGGCGTCGTTCCAGTCGACCGAGCCGGAATACTCCCTGGCATAGGGGTCGAGCAGCAGCTTGTTGGGGTTGAAGCGATGCCCCTCCTCGGGCGCGAAGCGGCCATGGACGCGGTAGCCGTAGCGCTGGCCGGGCTTCACCCCCGGCAGATAGCCGTGCCAGATCTCGTTGGTGTAGTCCGGCAACGTGATCCGCGCCGTCTCGCTGGTCCCGCTCTCGTCGAACAGGCACAGCTCCACACGCTCGGCATGGGCGGAGAAAATCGCGAAATTGGTGCCCTCGCCGTCATGGACGGCTCCCAGATCGGTGCTGTCGCCCGCCTGGACGTCGAAATGCGTGGCCTTGCGGTCGGACATGGGATCCCCTGTACGGATCAGGCCGGACGGGTGCCGGCGGCATCATGCCGCTTCCCACCCCGTCACATCCTCGTCGCGAGCCTGCCGCAGACCGTCTAACGTGGGCTGGCTGTGCCGAGTTCCGGAGCACGGCCCCGAAATTGCATGAAATTTTTGCACTGCACCGGGAACAGCGTACCGCCGAACGCGTTGGGGATTACAACTGCCTGGGGAACGCGGAATGGCCGAGTCGCTGAAGGAAACGGGCATCGACGGCAGCCCCTCCACCTCGGGTCACGCGCTGACCTATGCGCCGGCCGTGAAGGACGGTGCTCCCGACCTTGGCGCCAAGCTCCCCGGCACCACGCGCCTGCTCTTCGTCACCTCCGAAATGGGCGATTTCATCAAGGCCGGCGGCCTCGGCGAGGTCTCGACCGCCCTGCCGCGACAGCTGCGCACCCTCTGCGACGTCCGCGTGCTGCTCCCCGGCTTCCGCCAGGTCCGCACCGCCAGCCCCGCCATGGACATCGTCCGCGAAATGCCGCGCACGGCGAGCCTGCCGCCCTGGTCGCTCGGCCGTTTCCGGACGCCGGACGGGCTCACCATCTACGCGGTGCTCTGCGACGAGCTCTATGATCGCGAGGGCTCGCCCTACGGCCCCTTCTCGGGCGGCGATTTCGTCGACAACGACATCCGCTTCGCCCGGCTTTCGCTGGCGGCGGCCGAGATCGCGGCCGGCGAGGCCGACCCCAACTGGAAACCCGACGTCGTCCACGTCAACGACTGGCCCTCCGCGCTCGCGCCTGGCTACATGCGCTGGAAGGGGCTCGCCACGCCCTCGATCCTGACCATCCACAACCTCGCCTATCAGGGCCTCTACCAGCCCAGCCGAATGACGGCGCTCGGGATTCCCGACCTCGCCTTCTCGGTCAACGGCGCCGAGTTCCACGGCAAGATCTCCTTCCTGAAGAGCGGCATCTACTACAGCTCCCACGTCACCACGGTCAGCGAGACCTATGCCCACGAGATCACCACGGCCGAGCATGGCTGCGGGCTCGATGGCCTGCTCCGGCAGCGCATGCAGGAGGGGCGGCTGACCGGGATCGTCAACGGCATCGACGACAGCTGGGCTCCGCCCGCCCCCGGCGCCACGCGCGGCGTCCGCCAGTGGAAGCGCCGCAGCGCCGAGGACATCCGCAAGAGTTTCGACCTGCCGCCCTCGCGCGGCCCGCTCTTCTCGATCATCTCGCGCCTGGTCCACCAGAAGGGAATCGACCTCTCGATCGAGGCGGCCGAGACGATCATCGCCCGCGGCGGGCAGCTCGTCGTCACCGGCCGCGGCGAGCCGCGACTGGAGGAGGCGGTGGAACGGCTCGCCCGTCAGCATCCGCGTTCCGTCGCCGCGCGCATCGGCTTCGACGATGCCGAGGCACGGCGCATCTTCGCCGCCAGCGACTTCCTGCTGATGCCCTCGCGGTTCGAGCCCTGCGGGTTGAGCCAGATGTACGCCCAGCGCTCGGGCGCGCTGCCGATCGCCTACCGCACCGGCGGGCTGGTCGACACGATCGAGGACGGACAGTCGGGCTTCCTGTTCTCCTCGCTGACGGGGGCCGGCCTGTCCTCCGCTGTGACCCGCGCCTTCGACGCCTTCCGCTCCAAGGCGGCCTTCCTGCAGATGCGCCAGCACGCCATGGCCAAGCGCTTCGACTGGAGCCGGCCGACGAACCGCTACGCCGATGTCTATGCGAGGGCTCTCGCCAGCTGATCGCGGTCGGCCAGCAGGGCCTCGCTTCGGGCTCGGGCCGTTCGGCCCGCCAGCGGACTCACGCAAAGGCGACAGCCAGCGCGTCCACGGACGGCCGGCTCTGCATGATGACGGCGCCGATCCTATCTCTTCGACGCGGCGGGCTTTGCCTTCGCAGCCGCGGCCTTGGCCGGGCTCTTGGGCGCAGCCTTGGCCGGAGCCACCTCGGCCGGCTTCTCGGCCACGGCCTTGCCCTTGGCGGGAGCGGCGGGTTTCGCGGCACGCTGGGTTGGCGCCTTCGCCTTGACGCCCGCGTTCTTGTCGGCGCTGGCGGCGACCCGCTCCTCCGCCATCCGCCAGTGCTGGGCGTCGCGGCCCTGGGGCTTGCCCTCCGCCTCCCAGATCGCATAGGCCACGTCGCGGATGGTCTGCTCCCGGCTCATTCGGCATCCTCCCTCTCACATGCCAGCATTGCTGTGCGACAACCGGACCGGATGCCGATGGTTCCAGAGCCTCTTGGAGGGCTTCGGGAATCGCCGGAGAATGCAGGCCGTGGCGCGGAACGCGGGCGGGCTTCGCTGCGTTGCATCATCGACGATTCCCCACCGCAGGTGGAGTCGCATTCGCGCTGGAGCCCGACCGAATGACGCGACCGATGCCGCTCAGACTGCCCCGCCTCCCGGCACGCGACATCGATGCGCTCGTCGCCGGGCGCCACCCGGACCCCTTTGCCGTCCTCGGCCGCCATATCGTCGAGGATGTCGCTCTGGTGCGCGCCTTTCTCCCGGGCGCGAACTATGTCGAACTCGTGACCGGCGAGGGCGAGACGCGGCGCGCCGTGCCGATGATCGACGCGGGCGGCGGCCTCCATGAGGCGCCCTGCCCGACCGACGGCCCCTATCGCATCCGCACCGCCTGGCCGGGCGGCATCACCGAGACGGCAGACCCCTACAGCTTCGGCCTGCTGCTCTCCGACGACGATCTCCACCTTGCCGCCGAGGGGCGCCATTTCGATCTCGCGACGCGGCTCGGCGCCAATCTGCGCGAGATCGACGGCGTCGCCGGCGTGCTCTTTGCGCTCTGGGCGCCCAACGCCGCCCATGTCGCGGTGGTCGGCGATTTCAACGGCTGGAACGCCTCCCGCCACCCGATGCGCCGCCGCCTGGAGGCCGGCATCTGGGAGCTGTTCATCCCCGGCGTCGAGGCGGGCGCCGTCTACAAATATGCGCTGGTCTCGGGCACGGGCGAGGCCCTGCCCTGGAAGGCGGACCCGCTCGCCCGGCGCACGGAACTGCCGCCGCGCACCGGCTCGGTCGTCGCCGAAGCGCCCGCCTTCGCCTGGACCGATTCCGACTGGCTGAAGGCGCGCGAAACCGCCGACCCGATGACGGCGCCGATGAGCCTCTACGAGGTCCATGTCGGCTCCTGGCTGCGCACGGAATGGGGTCAGATGGGCTCCTGGGACGAGGCCAGCGAGCGCCTGATCCCCTATCTCCAGCATATGGGCTTCAGCCATGTCGAGCTGATGCCGATCACCGAGCATCCCTTCGGCGGCTCCTGGGGCTACCAGCCGCTCGCCCTCTTCGCGCCGACCGCGCGGCTCGGGCCCCCCGAGGCCTTCGCCCGCTTCGTCGACCGCTGCCACGCCGCCGGCATCGGCGTGATCCTCGACTGGGTGCCGGCGCATTTCCCCTCCGACGAGCACGGGCTCGCCCGCTTCGACGGCACGGCGCTCTATGAGCATGAGGATCCGCGCCAGGGCTTCCACATCGACTGGAACACGCTGATCTACAATGTCGGGCGCAGCGAGGTCCGCGGCTTCCTGATCGCGTCGGCCCTGTTCTGGATCGAGACCTTCCACCTCGACGGCCTGCGCGTCGATGCGGTCGCCTCGATGCTCTATCGTGACTACAGCCGCAAGCCGGGCGAATGGGTGCCCAACCATCTCGGCGGCCGCGAGAATCTCGAGGCGGTCAGCTTCTTCCAGGAGCTCAACACGCTGGTCGGCGCGCGCGGCCGGGGCGCCGTCACCATCGCCGAGGAATCGACGGCCTGGCCGGGCGTGACGCGGCCGGTCCACCATGGCGGGCTGGGCTTCCATTTCAAATGGAACATGGGCTGGATGCACGACACGCTGCGCTACATTGCCCATGATCCCGTCCATCGCGGCTATCACGGCGACGACGTCACCTTCGGCCTCGTCTACGCCTTCTCGGAAAACTTCGTGCTGCCGATCTCCCACGACGAGGTCGTGCACGGAAAGGGCTCGCTGCTCGCGCGCATGCCGGGCGACGACTGGCAGCGCTTCGCCAATCTGCGGCTCTATCTGGCGATGATGTGGACCCATCCGGGCAAGAAGCTGCTCTTCATGGGCTGCGAGTTCGGCGCGCAGGACGAATGGTCCGTCGACGCCCCCTTCCCCTGGCCGCATCCCTTCGACGAGCGCCGGCAGGGCGCCTCGAAGCTGGTGCGCGACCTCAACGCGCTCTACCGCGCGACGCCGGCCCTGCACCGGCTCGACCACCAGCCCGAGGGTTTCGCCTGGATCGTCGCCGACGACAGGGCCAACGCCGTCTTTGCCTTCAGCCGCGCCAGCCGTCCCGGCGCCGCCGAGGTCCTCGTCGTCGCCAACATGACGCCGGTGCCCCGCCACGACTATCGCATCGGCGTGCCGCATGCCGGGCTCTGGCGCGAGTGGCTGAACAGCGACGCCCAGATCTATGGCGGCTCGAACCTCGGCAATGGCGGCGCAGTGGAGACACACGGCGTCGCGGCCCATGGCCACCCGCAGAGCCTGTCGCTGCTGCTGCCGCCGCTCGGGCTTCTGGTGCTGGAGCATGACGCTCACGGCGTGGAGGGCGCATGACCTCCCGGCCGTCCACCGCCATCATGGCCGATCCAACCCGCCCGCGGAGCCCTGCATGAGCGACGACATCCTGCGCCAGCTCGCCGTCAAGGCCGGCATCGCGCCGCGCTGGACCGAGCAGACCGGGACGGAGCGCGAGGTCTCCGCCCAGAGCCTGCGCGTCATCCTGCAGGCGCTCGGCCTGCCGGCCGGGACCGATGCGGATTTGCGCCAGTCGCTGGCGACCGTCGAGGCCGGCGCGAACCTCTCCGCCCAGTCCCGCTTCACCACCGCCCGCACCGGCCAGCCGGTCGTGCTGCCGATCGCAGCCCAGGCGGGAAGCCCGGTCGAGCTCACCCTCGATGGCGGGACGCGCCGCACCCTGCGCTCCGAAGAGGGCTATGACGGCTCGCTCACCCTGCCGGCCTTCGACCGGCCGGGCTACCACACCGTCCATCTCGACGACGGCGATTTCACCATCGCGACCGCACCCGAACGCTGCATCACCTTTGCCGATCTGAACGGCGGCGCCCCGGGCTTCGGCCTGACCGCGCAGCTCTATTCGCTGCGGTCACCGGACGATGGCGGCATCGGCCATTTCGCCGGCGTGACCGCGCTTGGACGGGCGGCTGCCGCGCGCGGGGCCGATGCACTGGCGATCAGCCCGGTCCATGCGCTCTATGGCGCCTCGCCCGAGCATTTCAGCCCCTATTCGCCCTCGACACGCCTCTTCTACAACCCGCTGCACGCCGACCCGGCCGCCGTCCTGCCGGAGACGCTGCTGCGCGAGATCATCGCGCGCGAGGGCCTGGGCGAGGAGATGGACCGGCTCTCGACGCTCCGCCAGATCGACTGGCCGGCCGCCACGCGGCTGCGCCAGCGCCTGCTACGGGCCCTGTTCGAGACGCTGCGCGCAGCCGACGGCAGCGGCGGCCCGGCCCGCGAGGCGCTGGACCGGGCGCTGGCGGAGGCGTCGCCGCTGCTGCGCTCCCACGCCGTCTTCGAGGTGCTGCACGCTGCCGAGTTGCGTCGGGACCCACAGGCCTGGCGCTGGCGGGACTGGGACGCCCCGTTCCGCGACCCCGACGGGCCGGCGGTCGCAGCCTTCGCGGCCGCGCACGCCGCGGAGGTCGACTACCAGATCTTCCTGCAATGGCTCACCGGCTCCTCCTATGGCGCCGCCCAGCGGGCCTGCCGCGAGGCGGGCATGAAGGTCGGGCTCATCGCCGATCTCGCCATCGGCATGGACGCCTCGGGCAGCCATGCCTGGAGCCGGCAGCATGAAGTCCTCGGCGGGCTCAGCGTCGGCGCCCCGCCCGACTATTATGCCGCCGAGGGGCAGAGCTGGGGCCTGACGACCTTCTCGCCGCGGGGGCTGGCGGCCTCGGGCTTTGCCCCCTTCATCGAGACCCTGCGGGCGAGCCTTCGCCATGTCGGCGGCATCCGCATCGACCATGTCATGGGACTCAGCCGGCTCTGGCTGGTGCCGGAGGGGGCGTCCGCGATGGAGGGCGCCTATGTCGCCTTTCCCTCCGAGACCCTGTTCCGGCTCGTCGCGCTCGAATCCTGGCGCCACAGCGCCATCGTCATCGGCGAGGATCTCGGCACCCTGCCCGACGGCTTCCGCGACGATCTGCGCCGGCAGGGCGTGGCCGGGCTGCGCGTGCTGCGCTTCGAGAAGAGCGATCACGGCTATATCGCGCCGGAGCATTGGGATGCCGGCGCCGCCGCCCTCACCACGACGCATGATCTCATCCCCACCGCCGGCTGGTGGGCCGGGGCCGATCTCGAGCCCAGCGACGACGGCGTCGATCACCAGGGCATTCGCGCCTGGGATCGCGGCGTGCTCTGGGGCGCCTTCCAGCAGGCCGGGCTGGTCGAGGGCGAGCGCCCGGCTCCAGAGGAGACCGACCCGGTCGTCGACGCCGCGATCCGCTTCATCGCCCGCACGGCCTGCACGCTGAAGCTGCTGCCGATCGAGGATGCGCTGGGCATCCGCACCCAGCCGAATGTGCCGGGCACCACGACCGAAAAACCGAACTGGCGCCACCGGCTCGATGGCGACGCCGCCTCGCTGCTCGACGACGAGCGCGTCAGGCGGCGCCTCGCGGACCTCGGGCCGCCGCGTTCGGAGGGCTGAACAGCCCCGTCATTGCGAGGAGCGCAGCGACGAAGCAATCCAGAAGGACTGGGCAGACCGTTCGACCCGGTCCTCCTGGATGGCTTCGCTGCGCTCGCAATGACGGGGTTAGCTCCTCCCCTCCACGATCTCCGCGATCGCCTCGAGCAGCCGGGTGTCGTCGCCCGCCAGCCCCTCCATCGCCGCCATGCGCGCGATCACCGTGCCCGCCACCGCCTCCTCCACCGTGTCCTCGGCATAGGCGTAGAAGATCGTCGCGTGCTGGCCGTCGCGGTGGCAGCGTCCCTCGATCTGCTGAAGCTGGATCGCGCTGTGGCGCATGTCGTGGATCACCAGCGAGCGTTCGCGCTCGCCGCCCGGCATCTCGCCGCGATGCAGCGAGATCGACTCGGTGACGGTGAAGATGACGGCGTCGAGCTGCCCGGTCTGGAAGGACAGCCGCGTCTCCTCGTTCTGCAGGCCGCTGCGCTCGCCATTGATCTCGCCCACGCGCCAGCCGCGCCCCCGCAGCGCATCGGCCAGCATCGCACTGGTCTCGAGGAAGGCGACGGAGACTGCCACCTGCTCGTCATTGCCGAGCAAATCATCGCAGAAGTCGACCGTGCCTTGGATGCGCAGCAGGCTCGCCTTCTGGCGGAAGCGCAGATCGGCCGCCCAGCCCTGCGGCTTGCGCGTCGACCCGCCGGCCAAGCCGAGCTCTTTGCGGAACTCCCGCCAGGTCGCCTCGTAGAGCTTGCGCGCGGCGGCATCCAAGGCGACGGGGGCGAGTTCACGCTGCACCTCCGGCCAGCCCGCAATCTCCTCCGGCCGGCGCCGCAGCCCGATCGCGCGCGGGCCGCGATAGAGCAGGCCCGCCATCCGGGCGCGGTCGGCCTCGTTGGGCTCCCAGCTCCAGTTCTTCCAGCGCCCCCTCGCCCTGCCCATCTTCAGCCGCTTCATCAGCTGGCGGAAACCATCGAGATCGGCGCTCGGCATGTCGGCGGCGCGCGCCAGCAGCGGCCCGAGATAGGACAGCTCGTGCGGCGACTGGCCGGCGGTCGCACTCATATAGATCGTGAAGGAGGCGGCGGCCGCCATCTGCCGGCAGACCAGCCCCTGCTGCGAGTTGGGGTTGCGGATGCGATGCGCCTCGTCGATCACGACCAGCGGCCAGATCCGCCTGGGGACGCCGAGCTTGGCGAGCTCGTTGTTCTTCGCCCGCACCGAGCGCTTCTTCGAATCCGGCGGCGGCGCCAGCAGCGACTTCGTCTTCTCGAAGTTCATCAGCGTGACGCGCTTCGCCGGCAGGCCCGACAGCGCCATGGTGCGCCGCCATTGCGGGATCGCGCCCTTGGGGCAGATCACCAGAATCTCGTCCTCCGGCATCACCGAGAGTGCGAGCCAGGCCGAGAGCGTCTTGCCGAGGCCCGTGAGGTCGCCGAGCAGGAAACCGGGCGCTCCGCCTGCGCGCGCTGCGAGGATCGCCGCGCAGGCGACGCGCTGGTGGTCATGGGGCACCATCAGCCGCTCCGCGTCCGTCATCGGGCGCACAGCCGTCGCGCGCCATCGCCGGTGGCCGATTCCTGCATGGGCATGGCAGTATCAACACGTCGCGGCCCCGGCAACGGGACCGCCCTTGTCCAGCGGCCTTACAGACAGCGAGCTTCCATGACCCGCGCCCAAGCCATCGCGCATGCGCAAGACTATTTCGACACCGGCGCCTTCAAGAGCGACCTCGGCCGCCTCATCGCGATACCGACCGAAAGCCAGAACCCCGATCGGGCGCCGGTCCTGACGGAGTATCTCGAGCGCGAGATGCGCCCGCTCTTCGAGGGGCTCGGCTTCGAATGCCGCATCCTACACCATCCCAAGGCCAAGGGCCCCTTCCTCTTCGCCCAGCGCATCGAGGATGAGAGCCTGCCGACGATCTTCGGCTACGGACATGGCGACGTCATCCGCGGGCTCGACGCGCAGTGGAGCGAAGGCCTCTCGCCCTGGACCCTGACCGAGCGGGACGGCCGCTGGTACGGCCGCGGCGTCGTCGACAACAAGGGCCAGCATGTCATCAACATCAATGCCTTGCGCGCCGTTCTTGAATCGCGCGGAAAGCTCGGCTTCAACGCCAAATACCTGATCGAGATGGGCGAGGAATCCGGTTCGCCGGGCCTGCGCGAGCTCTGCGCCGACGAGGCGCAGCTGTTCAGGGCGGATGTGCTGGTGGCCTCCGACGGGCCGCGGCTGAATGCCGAGCGGCCGACCGTCTTCCTCGGCGCGCGCGGCGTCATCACCTTCGACCTCTCGATCGTCGCGCGCGACGGCGGCCATCACTCCGGCAACTGGGGCGGCATCCTCTCCGACCCGGCGATCCAGCTCGCCCACGCCATCGCCTCGATCACCTCCCCCACCGGCCAGATCCGCATCCATGAATGGGTGCCGAAGGAACTGCCGCGCGCCGTGCGCGAAGCGGTGGCCGATTGCGTCATCGACGGCGGCCCCGACGGCCCGGTGATCGACCCCGGCTGGGGCGAGCCGGATCTCTCGCCGGCCGAACAGGTCTTCGGCTGGTGCTCCTTCGACGTGCTGGCGATGAAGTCGGGCGTGCCGGAAACGCCGGTCAATGCCGTGCCGCCGAGCGCCTGGGCGCGCTGCGCGCTGCGCTTCGTCGTCGGCATCGACCCGACCGACGTCGTGCCGGCGTTGCGCCGCCACCTCGACCGCCATGGCTTCAAGATGGTCGACATCGTCATGCCCGGCGCCGAGCGCTTCGGCGCAACGCGGCTCGACCCCGAGGATGACTGGGTGCGCTTCACCATCGCCTCGATCGCCCGCAGCACCAACAAGAAGCCGGCGCTGCTGCCCAATCTCGGCGGCTCGCTGCCCAACGACATCTTCGCCGAAGTGCTCGGGCTGAAGACGATCTGGGTGCCGCATTCCTATCCCGGCTGCTCGCAGCATGCGCCCGACGAGCACCTGCCCGTCGAGATCGCGCGCGAGGCGCTGGGCCTGATGGCGGGGCTCTATTGGGACATCGGCTCGGGCGAAGCGCCGCCGGTGTGACCCCTATTCCATCGGCTGCCGCGGCCCGCGGTCCGGCGGCATGTCATAGGGCGTGGCCGGGGGAGCCTCGGGCGGCGCGTCCGGCGGCAGCTCCGGCGGCGGTTCGGTCGGAATGCCCTGAGGCGCCTCGTCGGGCGGCATCTCGACCGGCGGCGCCGGCGGCACCTCGCCCGGCATCAGCGGCGGCGCCTCGGGCGGCGGCGTCGGGATGGCGGGCATGCTGCCCGGATCGGCTTGCGCTTCCAGGAAATCGGTCATGCGTTGGTCCTCGCTTCGCAGGACCAACGCATCATCACCGGCAAGGTTGCGCCCCGACGAACGCCCGGCAGACATGAAAACGACGCCGGCTCGCGCCGGCGTCGCTTCAGAGGCTTCAGACCTGCGCCGCTACTTGAACGAAGGCGGCGCGTTCAGATCGAGACCGGGCAGGCCCCCCGGTCCCCCCAGGCCCGGGATCTGGATCGAGTCGAACTGCTTGTCGATCGCCTTCTGGTCGAGCTGAACCGCCGATGCCTTGTAGTGCATCACCATCTGCGGGAACGACACGACCAAGGCCACCATGATGCACTGGATCACCACGAAGGGCACGGCGCCCCAGTAAATCTGCCCCGTGGTCACCGGCTCCATCATCGTGCCCGTGACCTTGTCGCGGTAGCGGTCCTTCGGTGCGACCGAGCGCAGGAAGAACAGCGCGAAGCCGAAGGGCGGGTGCATGAAGGAGGTCTGCATGTTCACGCCCAGGATCACGCCGAACCAGATCAGGTCGATGCCGAGCTTCTCGGCGGCCGGCCCGAGCAGCGGGACGATGATGAAGGCGAGCTCGAAGAAGTCGAGGAAGAAGGCGAGCAGGAAGACCATGATGTTGACCACGATCAGGAAGCCCGTCGCGCCGCCCGGCAGCCCGACCAGCAGATGCTCGACCCAGAGATGGCCGTTGACGCCGTAGAAGGTCAGCGAGAACACGCGCGCGCCGACCAGGATGAACAGCACGAAGGCCGAGAGCTTGGCCGTCGATTCCGTCGCCTGCTTCAGCAGGTCGAAGGTCATGCGCTTCTTGCCATAGGCCAGCAGGATCGCGCCGGCCGCGCCCATGGCGCCGCCCTCCGTCGGCGTCGCGACGCCGATGAAGATCGTGCCCAGCACCAGGAAGATCAGGGCCAGCGGCGGCACCATCACGAAGATAACCTGCTCGGTCATCCGCGAGAGCAGGTTCAGCCCCAGCAGCTTGTTGACGATGGCGATAACGAAGGCGATGGCGACCGCGATCGACATGGTCAGGATGACGAAATCGGCGCCCGCCTGGATCTTGGTGAAGATCTTCATGATCGCATAGGCCGCGCCGAAGGCGATGATCGTGATCACCAGCAGCGAGCGACGGCGGGTCTGGCCATCGGCATCGCGCAGCGTCTGCGCCTCCGGCGGCAGGCCGGGCGCGCGGCTCGGGTAGATCATCGTGACCAGGAAGACATAGCCCGCATACATCGACGACAGCACAAGGCCCGGGATGAAGGCGCCCTCATACATGTCACCGACGGAGCGGCCGAGCTGGTCGGCCAGCACGATCAGGACGAGCGAGGGCGGGATGATCTGCGCCAGCGTGCCCGACGCCGCGATGACGCCCGAGGCGAGACGCCGGTCATAGCCGTAGCGCAGCATGATCGGCAGCGAGATCAGGCCCATCGAGATGACGGACGCCGCGACGACGCCGGTGGTCGCCGCCAGCAGCGCACCGACGAAGATCACGGCATAGGCGAGGCCGCCGCGCACGGGGCCGAAGAGCTGGCCGATCGTGTCCAGCAGATCCTCCGCCATGCCCGAGCGCTCGAGGATGAGGCCCATGAAGGTGAAGAACGGGATCGCAAGCAGCACATCGTTGTTCATCGTGCCGTAAATGCGCTCCGGCATCGCCTGCAGGAAGTTCTCCTGGAACAGGCCGAGCTCGATGCCGACGATCGCGAAGAGCAGGCCGTTGGCGGCCAGCGCGAAGGCCACCGGATAGCCCAGCAGCAGGAAGACGACGAGCGCGGCGAACATCACCGGCGCCATGTTGACGCGCAGGAAGTCGCCGAGGCCGGCGGCATGGGCCTCGCCGGTGTGGAGGCCGAGGAAGGCGACGAAGGACAGCGCCAGCAGCAGTCCGGCGGCGCGGGAGAAGCGGGAGACGGTCATGACGGAGATCCGGCGGTCGTTCGGGGTGCTCACGAAGCCACCCCCTGCTGCTTGGCCTGCTCGAGCAGGCGATGAGCCTCGGCTTCGGCCGCGGCGGCATGACCGCGCAGCGTCTCGTCGTCCTCGAGCTCACCGCGCATGATCGCGACCTGCTTGATGATCTCGGAGACGCCCTGGACCGCCAGCATCACGAAGCCGATCACGACCAGCCCCTTGGCCGGCCACTGCGCCAGACCACCCGCCGAGAGCGACTGCTCGTTGATGGCGTATGAGCGGACGAAGAAGGGCCAGGAATGGTAGATCATCAGCAGGCAGAACGGCATCAGGAACAGCGTGTGGCCGATCAGGTCGATCCAGCGCTGCACGCTCTTGGGCAGCAGGCTGTTCACGATGTCGATGCGGATGTGCTCCTTCACCTTCAGCGTCCAGGATGCACACATCAGAAAGACCGCGCCGAACAGCATCCACTGCAGCTCGAGCCAGGCATTCGACGACATGTTGAAGACCTTGCGGACGATCGCGTTCACGGTCGCGACGATCACCGCGAGGAGGATCAGCCAGGCGATTTTCTTGCCGATCTGCTCGTTGATCGTGTCGATGACACGGCTGAGCTGGAGTAATCCCTTCACGTCGGTGCTCCCGATTCCCGTGCGGCGCCTTGTTCTACAAGCAGGCCCCGTCCGCGTTTCGGTTATAGGAAGGCCATGCCGCGCACAAGCGCCGGGAACCCTTATCCAAAAGGTCGGGTGCCGGGATTTTCGGCAGGACGCTGCAACAGGCGGTGTCGACGCGCCGACCGGCCGCTCGAGGGCGGCGACACCCCTGAGGCAGGCGCGTAGCGGACCTGCCCAGACCTAGCGATGATGTTTGGAGGAAGGGTCCGTGGTGGGTGATGTAGGGCTCGAACCTACGACCCGCTGATTAAGAGTCAGCTGCTCTACCAACTGAGCTAATCACCCATACGCCACGAAGCGCACGCCGTTTCGCGGCCAAGGCCGCGTCAGGCAGGCCGGCGATGTAGCAAAGCCCCCCGCCCCTGTCCACCCACCTGTGACAGAAATATGTGAGACCCGCGGCGGCGGCCCCGCGGGGCCTGCCGACGCGGTTAACGTGCCCGCTCAGGCCGCCTTGCGGTTCAGCAGGTGATAGAGCGCGATCGCCCCGAAGGTCGCGGTGCCGATGCCGCCGAGCTCGAAGCCGAAGATCGGCAGCTTGAGGTCGCCCGCGCCCAGAATCAGCGCGGTCGCGACCGTCAGCAGGTTCTTGGGCTGCGCGAAATCGACCTGGCTCTCGACCCAGATGCGCCCGGCCGTGGCCGCGATCAGGCCGAAGACCACGACCGCCAGCCCGCCGAGCACGGCCACGGGAATCGTCCCGATGACCGCGCCGAACTTCGGCGAGAAGCCCAGCACCAGCGCGATGATGCCCGCCGCGACAAAGACCAGCGTCGAATAGACCCGGGTCACCGCCATCACGCCCATGTTCTCGGCATAGGTCGTCACGCCCGTGCCGCCGCCGGAGCCCGCGATCATCGTGGCGACGCCGTCGGCCATGAAGGCGCGGCCGATCAGCGGGTCGAGATTGCGCCCGGTCATCACCGCGATGCCCTTGATGTGCCCGAGATTCTCCGCAACCAGGATGATCGCGACCGGCGCGATCAGCCCGATCGCGCGGGCGTCGAACACCGGCGCGACGAAATTCGGCAGGCCGAACCAGGCGGCCGCCGCGACGCGGCCGAAATCGACCGGCGGCGCGCCGAAGCTCGCAGCCGTCAGCGCATAGACGACATAGGCGAGCAGTCCGCCGATCAGGATCGGCAGGCGCTGGGCCAGCCCGCGGCTGTAGACCGATACGACCGCGACGGTGACGACGGTGAACAGCGCGATCCACTTCGTATAGGCGCTGGCCGAGATCATGTTCATCGCCACGCTGGTGAGATTGAGGCCGATCGCGGCCACCACCGCTCCCGTCACCACCGGCGGCAGCAGCTTCTCGATCCAGGCCGTGCCGACCGCCTGGACCAGCAGGCCGATCGCGGCATAGAGCGCGCCGCAGGCGATGATGCCACCGAGCGCCACGCCGATGTTCGGATTGGGGCCGGAGCCGGCATAGCCCGTGGCCGCGATCACCACGCCGATGAAGGCGAAGGAGGAGCCGAGATAGCTCGGCAGCTGGCCGCGCGTGACGATGAAGAACAGGAGCGTCGCCACGCCCGAGAAGAAGATCGCAACATTGGGGTCGAACCCCATCAGGATCGGCGCCAGCGCGGTCGCGCCGAACATGGCGACGACGTGCTGGAAGCCAGCGATGACGGTCTGGCCGACCGGCATCCGCTCGTCGGGCATGACGGCACCGGAGGTCTTCAGGGTCCAGTTCGGGAAATAGCCCATGGCGATCGTCTCCAGCTGAAGCGGCTCGGCACCGCCGGCTCGAAGCGATGACAGGCAAGGATCGCGCCCGCCAAGTCGGGCGCTGGGCCGCATCCACAGGATTCGCAGGTGGCGTCAGCCGGCGAGCCGCTGGGCCACCGAAGCGGCGAACGCGTTGACGCTGCGCGCCAGTTCGTCGGCGACATTGCCGACCGAGGCGGAGCGGGTGTTCATCTCCTCGACCGAGGACCCGACCCGCTGAACGGCACTGAAGCTCTGGGCGACGATGTCCAGCGCCGTCTCGACCTCGCCGGCGGTGCTCTGGGCATCCTGCGCCATGGCCTGCGTGACGGCGAGCTGCTCGCCGAGCGACCGCGCGATGGCGGAGGCGACATCCGCCATGCCCGTCACCGAACCGTCGATCCGGGCGATCGAGCCGACGCAGCGCTGCGTCGCCTCGCGGATCGCGTCGATGCGCGCCGCGATCGTGCCGGTGGCGCTGGTGGTCTGGGCCGAGAGGTCCTTGACCTCGCTGGCGACGATGGCGAAGCCCCGCCCGGCCTCGCCGGCGCGCGCGGCCTCGATCGTGGCGTTGAGGGCGAGCAGATTGGTCTGCGCCGCGATGTCGGAGATCAGGTTGACGACGGAGCCGATCTCGCCGACGAGGCCGGCCAGGCTCTCGATGGTCTGCCGCGCCTCTGCGGCGGACGTCACGGCCTGCTGCGCGATGTCGGCCCCCTCGCGCGTGCTGCGGTCGATTTCGCCGATCGATTGCCGGAGCTGCTCGGTCGCGACCACGGTCTGCAGCACGGCCTCGCGCACGCGTCCGAGGCTCTTGCGGCTCTCCGTCATGCTGAGGCCGGCGCTGCGCGAGACCTGGGCGCTGTCAGCCGCGACCTTGCTCAAGGTGCTCGACGCCTGCGTCGCGGCCTCCGACACCTCTCCGACCCGGTTGCGAAAGCCCTCGGTCAGGGTCTCGATCTCGGCCCCGCGGGAGACCGCCTGGGCCTCCTGCTTCAGGTAGACGACCTCCATCGCGCAGACGAAGTCCACCATCAGGAGTTCGACCATCCTCCTGCAGTCTTCAGCGGCGGCACGCCCCGAAAAGCGGCGCCGCCGGCCGATCTCGGGGAAGGCCGCGCGCACGGCTGCAAGGATCATCACGCCATGCGCGCGGGCCCCGAACGGTGTGCTGGCCTCGGCCGTCACCACCTCGCGGAGAGACCGCAGATAGGCGTCATCGAAGGCCGCGTCGAAGACAGCCGCGCCATGCCCTGCCAGGGCCGGCTCGAGCACATGGCGATACCGCACGGCCGCGTCGTTCATCCGCTCATGGTGAACGAGACGGTCGAAGTGCAACGCGACACCCGGCGTCAGCAGCGGTTTGACCACCGGGCCGAGGCTGCGCATCAGGCGCAGCGTCGTCTCGTCGATCCCCATCAGCGGGAAGCGCGACTGGGGCGTCCCTGACCGCAACGCGGCTGTCGGATCCGGCTGCTGATTGTCGGTCGAGCTCATGCCCCGGACGATAGGCCGCCATGGTTAACGCATCGTCAGCAGGGCGAGCCCATGGCGCAGGCGCGGCGGCGTCTCACCCCGCCGCGGCCTGCGCATGCAGGCGCGAGCCCTTGGCCATCAGCTTGTTGAGCGCCACCAGATAGGCCTTGGCCGAGGAGACCAGTGTGTCGGGATCGGCTCCACGGCCGGTCACGGACGACCCGTCATGGGTCAGCCGGACGGTCACCTCGGCCTGCGCGTCGGTGCCCTCGGTGACGGCATGGACGTCGTAGAGCTCCAGCGTCGCCTCATGCGGCACAATCGCCTTGATCGCGTTGAAGATCGCGTCGACCGGCCCGTTGCCCTCGACCTCCTCGGTGACGAAGCGGCCCTCGACGTCGAGCTTCATCGTCGCGCGCTGCGGCCCGCGCGTGCCGGCCATCACCGTCAGCGAGACCAGCTTCACCCGGTCATGGGCGGAGGCGAGGTTCTCATCGACCAGCGCCTCGATATCCTCGTCATAGACGTGCTTCTTGCGGTCGGCGAGCGCCTTGAAGCGGGTGAAGGCGTCTTCCATCTGGTTCTCGCCCAGATCGTAGCCCATGTCCTTCAGCTTCGAGCGGAAGGCGGCGCGGCCGGAATGCTTGCCCATCACCAGCGAGGTCTTGGTCACGCCGACCGAGGCCGGGGTCATGATCTCATAGGTGGTCTGGTTCTTCAGCATCCCGTCCTGATGGATGCCGCTCTCATGGGCGAAGGCGTTCCGCCCGACGATCGCTTTGTTGTACTGCACCGGGAAGGCGCAGGCGCTGGAGACGGCGCGCGAGGCCTTCATCAGCAGCGTCGAGTCGATGCCGGTGTCGTAGGGCAGCACGTCGCCGCGCACGCGCAGCGCCATCACCAGCTCTTCCAGCGCGGCATTGCCGGCGCGCTCGCCGATGCCGTTGATCGTGCATTCGACCTGGCGCGCACCGCCCTCGATGCCGGCGATCGAGTTGGCCACCGCCAGCCCCAGATCATTGTGGCAATGCACCGAGAAGATCGCCTTGTCGGCATTGGGCACGCGCTCACGCACCTGCCGGAACATGGCGCGGTATTCGTCCGGCGTGGCGTAGCCGACCGTGTCGGGCAGGTTGATCGTGGTCGCGCCGGCGCGGATCGCGGCTTCCGTCGCGCGGCAGAGATAGTCGATCGGCGTGCGGGTGGCGTCCATCGCCGACCACTCGACATCCTCGACCAGGTTGCGCGCCTGCGCGACGGTCTTGGTGATGATCTCCAGCACCTCCTCCTGCGACTTGCGCATCTGGTGCTCGAGATGGATCGGCGAGGTCGAGACGAAGGTGTGGATGCGCGGCTTGCCCGCATGGCGCACCGCCTCGCCGGCCCGCGCGATGTCGCCGGAGATGGCGCGGGCGAGCCCGGCGATGGTCGAGCGCTTGCTGCGCCGCGCGATCTCGGAGACCGCCTCGAAATCACCCTCGGAGGCGATCGGGAAGCCGGCCTCGATGATGTCGACGCCCATCGCGTCCAGCATCTCGGCGACCTCGAGCTTCTCCTCGAAGGTCATGGTCGCGCCGGGGCACTGCTCGCCGTCACGCAGGGTGGTGTCGAAGATCAGCACGCGGTCCTTGGTGGACGCGGGGGTCGAAGAGCCGTTGCTGTGGGTCGGTTCGGTCATGGTCGTGGTCCTGAAAGAGCTGGCGCCGCTCTCGTCGGATGCAGGCGCCTCAGATCGGGAAGGTCGTTCTCGTCACTCCCCTGAGCGCCCAGGCATGCATGCCCGGCCGGCCCTCAGGGGCGGCTAAGGAGAAGAAGCAGACCGAGGCCGGAGACGGGCCGCGCGCAGACGCCCTCGATCCGCGCATTGGCGCGGCCGGCAGGCGAAGCGGGGGCGAACGTCTGGAACAAGCGGGATCCTCGAAGACCGTGGAACGATCTAGCCGAAAAGGGCAGCGCCGCGCAAGCATATGTCGCAGGCGGAGGCGAGGTTGGGACCAGGGTGGCGCTGCCCCTATCATGGCGGCCGGGCGCGCGGGCCTGCGAGTCGGCGCGGCGGGGGATGCAGGCGATGATGACCTATAACCGCTGGGCGATCGGCCTCGCCTTCTGCCTGTCGGGGCTCGCCGGCTACATCGACACGATCGGCTTCATCAGCCTCGGCGGCTTCTTCGTCTCCTTCATGAGCGGCAACACCACGCGGCTCGGCATCGAGCTCGCCGGGCTGCACAGCGGCGGCATCGCCACGGCGGCAACCGTGCTCGCCCTCTTTGTCCTCGGCGTGATCTGCGGCTCGGTCGCCGGCCATTTCGGCGGCCGGCGGCGCAAGTCGGCCGTGCTCGGCGTCGTGGCGCTGGCGCTGGCGCTGGCCGCCAGCCTCGACCTGATCGGGCTGAGCTTCGCCGGCGCGGCGCTGCTGGCCTTCGCCATGGGCGCGGAGAACGGCGTCTTCCAGCGCGACGGCGAGGTCACCATCGCGCTCACCTACATGACCGGGACGCTGGTGAAGATGGGCCAGCGCATGGCGGGTGCCCTGCTCGGCGGGCCGAAACTCGCCTGGGTCCGCCATTTCGTGCTCTGGATCGGCCTGCTGACCGGCTGCATCAACGGCGCCGTCGCGCATTACCTCGTCGGCCAGGGCGCGGTCTGGCTGGCGGCGCTGGCGGCCGCGATCTTCGCGCTCGCTTTGCCCTTCCTGCCGCTGGACGACTGAGCGGGCTGGGCGGCGCGCTTTGCCCGCCCGCGGGAATCGGTCATCCTCGCGCCCACCCGATGCCGGAGCCCGCCATGCGCGCCTTTGCCCTGCCCCTCGCCGCCCTCGCCTTCGGCCTCGCCGCCTGCCAGACCCCCGCCCCGAGCACGCCCCGGCCCCGCCGCCCGAGCAGGCCGGCGCCGGCGTCACGCCCAACACCTTCCGCATGCCCACGGGCTCGGGCTGCTCCGGCGAGGTCGAGCGTTTCCAGGCGGTGATGGACAACGACCTCGCCACCGGCCACACGACCAAGGGCGTGCACACGCGGGTTTCGGCCGAGATTTCGACGGCCCGCTCGACCTGCGCCGCCGGCAACGAGGGCGGCGCGATCAGCCAGATCCGGGCGACGAAGGCGCGGTTCGGCTATCCGGGGTGAGATGCACCGTCTTGCTCGGGCTTGACCCGAGCATCTCCGGCCGGAGATTCCCGGGTCTCCGCTTCGCTGCGCCCGGGAATGACGCCAGTGGTTACGCCGCCAGTCCCCGCTTCTGCAGCAGCGCGTCCGGCGTCGGCAGCCGCCCGCGGAACAGCCGGTAGGCCTCCGCCGCGTCGCGCGTGTCGCCGGCCGAATAGATGTAGCGCTTCAGCTTGCCCGCCAGCTCCGGCGCAAACACGTCGCCTGCCTCCAGGAAGGCGTTGAAGGCGTCGGCGTCCATCACCTCCGACCAGAGATAGCTGTAATAGCCCGCCGAATAGCCGTCGCCCGAGAAGACATGGGTGAAATGCGGCGTGCGGTGGCGCATCACCATGCCCTCGGGCATGCCGAGCCGCGAAAGCTCCGCCTTCTCGAAGGCCAGCGCATCGATCTCGCCGGGCTCCTCCAGCGAATGGAAGGCGAGGTCGACCAGCGCCGAGGAGGTGTACTCGACGGTGGCACAGCCCTGGTTGAAGGTCTGGGCGCGCTTGATCGTCTCGATCAGCGCCTCGGGAATCGGCTCAGCCGTTTCGGCGTGCAGGCAGTAGCTCTGCATCACCTCCTTCGTCAGGAACCAGTGCTCGTAGAGCTGCGAGGGCAGCTCGACGAAGTCGCGCGACACCGAGGTGCCGGCGAGCGAGCCATAGGTCACGTCTGACAGCAGCCCGTGCAGCGCATGGCCGAATTCGTGGAACAGCGTGCGCGCATCGTCGATCGAGAGCAGCGCGGGCTTCCCCTCCGCCGGCTTGGCGAAATTGCAAACATTGACGATGATCGGGCGAACCTCGCCGCCGAGCTTGCGCTGGCCGCGATAGGCGCTCATCCAGGCGCCCGAGCGCTTCGAGGCGCGGGCGAAATAGTCGCCGATGAACAGGCCGATATGCCGGCCGGTCGCGCTCTCCGTCACCTCCCAGATCCGGACATCGGGGTGATAGCCCGCGAGATCGGTCCGCGCCGCGAAGGACAGGCCAAACAGCTTGCCGGCGACGTCGAAGGCGGCGGCGATGATCCGGTCGAGCTGGAGATAGGGCTTCAGCACGGCCTCATCGAGCGCATAGGTCTTCTGGCGCACCTTCTCGGCGTAGTGGCGCCAGTCGGAGGGACGGATCGGGCCGTTCTCACCCTCGGCCTGCGCCAGCGCGGCCAAATCGGCGGCCTCCTGCGCGGCGCGCGCCTTGGCCGGCGTCCAGACCAGCTCGAGCAGCTCGCGGACATGCTCCGGTGTCTTGGCCATCGCGTCGTCGAGCTTGAAATGCGCAAAGGTCGCGTAGCCCAGAAGCTTCGCCTTCTCGGCGCGCAGCTTGACCATTTCGGCCACGATGGCGCGGTTGTCGCTGTCATTGCCGTTTTCGCCGCGCTTGCCCCAGGCGGCGAAGGCCTTCTCGCGCAGGTCGCGGCGTGTCGAGAAGGTCAGGAAGGGCTCGATCACCGAGCGCGACAGCGTCACCGCATGCTGACCGGGGTGGCCGCGATCGGCCGCGGCACGCGCCATCGCGGCGAGCAGGAAGGGCGGCAGTCCAGCCAGCCCCGCCTCGTCCTCGATCATCAGCGCATAGGAGGATTCGTCCTTGAGCACGTTCTGGCTGAACTGGGTGCCCAGCCCCGCCAGCCGCTCGTTGATCGCAGCCAGCCGCGCCTTGTCCTCGCCACCGAGCTGCGCGCCCGAGCGGATGAAGCCGCGATGCGTGCGCTCCAAGAGCCGCGTCTGTTCTGAGTCGAGGCCGAGCGCCTCGCGCTTCGCGAAAACCGCATCGACCCGCGCGAACAGGCCCTCATCCATCATGATCGCCGACCAGTGGCGCGAGGTCAGCGGCGAGAGCGCCCGCTCGATCGCCTGCAGCGCCTCGTTGGTGTCGGCTCCGGCGAGATTGTAGAACACGCCGCCGACGCGCGAGAGCGCCCGGCCGGCCAATTCCAGCGCCTCGATCGTGTTGGCGAAGTCCGGCGCCGCCGGATCGGCCACGATCGCGGCCATCTCGTCCTTGTGCTTCGCCAGCGCCGCCTCGAAGGCCGGCTGGATATGCTCCGGTTTGATCGCTGCGAAGGGCGGCAGGCCGAAGGGCGTCTCCCAGCGCGTCGCGAAGGGGTTGTCGGCCGGCAGGGGCAGGGCTTCGGGAGCAAGGGCTTCGGACGCGGTCATGGCGGGGCTTTCGGCTGGCGGCGGCGGCGGGATCGAAAGGCCGATCATTCCCGCGCGAAGATATGGCTGAGATAGGGCTTCATGAAGACCGCCATGCGGTGCCGGTCGCAATCGGCGGCGCTGCGCAGGATCACGATGTCGTCGAGCTCCTGCTCCTCGAGGCCTTTCATGCGCGACAGCATCAGCGCGCGCGCCTCGTCCGCCGGCAGGTCGATGGTGAGCGGGCGCATGAAGGCGACGCGGCCGGGCGAGAACACCGGGTGCCAGCCCTCCCCGACCCGCAGCTCGGCCTCCGTCAGTCCGGTCTCCTCGGCGAGTTCGCGCAGCACGCTGCCGGCGAGATCGACCGTGCCGTCCTCGCGCACATCGCTGCGGTCGGGCGTGCCGGCGGCGAAATAGACCATGCCGCCATTGGCGGTATGGCCGCTCATGCGCCCGCACAGGAAGGCCCCGTCGGCGGCGCGCAGCGCCCCCATGGCGAAGCCGTTGCGCAGCGCCGGACCCGGATGGCCGGCGTCGCGCCAGGTCATGAAGGCGGCGTAGTCGGTCTCGAAATAGCGGGCGTGGAAGACGCCGTCGGTGATCACGGCGCGGTGCTGCAGCAGGATACGCCCGTTGAACATCGCGGGCTTTTCGGCGTTGAGGCGCGCCCAATGGGCTGCGATCTTGGCCTCGTTCTCGCGGGCGAAGGCCCAGTCATAGGGCTCGATCCGGGCGGCGACCCGGTCGACGCGGGCGATGTGCCCGTCGGGAAAGCATTCGATGTCGTTGGTCTCGAGGCTGGCGGCCTGGGTCACAGCAGCACGCCCTCGCTGATGACGACGGCCGAACCACCAATCCGCGCCGAGACCAGCGCGCCCTGCGCCACCGTCAGCTCCAGTGTGATCTGCGAGGGCCGGCCCATCTCGTAGCCCTGCTCGATGATGAAGCGGTGCTCGCCGTCGCCGGGGCGTTCGAAGCGCATGACGACGCCGGCGAAGGCCGCAACGGCCGCGCCGGTCGCCGGATCCTCGGTAAAGCCCAGGGTGGGCGCAAACATGCGGGCGTGGAAGGCGTGGCCCGCATCGCGTGTCTGCCGGCAATAGGCGAAGGCGTTGGGCTGGTCGGCCGGCCTGATCGCCTGCGACCAGAGCATCGTGTCGAGGCGCACCCGCTCCAGGGCCGCCAGGCTCGCCACGGGCACGAAGCTGAAGGCGACGCCGGCCGAAAAGACGGTCGGCACATGCCCATCGAAGCCGATCTCTCGTCGATCGAGCCCCAGAGCGCCCGCGATCAGTGGCAGCGCGGCGGCCGGCTCGGCCTCTTGCGGCAGGCGCGGCAGCGTAAAGACGGCATGGCCGGTTTTCGGGCCGCTCACCCCAACGGCGCAGGTGACGGCGCCGACCTGCTCCTCGATCACGATGACGTCGGATCCTCGACTGGCGACCGCATCCTGCAACGCCAGCAGCACCGCGGTGCCGACGGTGGGGTGCCCGGCGAAGGGCAGCTCACGGCCGGGCGTGAAGATGCGGATCGCCGCGCGGTGGCCGGCCTCGGCAGCCGGCTGAACGAAGACCGTCTCGGAGAGGTTGAACTCGCGCGTGATCGCCTGCATCGCGGCGGTATCGAGCCCGTCCGAGTCGAGCACCACCGCCAGCGGGTTACCGGCATGGGGCGTGGCGGTGAAGACGTCCAGCGTGACGAAACGGCGGGCCATGCGGCATTCCTTGGGTTTAGCGGATCGCCTTCGGGAGGGTGAGGTCGATCGTCAGCGGGCAGTGGTCGGAGGCCTTGGGCCGGTCCCAGCCGACGCGCGGATAGCGGTCGGCCGAGGTCGCCAGCCGCGCCATCGAGCGGTCGGGCTCGCGCGGATCCAGCGGCACGCGATAGGGCAGCCCGCGCCGGATCATCTGCAGCGTCGGATGCGGATTGGCCGCCGCCAGCGCCGGCGAGAGCAGGATGTGGTCGAGCGGCATATGCGTCTCGACCAGCTGCTCGCGCGCCTCGGACCAGTAGCGGCGGAAATGCGTCCAGCGCTCGTGAGCCGGGATGGCCTCCATCGGGTCGACCGCGAAATTGTCCAGCAGCGGCTCGATGCCGCTCTCCCCCTCGTCGACGACCTCGGCCAGCGGCCCGAGCCCGTAGCGATAGGCGTTGAGGTCGCCCAGCACGATCCAGTTCGCCTCGCGCCAGCCCGCGCCGAAGCGCTGCCGGATCAGCCCCTTCACGGCCCGCGCCTCGGCCCGGCGCACCGCCAGCGTCGCCACCCGGCCGTCGTCGCGGCCATTGTTCATCGATTTGAAGTGGCAGCCGAACAGGGCGAGGCTGCGGTCGCCGAAGTCGAGCTCCACCTGCAGGCAGTCGCGCGCGAAGACCTTGCCGTCGGGTCCGATCCCAAGCGCGGCGAGATCGCGGTCATGCACGCCGGCCGCAGCAAAACTGAGGTCCTTGTGCGAGCGCACGCTGACCCGCTGCGGTGCCAGCAGGTCGCGCCGTGCCGCGAAGCCGATGTCGATGTTGCGGCGGTCGTTGCCGTCGAGCAGCGTGAAATGGCCGTAGCGGTGATCGGCGATGCGGTGGACGTAATTGGCGAAGAAGGCCTGCAGGCTCGCCAGCGAGTCGACCTCCTGCAGCATCCAGAGATCGGCCTTCGCCTCTGCCAGGGCGAGCGCCGTCATCTGGCGCTTGTCGTCCTCCAGCGCGACCGCCAGCGAACGCTCGACCGCGTCGCGCTCGTCGACGCGGGGGAAATGGAACAGCGACATGGCCGGCGCGGTGTCGCTGCGCTCGCCCGAGGAGAAGCGATGGCGCGTCAGCAGGTTCTCGACGTTGAAGGTGCCGACGCGCAGTTTCATGCGGCTCAGAGCTTCTCGGGCACGAACTGGTGCGTCGGCGTCACGAATTCGTCCTGCGCCGCCACCGTCAGGATCTCGCGGGAGCCAGCCTCCTTGGTGCGCTTGAGCAGGCCATAGATCGAGGCTGCGGCCTTGGCCAGCGCCGCGGCGGCGGACTCCTCGCGCAGGTAATGCACGAAGAACAGCGCCGCGATCGCGTCGCCCGCCCCGTTGACGCTGACGTCGAGCTTGGGCGTGCGCACGCGGAAGGCGCCCCTGGCGTCGGCCGCCATCAGGTCGATCGAGTCGGCGGGCGTCTCGTCGGTGACGAGCGAGGTGACGAGCACGACCTTCGGCCCGGCATCGCGCAGCGCCTCGACCGCGCGAT
This sequence comes from Bosea sp. RAC05, assembly GCF_001713455.1. NCBI lineage: Bacteria > Pseudomonadati > Pseudomonadota > Alphaproteobacteria > Hyphomicrobiales > Alloboseaceae > Allobosea > Allobosea sp. RAC05. The sequence continues at coordinate 3,645,740 of NZ_CP016464.1, forward strand.
GCGCATCGGCGATCGTGCGGATCTCGATATCGGTCAGCAGTTCGAGCTCGAACTGGTTGGGCGTGACGATGTCGGCCGCCGGCACCGCCTGCTCGCGCATGAACTCCGGAATGCCCGGCCGCACGAAGACGCCGCGCCCGACATCGCCCATCACCGGGTCGCAGCAATAGACCGCCTTCGGGTTGGCCGCCCGCACGCGCTCGACCGCCGAGAGGATGGCGTGGCCGATATCGGCCGAGCCCATATAGCCCGAGAGCACGCCGGTGCAGGAGGGCAGCACGCCGCGCTCGGCGATGCCCTCCATCACCTCGTCGATCATGCCGCCGTCGAAGACGCGGCCCTTCCAGGCGCCGTAGCCGGTGTGGTTCGAGAACTGCACGGTGTGGATCGGCCAGACCTCGACGCCCAGGCGCTGCATGGGGAAGACGGCGGAGGCGTTGCCGACATGTCCATAGGCGACATGCGACTGGATCGAGAGGATGTTCATGGGCGTCTCGGCAGAGTCTGGGGGCGCAAGCTCTAGCCGCTCGCGCGGCCGGACGGCAAATCGAAAGCCGTCATGGCCGCCATCACCCAGGCTCAGGCCGCGCTCAGCCTCGCGACACCGGCCGTGTCGGTGAACTGCGTGACGCTGGCGATCTTGCCGTCGGTGATCGTGAAGATGTCGACGATCTCGAAAGGGCCGCTGCGGCCGCTCGGCTTGCAGGCGACATCGGCCCGCCAGTGCAGGATGGCCCGATCGCCATCGACGGTGAGGCCGAGTTCCTCGACATTGCTGAAGACATAGGCCGCGATCAGGCCGGCCATCTGCTCGCGCACGGCCTCGAGGCCGTCGGGCTGCCGGAAGGCCTCGGCGGCGGCGGGACCGCCGACGAGCCGATAGCAGCACTGCGGGTGGAAGAAGCCCATCAGCGCGTCGAGATCGCCGCGGTGGCGCGCGGCATAGGCGTCGCGGATCAGGGCCTTGCTCGCGCTATCGTCGGCCATGCCACCTCTCCCTTCGTCAGGACCAGCAGTGTCGCGCCGGGGGCCTCGCAAGTCCAGCGCGGAACCACGCCGATCCCGGCCCGCGACGGCGGGCCGGGATCGGCAACAGGTGATGCCGGCGCGGCGGATCAGCTTCCGACGGCCGCCTTCTTCGCGAAGCTGTCGATGAAGGTCTTGGTCAGATCCACATCCGACTTCGCCAGCTCCGGATCGAGCAGCTTGAGGGCGTCGTACATGCTCTTCATCGCGTCGGGCGTCGAGATGCCGGTCCGCGAATAGCTCTCGAGCGAGTTCTTCACCGCCTGGAGATAGAGCGGCTTGTCGCCGAGATGATATTCCGCCGGCACCAGATCGGCGACGTCGTCGGGCTTGGCGGTTTCCAGCCATTTCAGCGCCTTGACGAAGGCGTTGACGAGCTTCTGTGTCGTCACCGGGTTCTTCTCGGCGAAATCGCCCTTGAGATAGAGCACGGCAGCCGGGTTCGAGCCGCCGAAGAGCGCCTTGGTGCCGGCCTCGGTGCGGGTGTCGATCAGCGCGACGACATCGCCATCGGCCTCGAGCTTCGAGGTCACGGGGTCGAGATGCGAGATGATGTCGACCTGCTTCTGCTTCATCGCCGCGACCGCGCTGGCACCGGCGCCGACGCCGATGATCGGCGCGTCGCTGGCCTTCAGCCCGGCCTTGACCATGGCGTATTGCGCGGTCAGCGCCGTCGAGGAGCCCGGCGCGGTGACGCCGATCTTGAGGCCCTTGAAGTCGGCCGCCGACTTGACCTTGTCGACGAGGTCCTTGCGCACGGCGATGGTGATGCCGGGGAAGCGCCCGAGCTCGACCACGGCGCGCACGTCCTGCCCCTTGGCCTGCATGCGGATGGTGTGCTCATAGGCGCCGGCGACGACGTCGACCGAGCCGCCGACCAGGGCCTGCAGCGACTTGGCGCCACCGCCGAAATCGTTGATCTCGACGTCGAGACCCTGCTCCTTGAAGAAGCCCTTCTTCTCCGCGACCGTCAGCGGGAGATAATACAGAAGCTGCTTGCCGCCGACGCCGAGCGTCAGCTTGGGCTTCTCGGCGTTCTGCGCGAAGGCGGCATGGGGCGCGAAGCCCAGCGCGGTGGACAGCGCGAGCGCAGCCAGCGCCGCGCGGCGTGAGATCGTCATGGGATGTTCCTCCGGTGCCGTGCGAAAGGCGCACTTGTATGGCGCCGTTGGGTGGAGGATAGGCGAGAGGACGGCAATGGGGCAAGGATGGCGCAGGACATCGGCTGGCGGGCACTTGGGCATGCTGTTCGCGCCGACCGGGGATCTGTGGCATCGTCGGCCAACAGGCCTCATCTTGCCGCCAAAGTGAACGGGGACAATAGGTGAGCGACCAATCGACGACGATCCTTGTGCCGAAAGAACCGACGCTATTTCGCACAACGGGCATTCCCCCGAAAAAAATCGAACTTCCGTTTTATGTGAATTCCAGTAATATAAAAAATATCCTGTCTATCATTATTATATTGGTTATTATTTCAGCAATAACAAATAATCTCATCAATATGATAAAGTCATTTCCCACGAAAGATTTAGTCTTATTTTTTTCTGTATTGTTTGTGATTTACGCCGCATTGCTGATATTTAGTCTATATGTCTTACTGACCTCAATCATTGGCGCATGTCAAAATTTATTACACTCTCCGGTTCTGGTCATTACAGAAAAGGCTCTGCTGGATACAAGAAGCAAAACAATTTTACAGTGGAACGAGATTGAGCAGGCGACGATCGACAAGGATTCGAAGGGCACACTCGTCGGCATCATCCTTTTGGCAAAGACGACACCGGCGACGGGACAACAGCGCACAGCCACGATCCCGCTGCGATTGCTCGACTGCAAAGTCTATATTCTCGTCCATGCGATTATGACGATGGTCGAACGGCACGGCGGCCGGGTGGTCAGATAGCCAAGGAAGCCTTCAACTGCGCAGGACAAGATTCCGCGCAAAATGCCTGTCCACTCACACCGTCGTCGAACTCTGCCCCGGCCGCCACACGAGCAGCCGCTTCTCGACCATGGTCACCACGGAATCGATCGCGATCACGAAGATCATCAGGATGACCATGCCGGAGAACACGCCGGTGACGTCGAACACGCTCTCGGCCTCGTGGATCTTGTAGCCGAGACCGGCCGAGGAGCCGAGATACTCGCCCACCACCGCCCCGATCAGAGCAAAGCCGACCGAGGTGTGCAGGCTCGAGAACATCCAGGTCAGCGCCGACGGCCAGTAGACGTGCCGGAAGAGCTGGCGCTCGTTCATGCCGAGCATCCGGGCATTGGCCAGCACCGTCGGCGAGACCTCGCGCACGCCCTGGTAGACGTTGAAGAAGACGATGAAGAACACCAGCGTGAAGCCGAGCGCGACCTTCGACCAGATGCCCAGCCCGAACCAGAGCGCGAAGATCGGCGCCAGCACGACGCGCGGCAGCGCGTTGGCCGCCTTGATGTAGGGGTCGAACACCGCTGCCAGCAGTTGCTGGCGGGCAAAGGCGAAGCCGAAGAAGATGCCGGCCGCCGAGCCGATGACGAAGGCCAGCACCGTCTCCGTCAGCGTGATGCCGATATGCCAGTAGATCTCCGTCCCGGTCAGCTGGTTCCAGGTCCGGGCGATCACGGCGGCCGGCGTCGAGAAGAAGAACTGGATCGTCTTGACGTCGCCCAGCAGCGGATAGGCTGTGACGACATGCCAGATCAGCAGCGCGACGACCATGACCATCGCCTGGAGAAACAGGAGTTTGGCGCGCTTCATGGCGTCGCTCCCTCGACCAGTTCGCGCCCGTCGCCCATCGCATAGGCCTTCTGCACCTCGACGCGCAGCGAGGCCCAGATGTCGCGGTGGATCTCGTGGAAGGCCTTCTCCAGCCGGATCTCGGCGATGTCGCGCGGGCGCGGCAGCGGCACGCGGTAATCGGCGACGATGCCGGCCGCCGGCCCCGCCGACATCACCACGACGCGGTCCGACAGCGCGATCGCCTCTTCCAGATCATGCGTCACGAAGATCAGCGCCTTTTTGTCCCTCGACCAGAGATCGAGCAGGAGATTGCCCATGATCTGACGCGTCTGCGCGTCGAGCGGCCCGAAGGGCTCGTCCATCAGCAGGATTTCGGGATCGCGGATCAGGACCTGCGCCAGCGCCACGCGCTTGCGCTGCCCGCCCGAGAGCATGTGCGGGTAGCGGTCGACGAAGGCGCGCAGGCCCACCCGCGCCAGCCATTCCCGGGCGCGCCGGTCGGCCTCCGCGTCGGACACGCCCATCGGTTCGAGCGCGACCTTGACGTTGTCGAGCGCCGTCTTCCACGGCATCAGCGCATCAGCCTGGAAGAGGTAGCCGGCCCGGCGATTCAGGCCCGACAGCGGCTGGCCGAAGATGGTGACGGTGCCGGCCGAGGGCGTCAGCAGCCCCGCGGCCGCGTTCAGCAGGGTCGACTTCCCGCAGCCGGTGGGGCCGACCACCGAGACGAACTCGCCCGCCGCCACGGACAGGTCGATCCCCGTCACCGCCTGGTAGCGGCTGCCGCCTTCGAGATGGAAGGTGATGTCGAGCCCGCCCAGGGCGACGGCCGGCGCCGCGGACGGCGCAGACAATGCGGCGGCTCCCGCAGCCTGATGCGGGTGGTCTGGCAACGCCATCAAATCCGTTTCCTCGTCGACGTCCGGCGCTCTTGTCGGCGCCGTCGCAGCGTATTGCATCGTTGGGGACGCAGATTAGGCGATCGCTCGACGAAGGCAATCCGCGACCGGGCGAGCCCGGCCGCGGTCACGCGCTGCCCCCGAAACCGGTTGCGCTGCAGCGGCCCGGCAGCGATAAGCCGCGGGCCCTCAACCCGCAGCCCGGAACGGACATGGCCCAACTCGAACTCTGGATGCAGACGCTCGTCGAGTTCATGCGCGCCAACCAGGAATGGGCGATCCCGATCGTCTTCCTGATCGCCTTCTGCGAATGCGTCGCGCTGCTGTCCTGGCTGGTGCCCGCGACGGTGTTCTTCACCGCCTTCGGCGCCGTCGCCGGGGCGTCGGGGCTCAATCTCGGGCCACTGGCCCTGGCCGCCTCGGTGGGCGCCGGCTTCGGCTTCTGGATTTCCTACTGGGCCGGCCAGGTCCTGGGACCGCGCGTCGATGATTACTGGCCCTTCCGCAACAATCCGCAGATGCTGGAGCGCGGCCACGCCTTCTTCGAGAAATGGGGCGTCGCCAGCATCCTGATCGGCCATTTCTTCGGGCCGCTGCGGGCAGTGGTCGCCATCGTCGCCGGCATCGTCAAGATGCCGTTCTGGCCGTTCCAGATCGCCAACTGGCTGGCCTCGATGGCCTGGGGCTTCAGCCTGATCTATGGCGGCGGCACGCTGGCCGAGATGGCCAAGCAGGGCACGCTGTTCGTCCGCTGAGGCCCCCTGCCCGTCCTGCGCGCCGCAAACCGCATCACGCCATGCCCAGGATCACCGCCAGCAACAGGGCCATCGACAGCAGAAGCCCGATGCCGGCGGCGAGCGGGCCGTGGAGAAGCTTGGACATCGTCATAACGACCTCCCATTCCGGCTTCGGGGTTTAGCGGCCCCACGCGATACGGCCCTGGCCGTCTCGGGCTGCCTGACGGCTCAGGCGATCCACTCGACCGCAAACCAGGCGACCACCGCCAGCACCAGGCCGCCGATCAGCACCATCAGGACCGGCGCGCCGAGGAAACCCTGCCGCGCCTCGACCGGCGTCTCGACGGCCGGGTGGGCATCGCTGTGGTCAGCGGCACGCATCGGCGGCAAGGCATCGCCGCCGGACAGGTCTTCGCCCTGCGCCTTGGCGCGCTGTTCGACATTGCTGGTCATCTCGGTCTCCTCGAAGCCGTCGGTTCAGCCCGGGATCAGGGCGATGAAGGTGTTGAACAGAAGTGCCAGGGCGGCGCCGCCGATCACGGCCGTCAGGACCAGACCATTCTCGGCCGGCTCGCGCGGAGCGGCCCGCGCCTCGGGCTGGGGGACACGGTCCGCATGGGCGCCTCGTTCGGCGCCTCTCCTGTCCTGTCCCATCTCGGCCTCTCCCGTTGATCCGTCGCAGAGGCAACGCGCGCCTGCCACCCCGGTTCCGGCCAGCAGCGAGGGCGATGATGGAGGCATGAGAAAAGGCGGGCGCATCGCTGCGCCCGCCTCCTGTCCCGGCAAGCCGGAACGCTGTGATGTCAAAGACTTGTCGCGAGACTCTGAATCGATCCCGCAGACACCTGAATCAGATCGGGAAGCGCCCTCTCGCGAGGGCGCCCACCGAAGCGGATCAGTTCTTGGTCTTGTCGACGAGCGCCTTGGCCTTGATCCAGGGCATCATGTCGCGGAGCTTGGCGCCGACCTCCTCGATCGGGTGGGCGGCGTAGCGGGCGCGCGTCGCCTTGAACGAGGTCTGGTTGACCTTGTTCTCCAGCATCCAGTCGCGGGTGAACTTGCCCGACTGGATGTCGGTCAGCACGCGCTTCATCTCCGCCTTGGTCTCGGCGGTGATGATGCGCGGACCGGTGACGTACTCGCCGTACTCGGCCGTGTTCGAGATCGAGTAGTTCATGTTCGCGATGCCGCCCTCATAGATCAGGTCGACGATCAGCTTCACCTCGTGGAGGCACTCGAAATAGGCCATCTCGGGAGCGTAGCCCGCTTCCGTCAGCGTCTCGTAGCCGGCCTTGATCAGCTCGACGAGGCCGCCGCAGAGCACGACCTGCTCGCCGAAGAGATCGGTCTCGCACTCTTCCTTGAAGGTGGTCTCGATGATGCCGGCGCGGCCGCCGCCATTGGCCGACGCATAGGACAGGCCGAGGTCATGGGCGTTGCCGGTGGCATCCTGGTGGATCGCGATCAGGGTCGGCACGCCGCCGCCGCGCTGATACTCGGAGCGCACGGTGTGGCCGGGGCCCTTGGGGGCGACCATCAGCACGTCGAGGTCCTTGCGCGGCTCGATCAGGTTGAAATGCACATTGAGGCCGTGCGCGAACAGCAGCGCGGCGCCCTGCTTCATGTTGCCGTGCAGCTCGTCGCGATAGATGTCGCCCTGCAGCTCGTCGGGGGTCAGCATCATCATGATGTCGGAGACCTTGGCGGCCTCGGTCGGGGTCATCACCTTGAAGCCGGCCTCTTCGGCCTTCTTGCGGGTCGGCGAGCCGGCCTTCAGCGCGATGACGACGTCCTTGACGCCGGAATCGCGCAGGTTGAGCGCATGGGCATGGCCCTGGGAGCCGTAGCCGACGATGCAGACCTTCTTGCCCTTGATCAGGTTGATGTCGGCATCACGATCGTAATAGACGCGCATGTGAGTGGTCCTTCCTTGGGGTGGTTTTTCAGGATCGGGTGGTTTCTTCAGGCTCGCCGGGCGGTTGTCGGCCGTCCGTAAAGGGTGAGGAACTGGTCGGTGGCCCGGGCGGCGTCGCGCGCGATCTCGTCCGGGGCGAAGGTCAGGCCATCGCCGAGCAGCAGGCGGATCTGCACGTCGCGGCCCACGAGGCCGAAGAAAGTGCGAAACGCCGTCTCGGAATCCTCGAAGGCCAGGAGCCCCGCCTCGCGCCCGGCCTCGAGCACCGGCCGCAGCCGCTCGCCGATGGCGAAACGGCCATTCGCCAGGACGATGCTGCCGAGATTGCTCTTGCGCGAGGCCGCATGGCCGATCGCCAGCCGGTTGAGTGCGATCGAGGTCGGGCTCGAAATGACAGTGAGCCAGGTTTCGGCAAAGCCCTTCAGGCTGTCGCGCAGCGTCGCGATGTCGAGTGTCGGCCTGTCATAACGGCCGGCCCGAACCCGCGCCGCCTGCCAACGAACCGTCGCTGTCAGCAGCCCGTCGCGGTCGCCGAACCATTTGTAGAGCGTCTCCTTCGAGCAGCTCGCCCGGCGCGCCACCGCCGTCATGGTAAGCTGGTCGCCCTCCTCCACCATCAGCGACAGCACGGCGTCGAGCACGGCCTGCTGCCGTGCCGTCGGCTCGTCCGTCTCTGCCATGGGAGGCGTGCTGGTCATGCTCGCTCGAACACCGGAGGTAACCGTACCGTACGTTACGGTTCGGCTCTCTAGCGCAGCATACGGGCGCGCGCAAGCCTGTTTCGGTCGGCCTGCGCGATCAGGGAGCGCCACCCTGCTGGCTGGCCATGCGCTGCAGGAAGATGGCCGCAGCCGTCAGCACGAAGCCAGCCCACCACAGCGGCGAGCGCAGGCTCGCGCCGCTGCCCGGAGCCTCCGCCGGCGCGGCTCCCCGCAGGCGCTGCAGGATCGGCCAGCCGAAACAGCCGAAGCCGGCGACGCCGAGGCCGAGCGCGATCTGTTCGAGGGTCATGATTGCGATGTTTCGGTCATGGGGATGATGTTCATATACGCTGCGACGCGGTGTCTGACACGCAGAGTCACCGCTTCGGGTAGCCTGCCGATGAGGCGCAGCTTGCGAAAGTCACGATCGATCATGCGGACCTGATCGGTCAGCACGAAGCCGCGCACGACGCAGCCCGCAGGGATTTCGACTTTCGTCGGCCAAGGCTGAGGGTTCGATGTAATGGGGCAGATCAGGATGCGTGAGGAGAACTGGTGAAGCGAGTCGTCGGACAAGACGATGACAGGTCGCCGACCAGCCTGCTCCGAACCGAGGACAGGGTCGAGATCGACCCAGTAGACCTCGCCAGGCTCAGGATGCCCGCTTGCGCGGATTGTAGTCGTCATAGATCACCTCGGAGCCCACATCGGGCCCCCAATCCACATCGTCGCGAGGTGCGTTCTCTAGGCCGCCCAGACGCCGTGCTTCCTCGATCATCCATTCCAGCGTCACCGGAAAAGGTTCGGGCCGACCCGGCGGACACGCTGTCTCGTCCATGCCCTCAAGAGGCACAAGCCGGAGCTTTCCATCCTCCACCGACACGTCGACCGTCATGCCCGGCTTGAGGCCGAGTTGCTCCACCACGGCCTTCGGCAACCGCACGGCGGTGCTGTTGCCCCATTTGGCGACCTGGACCTTCATGGCGCGCCTCCCTGACCGGATATCCGTAACACCGTGCCCGGATATCCGCAAAGGCTACATCGCCTCGGGGCCGCGGCTCATCGCGGCGATGCCGGTGCGGGAAACCTCGGTCAGCCCCACAGCCGTCATCAGCTTGATGAAGCGCTCGATCTCCTCGGTCGTGCCGGTCAGCTCGAACACGAAGGAGGTCAGCGAGGCGTCGAGCGTGCGCGCGCCGAAGGCCGCCGCCAGCCGCATCGCCTCGACGCGGTGATCGCCCTTGCCGACGACCTTGACCAGCGCGAGTTCGCGCTCCAGCGCCTCGCCCTGCAGCGTCAGGTCGACGACGCGATGGACGGGCACGAGCCGGTCGAGATGGGCCTTGATCTGGTCGATCACGGCCGCGGTCCCGGAGGTCACGACGGTGATCCGCGAGAGATGCTTCTCGTGCTCGGTCTCCGAGACGGTCAGGCTCTCGATGTTGTAGCCGCGGCCGGAAAACAGGCCGGCGATGCGCGCCAGCACGCCCGGCTCGTTGTCGACGATCACGGCCAGTGTGTGCCGGGCGACCGGCTGGGCGACGGGGGCGTTGGGATAATGCGACGACGTGTTCATGAGGAGGCTCGGCTTGCGGTCAGATGGGGGCGGAAATCGGTTAGGACGGGCTCGTCGACTTCGTCTTCGGAGACGATCCAGGGTTCGGCGAAGGCGGCGGCGCGCCAGGCCTGGTAGCCTCTGGTCGTCGTGATTGCGGCGACGTAGTCAGCGCAGACCGGGTCGAGCGGGATCGAGTAGCCTGCGAACCGCGCCACGACCGGCGCATACATCGCGTCCGCAGCGCTGAAGGCTCCAAACAGGAATGGCCCCTCGGCACCGAAGCTCTCGCGCGCCTGTCGCCAGATCGCCGTGATCCGGGCGACATCGGCCGCGACCTTCGGGCCGCGGTCGCGCGCCGGATGAATCCAGGCCAGGTTCATCGGGCAGGCGCCACGCAGGGCCGAGAAGCCGGCATGCATCTCGCTGGAAACCGAGCGCGCCATCGCCCGCGCCGCGGGATCGCGCGGCCAGATCGGCAGGTCAGGCCGCGTGTCGGCGACATATTCCAGGATCGCCAGCGATTCCCAGATGTGGATCGCGCCGTCGATCAACACAGGCACCTTCCCTGCGGGCGAGTACTGCGCGATGACCTGCTTCCAGGCGGGGTCGTCGAAGGTCGGGCCGAAGGGGACCACGACCTCCTCGAACGGGATTCCGAACTGCGTGAGCAGCAGCCAGGGCCGCAGCGACCAGGACGAGTAGTTCCTGTTGGCGATGACGAGTTTCATGCCGCCTGGCTTTCTGCCGCCAGGGCGAAGTCGAGCGCCGCCTCGACATGGAGCGCGGTGGTGTCGAACACCGGCAGGTCGAGATCGTCCTGCCCGATCAGCATCCCGATCTCGGTGCAGCCGAGGATCACGCCGTCGGCACCCTGTGCCGCGGCCTCCTCGATGATCGCGAGATAGCGCGCCTTCGAGGCCGGCGCGATGCGCCCCCGGCAGAGTTCCTCGTAGATGACGCGGTGGATCTCGGCCCGTTGCGCCTCGTCGGGCACCATCGCCTCGATTCCGAAGGCGGCGAGCCGGCCGAGATAGAAGCGCTGCTCCATCGTGAAGCGCGTCGCCAGCAGCAGCGGCCGGCGGACGCCCCGGCGCTTCACCGCCTTGGCGGTGACGTCGGCCAGATGCAGGAAGGGAACGCGCGTCGCGGCGGTGATGCGGTCGGCCACCTTGTGCATGGTGTTGGTGCAGAGCAGGAGGCACCCGGCTCCGGCCCGCTCCAGCCGCAGCGCGCTCTCCGCCAGCAGGGCACCGGCCCCGTCCCAGTCGCCCTGCGCCTGCATCTCGGCGACCGGCGCGAAATCGAGCGAGTGGAGCAGGATATCGGCCGAGCGCAGCCCGCCCCGCCGCGCCCGCACGCCCTCGTTCAGCAGCCGGTAATAGACCGCCGTCGATTCCCAGCTCATGCCGCCGATCAGGCCGATGGTCGTCATGGTCATATCCCCTCAGCCCTCATCCTGAGGAGCGGGCGCAAGCCCGCGTCTCGAAGGATGATCCAGATGTCTCCCGAGCCTCCTGGAGCATCCTTCGAGACGCGCCTGCGGCGCTCCTCAGGATGAGGGCTCGAGAGAACCCAGCCCGTCACACCAGCTGCTTGCCCTTGGCGTCGATGATCTCGCCGGTATCGCCCTCGAAATCGGGCAGGATCATCTCGTTATGGGCCTTGCCCGACGGGATCATCGGGAAGCAGTTCTCCTGCTTGGCGACGAGGCAGTCGAAGATGACCGGCTTTGGCGTCTCGATCATCTCCATGATCGCGTCGTCGAGCAAGGCCGGGTCCGAGCAGCGGATGCCGTGGCCGCCATAGGCCTCGGCCAGCTTCACGAAATCGGGCAGCGATTCCGAATAGCTCTCGGAATAGCGGCCACCATGCAGGAGTTCCTGCCACTGGCGCACCATGCCCATGTACTCGTTGTTCAGGATGAAGATCTTGACCGGCAGCCGGTACTGCACCGCCGTCGACATCTCCTGCATGTTCATCAGGATCGAGGCCTCGCCGGCGATGTCGATGACGAGCGCCTTGGGATGCTTCATCTGCACGCCGATGGCGGCCGGCAGGCCGTAGCCCATCGTCCCCAGGCCGCCCGAGGTCATCCAGCGGTTGGGCTCCTCGAAGCGGTAATACTGCGCCGCCCACATCTGGTGCTGGCCGACCTCGGTCGTGATGTAGGTGTCGCGGTTCTTGGTCAGCTCATAGAGCCGCTCGATCGCATATTGCGGCTTGATGACCGATCCGGACTGCTTGTAGGCGAGGCTCTGGCGGGCCCGCCAGCCGTCGATCTGCGTCCACCAGGCGGTCAGCGCGGTCTTGTCGATCTGGGGCGAAGTCTCGCGCCAGACGCGGACCATGTCCTCGAGCACATGGGCGCAGTCGCCGACGATGCCGATGTCGACCTTGACCGTCTTGTTGATCGAGGACGGGTCGATGTCGATATGGATCTTCCGCGAGCGCGGCGAGAAGCCGTCGAGCCGCCCGGTGATCCGGTCGTCGAAGCGCGCGCCGATGTTGATCATGACGTCGCAGTCATGCATCGCGAGATTGGCCTCGTAGGTGCCGTGCATGCCGAGCATGCCGAGCCACTGCTTGTCGGCGGCCGGGAAGGCACCGAGCCCCATCAGGGTCGAGGTCACCGGGAAACCGGTCAGCCGCACGAGTTCCCGCAGCAGGGCGGAGGCGTGCGGGCCGGCATTGATGACGCCGCCGCCGGTGTAGAAGACCGGCTTCTTGGCACTCGCCATCAGCGCGACCGCCGCCTTGATCTTGTTCAGGTCACCCTTGACGGTCGGACGGTAGGTCTTGTGCTGGTTGTCGCGCGGGCGGCTGTAGAGGCCGCTCGCGAACTGGATGTCCTTGGGAATGTCGATGACGACGGGGCCTGGGCGGCCATTCGCCGCGACATAGAAGGCCTCGTGCAGGATCCGCGGCAGATCCGTAATGCTCTTCACCAGGTAGTTGTGCTTGGTGCAGGAGCGCGTGATGCCGACCGTGTCGCATTCCTGGAACGCGTCCGACCCGATCAGATGCGTCGGCACCTGGCCGGTGATAACGACGAGCGGGATCGAATCCAGCAGCGCGTCGGTCAGCCCGGTGACCGCATTGGTCGCGCCGGGGCCGGAGGTGACGAGGACGCAGCCGACCTTGCCGGCCGTCGAGCGCGCATAGCCCTCGGCCGCGTGGACGGCGCCCTGCTCGTGGCGGACGAGGACATGCTTGACCTTGTCCTGCTGGAACAGCGCGTCATAGATCGGCAGCACGGCGCCTCCGGGATAGCCGAACAGATGTTCGACACCCTGATCCTGAAGCGCGCGGACGACCATTTCGGCACCGGTCATCATCTCGCTCATAACGGTCTCCTGCGGCAGTTCGGTGGACAACGAGGTCGGAAAGCGGGCAATAAAAAAGGCCCGCGAGGGGCCTGGACGTGCGCTGGCGTCGGGAAGACGCGGCTCTTGCGAGAACCGGCCCCTACCAGCGCACCCCTACGATAATAAGCTTGCGCATGGCGCTTCGACCCTTTGCAGATGTTGCGGGACGCTAGACGAGGCGGGCCGCCGGGTCAAGCGTCCTGCGGTGCCGTATCGGCAGGCCTCGGCGCTGCGAAAAAGACGATGGCATGCCGGAACACTTTCTCAACCCGCGGTTGGTAGCGTTCGGTCAGGCGGTCCGAGAGAGGCCATGTACCAAGAAGTCCATACCGACCATATCGCCGCGAGAGCGAATGCGCCCGAGATCAGCCAGCTGCTGCAGCGCTTCGAAGCCTGCGCGCGCGGCCCTTCGGGCGTCTCCTTCGAGCACTTCCGCGACGAGGTCATGCCGCGCTTCGGCGACGACCTGATGGTGCTGACGCCGACCGGAGACGGCGACTACGCCTTCAGCCATTACGGGCGCGAGATCATCCGCTATGTCGGCGCGAGCCGCCTGCGCGAGCGCGTCTCGGCGATGACCGGGCAGGTCGCGGCCTTCACCATCACCTGCTGCGACCGCACCCTCGCCGAGGGCCGCGCCACCTACACCGTGCACCGGTCGCTCGCGAGCGTGCGCGTGTGCCTCTGGGAGCGGCTGCTGATGCCGACGACCGCCGCGGATGGCAGCCGTCACCTCATCGTCTTCAGCCGTCCGCTGCAGTTCCACGAGGAGTTGCTCGTGGCCGTGCTCGACACCTCGCCCTCGGGCATCGTCGCCCTGCGGGCCTTCCGTGACTCGGCGGGCCAGCTCGACCGCCTCGTCGTCATCACCGCCAATCGCCAGGCGGCTGCGATGGCGGGGCGAGCGGACGCCGATCTGCTCGATCTCGACGCAAGGCTCGCCCTGCCCTTCCTGGCGGACCCGCAGGTCTGGCAGCGCTGCCTCTTCGCGCTCGATCTGCGACGGCCCGACCGGATCGAGACGTCGTGGAGCGCCGATGGCCGGACCGTCTGGCTGCAGATCGCCGTCGCGCCCCTGGGCGACGGTCTGGTGATGACCATCAGCGACATTTCGGAACTCGTCGTCGCCAACCAGACGCTGCAAAGCCGCGCCGCGACGCTCGCGCTCGAGGTCAGCCGCGAACGTGCGACGCGCCGTGCCCTGTCGGAAGAGATGGGCTACCGCGACGAGCGCGAGCAGGAGCTGCGCCGCCTGGCCGAGACCGATCCGCTGACGGCCCTGCTCAACCGCCGCTCCTTCACCGAAAAAGCCCATCGCGCCATCCAGGCCAGCGACGACAGCGGCTCCGACGTCTCGCTGATCATCATCGACATCGATCACTTCAAGGCAGTCAACGATTGCCACGGCCATCTCGCGGGCGATGCGGTGATCCGCGCCTTCGCCGACCTGCTGCTCGGCCAGGTCCGGATGGAGCGCGATCTGGTGGGGCGCTTCGGTGGCGAGGAGTTCGCCATGCTGCTGCCCACCGCCAATCTCGAAGCGGCGCTGCGGGTTGCGCTGCGCATTCAGGAGGCACTGGCCTCCCGCCTTCTCCCCGTCTCGGAAACGCTGGCGCTGCCGATCACCGCCAGCCTCGGCGTCGCCTGCCGCCAGCGCGGCGAGACCCTGCCGGACCTGATCGCCCGCGCCGACAAGGCGCTCTACCGCGCCAAGCATGACGGACGCAGCTGTATCCGCCTCGCCGACCCCGATCTCGTCATCGCCGCCTGAGCCCTCAGCCGGCGGGCGCGAGCGCGCGCAGCGCCCCTTCCAGCGCCGCCTCCGGCGCCACCGCCTGCCAGTCCGGCATCTGGTGGCGGAACCACGTCATCTGCCGCTTGGCATAGGCGCGCGTATCGGCCTGGCCGCGCGCGATCGCCTCGTCCAACCCCATCGCCCCGTCAAGATGGGCGATCAGCCCGGGCACGCCATGGGCTCGCATGACCGGCAGCAGCGGGTCGAGCCGGCGGTCCCGCAGCGCCGCCACCTCCGCCAGCGCGCCCAGCGCCATCATCGCCTCGAAGCGCGCATCGATCCGGCGGCGCACCTCCTCGCGCTCGGGGCTGACGAAGAGCTTCAAAAGCGGCAGGCCGTCGAGCGGGCCGGGCCGGCGCTCGCCCTGGAAGCTCGCCAGCGAGCGCCCGGTCGCGATCTTCACCTCCAGCGCCCGCATGATCCGCATCCGGTCGCTGGGGCGCAGCCGCTCGCCCATGACGGGGTCGAGCCCGCAGAGCTCGGCGTGCAGGGAGCCGGTCTCCTCGTCGGCCACCCGTTCGCGGAAGGCGGTGCGGACCGCCTCGGGAACCGGGGGAATGGCGGAGAAGCCCTCGGTCAGCGCCTTGAAGTAGAGCCCCGTGCCACCGACGATGACCGGCAGTGAGCCGCTCTGCGCCAGTTCGGCCAGCACCGTGGCGACGTCGGCGGCATAGCGCATCGCCGAATGATTCACGGCGCCGTCGACATGGCCGTAGAGCCGGTGCGGCACCACCGCTTCCTCTTCCACCGTGGGGCGGGCGGTGAGCGTCCGCAGATCGGCATAGACCTGCATCGAATCGGCGTTGACGACGGCGCCGCCGAACCGGCGCGCGATCGCGATCGCCAGCGCCGACTTGCCGCTCGCGGTCGGACCTGCGATGAGCACGGCCCTGATCCCCTCCGCTGCTCCGTTCACCTGATCCGGCCCTTCACATGCTCGTCGCGACACTGGTTTCCGCCCATGGACAGGCACTGCTCGACGACGCCCTGCTGAAGCGCATCGCCGCCCTGCCTGGCGCGCTGCGCACGCAGCGCCTCGACGGCGAGATCGCGGCCGACCTCTTCGCGGAACCCGGCGACGCGCGCAAGCTCGAAGCCGCGCTGCGGCCACTGCTCGGCGATGCCGCCATCGACATCGTCGTCCAGCCGGCCGCGACGCGCCGCAAGGCGCTGTTCCTCGCCGACATGGATTCGACCATGATCGGCCAGGAATGCATCGACGAGCTCGCCGCCTATGTCGGGCTGAAGGAGAAGGTCTCCGGCATCACCGAGCGCGCCATGCGCGGCGAGATCGCCTTCGAGCCGGCGCTGCGCGAACGCGTCGCCCTGCTGAAGGGCGTGCCGCTCTCGGTCGTGGCTGAGATCATCCGCGAGCGCATCACGCTGACGCCGGGCGGGCGCGAGCTCGTCATGACGATGCGCCGCCAGGGCGGCTACACCGCGCTGGTCTCGGGCGGTTTCACCGTCTTCACCGGCCCGATCAGCACGACCATCGGCTTCGACGAGCACCGCTCCAACACCCTGCTCGCGCAGGACGATGTCCTGATCGGCGAGGTCGCCGATCCGATCCTCGGCAAGCAGGCCAAGCTCGACGCGCTGGTCGAGCTGCGCGCGCGGCACGCGCTGTCTCCTGCGCAGACGCTGGCCGTGGGCGACGGCGCAAACGACCTCGCCATGCTCGGCGAGGCCGGCCTCGGCGTCGCCTTCCGCGCCAAGCCGGCGGTCGCGGCCGCCGCCCATGCGCGGCTCGATCATGCCGATCTGACCGCGCTGCTCTATGCGCAGGGTTATACCGGTGCGGAGATCATCCGCAGCTAGTCGACGATGAACAGCTTCGCGCCGGTCACGGTCCGCGAGCGATGCGCCTCGGCGCCATCGGCGACCTGGTAGCTCATGCCGGCCCTGAGCGGCATCACCCGCCCATCCTCCAGCGTCGTCTCCATCGAGCCCTCGAGGCACAGGATGATGTGGCCCTTGGAGCACCAGTGGTCGGCCTCGTAGCCGGGGCTGTACTCGACCATCCGCACCCGGATCCGGTTCTCGGCCGGGCCGAAGAACTGCACGCGCCAGAGCGCCTCGCCGACATCGCCGGCATGGCGCTCGGTCGGCACCGTCGACCAGTCGGTCGTGACGAAGGGAATGTCGCTCAGTTTCATCGCAGGCTCTCCGGAAGCGTGCCGTCACCCTGCCAGCGTGCGCGGGCCGGCACCAATGCCGATCGCTCATCCCCACCATCACGGCGACGCCGGCCCAGGAAAACCGGCCCATGAAAGCCGGCCCACGAAAAAGGGCGGCCTCGCGGCCGCCCTCGAAACCGAAATGGCCGGGATCGCTCAGTTCATCGCGACGGCGACGAAGCGGACCTCGCCCTGGGCGTTCGAGACCAGCAGCAGGGCCGACTTCTTGCCCTCCTTCTTCAGCGCGTCGAGGCGCTTGGTCACGTCGTCGGGCGAGTTCACCGGCTCCTGGCCGATCTCGACGATCAGCTCGCCAACCTGCACGCGCTTGTCGGCGGCGTTGGAGTTCGGGTCGACCTTGGTGACCACGACGCCCTTGACGCCCTCCTTGATCGAGTAGCGCTTGCGCAGCTCCTCGGTCTGCGGCGAGAACTCGAGCCCGAGCGCTGTGGTGACGGCGGGCTTGGCCGGCTCGGCTGGCGTGCGCGCCGAGGCCGGCTGCACCTTCTCGCCATCCTCGAGGCGGCCGAGCTTGACCGTCTTCACCTCTTCCTTGCCCTTGCGCATGATCGTGACCGGCACGTCCTTGCCGACCGGGGTCGCGGCGACGATGCGCGGCAGGTCGCGCGAATCCTTGACCTCCTTGCCGTCGAACTTGGTGATCACGTCGCCGACATCGAGGCCGGCCGGCTTGCCGGGGCCCTTCTCGTCGACGCCGGCGACCAGCGCGCCGCGCGCCGTGCCGAGGCCCAGCGCCTCGGCGGTGGCGTCATCGACGCTCTGGATGCGCACGCCCAGCCAGCCGCGGCGGGTCTCGCCGAACTCCTTGAGCTGGTCGACGATCGAGGTCGCCAGCGAGGACGGCACGGCGAAGCCGATGCCGACCGAGCCGCCCGTGGGCGACAGGATCGCCGTGTTGATGCCGATGACCTCGCCGGCCATGTTGAACAGCGGACCGCCCGAATTGCCCTTGTTGATGGCCGCATCGGTCTGGAGGTAGGTGTCGTAGGGGCCCTGCTGGATGTCGCGGTTGCGGGCCGAGACGATGCCCGACGACACCGAGCCGCCGAGCCCGAACGGGTTGCCGATCGCCATCACCGGATCGCCGATGCGCATCTTGTCGGAATCGCCGAACTTCACCGCCGGCAGCGGCTTGTCGTGCTTCACGCGCAGGACCGCGAGGTCGACCTTGGCGTCCTTGCCGACGACCTCGGCCTTGAGCCGCAGGCCGCTGTTGAAGATCACGGTGATCTCGTTGGCGTCGCCGATGACGTGATTGTTGGTCACGACCAGGCCCGACGAATCGATCACGAAGCCCGAGCCGGCCGATTGCGAACGGCGCTGCTGCGGCGCCTGACCCTGGCCCTGGCCCTGCTGGCCCTGGCCGCGGCGGTTGAAGAATTCCTCGAACAGATCGCCGAAGGGCGTGTCGGGGCCGAGCTGCGGGATCTGCGGCAGGGTGCGCCCGCGGGTGTCGTTGGTCGTCACCGCGGCGATGTTGACCACCGCCGGCATGACGCGTTCGGCGAGATCCGCCAGCGACATCTGGCCCTGCAGGATCGGCGCCGAGGCCGTCTGCGCGGACGCGATGACGGGCGACATCAGCAGCGAGAGCACGCCCACACCGGCGGCGAGCGCGATGCGCCGCGAAGCGGGCGCCAGGGTTGCGGTAGCCGAGACGGGTTTGGTTGCCATCAGTGTCCTCGTGAAGAAAATCCGGCCGAGTCGCACGGCGCGGAAGCCGTATCTTCAATTGAACCGCGAAATGCGGCGGAAGGTCGACACACGATCATGCGACCGGGCGGCCATTCTGCCGGCCGCCCACAGGTTGTATGCCAGTCAACCGCGGACAAACCAGACGAGCAGGACGCCGAGCGCGGCCGAACCGATGCCGATCAGCCGCATGGTCTCCGGAGGCGTTTCGGAGGCGCTTCGCAGCGCCTCCTTGGCGAGATGGGGGACCGCTGCGAACAGGATGCCCTCGATCGCGAAAACGAGGCCCAGCGCCGCAACGAAATCCCACATGCGCGGCGCCAGACGGGGTCAGGGACGGGCCGGGGCCGGCGTCGCTTGCGGCAGCGTCGGCTGGGCGTCGGTGCGGGGCGCGTTCGGACCGTTGAAGAACCGGAAGAACGGCGAATCCGGCGATAGGACCATGCGCGTGTCGCCCGCCTTGATGCTGGCTTCATAGGCCTGCATCGAGCGGTAGAACGCGAAGAACTCCTGATCCTTGCCGAACGCCTCGGCGAAGACGCGGTTGCGTTCGCCTTCGCCCTGGCCGCGGACTTCATCGGAACGGCGCTGGGCTTCGGCCACGATCACGGTCGAATCCCTGTCCGCACGGGCCCGGATCTCCTGGGCCTGCTGGGCACCGAGCGCACGCGCCTCGGCCGCCTCGCGCTGACGCTCCGTCTGCATCCGCTGGAACACGGCCGCCGAGTTGGCCGCCGGCAGATCGACGCGCCGCAGGCGGACGTCGACCACGGTCATGCCGAAGCGCGCGGCCTCGCGGTTCACCTCGTCGCGGATGCGGTTCATCAGCCGCGCCCGGTCGTTGCGGACCATCGAGGTGAAGCTCGCCTCCGCCAGCACCGAGCGCACGTTACCGTTGACGATCGAGGCGAGCTGCGAGTTGGCGCGCGGGATGTTGTTGACCGCCTGGTAGAAGCGCAGCGGATCGGAGATGCGGTAGCGCGTGAAGGCATCGACCACGAGACGCTTCTGGTCCGAGGCAATGATTTCCTGCGCCGGCAGGTCGAGGTCGAGGATGCGGTTGTCGAGCAGGGTGACCTGCTCGAACGGAGCCGGCAGCTTGAAGTAGAGGCCCGGCGCCGTGACGACGCTGCGGACCGCGCCGAAGCGCAGCACGAGGGCCGACTGCGTCTGCTGGACCACGAAGGTCATCGCGTAGAAGACGACCGCCGCGATGCCGAGGACAACGAGCAGGCCGATGCGGATGATGGTGCCGTTCATCGGACAGCTCCCGTCTGGGGGGCGCCCGGAGCGGGGCGCCTCTGCTGCAACTGGTCGAGCGGCAGATAGGGCACGACGCCCTGGCTGTTGCCCCTGCTGTCGAGAATGATCTTGTCGGTGCCGCCGAGCACGCGCTCCATCGTTTCGAGGAAGAGGCGTTCGCGGGTCACCGCGGGCGCCAGCTTGTACTGCTCGTAGACCGCGTTGAAGCGGCTGGCCTGACCGAGCGCCTCGGCCACGGTCTGCTCCCTGAAGGCTTCCGCCGACTGGAGCAACTGGGCCGCACGACCGCGCGATTCCGGGACGACCCGGTTGGCATAGGTCTCGGCCTCGTTGCGCAGGCGCTCCTGGTCGGCGCGCGCCGCCTGGACGTCACGGAACGCATCGATGACCTGCTGCGGCGGATCGACCTTCTGCAGCTGCACGAGGCGGATCTGCACGCCAGCATTGTAGCCGTTCAGGGTCTCCTGCATCAGCTGGCGCACCTCGGTCTCGATCGCGGCGCGATCGGTGGTCAGCACGGGCTGGATGTTGCGCCGGCCGATGATCTCGCGCATCGCGCTCTCGGCGACGGCCTTCACGGTGCCCGGCGGGTCCTGGATGTTGAAGACGTAGTTCTCCGGAGCGGCCGGATCGATCTGCCACTGCACGATCACGTCGATGTCGACGATGTTCTCGTCGCCGGTGAGCATCAGGCTCTCTTCGATCACGTCCGACTGGCGCGAGGCGCGCACGGACTCGACGGTGCGGAAGCCGACCTCGGTGGTGACGACATTGGTCACCTGAGGCTTGATCACGCTGCCGATCGGATAGGGCCAATTGTAGTTCAGGCCTTCGCCGGTCTTGCCGATGAACTGGCCGAAGCGGAGATTCAGGCCGACCTCGTTCGGGCGAACGATGTACCAGCCCGTCAGAAGCCAGATCACCAACAGCGCGAGCAGCCCGAAAATCAGGCCGCGCCCGCCGAGATTGCCGCCCGGCATCATGTTGCGCAGGCGGTCCTGGCTGCGACGCAGGATGTCCTCGAGATCGGGCGGGCCGCTGTTGCCGCCGCCACCGGAGCCGCCGCCCCAGGGGCCGCCGCCGCCACCGCCGCCGCCGCTTCCCCCGCGCTGGCCCCAGGGTCCGCCCCCGTTATTGCCACCGCCGCTCTGGTTGCTCCAAGGCATACTCGCGCCGTTCCCTTCCTATGCCGCTCTCATCGCCTTAGGCGATCGGCGGTCACTTGTCAGCGCTCCCCAGCCGGAGCGGTCTGCGCTGACTTGGGCATGGGCCATGGATTCGTCAACGACGCAAGGTCTTCATCGTGAACGGAAAGCGGCTCAGGCCCGGCGGCGAAAGGTCGCGAAAGTGAAGGGGTGCTCGTCATCGGGGCTGGCCGGATGGCTTTCGCGTCCATCCGCGGCGAAGGCGGAGCGGTCCCACTCGGGAAACACGGCGTCACCCGCCGGAGCCGTGTGGACGAAGGTGAGCTCGAGCCGGTCAGCCAGCGGCAGCACCTGCCTGTAGACCTCCACCCCGCCGGCGACCGTGACGCTGTCGGCCCCCATCTGCGCCCCCAGCTGCTGGGCCAGAGCCAGCGCGGCGTCGAGATCGGCTGCGGTGCGGACGCCCTCAGGGCGGAAGGCGGGATCTCGCGTCAGGACGATCGTCTCGCGTCCCGGCAGCGGCTTGCCGATGGAGAGGAAGGTCTTGCGCCCCATCAGCACGGGTCGGCCCAGCGTCAGGCTGCGGAACCGGCGCAGATCGGTCTTCAGCCGCCAGATCAGGCGGTTGTCGTCACCGATGACGCCATTGTCGGCCACGGCCGCGACGAGAACGATCGGAAGCGAAGCCATCGGTCAGCCCTGCCCTGCCAGCCGCGCCAGCGCCTCGCCGTCGAGGCGCTTCACCGTCCATTCGTCCTGCGCCTTGGCACCCAGCGACCGGTAGAACACGCGCGAGGGCTCGTTCCAGTTCAGCACCCACCAGGCGAGCCGGGGCAGGCCTTCGTCGATGCAGCGCTTCGCCAGCCCCGCCATCAGCGCCTTGCCGATGCCGTGGCCGCGGAAGGGCGGGTGGACGAAGAGATCCTCGAGCCAGATGCCGTGGCGGCCGGAGAAGGTCGAGTAGGTGTAGAACCAGACCGAAAAACCCGCCGGCTCGCCATTCCACTCGGCGATGTCGCAGAAGGCCCTGGGGTTGTCGCCGAAGAGCGCGGCCGCGATCTCGGCCTCCGTCGCAACGACATGGTCGGCGAGCCTCTCATACTCGGCGAGCGCCCTGATGAAATCGAGCACGAGGCCGGCCTCGTGCGGCCGGGCGGGACGGATGGTGAGCGTCATACCGCGATCGGAGCCTTGATCGCCGGATGCGGGTCGTAGCCCTCGATCGTCACGTCGGCGAAGCTGAAATCCTCGAGCTTCGTCACCGCCGGGTTGAGCGCGAGCTTCGGCAGCGGCCTGAACTCGCGCGTCAGCTGCAGCTTCGCCTGGTCGAGATGATTCACATAGAGATGCGTGTCGCCGAAGGAATGCACGAAGTCGCCGACGCGCAGCCCCGTCACCTGCGCCACCATATGCGTCAGCAGGGCATAGCTGGCGATGTTGAAGGGCACGCCGAGGAAGACGTCGGCCGAGCGCTGGTAGAGCTGGCAGGACAGTTTTCCATCGGCCACGAAGAACTGGAACAGGCAGTGGCACGGCGCCAGCGCCATCTTCGGGATGTCGGCGGGGTTCCAGGCCGAGACGATCAGCCGGCGCGAATCCGGATTGCGCCGGATCTCGCCCACCAACCAGGCGATCTGGTCGATCGTGCTGCCATCGGGCGCGGGCCAGGAGCGCCACTGCCGCCCATAGACCGGGCCGAGATCGCCCTTCTCGTCGGCCCATTCGTCCCAGATCGTGACGCCGTTCTCCTGCAGGTAGCGGACATTGGTGTCGCCGCGCAGGAACCAGATCAGCTCGTGGATGATCGACTTCAGATGCAGCTTCTTGGTCGTGACGAGCGGGAAGCCCTCGCTCAGATCGAAGCGCATCTGGTGGCCGAACACGGCCAGCGTGCCGGTGCCGGTGCGGTCATCCTTGCGGACACCCTCGTCCAGGACGCGTCGGAGCAGGTCGTGATACTGGTGCATGAGCGAATCTCGATCGAAACGGCGACACCATAGCCGCAGGCCGCGGCGCTGGCGCGGGCGGCACGGCCGCCTTCCCCTGTTTTCTCGCATCCGATCGTCTCAGCCGTCCGTGCCAGCCGATGGCAGTGGCTGCAACCGTGCCGAGCCCGCTCACGCGATTGCGAGGGGAGTTGAGCGGCGCAGCCCTTTGCCGTGCGCCGCCGGCCACCATCTCCTGCCCGAGAGCAGAAACGAGGAGATGATGATGACACGATCGCACCGTGCCTGGCCGGCTCTGGTTCTTCTGGCCTGTGTCGGCGTCTCGCTGTCATGCCTGCCTGATGGCGCCGGCGCCCTGCCCGCCGGGACCGGCACCGCCCCGGCCGGTACAGTCGCGGCCGCCGCACAGGCTTCCTCGAAGATCTCGGAGGCCGCGGCCCGGCGGATCGCCTGGGGCTCGGGCATCGACCATATCGAGGACATCGTGCTGGCCGATGGGCGCTGGCAGGTCGCGGGCCGCGACCGCAGCGGCACCGAAATCACCGTCGACATCCATGCCCGCGACGGCCGCGTGCTCGGCCAGACCGGGCTTCTCGCAAATTAAGCCGGCTGGGGCCCCATCGGCTCTTTCCCCCGCCCTCCGCAGCCCCTATATTGACCTTGCCGATCGCAAGACCGGCTATGGCGATAAACGAGCGTCGGAATAAGCTTTTCGGACCCGGGGGCGGTACCCGGCGCCTCCACCACAGCCCTGCGGCGCGAGCCATGGGGCGGCCTGCGGGATCTTGGACCGCGGGCTTGCCAGGCCACCGAGTGGCAGGGTTGCGGCGGGGGCGAAATAGGATCGACGAGAGTGTAAAGGCCGTTCTTTTGCCCGGTATGGTTCCGCCGTTATAGGGCTAACGCATAGTTGCCAACGACAACAATGCTCGGGTCGCTGTCGCCGCGTAAGCGGTGCTGGTTCCCAAACCTAAGTCCTTCCGTTTAGCGACGTAAGGCGGGGCCCGGAGGCGCCTGGCAACAGAAGCCTCCACTTCATTCGATGCCTGGCCGGCTGCTGCCGCGGGATGCTGGAAGCGGAAACCTCGACCCGATGTCCAAGGACGTTCTTCGCTACGATCTGATGGTGCAGGACGCGCTCAAGGGCGTGGTGCGCAAGATTCTCGCGGAGGCGGGTCGGGACGGTCTGCCCGGCGACCACCATTTCTACGTGACCTTCCGCACCGGCGCGCCGGGCGTGCGCGTCTCGCAGCGCCTGCGCGACAAGCACCCCGACGAGATGACGATCGTCCTCCAGCACCAGTTCTGGGATCTGAGCGTCAGCGAGCATGCCTTCGAGGTCGGCCTGTCCTTCTCGAACGTGCCCGAGCGGCTGCTGATCCCCTTCGACGCGATCACCACCTTCTTCGATCCCTCGGTCCAGTTCGGCCTGAAGTTCGAGACCCAGGATACCGAGGGCGCCTCCGCCAACGATGCGGCGGCCACGCCGCGGCCCCGCGGGGCGGGCTCGGAGCCGAGCGAAGCGCCGGCCGCGCCCCTCGCCCTCCCCGCCAAGGCAACCCCGGCGGGCGTGCCCGCGATCAAGGCGCGCACCGAGACCCCGGCCAAGGGCGGATCCAAGCCCGCCAAGCCGCAGGCCCAGGAGCCCGCCGCCGAAGCGACCGAACCCGCGCCCGATGACGGCGGCGGCGCCCAGGTCGTGAGCCTCGACGCCTTCCGCAAGAAAACCTGATCGGCCCGCGAGCCCACCCCGACCACCGCAACGGGCTCGTCCTCCGGCGCATCGCCGCCCCCGGCAGCCCTCGCAGAGCAGGCTGCCCATGTCCGACACCCGCACCGAGACCGATTCCTTCGGCCCCATCGCCGTCCCCGCGGACCGCTACTGGGGCGCGCAGACGCAACGCTCGCTCGAGAACTTCCGCATCGGCGGCGAGCGCGAGCGCATGCCCCTGCCGCTCGTCCATGCCCTGGTGCTGGTCAAGAAGACCGCCGCCCATGTCAATGCCCGCCTCGGGCTGATCGACCCGCGCATCGCCGGCGCCATCGGCCAGGCGGCCGACGAGGCGCTGTCGGGCCAGTTCGACGACCATTTCCCGCTGGTGATCTGGCAGACCGGCTCGGGCACGCAGACCAACATGAACGTCAACGAGGTGCTGGCGAACCGCGCCAACGAGCTTCTCGGCGTGGGGCGCGGCGCCAAGAGCCCGGTGCATCCCAACGACCACGTCAACCGCGGCCAGTCCTCGAACGACTGCTTCCCGACCGCGATGCACATCGCCGCCGCCCTCGAGATCGCGCGCTCGCTGCTGCCGGCGCTGCGCGCCCTCGAAAAGGCGCTGGCCGACAAGTCGGCGGCCTTCAAAGATCTGGTCAAGATCGGGCGCACCCATCTCCAGGATGCGACGCCCGTCACGCTCGGCCAGGAATTCTCCGGCTATGCGATGCAGCTCCATCTCGGCGTCAGTCGGATCGAGGCGTCGCTCGGCGGGCTCTATGCGCTGGCCCAGGGCGGCACCGCCGTCGGCACCGGCCTCAACACGCATCCCGACTTCGCCGCCCTCTTCGCCCGCGAGGTCGCGGCCCTGACCGGCGTGCCCTTCCGCAGCGCCGAGAACAAGTTCGAGGCGCTGGCGAGCCATGGCGCGCTTGCCGCCGCCCATGGTGCGCTCGCGGCGCTGGCCGCCGACCTGTTCAAGATCGCCAACGACATCCGCCTGATGGGCTCGGGCCCGCGCTCGGGCCTCGGCGAGATCAGCCTCCCCGAGAACGAGCCTGGCTCCTCGATCATGCCCGGCAAGGTCAACCCGACCCAGGCCGAGGCGCTGACCATGGTCGCGGCCCAGGTCATGGGCAACCAGACCACGATCGGCTTCGCCGCGAGCCAGGGCCATTTCGAACTGAACGTCTTCAAGCCGGTGATCGCCGCCGCCTTCCTGCAGTCGGTGAGGCTCTTGACCGACGCGGCCGACAGCTTCCGCGTCCACTGCGTCGAGGGCATCGTCGCCAATGAGGACCAGTTGCGGGAGCTGCTGTCGCGCTCGCTGATGCTGGTGACGGCGCTGGCGCCGGCCATCGGCTATGACGGCGCCGCCGGCATCGCCAAGGCGGCCCATCACAATGGCACGACCCTGCGCGAGGAAGCGCTGCGCGCCGGCGTCGCCGCCGATCTGTTTGACGCCACCGTCAGGCCCGAGCTGATGCTCGGCCCGGCCTGAGCGGGCGCCCCGCCATGGCCGAGATCGTCAATCTGCGCCGGGCCCGCAAGCAGCGCGCGCGACAGGACGCTGACAAGCAGGCGCAGCAGAACCGCATCGCCTTCGGCCGGACCAAGGCCGAGCGAAGCCTGACGCAGGCCGAGCGCGACAAGGCCGCACGCACGCTGGACGGGCACCACCTCGCTCCGCCCGACGAAGAGCCCGCGCCGTGAGCGCCGAGCGCAAGCGCTCGCTGACCGTCGCCGGCCACCGCACCAGCGTCTCGCTGGAAGAGCCCTTCTGGGAGGCGCTGAAGGAGATCGCCGTCGCGCAGGGGTTGACCGTGGCCGCCCTGATCGCCGCGATCGACGGCAGCCGCGAGGGCGTTAACCTCTCCTCGGCGCTGCGCCTGCACGTGCTGGCGCATTACCGGCGGCTGGCGGCAGGTCCCGAAGCCTGACGGCACGAGGCCGGCGCCGAGCCGCTGCCCCATTCCCCGAAAGTCTTTTTGGCGCAGCGGATTGCAGGCGACGCCTGAATCAACCAAGCAACGGCCTGAATCACCGTGCGAGGCCGCCGCTCAGTTGGGTTGCGTGCCACGCGAGAGCGGGCGCGGCACCGACTGGATGTCCACCGGCGGCGCCAGCGGCGGCGCGGGCTGCAGCACCGGATCCG
Organism: Bosea sp. RAC05; assembly: GCF_001713455.1. Lineage (NCBI taxonomy): Bacteria > Pseudomonadati > Pseudomonadota > Alphaproteobacteria > Hyphomicrobiales > Alloboseaceae > Allobosea > Allobosea sp. RAC05. The sequence continues at coordinate 3,672,580 of NZ_CP016464.1, forward strand.
GGAAACTGGCCCGCGGCGCACCGGGCAGGATCAGCGGCCCGGGCTGTGGCTGCGGTGTCGCGGCTCGTTCGGCAGCCGCGCGCTCGGCAGCCGCACGCGCCCGCTCGGCCCGCTCCTCCGCCTCGATGCGGCGGCGCATCTCCTGCTCCATCCGGGCCTGCTCGGCCCGCCGCTGCTCTTCCGCACGCCGCTCCTCGGCGAGGCGACGGGCCTCCTCGGCCCGGCGTTCCTCCTCGGCGCGCTTCTCCTCGGCCAGGCGGCGCTCCTCCTCCGCCTTCAGGAACTCGGCGAGCTTGCGCGCATTCTCGCGCATCTCGCGCTCCGCCCGCAGGCGCCGGGAATGGGCCGCCCGCTCTCGGGCATCGGCCTCGAAGGCCTCGACGCGCTCGATCTCGCGCGCCAGCGCCCGCGCCGCCACCATGTTGGAGAGCGCGTTCACATCCGTCTCGCGCCGCGGCGCGGCGAGCGGCCCGCGCCAGGCGACGCCGACCTGCGGCGCATCGGCCGGCCAGCCCTTGGGCAGCGCGCCCAGCGGCTTGAGGCCGAGGCGCAGATCGAGCATCAGCGCCCGCAGATCGACGATGCCGCTCGCCTCCGTCCGCAGGCCGCTGCGCTCGAAGGTCAGCGGCTGCAACCGCACCAGCCCGCCCGCGAGCGTGAACGGTACGGTGACGCTGCCGAGCGACCAGCCATCGCGGTCGAGCGCCTCCGACAGGCGCTGCTGCAGCCGGGCCGCATCGCTCTCCGACGCATCCTCCCCCGTCGTCGCGATGATGCGCGCATAGGCCGCGGGGTCGAAGCGGCCGAGGCGCGCCTCCGCAAAGGTCAGGGCGCCCGCGCCGCCCAGCCCGGCGATCAGCCGCGCCGGGCTCTCGCCCGAGCCGCCCGCCTCGACCTGGCCGGACACTTTGCCGCCGAGCCCACCGCCCGTCAGCGGCGCGAGATCGACGCCGTCGAGCGTCACACGGCCCGAAAGCTGCGCAAGCCCGCCCTCGCGCCGAGTGGCGAAGCGGCCGCCGACCCGGCCGCCGCCAAAGGGCGCGGTCAGATCGTCCAGCCGCAATCCATCCTGATCGGCGCGCAGGGCAAACCGCGCGTCGCGCAGGATGATGCCGTCGGCGGCCGTCACCGCGCCAGCCTCGATCGCGAGGTCGAACTCGGGCAGGCTCGCCGGTGGGCCGAAGCGCACCGTCGACCAGGTCGAAGCGCCCGACGGAGCAGCCCCCAGCGCCGCCCCCAGCAGCCCGCGCAGATCGATCGAAGGCAGGGCGAGACGGCCGGTCAGCCGACCGCCCTCGCGCGCCAGCGCGAGCGTGCCCCTCGCCGTCGCGCCGGCCAGGTTGAACACCGCCGCGTCGAGCGTGACCGCGTCCGGCCTGAAGGCGAGGCGGGCATGGGCGTCCACGAGCCCGTCGGGCAGGAAGCGCGCGGCTCCCTCGGGCAGGATCTGGCCCGGCCCCTCGGCCTGGAGCGTCAGCCGCGAGGCGGCCGAACCGTCCTGCTCCAGGACGATCGACAGACCGGGACCGGCGAGCGTCGCGACGAGGCGGGCGGCATCCTGCTCCAGCACCAGTTCGCCCGGGCCGGTCTGGCGCGGCGCCGGCAGCCCGAACGCCTGGAAGGCCTGGCGGCGGTCGGCGAGATCGAAGCGCAGCCGGGCGCCGGTCCAGCGGCCGCCTGCGTCGAGCCGCCCGGTCAGGGAGAGCCGCCCGGCCTGCGCCGCACCGTCGAGGACGAGGCCGGTCTCGCCGCTCGGCGCCCGGGTCAGGCGAAAGCCCGCATCGAGCCGCGACAGCCCGTCGCCGACACGGCCGAGCACCGGCCGTGCCGCCTCGGGGACAAGCGGACCGGCCAGGGCCGCGAGCGTCTCGAAGCGCGGCGCCCGGATGCGGCCCGCAATCTCGCCCCCCTCCGCCAGCAGCGCGCCAGACCCCGCGACATTGACGCCGCCGAATCCGTCGATCGCCAGGCGGCTGAGGCGCCAGACGGCGCCCTCCCGGCGCAGGTCGAGACTGGCCGAGCCCGGCGGCGCGTTGCGGAAGCGAGCCTGCGTCAGGCTGAGGTCGAGCGCGAGATCGCGCGTGCCGATCAGCCCGGCGAAGCTCGTCCCCGGTGGCAGCGTGTTGAGGTCGAACCCGTTCAGCACCGCCTTCGCGGCCAGCCGTTGGGGCGTGACGTCGCCCGAGAGGTCGAGCCGGACGCCGGAGGAGCCCGTCACCATGAGCCGCTGCAGGCCGACGCGCCCGCCATCCCAGGCACCGATCGCCTCGGCGTCGATCTGGCCGAGCGCCGCGACGAGATCGGCCAGCGCCGGGTCGAGCCCGGCCCGGGCGAGGACGAGCGCGATCCGTCGCGAATCATCGGCCTTGAGGTTGAGCCGCCCGGCCACGCCGTCGAGATCGGCCGCCCCGCTCGCCCCCAGCAGGGCGCCCGCGACGCGGACCGAAGCGGTCGCCTCCGACAGGCCATTGCCGTCCAGCCGGCCGCGCAGGCCGAGGGCGGAGAAATCCTCACCCCGCCAGATCAGCTGGTCGAGGTCGAGCGACAGGTCGAGACGTCCCGGCAGCGTCTGCAGCACGCGCTCGAAGCCCGGCCGTGCAGCCAGCGCCTCCGCCAGGGCATCCGCATCCAGCCGCCGCGCCCGCAGGGCGAGCGAGCCCGTCCCTGTCGCCGGGAGGAACTGCCCCTCGCCTTCCAGCCGCGCCGCACCACCGGCGATATCGATGGCCAGGCCGGCGACATCGAGCTGGCGAGCGCCGCCCGTGACCCTGCCGGACAGCGCCAAGGCGCCCCCCGGGGACAGCGTGAAGGCCCCGTCAAGACCCGGAGTCGTCCCGGACGCCGGCAGGATGAAGCTGCCGTCGAAGGTCAGCTGGATGTCCTGCCCCGTCACGAAGGCCTTGGCCCGCAACCTGCCGTCGGGCTCCATCGCGCCGGTGGTGAGGCGCACGGACGCTCCAGCCGCCTCACCTTCGATCCGCCAGGGGCCCGCCAGCGTCACCGCCGAGATGTCCGCGGCGATCGGCCCGATGCTCAGGGGCTCGCGGCCCGCCTCGCGCCAGATCAGCACCGAACGGCCGACGGAGAGGCGATCGAGACTGGTCTGTGTCGGCAGGCCCGAACCGGTGCGGGCCGGCAGGCGCAGCGCGCCGCCCTCGTCGAGCGCCACGACCACCGTCGCGCCCTCGGCCCGCGCATCCGCGATGCGGAACTCGCCGCGCATCAGCGCCGACAGGGCGAGCTCGACAGTCAGCGTCTCGACCGCCGCGCGGCTCGCCTGCGCGTCGTCGTCCCCGAAACGGACGTCCTGGAGCGTCAGCCGCGGCGAGGGCAGCAGTTGCAGGCCGATGGCGCCGCCGATCCGCGTTTCGACGCCGAGCGCGCTCGCCAGCCGCTCCTCGAAATGCGGCCGGTAGCCACGCCAGTCGACGAAGCCAGGCCCCACCAGCGCGGCGAGCAGCGCCAGCACCAGCAGGCCGGCCAGAACTGTCAGGGTCTCACGCAACGTCCGGCATTGTCCTCGTCGTGGGGAAAAGCACAGCGATCATGCAGGCGGGGATCATGCAGGCAAGTCGCGGCGAGATCACGACAATTCGACTGATCCCCTGCGTTTCTCGCAGCCCCGCCCCATGGCGGGACCTCACATCAGGACGATCTTGCCGGGGTTGAGGATGTTGCGGGGATCGAGCGCGCGCTTGAGCGAACGCATGACCTCCAGCGCGGGCGCGCCGTGCTCGGCCTCGAGATACTTGATCTTCTTCTGGCCAACGCCATGCTCGCCGGTGCAGGTGCCGCCCATGGCCAGCGCGCGCTTGACCAGCCGGTCGAGGAAGCCCTGGACCCGCGCGACCTCGTCGGGATCGGCCAGGTCGAGCAGCGGCTGCGTGTGGAAGTTGCCGTCGCCGACATGCCCGGCGATCGGCGCGATCAGCCCGGTCGCCTCGATGTCGCGCTTGGTCTCCTCGACGCAGTCCGCGAGCTGCGAGATCGGCACGCAGACATCGGTCGCCAGCGTGTCGGCACCCGGCCGCAGCGCCCGGCCGGCCCAGTAGCCGTTGTGACGGGCTTCCCAGAGCCGGGTCCGGTCCTCGGCCTTGGTCGCCCAGTCGAAGGGGCCGCCGCAGAAGTCCGTCGCGATCTCGCCGAAGCGTTCCGACTGCTCCTTCACCCAGGCCTCGGTGCCGTGGAACTCGACGAAGAGCATCGGCGTCTCCGGCAGGCCGAGCTTGGAATGCAGGTTGAACCCCTTGATCATGACCTCGTCGAGCAGCTCGATGCGCGCCACCGGAATGCCGGTCTGGATCGTCATGATGGCGGTGTCGCAGGCCGCCTTGATCGACGGGAACGGGCAGACGCCCGCGGCGATCGCCTCGGGGATGCCGTGCAGCTTCAGCGTGATCTCGGTGATGATGCCGAGCGTGCCTTCGGAACCGACCAGCAGGCGGGTCAGGTCATAGCCGGCCGAGGTCTTGCGGGCCCGCGTCGAGGTCTTGACGATCGAGCCGTCCGCCATCACCGCCGTCAGCGCCAGGACATTGTCCTTCATCGTGCCGTAGCGCACCGCATTGGTGCCCGAGGCCCGCGTCGCCGCCATGCCGCCGATCGAGGCGTCGGCGCCGGGATCGATCGGGAACATCAGCCCCATGTCGCGCAGATGCTCGTTCAGCTCCTTGCGGGTGACGCCCGCCTCGACGACGCAGTCGAGATCCTCGGCATGCACCGCGACGATGCGCTTCATCTGGCTGAGATCGACGCAGACGCCGCCATAGGGCGCGTTGACATGGCCCTCCAGCGAGGTGCCCGTGCCGAAGGCGATGACCGGCACGCCGTGCTGGGCGCACAGCGTCACGATCTCGGAGACCTCCTGCGTGTCGTGGGGATACACCACCGCATCCGGCGGCTGGTTGGGGATCCAGGTCAGCGTGTGCCCGTGCTGCTGGCGCACGGCGAGGCTGGTCACCAGCCGGTTGCCGAAGGACGCCGCCAGGGCCTGCGTCACGGCCGTAATGGCGTCCGCCGACGGCGGCAGTGTCGCCGCTCGTGCGCGTGCGGATGCTTCTTGCAGGGCGGTGGCGGGAAAGCTCATTGTCAACATCCAACTCTGGAGTTTACATTTGAAACAAGTCGGCATCGCAGCTCGTTGCGATGCCGTCAGGCATCCGGGCCGATCATCCGCACTCCCGAACCGGGACGGCGGACAGGTCCTGATGCAGTAGGATAGACGATCGCCGCAGGCAACGGGCTGCCCCGATCCTGCGCTGCCGGTGCGGCCACCATGCGCCCGCCGCGGGATCACGACGGCCAGCCATGCGCGCGGGAGAGGCGGATTTGAAGGAAGGGAGGCGGCCATGAAGCACGACATCCGCGCTCCGGCGCTGTTCTTCGCGCCCTTCGTCTCCTCGGCGATGCGGGTCGAGCCGCAATGGATCGACTATAACGGCCATCTCAACATGGCCTATTATCACGTCCTCTTCGACCGCGCGGTGGACGAGGTCTTCTCGCTCGTCGGCCTCACCCGCGATTATGTCGACAGCCGCCAGGCCTCGACCTTCACCGCCGAGTGCCACATCCTCTACAAGCGCGAGCTGACCGAGAGCGACCAGGTCCGCGTCACCGCCCAGCTCATCGCCTTCGACGACAAGCGGCTGCATTACTATCTCGAGATGCGGCACGCGACCGAAGGCTGGCTCGCCGCCACCAGCGAGAACCTCTCGCTCCATGTCGACCTGACGAGCCGCAAGGTCTGTCCCTTCCCGCCCGACATCCTCGCCAACATCGCCTTGATGAAGGCAGCCCACAGCATGATGCCCCTGCCGGCCACGATCGGCCGCATCATCGGCATGCCCGAAAAGACCGCCATCACGGTCGAGGGCATGACCGGCGAACGCGAGACCGAGACGCGGCACTGAAGCGCGACAGCCGCCGCGAGCGTTGGCGCGCCAGCCCTCAATCCGGATCGGGAATGCACAGGATCTGCCCGCAGGCCTTGCAATGCACCGCATCCGGCTCATGGCGTTGCAGGCCGCAGCGCGGGCAGGGATAGGTCACCTTCGCGGGCCGGAAGATCGCCTGTGCCAGACGCACGAACAGCGAGATGCCGATGATCATCACCGCCACCGAGGTGAGCTTGCCGGCGGTCCCCGGCAGGGTGATGTCGCCGAAGCCGGTCGTCGTCATCGTGGTCACGGTGAAATAGAAGGCGTCGACATAGCCCTCGATCCCCGGCCGCCCGGTGAAGAAGAAGCTGTAGATGAAGCCCGTGACGACGAACAGGAACGTCGTCAGATTGATCACCGCCCGCGCCGCGTCCTCCCGGTCCCGAAAGCGGGTGCGCCGCCATTGCTGCCAGATCACGCCGCGCTTCGACAGCGTCCAGAGCCGCAGGATCCGCAGAAAGCCGAAATTGTCGAGCCAGCCCGGCGCCAGCAGCGTCGCCAGAATGACGAGATCGAGCAGCATGGTCGGCTGACGCAGCAGCCGCGGGATGTTCGAGGCCGCCAGCATCCGCGTCACGATTTCCGCAGCGAGGATCGCCGCGACGGAATAGTCGATCCAGAGAAAGGCCGGCCGATCGCGGATCAGCGGTGTCGCGATGAAGAAGGCGATGATGACGATGTCGATGACCGTCGTCGCGAGCTGGAACCGCAAGGCGGCCGGCGAGCGCCCGTGATAGAGCTGCCGGAGACGGTCGCGCAGGCTGCCGGGGGCGTCGGGCGCATCGCAGGGAGGCATTCCGGTCATCGGCCGGCGCTATCACGCGCCCATCAGGGCGTCCAGCGCAGGCGTGATTGGCGAAAGCGCGCCGTCCGGTCTAGTTTGCCGGCAAGGACAAGAAAATATGGGAGCAAGCGCCATGGTCAAAGCGATCTGGAACGACACGGTCATCGCCGAGTCGGACGACACCATCATCATCGAGGGCAACCACTACTTCCCGGATTTCTCGCTGCGCGAGGACTTCATCAAGCCGAGCGACACGACCAGCGTCTGCGGCTGGAAGGGGACGGCGAACTACCACTCGCTCGTGGTGGACGGGAAGGAGAACCGCGACGCCGCCTGGTACTACGCCGATCCCAAGCCCGCCGCCGCGGAAATCCGCGGCCGCGTCGCCTTCTGGAAGGGCGTTCAGGTCGCCTGAGCTCACCTCAGGCGGCTCGCCTGAGCACCGCCAGCGCGGCGTAGCCGCCATGGAGCGAGGTCGCGCGCAACGTCGCACCGGCATCGGACGCGGCGGTCGCGAGCATCTGCGCCAGCTCCCGCCGCGGCGTGACGTGGAACAGCGCCAGCCAGCGGTTCAGCACCGCGCTGAACGGGCGCGGCAGCTCGCGCTGGTCACCGAAATCGACGATGTGCAGTTCGCCGCCCGGCGCGAGACGCCGCAGCGCCTCCTCGATCACGCCCTGCCAGGGCGGGATCATCGACAGCGCGTAGGAAATCACGATGCGGTCGAAGCCGGCCCGGCCGAACAGCGCCTGAGGATCGAAATCCGTGGCGTCAGCCTGGGCGAGCCCGATCCGGTCCGTGAGGCCGGCCCGGGCGACCGAGCGCCGCGCCGTCTCCAGCATCGCCGAGGAGACATCGAGGCCAAAGCAGGCCCGCCCGGGATAAGACCGCGCGATCCGCACAAGGTTGCGGCCGGTGCCGCAGCCGATCTCCAGCACGCTGCCGCCCTCCGGCGGCGCGAGGTCGTCGATCAGCCGGTCGCGCCCGAGCAGGTAGAACTTGCGGCTGGCGTCGTAGATGTGCCGCTGATGGCGATAGATCGCGTCCATCAGCCCGGCTGCATCGCCGGCGGGCGCGAGCGTGCTCACGCCACCGCCTCCGGCCGCACATAGAGGTGGAAGCCGCCATAGATCGCCGAGCGGTCGCGGGCACACAGCGCCCGGCTCTTGTCCTCCTCGTAGCGCCATTGCTCGAGGATCTCGGCGGGCACGCGTCCCGGCAGCAGCCGTTCGTCGGCGGCGGTGCGGAAGATCACCCGCGCGCCGGGCTTGGCGGTCCGGGTGATCTGCGTCCACAGCGCCGTCAGATCGGCGTCGCTCATCCAGTCCTGCGCGTCGAGCAGCACATAGGCGTCGCAGCTTTTGGCGGGCTGCGCTTCGAGGAAGGCCGTGATCGCGCTCTGGTGGTAGGAGACGCGGCTCGCCCGCGCCCTGACGCGCTCGAAATGCATACGCTGCAGATAGGGCGGCAGCGCCGCGTCCTCCGCGGGCTCGTAGCCGCGCCCAAAGGCCTGGCGGGCGAAATAATTGGTCTTCAGGTCGAAGCCGCAGGCCAGCCGCTCGAGCCGGTCGCGCAGCGCCCCGCGGATGCCGTCGGCACCGTCGGCGGCGAGCGCCTTGTACTGGGCCGGCGGAATGCCGAGCCCGTAGAGCGAAGCCGGCTGGCGGATCAGCCAGCGCACGAAGGACTTGTCGAAGACCGGCGCCAGATGGCGCTCGAACAGGACGCGCTGCTCGGCGAGATCGCGCGCCTCCAGCATCTTGCGCGGATCGCAGCCGAGCGCCCGCCCGAGCAGATGGCCGGCCCCGATGAAGCGGCCGAGCAGCCCGAAGCGATAGACGTTGCGGGCGAACATGCCGATGCGGCGGCGCCCGTCGAGCCCCCGGCCCTCCCAGTAGCTGCGCGAGGTCGCATCGAGATGCGGCGCGATCTCGCGCTCGTAGAAGGCGATGTTGGCGGAGGACTGCGCCTGCCCGAAGAAGCGCAGGAATTCGTCATGACGCGTCATCCGCGCCAGCGCCGCGATCTTGAGCCGGCCGAGCGCGATATGGGCCCCGTTGAGGTCGATCGCGCTGATCTTCGCCGGGTCCGCCGTCAGATAGGACAGCACGTTGCAGGAACCCGACGCGATCGCGACGACGTGGTCGTCGGGCTTCAGCGCCAGCGCCTCCATGTCGACGACCGGATCTTCCCAGATCTGGGGATAGACCAGACCCGAGAAGGCGAGCGTGAACATCCGCTCCAGCAGGCCCGCCTTGGAGAGGGGCTTGTTGCGGTGGACCGCCGTCGTCAGCCCCATGCTGGTCGTGCGCCGCACCGCACGGGCCGTCTGTGTCGCCTGATCCGTCACCGGCCCCTCGCTCGCCATCCCTCGATGGCGAGCCGACTAGTGGAGTCGCATGACGCTTGGGTGACGCCGCCAGACGCGGCGTTATTGCGCCGTGACGCCGGCCGCCTTGATCACCGGCGTCCATTTGTCGACCTCGGCGCGGACATGGGCGCCGAGCGCCGCCGAGCTCTGGCCGGCATCGTCGGGGATGATGCAGCCGAGTTCCAGCAGCCGCGTCCGCACGCCGGCATCCGCAAGCGCGGCGCGGCCGGCCGCGTTGAGGCGGTCGACGATCTCCTTCGGCGTGTCCTTGGGCGCGAAGATCGCGTTCCAGCCGACGGCCTGGAACTCGGGCAGCCCGCCCTCGGTGCTGGTCGGCACATCCTTGGCGACATCGAGGCGGTTCGGCGTCGCCACGACATAGGTCTTCAGCTGGGTGAGCTGGGGCACGATGCCCACCGTCTGGTCGCAGACATAGTCGAGTTGCTTGGCCAGCAGCGCGTTCATCGCGGGGCCGGAGCCGCGGAACGGCACCTGCTGCACCGGCGCCTTGATCAAATGGTGGAAGAACACGCAGGTCAGGTGCGAGGTCGAGCCGATGCCGCCATGGCCGTAATTGTATTTGGACGGATTGGCCTTCAGCAGCGCGACGAACTCCTGCAGCGTGTTGGCCGGGAAGTCCTTGTGCGCCGAGATCAGCATCGGCGTGCCCGCGGTGTTGATGACGGGGGCGAAATCGGTGCGCGGATCATAGGCGAGGTTCGGATAGAGCCCGACCGAGGCCGAGTGGGTGCCGAGATTGCCCATCATGATCGTGTAGCCGTCCGGCGTGGCGCGGGCGACGCGCAGCGAGCCGGTGGTGCCGCCCGCGCCGGCGACGTTCTCGACCACGATCGACTGGCCGAGCGTGCGGCTCATATGGTCGGAGACGATCCGCGCGATCACGTCGGTCGGCCCGCCCGCGGCGAAGGGCACGATCAGCGTGATCGACCGTGCGGGATAGGTTTGGGCGGCTGCGGGTGCCGCGGCCATGGCGAAAGCGGCCCCGAGGGCCAGGATCAGGCGACGCATTGTTTCCTCCGTGGGTTGATGCCGCGTTGGCCGCGGTCTGGGATGGTTGGGACGGGCCGACGGCTCACATGTGCCGCAGGCCCACGCTCTCGATCAGCGGCAGCAGTTCGTCGCGCGCGCGGATGCGGTGCCGCCGCGCAGCCTCGCGAGCGAGACCCGGAAGGCCGCGCCGGATCGCGTCGCTGGTGTCGCGATGCTCGGCCTCGGAGGCCGGCAGACGCGGCCGCAGCCGGAGCGTCAGCATGCGGGCGCGGTGCGACTGGTCGTTGACCGTCTGGATGATCCGCGCGAAGCGGCCATTGCCGCAGCCCTCGACGAGCAGCCTGTGGAACGCCTCGTCGGCATGCCCCCAGGCGGCCAGGTCGCCGGCAGCGAGAGCCTGCCCCATCTCGCTGGTGGCCCGGTCGAGATCATCGGCCAGCGCGAGGCGCGCCGCGTCCGGCAGCCGCGCCGAAAGCTCGGCCGCGCCGGCCTCGATCGCGATCAGCACCTCGTAGATCTCGGCAATGTCATGGGGAGCGAGCGCGCAGATCAGGATGCCGCGCTTGGGCAGGATGCGGACCAGCCCCTCCTCCTGCAGGCGCAGCGAAGCCTCGTGCACGGGCGTGCGGCTCATGCCGAGCCGCAGCGCCAGCTCGCCGGCCGAGGCCTGGTAGCCGGGCGGAAACACGCTCTCGCGGATCGCATGCTTCAGCGCGCCATAGGCGGCATCGACGAGGCTCGCGCCCCGTTCCCCCGCTGGCTCGACCGGTTTGCCGCGCAGCACCATCCTGTACCTCCGAGGGTTACACTAGCAGCTTCCATGGAAGCTGCAATGCAATGTTGACTCGCAGCGACTTCGCTCGCAAAGACGGTGCGGACGACAGGTTCCGAGGAGAGACGCGTCATGAAGACCCATCGCATCGCCGCTATCCCGGGGGACGGCATCGGCGTCGAGGTCATCGCCGCCGGCATCGAGGTGCTGGAAGCCCTGGCGCGCCGCGACGGCTCGTTCGGCTTCGCCTTCGATCATTTCGACTGGGGCTCGGACTACTACAAGCGCACCGGGCTGATGATGCCGACCGACGGGCGCGAGCAGATCAAGGACCATGACGCGATCTTCTTCGGCGCGGTCGGAGCGCCCGACGTGCCCGACCATGTCACGCTCTGGGGCCTGCGCCTGGCGATCTGCCAGCCCTTCGACCAATACGCCAATGTCCGCCCGACGCGGGTCCTGCCCGGCATCACCTCGCCGCTGCGCCACGTCTCCGGGCCAGAACTCGACTGGGTGATCGTGCGCGAGAACTCGGAAGGCGAATATGCCGGCGTCGGCGGCCGCGTCCACAAAGGCTTCCCCGAGGAGGTCGCGACCGACGTCTCGATGATGACGCGCACCGGCGTCGCCCGCATCATCCGCTACGCCTTCAAACTGGCGCAGGGGCGGCCGCGCAAGCTGCTCACCGTCGTCACCAAGTCGAACGCCCAGCGCCACGCCATGGTGATGTGGGACGAGATCGCCGCGGAGGTCGCCACAGAGTTCCCGAACGTGACCTGGGACAAGATGCTGGTCGACGCCATGACCATGCGCATGGTGATCAAGCCCGGTAGCCTCGACACCATCGTCGCGACCAATCTTCATGCCGACATCCTGTCGGATCTCGCCGCCGCGCTCGCCGGCTCGCTCGGCATCGCGCCGACCGCCAATCTCAACCCCGAACGCGCCTTCCCCTCGATGTTCGAGCCGATCCATGGCTCAGCCTTCGACATCGCGGGCAAGGGCATCGCCAACCCGATCGGCACCTTCTGGACGGCGACGATGATGCTCGACCATCTCGGCGAGGCCGGAGCTTCGGCCCGGCTGATGCGGGCGATCGAGCGGGTGACGGCCGACCCGGCCTTCCACACGCCCGATCTCGGCGGCAAGGCGACGACGCGGGCGGTGACGGACGCGGTCATCGCCGCGATCGCCGGCGACAACGCCTGAGCGCCAACGGCATCGTGACCCTGCCGGGCGCCCGGCGCTGCTGACAACCGGGCTCCCGCTCCCCATATCCTGCGCGAACGGATGAACCCGGAACGCGCGAAAGGGAGAGCGGGAATGGGACTGATGAGCATGTTCGGCGGCAGCCAGGCGCCCCGGGAGCCCTTCCCCTACGAACTCAGCGACGCCGAATGGCGCGCCAAGCTGACGCCGGAGCAGTACCACGTGCTGCGCGGCCATGGCACGGAGCGGCCCGGCTCCTGCGCCCTGAATTACGAGAAGCGCCCCGGCACCTTCTCCTGCGCCGGCTGCGACCAGCCGCTCTTCCGCAACCTCACCAAGTTCGAGAGCGGGACCGGCTGGCCGAGCTTCAACGAGCCGCTGGAGGGCGCCGTCGGGACCACGGAGGATCGCAAGTTCGGCATGGTCCGCACCGAGGTCCATTGCGCCAACTGCGGCGGCCATCTCGGCCATGTCTTCCCGGACGGCCCGCCCCCGACGGGCCTGCGCTACTGCATCAACGGCGTCGCGATGAACTTCGAGCCCGCGGCGTGACGGCCCAACGGGGCGCGGCCTAAACCGCGCCCTATTTCGGGATTTCGACGAAGTAGACCGCCCGGTTGGCGGGCGTGCCCGCATGCAGGCAGACCACCCGCGCGCGGCGCTTGCCCCCGGCATCCTCGACGGCGGCGAAGGCGATGTATTCGGTCGCGACCTGCTGCCCGCCGATCTTCTTGTCGAAGCGGTTCTCGATCAGGCTGTCGCCCCGCTCGATCCGCACCGATTTCAGCGTGCCGCCGTCGCGCTTCGACTCGGCCAGCGCGAAGCGCTCGCAATCGGCCAGCGGGTCGGGGGCCGTGCGCGTCTGGGCACCGGCTGCCAGCGGCGCGGCGAGCAGGACAAGGGCGGCGAGGCGCAGCAGGGGGGTCTTGGGACGGCTCATGGAATCCTCGTCTGGGCTCATGCCGACGATGCCCCAGAGGGGCCCCATCGCCAAGCCACGTCGCAACGGCTGAAAGTCGCGTTCCGAGGGCGCAATCACGACCACCTGCCCCTATATTGACCGTGAACGAATCACGCACGAGCAGCGCCGATCTTGTCAGACCACAGCATCACCTCCGCCCCCCTGCCCCGCCCCGGCGGCCTCGCCGCGCGCGCCCAGGCCGCGCCCGCGGCCGGCTATCTCGCCGGGCTGAACCCGGAGCAGCGCCAGGCGGTCGAGGCCACCGACGGCCCCGTGTTGGTGCTGGCCGGCGCCGGCACCGGCAAGACCCGCGTGCTCACCACCCGCATCGCCCATCTGATCGCAACCAACCGCGCCTTTCCCTCGCAGATCCTCTCGGTGACCTTCACCAACAAGGCCGCGCGCGAGATGAAGGAGCGCATCGGCCATCTCGTCGGCGCGGTCGCCGAGGGCATGCCGTGGCTGGGCACCTTCCACTCGATCTCCGCCAAGATCCTGCGCCGCCATGCCGAACTGCTCGATCTGCGCAGCGACTTCACCATCCTCGACACCGACGACCAGATCCGGCTGATGAAGCAGGTGATCCAGGCCGAGGGCATCGACGAGAAGCGCTGGCCGGCGCGCATGCTTTCCGGCTTCATCGATTCCTGGAAGAACCGGGGGCTCGCGCCCAAGGACGTCGCGCCGGGCGAGGCTGCCGTCTTCGCCAACGGCAAGGGCGGCAAGCTCTATGCCGCCTATCAGGACCGCTTGAAGAGCCTGAACGCGGTCGATTTTGGCGATCTGCTGCTGCACTGCCTGACGCTGTTTCGTGAGCATGCCGACGTGCTCGCCACTTACCACGAGCGCTTCCGCTACATCCTCGTCGACGAGTATCAGGACACCAACACGGCGCAGTATCTCTGGCTGCGCCTGCTGGCCCAGGGCCGCCGCAACATCGCCTGCGTCGGTGACGACGACCAGTCGATCTATGGCTGGCGCGGCGCCGAGGTCGACAACATCCTGCGCTTCGAGCACGATTTTCCGGGCGCCACCGTGATCCGGCTGGAGCGCAACTACCGCTCGACCGGGCATATCCTCGCCACCGCCTCGAAGCTGATCGCCCGCAACGAGACGCGGCTGGGCAAGACCCTGCGCACCGAGGACGAACTCGGCGAGAAGGTCACCATCACAGGCGCCTGGGACAGCCAGGAAGAGGCGCGGCTGATCACCGACGAGATCGAGGCGATGCAGCTCAAGGGCGACAATCTCGCCGAGATCGCCGTGCTGGTGCGCATCTCCGCGCAGATGCGCGAGCTGGAGGAGCGCTTCGTCCAGACCGGCGTGCCCTATCGCGTCATCGGCGGCCCGCGCTTCTACGAGCGCGCCGAGATCCGGGACGCCATGGCCTATCTACGCTGCGTCGTCTCGCCCACCGACGACCTCGCCTTCGAGCGCATCGTCAACCAGCCCAAGCGCGGCCTGGGCGACGCCACGATCCAGATCCTGCACAACCACGCCCGCGCCACCGGCTTCTCGCTGCTGCAATCGGCCCGCGCCATCGTCGAGAGCGACGAGCTGAAGCCCAAGGCGCGCACGAGCCTGCGCGAGTTGGTCGAGGCCTTCGGCCGCTGGTCGAAGCGCGCCGAGCACATGCCCCAGGGCGAACTCGCCGAGCTCGTGCTGGAGGAGAGCGGCTACACCGAGATGTGGCAGAAGGACCGCTCGGCCGACGCCGCCGGCCGGCTCGAAAACCTGAAGGAGCTGGTGCGCTCGCTCGACGAGTTCCCCGACCTGCCGGCCTTCCTCGAACACGTCTCCCTGGTGATGGACGCCGACAATGGCGACGTCACCGAGCGCGTCTCGATCATGACGCTGCACGGCGCCAAGGGGCTGGAATTCGACACCGTCTTCCTACCCGGCTGGGAGGAAGGGCTGTTCCCCAACCAGCGCGCGCTCGACGAGAGCGGCCGCGCCGGGCTGGAGGAGGAGCGCCGCCTCGCCCATGTCGGCCTGACCCGCGCCCGCAAGCGGCTTAAGCTCTACTTCGCCTCGAACCGCCGCATCCACGGGCTCTGGCAGTCGAGCCTGCCCTCGCGCTTCATCGACGAACTGCCCGAGGAGCATGTCGAGGTCGTCCAGGCGGCGTCGAACTACTCGCAGGGCGGCTATGGCGCCTCGCGCTTCGACCGGATGGAAAGCTTCGGCTCCTCCTACAACACGCCCGGCTGGCAGCGCGCCCAGGAGAACAAGACCAGGGGAAGCGGCTTCTCCGAAAACGGCGCCAATTTCGGCCAGAGCGGCTTCGGCAACACCCGCCAGCGCGGCCCCCTCCTGATCGAGGGCGAACTCACCGCCAAATCCTCAGGCTCCTCGGCCTATGGCGAAGGCGCCCGCGTCTTCCACGTCAAATTCGGCCCCGGCTCGGTGGCATCGGTCGACGGCAACAAACTGACGGTCGATTTCGACAAGGCCGGGCGGAAGATGGTGCTTGACTCGTTCGTACAATCAACATCCTGAAGCTTCTGGATCAGTTTTTTATACCGCGCAGCGAATGTCTATAATTTTCAGTCGGTTAGCGTCCAAAGGAACGCGAAACAGCGAATCAATTCAAGAACGACCAATATCAACGATTTAAAAAAGCATGTATTTACAGCACGTTAGAAGAATTCCGTGGACACGCCCGCTCGTTTTGAGCGAAGCAATACAAATGCATATAAATAGTTGGGTGCTTCTCCGTTAACCCGAGGCACCCATGCTCAACAATAGCAGCGACATCATTCGCCGCCTCGAACGCGAAGGCTGGCGGTGCGTGCGCACTACGGGCTCGCACCACGTCTTTAAAAAGCCGGGCGTCCGTGACATCATCACTGTGCCGCATCCGAAGAAGAATTTCGGTCCCGGCCTCGTGTTGACGATCTACAAGCAGGCAGGCTGGCCCCGCGACTGACATGACCCACTACGTCGCCATCATCGAGGACGCGGGCCCCGATTTCGCCGTCGGCGTCTGGTTTCCTGATCTTCCCGGCTGCTTCTCGGCTGGAGACACGCTCGACGAGGCCCTGGCCAACGCGCCCGAAGCCGTCGCGCTCTGGTTTGATGATATCGAGGAAGAAGGCCGTAGCGTTCCGCGCGCCCGCACCCCGAGCGAACTCAAGGCCGATCCCGAGATCGCGGCTGAGATGGCGAAATACGTGATCGCCCTGATCCCGGCTCCGGATGTGGCGCTGCAACCCGCCGCGGAATGACAAGCCAGCCCGCGCCTGCTATCCCGCGCCCATGCGTGAAGGTCTTCTGCCATCGACGGTCGCGACCGTCCTCGAACTCTCGACCAGCGGCGAGAAGGCGCGCGCGCTGACCGAGCTGCTCGGCGAGGTTTTCGACCCCACCGAAACCGCGATCTCGGCCTTCGAGATCGAGACCGGCGTCACCACGCTGTCGCTCAACGCGCCCTGGAAGGTCGAGATCTATTTCGCGGTTCATCCCGACGAGGAGGCCGTGCGCGACATGCTGCGACCGATCGTCGGCGACGTCATCGACACCACGGCCTTTGAAACCGTGAACCAGCAGGACTGGGTCGCCGCGAGCCTCGACGGGCTGAAACCCGTCCGCGCCGGTCGCATCCTCGTCCATGGCGCGCATGACCGCGACGCCGTGCGGATCAACGATGTCGGCATCGAGATCCCCGCAGCGCTCGCCTTCGGCACGGGCCATCACGGCACCACGGCCGGCTGCCTGCTCGCGCTCGACGCCGAACTGAAGCGCCGCCGCCCGCGACACGCCATCGATGTCGGCACCGGCACCGGCATTCTGGCGCTGGCGCTCGCCAAGCAGATCAAGCGCAAGGTCGTCGCCGGCGATATCGACGCCATCGCGGTCGAGGTCGCCGCCCATAACGCCCGCGTCAACCACGCCCCGCACGCGCTCGATCTCTATGTCGCGCCGGGCCTGCGCCACGCCAAGGCGAACCGGCCGCGCCATTTCGACCTCGTCTTCGCCAATATCCTGGCCGGCCCGCTGAAGCGCCTCGCGCCCTCGATCGCGCGGGTGCTGTCGGATGACGGCACGGTCATCCTCTCGGGCCTGCTCGCGATGGACGTCGCCGGCGTCGTCTCGACCTACCGCCACCAGGGGCTCTATCTCGCCCGCCAGTCGCTGCGCGAAGGCTGGGCGACGCTGGTCATGAAAAAAGGTGGCGCAGCCCCGAGGCCACGCCACCTTCGATAATCCGGAAAGCTATTCAGGCGCCGCCGCAAGGGACGGCGTGATCCTTCGCTAGGCCGAGGCGAATGGCGCGCCGCGCGAGAACCGGAGCGGAGCGGACATGAAGTCCGTGAGCACCGGAAGCGCAGCGCGGTGCGTCAGGCGCCCGGCCTAGTAGAAGGAGCGTCCGTCCCGCTCAGAAGCCGATATGGCCGTACTTGGCTTCCGCCTCCGCCTGCATGGAGCGGGCGTCGTGCCAGACGGCGGAGGCGAACTTCACGGCGTCGACGATGCTCTCGTAGACATGCTTGATGATGGCGATCATGGTTTGCGTCCTTGAAAGGCGCCGGGTGACCGGCGCAGAAATCGGGAAGGCTCCGGCGCGTCAGGCGCCGGACGGGGCGCGGCTCACCGGTTGAACGGCAGGGCCTCGTCGGTCGCCAGCGAGGTGGCGGACACGCCGCCGAGCATCAGGCCGGCCTCGTTGATGCGGAAGCTGTGGGCACGCAGTTCGCGCAGGGCGGAGCGGCGGCGGCTCTCGATCATCGCGGCGTAGAAACGCTGCCAGAAGCCGGGACCTTCCGAGGCCGCCGCGGTCTTCTTGACCTCGGTGGCGGGCAGGACGGCGGTGTTGTTCAGCACATAGGTCATAGGGATCCATCTCCTCAATCGAAACGAAGGACAGTCCCGGTCGCTTCCTCGTTCTCTTATGCGACCAAAGTGGTACGTCTTCGCACTTGCGAAAAGGGGATTTCGCAGATGCGAGATATGCACGCAGCGCATGCGCGCCGCAGGTTTTCATTAACGATTGACGAATTCGCATAACGAAGTGGCAGACGCCTGCTTTTGCGGCGCCTTCGTTCAAGCACAGACGCGGGCCGCAACCCGGCATTTCGACTCGCCATCGCGACCGGCAGCCGCGACGATGGCGCACAGCCCAACCGGACCCGCCCGATGCCCGAATCGCCTGCCGCCCTCCCCGCCTGCCGTTTCCAGAGCTTCTCCGAGCCGACCGATCCCGCCCAGGTCGCGCCGCGCATCGCGGCGCTGCGGCAGGAACTCGCCAGGCAGGGGCTCGCCGGCTTCATCGTGCCGCGTGCCGACGAGCACCAGGGCGAATACGTCCCCGCCCATATGGCCCGCCTCGCCTGGCTGACCGGTTTCACCGGCTCTGCCGGCAACGCCGTCATCCTCGCCGACCGGGCGGCGCTGATCGTCGACGGCCGCTACACCATTCAGTCCCAGGAGCAGACCGACGCCGCCATCGTCACGCCGACGCGGATGGAGGAAACGCCGCTCGACCGCTGGATCGAGCAGAACCTGCCGGCCGGTGGGCGGCTCGGCTACGATCCCTGGCTGCACACGGTCGACGGCGTCGCCAAACTGGAAAAGGCGGCGGCCTCAGCCGGCGGTACGCTTGTCGCGGTGGCGCAGAACCCGGTCGATGCGATCTGGCGCGACAGGCCGGCGCCCCCCGCCGCGCCCGTGAAGGCCCATCGCGGCGACTTCGCCGGAGAGGACGCAGCCAGCAAGCTCGCCCGCATCCAGGAGGCGCTGACCAAGGCGAAGGTCGATGCGCTCGTCGTCTCGGACCCGCACGCGCTCGCCTGGACCTTCAACATCCGTGGCGGCGATGTCGAGCACACGCCGCTGCCGCTGGGCTATGCCATCGTGCCGCGCGAGGGCCGTCCCACCGTCTTCCTGGCGCCGGAGAAGATCACAAACGAGGCCGGAGACGCGATCGGCGCGGTCGGCGAGATCGCGCCGCCGGCCGCCCTGACGACGCAACTCAAGGCGCTGGGCGCAGCCAGAGCAAAAGTCAGGCTCGACGCGACGACGGCCGCCTCGGCTCTCGCCAGCCTGATCCGCGAATCCGGCGGCACGCCGGATGCGGGCACGGACCCGATCGCGCTGATGAAGGCCCGCAAGAACGAGGCGGAGCTCGCCGGTGCCCGCGCCGCCCATCTGCGCGATGGCGCGGCCATGGTGCGCTTCCTCTCCTGGCTGGCGCGCGAGGCGCCCAAGGGCGGGCTGACCGAGATCGACGCGGTCGCGGCGCTCGAGGCCGAGCGGCTGAAGACCGGCCTGCTCAGGGACGTCTCCTTCACCACCATCGCCGGCGCCGGCCCCAATGCGGCGCTACCGCATTACCGCGTCACGGAGGCGAGCAACCGGCTCATCGAGCCCGGCATCCTGCTGGTCGATTCCGGCGGCCAGTACGAGGACGGCACCACCGACATTACCCGCACCATGGCGATCGGCGAGCCCAGCGCCGAGATGCGCGACCGCTACACCCGCGTGCTCAAGGGCCATATCGCGATCTCGCGCGCGCTTTTCGTCAAGGGCACCTCGGGCGCCCAGCTCGATGCGCTGGCGCGGCTGCCGCTCTGGCAGGCAGGGTTCGATTTCGACCATGGCACCGGCCATGGCGTCGGCAGCTATCTCTCGGTGCATGAGGGGCCGCAGCGGATTTCCAAGCTCGGCACCACGCCGCTGGAGCCCGGCATGATCCTCTCCAACGAGCCCGGCTACTACAAGGAGGGCCATTACGGCATCCGTATCGAGAACCTGATCGTGGTCGAGGAGCGCGTCATCCCGGGCGGCGAGCGCACCATCTACGGCTTCGAGACCATCACCTGGTGCCCCTATGAGCGCGCGCTGATCGACCGCGCCTTGCTGGACGCCGGCGAGATCGCCTGGCTCGACGCCTATCACGCGCAGGTCTGGAGCCAGCTGGCGGGGCTGGTCGAGGGCGAGGCGAAGGCATGGCTGGAGAAGGCCTGCCTTCCGTTATGAGAGAATGTCGATATTGACACAACCTTAGGTAGCATTATCGTCCCTGCCATTCTCGAGCGGGGGCGACCATGACCAGGCATTTCCTATCGATCGCATGCGGACTTCTGGCGGCCGGCTGCGCGACTTCGCCGCAACCGGATCTCCCAGGAGGAACAGGCGGGCGCGAACTTCGACCCGCCCGCGTGGGCATCAATGTCGGCTCGCTCTATTTCGCCCGCGAGAGGGCGACCGAGGACCGGTCCCGCCCGGTCAACCTGGAGCGTCTCTGCGAGGTCAGTCTGGAGCGCTATGCGGTGCTGCCGGTCGATGCCAGACAGTCGGACGTCGATCTGAGTTTCAAGCTCGAGGCCAGCGGCGCTGTCAGCGGCATCAAGAACATCTTCGTCAATCTCGGCCTCAGCGGCGATTTCAGCGATCATTTCGAATACAAGCTGACCAATGTCGTCGACCGCAGCATCAGCTATCAGGAGGCCCAGACTCTCTTCGACGACCGGGCCTTCAAACGCGATTGCAGCCATTGGCGCAAAAATATCTCGCGCGAGAACTGGGCCCGCTACCAGATCCTGTCGATCAAGACCGGCGACATCGTGCTGCGGCAGAAGACGGAAACCGGCGTCTCCGCCGACATCAAGGCCAAGATCGCCGTCGCGGAGCCTCAGCTCAAGGCCGCCCTCTCGCGCAGCTACAACCTGGCGGTGAGTGGCCAGGGCATGGTGATCGCGGTCAACCCGATCATCCGCGAGTAGGTCAGCCGAACAGGATGGGGTCTGGCCATTGCTTCCCGTCCGTCGCGATCCCTGATGCGTTCGATCGCTCAGGATGGGTTGGGCGCTGGCGATGAGGGCAGCCGCGTCGGCTCGATGGCGCCATGCAAAAAATGAATGGACGATCCCGCATCAGGCGATGGTCGCGCTCCTGTCACATGGCAAAGACTATGCATCGGCGCCCAACAGGAGGTGCCGGATGCAAGACCTGCCACACGACGCTCGCATCTTTCTCGTCGCATTCGCCGTTGGGGCGACATCCCTGTGGTGCTGGCTCGGCGGCATGATCTGACGCAGGCCGCGTCAGGCCAGCGCCCGCAACGCCACCACCGCCGAGACGCCGACCGCCACGACGCCGAGCAGCGGCAGGCGCGTGGCGGCGAGCGCGGCCAGCAGCGCGGCGACCGTCTCCGGCCAGCCGGTGGCAAGCGCGCTCGGCGCGATGACGGCGACGAGCACGGCCGGCGGGATTGCATCGAAAGCCGCCTGGGCGCGCGGCGAGAGCTGGAGCCGTCCGGCGAGCGCGAGCCCGGCGAGGCGCGTCGCATAGGTCGCGATCGCCATGCCCAGGATGGCGAGCAGATTGTGCGGGTCGAGGGTCATGGGCGAGCCTCGGGTGCGGGCTCGGCCTCCCCGGCCGAGCCGGCCGAACCCGCCGCGAACCAGGCGGCGGCGAGCCCGCAGAGCGAACCCGCCAGCACATGCCAGGGCGGCCCGAACAGCCGGTAGGTCAGCGCCGAGGCGAGCCCCGCGGCGGCAACCGTCCAGAACGTCACCCGCCCCTTCCAGAAGGCGGCGACCAGCGCGATGAACAGCGCGGTGAAGGCGAAATCGGCCCCGAAGCGGCGCGGATCGCCCAGCGCGGCGCCGATCACCGCGCCGAGCGTCGAGGTCGCGACCCAGCAGGTCACGAAAGGCACCACCATCCCGAACCAGTAGGCCGGCGTCAGAGCGTGGGTGCGCGCCCGCTTCTCGGCCAGCGCCCAGTTCTCGTCGGCCATGAAATAGAGCCCGAGCGCCGTCTGCCCGCGCGAGAAGCCCGCGAGCTTCGGCACCAGCGAGGCGCTCATCAGCACATGGCGGGCATTGATCAGCAGCGTCGAGAACACGATCGCGCCGATGGGCGCCGGCGTCGCCCAGAGTTCGACCGCCGCGAACTGCGCCCCGCCGGCGAAGACCAATGCGCCCATCACCAGCGTCTCCAGCGGAGACAGGCCCTTCCCGGCGGCCAGCGCGCCGAGCAGAAGGCCGATCGGCACGGCCGCCAGCATGGCCGGCCAGATGTCACTGAGGCCCCGCCGGGCATCGTCGCGCAAGGTGGACATCGTGATGGTGCCTTCAGGAGAGATGGGCGGCGCGGAAGGCGCCCGGCGTCACGCCGAGCCGTGCCTTGAAGGCGCGGGTGAGATGCGCCTGGTCGCTGAACCCCGTGGCGGCGGCCACCGCAACCGGTGCCTCCCCGCGACGCAGGCGGTCCCGCGCGCGTCGCACCCGCACATCGACCAGGAAGGCATGCGGCGTCAGCCCGGTCTCAGCCCGGAAGGCGCGGATCAGATGGTGACGCGGCAGGCCGACCGCGGCGCCGATCTCGGCGAGCGAGAGGTCCTCGTCATGCCGGGCCTCTATCAGCGCTCGCGCCCGGTCGACCGGGCCGGGCTCGCGCCCGACGGAGCGCGGGCCGAGATCGGCATGGCGCACCAGCATCGCGGCAAAGGCCCGCAGCAACGCCTCCTCGCCCGCAAGCGCATCCGGGCCCTCCTCCAGCAGGCGATGGGCGGCGGCAAACAGCGCCGCGCCGTCGGGATCATGCACGACCGGCTCGCGGAAGAAGGGCGTCCCGGGGCTCTCGCGCCCGGTCAGCGACAGGGCCAATTCGCGCATCAGGTCTAGGCCGGGATAGCTCATCCGGTAGCGATAGCCGCCCTCGCTCGGCGCCCCGTCATGGACATCGAGCGGCTGGTTCATCACGAGATCGCCGGGCCCGGCATAGAGCCTCCGGCCGCGCGCATGCCAGATTTCGCAGCCGCTCAGGATCGTCCCGATCGCATAGGTGTCATGGGCATGGGGCGCATAGGCATGGGTACGGAAGGTCGCCGCCAGGAACTCCAGCCCGTCGAAGCGGCGGGCGGCGAAGAGATGCGCGCGCTCTCCCGCCCTCAGCGGCGTCTCGGCCAGCGCCTGTTCCTGCGTGATCAGATCCATGGCGCGAGGTTAAACCCGATCGCGCCGGGAGCGTCTTGAAGAAAAGTGATCGGGCGCATCAGCCTGGGCGATTGGCCGGACGGGCCGATGGCGAAGGCCTCAGCCCCCGACGAGATCGAACCAGCCGGCCTCGTCGATCACCTCGACGCCGTGCTTCTGCGCATCCTTCAGCTTCGAGCCCGCGCCGGGTCCCGCCACCAGCAGGTCGGTCTTGGAGGACACCGAGCCCGCCACCTTGGCCCCGAGGCGTTCCGCCATCGCCTTGGCCTCGTCGCGGGTCATGCGCTCGAGCGCGCCGGTGAAGACCACGATCTTGCCGGCGACGGGGCTGGCCGACGCCACCGCCTCCAGCGGCTGCGGCGTCACCTGCGCGAGCAGCCGGTCGAGCAGTTCCTCGTTGTGCGGCTCGCCGAAGAAGTCGGTCAGCGCCTCGACCACGGTCGGCCCGACGCCATCGATCGCGTCGAGTTCCTGCCGCTCGGGCGAGGCCGGGTCGGCCGCCGCCAGCCCCGCCGCCCGCAGGGCCTCGAAGGAGCCGTAATGGCGCGCCAGCAGGCGGGCATTGGTTTCGCCGATATGGCGGATGCCGAGCCCGAAGATGAAGCGGTTGAGCGGGGGCGTCCGGCGCTCCTCGATCGCGGCGAAGAGCTTGGCGACGCTCTGCGCGCCGAAACCTTCCTTGTCCTTCAGCTTCTTGAGATTGGCGGCGTCGCGCGCGGCGAGCGTGAAGATGTCGGCCGGCTCCTTCACCGGCAGGTCGGGATCGCCATGGAAGAACTCGATCTGCTTGTCGCCGAGCCCGTCGATGTCGAGTGCATCGCGCGCGACGAAATGCTTCAGCCGCTCGACCGCCTGGGCCGGGCAGATCAGCCCGCCGGTGCAGCGGCGCACCGCATCCTCCTTGCCAGATCGCGGATTGATCTCCCGCGTCGCATGGCTGCCGCAGGCGGGGCAGAGCGTCGGAAAGGCGTAAGGAGCTGCATCCGCCGGCCGCTTCGACAGATCGACCGCCGCCACCCGCGGGATGACGTCGCCGGCGCGCTTGACCGTGACAGTGTCGCCGACGCGGATGTCGGGCGGCTCGCCATCGCGGATGCGCTCGCCCTTGGAATCGTAGCCGCGGATGTAATCCTCATTGTGCAGCGTCGCATTGGTGACGACGACGCCGCCGACCGTCACCGGGCGCAGGCGCGCCACGGGCGAGAGCGCACCGGTGCGCCCGACCTGAATCTCGATCGCCTCCAGCACCGTGGTCGCGAGTTCCGCCGGGAATTTATGCGCGATCGCCCAGCGCGGCGCCCGCGAGACGAAGCCGAGCCGCGCCTGAAGCGCGAGTTCGTCGACCTTGTAGACGACGCCGTCGATGTCGTAGCCGAGCGTGGCGCGCTGGCTCTCGATCAGCCGGTAATGCGCGATCAGCGCCTCGACGGTCTCGCAGCGCGCCATCAGCGGATTGGTGCGGAAGCCCCAGCGGCCGAACGCCTCGACGACGCCCGATTGGGTGGGCGCCGGCAGCTCCGGCATCTCGCCCCAGGCATAAGCGAAGAAGCGCAGCGGCCGCGAGGCGGTGATCGTGGCGTCGAGCTGGCGCAGCGAGCCCGCCGCCGCATTGCGCGGATTGGCGAATTCGGGAAGCCCCTTCTCGCGCTGGCGCTCGTTGATCCCCGCGAAATCGGCATGGCCCAGATAGACCTCGCCGCGCACCTCGGCGATATCCGGCACACCGGGACCGGCGAGCGTCTGCGGGATCTCGGCGATGGTACGGGCGTTGACCGTGACGTCCTCGCCCTCCTCGCCATCGCCGCGCGTCGCGGCATGGACGAGCGCGCCCTTCTCATAGCGCAGCGAGAGCGACAGCCCGTCGATCTTGGGCTCGGCGGTGAAGGCGATGGGGTCCTCGTCCTTGCGGCCGAGGAAGCGGTGCACCCGCTGGACAAACTCGGCCACCGCCTCGTCGGTGAAGGCGTTGTCGAGCGAGAGCATCGGCACGCGGTGGCGGATCTTGGCGAATTTGCCCGACGCCTTGGCGCCGACTGTGGTGCTGGCCGACGAGGCCGCCTTCAGCGCCGGAAACGCCGCCTCGATCGCCACCAGCCGGCGCCGCAGCGCGTCATAGGCCGCGTCGTCCATCTCCGGCGCGTCGTTCTGGTGATAGGCGATGTCGGCCGCCTCCACCGCCTCGGCCAGCCGTTTATGCTCGGCCCGGGCCTGGCGGGAGGTCAGTTGCTCGACGGGGATGTCTTCGGGCTCACTCATGCGCCCTCATTAGGCGAGAATCCGGCGTCGTGGGAAGTCAGGAGGGCTGTCCTTCATCCCGCATTCGTGTTCGCACCGCCTGCGACAGGGCTGACCATTTCGGCTATCCTGCCATCGCTGGGAATTGGAAGCTCGACGCCTTCAGGCCGTTGACCCAAGGATCGCGTCAAAGGGCTGCAAGGCGAACCGGGCCGCAACCGGGAGACACGCCATGGCCAATCTCGACGTCCATCTGCACAGCGTTCCGCGCGAGGATGCGCCCGCCCTGCCGCGCGTCAACACCATCACCACCGCCGACCTGCGCGACGCGCTGAGGCTGGGCTGGGAGGATTTCAAGGCGCAACCGAGCCACCTCGCCTTCGTCGCCCTGATGTATCCCATCATCGGCGTGCTGCTGGCGCAGGCGACGGTGAGCTTCAACGTCTTTCCGCTGCTCTTCCCGCTGCTCGGCGGCTTCGCCCTGCTCGGGCCCTTCGCGGCGATCGCACTCTACGAGATCAGCCGGCGGCGCGAGCGCCAGCTCGATTCGGGCTGGGAACACGCCTTCGCGCTGCTGCGCTCACCGGCGATCGGCCAGATCCTGCTTCTGGGCGCGATGCTGACCGGGCTCTTTCTCGCCTGGCTGGCCTGTGCCTGGTTCATCTACCAGGGCCTGCTCGGCCTGCCTGCGGATGTCTCGACGCTGGACTTCCTGCGCGCCGTCTTCACCACCGGCGACGGTTGGACGATGATCGTCGTCGGCAACGCGGTCGGGCTGCTCTTCGCGATCGTCGCCTTCTCGATCTCGGTGGTGTCCTTCCCGCACATCATCGACCGGCGGATCGACGTCGCGACCGCAGTGCGCACCTCGATCGCCGCGGTCGAGCGCAACCCGCGCGTGATGATGATTTGGGGGCTGATGGTGAGCGGGCTGCTCGTGCTCGGCTGTCTGCCGCTGCTCGTCGGCCTGATCGTGGTCATGCCCGTGCTCGGCCATGCGAGCTGGCATCTCTACCGCAAGGTCGTGGACGGCTGACAGCCGGCCTCGCCTGACGCTGCGATCGCGAGGCTTCACGCGAAAGCGGGAACATTCGCACGAAGACGCGGTTCACTCCCCATCATCGACCTGGCGGAGGGCGCAAGGCCCTGCCGCCGAACCGGGGGCAGTTCCGTGAACAGCATCATCTACATCATCGGCCTGATCGTCGTCGTCCTGGCCATCCTGTCCTTCCTCGGCCTGCGCTGAGGAAGGCGGACACCGCCCGGCGATCGGGCCGACGATCGGGCGAGCCGCGCTTCAGCGCGGCTTCTTGCCCTTGAAGGGCGCCTTGCCCGCAAAGGACTTGCCGGCGCCCGACTTGCCGGCGCCGAAGGGCTTCGGCGCATAGGGCTTCTTCTCGCCATAGGGCTTGTCGCCGGCCGGCTTGTCGAAGCCAGGCTTGTCGAAGCGAGGCTTTGGCCCTGAGCGGAACGAGACATTGGGGTCCGACAGCGCCTCGCGGTCACTGCGCACCGGGTCATAGGCCTTGGCCGCGCCGAAGGGCTTGGACTTGCCCTCATAGGCCTTCTTCTTGCCCTCATAGGGCTTCTTCTCGCCGCCCTCGTAAGGCTTGGCCTCGGGCCTGGCCTCGTAGGGTTTGGGCTCATAGGCCTTCTTGGCGTAGGGCTTCCGGTCCCCGCCCTCATAGGGCTTCTTCTCGTACGGCTTCTTTTCGTAGGGCTTCTTCTCGTAGGCCCGGGCGGGGCGCGCATCGCCGTCGCGCTCGGGCTTGGCATAGGGCGCGGGCGCATGGCTCGCCTTCTCGGCGAAGGGCTTGGCCGGGCGGCGCTCGTCCTCGCCGGTCACCGGCTCGATCACGATCTTGTCGCGGTCGACGGCCTTGGCCAGCTCGTAGAAGCGCTCAGCGACATCGGCGTCGATCTCGACCTTGGTCTCCTTGTCGAAGATGCGGATCGCGCCGACCTCGTCGCGGGTGATCTTGCCGCGGCGGCAGATCATCGGCAGCAGCTGGCGCGGATCGGCGCCGTCCTTGCGGCCGACGCTGAGGCGGAACCAGACGGTGTCGCCACGCGGGCCCGATTTGTGGCGCGGCGCGTCGGAACGCGGGCTGTCGTCGCGGTTCTCGCCGAACCGCGCGCCCTCGCGCGGCGCATAATCCTCACGCGCCCGGGCCGGGCGGCGCTCGTCGCGGGCGAAGTTCGGGTCGCCGACCTCCTCGGAGGCCGGCAGGCGGGCGCGGTAGATCCGCACCAGCGCGGCCGCAATCTCGTTGACCGAGCGGCCGGCGATCAGCGCCTCGACCATCGCGGCGTCGACCTCACCGGGCTCGCCAGTCAGGATCGGGTCGTTCAGCAGCCGCTCCTTGTCGAGCGCGCGGATCTCGTCCTGCGTCGGCGGGCCGGCCCAGACGGCCTCGACCTTGGCCTCGGCCAGCAGCATCTCGGCCTTGCGGCGGCGCGACGGCGGCACCAGCAGCACGCTCGTGCCCTTGTTGCCGGCACGGCCGGTGCGGCCGGAGCGATGCTGCATCACCTCGGGATCGTTGGGCAGTTCGGCATGGATCACCAGCGTCAGCCCCGGCAGGTCGATGCCACGGGCGGCGACGTCGGTGGCGACGCAGACGCGCGCCCGGCCGTCGCGCAGCGCCTGCAGCGCCGAATTGCGCTCGCTCTGCGAGAGTTCGCCCGAGAGCGCCACGGCCGAGAAGCCGCGCTCCAGCAGGATCGCCTCGAGATGGCGCACCGCGTTGCGGGTGTTGCAGAACACCAGCGAGCACGGCGAATCATGGAAGCGCAGCAGGTTGACGACCGCGAGCTCGGCTTCCTTCGGATAGACCCGGATCGCGCGATACTCGATGTCGGCATGGCCGCCGGGCGTGGCGGCGACCTCGATGCGCAGCGCATCGTTCTGGTAGCTCTTGGCGAGCTGGATGATCGCCTTGGGCAGCGTCGCCGAGAACAGCAGGCTCTGGCGCTCGGCCGGCGTGGTCTTCAGGATGAATTCGAGATCGTCGCGGAAGCCGAGGTCGAGCATCTCGTCGGCCTCGTCGAGCACGACGGCCTTCAGCGCCGAGACATCGAGGCGATGGCGCTCGATATGGTCGCGCAGGCGGCCGGGGGTGCCGACGACGACATGGGCGCCCTCGTCGAGCAGGGCGGCCTCGCGGCGCGGGTCCATGCCGCCGACGCAGGCGATGATGCGGGCATTGGCGTGCTTGTAGAGCCAGGCGAGCTCGCGCTGGACCTGCAGCGCCAGTTCGCGCGTCGGCGCGATGATCAGGGCGAGCGGCTTGGCCGCACGGCCGAAGGCCTCGGCCTCGCCGAGCAGCGTCGCGCCGATGGCGAGCCCATAGGCGACGGTCTTGCCCGAGCCGGTCTGCGACGAGACGAGTAGGTCGCGCCCGGCGGCGGACGGCTCCAGCACGGCGCTCTGCACCGGCGTCGGTTCGGAATAATTGCGTTCGGCGAGCGCGCGCGCGAGCGGCGCACTCGAGGTCAGGAAGGACATGGGACAGAGGGCCTAGGGTTACGGCGCGGAATCGGAATGACGGCGCAGGATGTCGGCGACGGGCGCAGGGCGCAGCCATCGATTGTGGGGCTCATAGCGCAAATGGCGACAGAAAGAAACCGGGATGGCAATCGCACCCTTAAAGGATACGCTCCACGATCCAAATGCGCCGTCATTCCGGACAAGCCGCGCCAGCGGCGCCGCTCCGGAATCCATCATAGAGCGCAGTGCCCGACGATGGATTCCGGGCCTTCGCTTCGCTCGCCCGGAATGACGGAGCGGGGTTGATCGGCTTGCCCTTGACGACTCAGGCCCGTCGCGCGATCCCGCCGCCGCTTGCAGGGAGAGCGATGCGGATGCGGTGGGCGATTGTGGCGGGGATCTTGATGGCAAGCGCGCAGGCTCACGCCCAGGACGGCGCGCAGATGATGACGCTGGCGGAGGTCAAGCAGCGCCGGGCCGAACTCGCCGGGCTCTTCGTCCGCGTCGAGAACGTCACCGTCTCCGGCTTCACCATGGCCCGCGGCGGCCTCGCCCACGACGCCAGCGGCACGGTGCGCCTCGACGATGCCGGCATGCCACAGGACACCATCACCTATCTCGAACGCCATTGCGCCAGTGGCGGCGCGAAGCCCGGCGCAGCCGCCCCGGCCGGCTGCCGCGGCGCGCTGGAGTTCACGGTCGCCTCGGCGCAGGGCGCCTTCACCATCAGCGACGCGCAGTTCATTCCGCAGAACTGAGGCACATGGCGACCGCCCGGCGCACCGCCTTGCCAAGGCGCGACGCCCTGCGCTGTGATCGGGTTTCTGCGGAGCAGGGACGGTTTTCATGGATCATCAGACACGCCGCTTCGGCCGTTACGACGTCTCGATCCTGCATGACGGCTTCTACGAGGCGCCCATCGACGTGCTGACGCATGCCTCCGGCCCGGCCGCGCGCGACGGCGCCATCGCGACATGGGGCCGGCCGACACTGCGCATCGTCGTCAACTGCTTCGTCCTGCGCGGGCCCGGCGGCATCACCCTCGTCGATGCGGGGACAGGCACGTCCTGGGGCGAGGCCTATGGCCATGCCCGCACCGCCCTCGATACGCTCGGCGTGACACGCGAGAGCATCGACCGCATTCTGATCACCCATCTCCACGGCGACCATGCACTCGGCCTGTTCGCTGGCGAGACGCCCTACTTCCCCAATGCGCGCGTCCTCGTGCCGGCCACCGAGCTCAGCTTCTTCACCGACGCGGACAAGCGCCTGAGCACGCCCGAAAACCGTCGCGGCGGCTTCGCCATCACCGAGACGCTGCTGCGCCTCTACCCCGAGCGCGTCGACACCATCGCCCCCTCCGGTGACATCCTCCCGGGCGTGACGCTGATCCCGCTGCCCGGCCATACCCATGGCCAGGGCGGCTATCTGATCGAGAATGGCGGGCGCGACCTGCTGCTCTGGGGCGATGCGGTCCATCTCGAAACGCTGCAGGCGGCCGATCCCGATGTCGGGCTCGTCTTCGATTTCGACGGCGCGGTCGCGGTCGCGACGCGTCGCGACATCCTCGGGCGGGCGAGCGATCAGGGCTGGATCGTGTCCGGCGGTCATGTCGAGGGCTTCAAGACCGTCAGGCGCGTCGGGAACGCCTTCGAACTGGTGCCCGCCGCCTGAGCGAGAACTACCCCCGCACCCCGGCCGCCTCCAGAAGCCGCCCGGCGGCCGCCCTCGCCTCTTCGGTGATGCTCGCGCCGGCCAGCATGCGGGCGATCTCCTCGCGCCGCGCCTCGTCTTCCAGTCCGGTCACGCGCGTCACCGTGCGCGAGGCGGCGTCGCCCGGCAGCGCCGATTTGGCGATCAGGAAATGCTGGGCGGCCTTGGCGGCGACCTGCGGCGCATGCGTCACCGAGATCACCTGGACCTTGCCGGCGAGCCGCGCCAGCCGCTCGCCGATGGCGTCCGCGACCGCGCCGCCGACCCCGGTGTCGATCTCGTCAAAGACCAATGTCGGGGCCGAGCCGCGCTCGGCCAGAACGACCTTCAGCGCCAGCATGAAGCGCGAGAGTTCGCCGCCCGATGCCACCTTCATCATCGGGCCGGGCCGTGTCCCCGGATTGGTCTCGACCCAGAACTCGACTCGGTCGAAGCCCTCCGGCCCCCGAGCCGTCTCGTCGCTGTCGATCCGGGTGATGAAGCGGGCCCGTTCCAGCTTGAGCGGCGGCAATTCGGCCTTGACGGCCGCGTCGAGCTTCGCCGCCGCCTTCTGGCGGGCGGCGGACAGCTTGCCCGCCAGCCCGACATAGGCGGCCTCGGCCCGGACGAGGTCCTCTTCCAGCCGTCGGAGCGAAATCTCGCTGTCGTCGAGTGCACTGAGATCGGCCGCCATGCTCTGCGCCAGCGGCACCAGCCCCTCGACCGGCACGTCGTATTTGCGCGCCGCGCCACGCAGCGCGAAGAGCCGCTCCTCGACGCGCTCCTGCTCGCGCGGATCGTATTCGGCGGCACGCATCCCGGCCGACAGGGTCTCGCCCGCCTCCTCCAGCGCGACGATCGCGGTGTTGAGCGCAGCCAGCGAGGGATCGATCAGCGCCGGCGCCTGTCCGGCCCGGCGCTCGAGGCGACGCAGAACGGCCGAGAGCGCGGAAATCGGCGAGCCCTGCCCGGCCACCGCCTCATGCGCATCTATCAGGTCACGGGCGACCTTCTCGGCCTGCATCATGCCCTGGCGCTGCGCGGCGAGCGCCTCCTCCTCGCCCGGCTTGGGCGCGAGCTTGCCGAGCTCGGCGACGGCATGGCGCAGGAAATCCGCCTCCTTGCGCGCCGCCTCGACGCGCATGCGCTGCGCCTGCAGGGCCTGGCGCGCGCGCTTCAGCGTCTCGCTGGCGGCGATGACGGACTCCGCCTGCGCCTCCAGCCCGGCGAAACCATCCAGAATCAGGCGATGCTGCGCCGGGTCAGTCAGCGCGCGGTCGTCATGCTGACCATGGATCTCGACGATCGCGGCGCCGATCATCCTGAGAATCTGCACGCTGACGGGCTGGTCGTTGACAAAGGCGCGCGTGCGCCCGTCGGCATATTGCACGCGGCGCAGGATCAAATCGCCGTCGGTGTCGATTTCCTGGGCCTGAGCCAGCTTGCGGGCGCCATGCTCATGCGGCAGGTCGAATACGGCGCTGACCTGGCCCTGCGTCTCGCCATGGCGCACGAGGCCGCCATCGCCGCGCCCACCCAGCGCCAGCGCGAACCCGTCGAGCAGGATCGACTTGCCGGCGCCGGTCTCGCCGGTGAGCACACTCAGGCCGTCACGAAACGTCAGGTCGAGACGGTCGATCAGGACGATGTCGCGTATCGACAGTTGGACCAGCATGGCACTCAGCGCAGGCTCAGGAAGCGGGGCATGCGCAGACGACCCTCATGGCCGGCGAAACTAGCTCCGCCCGCCGAACCCGACGATGCCGGTGACCGCGCGCGAGAAGCCCTGGAAGGCGCGGCTGATATAGGAACCACGGTCCTCACGCGGCTGCAGGCCGCCGCTCTCGAGCAGGACATAGGCGTCCTTGTACCACGGGCTGTCCGGGAAGTTGTGGCCCAGCACCGCTGCGGCGGTCTGCGCCTCGTTGGTGATGCCGAGCGCCATATAGGCTTCCGTCAGGCGCATCAGCGCCTCTTCGACGTGACGCGTGGTCTGGTACTTGATGATGACGTCGCGGAAGCGGTTCACCGCACCCGTATAGTTGCGCTTCTCGAGATAGAAGCGCCCGACATTCATCTCCTTGCCCGCGAGCTGGTCGCGCGCGACGAGGAGCTTCTCCTTCGCGTCGAGCACATATTCGGACTTCGGATATCGCTCGATCAGCTGCTCGAAGGCGGCGATGGCGAGCTGGGTCCGCTCCTGGTCGCGCGTCGCATCGGGGATCTGGTTGAAATAGGACATCGCCATCAGATACTGCGCATAGGCCGCATCCGGGCTCGCCGGGTTCTGCGCGATGAAGCGCTTGGAGGCGGTGATCGTCTCCTCCCACTTCGCCGCCTGGTAATTGGTGTAGGCGGCGAGAATCAGCCCCTTGCGCGCAAAGGGTGAGAACGGCGCGCTCTTGTCGATCTCGTCGAACTTCTTCGAGGCGCCCTCGCTGTCGCCGTTCTGCAGGCGCGCGAGCCCTTCATTGTAGAGCCGGTCGGCCGGGACGATCTCCTTGACCTCGGGCTTGTAGACCTCGGGCCGATCAAAGGGATTGAGCGACGAGACGGTGTCGCAGCCGCCGAGCAGCAGGGCGGCGCCGAGCGCGAGGGCCGGGCCCTTCGCCATCGATCCGGCGCGCTTGGATGTCGGGTTCTTCAGCCGCATGACGCTCACGTCGTCCGTCCTCTTGTCATCGTCCCCGCATCGGTGGGGATGCATGCCTTACCTCAGACGCCGATGGCGCGCCACTGCCGAAAGCAGGAGCCCACGGCGGCAGGGACGTCTATTCGACAGAAAACCGGCAACAGGAAGGCGCGCGAGCGCGAAGCGCTCAGTGCACGTCCGGCGCGAAGGCCGCAGGCGCGGCGGCAGCCATCTGCACGGCCCGCGGCGCGGCATAGACCGGCTCGGCCTCGACGATGGCGTAATTGGCGCGGTCGGCGAAGAGCGCCTCCAGAATCCGCACATTCATGCGATGCCCGCCGCAATAGGAGCGGAACTCGCCGACGATCGGATAGCCCGCCAGCGCGAGGTCGCCGATCGCATCCAGGACCTTGTGGCGAACGAACTCGTCGCCGTAGCGCAGCCCCTCGGGATTGATGACCTTGTCGTCGCCGACGGCGACGGTGTTGTCGAGCGAGGCGCCGAGCGCGAAGCCCGCCTTCCAGAGCTGCTCGACATCGCGCATGAAGCCGAACGTGCGGGCGCGGGCGATCTCCTGCGCATAGGCCGAGGCCTCGAGGTCGAAGACCTTGCGCTGACGGCCGATCACCGTGGTGTCGAAATCGATCTCGACATCGAGGCGGAACCCGCTCTTGGCCGGCAGCAGCTCGGCGAAGGCGCGGCCATGCTCGACACGCACCGGCTGCAGGATGCGCAGATAGCGGCGCGGCGCCGCAAGCCCGACCAGGCCGGTCGTCTCGATCGCGGCGACGAATTCGGCGGCGCTGCCGTCCATGATCGGCATTTCCGGCCCGTCGATCTCGACCAGCACGTTGTCGAGGCCGAGACCGGCGCAGGCCGACATCAGATGCTCGATCGTGGCGACGGAGGCGGAGGCGCGATCCCCGATGACGGTGCACAGCTCGGTCGCGCTGACCTTGGTGTGCTTGGCGTGGATCAGCTGGGCGGGCGCATTCTCGAGGCCCTGCCGCAGGAACACGATCCCGGAATTGGCGCTGGAGGGCTTGAGGCAGATCGTTGCGGGAGCTCCGGAATGGACACCGATCCCGGTCAGGGTAACGGGGGCCCGCAGGGTCGTCTGCCGATCGAAGCTCATTCCGGTATCCAATCCTGATCGCGAACGACGCCGTTTCATCGGGGCATTTCCCCGACGGGGCAGTTCGTCTGCGATGCGTCCTGAGTCCAGGAGAGGGCGCGGCCCGGCTCCCGTCTGTCGTGGTGCAGCCGCAACATAAGCTTTCCGAGCATGGTCACAAAATCACGCTTTCTTTCGCTCTGTTACAGGACACCGCAACGCGCAGAGGGACTCTATCAGATTGGAATCGTTATCGTTTTCGACAAGGCAAATCCCGGCGCGCAGGAGGCGCGCCGGGACGGTGTAACAGCCCGTGAGAGCCGGGCGGGCGCTCAGTTGGCCTGCCGACGCAGGAAGGCCGGGATCTCGAGATGATCCTCCTCGCTGGTCCGATTCGGTGCGGCGCGGCCATGCGGGTCGAGCTGACCCTGGGCCGGGCGGGCGACCGGCGCCGCCGGGCGGCGCATGTACTCGGCATGGGCCGCGCTCGGAGCCTGCGGCATGGCCGGAGGCTGGGGAGCCTGGCGCACCGCAGCCGGCTGGGCCTCGACCGCCTCCTCTTCCTTGCGGCCGAACCCGACCGAAGCGAGGCGCTGCATCAGCGACATGCGCTTCTGGTCGGCGACGCTGGGCGGCGGCGGCGCAGCCTGGGCGCCGCGATGGGCGGCGATCTGGGCCTGCGCCGGAATCGGCAGATCCTCGACGCGGGGCATGCGGGTCGGACGCACCACCGAACGCTCCGGCATCGGCGGGATGAAGCTCTCTTCGAGCATCGGGGCGGGCTCGGGCTGATGCACGGGCTCGGGAGCCGCGGCGGCCATCACCGGGCGCGGCTGCGCCGGAGCGATGCGGATGTCCTCCGGCAGGCCGCGCGGGGCGCTGTCGATTGCGTGCGGCATCCGCAGCTCGAGCGGCGCCTCGGGAGCGACCGGCGCCGGCGCCGGAGCGGCCTGGCGGGCCGGGGTGGCGGTGCGCAGGCGGGCCTCGGCCTTCAGGCGCTCGGCGACCTGGGCGATGCGCGCCTCGGTCTCGTCCATCTCGGCCTGCGTCGTGACCGGCTTGTCGATGCCCGTCGCAACGACCGAGACACGCACGATGCCTTCCAGCGCCTCGTCGAAGGTGGCGCCGACGATGATGTTGGCCTCGGAGTCGACCTCCTCGCGGATACGGGTGGCGGCCTCGTCGACCTCGTAGAGCTTCATGTCGCGCCCGCCGGTGATCGAGATCAGCAGGCCGCGCGCGCCCTTCATCGAGACGTCGTCGAGCAGCGGGTTGTTGATCGCGGCCTGGGCCGCGTTCAGCGCGCGCTTGTCGCCCTGCGCCTCGCCGGTGCCCATCATCGCCTTGCCCATGCCGCGCATCACGGCGCGCACGTCGGCAAAGTCGAGATTGATCAGGCCGGGGCGGACCATCAGGTCGGTGATGCAGGCGACGCCGGAGTAGAGCACCTGGTCGGCCATGCCGAAGGCGTCGGCGAAGCCGGTGGTCTCGTTGGCGACACGGAACAGGTTCTGGTTGGGGATG
Organism: Bosea sp. RAC05; assembly: GCF_001713455.1. NCBI lineage: Bacteria > Pseudomonadati > Pseudomonadota > Alphaproteobacteria > Hyphomicrobiales > Alloboseaceae > Allobosea > Allobosea sp. RAC05. The sequence goes on from NZ_CP016464.1 coordinate 3,708,255, forward strand.
ACGATCAGCGTGTCGACCGCCTCATTCAGCTCGCTGATGCCGGCCTCGGCCATGCGCATGCGGCGATGGCCCTCGAACTGGAACGGCTTGGTGACGACGCCGACCGTCAGGATACCCATGTCGCGGGCGACGCGGGCGATCGCCGGGGCCGCGCCCGTGCCGGTGCCACCGCCCATGCCGGCGGTGATGAAGACCATGTGGGCGCCGGCGAGATGGTCGCGGATCTCGTCGATCACCTCCTCGGCAGCCGCGCGGCCAACCTCGGGCTGGGAGCCGGCGCCGAGACCCTCGGTCACCTGCAGGCCCATCTGGATGATGCGCGAGGCCCGTGACAGCGCGAGCGCCTGGGCATCCGTGTTGGCAACCACGAAATCGACGCCGTCGAGACCGGCCTCGATCATGTTGTTGACCGCATTGCCCCCGGCGCCACCGACGCCGAACACCGTGATCCGGGGCTTGAGTTCCCGGATGTCCGGGGCTTGCAGATTCATCGCCATGGTTGCCTCTTTTGATCCCTTGTCCGGCGCCTGGCGGGAGCCGTCCCGATTGCTACATTCGACGCCGTGGCTTCCCCGCCGCGCGGGCTCGCCGGTACTCACTCTGCTTTCGAACGGAGGGCCTGACGGCCGTCCGCTCAGAAACTCTCTTTCAGCCACCGCCCGACGCGGGAGAAATACCCGTCGGTTCCGGTGGCGAAATAGGCCGCGCCCGCGCGGGGCTCGAAATGCTCGACATAGGCCACCTGCGGGTAGACCAGCAGGCCGACGGCCGCCGCGAAGGCCGGCCCCTTGCCGGCTTCGGGCAGGCCCTTGATGCCGAGCGGCCGGCCCGTGCGGACCTGGCCGCCGAGAATCCGCCGCGCCACCTCGGGCAGGCCGGTGAGCTGGCAGGCCCCGCCCGTCAGCACGACGCGACGGCCGGCCTGGGCGGAGAAGCCGGCCTGGGTCAGGCGGTCGCGCACCAGTTCGAGGATTTCCTCGACGCGCGGCTTGATGATCCGCACCAGCTGCGACTTCGGCAGGTGGTTGGGCGTGTCGCGCTCGTCGTCATCGACCTGCGGCACGGAGATCATGTCGCGCTCGTCGGAGGCGCTGGAAATGCAGGAGCCGTGCAGCGTCTTCAGCCGCTCCGCGGCCGCGACACGGGTCGAGAGCCCGCGCGCCACGTCCATGGTGATGTGGTTGCCGCCGACCGCGATCGCGTCGGCATGCATCAGGTGGCCGCCGGAAAACACGCCGAGGCTGGTGGTGCCGCCGCCCATGTCGACCACGACGACGCCCATCTCGGCCTCGTCGTCGACGAGCACGGACAGACCAGAGGCATAGGGGGTCGCGACCACCGCCTCGACCTCGAGATGGCAGCGTTCGACCGCCAGCATGACGTTGCGCGCGGCCGAGGCCTCGCTGGCGACGACATGCATGTCGACCGAGAGCTTGCTGCCGATCAGCCCGCGCGGATCGAGCACGCCCGGCACGCCGTCCAGCGCATAGCCGGTCGGCAGGGCATGAAGCACGGCCTTGCCGGGCCGCAGCGCATGGGTGGCGGCATGGGCGAGCACGCGCTTGACGTCGCCGTCGCCGACCGAGCCGGCGCGCAGATCGACGCTGGCCGCGTAGTGCTGCGAGGCGAGGCGCCCGCCGGTCAGGTTGACGATGACCGACTGGACCTCGACCTTGGCCATGCGCTCGGCGGCGTCGACCGCGGCGCGGATCGCCTTCTCGGCGCTTTCGAGATCGATGATCGCGCCGCCCTTGAGGCCGAGCGAGCGCTGGTGGCCGATGCCGATGATGCGCGCGACATGGGTGCGGCCGCGCAGCCGCTCATTGGCCTCGGCCGGGTTCAGCTCGGCGATCAGGCAGACGACCTTGCTCGTGCCGATGTCGAGAATCGACAAGGTCGCGCGCTTGCGCGACGAGAGCGGACGCATCCGCGGCGTCAGGCCCTGGGAGGTGACGTGGTTCATGCTTCGCCTCCCTTCTTCTTGGTCTTGCTCTTGAGCTGCTCGGCGCGGGCGGCGGCGCCCTCCTCCGTGAGCCGCATGACGACCCGGTCTGGCTGGCGCAGGTCGATTGCCAGCAAATCCTTGTCGAAGATCCGGAAGTCGGCCTGGAGGGCCGCCAGCCGCTTCACCGCCGCGGCCGGCTCCGCCTCGGGGAGGCGCACATCCATGCCGTTGTCGAGCTTCAGGTTCCAGCGCCGGCCGGCCACCAGCGTCGCCGCGCGGATCTGCGCGGCGATCGGGCCGGCTTCGCGGCGCAGGGCGATGTATTCGCGGGCGCGGTTGTTGGCGTCGACACCGACGACCAGCGGCAGATGGGCGAAGCGCCCGTCATCCATCTTGTCGATCACCGTCCCGTCGGCGGCGATCACGAACAGCTCGCCCTTCACCTGCCACAGCGCGAAGGGCTCGCGCTCGACCAGCGTGATCGCGACCTCGCCCGGATAGAGCTTACGGACCGTGGCCTCGCGGATCAGCGGTGCGGATTCGAGGCGCTTGCGCGCCTGGTCGGCATCGAAGAAGGCCAGCGAGGTCTTGGGATCGATCCCGGCCGCGACGAGAACCTCGACCTCGGAGAGCTCGGCGATGCCCGAGATCGTGACGCGATCGATGCCGAAGCCGACGAAGCGGGCCAGCATGTGATGCGGCTCGCCGTAATTGGCCCGCAGTGTCTCGAAATGGCCGCCCAGCAGCGTCCCGGTCCCGATGCTCAGGCCGAGGAAACCGAGCGCCATCCAGGTGCCCAACCGGCGCGGCATGCGCTGGGCCAGGGGCACGGAGACCGCACTGCGGCGCGATCGGCGCAGCCAGCGCCCCTGCCGCTCGCCGACGAGCAGCTGCGGCCCGGGAGCCGGGACCGGCAGACGCGCAGCGGAAACCGCCGCCGTTGTCTTCACCGATCGAGGGAGGCGTCCTCCACCATCCATGTGACGCGTTCACCGAAGTTGAGCCCGCATGGGCAGCCAGGGCGGCGCTGAGCCGATTCGGTCACGCCGGGCCATCGGGAGCCTTTCCGCAGGGGCGAAACACGCTGTTTCGAAGCCCTGACGGAGATCGGTTCTGCAGACGTCCCGGCACCCGATTGCTTGATGCGCCGTTAACGCCCACTCTTCGATCTGCTGGTAAATTTTTGGTAAAGGATGCGCTCGGGAGATGGGGATCGGGAGCGGATTCCCGCGTTTCTTCCAAGGTCGGATTTGGCCTCGGGCTGCAGGATCGAGGGCACGCCCGGCGACCGAGCGACATGCCAGTCATTGCCGCCAGCCCCGCAATCTTGTATATACGGGATTATGAAGATCCTGTGGGATGAGCCTAAGAGACTGGCGAATCTCGACAAACACGGGATGGATTTCGCTGCGCTCGATGAGCGCTTCTTCGCAGAGGCCCGCGTCGGGCCCGCCCGGGATGGCCGGTTGATGGCGGTGGGACAGTTGGACGGCGTCGTGACGGTGGTCTTTGTGACGCTGGGGACCGAGGCCTTGTCCGTCATCAGCATGCGACCAGCCTCAAGCCGCGAGAGGAGCAGCCTATGACAAAGCCATTCGTTCCCGGGCGGGGTTACGAGAAGGCGGATTGGGATGCCGTCGACAGTCCCGAGCTGACGGATGCGGAACTCGCGGGTCTGCGACCGATGCAGGAGGCCATGCCTGCCATCCACGCGGCACTTCAGGAAGGCCTGCGCAAGCGCGGCCCCGCCAGGACCAAGGAGGCCGTTTCGATCCGGCTCGATATCGACCTCGTGGAACGACTGCGGGCGTCCGGCCCGGGCTGGCAGTCGCGGGTCAACGACGCGCTGCGCGAGTGGCTGCAGCGAACGGCCGCCTGACGTTCAGGCGGCCACCCCGATCCGCTTGATCTCCCAGTGCAGCTCGAAGCCGGAATGGTCCTTCACCCGGCGCCGGACCTCTTCGCCCAGGCCCTCGACATCGGCCGCCGTGGCACCGCCCGTATTGATCAGGAAGTTGCAGTGCATCTCCGACACCTGCGCACCGCCGAGCCGCAGGCCCCGGCAGCCGGCGGCGTCGATCAGCTGCCAGGCCTTGCCGCCTGGCGGGTTCTTGAAGGTCGAGCCGCCGGTGCGCTCCCGGATCGGCTGCGCCGCCTCGCGCGCCGCGGTGACGCGGTCCATCTCCGCCTGGATCGCGTCCCGGTCGCCCGGCCGGCCCTGGAACAGCGCCGAGGTGAAGACGATGTCCTGCGTGTCGGCACCGCTGCTGCGATAGGAGAAGCCCATCTCGGCATGGGAGAGCGTCACGAGCGCGCCGGCACGCGTCACGCCGCGGGCCTCGACCAGCACGTCGGTCGTCTCGCCGCCATGGGCGCCGGCATTCATCCGCAGCGCCCCGCCGATACAGCCGGGGATGCCGCGGTAGAAGGCGAGCCCGTCGAGCGCCGCATCGGCCGCCGCCCGCGCCAGCTTGACGTCGGGCACCGCAGCCCCGGCCCGCAGCCGGTCGCCGGGTTCGAGCGCGATCTCGCCGAAGGCCTTGCCGCCGAGCCGGATCACCAGCCCCGGAATGCCGCCGTCGCGGACGATCAGGTTCGAGCCCAGCCCGACGACCGTGAGCGGGATCTCCTGCGGCAGGCCCGACAGGAGATGCGCGAGATCGGCCTCGTCGGCGGGCGTGAACAGCGCCTGGGCCGGCCCGCCGACCCGAAACCAGGTCAGCGGCGCCATCTCGGCGTTGGACAGCAGACGGCCACGGAGTTCGGGCGCGGCGGCGCGGAGGGCCGGGGTGATGTCCGGAAAGCTCATGCCGCGGGCTTCGGCGGCGGCAACGCCGCCAGCTCTCCCGGCAGGGCATAGGCCCATTGCGTGATGTTGCCGGCGCCGAGGAAGACGACATAGTCGCCCGGGCCGGCCAGTTCCGCGATCATGCCGGGGAGCTGCTCCGGCCCTTCCAGCGGCAGCGCATGGCGGTGGCCGCGCGCCTTGATGCCCGAAACCAGCGAATCGCGGTCCGCTCCCGCGATCGGGGCCTCGCCCGCCGCATAGGTGTCGGCGACGATCACCGTGTCGGCGTCGTTGAAGCAGGCGGCGAAATCGTCGAACAGGCTGGCCAGCCGCGTATAGCGATGCGGCTGCACGATCGCGACGACCTTGCCCTTGGTCGAGGCGCGCGCCGCCTTGAGCACGGCTGCGATTTCGACCGGGTGATGGCCGTAATCGTCGAAGATCAGCGCCCCGTTCCACTCCCCGGTCTTGGTGAAGCGGCGCTTCACGCCACCGAAGCCGGCAAGCGCGGCGCGGATGCGCTCGACGGGGATGCCGAGATCATAGGCGACCGCGATCGCCGCGGTGGCGTTGAGCGCGTTGTGATGGCCGGGCATCGGCATGATCAGGTCTCGGACGACCTCGTCGCGGCCGCGCTTGCGGTCGCGGATCAGGAGCGTGAACTTCGCCTGCCCGCCCGAGAGATCGATGTCGATCAGCCGGAAATCGGCCTGGGGATTTTCGCCATAGGTGACGACGCGGCGGTCCTCGATCTGCCCGACGAGGCCCTGCACGGTGGGATGGTCGATGCACATCACCGCAAAGCCGTAGAAGGGCAGGTTCTCGACGAAGGAGCGGAACGCCGCCTTGATCGCGTCGAAGGTGCCGAAATGGTCGAGATGCTCGGGGTCGATATTGGTGACGATGGCGACGTCCACGGGCAGCTTCAGGAAGGTGCCGTCCGATTCGTCGGCCTCGACCACCATCCAGTCGCTCTCGCCCATGCGGGCATTGGTGCCGTAGGCATTGATGATGCCGCCATTGATCACGGTCGGGTCGAGCCCGCCCTTTTCCAGGAGCGTCGCGACGAGCGAGGTCGTCGTCGTCTTGCCATGGGTGCCGGCGATCGCGATGCAGCTCTTCAGCCGCATCAGCTCGGCCAGCATCTCGGCCCGGCGCACCACCGGCAGCCGCTTCTCGCGCGCGGCGACGAGCTCGGGATTGTCGCGCTTGATCGCGGTCGAGACCACGACGACCTCGGCCTCGCCCAGATTCTCCGCCTTGTGCCCGACGAAGGTGGTGATGCCCTTCTCGGCGAGACGCCTGACGTTGGCGCCGTCCGAGGCGTCGGAGCCCTGCACCTTGTAGCCGAGATTGTGCAGCACCTCGGCGATGCCGGACATGCCGATGCCGCCGATCCCGACGAAGTGAATGGAGCCGAGCTTCGGCGGCAGCTTCATGATGCGGCGATCCTTGGTGAGGTTAGAAGCCGGCGACGTCCGTGACGACAGCGGCGAGTCGATCCGCGGCGTCGGCGATTCCGGCGCTCTTCGCGCTCTCGGCCATGACCGTCAAGTCCGACGGCTGCTGCATCAGCCTGGAGAGCTCGCCCGCCAGCCAGCGCGGCGTGAAATCAGGCTGCAGCACACGGATGGCGGCACCGCGCTTCTCCAGGAAGGCGGCATTGGCCGCCTGGTCCTGGTCGAGCGAGCCCGGCAGCGGCACGAGGATGGCGGGACGACCGATCACGGTGAGTTCTGCGACCGTCGAGGCGCCGGAGCGGCCGATCACCAGATGGGCCTTCGCCATCCGGGCCGGAAGGTCCTTGAAGAAGGGCGCGATCTCGGCCCTGACACCGAGGCTCTCATAGATCCCGCTGACGCGGCCATCGTCCTCGGCACGGGCCTGCTGGGTGATGACCAGCCGCGCCCGCTCGGCGGGAGCCAGCAGCTGGATCGCGGGCGGCAGGATATCGGCCATGACGCGCGCGCCCTGGCTGCCGCCGAAGACCAGGAGGTTGAACGCTCCTACGCCCGGCCCGGAATAGGGCGAGGCCGCCGCCACCACGGCCGGGCGCACCGGATTGCCGACATGGCGGCATTTCGCGCTGGCCTTGGCGCTGAGGCCGCCCACCTCCGCGAATCCCGTCGCGATCGCGTCGACCCAGCCCGAGAGGAAGCGGTTGGCCCGCCCGATCACGGCGTTCTGCTCATGGACGAGCGTCTTCACCCCGCCCAGCGCCGCGCCCAGAACGGGCGGCACGGTGGGGTAACCGCCGAAGCCGACGACCAGCCCCGGCTTGAGGTCCCTGACGATCCGGCGCGCCGCGAACACGCCCTTGGCGACCTCCATGGCGACACGGATCTTGCCCGACAGCGGCAGGCCGGACGGTGTCGCCGACGGCACGGGGATGACCGCATCGGCCGGAAAGTCGCCGGCGAACTCGGCACCGCGCGGATCGGTCATCAGCACGATCCGGATGCCCCTGGCCCGCAGGGCGTGGCTCAGGGCCTCGGCCGGGAAGAGATGGCCGCCCGTGCCGCCGGCGGCGAGAATGACGAGCTTGGCCTTTCCCATCGCGTCAGCTCCTGAAACGGCCGAAATCGACGGCCCGCGGCCGCTTGCGAGTCAAGGCCAGCAGGAATCCCGTCCCGATCGCCAGCGAGATCAGCGACGAGCCGCCATAGGAGATGAAGGGCAGCGTCATGCCCTTGGCCGGCATCATGTGCAGGTTCACCATCATGTTGATCGCGGCCTGGATGCCGAAGAGCAAGGCGAGGCCGGTGACCGCCAGCCGGATGAACGGGTCCTCGGCCTTCTGCGCGACGAACAGGGCCCGCAGCACGATCAGCGCGAACAGCATCACCAGCAGGATGCAGACCGCGATGCCGAATTCCTCGGCCGTCACGGCGAAGATGAAGTCGGTGTGCGCGTCGGGCAGGATGCGCTTCACCGTCCCCTCGCCCGGGCCTTTCCCGAGCCAGCCGCCCTGCGCGAAGCTTTCGAGTGCGGTGTCGATCTGGAAGGTGTCGCCGGAGCCCTTGTCCATGAAGCGCTCGATGCGGGCGCGCACATGCGGCACGAGCTGGTAGGCGATCAGGATGCCGACGGCCCCGGCTCCGCCGAGCCCCAGAACCCAGAACCAGTGCAGGCCGGCGACGAAGAACAGCCCCGCCCAGACGAGGGTGACGAGCATGGTCTGGCCGAAATCCGGCTGCAGCACCAGCGGCGCGATCGTCGCCGGCAGCAGCAGGAAGGCGATCCAGGTCCCCGGCAGGTCCGGCCGGCGGCTGCCTTCGGAGAAGGCCCAGGCGGCGAGCACGACGAAGGCCGGCTTGAGGAACTCGGAGGGCTGGACCGAGCCGATCGGCCCCAGCGTGAGCCAGCGCCGCGCCCCCTTGACCTCGACGCCGAGATAGAGCGTCGCCACCACCATGGCGAGCGAGACGGTGAAGATCAGCAGGGCCAGACGCCGGACCTGGCGCGGCGTCAGGAAGGAGACGCCGACGAAGACGGTCATCGCGGCGACGAGATAGACCGCCTGGCGGTTGACGAAGTGGAAGGTCGACAGGCCGAGACGTTCCGCCACGGGCGGGCCGCCGGCCATCAGCAGCACGACGCCGGACACCATCAGTGCGACGAGCGCGCTCAGGATGACGCGGTCGATCGACCACCACCAGCGGCCGCTGAGAGAAGGTTCGGCGCGCGAGACCATGACGGGGCTCCAGAGCAGGCGCGGAGCGGACGCAAAGGCCCGCTCCCAATCCGAATCACTCTGTCAACAAAGGGTTAACGGAATGATTCCGAAGCCCTCGCCGCTGTCATTGCAGATCGACGAAAGCCTGCTTCAGGCGCTCCACCGACTCGGCCACGACGGCGCGCGGCGTCGCCAGGTTGAAGCGCAGGAAAGACGCCCCGCCCTTGCCGAAGCTCGGGCCGTGATTGGCGGCGATCAGCGCCTGCTTCTCGACGCGGGCAGTGAATTCGGAGGTCGACATGCCGGTGCCCGCGAAGTCGATCCAGGCGAGATAGGTCGCCTCCAGCGGCATCGCCCGCACGCCGGGAATGGCGCTCACCCCCTCCTCGAACAGCCGGCGATTGCCGTCGAGATACGCCACCAGCGCATCGACCCATTCCGCCCCGTCCGGGCTGTAGGCGGCGGTCGCCATCATCATGCCGAAGGAGTTCGGCGAGACGCCCGCGGCGTTGATCGCCGCCGCCAGAGCCGCCCGCAGCGCCTTGTCCGGGACGATGATGTTCCCGACATGGCAGCCGGCGATGTTGAAGGTCTTGGTGGTGGCGGTCATCATCACCAGCCGGTCCATGATCTCCGGCGCCGCCAGCGCCATCACCTGATGCGTGTGGCCGGGCATGACGAGATCGTGGTGGATCTCGTCCGAGACCAGGATCAGGTCGTGGCGGACGCAGAAATCCGCGATCGCGCGCAACTCGTCGCGGGTCCAGACGCGACCACCGGGATTATGGGGCGAGCAGAGCACGAACATGCGCTCCGTGCCGGTCATCATCGCGTCCCAGGCGGCGATGTCGAGGACATAGCGGTCATCCTCGATCGCGAGCTGGCACTCGACCACCTGTCGGCCCGCCGCGGCGATCACGCGGGCGAAGGCGTGATAGACCGGCGTCATCAGCACGACGCCGTCACCCGGCTTCGTATAGGCGGCGACGCAGAGCGCCGTGCCGTTGACGAGCCCGTTCACCGTGAAGATCGAGGCCGGCTCGACCGCCCAGCCATGGCGGCTCTGCATCCACCAGCAGATCGCGTCGTGATTGGCCTTGCTGTCGCCGAAATAGCCGTAGAGCCCATGGGCCGCCATGCCCTCGAGCGCCGCCTGGACGCAGGCCGGGGGCCGGAAATCCATGTCGGCGACCCACATGGCGATGCCGTCCGACGCCGGGACGCCATAGAGCGGCTGCATCATGTCCCATTTCGAGGAATGGGTGCCGCGGCGGTCGATCCGCTCGTCGAAATTCGGGGCGCTGCTCATCATCGGTCCTCAATCGCTCGGCGGGACCGGCCGGCCGGCCCTGCCCGTCAGACATGTCGCGTTCGTCGCCTGCGGGCCAGTTGCGCAGCAGATGGCCGCCATGCCCCAGCGGCGCGCCGCCGCCTCCGGAAGCCTAGCGCGCGCCGAACGGCTCGAAGCCCGGCAACGCCTTCACGAGGGCCCGGAAGGCATCGCCGCGCACCTCGAAATTGGGGAACTGGTCGAAGGAGGCGCAGGCCGGCGACAGCAGCACCGCGATCTCACCCTGCCCGCCATGCGCCAGCGCGTCCTGCGTGGCCTGCGCGACGGCAGCGTCGAGCGTGCCGCTGCGCAGATAGGCCACGCGGCCATCCGCGTCGAAGGTCGCCGCGAAGAGGTCGCTCGCCGCGCCGATCAGATAGGCCCGGGCGATGTTGGGGAAATAGCGGCGCAGGGACTCGATGCCGCCCTCCTTGGCCTTGCCGCCGAGGATCCAGAAGATGTCGCGGAAGGAGGTCAGCGCCTTCTCGGTCGAATCCGCATTGGTCGCCTTGGAATCGTTGATGAAGACGACCCGGCCGATGCGGCCGATCTCCTCCATGCGATGCGCCAGCCCGGGATAGCTGGCGAAGCCCGCCGCGATCTGCTCGGCCGTGAGCCCCAGCGCGAAGCAGGCGGCGAAGGCGGCCGCCGCGTTCTGCGCGTTGTGAGAGCCCCGCAGAGATCCGATCCCGGCGAGATTGGCGACGATGCGCGGCTTGCCGTCGAGCACCTGGACGATCCGTGTCTCCAGCGTGCCGGCATTGGCGGTCACGCCGGCAAAGACGCCGTCGTCGAGCGGCTGCTCGCCGCTGATCTTGACCAGCTTGCGGCCGGACGCCGCGCGCCGCCGGGCCATCTGCTTGGACAGCTCGTCGTCGACGCCGATCACCGCGATGTCGGCCGCAGTGACCAGCCGCTCCTTGATCGCCCCGTACTGCTCGAAGGTCCCGTGCCGGTCGAGATGATCCGGCGTCAGGTTCATCTGGATGCCGACGCTCGGCGCCATCGAGGGTGCGAGATCGATCTGGTAGCTCGAGCATTCGACGACATGGATGCGGCCGGCATCCGGTGGCTCCAGCGCCAGCACGGCGGTGCCGATATTGCCGCCCATCTGGACGTCGCGTCCGGCGGCCCGCAGCACATGGGCGATCAGGGCCGTCGTCGTCGACTTGCCGTTCGTGCCGGTGATGCAGACGACCGGCGCGGCCGGCGCGATCGCAGCCCGCTGCCGGAAGAACAGATCGATGTCGCCGATGACCTCGACGCCGGCGGCCTTCGCCTTCTCCACCGTCCAGTGCGGAACCGGATGGGTCAGCGGCACGCCCGGCGCCAGGATCAGGCTGTCGAAGCCCGCCCAGTCGGCCGTTGCGAGATCGACGACCGGGATGCCCCGGCCCGCCGCCTTCTCGCGGCTCGCGGGATTGTCGTCGAAGGCCTCAACCTGCGCCCCGCCGGCGATCAGCGCCAGCGCGGTGGCGAGGCCCGAGCCGCCGAGCCCGAACAGCGCGACGCGCTTGCCGGCAAAACAGGTGACCGGCGTCATCTCAGCGCAGCTTCAGCGTCGACAGGCCGATCAGCGCCAGCACCACGGAGATGATCCAGAAGCGGATCACGACCTGCGGCTCGGTCCAGCCCAGCTTCTCGAAATGGTGGTGGATCGGCGCCATCAGGAAGACGCGCTTGCCCGTGCGCTTGTAGACGAAGACCTGGATGATCACCGAGAGCGCCTCGATGACGAAGAGCCCGCCGACGATCGCCAGCACGATCTCGTGCTTGGTCGCGACTGCGATGACGCCGAGCAGGCCGCCCAGGCCGAGCGAGCCGGTATCGCCCATGAAGATCTGGGCCGGCGGCGCGTTGAACCAGAGAAAGCCGATGCCGGCGCCGATCACCGCGCCGCAGACAACGGCGAGTTCGCCCGCGCCGGGCACGTGATGGATCTGCAGGTAATTGGCGAAGATCGCGTTGCCGGTCAGGTAGGAGATGAAGCCGAAGGTCGCCGCCGCGATCATCACCGGGACGATGGCGAGGCCGTCGAGGCCGTCGGTGAGGTTCACCGCGTTGCCGGCACCGACCACCACGAAGGCTGTGACGAGCGGGAAGAAGATCCCGAGCGGGATGATCAACTCCTTCAGGAAGGGCATGGCGAAACCCGATGCGATCGCGGGCGGGCCGAGTTCCATCACCGCCCAGCAGGCGACGAGCGCGATCGCCATTTCGAGGCCGAGCCGCGCCTTGCCGGAGAAGCCCTTGTGGGACTGCTTGGTGACCTTGAGATAGTCGTCATAGAAGCCGATCGCGCCGTAGCCGATCGTCACGCCGAGCACGACCCAGACATAAGGGTTGCGCAGATTGCCCCAGAGCAAGGTCGCCACCAGCAACCCGCCGAGGATCATCAGGCCGCCCATGGTCGGCGTTCCGCGCTTGGCGAGGTGGGATTCCGGCCCGTCGGTTCGGATCGGCTGGCCCTTGCCCTGCTTGATCCGCAGCCAGGAGATCGCCGCCGGTCCGAAGAAGAAGACCACGAGCAGCGCCGTCGCGGTCGCGCCGCCGGCCCGGAAGGTGATGTACCGGAAGACGTTCAGGATGGGGAACGTGCCCGAGAAGTCGGCGAGCCAGACGAGCATTGGTGTTCGGGTCTCTTGTTCTAGTCTTCTGCCGACGAGGCGGGAAAGCGGGCCGTCAGCGCCTTGACGATCGGCCCCATGCGCGAACCGAGCGACCCCTTGATCATGATGACGTCGCCGGCCCGCACGGTGTCCAGCACGAGCGGCTCGAGCCCGCTCGCCTGCGCGGCATAAGCCCCCCGCAGGGTCGAAGGCAAGCTGTCATAGAGGCCGCGCATCAGCGGGCCGCAGGCGAAGACGCTGTCGATGCCGTTGGCGGTGATCGCCGGCCCGAGCCCCTTGTGCAGTTCGGGGCCCGTCGGCCCGAGTTCCAGCATGTCGCCGAGCACGGCGATGCGCCGCCCGCGGCCACCCACCGGGATGCGGCCGAGATTCTCGATCGCCGCCTTCACCGAGGCCGGATTGCCGTTGTAGCTCTCGTCGATCAGCGTGAACGGGCCGCCGGCCGCCTCGAGCCGCTGCTGCGCCCCGCGCCCGGCAGGCGGACGCAGATCACCCAGCGCCAGCGCCGCCAGCGCCAGATCGGCACCGATCGCCTTCGCGGCCGCCAGCACGGCGAGCGAATTGATCACGATGTGCTTGCCCGGGCTGCCGAGCCGGTAGGTGATCGGCTGCCCCATCACCACCGCATCGACGGTCGAAACGTCGGAGCGCAGCGCGCAGGAGATCAGCCTGACATCGGCTTCGAGGCTCTCGCCGAAGCGGATCACGCGCCCGGCCGGGCCGGACCTGGCGATGCGCTCCAGCAGGTCGGCCTGGGGGATGTCGGCATTGAGAATGGCGGTGCCGCCGGGCTCCAGTTCCCAGAAGACGCCGGCCTTCTCCTCGGCGATCCCCTCCAGCGAGGAAAAGGCCGCGAGATGGACAGGCTGGATCGTCGTGATGATCGAGACCTGCGGCCGCACCAGCTTCGCCAGCGGCAGGATCTCGCCGGGGTGGTTCATGCCGATCTCGTAGACGGCGTAGTCCACGTCGCGGGGCGTCCGACACAGCGTCAGCGGCACGCCCCAATGGTTGTTGTAGGAGGCGACCGGCGCATGGGTCTTGCCCTGGCGCGAGAGCACCAGCCGGAGCGCCTCCTTGGTGCCGGTCTTGCCGACGGAGCCCGTGACCGCGATCACGCCGGCCTTCAGCTCCGCCCGGCGGACCGTGCCGGCGCGCTCCATCGCCTTGAGCACGTCGGGCACGATGGCGAGCGCGCCCCGGCCGGCGAACTGGGCCGCATGAGCCTCGTCGACCACGGCGAGCGCAGCACCCTTCTCCAGGGCCGCCGCGACGAAGTCATGCCCGTTGCGGGCCTCGCCGGTTATGGCGAAGAAGGCGTCGCCCGGCTCCAGCGTGCGGGTATCGATCGAGATGCCCGTGACGGCGGTCGGGACCGCGCCATCGGCCCGCGCACCCAGCGCCGCGACCAGTTCGTCTCCGCTCCAGAGAGGGGCGCTCATCCTGCGATCTCCGCGATAGCCGTCCGCACCACGTCCTGGTCGGAGAAGGGATAGGTCCGGTCGCCGATGATCTGGCCGGTTTCATGGCCTTTTCCGGCCACGACCAGAACATCGCCCGGCATCAGCATGGCGACGGCGGCCCGGATCGCCTCCGCCCGGTCGCCGATCTCGCGCAGCTTCGGCGACGCCGCCATCACCTGCGCCCGGATCGCGGCGGGGTCCTCGCTGCGCGGATTGTCGTCGGTGACGATCGCGATGTCGGCCTTCTCCGCCGCGATCGCCCCCATCACCGGGCGCTTGCCGGTGTCGCGATCGCCGCCGCAGCCGAAGACGCAGATCAGCCGGCCGGTCGCATAGCCCCGCAGCGTCGAGAGCACGGCGGCCAGCGCATCGGGCTTGTGCGCGTAGTCGACCACGACGAGGCCGCCCTTCGCCTCGCCGACGCGCTCGAGCCGCCCCGCCACGCCGGTCAGCCCCGCGATCGCCTGCAGCGCGCGGTCCGGGGCATCACCGGTCGCGATCGCCAGCGCGGCGGCGACCAGCGCGTTGCCGGCCATGAAGTCGCCAACGAGCGGCAGCGTCACGCGGTGTTCGCGGCCGTCGACCGCCACGGCCAGCTGTTGCGAAAAGCCGTCGCGGACGCTCGCGACGAGCCGGATCGTCTCGCCCTTGCGGCCGATGCCGATCAACCGGTGTCCGGCGGCAAGGGCCGCCTGCGCCGCCTCCTCCGCATAGGGCTCGTCGCGGTTGATCACGACCGGCGCCCCCCTGGGCAGCAGCGTCCAGAGCCGCAGCTTGGCGGCGAGGTAGTCGGCCACCGTCGGATGATAGTCGAGATGGTCGCGCCCGAGATTGAGGAAAGCGCCCGCCGCCAGCCGGACGCCGTCGAGCCGGTGCTGGTCGAGCCCGTGCGAGGAGGCCTCCATGGCGAGATGGGTCACGCCCTCCCCGGCCAGGCGGTCGAGCGAGGCGTGCAGCGACAGCGGGTCCGGCGTCGTGAGCGAGCCGTAATCGGCGCCCCTTGCGGTGACGATGCCGATGGTGCCGAGGCTCGCCGCCTCATGGCCGAGCGTCTGGAAGATCTGGCGGGTGAAATCGGCAACCGAGGATTTGCCGCTGGTGCCGGTGACCGCGACGATGGTCCCGGGCTGGCGCGGATGGATCTGCGCGGCGGCCAGCGACAGCGCGAGACGCGGCTCGGCGACCTCGGCGAAGGCGACGGCCGGGTCGAGCCCGTCCGGGCGCGGCCCGCCCGAGACCACAGCGATGGCCCCCTTGCCGACGGCATCCTGAATGAAGCGCGCGCCGTCCGCCTTGGCACCGGCGAGCGCGACGAAGACGTCGCCCGGCGAGACCTTGCGGCTGTCGAAGGCGACGCCAGCGACGGTGCGCCCGGCGTCGGAGGCGAAGGCGCCCGGAAACAGGCGGCCGAGGCTGAAAGCTTCTGTCATGATCGCTCGCTAGCGTGGCGCCCGACCCGCGGCAAGCGTCAGCGCGTGCCCCAGGCTCCCAGCCGCGCCATCAGCGGGAAGGGCGCGGTCGGCGGCTCGAAGCGCGGCGGCAGACCGAGGATCGGCGCGGTGCGCTCGATCACCTTGCCGGTGGTGATGCCCGCGTTCCAGGCGGCGGTCGAATAGCCGCCGCTCTCGGCATAGCCCTTGGGCTCGTCATAGATGGCCAGGAACAGGTATTTCGGCTTGTCCGACGGCGCGATCGCCGTGAAGGTCGTGAAATTCTTGTTCTTCGCATAGCGGCCGTTGATGACCTTTTCGGCCGTTCCGGTCTTGCCGCCGACGAAGTAGCCCGCCACATCCGCCTTCCGCGCCGAGCCCTTCTCGCCGTTGAGCCGCATGATGAAGCGCATCGCTTCCGAGGTCTCGGGCTTGATCACCCGAATGCCGGTCTTCTTCGCCTCGGCTTCTGTCCGCTTCAGGAAGGTCGGCGTGATCAGCGTGCCGCCATTGACCAGCGCGGCCACGGCCGCCATCGCCTGCAGCGGCGCGACCGCGAGACCATGCCCGAAGGCGATCGTGGCGGTGTTGATCTCGCCCCAGCGCTGCGGAACGATCGGCGCAGCGCTTTCGGGCAGTTCGGTCGTCATCCGGTCTAGCTGCATCATCTTGCGCAGGAACGCCTTGTGGCCCTCGACGCCGACGGCCAGCGCCATCTTGATCGAGCCCATGTTCGACGAGTGCAGGAAGACCTCCGGCACGGTCAGGGTCCGGCCCGTGCCGTGGTACTCCTTGATGACCTGGCGGCCGAACCGCATCATGCCGCCGGCGGTCGAGTAGCTCGAATTGATGTTGGCCTTGCCGGAATCCAGCGCCATCGCGATGGTCAGCGCCTTGAAGGTCGAGCCCATCTCGTAGACGCCGACATTCATGCGGTTGATCCGGTCCTTCTCCAGCGCATCGACCGGGTTGCCGGGGTCGAAATCCGGCAGCGACACCAGCGCGATCATCTCGCCGGTGTTGACGTCCATGATCGCGCCTGCGGCCGCGATCGCCCGGTACTTCTCGATGCCCTTCGTGAGTTCGTCGCGCAGCGCGTGCTGGGCACGCAGGTCGATCGACAGCGTCATCGGCTTCAGATCAGAGGCCTCCGTCGCGAGGCCGGCGCCGTTGAGATCCTGCAACCCCTGCGAGTCGATGTACTTCTCGATTCCCGCGATGCCGACATTGTCGACATTGGCGAAGCCGAGCACATGGGCGGCCGCCGTCCCGTTGGGATAGACGCGCTTGTTCTCGGGCACGAAGCCGACGCCGGGAATGCCCAGCCGATGGACCTCGGCCTGCTGGCGCGGGGTGATCTCGCGCTTGATCCAGACGAAGCCCTTCTTGGTGCCGAGCTTGTCGCGCAGATCCTTGGCGTCGAGATCGGGCAGGACGGCGGTCAGCAGTTCCGTGGCCTCGTCCTTGTCGAGGATCTTCCGCGGTTCGGCGAAGACGGAGACGGTGCGGATGTCGGTCGCCATCACCTCGCCGTTGCGATCGACGATATCGGGCCGCGCGGCCGAGATTGCGGTCGAGGTGGCGCGGCGCAGGCCGACCTGCTCGTTGGGCAGCGTCGCGAGCATGACGAGGCGCCCCGTGATCGCCAGGAACAGCACCGAGAAGCCGAGGATGACCAGGCCGACGCGCGGCTGGCTCTTCTCGCCGCTCATCCGGAAGACATCGCGCAACGCACCGAAGCGGCGCCGGGGCGCGGCGTCCGTTGCGCTCTCGGCCACGGCCTCGGCGGCCTTCGTCGCGGTCTCGCTCATGGGCGGCCTCCCGGCGTCGTGGCGCTCGGCTTGCGATCCCTCGGGGTCTCGGTCGGGAGCCCGAGGCCGAGATCCTCGAGCTTGCGGCCGATGGCGTCGACCTTCGGCCCGCGATTGGGCACGTCGGCCATGCGCACCACCTGCGTCACCGAGAAGGGCTGCAGATCGAGATGGCGCTCGGCCAGCGCCTGCAGCCGGTCGGGGCGGTTGAGGAACTGCCACTCGGCCTTCAGCACCGCGATCGCGTCACGCTCGCGGTGAATCTTCATGCGGATCTTCTGGACCTGCTCGGCCTCGAGCGTGGTCTCGTATTTGATCGTGTAGGCGTAGAAGGCCGAGGAGACGAGCGCACCGATCGCGACCACATGCAGCAGCTTGATCATGCGCGGGGCCTCCGGCGGGGCTGCGGCTCGGGCAGGCCGGCGAGCGCGACGAGATCGGGATCGGCGGGGCGAGCCGGCGCCTCGTTGCGCGCCGCCGCCCGCAGCTTGGCCGAGCGCGCCCGCGGATTGAGCCGCATTTCGGCTTCCGACGGCCCGACCGGTCCGCGGTTGACGAGGCTGAAGGTCGGCTGCGACGCAGCCACCACCGGCGCATGGCGCGAGCCCGCCGGAGCGCGCCCGGAACGCTCGGCCAGGAACTGCTTGACGATGCGGTCCTCGAGCGAATGGAAGGTCACGACCACGAGCCGTCCGCCCGGCGCCAGCACGCTTTCGGCCGCGTGCAGCGCACGCACCAGCTCGCCCAGCTCGTCGTTGACGGCGATCCGCAGCGACTGGAACACCCGCGTCGCCGGATGCGCCCCGCCGGGCTCCGTCCAGACGATGCCGGCGACGAGATCGGCGAGTTGCTTCGTCGTCGTCAGCGGGGCCTTGCGCCGCGCCTCGATGATCGCGCGCGCCACGGCGCGGGAACGCCGCTCTTCGCCGTAATGGTAGAAGATGTCGGCGAGGACGCCCTCCTCCGCCTCGTTGACGAGATCGGCGGCGCTGCGCCCCTCGCGGCCCATGCGCATGTCGAGCGGCCCGTCGAAGCGAAACGAGAAGCCGCGCTCGGCCTGGTCGATCTGCATCGAGGAGACACCGATGTCGAGCACGATGCCGTCGAGCGGCACGCGCCCGAAGCGCTCCGCCTCCTCCGCCAGTTCGCCGAAGCAGGCCTGCGCCAGCGTCAGCCGGCCGTCCATCTCCGCGACGAGGCCTGCGCCTCCGGTGATCGCCGTCGGGTCCCGGTCGAGCGCGAGCAGGCTGAGATCCGGCGCAGCCTCGAGAATTGCGCGGGCATAGCCCCCGGCCCCGAAGGTTCCGTCGAGATAGCGCCCGCCCGGCCGCGGCGTCAGCGCGCTCAGCACCTCCGCGAGCAGCACCGGCACATGCGCCGCGCCGCTCTCGGCAGGCCCTTCGGCCAGATGTCCGCGCGTTTTCGAGCGACCCGGCATCAGCCCGCGCCCCCAGGCGTAGGCGGCGAGGCCCCCAGCGCCCGCTTGACGTCCCGCAGTTTCGCCCTGGCTGCGTCGAGATGCGCCCGGAACCGCTCCGGTTCCCAGATCTGGAATTTGTGGCCGTGCCCGACGAAGGTCACCGTCTCGGAGATCCCGGTGTGGGCCCGCAGCGCCTCGCTCAGCATGATGCGTCCCTCCGGATCGACCTTCAGCACCTCCGAGGTGCCGTTCAGCGCCGTCGACAGCGATTCCCACTCCTCCGAGAAGGGCGAGAAGCGCGCCAGGATGTCGTCGATCGTCCGGCGCAGGGCATGCCCGCCGGCATCGAAGGCGGCGAGATCGAGTGCCGGGTGAACGTAAAGCCCCTCGTAGCCGTCCTTCGCCAGGACGGCCCGGAAGCTGGAGGGAATCGAGACGCGGCCCTTCGCATCGAGCCGATTGGTGAAATTCGAGACGAAGCGGTCCGTCAACGCCGCCTCCCGGCCTGCTCTTCAACCGGACGCCGACCCACGCGCTTGGCGGGGCGGTAGCCCCCCGTCGAAGCAGGCATGGCGCGACCTTCGACCAGTTTCCGCGCGGCACACGGACCCTGATCTGGCGGCTGCCTGCCGGCTTCGACGGGATGATTTGGGATAGCATGGGCCTTTATGGGCGTCAACGGAATCGGGTCCGCGCAGCGTGATCCGCGCAGTCGTCGCGGCATCACAGCCCGTTAAGGTTAAGTATCCGTAACCACGCGCGATTCCGTTTCGGCCGGGCGTCGGACGCCTTGCGCCGCCTCGCCGAGGCCACCCAAAAAAATTGTCCTGTGCTTGATCCCGCGCGGCGGCCGCAGGAGACGTTTCGCGCCCTGCGGATGTCGGACAGGAAACCTCCCGCCATGGTTGAGCGCGACACCGACGACGTGCATCCCGGCAGCCACCCGATGGGCGGCGAAGCTCCCCCCGGCCCAGCGCGCGCTCGGGCCGGATCGGAACCTTTGTCCGACCCATCGCTTCCCAGATCACACGCCACGCCGCGGCCCGCCGGAACACGCCCCTGGCGGCAACCCGCGTCCGCGATCACGTCACCGTGAAAGAGGGCGATTTAATCGTTGACAATTTAATTGCGCACGATCTAATTGGCGACAACGAGATCACGGCCACGGGCGCCTTCCGCCCGCGGCCCCACAGCGAAGGAGCTCACCATGAAGACCCTCTACACCGCACATGGCTCCGCCACCGGCGGCCGCGAAGGCAAGGCCGCGACGGACTCAGGCAATGTCAGCGTCGTTCTCAATACCCCGAAGGAGCTCGGCGGCGGCGGCGGCGAGGGCACCAATCCCGAGCAGCTCTTCGCCATGGGCTATTCCGCCTGCTTCCTCGGCGCGCTCAAGTTCGTCGCCGGCAAGGAGAAGGTGAAGATCCCGGAGGACGCGAAGGTCAGCGCCGCCGTCGGCATCGGCGCGCGCGACGATGGCACAGGCTTCGGCATCGCCGTCGCGCTGACGGTCTCGGTGCCCGGCGTCGACAGGGCGGTCGTCGAGGACCTCGTCCAGAAGGCCCATATCGTCTGCCCCTACTCGCACGCGACGAAGGGCAACATCGACGTCGACCTCAAGGTGGCGTGACGCCGACGGGGCTCGCAGGGGGTTGACGCAATTCGCTCCGGTGAGTCGGATGGAGCGATGTTCGAGAACCGGAGCGGAGCGGACGTCTCGTCCGCGAGCACCGGAAGCGCAGGACATCGCTTCAGCCGGCCGCCGGAGTAGAATTGCCAGCCGGCCTGTAAGCCGGGTTTTGGATGGCCGGGAGATCGCTCCCCCGACGTGACGGCCATTCCTCTGGGACGCGCATTGCTGCGCGCCTCGAGCAACCAACCCGGACGACAAGGCCCGGAAAAGGCCCCTCCCCGCTTGCGCGAGAAGCATCGTCCCTATTCGGTTTTGCTCCCGGTGGGGCTTGCCATGCCGTCCCCGTTGCCGGGTCCGCGGTGCGCTCTTACCGCACCTTTTCACCCTTACCCCGCGCCGAAGCGCGAGGCGGTTCGATCTCTGTGGCGCTGTCCCTGGGGTCGCCCCCGCCGGACGTTATCCGGCACCGTTTTTCCGTGGAGCCCGGACTTTCCTCCCTCGCGCCAAACCTGGGTTCTTGCGAGAGCGGCCGTCCGGCCGACTGGCGGGAGGGCTAGTGCGCGCTGCGAGCGGCCGCGTCAAGCATCGCAGATGAGGTGCAGCAGGCTAGACCATGACGGAACGCGCTGCGGCCAGTCGGCTGGCGTGGCCTTCGAGAACCGGAGCGGAGCGGACTTTCGTCCGTGAGCACCGGAAGCGCAGAAGGCCGCGTCAGACGGCCGTCGGAGTAGCGTTCAGTTGCGGGCGGTGATGGTGCGGACCTTGGCGCAATAGGTCCGGTTGGCCCCGCTCATGCGCGTCGCCATGTGGCCGCTCTGATACTTCATGATGGTGCGGCAGGTGTCGCCGCCGGCGGCGCGGTAGGCTAGCGCCAGATATTTCATGGCGTAGCGGGCGTTGGTCTCGGGATCGAGCAGGCCGCCGGCCGGGCCCGCATAGCCCATGCCGCGCGCCGTCTGGTGGCGGATCTGCATGAGGCCGTAATTGCCGGCATTCGCGGCGCGGGGATTGTAGCGGCTCTCGATCCGAACCACCGCGTCGGCCAGCGAGAACGGCACGCCATTGGCCGCCGCATGGCGCGCGACCAGCGCCTTCAGCCCCTCCGAACCGACGGGAGCAGCCAGAGCGGCCGCGGCGACGGCGACGGGAGACCGCTTGTCCTTCGCATCCGCAGCCGCGGCCGGGACCGCCGCCGTGGCCTGCGCCTTGTCCTCGCCGGCTCCGTCGTCGGCTTTGGCGCGCTGGATCTCGGCGTCCCGGACGATGAACGCACGGGCGTCCGTCTCGTCATTGACCTGGGCATGGGCCGGCTGAAGGGAGGCGAGGCAAATGGCGAGCGCGGCACTGGCGCCGCTGGAGGTATACCGCATCTTTGACTGAACCCTTGCTACCGCCAATTGGCTGGGAGGGGCAGTCCAGTGACCAGTAAATGTGACGAGAATCTGTTCGCCGATTCGGAAATTGGCTCGAACGCGACAGTACTCGATCTTCTATTCGTTATTTTACTATCAAGTATTGGCGCTGTATTCAGCCCGCCGGCGACCTTCCGCCTCGCGGCTCGCCTGTGTATTCCAGCCGGCTCAGCACTTTCTGCCACTTTTTTGCCACAATTGCCGTTAGCGAGTCGATAAGGCCGCCGATCGGCGCGCGGCCGGGCTGTCGGCTCCCGCCTCTTCCCGCTATCATCGCCGCCTTATCCCGAGGCCCGGAGTCGCCTGCACCATGGTATCGTCTTTCTGGGGGCTGCTGGGCGGCGGCGGCCTCGGCCTCGTGCTCGGCGGCCCCCTCGGCGCCCTTCTCGGCGCGCTTGCGGGCCATATGCTGGTCGATCGCGAAGGCGCGCCTTTCGGCGCGGCGCCGCGCGAACTCGTCTTCACCACCGGTCTCGTCGCGCTCGCCGCCAAGATGGCGCGCTCGGACGGCGTGGTGACGCGCGACGAGGTCGCCGCCTTCCACCGCATCGTCACTGTCCCGCCCGAGCAGCAGGCGCGCATCGAGATGCTGTTCGATCTCGCCAAGCAGACCAGCGCCGGTTTCGAAGCCTATGCCGGGCAGATCGCTGAGAGCTTCCGCGACGAGCCGGCCCTGCTCGAGGACGTGCTCGACGGGCTCTTCCTGATCGCCGCCGCCGATGGCGCGATCCACCAGGACGAGCACGCCTATCTGCGCGACGTCGCGATGATCTTCGGCATCGACGATACCAACTTCGCGCGCATCGAGGCCCGCCATGTCCGCCGCGCCGACGATCCCTATCTCGTGCTCGGAGCCTCGCGCGAGATGACCGACGACGAGCTCAAGCGGCACTACCGCCAGCTCGTCGTCCAGAACCACCCCGATCGCGAGATCGCCCGCGGCCTGCCCGAGGAGGCCGTCGCCATCGCCACCCGGCGCCTGGCCGCGATCAATGCCGCCTGGGACCGGATCGAGCGCGAGCGTGGCCTGCGAGCGCGGCTGACGAGCACCCCGGCATGAGCCGCGACGCCACACCCGACAGCCACTTCGCCGCCAAGGTCTTCCCCTCCCCCAACCATGGCGAACGCAAGGCCGGCGCCGCCGGACAGGAAGGCGGCCCGACCGAGGGCGCGCCGCGCCGGCCGGACATGCTGATCCTGCACTACACCGGCATGCGCGACGCCGGCGAAGCCCTGCAATGGCTCTGCAACCCGGTCTCGCAGGTCTCCTCGCATTACTTCGTCTTCGAGAACGGCCACACGCTGCAGCTCGTGCCGGAAGCCCGCCGCGCCTGGCATGCCGGCGCCTCGCATTGGGCCGGCGAGACCGACATCAACTCCTGCTCGATCGGCATCGAGATCGCCAATCCGGGTCATCCCGGCGGCCTGCCCGATTTCCCGGAAGAGCAGATCGCCGCCACGCTGAACCTCTGCCGCGACATCTGCGAGCGCTGGGCCATTCCCCCTGAACGCGTGCTCGCCCATTCCGACGTGGCGCCCGGCCGCAAGATCGACCCCGGCGAGAAATTCCCCTGGCGCCATTTTGCGGAAGCCGGCGTCGGCCTCTGGAGCGAACCCGCGCCGATCCGCAGCGGCCGCTTCTTCGCCCGCGGCGACTCAGGCCAGCCGGTCGAGGCGCTGCAGGCGATGTTCGCGATGTTCGGCTACGGCGTCGCGGTCGACGGGGTCTATGACGAGAAGCTGGAAGCGGTGGTCGCCGCCTTTCAGCGCCACTGGCGCCAAGACAAGGTCGACGGCGTCGCCGACGCCTCGACCATCACGACCCTGCGGGATCTGCTGGCGGCGACGCAGGGGGGAAGGACGGGGTGATAAAGGCGTGGGTCTTGTAATATCTGGGTTTGGGTCAGCTATCGACCCATAGCGGACGTTTGATCTACCTGCGGGATTATTGCGCTATTTGCTGATCCTATTCGGCGCTGTATACGGCGCGCTGAAGATCATTTTATCGGACCGGTCAATATCATGGCTTTAAAGAAGTGTAACCTGACCGATTTCGTCCGCCCCGATGTGGGCCGTAGTATTGTTGTGAGCGCCCTCGACAGCGTAGGCACAGATCGCTTCAACAGCAACTTTTATCACATCGACGAGAATGGCGTGAGTTTTATATCGTTTAGTATCGGTCCTCGCTTCGTATCAAAGAATATATGCGGAACCAAAATGATAAACAATCTCGGGGAAAAATGCGTCCTATTCGACAGATTTGTGAATATAGCTGCCCCGCACAATCGCAATTTAAAAATAGTCGATAAGTCATTCGTGCATGAAAATCAAACACTAGATGTCAGTGATATACTGTTTTCAGTTCTACTTGATTTTAATTGTCGATTCGATTTTTCGTACCGTTACAATTTACTTCATTTAAGTTCGATACGGTTTCCAGGGCCTGAAGCTTTGTCCGAGACAAATTTTAGCCGTGAAGATTACATCAACAAATTGGGCTGGTAGCCCGAACCAGCGATGTTGCGCATTGGACCAGTTTCAGCCGTCAGATCCCGACCATAGCCGACGCGCCTCGCGGCGGCCAGCACCCCTGCTGCGGGTGCGTGGTCGCACTTCTGCTATCGACCCATAACAGCCTCGCGCATTTGCCAACGCCCTCGTCACAAAGTAAGGATTATTCCTTACATTTCCAGCGACGGAGTATCTCATGGCGACCCTCGTTTACGAGCGCAGCAAGATCACCGCGAAGGGGCAGACCACGGTTCCCAAGGCCGTGCGTCAGGCGCTGGGCGTGAGCTATGGCGGCGAGATCGCCTATGTCGTCGATGAGGGCGGCCGGGTCAGCCTGGTGGCGGCGCAGGAGGAGACGGACCCCGTGATCGACGGCTTCCTGGCGTTCCTCGCGCGGGACATGGCCGGGAACCCTGCGAATCTTGCCGCCTTCCCTCCCGCTCTCGCGGAACGGATGACTGCGCTCACGGCCGGAATGAGCGTCGATCTCGCCGAGGAGATCGACGGGGACGTCGCGCTCTGAGCCATGATCGTCAACGGCTGGACGATCTTCGCCCATCCTCTCCTGCTCGATCAGCTCGAGCGGGCGACGTCCGCCGTCGAAGCCGCCAAGGCGGCCGACCCGGCGGGCTTCCAGCGGACGGCAGAGGCGAAGCTCCTCGCCATGCTCGCCAGGCTCCTCTTCGAGATGATCCCCGCCGATCCGACCCGACCTGAGTATCGCCAGGGCGACACGCTCGGCGCCGCCCGGAAGCACTGGTTCCGGGCCAAGTTCGGCAATGGCCGCTTCCGGCTGTTCTTCCGCTTCGACAGCAGGACGAAAATCATCATCTTCGCCTGGGTGAACGACGAAACCACCTTGCGGACCTACGGCGCGAAGACGGACGCCTATCGCGTCTTCAAGGGCATGCTCGACAAGGGCAACCCGCCCGACGATTGGAAGGATTTGCTCGCGGCGGCCTCCACGGAGCCGGTCGTCGCGCGACTGGAAGGGGCCAAGCCGCGATAGCGCCTGCCCGGGATTTGGGGGCGGCGATCCAAGGCTCTCGCAGGGCCTGAATGCTCGCCCGCGCATGACCCGAAACAACCGGAAACCTGCCTCTCCCCAACATTGCGGTAAGTTAACTCGCCGTCGAACCGGGATTCTGGCATGTTGCGGCGGCTGAAGGACGTCGGCTTCGCCGGCGCGACGATGGGGACCAATTTGCGCAAGTGGTTGATCGGAACGGGTGTCGTGGCCGTGCTCGCGGCCGGCGGCTACTGGGCGTGGCGTCCGGCCGGCGGTCCCTCCAGCGAGGCGGCCTACCGGACGGCCCCGATCGACCGCGGCCAGATCACCGCCGCCGTGCGCGCCACCGGCACGCTGACACCGATGACGACCGTGCTGGTCGGCTCGCAGCTCTCCGGCCAGATCGTCGAGATCCTCGCCGACTATAATTCCCAGGTGAAGGCCGGACAGGTCGTCGCGCGGCTCAACAGCGACCAGATCAGGACCCGCCGCGACGCCGCCCAGGCGGATGTGATGCAGGCGCGCGCCGACCTTCTGGTCAAGCGCGCCCAGCTCGACCGCGCCCGCTCGACACGGCTCAAGGCCAACTCGACCGTCAAGGACCTCGAAGCCCAGCGCGACCGCGTCGCCGCGCAGCTCGCCGATGCGAAGCGCACCTTCGAGCGCCAGACCGAGCTGTTCAGCCGCGGCGCCGGCTCGCAGCAGACGCTCGACACCGCCCGCACCCAGCTCGAGGTGCAAACCGCGACTCTCGCCTCCAGCGAGGCACAGGTCGCCTCGGCCAAGGCCGAACTCAACGGGCTCGATGCCGACATCCTCCTCGCCGAGGGACAGGTGAAGTCCGGCGAGGCGCTGATCGCGCAGCGCGACGCCAAGCTGAAGGACATCCTGATCGACCTCGAGCGCACCGACATCCGCTCGCCCGTGGACGGCGTCGTCGTGCAGCGCCAGGTCGATCTCGGCCAGACCGTCGCCGCCTCGCTCTCGACGCCGACCCTGTTCCAGATCGCGCAGGACCTGCGCACCATCGACATCTACGCCAATGTCGACGAGGCCGATGTCGGCCGCCTCAAGGCAGGCCAGCCGACCACCTTCACCGTCAACGCCTATCCCAACCGCACCTTCGAGGGCCGCGTCGAGATGGTCAGGCTCGGCGCGCAGACCATCCAGAACGTCGTCACCTATACCGGCGTGATCCGGGTCGAGAACCGGGACATGGCGCTGCTGCCGGGGATGACCGCCAATCTCCAGGTCGTGACGGAGGACCGGCGCGACGTGCTGCGCGTCGCCAACGCCGCCTTGCGGTTCCGCCCCGCAGGGGCTGCCGCGCTCACCCCTGTGCCCGCCGCCACAGGCTCCGCCGCCGTCGCGGAGGCCACCCCCGCCGGCCGCGGCGCCGCCCAGGCCAATGCCTTCCGCGAGCGCATCGAGACCGAGCTGCAGCCGACGCCCGAGCAGAAGCAGGCCATCGCCGCCATCATGCAGGAGCGCCGCACCGGCTTTCGCGAGGCCATGGCCGGCATGAGCGAGGACGAGCGCCGCGCCGTCTTCCGCAAGGCGCGCGCCGACATGATCGCCAAGGTCGCCGCCGCGCTCGACCCCGAGCGCAGGGCCAAGTTCGAGGCGATGATGCAGGAGGGCCGCGGTGCGCCGCAGCAGGGCACGCCCGGTCGCGTCTATGTGCTCGGCGAGGACGGCCGCCCGCGCGCGGTGCCGGTCATGCTCGGCCCGACCGACGGCGCCTATACCGAACTCCTCTCCGGCGAGCTGACGCAGGGCCAGCCGGTCATCGTCGGCGGCGGGCCGCGGCCTGCGGCCACCACGCCCGCCACCCCCGCCGGCCCGCCCATGCGCGGCGGCCCGCCGCGGATGTTCTGATGGCCACCCCCTCCATCTGCGCGGCGTGGCCATGCCGCTGATCGAAGCCCGCGACCTCTCGCGCGTCTACGACCTGGATTCCGGCCGCGTCACCGCGCTCGACCGCGTCTCGCTCGACATCCAGGCCGGCGAACTCGTGGCGGTGATGGGCCCCTCCGGCTCGGGCAAATCCACCTTCATGAACCTGATCGGCTGCCTCGACCGGCCGACCGGCGGGCATTACCGGCTCGACGGCGTCGCGGTCGAGACGCTCGGCAGCGATGGCCTGGCGACCCTGCGCAACCGCAAGCTCGGCTTCGTCTTCCAACAGTTCAACCTGCTGCCGCGCGTCGACGCCTGCGCCAATGTCGAACTGCCGATGGTCTATGCCGGGGCCGACCGCAAGACGCGGCGCCAGCGCGCGCTCGCCGCACTCGGCCGCGTCGGCCTGGGTGAGCGTGCCCATCACCGCCCGATGCAGCTCTCGGGCGGGCAGCAGCAGCGCGTGGCGATCGCCCGCGCGCTCGTCAACGAGCCGCGCCTGCTGCTGGCCGACGAGCCCACGGGCGCGCTCGACAGCCGCACCGCGCTGGAAATCCTCGCGCTGTTCCAGGATCTCAACCGCGAGGGCGTCACCGTCGTCCTCGTCACCCATGACGCCGAGGTCGCGCGCCACGCCCGCCGCGTCATCCGCTTCCGCGACGGGCGGCTCCTCAGCGACACGCGACAGGAGGCGGCCGACGCCCGCGCCGCGCTGATGGCTCTCGACTCCCAAACGGCGACTCCGGAACCGGTGCCGGAGGCCGTCCCGTGAGCCTTCTCGAAGCGATCCGATCCGCCCTGTCGGCCATCGGGGCCAACGCGCTCCGCTCGGCCCTGACGATGCTGGGCATCATCATCGGCGTCGCCGCCGTGATCGCCATGGTCGCGATCGGCTCGGGCGCGCGCGAGCGCGTGACCTCGCAGATCAAGTCGCTCGGCGCCAACCTCGCCATCGTTCAGTCCGGCAACGTCACGCAGGGCGGCGCCAGGCTCGGCGCCGGCGCCTCCTCGACGCTGACCGACGAGGATGCGACCGCCATCGCCAGGGAGGTCGACGGCGTTCTGGCCGCCGCCCCCGTCATCGTCACCCGGGCCCAGGCCGTCTTCGGCGGCGCCAACTGGTCGACGCAGATCACCGCCACCGATCTCGATTTCTTCACCGCCCGCGAATGGGATGTCGGCGAAGGGCGCCTGTTCGAGCCCGAGGAGCTGCGCCGCGGCGAGATCGTCGCCATCATCGGGCAGACGGTGGCGCGCAATCTCTTCGGCGAGCAGAACCCGCTCGAACAGCAGTTCCGCATCCGCAACGTGCCCTTCAAGGTCATCGGCGTGATGGCGCCCAAGGGCCAGTCGGCGCTGGGTCAGGACCAGGACGACGTCATTTTCGTGCCGCTCGACACCGGCCGGCGCCGGATCGTCGGCCGCAACTATGCCCGCGACCGCTCGGTCCAGACCATCATGGTGAAGTTCGCCAGCGAGGATGCGATCGCGCCCGGCATCGAGCAGACCAGCGCGCTGCTGCGCCAGCGCCACCGGCTGATGGCGGACCAGGAGGACGACTTCATCGTCCGCAACCTCACCGAGATCGCCAACACCGCCACCCAGGCCGCCAACACGCTGTCCTGGCTGCTGGCCGCGGTGGCCGGCGTCTCGCTGCTCGTCGGCGGCATCGGCATCATGAACATCATGCTGGTCTCGGTCACCGAGCGGACGCGCGAGATCGGCCTGCGGCTCGCGGTCGGGGCCCGCCAGCGCGACGTGCTGGCCCAATTCCTGATCGAAGCAACGACGCTCGCCACGATCGGCGGGGCGGTGGGCATCGCGCTCGGCATCGGCTCGGCGCTCACGATTGCGCGGATCGCGGGCTGGCCCTCGGTCGTCTCGATCGAGACGATCCTGATCGCCGTCGGCGTCTCCGGCATGATCGGCGTGTTCTTCGGCTTCTACCCGGCCCGCCAGGCGGCACGGCTCGATCCGATCGAGGCGCTGCGCCGGGAGTGAAGGGCCTGTCTTTCGCAGGTTGGCGAAAGGGGCGTTTAACCCGTCGCCGCTAACGTAACGCGACTGATGCCTGCCCCCTTCGGGGATCTCCTCGCCATGCTCGACACGACCCTGCCCAAGCCCTCCAGCCATCCCGCCAGCCTCTATCAGGAGGCCCTGTCGGGACCGGGCGGCGCGTGGTCCTGCGATCTCGCGACCGAAGTGCTGACCTGGACCGATGGCGTGTACGACCTGTTCGGCATCCAGCGCGGTCTGAAGCTGCATCGCGCGATGTCGCTCGACGTCTACCAGAGCCAGAGTCGCAGCGAGATGGAACGGCACCGGGCCGCAGCCATCCGCAGCGGCACGGGCTTCGTGCTCGATTGCCAGCTTCGCTCCGGCGGCCGCAGCCGCTGGATGCGCCTGCGCGTCGGCGTCGGCTATGATCAGGGCCGCCCGGTCCGGATCTTCGGCTCGAAGCAGGACATCACGGCCGAAAAGAAGATGTGGGACGGGCTGGTCACGGCCGCAGGCCAGGACCCGCTGACCGGGCTGACAAACCGACGCGCCTTCGAGGAGGCCGCGCGCGAACTCAGCCGCCAAGCGAGCGGGCCGCAGGGCTTTGCGCTCGCCGTGTTGTCGATCGACGATGTCGAGACGCTGCGCGAGCGCCACGACCATGCCGGCGCGCTCGCCTGCCTGCGCTGCCTGGGCGAGCGGCTGGCGCGGCAGTTTCCGGATGCGATCCTCGTCTCCCGGATCGGCGGCGGCGAATTCGCCCTGCTGCTGCGCATCGGCGGCGCCAGCGCGCTCGGAGCCACGCTCGGCAGTGCCCATCGCCTGCTGACCCGCCCCGTCCCGCATGGCAGCGGGGCGATCGAGATTGGCCTGTCGGTCGGCGCGGCGCTGCTCAAGCCCTCGCATCGCGACGACCCGAAGCGGCTTTTCGCCGAAGCCGATTCCGCGCTTTACGTGGCGCGGGCGGCCGGGAGCAACTGCGTGCGGGTTTTCGACGGCATGATCGCGCGGCCAACAGTGGCCGCGCGGACCGGCACGGCCAGTCTCAGCCCTTCACGCTCCTGACGACCTCGGCGACATTGGCGCCGAACGCCTCGGCGGTCTTCAGATCGCCCGGGATCATCTCGTCGACGCCGGCATCGGAAGGCGAGGTCACGAGCAGGCCCTGATAGCCGCCGAGATTGTTGAGGTCGTCGCGGGTGCTGGACTTGGCGTTGGAGGGGTGCATCCCCGTGCCGGTCCAGAGCATCTTGTGCTGGGCGGCGAGCACGGCGAGATAGGCGATGGTCGAGCCCTTGTCGCCGTTCAGCGTCGCGGAATTGGTGAAGCCGGCCGCGATCTTGCCCTTCCAGTCCATCGTATACCAAGGCTTGCTGGAGGCGTCGGCGAACTTTTTGAACTGCCAGGAGACGCTGCCCATATAGGTCGGCGAGCCGAAGACGATCCCGTCCGCCGCCTTCAGCGTGGCCCAGGCGGCCTCGGGCAGGTTGCCGTCGGCATCGATGGCGAGCAGGTCGACGCTGGCGCCCGTGCCGCGCGCACCCCTGGCGACATGCTCGGCGACCCTGGCGGTGTGGCCGTAGCCGGAATGGAAGACGATGGCGATCTGGGTCATGGGGAGCCTCCTGAGGATCGGTGCGTAGGGTGGCCTCAAGATGTTGCGGTGCGACGACGTCCGCAACGGCCAAACGATTGCCGCCGCGCAGGCTCGGGATGGCGCCGGCGCAATGCCGGCTGCGGTTCAGCCAAGCGGTCGGACGAAGACGACGTTCTCGTCGAGCGAGCGACCGGTCTCGCGCCAGCCATGCCGGCGATAGAAGCGCTCCGCCCTGGTGCCAGCACCGGTGGTGAGATGGGCCTGGGCGATGCCGGCCGCCATCAGACCCGCGAGTGCCGCGTCCAGCAGCGCCCGGCCGTGGCCCTGCCCCTCACAATCCGGATCGACGAACAGCGCCCAGATCAGCCCGGTCTGGTGATTGGCGCAGGTGAAGCCGGCGATGTCGCCGCCCGCTTCCGACACCAGGAAGATCGCCTGGTCGCGATACCAGGCGACCTCGGCATCGGTCACCCGCGAGGGATCCGACAGCACGTTCTCGCGCACGCCCATGCGGATCGCATGGATGCGCGGCTGGTCGGCCGGCGTCGCCTTGCGGATCACGGGCGAGGCTCCGCTCATCCGCGCTTGCGCACGAACTCGGTGCGCAGCACGAGGCCGCGGATCGTCTCGTGCCGGCAGTCGATCTCCTCGGGATCATCGGTGAGGCGGATCGAGCGGATCACGGTGCCCTGCTTCAGGGTCTGGCCGGCGCCCTTGACCTTGAGGTCCTTGATCAGGACGACGGAATCGCCGTCGGCCAGCGTGTTGCCGGCGGCATCGCGCACGACGATGCCGTCCGGCGCGGCCGCCGCGGCCATCTCGGAGGCGGGGCGCCACTCGCCCGTCACCTCGTCATAGACGTAGTCGTCGTCAGCCATGTCCGGTCCGTTCCGTGTCCGAGGTCGGGCCGGCAGGCCCTGCGGGGCTATACGCCGCCCCACCCCCATTCAACAAGGGCAGACTGTGAAACCCGCCACGGACGGAGGCGCTACTCCGCCGCCTCGAGCCGGTAGCTCGCGGGCTCGTAGTTGAGGATCGGCGCCAGCCAGCGCTCGACCTCGTGGATCGGCATGCCCTTACGGGCGGCATAATCCTCGACCTGGTCGCGCTCGACCTTGGCGACGCCGAAGTAATAGGCGTCGGGATGAGCGAGATAGAGCCCCGACACGGAGGAGCCGGGCCACATCGCGAAGCTCTCGGTCAGCTTCACGCCGACGCGCTCTTCCGCCTTCAGCAGCTCGAACAGGGTCGCCTTCTCGGTGTGGTCGGGCTGGGCGGGATAGCCCGGCGCCGGGCGGATGCCGCGATACTCCTCGCGGATCAGGTCCTCGTTGGCGAGGCTCTCGTCGGCGGCGTAGCCCCAGTACTCCCTGCGCACGAGCTGGTGCATGCGCTCGGCGAAGGCCTCGGCGAAGCGGTCGGCCAGCGCCTTGACCATGATCGAGCGATAATCGTCGTTGTCGCGCGCGAACCGTTCGGAGATGCGCTCTTCCTCGGCGCCGGCCGTCACCACGAAGGCGCCGATATAGTCGGGCCGATCGACGCCTTCCGGCGCGACGAAATCCGCGATGCACATGTTGGGCTTGCCATCGCGCTTGGAGAGCTGCTGGCGCAGCCCATGCAGCGTCGCCAGCCGCTCCGCGCGGCTTTCGCCGGTGTAGAGCGCGATGTCGTCGCCGACCGCATTGGCCGGCCAGAAGCCGATCACCGCCTTCGGGTTGAACCAGCGCTCGTCGACGATGCGCTTCAGCATCGCCTGCGCATCGTCCCACAGCGCGCGCGCCGCCGGCCCCTGCGTCTCGTCCTCGAGGATCGCCGGGAAGCGCCCTTTCATCTCCCAGGTCTGGAAGAAGGGGGTCCAGTCGATCAGCGGCACGAGGTCGGCGAGATCATAGGTGCGGAAGGTGCGCGTCCCCAGGAAGCTGGGCTTGGGCGGCTGATAGGCGCTCCAGTCGGCCTTGAAGGCGTTGGCGCGGGCCTTCGCCAGCGGCAGGCGCTGCTTGTCGGCCTCCGAGCGGCGATGCGCCGCCGAGACCTTGGCGTACTCGGCCCGGATGCCCTCGACATAGGCCGGCTTCTGGTCCTGCGAGAGCAGGCTCGAGACCACGCCGACGGCGCGCGAGGCATCGGTGACATAGACCGTCTGGCCCTTCTCATAGGCCGGGTGGATCTTCACCGCCGTATGGACGCGGCTCGTCGTCGCCCCGCCGATCAGCAGGGGAATGTCGAAGCCCTCGCGCTCCATCTCGGAGGCCACCGTCACCATCTCGTCGAGCGAGGGCGTGATCAGGCCGGACAGCCCGATGATGTCGACCTTCTCCTTGCGGGCGACGTCGAGGATCTTCTGCGTCGGCACCATCACGCCGAGGTCGATGACCTCGTAATTGTTGCACTGGAGCACGACGCCGACGATGTTCTTGCCGATGTCGTGGACATCGCCCTTCACCGTCGCCATCAGCACCTTGCCGGCGGCCGAGCGCTGCGAACCGCCGTTGAGGCGCTTCTCCTCCTCCATGAAGGGCATCAGATAGGCGACCGCCTGCTTCATCACGCGGGCCGACTTCACCACCTGCGGCAGGAACATCTTGCCTGCGCCGAACAGGTCGCCGACGACGTTCATGCCGGCCATCAGCGGCCCCTCGATGACGTGCAGCGGCTTGTCCGCCTGCTGGCGCGCCTCCTCGACATCGACGTCGATGAAGGCGGTGATGCCGTTGACCAGCGCGTATTCCAGACGCTTTTCGACCGGGTTCTCGCGCCAGGCCATGTCCTTGCCGGAGAAGGACACCGAGCCGTCGCCCTTGAAGCGCGGCGCCGCGTCGAGCAGCCGCTCGGTCGAGTCCTTGCGGCGGTTGAGGACGACATCCTCGCAGAGCTCGCGCAGCTCGGGGTCGAGATCGTCATAGGAGCCGAGCTGGCCCGCATTGACGATGCCCATATCCATGCCGACCTTGATGGCGTGGTATAGGAAGACCGAGTGCATCGCCTCGCGGACCTTCTCGTTGCCGCGGAACGAGAAGGACAGGTTCGAGACGCCGCCCGAGATATGGGCGTGCGGCAGGGTCTCGCGGATCGTCTTGGTCGCCTCGATGAAGTCGTTGCCGTAGTTGTCGTGCTCCTCGATGCCCGTCGCCACCGCGAAGACGTTGGGGTCGAAGATGATGTCCTCGGGCGGGAAGCCGATCTGCTCGGTCAGGAGCTTGTAGGCGCGCGTGCAGATCTCGATCTTGCGGGCGTAGGTGTCGGCCTGGCCGGTCTCGTCGAAGGCCATCACCACCACGGCCGCGCCGTAGTTGCGGCAGATGCGGGCCTGCTCGAGGAAGGCCTCCTCGCCCTCCTTCATCGAAATCGAATTGACGATGGGCTTGCCCTGGATCGTCTTCAGGCCGGCCTCGATGATCGGGAACTTGGAGGAATCGACCATGATCGGCACGCGGCTGATGTCCGGCTCCGAGGCGATCAGGTTGAGGAACTCGGTCATCGCCTTCTCGGAATCGAGCAGGCCCTCGTCCATGTTGACGTCGATCACCTGCGCGCCATTGGCGACCTGGTCGCGCGCCACGTCGAGCGCGGCGGCATAGTCGCCAGTGGTGATCAGCTTGCGGAACTTGGCCGAGCCGGTGACGTTGGTGCGCTCGCCGACATTGACGAAGGGGATCGTCTCGTCGAGCGTGAAGGGCTCCAGACCCGCCAGCCGCAGATAGCGCTTGATCTCCGGCACCTGGCGCGGCGCCTTGCCGGCCACCGCCTGCGCGATCGCCGCGATATGCCCCGGCGTCGTGCCGCAGCAGCCGCCGACGACGTTGACGAGGCCCGAATCGGCGAACTCGGCCAGCATGGCCGCCGTCGCCTCGGGGCTCTCGTCATACATCCCGAATTCGTTGGGCAGGCCGGCATTCGGATAGGCGCAGATCAGCGTGTCGGCGACGCGCGACAGATCCTTGATGTGGGCGCGCATCTCGCGCGCGCCGAGCGCGCAGTTGAGGCCGATCGTCAGCGGCGCGGCATGGCGCACCGCGTTCCAGAAGGCCTCCGTCGTCTGGCCCGAGAGGGTGCGCCCCGACAGGTCGGTGATCGTGCCGGAGATCATCACCGGCAGGCGGATGCCACGCTCGCGATAGACGTTCTCGATCGCGACGATCGCCGCCTTGGCGTTGAGGGTGTCGAAGATCGTCTCGACCAGGATGATCTCGGACCCGCCGTCGATCAGCCCGCGGATCTGCTCGGCATAGGACTCGCGCACCTGGTCGAAGGTCACAGCCCGGAAGCCGGGGTTGTTGACGTCCGGTGAGATCGACAGCGTGCGGTTGGTCGGGCCGATCGCGCCGGCGACATAGCGGCGCCGCCCGTCCGCCTTCTGGGCGATGGCCGCCGCCTCGCGCGCCAGCCGCGCCGACACCACGTTCAGCTCATAGGCCAGCGCCTCCATGCCGTAGTCGGCCTGGGCGATCTGGGTCGAGGAGAAGGTGTTGGTCTCGACGATGTCGGCACCCGCCGTGAAATAGGCGAGGTGGATGTCGCGGATCGCGTCCGGCTGGGTCAGCACCAGCAGGTCGTTGTTGCCCTTGAGATCGTGGTTCCAGCCCTTGAAGCGCTCGCCGCGGAAATCCGCTTCGGAGAACTTCTGGTTCTGGATCTGCGTCCCCATGGCACCGTCGAGCACCAGGATGCGCTCGGATGCGGATTGGCGCAGCGCGCGTTCGATCTCGGCGCCGTCGACGGGGGTGGGCGTGAACTCGGACATGGTGCGCTTTCGTCTCAGTTCTTGCTGGCGCGGGTGGCGCCCTTGCCGTCATTGCGAGGGTCAAAGCGACGACGCAGATCCAGATGGCCAGTGAGCCCTGGATTGCGCCGCTACGCTCGCGATGACGAATTCACTCCGCCGCGGCAGCCTGTGCCTCGCCACGCTCCGGCTTGACCCCGGCGAGATGGCAGATGGCATAGACCAGATCGGCTTTATTCATCGTGTAGAAATGCAGGTCGCCGACGCCGCGGTCGATCAGGTCCAGCACCTGCTCGGCGCAGACGGCGGCCGCCACGAGCCGGCGCGTCGCAGCGTCCTCCTCCAGACCCTCGAAGCGGTCGGCCAGCCATTGCGGCACGCTCGCTCCCGTCTTGCGGGCGAAATTCGCGGTCTGCTTGAAGTTCTGAACGGGCACGATGCCGGGCAGGATCGGGATGTCGATCCCGGCCGCACGGACCTTGTCGAGATAGCGGAAATAGACGTCGTTATCGAAGAAGAACTGGGTGATCGCGCGCGTCGCCCCGGCGTCGACCTTCTTCTTCAGCGCGTCGATGTCGGCCTCCAGCGAGGCCGCCTCGGGATGCTTTTCCGGATAGGCCGAGACCGTGACCTCGAAATCGCCGATGCGCTTCAGGCCCGCCACCAGATCCGACGTCTGGTGGTATCCGTCCGGATGCGGCTCGTAGACCGTGCCGAGCCCGCC
Organism: Bosea sp. RAC05; assembly: GCF_001713455.1. Taxonomy (NCBI): domain Bacteria; kingdom Pseudomonadati; phylum Pseudomonadota; class Alphaproteobacteria; order Hyphomicrobiales; family Alloboseaceae; genus Allobosea; species Allobosea sp. RAC05. The sequence continues at coordinate 3,744,254 of NZ_CP016464.1, forward strand.
GGCGGGATCGCCGCGCAGCGCCACGACATGACGCACGCCGGCCTCCCAATAGCCGCGGATGACCTCGTCGACCTCGTCGCGGGACGCGGAGACGCAGGTGAGATGGGCCGCCGGCTTCAGGCCGGTCTCCTCGACCATGCGCTTGACGGTGGCGTGGGTGCGCTCGCGCGTCGAGCCGCCGGCACCATAGGTCACCGAGACGAAGGACGGAGCGAGCGGCTCCAGCCGGCGCACGCTCTCCCAGAGCGAGACCTCCATCTCGGCGGTCTTGGGCGGGAAGAACTCGAAGGAGACCTTCGGGCGGCGGGAGCCATGCCGGCTCGGGCGGAACGCGTTCATCAGGCTACCTCTAGATTGGTCTGTCGCGGCATCGGGTCGGACTGCACGCGCCGGTCGCAGCCCCGCCAGAGCATCACGGGCAACTGGCCCGAGCCGCCGCCGGCGAGCTTGATTTCCTCGGAGAGATCGCAGGCCAGCCCGCTCTCGGCGAACCAGCCGGCAATCTGGGCCCGCGAGAAGCCGAGCCGGCGATGGGCATGCTCGGCCCGCAGGAACTCCATCTCGTGCGGCGCGAAATCGACGACGATGAGCCGTCCGCCGGGAGCCAGCATCGCGGCCGCCTCGCGCACCGCGCGCCCGGGATCGTCGAGGAAGTGCAGCACCTGGTGGATCACCACGAGATCGAAACTGCCGCGCGGGAACGGCAGCGCATAGATGTCGCCCTGCCGCAGTTCGACGCGCGCCAGCCCCACCTTCTCGAGATTGGCTCGCGCCACGGCGAGCATGGCATGGTTGGCGTCGACACCGACCGCGCGCCCGAATTTCGGCGCGATGCGCTCGAGCATCCGGCCGGTGCCGGTGCCGAGGTCGAGCATGCTTCCGGGCGTGCCCTTCCCCACCGCGGCCTCGACGGCGGCCTCGACCGCCTCGTCGGGAACATGCAGCGAGCGCAGCCGGTCCCAGTCGCGCGCCACGCTGGCGAAATAGGATTGCGCAGCCTCAGCTCGTGTGCCGCGAACCGCCGCGAGCCGCTCGCGATCGGCGGCCAGCACCGGGTCCGACCGGTCGAGCCAGGCGGCGAGCGAGGCGGCGAAGGCCCCGCCGGTGCCGGTTTCGTCGAGCCGGAAGAAGGCCCAGGCGCCTTCGCGCGAGCGCCTGACCAGCCCCGCCTCGGCCAGCAGCTTGAGATGGCGCGAAATCCGCGGCTGCGACTGCCCGAGGATGTCGGTCAGGTCCGACACCGACAACTCGCCTTCCGACAGCAGCGCCAGGATGCGCAGCCGCGTCTCCTCCCCCGCGGCGCGCAGCGCAGCGAGCAGGACGTCGGAGGCGAGCGTGGTCGGCAGGCGCAAACAGGAACTCCGCAACGGCATCCAAAAAGATATAAAGATATGTTTATGTCACTCTCGGCATGGACGCAAGATCATTCTGCTCGCGGGGCTGCCATCGTCATCCTCCGCAAAGCCTCGAACAGCCGCGGGTCACCCGACTGAGCGACATTGAAGCGCATGAAGCGGGCCGCACTCTGCGACAGGCTGTAGACATTGCCGGGCGCCAGAACGATGTCCTGCGCCAGCAGCCGCTGCGCGATGACCGCCGAATCCAGCCCCTCCGGCAGCAAGCACCACAGGAACATGCCACCGCGCGGCTCGAGCCAGGGCTCGATGCCGATCGCCCGCAGGCGCGCCGCGGTCTCGCCCATCGCCCGCGCCAGACGCACCCGCAGCCCGTCCATGTGCCGGCGATAGCTGCCATCGATCAGCACGCCCAGCACGAGCTCCGCGGCCAGCCGCCCCGTCCCGAAGGAGGCGGCGATCTTCAGGTCGATCAGCCCTTCGATCCAGTCCCGCCGGGCGGCGATGTAGCCGCAGCGCACCGAGGCCGAGAGCGACTTCGAAAAGCTGCCGATCTGGACGACGCGCTCCAGCCCGTCGAAGGCGGCCAGACGGGGCGCCGGCTCCGGCTCGAAATCGGCGAAGATGTCGTCCTCGACGATGGTCAGTCCGAACGCCTCGGACAGCTTGAGGATGCGGTGCGCGACAACCGGCGAGAGGCTCGCGCCGGTCGGGTTGTGCAGACCGGAATTGGTGACGTAGAGCCGCGGCTGGTGCTCGGCCAGAACCTGCTCGAAGGCCGCGAGATCAGGGCCGTTGGGACCATAGGGCACGCCGACGATGCGCACGCGATGCGCCCGCAGAAGGGCATGGAAGTTGAAATAGCAGGGATCATCGACCAGCACGGTATCGCCGGGCTCGACGAGCAGGCCGCAGACGAGATCGAGCGCCTGTGTGCCGGATTCGGTTAGCAGGATCTGGTCGGGCGCCGCCTCGACGCCATGGGCCGCCAGCCGGCGCGACAGCAACTGCCGCAGCGGCGCGAGCCCCAGCGGCGTGCCGTAATCCGCGAGTGTCTCGGCAGGAGCGCGGGAGAGCACGCGCAGCGCCCGGCGCAGGCTCTCCTGCGGCAGCCAGTCAGCCGGCAGCCAGCCGCAGCCCGGCTTCAGCACCGCCTCGCCCGCATCGAGCGACTGCCGCGAGACCCAGAACGGATCGACCTCACGCTCCAGCCGCGGCCCGAGATCGGCCGGCGAAAACGGCGGCGCATGGCCGGCGACATAGAACCCCGAGCCGCGGCGGGCCTCGATCACCCCCTCGGCCGCGAGCCTGTCATAGGCCTCCACGACCGTGGATTTCGACACCGCCATCGTCCCCGCCAGGGCCCGGATCGACGGCAGCCGCGCGCCCGGCGCCAGCATCCGGCCGGCGATGCGCTGCCGGATGGCGGCCATTACCGCCCCCACCCGGGTCCCGTCCGCTCCGGCGAGCGCACGCACCCTCGCGGCCTGTCCTGATCCTGTCATCAGGACAGTTTGCCCCAATTGTACTGTTCTGTCTCTGGCGAAACGGCTCTGGGCCGGCGCTCTGCTGCCGGCTTCGCGATCGGAGTTCGCCCATGCTCGACGACAGGACCAGCGGCTGGATCAACGGCCTGATCGGGGTGGTGATCTTCGCCGGCTCGCTGCCGGCGACGCGGGTCGCAGTCGCCGATTTCGATCCGGTCTTCCTGACGCTGGCCCGCGCCGCCATCGCAGGCCTGCTCGGCCTCGCCTTGCTGCTCCTGTTTCGCGAGAAGCGGCCGCTGCGGGCCGACCTGCTGCCGCTGCTGGTCGTCTCGCTCTGCGTCGTCATCGGCTTCCCGCTCCTGACCGCGCTGGCGCTCCGGCATGTCACGGCGGCGCATTCGATCGTCTTCATCGGGCTGCTGCCGCTGGCCACCGCGCTTTTCGGCGTGCTGCGCGGAGGCGAGCGGCCCCGCCCGGCCTTCTGGCTGCTGTCGGGCCTCGGCAGCGCGCTGGTCGTCGGCTTCGCCCTGACGCAGGGCTTCGCCGCCGCGCCGGCCGGCGACCTGCTGATGCTCACGGCGATCGTCGTCTGCGGGCTCGGCTACGCCGAGGGTGCGAGGCTCTCGCGCCGCCTCGGCGGCTGGCAGGTGATTTCCTGGGCGCTGCTGCTGGCGCTCCCCGTGACAGCGGGCGCCGCATTGCTGCTGCGCCCGGACGATCTCGCGGCGACGGGCGCGCCCGCCTGGCTCGGCCTCGCCTATGTCTCGCTCTTCAGCATGCTGATCGGCTTCGTCTTCTGGTATCGCGGGCTCGCCCAGGGCGGGATCGCGGCGGTCGGACAGCTGCAGCTGCTGCAGCCCTTCTTCGGCCTCGCGCTGGCCGGGATGCTGCTCGGCGAGACGGTGACCTGGCCGATGCTCGCGGCCTCGGCCGCCGTGGCGGCCTGCGTCGCCGCAGCCCGGCGCTTCGCCCGCTAGCGCGTGGCGCCCTTCACCGTCACGGGCGGGATCACGACGACGGCATCGCCCACCGCGATGGTGCCGGGCAGGTCGACGCTCAGCATGAGCCCGCGCAGCCCGGCCGCCGCCTTCACGAAGCGGGCTGCGAGGTCGCTGCGCCCCGCCGCCGCGGCGACTGCGCCCCCGGCCCTGCGGCAGGGCAGGTTGTAGGCCTCGACCCGCAGCACCGCGCTGCCGTCGAAACGGCCGGTTCCGCCCCAGCCGCCGCCGATAGCGAGCCGGCTGCCCGGCGCGATCGCGGACAAGGCCACCAGACCCTCGACGAGAAGATTGCCGCCCAGCCATTCGGGCGGAAGCGCGGGCAGATCGAGCCCGCGGGCAATGGCGGCGAGCTCGGCCGGGCAGAGCGCCGACACCTGTCGGTCGTTGCGAAGGGTCAGGCCACGCGGCAGCCAGGGCTCGCGCGGCCCGGAACGACGGGTCAGGCCGGCATGAAGGTCACCGCGAATACCGGCCGCGTCGAACGCCAGAGCTTCGACGGCCTGCGTCACGAACGCATGAGGCGACGATGGAGAGCCCGTCGCGGCGAAGACGCCAGCGACGCGGCCGATGGGGCGCGCTTGTTTCACGCCGGCGGCATGCTGTCCGCCACCAGCGCTGTCAACCGGCCCGGCCGGTCACATCAGCTGCAGCGAGCCCGCCGCCGTCTTGCCGCGTTCGGTCTTGAGTTCGAACGAGACTTTCTGCCCCTCGGTCAGCGTCATCAGCCCCGCTTCCTTAACGGCAGTGATGTGCACGAACACATCCTTGCCGCCGTCCGAAGGCTGAATGAAGCCAAAGCCTTTCTCAGTATTGAACCACTTGACGGTCCCGGTCGCCATCGCCGCATCCTTTGAAGCCAAAGCGTCGCTGCGGCCAGCAGATGCACGTCCCCCGATAGCCGCAGGCACGAGAATTGACCGAAAAACCTAGCTTGTCGAGAGCAAAGCGCGAGGCGCTAAAGCCTCTCGCATCAAGACTTGGTCAACATCACCTGCGTCATCACCGAGGTTTGCGAGGAGCCGCCTAGATATATCTCGACCAGACCGGGCTCGACGACGTAGCGGCCCGCGTCATCATGGGCCCCGAGGCGGCTGCCCTCGAGCCGGAACGTCACGGTGCGCGTCTCGCCGGCACGCAGCATCGGCTTGTCGAAGGCCTTGAGTTGGCGGACCGGCCGGGAGCGGCTCGCGACCGGCTGGCGGACATAAAGCTGCACCACCTCCTGCCCGTCGCGCGGGCCGGCATTGGTGACGTCGACCGAGACCTCGACGGACCCGCCCAGCCTCATGCTCGGCTTCGAGACCCGCGCATTGGCGTAGGTGAAGCGGGTGTAGGACAGGCCGTGGCCGAAGGGGTAGAGCGGCTCGTTGGCCTCGTCGATAAAGATCGATTCATAGCGCTGGCGGATCTTCTGCGGCCGCCCCGTCGGCAGATGATCGTAATAGACCGGGATCTGCCCGACGGAGCGCGGAAAGCTCATCGGCACCCGGCCCGACGGATTGACCTTGCCGGTCAGGATGTCGGCGATGGCCGTGCGCCCTTCCGTGCCGCCATGGAAGGTCTGCAGGATGGCTGCGACATGGGCATCGGCCCAGGTCAGGACGAGCGGACGCCCGGTGGCCAGAACCAGCACGACCGGTTTGCCGGTGGCCACCAGCGCTTCCAGCAGCGGCTGCTGCACGCCCGGGAGATCGAGCCTGGTGCGCGAGGCGCCCTCCCCCATGAACTCGCAATCCTCGCCGAGCATGGCGATGATCAGGTCGCTGGCCGCCGCGGCCCGGATCGCGGCCTCCCTGTCGGCGAACTCGGTGCCGCAGGCCTTGGTGAATGCCGGCTCATAGGTCACCGCGACATCCGCCGGCAGGCGCTCCTTCAGCGCCTCGGGCAAGGGTTGCACGACGCGC